>CAVSGC010000013.1:0-278283 GCA_963727395.1 uncultured Thermoleophilaceae bacterium | reverse complement strand
GTTGTCGCCGTGCTCGGCACGACCTTTACGGGAGAGCGCGACGATGTCGTCGGCATCAACGATCTTCTCGTCCGCGTCAAGCAGGAGCGCGAGCTCGATATCCCCCTGCACGTGGATGCAGCCAGCGGCGGCTTCGTCTGGCCCTTCATCTACCCCGACTACCCCTGGGACTTCAAGCTCGAGCAGGTTCACTCGATCAACGTTTCCGGCCACAAGTTCGGGCTGGTTTACCCGGGGATCGGCTGGCTCGTCTTCCGCAGCACCGACGACCTCCCCGAGGACATCGTCTTCTACGAAAACTATCTCGGGCAGACCGACGCCACGTTCACCCTCAACTTCTCGACAGGCAGCTCGGTGATGCTCGCTCAGTACTACATGTTCTGCCGACTCGGCCGCGAGGGCTACACCAACGTGATCAGGGCTCTCAAGCAGAACGCCGAGTTCCTGGCCGGCCAGTCCTGGTGAGACCGCGGTCGCTTCGAGCTGATCGGCGCCGATGCCGAGCAGCTTCCGCTTGTCTGCTTCAGGCTCCGCGCGGACAACAACTTCGACGAGTTTGACGTCGCCGGCCAGGTGGCCTCAGAGCGCGGCTGGATGCTTCCCGCCTACACGATGCCCCCGGACGCCCAGGAAGTCACCGTCCTGCGAGCCCTGGTGAAGTCGAACGTCCCCGGCGACATCGCCGAAGCCCTCAGCGGCGACATCATCCAGGCCTGCGCGACGCTGGACAGCAAGGGCGGCCTGCACGCAAACGACCGCGCGCGTCAAGTCGGGCGTCGATTACTAGGCCAGCGCTGGCCGACCCGGGGCGGAATAACGCTCGGCGGGCACCGATTTCGCGTCCTCGGCGACTGCTGCGGCCTGCTTGTTGACCTGGTCGTAGCCGTAGCGGACGACGTGGAGGTGCTGCGCGCAGGCGGCGCTTCCATCGGCGCCATCATCACGCCGCTGATCATGCGGATGATGCTTACCAACTAGCCTGGGGAGCTGGCGGTTTGCGTTTCAAGTGATCGGCGCGGTCGGGCTTTTGGACGACCTTCCGTTCGCCCTGGTGCGCGAGTCCGATGTTGCCCGCTGCGATCACGCCCGGCGCAACCGCGGGCCCAGGCTGGCGGATCTTATTGAGCCGGCGGATGCTGGCCGTGCTCTTCATGATTGCCTGTATCAACACCTGCTGGCAGACCTTGCGCGCCTGGCTTCCCAAGTTCCTGATCCAAGGGCGCGGTTACGCCGAAGCCGACGCGCTCGGTTTCAATTCCCTCTTCTACGTGGCCACGGACGTCGGTTGCCTCGGCGCCGGCGCTCTCGCCCTGTGGCTGGCGCGTCGCGGTATGCCCGTCCATGGTTCGCGACTGCTCGCTTCTTTGTCTGCTGCTCGGCGTTAACGGCGTTGACGACTGTCGCCGTTTATTTGCCCAAAGGATGGCTCCTGCTGGTAAACCCTGTTAATGGTGGGCGCCGGCGCGCTGGGTATCTTTCTGATTTACCATGCCTTCACCCAGGAGATCACTCCGCATCACCAGGCGAAAGGTCACGGGGTTGGCCTGCGTGGCGGACTGGCTTCGTCATCGCCAGCGCAAAAGTATTTTGGACGTCTGATCGACGATACCTATTCCTATGATCTCGGTTTTGCTCTCGCGGGATGGCTGCCGTTGCTCGGCTTCCTGGGGCTTCCGGTTCTGGGGCAAACAGGAACGGGCGGTCAACCGCGGATAAACCTCTGCGGAGCTCAATGGATGTCAGTGGCTGAGCAATGCTCCGCCCGGATTTGCCTGCGAACTGGCGGAGCAATGCTCCGCGCTCCGACCATCCAGCGGACTCTAGCAGGACGCTGAAGGTTCCACCGGTTCCTTGCTGCCCGCCTCCGCCTTGCCGCTCAACAGCTCGATCGCCTTATCGAGCTGCGGGTCGCGCTCGGTCAGCCAATCTTCCGGCGACAAGTGGAACGCGCACATCGGGCTTTTCGCCGATGTTTTCCTGGGTGTGCCATCGAGGCGATAGGAGCCGCTCTGCGGCATGCGCGCGTTGGTGCCGTCGACCAGTCTCAGGGAATCAGTCCAGATCACATAACCGGGCGTGGGCATGCCAATGAGTCGCGCCAGGCCTCGCGCCCGCATGGCGTACGGAAAAATCTCGGCGTTGGAATAGCTGTGCTCGTTCATGAGCACCACATCTTGCTTTCCCAGGCGTGATACGGGCTGGCCTCGGGCTTCGCCATCGCGCGGGCGCACATAACCGTGGGGCTTGCGTTCCAGCCAATCGATCAGCGTGTCGGCGATGTTGCCGCCGTTGTTGAAGCGCACGTCGATGATCATGGCGTCCTTGCCCACGATGTATTCGTAGGCTTCGCGTTCGAACTGGTGCTGGTTGCGCGGCCCATGGCGGCGATGTGGAGATAACCGATCTTGCCGCTGCTCTTCGTCCTCCGACGTATTTGCGCAGGCGCTCGATGCGATTGGCGTAATTGAGCTCGCTCCATTCGTCTTGGGTCAGGACCTTGTATTTGACCTTGCGGCGCTGCCTTTGTCCCTGTTGGTGCTGACGAGAAACTCGAACTCGCGGTCCTGCTTATCGTTGATCAGCTCGTAGAGATTCTCATCCAGACGCACGTCCTCGCCGTTGATCGCCAGAATGTATTCGCCCGGCTCGAATCTCGCGTCTTGTCATACCAGCCGGGCGCGCCGGGAGGCACCTGCGCACCCGCAAGCCCGGGCCCCGATAGCTGTAATCAAAGGTGAATCCGAGTGCGGCGTGACTGGGCGCGGTCACGTTCCACTTGGCGGCTGGCGTGACCTCCGAGTGCGAAGCTTCCAATTCCCCAACCATGCATCTGGAGGAGGCGAGGCAAACTCGTCGTTGGTTTCGACCGCATCCAGCAGCGGTTCGTATCTGCTGCCGGATTTCGACCCAATCGCGGCCATGAAAATTGCCGTCGTAAAACCCGCGATGGTACGAGCGCCAGAATTGCGTGAACGCGGCCTGGCGTTCGGCCCGGATGTCGCGTTCCCATTCCGCGGTGAAAGTGACCTTCTCGGCTCCTTTCCCGCAGTGCCATCGTCGTAAAGTTCCCCGTTCTGGACGTAGAAGGCTTTCTTGCCATCCTTGGTGACACGCGCAAGCTGGAATTTGCCGCCGCCGGTGGTGAGTCTTCTTGGTTTCCTTGCCGTCGTAACTGACGGACCAAACATCGCCTTCGGCGATGAACAGGATCAAGCCTTCTGCGGTGACGGTGAGGTCGGCTGCGGGCTTGGGAGGACACCTTGCGGATGCGGCGGGAGATGTCTTCGAATTCGATTTTCACCGCCACGTTCATTCGTGGGCTTCTCGAACTTGAGGTCCGTGTCGTCAGCTGCGGACGTCTTCGCTGCGTCAACGGCAGCACATAGAAACCATCGCCGTCCCGGTTGCTTTGGAAAAACAGATATTTGCCGTCCGGAGACCAGGCGGGCTGGCTGTGCTGGGCATAAAGCCGGGTGACATTGACGGGTTCGCCGCCTCGGCCGGGAACGACCGAAATGTTCCAGGCCCGGCTTTCGCGCGCTGCGTGTAGGCAATCCACTTCATGTCGGGCGACCACGAGTATTCGCCGCCGCCCACTCCGCGCCATTGCGGGCCGGGCACCTTCAATGCGCAGCTTCGCCGCATTCGAACGGCAGCGTGCAAGCCGCCTTCCGGCCCGACACCCAGAAGCCAAGTTGCTTGCCATCCGGCGAAACCGCGGCCGGTGACATCTTCTCCGGTCCCAGAGCGATGTCTTCGAGCGTCTCGATATCCAGTTCATAAAGGCGGGTGTTGAACTCGCGGTCGGAGGTGAAGTAAAGTTTCTTGCCATCCGGCGACCACGAGAAATCCGAATCGTCGCCGGCCCAATCCGTGAACCGCCGGGCGAACTCGAGCCCCGCCCCGCTACCCCTTTGGGTTTTCGATCAGCACGGTCCAGATGTCGCCGCGCAACCCGAAGGCGAAGCGTTTGTCTTTATCGCACCGATCCAGATGTGCGCCGCATACTGCTGCGCTTGGCACAGAGCAAGGTGAAGTCAATAAGCGGCAGGGCTAGCCCAAATGGTTCCTGGCCGAGGCTTTGGCACGCTGGAAATTGCCTCCAGCTGACGCGACACCGCTCGTGGCAGGTGAAGTCTCTCTGCCCCTCGTGTGGCGGAGCTATTTGGTGGTCGCCTCTTCGAATCCACTTGCTGAAAGCGAGCATTCTGCAATTCTTGACATGGGGTTTTCTGTGGGGGCATTCCAACGGAACCCGGTGCGATGGCGCCTGTGGAACTGCTGGAATTGTTGGGGAGCAGCGCTTGATGGAAACATTTGCGCCAGGCGATCTCGTCCATGCCCGTGGACGGGAGTGGATCGCATTGCCGTCACCAGAGCCAGAGTGGTTGTGTCTGAGACCACTTTCAGGGTCTGAAGCCGATGTGCAGCTTCTGCATCCGAAACTCGAACGCGAGCCTGTGCGCCCAGCGCGCTTTGATTTGCCCGAACCATCGGATGTGGCAACTCAGGAAGCTGCGCGATTGCTTTCAGATGCGCTGCATTTGTCAATGCGGAGAGGTGCAGGACCGTTCCGGTTCCGCTGGCCGCCTCTCATTTGAGCCGAGGGCTTATCAGCTTGTGCCGCTCCTTATGGCGTTGCGCCTTCCGACAGTACGGTTGCTAATTGCTGACGATGTCGGTGTGGGTAAAACAATTGAGGCTGGACTAATTCTCCGTGAACTTATGGATCGCGGAGAAGTGGATCGTTTTTCCGGTTCTTTGCCCCCCACATCTAGTGGAACAGTGGACAGGTGAACTCAGCAGATTTGACATCGACGCCGTGGCCGTGACTGCTTCTTCTGCGGCACGTCTCGAACGCGATCTTCCTACAGCTCAGACACTTTTCGATGCACACCCGTATACGGTCGTCAGTTTGAACTATATTAAGGCTGACAAACGGCGTGACAGTTTTGCTCGCGCCTGTCCAAGCTTGGTCGTCGTAGATGAGGCCCATTCCTGCGTGGGCACCCATCAAAGCCGGCAACAGCGCTTTGAACTTCTGCGCACCATAGCTCAGGACAAGGAGCGCCACATTGTATTGCTGACAGCGACACCCCACAGCGGTGATGAGGAAGCCTTTGACCGTTTACTAAGCCTGCTCGATTCAGGTTTTATCGGCAGCTCTCTTGATGACGAAGCCTTCCGAACGCGTCTCGCCCGTCATTTCGTGCAGCGGCGGCGTGCTGACATCGTTGGCCGTGAGTGGGGCGAGGAACGAACTTTTCCTCGCCATGAAACGGCGGAAAAAGCCTATGATCTAGATACAGACCATCGTGCATTCCATGAAGCCGTGCTCGAGTATTGTCTTGGCGTCGTCGAAGGTGCAGGTCCGGACCAGAAGCGCCAGCGACTGGCCTTTTGGGGCACGCTCGCACTCATGCGGCTGCGTAGGCTCCTCGCCAGCCGCAGCGGCAAGTTCTTTGCGGAATCGTATGGCCGCCGATCCTGAACGTCTTGAGGAACAAGTCTTCGACGACGATGCCGATGAATCTGACGCTGTCGATGTCGAGCCTGCATCGGGAATTAACCAGCCTGGTCAACTTGCTGATTGTGCAAATGGCGGAACATCTCGCAAAGGCAAATGACCCAAAGTTACAAGCCGTTATCAAAGTTCTGAAGCCGCTCATTGCGGAAGGCGTGAACCCAGTCGTGTTCTGCCGCTTCATTGCCACGGCTGATCATGTGGCAGCGGGTCTCCAGAAGGCCTTTCCCAAACTGCTTATCGATGTTGTCACGGGTGCGCTTACCGCCCATGAACGCCGTGTTCGCGTGGACAATATGGGGGGCCCAAACACGCCTACTCGTGGCAACGGATTGCCTCTCGGAAGGTATCGATCTTCAAGATCTTTTTGACATTTGTCCACTACGATCTGTCCTGGAATCCCACGCGTCACCAGCAACGCGAAGGACGTGTTGATCGTTTTGGACAACCGTCCCCGCTGTGCGTTCAGCAGTATTTTATTGGCCCGACAGCGCCATCGACGGTGCGGTGTTTGGACGTCATCCTCCGCAAAGCTGAAACGATCCGAAAGGCGACGGGCGTTACCGTGCCGCTACCGGAAGAGCGTGGTGCAGTCACAGGCGCACTGATGAACGCCGGCGTTATCCTCCGCAGAAAAGGTCCGGCACGTCAACAGTTGTCCTTCGACTTCGGTGCTGAGACCGCCGCTGTTGAGATGCGTTGGCGGGATGCAGAGGAAGGCGAGCGTAGGTCACGCGCTCGATTTGCTCAAAATGCCATAAAGCCTGAGGAAGTAGCGCCTGAATGGAAGCGCTGGAGAGATCTTCTGGGCGATAGCACCGAAGTCCGCCGCTTCACGGAGCGTGCCATGAGCAGGTTCAATGCACCATTGGAAGCCACGAAAGGCGGAGCCAAGGCTCACCTTGCGCATCTTCCAAAGGCTGTGTCGGAACGCATTGCTGCCCGGGGCCTTGAGGATACAATCCGCATCACTTTTGATGAACCAGCACCTCAGCGGTTCGAGCTTGTAACCCGTTGCCATCCGCTGCCCTCAACTCTTGCAGAAGCTTTGCTCGAAGACGCACTTGATCGTGCAAAAGAAGGCTCGCTTGGACGTTTGGGATGTTGGACCACTGCCGCGGTGCAGGTCATGACGACCGTTGTGCTGCTACGATTGCGCTTCAAGCTCACAGTCCACGGGCGTCGCGAGCGGTTGTTACTTGTTGAAGAGGCCAATGCGCTGGCCTTTACTGCGGGAGAGTTGCCCGTGATAACCGGTGAAACAGCCCGCGCATTGCTTGAAGCTTCTGCTGCCAGCAACATTGCTGAAACTGCGCGCGACCGACTTATCGACCAGGCCCGCGAGCACATTGCCGCTGCACAAACATCTGCCATTGCTATTTTTATTCAACAAAGGGCCGAGGTGCTGGCTCAAGATCACGCCGAGTCCGTGCAGCAGGCGTAAACGTGTCGCGCGTAAGTGTGGAAGCGGTGCTTCCAGCTGATGTGGTAGGCCTCTTCGTTCTCGTTCCGGCGGGAGTGTAGGAATGGCGCGTGGCAAGAAGAAAGCTACAATTTCTTTTGACGCTCTTACCGTCGAAGGTGCACTCATAGCTCCTGCTATGCTGGCGAAGATTACGCTGCGTGAAGCAGGTGGCCAGGCAGAAGCGGACTACAAAGTTCCTAAGGGCCTTACGATCCGCGATGAGATCGCGCGCTATTTTCGCATTGGCCAAGCTCAATACAAAGCACTTGCAAGCGCATCCATGCCATCCACGAGTGCTGCGGTGAGATTTGCTGAAGACCTGTTGCGCGATGTCTTTGGTTTCAATGACCTGCAACGCCCCGGCATACGCAGCCTTGATGGCCATAATTATGCAGTAACACTTGAAGGACTGGGCGGTCGTGTGCCTGTCATTGTGGTTCCACCCAGCGACGATCTCGACCGCGCATCTGATCACCTGCCTGCGATGGCCGCCGTCGTTCCGCTGCATCAGCCATTCAAGACTGGCTCAATGTCAATGATGATGCGCTCTGGGGCATGTGCTGTAACGGCGAAAAGTTGCGCCTTATGCGCGACAATGCCAGCCTCACCCGCCCCGCCTATTTCGAAGCTGACTTGCGCCAAATGTTCGAAGGTGAGGGCTTTGCAGATTTCGCGAAGTTTCGCTGCTGCCCATGCCAGCCGCTTCGGCACGCCCGGTTCATCGGCCACCGATTGCGCGTTGGAGCGCTGGCGCGAAGCTGGTGCCAAGGAAGGGCTCGCCGCGCGGGACAGGTTGAGGGATGGCGTAGAGTTGGCGCTTATCTTGTTCGTGCCAAGGTTTCCTCACAGATAACCCAATTTTAGGCGAAAAATTGCAAAATGGCGAATTGCAAATGCCGGAGTTTTTCGGCCAGCTCCTCCGCCTTGTCTATCGCCTCATCTTTCTTCTCGTGGCCGAAGAGCGCGGCCTTCTACATGCCCCAAGCGCACCCGTCACTGCTCGCAAACTTTATGCAGATGGCTACTCGCTGTTAAATTTGCGTGAACGGGCGATCCGCCGTGCCGCATGGGATCGCCACCACGACCGCTGGGAAGGATTGCTCGTCTCCTTTGAAGCCCTCAGCAGGGGTGAGCAAATGCTTGGTCTTCCCGCGTTGGGCGGGTTATTTTTGCCTGAACTGATGCCGACCCTCCTTTCTTCTCGTCTGTCCAACCGCGCCCTCATGGAAGCTATCTTTCGTTTAGCTTGGCTGAACGATGATTCATCTCTCGTGCCGGTGAATTGGCGAGACATGGAAACAGAAGAACTGGGCTCCGTTTATGAAAGCCTGCTCGAACTCACACCTCGCCTCACGGACGATGGCCGCAGCTTTGCTTTTGCCGAGGGCGCTGAAACTAAAGGCAACACCCGCAAGACCACGGGTAGCTATTACACCCCAGACAGCCTCGTGCAGGCGCTGCTGGATTCCGCCCTTGATCCCGTGCTGGACCTTGTGGAAACGGAGGCCGAAGACTTGGGCGAAGCGTTGCTCTCGGTCACAGTCATTGATCCCGCCTGCGGCTCCGGTCATTTCCTGCTGGCGGCGGCCCGCCGCATTGCCACAAGACTGGCGCGGGCAGGGCAGGTGGCGTTGCAAGTGCGGATGATTTCCGCCATGCACTGCGCGATGTCGCGCGGCATTGCCTACACGGAGTTGACCGCAATCCCATGGCGGTGGAACTCACGAAAGTTGCGCTGTGGATTGAAACCGTGGAGCCGGGAAAACCCCTGGGCTTCTTGACACCAATATTCGCTGCGGTGATGCATTGCTCGGCGTTTTCAATCTCGATGTTCTGCGCCAAGGCGTTCCCGATGAGGCCTTTAAGCCACTCTCGGGCGACGACAAGGAAACCGCAAAATATTTCGCGACCCGCAACAAGACCGAAAGAAGGCCAAGGCGAACTGGATTTCTCACGCGGAGGTGGCAAACTGCCAGCGCCCCCGCCCCTAGCCGAAGCCATGCGAAACGTCAGGGCTATGCCAGAAGACAGTGCCGAGGAAATTGCAGAAAAGCAAAGGCGTTTTGCTACGATCCAAGCCGACCCTCGCCGCTGGGCTTGGCGCATTGCCGCCGATCTCTATGTCGCGGCGTTCTTGCGCCCAAAACCGGCGGGGTGCCGACAAATAGCGATACGGTAACAGTCCCAACAACAGGCCATGTTTGGCAAGCGCTAACTGGAGCATCAATCTACGGGCCTCTGATCGGTCACGCCCAAGATTTGGCCGGAGTACGTGGGCGTTTCATTGGCCTTTGGAGTTTGCCGACGTAATGGCCGCAGGTGGCTTCGATGCGGTTCTGGGCAATCCACCGTGGGAGCGCATCAAGCTACAGGAGCAGGAGTTCTTTGATCTCGCGAACCGGAGATTGCCGCGGCTCCAAATGCCGCTGCACGTGGCCGCCTAATCGAAAAATTGAAGTCCGCTGAGCCAGGCACGCGTGACCGCAATCTGTTCGAAGATTTCGAGATGGCAAGGCGCGTGGCTGAAGCGGCATCGGTGTTCGCTCGCATATCGGACGATGAAGGGGGGCGTTTCGCGCTTACCGGCCGAGGCGACGTTAACACTTATGCGTTATTTGCCGAACTCTTCGCAAATTTTGGCGGGGCCACGCGGACGTCCGGTAAACTGTCGGCCGCTTGCGGCTTAGCGACTCCGAATCGCTAAGCCGCAAGCGGCCAATGACGGTGAGCTTTTTCCTCTCAACGATTGTCGTTAAGATGATCCCAAACCCGAGACCGGTAAGCAGGGAGTCATCATGGCGACCGAATTGCCAAGGAGTACGACCCCCAGGACGCCCAGCGACGCTGGTACGACTTCTGGCTCGAGAAGGGCTACTTCCACGCCGACCCGACGAGCCGCGAAGCCGCCGTACACCATCGTCATCCCGCCGCCGAACGTCACCGGCGCCCTGCACCTGGGCCACGCCCTGAACAACACGCTCCAGGACATCCTGATCCGCTGGCGGCGGATGCAGGGCTACGACGCCCTCTGGATGCCCGGCACCGACCACGCCGGCATCGCCACGCAGGCGGTCGTCGAGCGGCGGCTCCTCGAGGAGGAGAAGAAGACCCGCCACGACCTCGGCCGCGAGGAGCTGGTCGAGCGCATCTGGGCGTGGAAGGACCAGTACGAGAGCCGCATCCTCGGCCAGCTCCGGCAGATGGGCTGCTCGTGCGACTGGGAGCGCACCCGGTTCACGCTCGACGCCGTCTGCGCGCGCGCCGTCCGCGAGACGTTCTTCCAGCTGTTCAAGGACGGCCAGATCTTCCGCGGCAAGCGGCTGGTCAACTGGGACACGCACCTGCAGACCGCCGTGGCCGACGACGAGATCGTACTACCGAGGACATCAAGGGCGGCTTCTGGACGTTCAAGTATCCCGTCGACGGCGCCGACCGGCGAAGTTCATCCGCGTCGCCACGACCCGGCCCGAGACGATGCTCGGCGACACCGCGGTCGCGCGTCCATCCCGACGACGCGCGCTACAAGCACCTGATCGGCAAGACGGTGACGCTCCCGCTGACCGGCCGCGAGATCCCGATCATCGCCGACGCGATCCTCGTCGACCCGAAGCTCGGCACCGGCTGCGTGAAGGTGACGCCGGCCCACGACCCGAACGACTACCAGAGCCGGCCTGCGGCACAAGCTGCCGATGATCAACCTCCTCAACCCCGACGGCACCTTCAACGAGAACGCCGGCACGTACGCCGGCCTCGACCGCTGCAAGGCGTCCGCGAAGCGCGTCGTCGACCGACCTGGAGGCGCTGGGCCTGCTGCGAAGGTCGAGGACCGCGACGATCCGCGCTGAAGTACTCGCGACCGCAGCAAGACGCCGATCGAGCCGTACCTGTCGGACCAGTGGTTCGTCCGGATGGGCGACGCGCGACGGCAAGCCCGGCCTGGCCCAGATGGCGATGGACGCGGTGACCGTCGGGCCGGGTGAAGTTCTACCCCGAGCGCTACGCCAAGAGCTACCTCGACTGGCTCGGCGAGAAGCGCGACTGGTGCATCAGCCGGCAGCTCTGGTGGGGCCACCGATCCCGATCTGGTACTGCGCGACGCTGCACCGAGGCCGACCTGCAAGCGCGCCTTCGGCGGCCGCGCCGACGTGGCCTGGCGGCCGACGACGAGAACGGGCGGCTGGCTGATCTGCGCCGGAGACCGACCTGGCCGCCGATGCGCTCGGGCCGGAGCATCGCGCTGGACGCAGGACCCCGACGTCCTCGACACCTGGTTCAGCTCGGCCCTCTGGCCGCACTCGACGCTCGGCTGGCCGGAGCAGACGCCGGAGCTGAAGTACTACTACCCGACCAGCGTCCTGTCGACGACCCGCGACATCATCACGCTCTGGGTGGCGCGGATGGTGATCTTCGGGCCTGTTCAACCGCGGGCGAGGTGCCGTTCCACGACGTCTTCATCCACCCGGAGATCCAGGACGGCTTCGGCGAGACGGATGTCGAAGTCGAAGGGCAACGGCATCGACCCGCTCGACATCATCGACCTCTACGGCGCCGACGCCCTGCGGTTCAGCATGGTCCTCGCTGGCCGACCGAGACGCAGGACAGCCGGATGCCGGTGGCGAACGTCTGCCCGCACTGCGACGACGCTGGTGCCGGTGAAGCAGGAGCACATGTACATGCGGACGAAGAAGGTGACCTGTCCGAAGTGCAAGAAGCCGTTCCGCCCCGGCGGCCCGTGGCCGGCCGACGACCCCGAGCTGCCGACGGCGAAGCAGGCGTCCGAGCAGTTCGAGCATGGGCCGCAACTTCGCCAACAAGCTCTGGAACGCCGCCCGCTTCCTGCTGATGAACCTCGAGGGCTACACGCCCGGCGCGGTGCGACGTGGAGGAGCTGCCGATCGAGGACCGCTGGATCCTGAGCCGGCTGGCGACGACGGCGACGGCGGTGACGCGAGCAGCTGGAGGGCTTCCACTTCAGCGAGGCGGCGCGGACGCTCTACGACTTCACCTGGTCGGAGTTCTGCGACTGGTACGTCGAGATGAGCAAGGGCCGGCTCAGGACGCGGCGGCCAGGCCGCTGGCCCAGCGCGTGCTGGTCGGCGTGCTCGACGGCATCTGCGGCTGGTGCATCCGGTCATGCCGTTCGTGGCCGAGTCGGTCTGGCAGGCGCTGAACGAGGCGGCCTTCGAGCGCGGCCTGCCGGCGCCGGAGCCGGCCGACGGAGAGCGTCGTGCATCGCGCCGTGGCCGAGCTACCCCGACGCGCTGGCGCGACGCCGGCGATGGAGGCGCGCCTCGCGCCGGATGCAGGACCTGGTGCGGGCGGTGCGCGAGGTCCGCAACCGCTACATGGTGGACGCCGAAGACGCCGCTGGACGTGGTCGGTGAAGTGCGGCGCCGCCGTGGCCGACGGACTTCGACGGCGCTGGCGCCGTTCATCACGCAGCTGGCCGGCGTCGGCAAGCTGGAGTGCGGCCCGGACGTGACCAAGCCGAAGCAGGTCGGCGACGCAGGTCGCACGCCGACTTCGAGGCGTACGTGTCGCTGGCGGGGCTGATCGACCCGGCCGCGGAGGCGAAGCGGCTGGAGAAGCAGATGGCCGAGAAGCGGAAGCACCTGGCCGCGATCACGGCGAAGCTGAGCAACACCGGCTTCGTGGCAAGGCGCCCGCCCGAGGTGGTGCAGCAGCAGCGCGAGCTGGCGGAGGAAGTACAGAAGCAGATCCGCATCATCGAGGAGACGTTTGCGACCTAAGGAGGAGTAACTTCGACCAGGGAGGACCGCACCATGCCAGCCCGTGACACTCATCATGAGGCCGTTCGGCAAGCTTTGATCAAAGACGGCTGGACCATTACCCATGACCCCTTCCGGTTAAGTTGGGGTCAGCGTGACATGTTCGTCGATCTGGGTGCGGAACGCCTGTTGGGGGCCGAAAAAGGTGAGGACCGTATCGCCGTCGAAATCAAAGGGTTTTCCAACCCCTCGGTGGTCTTCGACCTGCAAGCCGCCCTCGGTCAATTTACCCTGTATCATAAAATCATGAGCCTGTCTCACCCGGAGCGGAAACTGTTTTTGGCCGTTCGGGAAGAGACTTGGAAAGGCATCTTTTCAGAACCGATCGGCCAACTCCTTTTGGCCGACCAACTCGTAAGGCTGATTGTCTTTAACGAAGCGACCCGGGAGGTGACCCGATGGGTTCCCTAGAGAACGACCGGCGGATCATCAAGGAGATCATCCTCGATTACACCAAAGTCCCATACGCGCATGGGGACATTCAGTTCGAGCCGGTCTTCGACGAGCACAAAGACCGTTACCTGCTCATGATCCAGGGTTGGGACAAGGAAGGGCGCGTCCACGGCTGTCTCATCCACGTCGATATCGTGGACGGGAAGTTCTGGATTCAACGGGACGGGACGGAGCGGGGCATCGCCCTGGAGTTGGGAGATGCGGGCGTGCCGAAGGAACGCATTGTCCTGGGCTTTTATACCCCGCGAACACGGTCGTATGGGGAGTACGCCGTCGCCTGAGGCTTCCTTTGGCGAGGCGTCACGGACGCGCTCGCCTGTGGCTCGCTGCTCAACAAGTCCTTTACGAATTCGGCTTCGTCGCCAATACGAGCGGCGACGGCCCCGGACCTTCTAGCGTCCGCGCGTTAGTGAAGCCAGCCTCTTTGAGCCAGCCGCTCAGCTCGCCGAACGTATAACAGTCGCCCCGCTCGGTGTTGACCAGCATGTTGACCGCGAAGATCAACGCCGCCGGCGGGCCGGTCCTGTCCTCGTTCGGCAGCCACTCGGCGATGGCGATGGTGCCGCCGGGGGCCAGCGCCGCGAACGTCTTCTTCAATAACGCCTTGCTCCGCTCCTCACCCTCGCTGTGGATGATGTGGCCCAGCGTCGGCGATCTGATGCCCGGTGCCGAAATCGGCTTTCAGCAGGTCGCCGGCCGCGTACGTGAAGCGATCGGCGACGCCGTGCTTCTCCGCGCACGCGCCGGGTTACTTTCAACACGTCCGGCCAATCCACGGCCGTGACCTTCACCTGCGGCGACTTCTTGGCCAGGCCGATGCCCCACACGCCCGAGCCGGCCGCCAGGTCGAGGACGCTTATGGGTCCCTTCGCGTTCGGCAGGCCCAGGTGATCGGCGAGGACCTGCGTCACCGGCCAGCTCAACGGGAAAATATCCTCGACGAACTCCGCGAAGAAGGCCGCCCCGTCCGGACTCTTCATTGACGGCGGTCGCGGGTTTACCGGTGCGGACGATCTCGGTCAACTTCACCCAACTGGGGATGAGCTGGCTGCTCATGCGTTTGAAGAAACCGCCCTGGAAGCTGGGCTTGCCGCCGACGAGGAACGCGCGCTCTCGGCGGTCAGGGCGTAATGGCCCTGGTCCTTGCGGAGGAGGTCCAGGCCGACCAGGCCGTCGAGCAACATTCGTATGCCGCGCGGCGACGCCTGGGCCGCCGTGGCGACCTGCTCGACAGTCTTCGCGCCGCCGTCGAGGTGATCGAAGACGCGGTGCCTGATCGCTGCCTCGATCATCAGCGGGGCGGTATAGCCCCAGGCGAATTGCATAATTCGTTCGGGGGTCACGGGCTTGTTCGATGAAGGAGAAGTCATGGCGTCCTCCGTGATGGGTGGTGATCGGGACCAAGGGGAGGCTATGCCGGACGCGGCGCCGCGTCAAGGCCGCCTTAGCGGAGCCGGCCACGCACGCGCCCACAGCGCCCTCCAGACTCGACTGCCGACCGTGCCCAGCGGGACGCCCAGTGCCCGGCCCGCCTCCTGGATCGTCATCCCCAGATCGTACCGCGCCGGACGGCGTCGCGCAAGGCCGGGGCGAGGGCCGCCACTTCATCGCGGACTCGCCGCCGCTCCTCCCGAGTCGCGGCGTCTCGGTCGGGGCCGGGCCGCCGATCCGCGATCGAAAGGGCCTCGTCGGCGTCGAGGGGGATCGTCCGGCGTCTCCGACAACGCCTCAGCCAATCGACCGCGACGTGGTCGGCGATCGCGGCGAGATACCCGCGGAGGCTCCCTTTCTCGGGATCGAACGGACGCAGCGTCAACCGCAGGAGCGTTTCCTGGACGAATCCTCAGCGGCGTCGCGGCCGACGCGGCGACGGAGGCGGGCGAGCAGCCACGGCGACGTTTCTCGGACTAGCGACGACCAGTCCGGGGCATCGCCGGCCCCGGCGGGCGAGACGAACTGCGGACATTCGAAGACTTTGGGGGGTGTGTTCATGGTCGGTTCCTTTTTCGGCCGGTGTTGAAGACTCAGGTCAGAATGGTGCTGCCAAAAGTGATACGATGAGGCGCTTTTGAGAAACGGCAGGTCGTATTCTCCTTTAGACCCCGGCGGCGAGGCGGCCGGGTGTCGGGACCAACAACGGGCTCAGAGACGGCGTGTCGTGCTAATGGGACAGACAGACTCCTGGCGGCACGGCGGCCGGGGGTCGGGACCAACGACACCCTTCGGACCCGTTCGAGGGCTTCTCCGATGTCCGACGAACAGGACTTAATCGGGCGACTGAAACAGGGCGACGAGGAGGTCTGTGGCCTCATCCTGGTGAAGTTCGGACCGGGCCTTAAGTACCGGTTGATCCGCAAGTACTGGTCTCTCAAATACATGGTCGACGACGTGATCACCGATTCCGTGGTCAAAGCCTGGATGCGCCGCGAATTCTCTACCGAGAAGCACTTAAAATCCTGGCTGTTCAAGGTCGCCGATAACTTCATGAAAGACTGCCTCAAGTCGCCCGGCCATAAAGCCCTCCTGCTGGAACTCTGCGTGAGCTGGCTCGGGGCGGTGGCAGGGGTCGGTGGTTGTGGGCCGGCCGGCCTCTCATCCGAAGGGGCTGGCCCGCGCAAGTCTGGCTCGGGGGAGTGGCGGGAGTCGGCGGCGGTGAGCCAGCCGGCCTCTCGCCCGAAAGAGGCCGACCTGCGCGAGGTCGTACTCGCCCTGCCGCAGTCGGACCAACTGATCGTCGTAATCCGCCACCTGTGGCCGGTTGACGATACCGGTTACGCCGCGGAGGCGGCGGCCCTGCTGGGCATCTCCGAGGGGGCGGTTCGCCAGCGCCTCCGCGACATCCTGGGTGACATCCGCGAAGAAATGAAACGTCGCGGACACCAGGTTTCCGACACAAAGGGTGACCAGCCATGACTCCGTTCGACGATCGCGACCCCCGCTTGAAGGAACTCCTGGCCAAAATCGTCCCGCTGGTCAAGCGGCGGCTGGCCCCCGCCGCCGGAGGCACCGGCCGCCTTCAGTCCCGACGAGTTCAATCGCCTGCTGACCAAAGTCCGAGCCAAGTTGGCCGCAGCCAAGGCCGCCGCTCCCGCCCCCGACCCGACCCGAGCGACGTCCGACGAGGCTGACCCCTCTCCCGATACCTCCCCCACCGTTCCTCGTTGCGCTGGAAAGGGCCCACGGATGAACACACACCTTCGCACCGGCTCCGACCCCCTGGACAACCAGTTAGGAGGGCTTGGGTTTCCCCACGGCTCCTCCGTCGTCATCCAGGGCAAGCCCGGCACCGGGAAAACGACGCTCGCCCTCCAGATCGGTAAGCACGCGATCGACCACGAGGGCCACTCCTTCGTCTACGCGGCCGTCGAAAAACCGCCCGGGCTTCTCCTCGACCAGATCACCGCGTCGTTCTGGGACACCGACCACGCCACCTACCTCGGCGACGCCGGCCCGTGGGCGGTCGCCGACCTGACCCGCTACTGGGACGAGGTCGCCAGCCTGGAGTGCGTCGACGGCATGGTCACCGACGTCGTCGAATACTACCTGGACCAAGAGGACCAGAAGGCCGACGCCGCCGAGGTCCGCCGGGGCGTCGAGTGGGTCATGCGCGAGCAGCCTGGCGCAGCGCGTCCGGGAGGCGATCCGCGTGCGGATGCGCGAGATGGAACTGGACCAGCTCCTCGCCCGGTTCTGGGAGTCCATCCCGCTTGACCCCAACCGCCCCGTCCTGGTCGTCGTGGACAGCGTGAACGCCCTGATCAACGGGTGCGGACGCGCTTCCGCGAACACTCCGACCGGGCCATGATGTTGGCCGTCTTGAAGTCTTTCGCCACCTGGCGCTACCAGGCGCGGCGGAACGTCACGGTCCTACTGCTCGCCGAGGAGGGCGTCCGCGAACCCAACCTCGCCGACGAAAGCGCCCTCGCCGACGTCGTCATCCGCCTGGCCCTGGAACCGGTCACGCAGACCACGCCGATCACCCGGCGGGAGAAAATCGCCTGGAAGCAGGACCTGCTCTTCTGCGAGGTGGCCAAGGGCCGCGGCCTGCCGATTCGGCGGCAGCCGTGCTGTTTCGAGTTCGTCCGCGGCCGCGCCGCCGCCGACAGCGGCATCAAGTTCTACCCGACCTACGCGGCCAAGGGCGTCGTGTCGCTCTTCTACGAGAACAAGCCGCAGTGCGATGTCATCAATTCCCTCCGCACCGTGGACGTTCCGACCTCGTACCCCCACCTGCTCATTTCGCGGTTCACGCGCAACGACCTCCAGCGCATGTACTCCGTCATGCGCGACAGCCAGCGCGTCCCGCCGCGGCACCCGATGATGCTGTCCCACGTGGACGAGTACTGGGTGAGCCTCCTCCGGCAGGCCGGCCTTCTCCTGCCCATCCCGCCGGACCGGCTGTCGCTCTTTTCATTGCCGATCCAGGAGGGGCCGGACCCGGCCGACAAGAGCACCCGCGTGATCGGGGAGCTGACCCGGTCGAAGGGGAAGATGTACCGCGACAACGACGGCAACTACCTGGCGGTGCCCCAGATGGCCAACGTGGGCATGCTCGTTTACCGCAAAGACCTCCTGCGGGCGATCCGCGAGCCGGGGCCGCCCGAAACCTGGGAGGACCTCATTCGGATTTGCAAAACCCTTCGCAGGGAGGGAAAGGACCACAAACTGCTCCTGGAAACCCAGACCTACGACACTCTCCTCATCACGGCCCTGGAGATGGGCTGGGCCCACGGGGCTTTGTGGCGGACCAGGAAAGAAGGCGACAGCCTACGTATCGAGTTCGAGGACGGCAGTGGACCGGCCGACCTGATCGCGGCCTTCCTCCGTTTGCACTCGCTGATTCACCACGACCAACTGGTGCCCCCCTCGTCCACGGTGGACGTCAAGCGGGGCCACAACGGTGCGGCCGAGCTCACGGTCGCCGATGACGGGCCAGGCCTCGCCGACGAGCGCCAGGTCTTCGAGCGCTTCTATACCGGCGACGCGCAGCGCGGCGCCGGCCTCGGGCTGGCGATTGCGCGCGAGCTGGCCGAGCGCATGAACGGCTCGATCAGCACGGGCCACCGCAACCCGGGCGCGGCTTTCACGGTCACGCTCCCCGGGGATCGCGGCAGGCCGTCCTCGTGATCGCGGCCGGCAGTCGCAGGGCCGCCGCGGCGCTGTTCGCCGCCCTGGCACTCGGCGTGACCGCGTGCAGCTCCGACGACGAGGGCGGCGAGGACCGGGCCTCCGGCCAGGCGAAGGAGGTCCGGACCGTCGAGGTGGCCCAGTCCCAGGGCTCCGGCAAGGGGGGCCTGAACGCCGCCGCCCTCTACGACCGCGTCTCCCCCGGGGTGGTCACGATCCTGTCGATCTTCGACGGAGGGGCGGCCTCCCTGCTGGGCGAGGATGGAGGCGAGGGCGGACAGGGCTCGGGCTTCGTGCTCGACGGCGACGGCTACATCGCCACCAACGCCCACGTGGTCACCAGCGGCGACCCGCCCGACCGCGAGCGCGCCAAGGAGGTCTACGTCGAGTTCTCCGACGGCAACCGCGTGAAGGCCAAGATCGTGGGCGACGACCCCAACGCCGACGTGGCGCTGCTCAAGATCGACCCGGCAGGCCTCACGCTCACGCCGCTGAAGCTTGGCCGCTCGCGCGACCATCACCGTCGGCGAGCCCGTGGCCGCCATCGGCAGCCCCTTCGGCGAGCGCCAGTCCCTCTCGATCGGCGTGATCTCGGCGATCGACCGCACCATCGAGTCGCTCACCCACTTCCAGATCGGCAACGCGATCCAGACCGACGCCGCGATCAACCCCGGCAACTCCGGCGGACCGCTGCTCAGCGCGAGGGGCGCGGTGCTCGGCATCAACTCCCAGATCAAGTCGACCAGCGGCGGCGGCGAGGGCGTGGGCTTCGCGATCCCGGTGGACACCGTGCGCCGGTCGCTGCGCGAGTTGCGCGAGAAGGGCCGGGTGGACTACGGCTACCTGGGCGTGGAGTCGGTCACCCTGTAGCCGCAGGCTGGCCGAGCAGGCTCAAGGCTGGACGCCGAGAGCGGGGCGGCTGCTGGGGACATCCAGCCCGGCAGCCCCGCCGAGGACGCCGACCTCAAGGGCGGGCAAGCCGAGACGAGTTCCAGGGCGGGCCAGCATCCCCGTGGGCGGCGACGTGATCGTGGCCGTGGACGGCCGCAGACTGACCCGCCGCGACGACCTGGCCGACCTGGTGAGCACCCACGAGCGCCGGCGACAAGATCGAGCTCGAGGTGATCCGCGACGGCGAGCGCCGGACCGTGGACGTGACTCTCGGCAAGCGACCCGACAGCCCGCCCGACCCCCAGCCCTAGCTCCGTGCGCGATCTCGTCCGCGACCTGTCGCTCGCGCTGCGCGAGCACGTGCTGCCGTCCCTGGGCTCCCACGCGGCACGCGCCCACGACCACGACGCCGAGGCGGCCGGTGGCGACGTGACCTTCGCCATCGACGCCGGCGCCGAGGCCCTGCTCGAGGAGTTCCTGGCCGAGCGCGCTCCGGATCTGGCGTTCTACTCGGAGGACCGCGGGCTGGTCATGCCGCCCGGCGCGGAGGCCGCCGCCGTACTGGTGGTGGACCCCATCGACGGCACCCGTCCCGCGCTGGCCGGCCTGGAGTCGTGCTGCGTCTCGGTGGCGCTGGCGCCCCTTCACGGCGAGCCCACGATGGCCGACGTGACCCACGGCTGCGTGGTTGAGATCCCGTCGGGCCGGGTGTTCCTCGCCGAGCGCGGGGCGGGGCTCGTGGAGGGCCCGCCCGTGCGGCTGTCCGACAACCAGCGGCTGGACCGCATGTTCTGGACCTACGGCTTTCGCGGCCGCCCGGCCCGCGCGCTCACTGAGGTGATGGCCGAGCTGATCGACGCATCGTCGGTGGGGGGCGGCACGTTCGAGCTGGGCTCGGCCGCGTTCGACATGACGCCGCGTCGTGGACCGGCCAGCTGGACGCCTACGTGGAGCCGGGACCGCGCATGGTGGCCGACGTGCCCGGCATGCGCGAGGAGTTCGAGCGCGTGGGCGGCGGCGCGGTGCTCAACAACTCACCGTACGACCTCGCCGCCGCCGCACTCGTGCTCGGGGAGGCGGGCGCGGTCGTGACGGACGCCTACGGCGCTTCCCTGGGCGATCGCAGGCTGCTGGGGTCGGGAGCCGAGTATCCAGATGTCGATCGTCGCCTGCGCCAACCGGGGCCTGCACACACGCGTCCTCGAGGCGGTCGAGGCGGGCATCGAACGCCTGAACGGATAGGTTGCCAGGCGTGGAAGAGCAAGATCGTGCGCAGCCTGCCGAGCCGGCGGTTTCGCGG
Source organism: uncultured Thermoleophilaceae bacterium (assembly GCA_963727395.1). Lineage (GTDB taxonomy): Bacteria > Actinomycetota > Thermoleophilia > Solirubrobacterales > Thermoleophilaceae > JAAYBF01. The sequence goes on along the minus strand of CAVSGC010000013.1, from coordinate 257,734 downwards.
CAGAGCCGAAACGTCTCCCTCACCATTCCTGCCAAGCCGGACTACCTCGTGCTCGCTCGGCTGGCTCTGTCAGCCGTGTGCCGCCTGACGCCGCTGGAGCCCGCGGAGGTGGCCGACCTCAAGCTGGCGGTCACCGAGGCCGCGAGCGAGTTCGTGCACGAGGGCGACGACCGTGACGACACGATCGCATTCGACTTCCGGCTGGGCGACGACGACCTCGAGCTCGAGCTGGTCGGGCCGGTCGACGTGACGTCGAGCATGGATCGCGAGCTGAGCCACGCGATCATCGATGCCACGGTGGACCGGTCGGAGTTCTCACCCGGGCACACCCTGCTGGTCAAGCAACTTTCGTGATACCCAAGGAAGAGGACTGATGCTGCAGCCGATCGCGGCCGGCCACAAGAGCCTGGCCGACTACACACACGTCGCGGGCAAGCCGCTGATCGCGGAGATCCGCGAGCTGGCCGCCGAGCTTCAGGGCCTGAAGGTGCTGCACCTCTCCGCCACTGCGTTCGGCGGAGGCGTGTCGGAGATCCTCTACACGCTCGTCCCGCTGATGAACGACGTTGGCATCGAGGCCGAGTGGCAGGTGATGCTCGGGCGCGAGGAGTTCTACAACGCGACCAAGCTGCTGCACAACGCGCTCCAGGGCAACCCCCACAGTCTCAGCGACGAGGACTGGCAGGTGTTCGACCGCTACAACGAGATGAACGCCCGCGAGCTCACCGAGGGATGGGACGTGGTGATCATCCACGACCCCCAGCCGGCGGGCGATCCGCCAGCACGTGCCGGAGAAGGCGCAAGGCGTGGATCTGGCGCTGCCACATCGACCTGTCCACGCCCAACCCGGACGCCATATCGACGCCTGGTGCCGCTGGTGAGCGCCTATCGACGGCGCGGTCTTCCACCTCCAGGAGTACGTGCCCGCCGGGCATGGACGGCGCGCCGATCGCACATCGTGCCCACCGGCAATCGATCCGCTGTCGCCGAAGAACATGGCCTTCTCACCAGAGGACGCCGCCTACGTGTGCGACCAGTTCGGCATCGACGTGGACCGGCCCGCTGATGTGCCAGGTCTCGCGCTTCGACCCGTGGAAGGACCCGATGGGCGTGATCGACGCCTACCGGCTGTCAAGGAGGAGATGCCCGAGGTGCAGCTGGCGCTGATCGGCTCGATGGCCACCGACGACCCCGAGGGCTGGGACTTCTTCAACCAGACGATGGCCCACGCCGACGGCGACCCCGACGTGCACATCCTCAACAACCTCAACAACGTGGGCGCGATCGAGGTGAACGCCTTCCAGTCCCAGGCCGACGTGGTGATCCAGAAGTCCACCCGCGAGGGATTCGGCCTCACCGTGTCCGAGGCGCTCTGGAAGGCGCGCCCGTTCATCGGCGGCGACGTGGGCGGCATCCCGCTCCAGGTTGAGGACGGCGAGACCGGCTACCTGGTGTCCTCTCCCGAGGAGTGCGCCGAGCGCTCGCTCGCGATCCTGCGCGAGCCGGAGCTCGGCAGGCGGCTCGGCCGGGCGGGCAAGGAGCACGTGCGCAAGCATTTCCTCACGCCTCGCCTGCTCCGCGACTGGCTGCGTATCTTCAAGGAGAACAGCTGAGCCCCTGAACCCATGAGCCCAGAGCCCCAACTCGTCCTCGTCTCGAACCGCGGGCCCGCCACGTTCGAGCGGGACGAGGACGGCGACTGCAGCCGCGCAGGGGCGGCGGCGGGCTGGTGACCGCCCTCAAGGGCCTGGTGCACCACCGCGAGGCGCTGTGGGTGGCGTCGGCCATGTCCGACGAGGACGCCGAGGTGGCCCGCGAGCACGGCGGCGCGCAGCGTTCGACTGCGAGCTGGAGGGCGTGATCTACCGGATCCGCCTGGTGGAGTCCGACCCGACGCGTACGACGCGCTTCTACAACGTCGTGGCCAACCCGATGCTGTGGTTCATCCAGCACTACCTGTGGGACCTGTCCAACGCGCCCGACATCCGCCAGGCGGAGGTGGACGCCTACGAGAACGGCTACTGCGCGGTGAACCGCGACCTGGCCAACGCCGTGCTCGAGGAGATCGAGGGCCACGACGAGCGCCGTGGTGATGCTCCACGACTACCACCTGTACACGGCGCCCCGGGTACATCCGCCAGGCGCGCCCCGACGTGTTCCTGCACCACTTCGTCCACATCCCGTGGACCCAGCCCGACGCCTGGCGCGTGCTGCCCCGCGACATGCGCGAGGACCTGTTCGAGGGCATCCTGGCCAACGACATCGTCGCCTTCCACACCCGCTCCTACAGGCGCAACTTCCTGCTCTGCTGCCGCGAGCTGTTCGACCTCGACGTGGACGAGGAGGCGGGCGTCGTGCGGATCGAGGGCCGCGAGGTGTGGGTGCGCGCCTACCCACTGCCCGATCTCCGCGGAGACCTTCCGCGCAACGGCCCAGCAGCGCCGCGGTGCACGAGCTACGAGCGCGAGATCCTGCGCCGCCGGCGCGAGCACCTGATCCTGCGCGTCGACCGCGCCGACCTGTCCAAGAACATCCTGCGCGGCTTCACCGCCTTCGACCTGTTCCTCGAGCAGCACCCCGAGTTCCGGGAGCAGGTGACCTTCATCGCGCACCTGATCCCGTCGCGCCAGGACGTGGCCGAGTACGCCGAGTACCTGGAGCGGATCGAGGCGCTGGTGGCCGTGGTCAACCACCGCCACGGCACCACCGACTGGATGCCGATCGACCTGCGCCTGCGCGAGAACCTCGAGGAGGCGATCGCCGCCTACAAGCACTACGACCTGCTGATGGTCAACGCGATGTTCGACGGCATGAACCTGATCGCCAAGGAGGGCCCGCTGGTCAACGAGCGCAACGGCGTGTCGCTGCTCTCGGAGAACACCGGCGCCCACGAGGAGCTGGCCGAGTTCGCCCTGTCGGTGAACCCCTTCGACGTGCAGGAGCAGGCCGACGCCATCCACCGCGCGCTGACCATGTCCGCCGACGAGCGCTCCTGGCGCGCCCAGGGCCTCAAGCGGATCGTCGACGTCGCGCAACCCGGGCGACTGGGTCGACGACCAGCTGGCCGACATCGAGGCCAAGCGCGCGGCCGGCGCGGCGCAGCCGTAGGTGACCTAGTCACCTCAGCGGTCCGGGTCGGGCGTGAACTCGCCCGTGCGGTGGCGGGGCGGGGCGGCGCGGTAGGGGGCGGCGACGCGGGGTCACGGGCGCCGGGGCAGGCGGACCGGCGGCCGCGGGCGGCGGCGGACGGCGGCGCGGGCGGCCGGGGCCGCGGGGGCCGGCGGTGGCCGCTCCTGGGCGCTCGGATGCCGGCGGCCGGGGCCTCGCTGGCGGCGGGATCGGCGTGTGGCGGTCGAGGCCGGGCCGCTCGGAGCCTTCGGCGCAGCTGCGCGGGGCGCGCTGCCGGGGCGGCGGCGGTTCCGGCTCGCGGCCGCAGCCGCGCCCACCGGCGATCAGGAGCCACGGCGGCGCCGAGCACGGCCAGCCAGCTGCGACGTTGCCCCAGCGCACGCGCGCCAGCAGGTCCCATGGCACCTTCTGATCGCCTCCGAGCGCACTCGCCCCCGGCGCTGGGTACCGGATCCGCGCCCTCGGTGCCCGGCGGGGCGCCCCGCTGCTATCGTGGCCCGCGGCCATGGCCCACGCTCTACGACCTCATGCTGCTGCTCGACCCGAACGTCCCGGACGAGCGCCGTCCGAGGTGATCTCGGAGGTTCAAGGCCTGCTCGAGCCGGGCGGCAACCTCGTCGGCGCCCACGACTGGGGCTCACGGCGGATGGCCTACGAGATCGACCACCGGCCCGAGGCCGCCTACCACCTGTTCCAGTTCGAGACCGACGACACCGCCTGCTCGACCGGCTGAACCACACCCTGAAGATCACGGACGGCGTCCTGCGCTTCCGGATCATCCGCCTGAAGCCGGGCTCGCCGGCCCCGCCCCCGCCGCGCGCCGAAGCCGCGCCCGCCCGGCGCGCGAGGAAGAGGACGGCGACGGGCGCGTGGCCGCTCGCGCCGCCGCTGACGCGCCGGCCGCTGACCTCTGTCACAGGAGCGGCCCTCGCCGAGTAGCCGACCGCCGTACGTGCGAAAAGGCTCGGACAGTGCTCCCAAGAGCATCTTCTCTGCGCAGATCCGCGCCCATGCGCGCCGATCCCGCGGTTACTCTCGGTCTCGACTCTCCGGCTTTCCCGCAATAGAAGGAGCTTTCAAATGGCAGCGACAAACATCAACCGGGTCGTCCTGACCGGCAACCTCACGCGCGACCCCGAACTGCGCTCCACGCCCAGCGGCACGTCGGTGTGCAGCCTGCGCCTCGCGTGCAACACGCGCCGCAAGGACGCCTCCGGCGAGTGGGTCGACAAGCCCAACTACTTCGACGTCACGGTCTGGGGCGCCCAGGGCGAGAACTGCGCCACCTACCTGCAGAAGGGCCGCCCGGTCGCCCTCGACGGACGCCTGAGTGGCGCGAGTGGGAGGACAAGGACGGGTCAACAAGCGCCAGTCGGTGGATATCATTGCCGATTCCGTTCAGTTCCTCGGCTCGCGCGAGGTGGCGAGAACGGCGGGGGCGCTTCACTCCCGCAGAGCGATGTCCCGGCCGATACCGCCGACTTCGAGACCGCGCCTGCCGGCGGTGGAGCAGCGGACGACGACATTCCCTTCTAGGCCGGCCCAGCGGGCGGACCGACAAGCAGGAGCAAAGTGGCGAAGCAGCGAGGAAGCGTCGGGCGAGACCGACGCAAGCGAGACCCCAGGAAGGGCGCGCCGGGCGGCGGGCGCGAAGTCCTGCCCGTACTGCCGCAACAAGCTGGACGTCGTTGACTACAAGGACATCGGCGAGCTCCGGCGGGCGATCAGCGACAAGGGGAAGATCCGCTCCTCGCGCGTCACCGGGGCCTGCCGGCGGCATCAGTCCAGCTGGCCCGGGCGGTCAAGCGGGCGAGGGAGCTCGGCTTCCTCCCTACGTCTCGGACCGGTAATGGCGCAAGCGATTCTGCTGCAGCCGGTCGAAACGCTCGGGCGAGCGCGGCGACGTGATCGACGTCTCCGCCGGCTACCTGCGCAACTACCTGGTGCCGCGCAAGCTTGCCCAGCCCGCCACCAAGGCCTCCATCGCCGAGGCCGATCGGCGCCGGCAGGCGGCCGAGCAGGCGCTGTCGCGCAGCAGGCCGAGCAGGCCGAGGAGACCGCCGCGCGCTCACCAAGACCGTGCTCACCATCTCCCACCAGGCGGGTGACGACGGCCGGCTGTTCGGGTCGGTCACCGCGCAGGAGATCGTCGACGCCGTGCGCCAGGCGCGCGGGCTGAAGCTCGACAAGCGCAAGGTGCAGCTCGAGCGAGCCGATCAGCACCACCGGCACCCACATGGTCACGGTCGAGGTCCACGACGGCGTGACCGCGACCGTGAAGACCATCATCACGGCCGAGTAGACGCTGTAGCTGACCTGCCGCGTCATCGGTCGCTCGCGTGCGACGCACGCCACGCCCTGCTTCCTTGCCAGCTTGGTTTTCGGCCGTCGATCCATCCCGAGTAGCGCCGCATGGCCGTTCCTCCGCGTCCGACGGCGCCAGGCAGTCCCGCCGCAGAACGAGGAGGCCGAGGCAGTCGGTGCTCGGCACGATCCTGCTCACCGAGCAGGCGCTCGACGCAGATCGCGTCGGACTGCGGCTGGCCCGGAGGACTTCTACCGGCCGCGCCACCAGCTGATCTTCCGGCGCGATGCTGCGGCTGAAGGAGAAGGCCGAGCCCGAGGCCGTCGACGCCCTCACGGTCTGCGACGACCTCCGGCGCGAGGGCGAGCTCGAGGAGGCGGGCGGCGACGGCCTACGTGCACTCGCTGCCCTCGCTCGGTGCCCGCCGCGGCCAACGTGCGCCACTACGCGCGCATCGTCAAGGACCACGCGATGCTGCGGCAGGCTGCTGGTCAGCCGCGCGCGACATCCAGGAGAGCGTCTACACCGACGCGGGCGACCCGCGCGACGCTGGTCGAGCAGGCCGAGCAGGCGATCTTCCAAGCGTCGGCCACGACGAGGACAGCGGCGAGCTCGCCCATCGAGGACGTGCTCGCACGAGGAGCTGGACAAGCTCGAGCGGCTCTCGCGCGAGGGCCGTCGACGTCACCGGCACGCCCTCGGGCTTCCACGACCTCGACGAGCTCACCGGCGGCTTCCAGCCCGGCAACCTGATCGTGCTGGCCGCGCGGCCCTCGATGGGCAAGTCGGCGCTGGTCACCAACATGGCCGAGAACGCCGCGCGTGGACCACGGCCAGGCCGGTCGCGCATGTTCTCGCTGGAGATGGCGGAGGCCGAGCTGGCCCAGCGCTTCATCGCCTCCCAGGCCGGATCAGCGGCGACGTCGCTGCGCAAGGGCCACGTCAAGCCCGACCGCTGGCCGAAGGTGGTCAAGGCCACCGAGAAGCTGGCCACGCGCGCCGCTGTTCATCGACGACTCCAGCGACATCGGGGTCCTCGAGCTGCGCGCCAAGGCCCGGCGGCTGCACCAGCGCCACAACCTCGGCCTGCTGATCGTCGACTACCTGCAGCTCATGCGCGCCGGAGGACCCGTCGCGACAGCCGCGTCGAGCAGGTGGGCCAGATCAGCCGCGGACTGAAGATCCTCGCCCGCGAGCTGAACATCCCGGTGATCGCGGTCTGCCAGCTCTCGCGCGCGGTCGAGTCGCGCACCCCGACAAGTCGCCGCAGCTGGCCGACCTGCGCGAGTCCGGCCACATCGAGCAGGACGCCGACCTGGTGATGTTCATCTACCGCGACGAGTACTACAACCCGGACCGCAGAACCCGACGCCACCGAGCGCCCGGGCGAGGCCGACATCATCTTCGCCAAGCACCGCAACGGGCCGGTCGGCACCAAGGTCACTGGTCTTCCAGGACCGCTTCCCGCGCTTCAAGAGCAAGGCGCGCGAGGCCACCGAGGCCATGCCCACCGGCGCCGCCGCGGCGACTTCTGATGCTGCGCCCGGTGCCCGAGCCGCCCGACGACGGCCAGGACCAGCGCTGCCCGGCCGGCGTCTGCGACGGCAGCGGCTGGATCAGTCGACGAGGACGACCGACCGGCCCAGCCCGTGCGAGTGCCGCGCCACGCCGGGCCAAGCGCTCCGTGAGCACGCCGGATGGGCACGCGGCATACCCAAGCGCTACCGCGGCGTGTCCTTCGAGCGCAAGCCGATCGCCGACCTCGACCCGATGGTGCTCCGCCACGTGCGCGAGTACGTGCGCCGACATCGACGACCAGCTCGACGAGGGCCGCGGCCTGTGGTTCTACGGCGACGTGGGCACCGGCAAGACCTCGCTCGCCATGCTGGTCTCCAAGGCGGCCGAAAGATGCCGGGCCGCTCGGTGGCCATCTACCCGGTCACGCGCCTGCTGGCCGAGATCAAGGAGACCTTCGACCGCGACTCGGCGGGGTCCTACATGCAGCTCTTCCGCCGGCTGGTGCTCGGTCGACCTGCTGCACCTCGACGACCTGGGCGCCGAGCGGCCCACCGACTGGGTGCTCGAGCAGCTGTACTCGATCGTCAACGAGCGCTGGCAGGACGAGCGCTCGATCGTCCATGACCACCAACATCAGCGACCTCGACGAGCTGCGCGAGCAGCTCGGAGCGCGCACCGTCTCCCGCCTGCCGAGATCTGCGGCGATGCCGCTCCCGCTCATGGGCGAGGACCTGCGCACTGACCTCCGGCTGAGCGCCCGCCTACACTCGATCACGCCATGCCAGGACTCGTGATAGTGGGCGCCCAGTGGGGCGACGAGGGCAAGGGGAAGGTCGTCGACCTAATCGCCGAGCAGGCCGACGCCGTGATCCGCTTCCAGGGGGGCAACAACGCCGGGCCACACCATCGTCCGCGACGGCGAGACGTTCAAGTTCCACCTGATCCCGTCGGGCATCCTCTACCCCGGCAAGGCGTGCGTGATCGGCAACGGCGTCGTGGTCGACCCGCGCGTGCTCACCGACGAGATCGAGGGCGCTGCGAGCGCCGCCAGATCGACCTCAGCGGCCTGCGCATCTCCGCCAACGCGCACCTGATCATGCCCTACCACCTGCTGCTCGACCACGCCGGCGAGGCGCGGCTGGGCAAGCTCGAGATCGGCACCACCAAGCGCGGCATCGGCCCCTGCTACTCCGACAAGGCCGTCGCGGCTGGGCATCCGCGTGCAGGACGTGCTGGACGAGAAGATCCTCAAGCAGAAGATCGCCGCGGCGCTAGAGCCCAAGCGCCAGCCTGCGCGAGTTCGACAAGGATCCGCGGCTGGACCTGCACACGATGACCGAGGAGTACCTGGCCTTCGGCCACCGCCTCGAGCCCTACATCGCCGACACCCCCCCGATCGCCTGGCGGGCTCTGGACGCACGGACCGGCTGGTGGTCTTCGAGGGCGCCCAGGGCACGCTGCTGGACATCGACCACGGCACCTATCCGTTCGTCACGTCCTCCAACCCTGTCGCGGGCTCGGCCTGCGTCGGCGCCGGAGTCGGGCCCAAGGACGATCGACGAGGTGTGGGGCATCTCCAAGGCCTACTGCACCCGCGTGGGCGCCGGGCCCTTCCCCACCGAGCTGCGACGACGAGATGGGCGATCGGATGCGCGAGGCCGGCGGCGAGTTCGGCACCACCACCGGCCGCGCCGCGGCGCTGCGGCTGGCTCGACCTCGTGGCGCTGCGCTACGCCGTGCGCGTGAACGGGCTCACCGGCCTGGTGATCACCAAGCTCGACGTGCTCACGGGCATCGACCCGCTGCGCGTGGCCACGCGCTACACCGGCCCGGAGGGCGCCACCTTCGAGAAGTTCCCCTACCACCAGTCGGTGCTGCACCGCGCCCGCGGCGAGCTCGTGGACCTGCCGGGCTGGCACGAGGACATCAGCGGCGCGCGCGACGCATCGACGACCTGCCCGCCAACGCCCAGGCCTACCTGGACGTACATCGAGGAGCTGCCTCGGCGTGCCGGTGGTGATGGTCGGCGTGGGCCCCGGCCGCGACGAGATGATCTGGACCGAGGCCGCCGAGCGTCTGCGTCACCGCCGCGGCCTAGGCGCTCGGCTCTCGATCACCTGCGTGTCCACGGCCATGTCGTGAAGCGCGCGGTTCTCGTCGTCCCACAGCGGCCAGAAGTAGTTCAGGAACCACGGGAGGACCGGGATGATCGATCGAGGCGATGCCCACGGCCAGGTTCTTGAGCACCACCTCGCGCAGGGCCGCGAACAGAAGTCGACTGGCTGGCCGTTGTCGCGCATCACGCGGATGCCCGAGCAGCTGCTTGCCCCAGGTCTGCCCGTTGCTTCGCGCCCTTGCGCGCCATCAGCAGGGCGCGTAGAGCAGGACACGGCGAACACCAGCCACGCCGAGAAGCGCCCGCGATCAGCCGCCGCGCGGCCACATCCTCGTCGTCGGTGCCGGAGATGCCAACAGCCCCCGCGACAGAGCGAAGAACACGACAGCACCGGGACCAGCAGCACGAGCCCGTCGATCAGCTAGGCGCGCGAGGCGGCTGCCCCAGCTGGCCAGCGGTCCGGGGCGACATCGGCGGCTCGGCATGGGCTGCTGCCAGCCACCGGGCGGCACGGGGCCGCCGTAGCCCGGGGCCGGCGGCGACTGCGGCCCGCCGGGCCTCGGGGCTCGACGCGGCACGGGTCGGTGCCCCGGGGGAGGGCGGCCGGCCGGCTCGAGCGGGCGACTGGGGGTTCCGTCCGACGGGTCTCTGGGGCCTGCACCGGATTCCATGGGCGACCCTAGTCGCCCGCGGCAGTGGGCTGGCAGTCCGGCGAGGCCTCGAGCACGACCTGCTCGCCCCGGCGCAGGAACCGCTGGCGACCACGACGGCGCCCAGCATCGCCGTGACCGCCAGCGCGATCTGCACGCTCACGATGCCCTCCTCGGACCAGTAGACGTCGTCCAGGTCGAGCAGCAGCGCGGACTCGTCCATCGTCAGTCCCATGCCCGCCCCGAACGGCAGGGCCAGCCAGCGGCTCCAGCCGCTCGTCGCGCGTCACGATCGCCGCGCCGCCGGCGGCGAAGGCCAGACAGGATGCCCGGCACGTAGTGGTGGATGTGGCGGCGGCCCAGCGCGAGGTCGCGGAACGGGCCGAAGCGCGAGCGCCGCCGCAACACCGTGGTGATCGACCGGGCGAGGATGAAGCGTGGTGACGAACGAGGTGAGCAGGTTGAACACCGCGTTCTCGCGCGTCGGACCCTCGCGGTAGCCGGTCCGCGCCACCTCCGCGGTCTCCGCCACCACCTCAGCCGCGGCGCACGAGCGGAGCGTCGGTCTCGCTCAGGCGCCGGCGCGGAGCCGCGGCGCCACACGCGGCCCACCTCCACGGCACCACGCGCCGCGCCAAGGTCGCGGTGGCCACCACTCGCCAGCCCCACCGTGCGCCGGTCCGCGCAGCAGCGCGCCGCCTGCGCCCACGCGCGCCGGCGCCTCAGCGAAGCGCTCCAGCAGGTCGTCGTCGCCGCACCTCGCGCACCAGCCGCGCGGGCACGCCCATGACCACCGCGCGGGCGGGCACGTCGGCGGTGACCACCGCGCCCGCCGCCACGAACGCCTCCTCGCCCACCTCCACGCCCGGGCACGAGCACGGCGCCCCCGCCCACCCGGCACGCCCGCCGCAGGGTCGCTCCCCGCAGCTCGTGACCGGGCCGTGGCGGCCCATGGTGTCGTCGTTGGTGAGCGTGACCCCCGGGGCCACGAACACGTCGTCCTCGATCACCGAGCAGGCGGTGATGTAGCAGCCGGTCTGGATCCGCACGCGGTCGCCGATGGTCACGTCGTTGTCCACCGCCGACCCGCGCCCCACCACGCGTGCCCGTCGCCGATCACGCGCGCGCTCGCGCACCTGGGACTGGTCGCCGATCACCGCGCCCGCCCCGACCATGGCGCCGGCCAGCACCACCGCGCCCGCGCACGACCGTGGCCCCCGCGCCGATCTCCGCGGGCGGCAGCGCGTCGCGCGAGGCCGCGGCGAGCGCTGCCCGAGCACCAGCGGCTTGCCGATGCACCGCGCCGTCCTGCATGGCGCGCTCTCGCCCCATCACGGTGCCCTCGTGGATCACCACGTTGCCGCCGATCTGCACGGTGGGCGGCAGCGCCACACCCTCGCCCAGCAGCAGCCCCGGCGCGCGGTCAGACGGCCTGAGCACGCCGGCTCTCCGTCGAGCGAGCGCTGCAACTGCTCGCAGCACCCGCACCACCCGCAGGCCGCTCGCTCCACCCGAGCGCGGCGATCACGGCCCTCGCGCACGCAGTCGATGAAGTGGCTGGCACTCGATCCGCAGCGGCTCCTCGTTCGGGCACGCGCGGGCTCATGATGTCGCCCGAGCGGGCGATGTACTCGCCGTAGGAGGTGAAGTCCTCGTCGAAGCCCTTGTCGTACATGGTGAGCCCGCGCTCCACCTCCATGTCGTCGAACGTGGCCATCTTCTTCGAGCCCGACGACCGTGAACCGGCGCTCCTTGTGCGGGTCCAGCCAGGAGAGATGCAGGTGGGCCGCCAGCCCCGAGGGGAAGCGCATGAAGCAGAAGACCACGTCCTCCACCCCCTCGCGCATGTAGGACTCGCCCACCGCCGTGCACTCATACGGCTCCTCCCCCGCCAGGCGCAGCAACACCGACACGTCGTGAGCGCCGAGGCTCCAGAGGGCGTTCTCCTCGGCACGCAGCTTGCCGAGGTTGAGACGGTTGCCGTACAGGTAGTGGATGTCGCCGAGCTCACCGGCGGCGGCGATGTCGCCGAGCATCTCGAGCCCGGGGTGGTACTCGAGGAGGTGGCCCACCATCAGCACGCGGTCCGCGGCCTCGGCCGCCTCCACCAGCCGCTCAGCGTCGGCGCTGTTCTGCGCCAGCGGCTTCTCCACGAAGCAGTGCTTGCCCGCCGCGAGCACCCGCTCCGCCAGCGCGGCGTGGGTGGGCACCGGCGTGGCGATCGTCACGGCGTCCAACTCGGGGTCGGCCAGCAGGTCGTCGAAGTCGGCCGTGACCCGCGTATCGGGGAACCCCACAGCGGCGCGCCCGCGCGCGTCCTCGTCGCCGTCGCACAGCCACCGCAGCTCGGCGCCTGGGAGGCGGTCGAAGTTGCGTGCCGAGGTTCGGGCCCCAGTAGCCGAGCCCGACCACTCCCACCCGCACCGGCCCGAGGAGGACGTCATCCGGGCGCAGTGTAGGTCGAGAGCACCTCGCAGACGCGCCCAGCCGCATGCCCGCCCCCGTAGAGCGCCGGACGCTCGCCTGCCGGGGGCGGGAGCTCGAGCGCCGCCAGCGCCGCATCCACGTCGAGTCCCACCAGCGTGTTCCAGCCCGCCTCCACCGTCTCCACCCACTCGGTGGTCTCGCGGAGGGTCACGCACGGCACGCCCAGCAGGTAGGCCTCCTTCTGGACTCCGCCCGAATCGGTGAGGATCGCGCGGGCGTGCATGGCGAGCGCCATGAAGTCGAGGTAGCCCAGCGGTGGCGTGAGCCGCACGTGCTCGGAGCGTCTCCAGCCGCTTCCGCAGGCCGCTGGACTCCAGCCGCGCCGCCGTGCGGGGGTGCAGCGGGAAGACGCAGGGCGCGGCAGCGCCTCCAGCAGGGCCACCAGCCGCTCCAGTCGCGCCGGGATCGTCCACGTTGCCCGGCCGATGCGCTGTGGCCAGCAGGTACTCCCCCGGCTCCAGGCCGTAATCCGCCACCGCCGTCGAGCGCTCCTGCGCGATCGATCGGAAGGCCAGCGACACGTCCGCCATCACGTCGCCAACCAGGTGAACGTCGCCCGCCACGTTCTCGCGGTGGAGATTCTCCATCGGCCGTCTCGGTCGAGCACAGCAGCAGCGCGCTGGCGTGGTCGGTGAGCACGCGGTTCAGCTCCTCGGGCATGGTGCGATCGAACGAGCGCATGCCAGCCTCGATGTGCCCGGCGGGCACTCCGGCCTGGGCGGCCGCAAGCGCCCCGGCGAGCGTGGAGTTGGTGTCGCCGTAGACCAGCACGCAGGTCAGGCCCGACCTCCGCCAGCACACCCTCCAGCAGGCCCAGGATGCGCGCCGTCTGCTCGGTGTTCGTCCCGCCACCGGCGTGCAGCTCACGCGCGGGGGCGGGCACGCCCAGCTCTTCGAAGAAGACCTTCGAGAGCTCGTCGTCGTAGTGCTGGCCGGTGTGCACGATCAGCTCCTCGTGGCGCTCGCGGAGCAGGCGTGAGACGGCAGCCGCCTTCACGAACTGGGGGCGGTTGCCGATGACGGTGAGGATGCGCACGGTGGTCAATACAGTCCCGGCTCGGCGATGATCGGCACCGAAGCAGCCAAGAACCTATTGGGCGCGGCCGTCGTCGTGCTCAAGACGGCACGCGACGCCACTGGCCACGTGGCGTGGTGGCTGCGCTATCAGGTCGAGGGAACCGCGCGCGAGGACGAGGATCCGCCGCCCGCAACCAAGCGATCCGAAGCCTGACCCGCGCTCACCCTGCCGCGAGAATCTCGTCGCGGTGTGCCGCGAATGCAGCCGCCACCTTGCGCGTGACCTCGCCGGTCTCGGGGAACTCGCGGTCGTCGATCGCCGACACCGACTGACCCTCGCGGGTGGTGGACGCCATGAACGCCTCCTGCGCGCGCTTGATCTCGTCCACGTCCACGGAGCGCTCCTTCACATCGACGAGATCGATGATGTGCGCCCGGGTGATCGATGCCAGCACGTGATCCGACAGCGGCGGCGTGCACAGCACGCCCGACTCGTCCACCCAGAAGATCGAGGACGTGGGGCCCTCGAGCACCCGTCCGTGGGGCGTCACAAGCAGCGCCTCGTCGAATCCGTTCTCCGTGGCGATCCGGGCGCAGAGCATGTTCGCGGCATATGACAGCGACTTCACGCCGTCGAGCACGCGCGTGGGCGCGTAGGTGACCGTGCCGAGCCGCAGGCGCTCGGGGGATGGCGGCAGCGGCTCTGTGATCAGGAGCCGGCGCCCTCCGCGGGTGAGGATCATCCGCAGCAGGCCGTCGAACTGCGCTCCGCCGCGCGCCTCGAGCAGCGCAGCGGCCTCCTCTTCGAGCTGCGCGCGCGGGACCCCGCTCTCGAGCCGCAGGTTGGCGGCCGACCGTTCCATGCGATCGAGGTGCTCGTCGAGTGCGAACGGAAGGCCGTCGTACACGCGCACCACCTCGAAGGCGCCGTCGCCACGGATGAACCCCTCGTCCACGATCGGAATCGAGGTGTCGGCCGACGGGGCGGTCACCCCATCGAGGCACGCCAGATCCTGGGTCATGCCCCGGTTCATAGCAGCCCGTTTGCGGCGCGGGTCGCGGGGTAGGCGCTGCGGCATGCGATCAAGCGACGAGGAGTCCCACGAGCCGGAGCTCGAGGAGCCCGCACTCGAGCCCGGCGACTACCCGCACGGTGCCGAGATCGACGACGACCCGCCCGGCGTTGACGAGGGCGATCTGGACGAGGACCAGCCCGGCCTGGCGGAGGATCCCCCGCAGGCGGATTAGACTGGGCCATGCCCAGACGACTGGTCGTTTGCTGCGATGGCACGTGGAATCGTCCCGACCAGCACAGCGACGGCGCGGCCGCTCCCACCAATGTGACCAAGGTCGCGCTCGCCCTGGCGGACGAGGACGGCGGCGGCAGCGAGCAGCTCCTCTTCTACCAGCCGGGCGTGGGCACACGGCGCTGGGAGCGCCTGCGCGGCGGAGCATTCGGCGTAGGGCTGTCGCGCAACGTGCGCGACTGTTACCGGTTCCTGGTCGAGAGCTACCAGCCCGGGGATGCCCTCTACTTCTTCGGCTTCAGCCGCGGAGCGTTCACGGCGCGCAGCACCGTGGGACTGGTGCGCAACTCCGGGATCCTGCGGGCGGAGCACGTGGCTCGCATCAAGGATGCCTATCGCCTGTACCGCGACCGCGACAGGCCGTCACAGCCCAACGGCACCGAGGCCGAGATCTTCCGCCGGATGTACTCGCACGACGAGGTACCGATCCGGTTCATGGGCGTGTGGGACACCGTCGGCGCCCTCGGCATCCCGATCGACGGGATCCGCCTGCCGCTGCTCACCCACCGCTGGACCTTTCACGACACCCGCCTCAGCAGCTCGGTGGAATCCGCCTACCACGCGGTGGCGATCGACGAGCGCCGCAAGGCGTTCAGGCCCACGCTCTGGCTGCAGCAGCCCCACGCCATCGGCAGGCAGACGCTCGAACAGGTGTGGTTCGCCGGCGTTCACTGCGACGTGGGGGGCGGGTACCGCGATCAGGCGCTGGCCGAGATCTCCCTGCTGTGGATGGTCGAGCGCGCGCGCAGGTGCGGCCTGGCCTTCAAGCCCGAGCACTTCGTGGAGCCGGACGGGCCGGTGGACGAGGAGAGCAGGCGCCTGGGCAGGCACGTGGCCCCGGACCCGCTCGGAGAGATCCACAGGTCGTACAGGGGCTTCTACCGCCTGGTCCCGCCGCGCTGGCGCCCGCTGACCCACGCCGAGAACCTGCCGGAGGACGCGCTGCCCGGATCTGAGCTGAGACTGGCCGTGGCCTCCACCGCCGTAACAAGAGCCGACGGGCTGCCGGGCTATGAGCCGCCCGAGCTCGCGGCCTACCGGGCCGCCGGCGAGCCCATCACGGAGGTGGGGGGGCCAGCTTGAAGCTGGCCACGGCGCTGCGCTGGCGCACGCGGTTGAAGGTGCTGGCCAGCACCACGGCGGCTCCGGGCGAGTCGGCCAGATCCACCTCCACGACGCCCTCCTTCGGGGGCTTGGCCACCGAGGTGCGTCCGACCAGATCGCCGCGCTCGTCGGGCGCATTGACGGACACGAGCAGGTGGCGAGGCCTACGCAGGAAGCGGCCCTTGATCCGGTATCTCACGGTCACGTGGGTGGGGGTGGAGAAGCCGGCATCCAGGATCTCCGGCTGGAGCGGGTAGGTCTGCGTCCCGCGCTTCCACAGCCAGCGCTTCTCCTTGTCCACGTTGTCCTTCGCGGCCTTTTCGAAGGCCGCCGGGTCCTTCCACTTGGCGCCCTGGTGCCCGGGGCTCCTGGGGCTGTTTCCCGCCGGCGGGTTCCTGATGAACCACAGCCAGGCGAGGATGCCCTTGGAGTTGCCCCACCGGCCCCGCCAGCCGGCCCAGTCTCCGAACTCCTCGACCTGCGGAAGGACCGCCGGCCCATCCCCGTAGGCGTTGTCGGCGCGCCCGAAGGCGGGGTGTGTCCCATCCTCGTAATACGACGCGTGCGACTCCGCCGCCACGTACACCACCGGGTGCGTGCCATCGCCGGCCGGGTGGTGGCGGAGGCGGGCCCAGTCCTCCCGGCGGGCGTGGTCGTGCTGCGCATAGACCGCGCACCTGGGCTCGCCGGCCTCGAGCCGGACCTGGATCATCTCCCAGTCGCCCTCGTGGCGCCCGCCCCCAGCCACGTCCTTGGGGTTGTAGTAGTACCAAAACCAGTACTGCAGATAGGTGGTGTCGCCGCGCTCGATGTAGCGGCCGTAGACGCGGTCCGCCAGGCGTGGAACGCCCTGGAGGTGCACGGCGTCACGCAGGATCGCGGCCTCGTTCCCCACCTCATCCAGGCGCTCACCGTCGTGCGAATCGCCGGTGCGCAGGTGCCCCAGCCCGAGAGCGCGTGCCGACCCATCCGCAACCGCAATCGGCTTCCCGGCCTTGTCCACGAGGCGATTCCCGGGATTCTCAACAATCGTGAGAGCGGAGCAGGCGCGGTACGGATCCTGAGAGTCGTACCTCAGATGAGGGCGATGCCTCTGAAGCAACTCCCGCCCATCAGCCACAGCCAAGAGTCTCGCGCGTCAGAGGGGTGGCTGGCAAGGAAGAGCGCCCCGACGCGTGCCTCGGCACGCGAGGGGCGCGATGACGCCGCCAGGCGCCCCTCTGACGCGCGAGTGGGCCGTGTAGGGATCGAACCTACGACCTTGAGATTAAGAGTCTCCTGCTCTACCAGCTGAGCTAACGGCCCTGGTGGCGAGCGCCCCGGGGGCGGCGCCGAACGCGCAATTGTAGGCGAAGGCGGCTAGCTGCTGAACGACGCCAGCGCGTCCTCGCGCGAGCCCTGGATCGAGAAGACGCGGTCCAGGCCGGTGATCTCGAAGATCTTGCTGATGTTCTGGTCGGTGCAGACCAGGGCGAGGCCACCGCCGGAGGGACGCAGGCGCTTCACGCCGCCCACCAGGACTCCCAGGGTGGTCGAGTCGATGAACGTGGCCTCGGAGAGATCCACGACGATGTTCTTCTTGCCGGCCTCGATCAGCTCGACCATCCGCTCCTTGAACTCGGGAGCGGTGTACAGGTCGATCTCGCCGCCGAGCGAGATCACGTGGGTCTGCTCGTCGATCTCCTCGTCACTGATCTTGAAGTTCACGCGTCTCCTCTGATGGTCGGTGCCTCTCCGCGGCGAAACCTTACTCGCCGGTGGCGGAGCCGCTCCCCGCGGGTGCTCTGGCCGCCAGCCGCGCCGGGAGGCTGCTTGAGCTGCTCGGCCTGTGCCTTCACGGCCTTGCGCTGGCCCTTGGGCGCCAGGTCCACGGCCTTGGTGGCGGCCAGGTTGGCCGTCCGGGTGTCACTGGCGAGGGCGGCGTATTGGATGAGGTTGAGATAGGAGTTCGTGTCGTTGTCCACGCGGGCGATCAGGGCCGCCGCGTCCTGAGCCTGCTTGGGCTTGTTCAGGGCGTCGGGCCCGTAGAGCTGGAGCACCAGCCGCGCCAGTGAGGCGTCGGGCTTCTCGGGCTCCGACCTGATGTAGGCCTCCCAGTGGCCCGCCGCCTTGCGCAACTCGTCCTGCGCCTCCTTCGGGAAGGCCGCGGTGTTGTCCGTCGTCAGGCCCGTGGCCAGCTGGTAGTAGCCGCGCACCAGGTCCTTGCGCGCGGTCTCATCCTGGGGGTTGGCCTTCAGCCGCTCCTCGCTGCGGTCCACGCGCCTCTGGACCAGCTCGTTGCCGGCGCTGTTGGTGTTGTTCCCGCCGATGTCGTCGAAGACGTTGAAGGACACGTCGCCGCCGATTCCGAACAGCACCAGGCCGCCGCCCATCAGGACGGCGAGCATCAGGTAGGTGGCCTGGACGGCCCGTCGGCGCTTGCCGCCGAGATCGAACAACATGGAGGTGCGAAAGCCTAGCTATTGGCCTGCTCAGCCGCCCTCGGCCGAAGCCGCCTCGGTGCCGGGGGCCTTCCTGCGACCAATGGCCGCAGCCAGCACGATGCTCAACTCGTAGAGGATGATCAGGGGGATCATCTCGAGGATCAGCGTCACGGGGTCGATCGTGGGCAGCAGGGCCGCCAGGACGGCGATCACGAGGATCGCGTAGCGGCGGTTCTTGCGCAGCTTCTCCGGCGTGGTGATGCCCAGCCGCACGAGCGCCAGGATGGCCACGGGCACCTGGAATCCCAGGCCCATCGCGAGCATCGTCAGCGTCACGAAGCTGTAGTAGTCGCGCGCTCGGACCTCGGTGCGGAACGCGTCGGAGTTGAAGCCGAGGAGGAAGTCCGTGGCCGGTGGCAGCACCACGAAGTAGCAGAAGACGACTCCCGCGATGAAGAGGACGGGGACCATCAGCGCGAGCGGCGTGGCCACCCTGCGCTCGTGGGGGCTGAAGGCCGGCAGCACGAAGGCGTAGAGCTGGTAGAGCACCACGGGCAGCGCGAGCAGGATGCCGAAGTAGGCGGAGTTTGTGAGCGTGGTGGTGAAGGGCTCGGTCACGCCGAAGGTGATCGGCTCCGGAATGCCCTTCGGGAGCGGCTTGTTGACGATCTCGAGGACCTTGTCGTTCTGCCAGTAGCAGACCGCGGAGGTCACGAACACCGCCGAGACGGCGATGACGATGCGCGTGCGCAGCTCGTCGAGATGGTCGACGAGGGTCAGGCGCTCCTCGTGATCAATCGGGCGTACCCGCGCCACGACGCCTCCTCTGCCTCGTGTGGCCCCGGGGGGCCTTAGGAGCTCTTGCCGCCGGCGGGCGTGGCGTCTGACTTCTCGGCCTGCACCGGCTCGCTCTTCTTCTCGGCGGGGGGAAGCTCGTCATCGGAGTCCCTGTGGTTGCCCGTCACGGAGTCCTTGAACTCACGCATGCCACCACCTAGGGAGCGGCCGAGGTCAGGCAGGCGCTTCGGACCGAAGATGACCAGGACGATCAACAGCACGATGCCTATCTCGAGTGGGCCAAACGGCATAAGGGGACTCCTGAGCGTGTCGGGTGTGCGCTACGCAGCAGAACTGGCTGCCCTGCAGTCGAATCGTAGCGCTGTGGTGTATTCGCGCCAGGGGGCGGGGCGGATCAGTCCTCGCTCGTGAAGTTCTCGTGGAAGCGGCTTGGGGTGGGCTCAGCCTGTCCCTGGTACTTGCTCCTGGTCGTGGCGGAGCCGTAGGGGCGGTCCACCGGCCCGTCCATCCGCATGAATGAGATCTGCCCGATGGGCATCCCCTCGTAGATCGTGATCGGGAGGTTGGCCACGTTCGACAGCTCCAGCGTGAGGTTGCCCGAGAAGCCGCTGTCCACGAAGCCGGCGGTGGAATGGATCAGCAGGCCGAGGCGACCGAGCGAGGACTTGCCCTCCAGCCGCGCCACCAGATCGTTTGGCAGCGTCACACGTTCCAGCGTCTGCCCGAGCACGAACTCGCCGGGGTGCAGGATGAACGGCTCGCCGTCCTTCACCTCCACCGGCTCGGTGAGGTCATCCATGGGCTTGCGCACGTCGATGTACGGATAGCGGGCGTTGTGAAACACCCGGAAGCGGCGGTCCACGCGCACGTCCACGCTTGAAGGCTGCACGAGCGAGGCGTCGAATGGGTCGATCACGATGCGGCCGGCCTCGATCTCGGAACGGATAGTGCGATCGCTGAGAACCACGGCGGCGGAGTCTACGGCGAAGCGGGCGGCTCGGCCCGCCGCGCAGGGTTCTCCTCCACGGGCCATCCGATCCCAGCCTCAAGTCACCCCCCCGGGTGCCGATATCCAGGGTATGGAAGCCTCAGAGGGACAGAGCAGCGAGCACACCAAGCGTGTGGTCCTGCCCTCGGGGCGGAGGATCGAGGTCGTCTATCTCGCTCACGCCGACGAGGGGGCCACGCCGGCCGCACCCGCGGTCCAGCCCGATCAGGCGCTGCACCTGTGCAACTCCTGCGGTTCAGGCCTCGTCTACCCCGTCACCTGGGAAGAGGCCGGCGATAGCGCCTGGGCCGTGAGCCTTCGCTGCCCGGAATGCGAGGACTGCCGCTCCGGCGTCTTCAACCAGGCCACCGTCGAAGCCTTCGATGAGGAACTGGACCTTGGCACCGGCGCCCTCACCTCGGACTACCGGCGCCTGTGCCGGGCCAACATGGCCGAGGAGATCGACCGCTTCGTGGCGGCCCTCGCGGCCGACGCGATCCTGCCCGAAGACTTCTAGGCGTACCGCTCCACCACGCCGTCGGCCACGAGTTGCAGCGCCTGCCGCCGCGATTCGGGCAACTCCATGCCGGTGAGCGCCAGCTTGGCCTCGGCCACGTGGTGAAGCGCCTCCTCGCGAGCCGCGCCGAGAGCACCCGTGCGCGCGATGCGATCGCACACCGCGTCCGCCTGAGCGGGACCTGACACGAGCGAGCGGAGGTCCATCCCCGCCAGCTCCGGGTCGCGATCACGGGCCAGGATCAGCGGGAGCGTGACCGTGCCGTCGAGCAGGTCCGTGCCGCGGTGCTTGCCGGTGCGCTCCGCCGGGCCCGATACGTCGAGCACGTCGTCGAGGATCTGAAAGGCCAGGCCTATGCGCCGCCCGAAGCCCGCCAGAGCGTCGGCATCGCGCGGCGTGGACTCCTCACCGAGCAGCGCGCCCAGACGGGCGGAGGCGGCAAACAGGCTCGCCGTCTTGAGCTCGCACCGCTGCAGGTAGCGCTCCGCCGTCACGGAGTCCGACCACGCGTCGGCGCGCTGGACCAGCTCTCCACGCGCGAGCGCGGAGGAGGCCTCCGACAGCGCCGTCACCGCCGCCTCGGAGCCGGTGCGGCGAAGCTCCGCGAACGCGCGCGAGAACAGCAGGTCGCCGGTGGCCACCGCCGCCCCACGGCCGCCGCTGGCGAAGACCGTGGGCACGCCGCGGCGCAGGGGGGCGCTGTCCAGCACGTCGTCGTGCACCAGTGAGGCCATGTGCAGCAGCTCCACCGCCACGGCCCCGCGCAGCAGCTCGTCTCCGGACCCCCCGCTGAGGAACACGAGCACCGGGCGAAGGCGCTTGCCACCGGCGGCAAGCGTGCCCGATGCGTGACGGCCCAGCTCGGCTCCGTGACCCTCGGCCACCTCGGCCAGGCGTGCCTCGGTGCGCTCCAGCCCGCGCCCCAGCTCGGCGCCGCCGGCCGACAGAACGGTGTCGAGAGCATCGGCCGCGCTCATGGCCGTGGCGCCACCGTGCCGGAGTGGATCGCGATGATGCCGCCCGCGGTGAGCACCCAGCGCACGTCGGCGAGGCCTGCGGCGACCATCTCGCCCCCGAGCTCCGCGGGCCCCGGGAAGCGCCGCACCGAGTTGGGCAGGTATGCGTAGGCATCGGGATCCCCGGCCAGGCGCCCGATCCCTGGCACCACGCGGTCGAACCAGAGGCGGAAGAACCACGACAGCGGCGGGCGCTGCGGCGTTGTGATCTCGAGCACCACCACCCTGCCCCCCGGGCGAACCACGCGGGCCATCTCGGAGAGGCCCTGCGCGAGGTCGTCGAAGTTGCGCGCGCCGAATCCCACGGTGGCCGCCGCGAACTCGCCGTCGGCGTACGGGAGTGCGAGTGCGTTGCCGGCCTCGAAGCGCAGTTCCGGCGCCTTGCGGCGGGCGATCTCCAGCATCTGCTCTGAGAAGTCCAGCCCCACCACCTCTCCCGCCGGGCCAACGCGACGCGCCATCTCCATCGCCAGGTCGCCGGTGCCCGTGGCCACGTCCAGGGCGCGATCGCCGGGCGCCACGCGCGCGAGATCGGCGGCGCGCTCGCGCCAGCGGTGATGCATCCCGGCCGTCATGACCGAGTTCATGCGGTCGTACACCCCCGCGATGCGGTCGAACATCGACCTCACCTGGCTCTCGGGCAGCGTCCCGCCTGTGCCCCCCTTTGGGGTGCTTCCGGGAACGGCGCTCACGACGGCCAGACTACTTGCGAGCCTGCGCGGAGGGCCCCGGAGACGCGGCCTGCTCGGCTGGCTCGGGGCTGGTGTCCTCCGTAGGCATGTCCTCCTTGAGGGACGCCACGAACTGCACCATCTGCTCGAACTGCTCGGGCTTGTCCTCGCGCAACTGGGCGTAGGAGGGCATGGGCGAGGTGGGGTTCACCAGCGTGCGCGCGATCGCGTCGCGGCCCAGGCGGTCGCCGATGTTGGTGAGGTTGGGGCCGAGCGTGTTGCCGTTCTCGCCGATCTTGTGACAGCCGAGGCAGCCGGCTGAGGCCACCACGGCCTTGCCCTCCTCGTACTTGGGCGCCACCTCCACCTCGATCTCACTCGGCGGGCCGGCCAGGGCGCCGAGGGTGGAGAGGTAGGCCATCGCGGCCACGGTGGCCACCGCGCCGATCATCGCGATCGGTCGCTTGAGCGGGTGCCGCTCGGGGCTGCGGTCGTAGAAGGGCAACAGCAGGAGGAGCATGAGCGCGATCGTGGGGATCCCGATCGTGGCCAGGAAGGTGAGCTCCGGGGGCTTGATCACGCGCAGGAGCTCGAACAGGAAGAAGAAGTACCACTCCGGCCGGGGGGTGTACGTGGTGGTCGTGGGGTCGGCCTTGGGGCCCAGCTCGGCGCCGAACAGCAGCGCCATCAGGATGATCACGCCGAGCGTGATCGCCGCCATCGCGCCGTCCTTGGCCACGGCGTAGGGGAAGAACGGCTTGCCCTGGCTCTTCAGGACCGAGTAGTCGCGGAGATACTCCTCGCGCTCGCGTGCGTTCAACTAGATCTCCTCGCGGCTGAGTGACTTCTTCTCGGCCTTCAGCCACGGCGGCGCCGTGGTGCCGAGCTTGGCCACCAGATAGAGGTGCGCACCGATCAGGGCGGCGATCAGCCCCGGGATGAGCAGCATGTGCATCGCATAGAAGCGCGACAACGACACCGCGCCGAACTCCGCGCCACCGCGCAGGAAGTCGGCCAGGTAGGGGCCCATCACCGGGCCGGAGGCGTTGATGTTCACGCCCACCACGGTGGCCCAGAACGAGCGCTGGTCGAACGGCAGCAGGTAGCCGGTGAAGCCCATCGCGAGGGTGAGCACGAGCAGGAGCACGCCGATCACCCAGTTCAGCTCACGGGGGTACTTGTACGCCCCGAAGACGAACGTGCGGCCCATGTGCAGGAACAGCAGGATGATCATCACCGTGGCGCCCCAGCGATGCATGCCGCGCACCAGCTCACCGAGGAACACCTCGTTGGTGATGTAGGCCGCCGACTCGTACGCGCGGGCGGGGTCCGGGTTGTAGTACATCGCCAGGAACACTCCCGTGACCGCCTGCGAGACGAAGGCGAACATCGTGGCCGAGCCCAGGGTGTAGAACCAGTTGGTGCCCTTGGGCACCTTGCGGAAGAGAAAGCCCCGCAGGAAGGGGCTCATCCCCGTTCGCTCGTCCAGCCAGCCGACGACCGTGGCGCCGCCCTCGGCGGCACCCTCGCGCAGCTTCACCGCGGTGCCCGGCTCGCCGTTGCCATTCCCCTCGCCGTTGCGGCCGACTTCCTTCTCGCCCGGGCGCGGGGGCGTGGGACGCACGACCTTGGGCGGGACCAGCTTGCTCATGTGCTCGGCCTCGACGGGTAGAGGTACTGCCACAGCCCGTCGAGGTGGTTCGACGGGTCGCGGGGGGCGAAGCGCTCGAGCTCGGAGTTGACCGAGAAGCGCTCGCCCATCTCAACGCGGCCGTTGGTCACGCGGGTGTAGAAGCGGTCGAGCGGGCGCACCGGCGGACCGCCGTCCACCTTGCCCTCGAAGTCATAGACGCCGCCGTGACACGGGCACACGAAGCGCTGCGAGGCCTGGATGTACCGGACGGGGCAGCCCAGGTGCGCGCAGCGGGTGGAGATCGCCACGTAGGGCAGCGGCTCCTTGCCCTTGTCGGACTTGCTCTTGCTGTCGCGGCCGGGGTCGAGCTTGCGTACGTAGACCGTGGTCTTCCCGGCCTCACCGAGATCGGCCACGATGTTGGCCACCTTCGGCACGTAGGTCTCGGCATTGAAGTCCGCCTCGGGCCCGAGGTCCTGCCACCGGTCCGGGGTGCCGTCCTCGAACATCGGGCCGAGCGCGAAGCCGAGCGCCGGCAGGCCGAACGCCGCGGAGGCGATCCCTCCGTAGAGCAGCGCCCCGCCGGTCATGACGCCCCGGCGAGTCATCGTCTCCCCCTCGAACGAGCCGGCCACGCCGCGGTCGGCGGTGTAGCGCGACTTGCGCCGGTCGGGGGATTTGGAGGGGGGTCGGGCCACGATGCGAGGGGGGACTACCTATCGGTATTCAATGCCGCCGGAAGAATAGAGTCAACATGGCTACGGGTGTCACTAGCGCGGACGCTCACCCGAGCTTCCTCGCCGTTTGAAGCCACAGGCGGTCGGCGTCCTCGGCGAGGCCTTCGGCCTGCGCCCGGGCGGAGTCGGAGATGAGGTCTGCCAGCTGCTCGACAGCCTCCAGGTCGCCGTTGGCCGCCAGTCGCGACAGGCCCAGGGCGTAGAGCGAGTCCCCCGCGAGCAGACACAGGTCGGCATCCATGCCGATGAAGGCACGGGGCCTGCCGTAGTGCAGCAAATAGCCCTCATAGACCGCTTCGAGAACGAAGAGCCGGTCGGGGTCGGTGACGGTGCCCCCGAAGCGATCGGGCCCGGGGTCGGCCGCGGCGTACTCCTGCAGGGAGGGGTCCGCGGCCTGGGCCACGTCGCGTAGAGCGCTCACCGGGCCGCCACCTCCGCGAGCGCCTCGCGGGCGGCCTCGAGCGTTTGCTCAACCTGCTCATCGGTGTGCGCCAGCGAGGGGAACCAGGCCTCGAACTGCGACGGCGGTAGGTACACGCCCCGCTCCAGCAACGCGCGGGAGAAAGCGGCATGGGCCTCGGTGTCGCAGGCCCTGGCGTCCTCGTAGCCGGCCACCGGTCCATCGTGAAAGAAGAGCGTGAGCAGGCCTGTGGTCTGCGTCACATACGCGGGCACTCCGGCCTCGGCGGCAGCCTGGCGCAGGCCGCCCGCCAGCGCTCTCGTCACGACCTCCAGCCGCGCGTAGGCGGCGTCGTCGAGCAGGTTCAGCGTGGCCAGGCCCGCCGCGGTGGCCAGCGGGTTGCCCGAGAGCGTGCCCGCCTGGTAGACGTCGCCGGCAGGCGCCACACGGTCCATCAGGCTGCCCGGACCGGCATAGGCTGCCGCCGGCAGGCCTCCACCGATGACCTTCCCGAGCACGGTGAGGTCCGGCGTGACCCCCTCGCGCTCCTGTGCGCCGCCCCGGCCCACGCGAAACCCCGAGATCACCTCGTCGAAAACCAACAGCGCCCCGTTTCGGTCCGCCTGCTCGCGCAGGAACGCCAGGAAGCCGTCCTCCGGCAACACCAGGCCCATGTTGGCCGGGTAGGGCTCGGCCAGCAGCGCCGCGAACTCGTGCTCGGCGGTCGCCTGCTCCACCGCCTCACGGTCGTTCCACGGGACGATCACGGTGGAGGCCGCCTGCGCGGCAGGCACTCCGGGCGAGGACGGGATGCCGGCCGTGGCCAGGCCCGAGCCGGCGTCGGCAAGCAGGCCGTCCACGTGGCCGTGATAGGCGCCGGCGAACTTGAGCAGCTTCTCGCGGCCGGTCGCGGCGCGCGCAAGGCGGATCGCGCTCATGGCGGCCTCGGTGCCGGAATTGACCATTCGCACCATCTCCGCGCCGGGCACCCGGTCCACCACCTCGGCGGCCAGGTCCACCTCGGCCTCCGTGGGAGCGCCGAAGCTCGTGCCGTCCACCGCCACCGCGGTCACGGCGTCAACCACGTCCGGGTGCGCGTGGCCGGCGATCAGCGGCCCCCAGGACAGCATCCAGTCGACGTACCGGTTGCCGTCCACGTCCACCAGCTCGGCGCCGGCGCCGGCCGCGGCGAAGATCGGGTCTCGCCCGATGGAGCGCATGGCGCGGACCGGGGAGTTCACGCCGCCGGGCATGAGGCCGACGGCCCTTCGGTACAGCTCCTCCGAACGGGTCCACGTTGGACCCGCCTCACTCACGAGTGCGCTGCCTCCCACTCCCTGTGAGCGTCGGTGAAGTACAGGAGCCGGATCTTCTTGAACTCCGTCGAGGAGTAGAGCGTGCTGCGGTCCTCGATGCCCGTCTCCTCGGCGATCGAGTCGAGGATGGCGTCGCACTCCTGCTTCGAGCGCCCGTGGGCCATGGTGAAGACCGAGTAGTGCCAGTCCTCGTAGGTGGGGCGCTGGTAGCAGTGCGAGATGCCCCGGAAGGAGGCCATCAGGGGCGCCACCTCCATGATCCGCTCCTCGGGCACGTTCCACACGCCCATGCCGTTGGCCGAGAAGCCCGCGCGGCGGTGGAACAGGATCGCCGCCACGCGTCGCAGCGCCTTGCGCTCGCGCATGGACTCGAGGTGATCGAGCAGCTCGACCTGAGAGATGCCGATCTCCCCGGCGGCGGGCGCGTACGGCTCGGAGATCACCGGCATGTCGCCCTGGAGCGCGCGGATCACCGCGTAGTCGCGGTCGGACAGCTCGATCGCTTCGGGCTCCATCGGGTCCTGGGCGATGCCGGCGGCGGCGAGATCGCGCGTGCCCTTCTCCATCTCCAGGTCCATCCGGATCTTGAACAGCTTGAGCGTTGGCAGCTGGCGCACGGACTCGGCGCCGGTGAGCTCGGTGAGCTTGTCCAGGGTGCCCTGCAGGCCCAGCTTCGAGCTCGGCTCCGTGGCAATCGTGAACCACAGGTTGAAGTCGTGGTTGCGCAGGTAGTTGTGCGACACGCCCGGGTGCGAGTTGATGATGCCCGCGGCCCGGTGGGGGTTCTCGGGATCGACCTTGGCGGCCACCAGCATCGACTCGTAGCCCAGCACCCGCGTGTCGAAGATCGGCGTGACCTGGCGGATGATGCGCTCGTCGAGCAGCCGCTGCACCCGGCCCATCACCTCGTCCTCTGGCACCTCGGCCAACTCGGCCACGCGCGCGTAGGGGCGCGGCTCGAGCGGGAAGCTGCCCTGCATCAGGTTGAGCAGCCGCTTGTCCAGCTCGTCGAGCGGCACGGCGGCGCCGTCCTTGCGGCTTCGGACCTTCGGGGTGGCTACTGAAGCCATTCGGCGACTTCCTTGGCGTGGTAGGTGATCACGATGTCTGCTCCGGCACGGCGGATCGAGGTGAGCGCCTCGAGGATGGCCGCGCGCCTGTCGAGGTATCCGGCGGCCGCGGCGGCCTCGATCATGGCGTACTCGCCGCTCACGTTGTAGGCAGCCACCGGCACGCGCGTGGCTTCCTTCACGCGGCGGATCACGTCCAGATAGGGCAGGGCGGGCTTGACCATCACCACGTCCGCCCCCTCCTCCACGTCGAGCAACGCCTCCCGCACGGCCTCGTCGCCGTTGGCAGGGTCCATCTGGTAGCTGCGGCGGTCGCCGAAGGACGGCGTGGAGTCGGCCGCCTCGCGGAACGGGCCGTAGAAGGCCGAGGCGAACTTCGCGGAGTAGGCCACGATCGGCGTGTCCTTGTGGCCCTCGGAGTCCAGCTGCGCTCGCATCGCACCCACGCGCCCGTCCATCATGTCGCTCGGCGCCACGGCGTCGGCACCGGCGGCGGCGTGGGAGATGGCCGTCTTGGCCAGCAGCTCGAGCGTCACGTCGTTGTCGATCTCGCCGTCTGAGCGCACCACGCCGCAGTGGCCGTGGTCGGTGTAGCCGCACAGGCACACGTCGGTGATCACCACCAGGTCGGGATGGGCATCCTTGATCGCGCGCACCGCCAGCTGGGCCACGCCCTCGTCGTCGTAGGCCCCCGATCCGCGCCCGTCCTTGTCAGCCGGCAGGCCGAACAGCAGCACGGCGGGCACACCCAGCTCGTGCGCCTGGCCGGCCTCCTCCACCGCGTGGGAGATCGACAGCCGCTCCACGCCCGGCATCGCCTCGATCGGCGTGCGGCTGTCGGTGCCCAGCTGAACGAACATCGGCTGAACGAGGTGCGAGGGCGAGAGCTCGGTCTCGCGCACCATGTCGCGCAGCAGCCCGCTGCGGCGCAGACGGCGCATGCGTGTGGCGGGGAAGGCCATGTGCCAATCCAGTGTAGGACCCGCCTACTACCGGGCGAAGCGCCGCAGCCCCAGGCGGCTGGCGACCCCGAAGCCCACGAACAGCGCGGCCAGGTGCCCCAGCGGCACCGCGATCCCGCCCGAGCCGTTGAGCGCGCTGTCCATGGCGTCCAGCGTGGGCCGGAACGGGAACATCGCCGAGATCGCGCGCACCACGTCGTAGAGCACCGGCGTGACCGACCCGGACGGCACGAGCGCCAGGAACGTGAGCGGCAGCGACACCATCACGCACAGCAGCGACGCAGCGCGCACCTCGCGCGTGAGGGTGCCCACGGCCAGCCCCATCGCCGCGAACGCCAGCGCGCCGGCGCCGGCGGCCGCCACCCAGAGGTGAAACCTCCCCCAGTCGAGATCCACGAACAGCCCCAGCCCGCCGAGCATCAGCAGGATCACCGCCAGCGAGCACACCGCCGCGAGGCCCGCCTTCTCCACCAGCAGTCCCGTGCGCGACACCAGCCCGCGCACCAGTCGCGGGAAGGCGTTCTCCTCCCGCTCCAGCGCCAGCGCGCCCGCCGCCAGCAGCAGGGTGATGAACATCAGGGACACAGACGCCGCGATCGCCACCGCGAACGAGCTGAGTGGTGTGGCGCCGCCGTCCAGCTGGGTCTGCTTCACACGGATCGGCGTGCCCACCGACGCGAGCACGTCGTCGGAGAGGTCGAGGTTCTCCCGCGCGAGACGCGCGAACTCGATCACCGACGCCACCTGCTCCCGGGCGGGCGAGCCGGCGGGGAGCTCGCGCTGCGAATTGGCCAGGATCTGCTCGGAGCGCTTCAGCCCGAGCACCTGGAACTCGCGCCCGAAGAAGTTGTACTCGCCCCCCGTGGCGATCAGGTCGAGAAAGGTGAGCGCCACCTTCGCGTAGCGCTCGGTGAGGGCGTTGTTGGCGTCGGCCACCTGCGACTTGATCGTGTCGCGCACGTAGCTGGCCTTCACCGGGTCCTCGGCGTTGTAGAACACCTCGATCTCGGCGGGCTCCAGTCCGGCCTGGAGCTTGCGGGTGGTGTCCTCGGGGACCACCACCGCGCCCAGCACATCGCCGGAGCGCACCTTGGCGACGGCCTCCTCCCTGGACTTCACGCGCACCGGATCGATCGCGCGGAACAGCGGGCCGGCCTGGCGCGTCACGTCGATCCGCTCGCCGCCCAGCTCGATCTCCTCGGCCGACTCGGGCACGAGGCTCACGAAGGCCACCTGGGGCTTGTCCGGCCCGCGCGACAGCGCGAACCCGATCAGGGTGGCGATCACCACCGGGTAGAGCACGAGCAGGCCCACCAGCAGCGGCGAGCGGCGCAGGATTCGCAGGTCCTTGAGCAGCAGCCAGCGCATCAGTGGCCCCTCTGGCGCAGGAACGCCACGAAGGCCTCCTCGAAGTCGCCGCGCTCCGCGGGACCGCGCTCGCGCTCCACCGCCTGCTCCAGCTCGCGCGGCGATCCGCTGAACAGCAGCTCGCCGTCGGCCAGCACGAGCACGCGCTGGGCGTGGCGCTCGGCCTCCTGGATGTTGTGGGTGGAGTAGACGACCGTGGTGCCCGCGTCGGCCAGCGCCAGCACGAACTCCCACACCCGCTCGCGTTGGCGTGGGTCCAGCGCCGCACTCGGCTCGTCGAGCAGCAGTACGGGCTGGCTGCCGAGCAGGCCCACCGCGATGTTCACGCGCTGGCGGTTGCCGCCCGAGAGCTGGCCCGCCTGGTCGTCGGCACGCTCGTGCAGGCCGGTGAGGTCGAGCATGCGGTCCACCGTGGCCGCCACGTCGTCCACCTTCTCCAGCCTGGCGAACAGCTCGAGGTTCTCGCGCACGGTGAGCTTCCCGTACACGGCCGCCTGCTGGGGCACCCAGCCGATCTCCTCAGGCGCACGGCTCACGCTGCCGGAGTCGGGTCGCTGGATGCCCGCGAGTATCGAGAGCAGCGTGGTCTTCCCGGCACCGTTGGGCCCGATCACGGCCACCAGCTCGCCCCGGCCCGCGCTCAGCGAGACGTCGGTGAGCGCCGCCCGGTCGCCATAGCGCTTGCAGAGGCCCTCGGCCTTCAGCACCGCCGCGGCAGGGGCCTCTCGCTCGGCGGTCACGGGGTCGGCCATTGCGGGCTGGACGGTAGCGGCGCCAGCCTGCTGGCAGACTGTCCTCGGTGAAGCTCCTGTTCGTGGCCGACGTGGTTGGCGGCGTGGGCCGGCGAACGCTGGCGGCGCTGCTGCCGGTGCTGCGCGAGCGTCACGCGCCCGACTTCGTGGTGGTCAACGGCGAGAACGCCGCGGGCGGCGTGGGCATCACCGAGAAGACTGGCAAGGAGATCCTCGCCCTCGGCGTCGACGCGATCACGCTCGGCAACCACGCCTATCGCCACACCGAGGTGTACGACTTCCTCGACACCGAGGAGCGGGTCGTGCGGCCCGCCAACTATCCCCGCTCGAGCCCGGGCAGGGGGGTGACGGTGGTGGAGCGCAACGGTTTCAAGCTCGGGGTGGTGAACCTCTCGGGCCAGGTGTTCGTGGACGCGGCGCGATCTCCGTTCGCCGAGGTGGACGCCGCCCTGTCGGACCTGCGCGGCAAGACCACCCACGTGCTCGTGGACATGCACGCGGAGGCCACCAGCGAGAAGGTGGCGATGGGCTGGTACCTGGACGGCCGCGTGACGGCCTGCGTGGGCACGCACACACACGTGCCCACGGCCGACGCCCGGGTGCTGCCCGGGGGTACGGCCTACTGCACCGACGTGGGGATGACCGGGCCGCGGGGCGGGGTGATCGGGGTGAAGAAGGAGCTGGCGTTGCGGCGGTTCACCACGATGACGAACGTGCGATTCGACACCGCCACCGACGACCCCTGGCTCAATGCCGTGCTCGTGGAGGCCTCCGGCGACGGTCTGGCCACCTCGATCGAGCCGGTGCTCGAGCCCGGCCCGGCGCCCGAGTAGACGCCGAGCAGCGCCGCCAGGGCCAGGGGGGCGAACCAGACGATGTAGAGGTAGAACCAGTGCACGGCCCCCAGCTGGAGCGCGATGAGCACGGCCGCACCCAGCGCCGCCACCTGAAACGCATCCCTGCGCGCCGGGACGAACGCCACGGCCAGCGCCAGCGCGACCGCGGCGCCCTGTACGAGGTGCAGCGCCCAGCTGGAGCCGTGGAGCTGGCCCCACACACTGAAGGGCGAGTCGCGGCCGGCCTGGTAGCCCACCGTGCGGTCGTAGATCTCCCGCCACCCGCCGTCGGGGATGAACGCCGCCACGCTCACCACGAGGACGAGCCCGAGGGCCATGGCGAACACCGCGGCGCGCCGTACCCGCCCCGGCCCCTGTCCGGCTGTGGCGAACAGCGGTGCGAGAGCCAGAGGCACGAACTTGGATGCCGCGCCCAGGCCCACCGCCGCACCGCGTGCGGCGGCCGACACCCCCCGCCGGGCCGGATCGAGCGTGAGCGCGAGCATCGCGAGCACGGTGGCCAGCGCCACGAGCGAGTCGTTGGAGTTGGTCTGGAGCGCGAACAGCGCGTAGGGGTAGCTGGCCCACGCCCACCCCAGCGCGAGGCCGAGCTCGCGGCCGGCGGCGCCTCCTCCCAACCGCCGCCCGAGCAGCACGAGCCCCCCCAGGGTGAGCAGGTCGAACGCGAGTGCCGCGCCGTGCGCGGCGGGAAGGCCGTCCCACGAGCCACTCCAGGAGAGCGCCTGCTCGAAGGGCACGTAGGTCACATAGGCGAGCGGGCCGTAGGTATCGCCGTGCTCCACGTCGGGGTGGAAACCCGCGCCGTAGAGGTGGTGGCCGTCGGCGATCCGGTCGGCGCCGATCACGCCGGCGTACCCCACGTCGATCACGTTGGAGTCCACGATGTTCAGCCCCACGCGGAAGCCCACCAGCAGCACCAGCCCCACGGTGAGCCAGGTGAGCGGTACCAGCGGCACAAGCGGGCCCGCTCCCCGCCGCGGGCGGAACCCGAGCCACAGCAGGCGCGCGAGCAGATAGCCCAGCACCGGATAGACCAGCGGCACCGACACCCCGATCTCGCCGCGGTTGAAGAACACGTGCGAGATCCCGAAGCCGAGCAGGACCAGCAGGTCGAGGTGGAGCATCCGCAGCGGGCGGCGAGGGTCCAGGAACGGCGCGAGGAACAGCAGGCACAGCGGGATCCAGATCCAGGGCGCGTTCAGCGTGCGACCGAATGCCCCCTCGTACCCGCGTGCCATCGTCCACGCCACCTGGTCGCCCGTCCACTGCTCCAGCACGGCACCCGTGCCGTCGTCCACACGCACCTGGGCCACCTCATCCTCGCCGTCGAAGTAGCTCACCTGCCAGCGCCCGGGCCCACGGGTGTAGGCAGTGGGCTCAAAGCGCCGGTGCCCGCGGCGCTCGCGCCGGATGGCAGGCGCCTGGGCCGCGATCCGCTCCACCCGGTCGGCGCTCAGGCGGTAGCCGCGCGGCGGCTCGGTCTGGCTCTGAGGCGCCTTCGGGGGGGAGCCGCGGACGCCACCGCGGGCAGCGCCCAGCCGATGACACAGGCGGCCAGCCCAAGCAGTAGGGCGCGGGAGACGATCAGCCCGGGCGCGGTCGGCGGCCGAAGCTCCACATCTTGTTCCCGATGAAGTTGAGCGGCGTGGCGGCCACCACCGATATCGCCTGGGCCGCCAGCTCGGGCGTGCCGGCCTGGGTGACCAGCACCTCGAGCAGGGTGGCGGCGAAGAGGAACGCCACCACGCTCACCGTGAAGAAACGTGCGGCCTGAAAGCCGGCGTGACCCGCCCGGGCCGAGAAGGTCCAGTGCCGGTTCCAGTAGAAGTTGTTGCTCACCGCCACCACGAAAGCGACGGTGGCGGCCACGAGGTGATGCCAGCCGAGCGCGCTGAACGCCACGGCGAACACCGCCAGGTTCACCGCGTACCCGGAGCCGCCCACCGCGCAGAACTTGGCCAGCTGCACCCAGTTGTGCCGGCGCCGCATACCCGCCCGCACGCGGGAGTGGGCCGCCTCGCGTGCCGCAACGGCATCGGTCGACTCGGGTGCGACCACTAGCGGGAGGGTAGTCCGAAATGGTCGAGCACCATGGGCGTCACGTCGCGGATCGACCACTGTTCGCGACTGCCCAGGTCGTCGGGGCCGATCCCGGTGGTGATCAGCACGCCCAGCGAGTCGCAGCGGTGGAGCGAGCCGTGACTGCCCCCGCCCACGTGGTCGTTGCCGCCCCAGTCGGTGAACTCCCAGCCGGGTGTCGCCGACACCTGCACCTCCCCCGCCCGCGCGCAGCTCAGCGACGACCACAGCCGGCCCAGCGCCTCGGGGTACTCGTGACTGCGCACCTGGCCGCCGGCGGTCTGGAGGTCGAGCACGGCGAGGTCGCCCTCCACGGTCCAGGAGCCGCCGCGTGCGTCCGCGAGATCGCCGCCCGGCGAGAAGCGCAGCGTGCCCCGCTCGCTGGACACCAACCCGGCGTCGTCGTCTCGCCACGCCACGAGGTCCACCCCGTCCACCTCGCCCAGACGGCGCGTGACGCCTTCCACCACCGCGGCGCGTTCGGCCGCCCGCAGGGCATAGATCTGCGCCGAGCGCGACCCCGGACACACGGCGATCTGGGCCTCCTCGGGCTCCACGTCGGCCGGGCTCAGGATGCGCCAGTCATCGAGGGCGTCCGCCAGGTTGGTGCTCTGGTCGATGGTGTTGTGCGTGTGGTCGGACATCACCACCACGGCGTGCTCCTCCAGGAAGGCGTCGGGCCCACCGGCCGGATGCATCAGGCGTTCCAGCGCGCGGTCGGCTTCGGCGATCGAGTGCGGCTGCCCGCTCGGCCCCGCCCGGTGGGAGTAGGTGTCGTTGTCCGGCAGGGAGAACAACAGGAAGTCGAACAGGTCGTTCTCCACCAGGTGGGCGCCGACGCAGCCCGCGTGCCGGTCGCGCTGCCCGGGCATCCCGAGTGTCGAGAAGCAACCCGTGCTCTGGGAGTCGAAGATGTCCGCGTAGAAGAGCTCCTGCGCCGCCCACGTGGGATGGCGGAACTGTGCCGCCTCGGCGAGCTTGATGTACGGCGAGTCGCGGGAGGGCTCGTGGCGGTACCGGCCGCGGTAGATCAGGTACGTGGTGCAGGCGGTGCGCAGCCCGGCGTCGTCGAGGTGCTCGAAGACCGTGCGCCGCTCCTGGGTCAGGTGGGCGAGGTTCATGTTGTAGACGGTGTCGGTGAGCGACCGGAAGATGCCGTGGGCACGCGTGGCCTGGAACGACGAGCCGTACTCCACGTAGCGCTCCTCGCCGCGGTGGTACCAGTTCATCGAGGGGATCAGGTGCTCGTCGGGGCCCAGGCCGGTGGCGATGGCCGACGCCGCGACCGGCGTGACGGAGGGGAACGTGGACACGCAATCGTCCACATGGCTGCCGCGGTCCATGATCGCACTGAGCGTGGGAGCCCGCCCGTCCGCCACGGCCCGATGGAGCGCCGCGGGATCGAGGGCGTCGATCACCGCCAGGACGACCTTTCGCTTGCGACTCACCGCAGGATCCGCAGACCCGCGTACTTGCGGTCGTCCCGGCCGCCGCGGCGGACCAGCAGCAGCCCGAACGCCACGAATGCCAGCAGCGCCACCGGCGGGATGAAGATGGCGATGGCGGCCAGCACCAGTGCGGCCACGTCCGCGTAGACGGTGAGCAGCGCGGCGGGCCCCTCCTCCAGACGGCGGGAGGCGCGGTCGAGCAGGCCCGACACCGCCACGTAGGCCGCCAGCGCGCACAGCACTCCGGCCACCAGGCCGGGCAGGGGCTCGCGGCCGGCCTCGGCCAGCGAGCCTGCGAACAGCAGGCCGCCGAGCGTGGCGGCCACGACGGTCGTGGCCCAGCCGACGACGCGGCGGTTCGCCCCCGAACGTTCGGCCCCGTACGAGATCACCGCAAGCGCCAGGACGGCCAGCAGGAAGCCCGGCGACTCGAGGAACTCCCAGCCGGACCCGTCGAAGTCGAGGCCGATGTCGCCACCGGCGAGCGCCCCCGCAAGCAGCGGCGGGAGGAACGGGCGGACGCCGGTGGCGCCGGCGAGGCCGGCGCCCTGGCCGATGTCGACTACGAGGCTCAAGTCGGGTGTCCTGGGTCGGGGTGGCGGTACGCTGAGCGGGGTGACGATAGACCACCGCCCAGGATGCGCCCCGCCGCTGGCGAAGAGGATTTCGTGAGCACCGAGCCACGGCCGCCCTCGCGCTCCACCTCGCGCGACCTCGAGCGCTACGCCGGGCTGTTCGCCTCCCGAACGAGGGTCATGAAGTCCTCCGCCATGCGCGACATCATGGCCGTGACCACGCGGCCCGAGGTGATCTCGCTGGCCGGCGGCCTGCCGGACACGTCGAGCTTCCCACCGGAGACCTTCGCGGCGATCACATCGCGCATAGCCGAGCAGTCGTGCGCGAAGGCGCTGCAGTACGGGCCAACCGAGGGCCTGCCCGAGACCAAGGAGTGCATCGCCGAGGTGATGGCGGCGGAGGGCATGCGCGTGGATCGCGACGACATGATCGTGACCACCGGCGGCCAGCAGGTGATCGACCTGGTGACCAAGACGCTGATCGACCCCGGGGACGTGATCGTGGCCGAGGGCCCCACCTATCCCGGAGCCGTCCCCGTGTTCCACGCCTACCAGGCCGACGTGGTGCAGATCGACATGGACTCCGAGGGCATGCGCGTGGACGTCCTGGAGGAGCGACTGGACCGCCTCGAGCGAGAGGGGCGCAAGCCCAAGTTCATCTACACGGTGCCCAGCTTCCAGAACCCTGCCGGCGTGACGATGTCGCTGCCGCGACGCAGGCGCCTGGTGGAGGTGGCCGCCGAGCGCGAGCTGCTGGTGCTGGAGGACAACCCATATGGGCTGCTGCGCTACGAGGGCGACGCGCCCGAGCCCCTCTACGCCCTCGACGGGGGCGTGTACGTGATGTACCTGGGCACGTTCTCCAAGATCCTCTCGCCCGGCATCCGGCTGGGCTGGGTGGTGGCACCGCCCCCGGTGCTCGAGAAGATCAACCTCGGCAAGCAGGAGGCCGACCTGTGCACCTCCACGCTGTCCCAGCTGCTGGTGCAGGCCTACTTCGAGATCGGCGACTGGCGTGAGTACGTGCGCTCGCTCACCGAGATCTACCGGTCCCGCCGTGACGCCATGCTGCAGGCGCTGGAGGACTACTTCCCGCCGCAGGCCGAGTGGACGCGTCCCGGCGGGGGCCTGTTCATCTGGGCCACCCTGCCCGACTTCATCGACACCGACGACCTGCTGGTGCGCGCGCTGCGCGACAACGTGGCGTTCGTGCCCGGCTCCGGCGCCTACCTCGACGGCCGCGGCCACAGCTCGATGCGGCTGAACTTCTCCGGCTCGGGCGAGGAGCGCATCCGCGAGGGCGTGCGCCGGATCGGCGAGGCGGTCAAGGAGCAGCTCGAGCTCTACGGCACCCTCACCGGCGAGTTCGAGGCGGTCACGGTGGAGCCGGCGGAACAGGCTCCGGAGGCCTCGGCGGAACCCGGCGCGCGAGTGGTGGAGCTGCGCAGGCGCGACGACCGGCCGCGGCGCGCGGGCGGCGCGTGAGCCGAGTAGCCGTCCTAAAGGGCGGCCGCTCTCTGGAGCGCCAGGTGTCGCTGCGTTCGGGCGCGCGTGTTGAGGGCGCGCTTGAGCGGCTGGGCCACGAGGTGGTGCCGATCGACGTGGGCGTGGATCTCATCGAGCGCCTGCGCGCCGACGCTCCCGACGTGTGCTTCGTGGCACTGCACGGGCGCGACGGCGAGGACGGCACCGTCCAGGAGCTGCTCGAGATCCTCGACCTGCCCTACACGGGCTCGGGGGTGCCGGCGTGCGCGCGGGCGATGGACAAGGTGCTCACCAAGCACATGCTCGTGGAGGCCGGGATCCCGACGCCGGAGTTCTTCGCCTTCACCCAGATGGCGTTCCGCGAGCTGGGTGCCGCCGAGACGCTGCCGGCGATCGAGCAGCGTCTGGACTTCCCGATCGTGGTCAAGCCCTCCAGCCAGGGATCCGCTCTCGGGATCAAGTTCGCCCGCTCGGCCGACGATGTGCCCTCGGCGCTCGTGTCCGCGTTTTCCTACGACGCCCGCGTGCTCCTGGAGCGATACGTGAAGGGCCGCGACCTCGCCGTCTCCGTGCTCGATGGGGACGGGGGGCCGCGCGCGCTGCCGGTGGTCGAGGCCGTCCCGCGTGAGGAGGACTTCTACGACTTCGAGGCGCGCTACGCGATCGGGCGCACGGAGTTCGTCTGCCCCGCCAAGCTTCCAGAGGGCGTGGCCGAGCGCGCCGCCGAACTCGCGCTTGCCACCTACGAGCACGCTGGGCCTGCACGGCTTCGGGCGGGTGGACCTGATGCTCGACGAGGCGGGCGAGCTCTACGTGCTGGAGGCCAACCCGATCCCTGGTCTCACCGACACGAGCCTGCTGCCGATGGCGGCCGAGGCGGCGGACATCGGGTTCGACGAGCTGGTTGAGCGGATTCTGGCGCTGGCGCCGGTTCCGGCTCCGCGCGTCTAGGGCCCGGGCTCCTCGGAGGGCCCCGGCTCCTCCTCGGAGCCCGAGGCGAAGTCCTCAGGCGTGACGTTGTCGAGGAAGTCCTTGAACTTCTCGACCACCTCGTCCTGGTCCTCAACCTCGTGCTCGAACTCGATCGCGGATTCGGTGATCACGTCCTCGGCGGCGAATATCGATGCCCCGGTGCGTACGGCGAGGGCCAGTGCGTCGGAGGGGCGCGAGTCGATCTCCATCTCGCGCCCGTTGATCTGGAGGGTGATCGCCGCGTAGAAGGTGTTCTCGCGCAGCTCGGTGACCGCGACCTTCGTGCAGGACACCTCCAGCTCGGACAGCACGTCGTTGATCAGGTCGTGGGTCATCGGCCGCGGCGTGTTGGCGCCCTGGAGCTTCATGAGGATGGCCGCGGCCTCGGGGTGACCGATCCAGATCGGCAGGAACTTGTTCCCCTCGCGTGTCTTCAGCAAGACGATCGGCTGTTTGCCGACCATGTCGAAGCTCACGCCGTAGATGACCATCTCCTGCATTTGAGAACGGCTCCCTCATGCTGTCGCGGTGCCGGAGCCCACAGTCTAGTCATGGCCGGGACCGGTCCTCACCGCTCCTGACGGCCCGGAGGCGGCCCTACGCGTGGCGCTAGACTCGCGCCGCTGAAGGGCGATTAGCTCAGTCGGTTAGAGCGCGTCTCTGATAAGGACGAGGTCCCTGGTTCGAATCCAGGATCGCCCACTTCCCAGGCTGGCCTAGGCCGCGCGTGACAGCGACTCGCCGCGCCGGCGGAGAAGGCGTTCGGCCAACTCGATCGCCTCGCCGGGAGTTTCGAAGCGCAGCTCGGCCCGCACCGACTCGCCCGCCGCACGGATGCTCACCGGTTGTCCGAGCGCCGTGGTGAGCGCGTCCTCGGCGGCCGCGAGTGCATCGGCCAGGTCCGGATGGAGCTCGGTGGGCCCGCCGCCGGCCTGGGAATCCGCGTCCTCGCCGTCCTCCAGCGCGCGGGCGCGTCGCTCGGTCTCGCGCACCGACCATCCGTGCTCGCGGGCGTCGCGGGCCAGCCGCTTGCGCAGATCGTGGTCCTTGCACGTGAGGATCGCGCGGCCGTGGCCCTCGCTTAGGGCACCCGCCTCGATCCGCTCGAGCACCTCCTCGGGGAGGTCGAGCAGGCGGATCAGGTTGGACACCGCCACGCGGCTGCGGCCCACGCGCCTGCCCACCTCGCCCTTGGTGAGCCCGAGGTCCTCCACGAGCATCGCGCACGCACGCGCCTCCTCGACGGCGTTGAGGTCGACCCGCGCCATGTTCTCGGCCAGCGCCATGTCCAGCCGCGCCCAATCGTCGGCCTCGCGGACCACGGCGGGCACGCGCTCGAGCTCCGCCAGGCGGGCGGCGCGAAGCCTCCGCTCGCCGGCCACGAGCTCGAAGGTGCCGCCGCTCACCGGCCGGACCACTATCGGCTGCAGCACACCGCGCACGCGGATCGAATCCGCGAGGGCCAGCAGGGCCGCCTCGTCGAACTCGCGACGGGGCTGGCGCGGGTTGGGCGCGATCAGGTCGACCGCCACCTCGCGGAAGCCCACCTCGTCGGAGCGGGAGCGTGGCAGGATCGCCGCCAGGCCGCGGCCCATGCCACGGCCGCTGTTGCCGCGCGCGTCTGAGCTGCTCTCGTCAGGCGGCACGGGCGGCCACCTCCCGGGCGAGCTTGAGGTAGGCGGCCGACCCGGCGCTCTGGGGCGCGTGACGAATCCCCGGGAGGCCGAAGCTGGGCGCCTCGCCGAGCCGCACGTTGCGGGGGATCACCGTGTCGAAGACGAGGTCCGGGAAGTGCGAGCGCACCTCGTGCTCGACGTCCTGGGCCAGACGGGTGCGGCCGTCGTGCATCGTGAGGATCATTCCCGCGACGGTGAGCTTGGGATTCAGCTCGCGCTGGATCAGCGAGAGGGTGTCGAGCAGGCCGGCCAGCCCCTCGAGGGCGAAGTACTCGGTCTGTACCGGCACGATCACGCGGTCCGCTGCCACCAGCGCGTTCACGGTTATCGGGCCCAGCGAGGGCGGGCAGTCCAGCAGGGTGAGCAAAAAGCGCTCGCGCACCGGGCCCATCTGCTCGCGCAGGCGCGTCTCAGAGCCGGGCATCCGGGGCAGCTCCATGGCTGCGCCCGCCAGATCCGGCGTGGCGGGGACAGCCCACAGGCGGTCGAAGTCGGTCGCGCGCGCGGTGTCGGCCACGGTGGCGTTCCCCGCCAGGCAGTCGTAGGCGTTGGGTGAGGCGTCCTTCGGCAGACCCAGCCCCACGGTGGCGTTGCACTGCGGGTCGAGGTCCACGAGGAGCGTGTCCTGGCCGGCCTCGGCCACGCTCGCGGCCACGTTGACCGCGGTGGTGGTCTTCCCCACCCCGCCCTTCTGGTTGGCTATCGCAAAGATCGTGCCCATTCGGTGATCTGGAACGTAGAGGCGCGAGCGGTCGGAAGCCCGGCGTCACTTCGTTGGTTCGCTTCCGAACGGGTTTGTCCTTGCCGGCGACGGCCAAAACGTGACGATGGATCGCTGCGGGACGAGGTGTTCCACGGAATGGTC
Source organism: uncultured Thermoleophilaceae bacterium (assembly GCA_963727395.1). GTDB lineage: Bacteria > Actinomycetota > Thermoleophilia > Solirubrobacterales > Thermoleophilaceae > JAAYBF01. The sequence continues at coordinate 217,493 of CAVSGC010000013.1, read as the reverse complement.
GCCAGAGGCGCAATCCGTGGAGCACCCCTCGAAAAGGCGATCGCGCGTCAAGTTATGGTCGCCCGCAGCGCTGGCGCCTAGGGCAACCCACCCTTCACTGCGCCGTTTTTCGCACCCCGGAGCCCCCGGAACCACCCAGCGGCCGCTTGCGCGCCATCCCCGGGCGCCGCGGAAATCCCTCCGGGGTGGGACCCACCTTGCGGAACACGTGCAGGTGGCGCTCGCGCGCTGCCGGGAACGGCTGCACTCGCCGCGGAACGCCCGCCTCGAGGCCGAGATGGGCTGCCGCGGCGCGCCCCGCGCGCTCCTCCTCCTCGTCCCGCACCCCCTTCCACGCCACCAGCGATCCGCCATCGCACAGCAGAGGCGCCGCGTACTCCACGAGCACCGCCAGCGCGGCCACGGCTCTCGCGGTCACTGCGTCATAGGCCTCACTTCCCTCAGCTGCGGCCCACTCCTCGGCGCGCGCCGCAACCGCGCGCGCATTCTCCAGGCCTGCCGCCGCCGCGAGACGGGCGATCACCTCCGCCTTGCGTCCGTCCGGCCTCCACGAGGTCAATCTGGGCGCCGGGCAGCGCCACCGCGAGCACAAGCCCGGGAAACCCGGCGCCGGCGCCGATGTCGGCCACGCGCCGGGCGCTGCGAAGCGCCTCCTCCTGCAGTCCTGTGAGGCTGTCGGCCACGTGGACATCGAGCGCCTCGGCGGGCTCGCGCACCGTGGTGGGCGGATCGGCCTCCGCGGCCAACGCCGCCATGAGCGCCTCGAGGCGGTTCGGTGCATCGGCGGCAAGCCCGTAGCGCCCGGCCAGCTGCGACCACCGTTTCCCGTGAAACGCTCAGGGCACCGAGCGCGTCGGGGTGACCACGAGCCGGCGGTCGGGCTCATCCCCCTCGCTGTGCGTCTCGACGTCGGTGCGGTCACGAAGGTGCACGTGGACGACCTTTCGCTCCAGCGGGCGCATCGGCTCCAGCTCCACCGGCCGGCCGAAGCGCAGGGCGTCGGCCACGGCCTGGTCGGCGGCCCGGTGCAGGGCCGCCTCGCGGCGCTCGCGGTAGCCAGCGGCGTCCACGACCACCTGCTTGCGGTCGCCGCCCCCACGCAGTGCAGCGCGCATCGCCACGTGCTGGAGGGCGTCGATCGTGGCGCCGTGCTTTCCGATCAGCAGGCCCAGTTCCTCGCCGTTGACGGTCGCGCGCAGCTCCTCCTCGGTCTCCTCGACGTCCACGCTCGCGCGCAGGCCGAGCTCCTGGACCACCCGCGTGACCACGGCTCGCAGCCGCTCGGCGGGGTCCTCGGGCAGGTCGGCCATGGCGGCCTCGCGCCAGGCGTCCTCGTCCACCTCGCCGCGCACGCGGGAGTCACCGCCCTCGCCACCGTCCTCGAGCACCTCGAAGCGCACGCACTCGGCCGTGAGGCCCGGGAACCGGAGCTCGAGCTCCTTCATCACGCTCCACTTCGCCTCTCCCAGGGACTGGGCCTGGGCCTCGGCCTCCGTCTCGCTGTCCGAACCGCCCTCCATCAGCTCATCGCGAGCGCGGCTACCGCCGCCGGCCCGAGCGCTTCTTCTTCTTGCGCGGAGAGTTCGGCGGAGCCTTGCTCGAGCCGCCGTTGCCGCCGCCTGAGGATTTCGCGGCCTTGGGCGCGTCGCCGCCGCCGGCAAGCGCCGCCGCCGTGGCGGGCTTTCCCCGCGAGGGCTTGGCGGACTCCTTCGCGCCATCGCCCCCGGAGTCCGCCTTCGCGATGTCGGGCTTCGGGTAGAGCTTGCGTACCACCAGCTGCTGCCCGATCGTCCACACGTTCGTGGTGATCCAGTACACGATCAGACCGGCCTCGAAGTTGATGATGAAGACAACGAAGACGAACGGCAGCGCGTACATGATGCGCTGCTGGGTCTTGTCCCCACCAACCATCGTGATCATGCTCGCGATCAGCTGCGTGGCCACATAGAGGACCACCAGGAAGGCGAGGGCGAAGTACTCCCCGGAGTCGGTGAGCGGCTGGGCCAGGTTGGAGATGAAGAAGAAGCTCTGCTCCCCAGCGATCTCCGCCTTGAATTCCGAGCTGCGAAGCAGCTCGAACAGCGCGATGAAGAACGGGATCTGGAACAGGATCGGGAGGCACGACCCCAGCGGATTGACCTTGTTCCGCTGGTAGAACGCCATCATCTCCTGGTTCATCCGCTGGCGGTCGTCCTTGTAGCGCTCCTGGATCTTCTTGATCTCGGGCTGGAGCACCTGGAGCTTCTGCATCGACTTCACCGACTTGAAGGTGAGCGGCAGGATCAGCAGGCGGATCGTGAACGTGAGGAGGACGATCGCGAAGCCCCAGCTGTTCTCTCCCCCGCCGATCGCGTCGTGCCAGAACCCGAGCACGTCATTCAGCACGTCTAGGGCTGACTGAGGGATGATCGCGAAGGGGGGCATGGCTATCTAGGAGAGGTGAAGAGGGTCTGGTCCTCGACGAAGTCGACGCCGCCGTGGCTCCACGGGTTGCAGCGTAGGAGACGCCAGGCGGCAAGGACCGAGCCCCGCAGTATGCCGTACCGCCGGATCGCGGTGACCGTGTACTGCGAGCAGCTGGGGTGGTACTTGCAGCGCTTGGGCAGGGCGGGGGAGATCGCGCGCTGGTAGAAGCGCACCGGGGCCAGGGCCAACGTGCGCAGGGCGGTCATCCCTCGTCCGCCTCGAGCAGTCCCGCCGAGCGCAGTACCTCGCGCAGCGCAGCCTCCATCGCCCCGGCGTCCCCCGCGAGCGCGCCCGCCTCGCTACGCGCGACGATCACGAAGTCGTGGCCCTCGGGCAGTTCGGGCGCAAGCGTCCAGAAGCACTCTCTCAGCTGGCGCTTGACCCTGTTGCGGTCCACCGCGCCGCCCACGCGCCGACCGACCGAGACGCCGAGACGGGGTCCTTCCTCTGCCGGTTCCCGAGGGAAGGAGTAGACGACGAGGTGGCGGCTGGAGTGCGAGCGGCCCTCGCGGTACACGCGGTCGAACTCGCCGCTGCGCGACAGGCGCCGGCGCTTTCGGCGCGGGCCGGTGGGGCCGTCGCCGGGAGCGGCCATCGGGCTAGGGCGTGAGCCGGCGGCGGCCCTTGCTGCGGCGCCGCCTGAGCACGTGCCGCCCGGCTCGGGTGCTCATGCGGGCACGGAACCCGTGAGTACGGGCGCGCTTGCGCTTCTTTGGCTGGTAGGTGCGCTTCATGAGGATGGGCCCGCGGGCCGGGGCGCCAGTATAGGGATGGGCTCCGGGGCGCCCACCGGGCAGCGCCGGCGACCGCCGCGAGGCTTTCCCGCGAATTTCCGCAAAGGGCCGTCTGTGCGCGCGCCGCCCCCGCGACCGGCCGGCTATCCGCGTGTAGACTCACGCTCCTTCGAGGGACGGGAAAGCGGCCCCCGCCGCTACTCCACCTTCTATTCCAAAAGTCTTGATCGAGACCCTGGGGGGTCGCGCTTGTCCGTGGGTGAATCGCTGGAGCCAATCTGGGACCGCGTCTGCGGCGAGTTGCGCCAGGAGGTCCCCGACTTCAAGTTCCACATCTGGCTGGCGCCGCTGAGCCTGGCCGCCGTGGAGGGGGATTCCCTTTACGTGGCCGCACCTGAGCACATCCGTACCTGGGTCCGCGACCACTACCTCGAGCTGCTCGTGGCCGCCGCCCGGCGTGCGCACAGCCCCTCCGCGCGCGTGGAGGTGGTGCCCGAGGGCTGGCGCCATCGCGAGGAACTGGCCGTGGCCGCCTCCGACACGTCGCACCGCCCCTCCGACACCCCCCTGAACCCCAAGTACACGTTCGGGCAATTCGTCATCGGTGGTGGAAACCGGTTCGCGCACGCCGCGGCGCTCGCTGTCGCCGAGCTGCCGGCCCAGGCCTACAACCCCCTCTTCATCCACGGCCGGCCGGGCATCGGCAAGACGCACCTCCTCCATGCGATCGGCAACTACGTGACCGCCTACGGCGGCGGGCTCACCGTGCGCTATGCGACCGTCGAGCAATTCACCACCGAGTTCGTGCAGGCGGTCCGGGCCCGGGATACCCGCGCCTTCAAGGAGCGGTTCCGCTCCGTGGACCTGCTGCTGCTCGACGACGTCCAGTTCCTCGCGGACAAGGCACGCACCGAGGAGGAGCTCTTCCACACCTTCAACGAGCTCATCGGCGCCGGCCGCCAGCTGGTGATGACCTCCGACCGGACGCCCGCCGAGCTTGTGGAGCTAGAGCAGCGGCTCGGAGAGCGCTTCGGCGCCGGGCTCGTCGTCGAGCTGGATCCGCCCGACTTCCACGTCAGGCGAGCCATCCTCGAAAAGCGGGCCAAGCTCGATGCGGTGGATGCTGACGCCGCGGTCCTCGAGGAGATCGCGGCGCGCGTGCAGACCAGCGTGCGTGCGCTCGAGGCGGCGCTGATCCAGGTCGTGGCCTATGCGTCGCTGCGCGGCGAGACACCCTCCGTCGAGCTGGCACGCAAGCTCCTCGACCACGTGGGGCCCAAGCGCCAGGACGATCCCTGCACCGTGACCTCCATCCTCGAAGCCACCGCCCAGCAATTCGACCTGCGCCCCGACAGCCTCCTCGCGCGTGACCGCCGCCCTGCCGTGAGCCGCGCCCGCAAGATCGCGATGTACCTCGCGCGTGAGCTGACGGACAACAGCCTGCCCGAGATCGGGCGCGGTTTCGGAGGCCGCGACCACACCACCGTTCTGCACGCCGTCCGCAGCATCACGCGTGACGTCCAGCGCGACCCGCAGCTCGCGACCACTGTGGACAGCCTGCGGCGGCAGCTGGCCTCGGCCTCGTGACCTCCGCACATGCTGCAAGAATCCCCAGGCGCCGGCGCCTTCCTGTGGAGGGCTATGGCGCTCTGCGATCACCTATCCACCCACTGTCCACCTACCCACACCCCCTACTTCCTCTGAAAAGAATGGATTGACTAGTTGAAGCTGACTGTTTCACGGGAAACGTTTCTCTCGCAGCTCTCGGTCGTCGCCAGGGGTGTGTCCACGCGTAGCGCGATACAGACGCTCGCGGGTGTTCAGCTGCGATTCCAGGACGGAAGGGCGGAGCTCCAGGCAACCGACACCGATCTCGGCATCCGCGCCACCCTCGATGCGGACGTGGCCAGCGAGGGCGCCGTGGTGGTTCCGGGTCGCCTGCTGCTCGACGTCGCCCGTTCACTCCCGAAGGATTCACTCTCACTCGAGTACCGCTCCAGCTCCCAGGATGTCGAGGTGATCTCCGGCTCGGCCAAGTTCCACCTGCGCACCCTTCCCCTCGAGGACTTTCCAAACCTGCCGGAGCCGGACCCCTCCACGGCGATTTCCGTGCCGGCCGCGGCGTTCATCGAGACCATCGGCCGCGTGGCCCGCTCGGCGTCGCGCGACGAGACGCGCCCGCACCTCACGGGCGTGCTGGTCACGGCCAGCGGGTCCGAGCTGCGGATGGTGGCCACGGACTCCTACCGCCTGTCGGTGAAGGAGACCGTGCTGGAGCCGGCGCTGGAGGGCGAGCTCGAGGCCAATGTGCCGGCGCGCACCCTGCAGGAGTTGAGCCGCATCGCCGCCGCCAGCGGGGCGGACGAGATCCGCGTCACGGCGCTGGAGAACCAGGTGGTCTTCGCAGTGGGTGACACGGTGCTCTCCTCGCGCTTGGTGGAAGGTCGATTCCCGAACTACCAGCAGCTGCTGCCGGAGTCCTACGAGCACGAGTTGCGCATCGACCGCGGCGAGATCGTCGAGGTGGTCAGGCGCATCAGCCTGCTGGCGCAGAAGAACGCCCCCCTGCGCCTCGCCTTCACCGATGGCGCACTCGAGGTGTCCGCCCAGACTCCCGACGTGGGCGAGGCGAGCGAGTCGCTCCCCGTCCCGTTCAAGGGCGAACCATTGGAGATCGGGTTCAACCCGGAGTTCTTCCGCGACGGGCTGGAGAGCGCCGAGACCGACGAGCTCGTGCTCAAGCTGATCAGCCCGCTGCGGCCGGGCCTGATCCAGTCCGGGGACGACGGCGGCTTCATCTACCTGGTGATGCCGATCCGCCTGAACGTCTGAGTCGCGGGTTGCTGTGCCCGTGCGTGCCACGGCCGTCACGCTCAGGGACTTTCGCAACGTCGAGCGCGCGGAGGTCCGGCTCGGTTCCCGGCTCACCGTGATCGCCGGACCCAACGGCGCCGGCAAGACCAACCTGCTCGAGGCGATCTACTTCGCGGCCACCGCGCGCTCGCCGCGTACCAACACCGAGCGCGAGCTCGTGCGCCGGGGCAGCTCGGTCGCACGCGTGACCCTCGCCACCGAGGACGCCGACGCGGACCACCTGATCGAGGTCGGGCTCGCGCCCGGTGACTCCAAGACCGTGAGGATCGACGGGTCGCCCGTCGAGGACCTGATCGGATCGCCGGCGCGGCCTCTGGTCAGCGTGTTCCTGCCCGATCGCCTCGCGCTCGTCAAGGGCGCGCCGTCGGGCAGGCGCGGCCACCTGGACAACCTCGTGGCCGCACTGTGGCCGTCGCGCCGTGCCACGCGCGCCGCGTACTCGCGCGCGCTGGCCCAGCGCAACGCGCTCCTCGCCCGCGTGCGTGCGGGAGCGGCCACGGATTCGTCGTTGGCCTCCTGGGACGCCGAGCTGGCCCGCCACGGAATCCAGCTGATGGCCGACCGCGCGGAGACCACCGAGCTGCTCGCGCCCCGCTTTGCCGAGCTGGCCCGCGAGCTCGGTCTCCCCGGACCGGCCGAGCTTGAGTATCGCCCCCGCTCTCCCGCGCGCGACGCCGATGAGCTGGCGGGCGAGTTGCTCGAGCGCCGCCAGGCCGATCTCCAGCGGGGGTTCACCGCCCACGGCCCCCATCGCGACGACCTGCGCCTGGGCCACGACGGGCAGGCGCTGCGCAGCTACGGCTCGCAGGGCCAGCAGCGCGTCGCCCTACTGGCCCTCCTGTTCGCCGAGCGCGACGTGCTCGCGGCCGAGCGCGGCCGGCCTCCGCTGATGCTCCTCGACGATGTGATGTCTGAGCTGGACTCCGCCCGCCGCGAGCTGCTCTCGGAGCTGCTCCGAGGTGGTGGGCAGGGTGTGATCACGACCACCGATGCAGAGCACGTCCCGGGCATCCGTGCGGACGGAGTGGAGCTCGTGCGCGTGGCCGACGGCTGCCTCCTGCCCTCGTCGCGCACGGGGGAGGTGGCCGCGTGAGGCGCGCAGGGCTGCGCCCATTCGACGCGGCGCTGCAGGCCGCGGCCGGCCGCGCTGCGCCCGCCGGCCTGCTCGCGCGCGTGCAGGCCTGCTGGCCCGAGGTGGCGGGCGCGGCGCTCGCCGCGGAGGCCTCGCCGGTGTCCGAGCACGGCGGAAGGCTCACGCTCAACTGCCGCTCGGCGGTGTGGGCCCAGGAGCTCGAGCTGCTCGCGCCGGACCTCCTGGAGCGCCTCAACGGGGTCCTCGCCGAGGGCGATGTGGCGCCCCTGAAAGCGCTGCGCTTCCGGGTCGGTCCGGTCGTCCCGTAACGCCGGGAAACCAAACGCTGTCAGACCGGGCCGTTTTGTGCCTATTTGCGGGTCTTTTTTGGCTCTGTGGAGCGTCCGGACCCGGGGGTAGCCTGCTAATATCAACCGTCGGATTCAGAGCGCCCCGACCCGTTGCGGCGAGAGCCCGGGCCGGGGCATTCTCATGTTGGGCTGACCGGAAGGCACTCTTGGCGAAGGAATCGAACAAGGCGAACGGGTCTGCGAGCTATGGCGCGGAGAACATCACCGTCCTCGAAGGGCTCGAGGCGGTGCGCAAGCGACCCGGCATGTACATCGGCTCGACCGGTGTGCGCGGCCTGCACCACCTGATCTATGAGGTGATGGACAACTCCGTCGACGAGGCACTCGCGGGCGAGGCCGACCAGGTGGAGATTGCGATCCACCCCGACAACATGGTCACGGTCACCGACAACGGCCGCGGCATTCCGGTCGACATGCACGAGAAGGAGAAGCGCCCCGCGGCGGAGGTGGTGCTCACAGTGCTGCACGCCGGCGGGAAGTTCGGCGAGGGCGGCGGCTACAAGGTCTCGGGCGGCCTGCACGGCGTGGGCGTGTCCGTGGTGAACGCCCTGTCCGAGCAGCTGCACCTGACGGTGTGGCGCGACGGCTTCGAGTGGACCCAGTCCTATGAGCGGGGCGCTCCCCAGGGCGAGCTGAAGAAGGGTGAGCCCACCGACCGCCGGGGCACGAGCATCACCTTCCTGCCCGACCTCGAGATCTTCGAGACGATCGACTACGAGCACCAGACGCTCGAGCAGCGCTTCCGGGAGATGGCCTTCCTCACGAAGGGGCTCGAGATCTCGTTCGCCGACGAGCGCGGCGAGGGGTCACAGACCACCTTCAAGTACGACGGCGGCATCGTCGACTTCGTTCACTACCTGCACGGCCAGGGCACTCGCGAGGCCCTGCACAAGAAGGTCGTCTTCGTGGAGGACTCGGGCGAGGTCGGCGAGGTGGAGGTGGCCCTGCAGTGGAACAACTCCTACCAGGAGAACCTTCTCTCCTTCGCCAACAACATCAACACGCACGAGGGCGGGACGCACCTCTCGGGATTCCGCTCGGCGCTCACGCGCACGATCAACGCCTACGCGCGCCAGAAGGGCGAGCTCAAGGAGAAGGACCCCAACCTCTCCGGCGAGGACGTCCGCGAGGGCCTCACCGCGATCATCTCCGTGAAGATCGCCGACCCGCAGTTCGAGGGCCAGACAAAGACCAAGCTCGGCAACCCACCGGTCGAGGGATACGTGCAGACGGCCGTGAACCGCGGCCTCGCCGAGTTCCTGGAGGAGAATCCCAAGGAGGCTCGCGCGATCATCATGAAGTCGGTGCAGGCCGCCCGGGCGCGCGAGGCGGCGCGCAAGGCGCGCGACCTCACGCGGCGCAAGAGCGCGCTGGAGAACTCCACGCTGCCGGGCAAGCTCGCCGACTGCTCCGTGCGCGATCCGCGCCTGGCAGAGCTGTTCGTGGTCGAGGGCGACTCCGCCGGCGGCTCGGCCAAGCAGGGCCGCGACCGCAACACCCAGGCCGTCCTGCCGCTGCGCGGCAAGATCATCAACGTCGAGAAGCACCGCATCGACAAGGTGCTCGGCAACAACGAGATCCAGGCGCTGATCACGGCGATCGGCACGGGCATCCGCGACGAGTTCGACATCGAGAAGGCCCGCTACCACAAGGTCGTGATCATGTGCGACGCAGACGTGGACGGCGCGCACATCCGCACGCTGGTGCTCACGTTCCTGTTCCGCGAGATGCCCGAGCTGATCGAGCACGGCTACGTGTACCTGGCGAAGGCCCCCCTCTACAAGATGAAGGCGGGCAGTCAGGAGATGTGGATCGAGAAGGAGTCCGAGCTCGAGGAGGTGCTGCTCCGGGACAAGCTTGAGCGGATCGCGATCAAGGGCAGGGGCGGGAGCGAGTTCAAGGCCACCCACGCCCGCTGGCAGAAGTTCGGGCGTCTGCTCAAGCAGTACGAGGGATGGGCGTCCGCGCTGCGGGCCGACTACGGCCACGACACGATCACCTTCCTCGAGGAGTCGCAGATCCTCGACGAGGAGGTCACCGACGCCGAGGGCGTGATCGCGCTCGCCGGCCGGGAGGCACCCGAGGGCGAGCCGTTCGACACCGAGCTGCTGTCCGAGGACGAGACCGAGCTCGTGGTGCGGGTGGTGGAGCGCCGCTCGGGCTCCGCAGCCACCTACAAGCTGGGCCGCGACATGTTCGACCGCAACGACTACCGCAGCTTCGTGCGCGTGCACAAGGAGCTGGAGCAACTGGTGGGCACGCCGCCGTTCGACGTCACGCTGGGCCGCAACGCGGAGACCGCCCTGTCATTCGAGGACCTGCGCGACAAGGTGCTCGACGTCGCGCGCGAGGGCGTGAACATCCAGCGCTTCAAGGGCCTCGGGGAGATGAACCCCGACCAGCTCTTCGACACCACGATGGACGCCGAGCGGCGAACGCTGCAGCAGGTCACGGTGGACGACGCCGCGGCGGCCGACCTGATGTTCTCGATGCTCATGGGGGACAAGGTCGAGCCCCGCCGGCTTTTCATCGAGAACAACGCACGGGATGTAACGAACCTTGACGTCTAGGAGGACTGACTAATGGCCGGCGCCGAGATACTTTCCGGCGGCAACATCGAGTCCCGCGGGCTCGAGGAGGAGATGCGGTCGTCATACCTCGATTACGCGATGAGCGTGATCGTGGGACGCGCGCTTCCGGATGTCCGCGACGGCCTCAAGCCCGTGCATCGCCGCGTGCTCTACGCGATGCACGAGAGCGGCCTCGGGCCCACCCGGCCGTACAAGAAGTCCGCCGCCACGGTGGGCGAGGTGATGTCGAAGTTCCACCCGCACGGCGACTCGGCCATTTACGACACGCTGGTCCGCCTCGCGCAGGAGTTCGCGATGCGCGAGCCCCTCGTGGACGGCCAGGGCAACTTCGGCTCGATCGACAACGACTCGGCGGCCGCGATGCGTTACACCGAGGCGCGTCTGGCGCGCCTCGCCACGGAGATGTTGCGCGACATCGACGCCGACACCGTCGACTTCACGCCCACCTACGACGACGCCCGTCTCGAGCCCTCGGTGATGCCGGCGAGGTACCCCAACCTGCTCGTCAACGGCTCCGCCGGCATCGCGGTGGGCATGGCCACCAACATCCCCCCGCACAACCTCGCCGAGGTGATCGACGGCGTGATCGCCTTCATCGACGATCCGCTGATCGACGTCGCGGGGCTGATGAAGCACATCAAGGGCCCCGACTTCCCCACCGGCGGCACCATCAAGGGCTGGCAGGGCATCAAGGACGCCTACGAGACCGGCCGCGGCCGCGTGGTCGTGCAGGGCAAGGCGCACACGGAGGACATCGGGCGCGGCAAGGAGGCGATCATCGTCACCGAGCTGCCCTACCAGGTGTCCAAGGGCGACGGTCGCAACGACGGGTCGGGCCTGATCAAGAAGATCGCCGAGGTCGTCCAGAACGGGCGCATCCCGCAGATCTCCGACCTTCGCGACGAGTCCGGCAAGGCGGGGATCAGGCTGGTGATCGAGCTCAAGCGCGACGCCATCCCCAAGGTCGTGCTCAACAACCTCTTCAAGTTCACGCCCCTGCAGAGCACGTTCGGTGTGAACACGGTCGCTCTGGTGGACGGAGTGCCCAAGCTGCTCGCCCTGCGCGAGCTGCTCGAGGCCTACGTGCAGCACCAGCGGGATGTGGTGGTGCGCCGAACCAAGCACGAGTTGCGCCAGCGCGAGGCTCGCCTCCACATCCTCGAGGGACTCCTGGTTGCGATCTCCGATATCGACGCCGTGATCAAGCTCATCCGCGGGTCCTCTGACCCGGACACCGCGCGCGACGGCCTGATGGAGAGCTTCGACCTCACGCGCATCCAGGCGCAGGCCATCCTCGACCTCCGCCTCCAGCGGCTCACGGCGCTGGAGGCCGACAAGCTGCGCGCCGAGCACGCGGAGGTGCTCGAGCGCATCAAGGAGCTGCGCGACATCCTCGGCGATGAGCAGCGGGTGCGCGAGATCATCAAGGAGGAGCTGCTGGAGATCAAGCACGCCTACGGCAACGAGCGGCGCACGCAGATCACCCACTCCGAGGACGACATCGACATCGAGGACCTGATCGCCGACCAGCAGATGGTCATCGCGATCACGCGCTCGGGCTACATCAAGCGCCTGCCGCTGGACACATATCGCAAGCAGCACCGCGGCGGCGTGGGCGTGACCGGCATGGACATGAAGGACGAGGACTACATCGAGCACCTCTTCGTGTGCTCGAGCCACGACTACCTCCTGTTCTTCACCAACCGCGGCAAGATCTACCGCCAGAAGGTCTACGAGCTGCCCGAGGCCGGTCGCACCGCGAAGGGGCGGGCGCTGGTGAATGTGCTGCCGCTGCGCGACGGGGAGTTCGTGCGGGCGGTGCTCTCCACGCGTGACTTCACCGAGGGCAAGTACCTCGTGTTCGCCACGCGCCAGGGGCAGATCAAGAAGACCGAGTTCCTCGCCTACAACACGCCGATCAAGGCCGACGGCATCATCGCCATCAAGATCCGCGACGACGACGAGCTGGTGGCCGTGCGCCGCACCAGCGGCGAGGACGACATCATCATGGTGTCGCGCTCGGGCCAGGCGGCGCGCTTCAACGAGACCGCCGCTCGCCCGATGGGGCGCGACACGGCGGGCGTCCGTGGCATGAACGTCGCGCGCGGCGACAACTGCGTGCTCTCGATGGACATCGCGCGCGACGACACCGACCTGCTGACGGTCACCGAGAACGGCTATGGCAAGCGCACCGCCATCGCCGAGTACCCGGTGAAGGGCCGCGGTGCGATGGGCGTTAAGACGATCAACCTCACCGAGAAGAAGGGCGGCGTGGCCGGGGCGCTCATCGTCCGCGAGCACCAGGACCTCGTGTTCATCTCGAAGGAGGGGATGGTCCAGCGCACCGGCGCGCGGGGCATCTCCCGCCAGGGCCGCTCCGCCCAGGGCGTGCGGCTGATGAACCTGCACGACGATGACATGGTCAGCGCAGTGGCCCTGGTGATGGAGGACGAGGCCGACACCTCGGCCGTCGCCGAGGGCGACGTCGACGAGGTGCAGCCGATCGATGAGCTGCCCGCCGAGACCCTCGAGGAGACGCCCGACGAGCCCGTCGGAGGGGTCGACATCGACGAGTCCGAGTCCGAGTCTCCTGAGGAGGACGACCCGGAAGAGTAGGGGCCGTTTGCCGGACCCCGTCCGCTCCCGTCGCGCCGGTCTGCTTCAATTCCCGGACCAGGGAAAGGAGGTGGTCCTAGCTTGAATCACAGTCATTACGGGACTCTGGAGGTGTCCGGCCGCTAGACCGGATGCTGGGCCCCGTCAAGCGGAGTCCAACCGAGGCACCGTCGGGAGTGCAGGCTGGGAGTAGTCCCTCCGGCCCGGGCGCAGCAGCCCGAAGGCGCACCCCGATTTGGTCCAGTCAGCGAAGTCGCGAGGGGCGTCCCGAACGGGGCGCCCCTCGTCGTTTCGGATCGAGCCGCTAGTCGCGCAGCAGGCTCCCGAAGGTCTTCCCGAACACCGTTCGCCTGTCCTTCGCCTCGGTGGCGGTCCACAGCTGGCTCTTCGTGGCGTACAGCCCCTCGGGCGCAAGTCCCCAGCGGTCACGTTGGGCCTTCCTGCGGGGGCGGCCGTGGTAGAGGAAGCCGCGCGGGCCCTCTGTGGAGGACACGAAGATCCGCCCGTGGCTGGTGATCACGCCCTGGAGCTGGTCGAAGCCGGTCCGCCACGCCCCAGTGGCCCCGCGCCTCGCCAGTAGCTTCGTCTTGGGGTTCAGGGGCCAGCGCGCGATCCGGGTGCGCGGGTCCCCCTTCTCGTACACCTGGTACTCGCCCGCCACCAGGGCCGGATGGCCCGGGTTGGACCGGTCGAGCGCCAGCGCCGAGAACTTCAGGCCGCCGCTGCTCCTGTAGCGGCCCACCTGGGGAAGGAGGTATCGGTAGTTGCCCGTCGCGGGTAGGCGGTCATCCGGCACCCTCAGCGTCCGCGCCAGGTCGAACGCCCGGATCCCGTTGCCGGTGTCGGCCACGTAGAGGTACCTGCCCGCCCACGCGATCCCGCCGGCATGGATCCCCACCTGCTCGAAGTTCTGCCCGCCGGTGGGATTCACCAGCAGCGCGAACCGGTACTCGCCGTGCGCGCCCTCGGCGCGGTTCACAAAGGAGACCCTCACCCCGCTCTCCGATCCGCTCTCGCCGCGGTACCAGCTCACCGCCTGCACGCCGGCGCCGTTCCCGGTGATGCCCTGTGGGGTCCAGTAGTCAACGCCGTTGTCGCCGCTCTCCCAGCTGTAGCCGAAGGCTCCCCGTGGGCTGGATGCGCCCAGCACGGGTGTGTTCACCCTGTTGGTATCGCCCAGCAGATGATTGAGGCCCGTGCGCGGATAGGCCCGCGCCAGCTGGCGCACCTGGCGGCTGGACCTCTTCCCGAAGCCCTGCTTCACGAGCTGGAACTGCCCTGAGGGGATCGGCGTGAAGGTCTTCGCCTGAACGGTGCTCGGAAGGACGAGCAGGACGGCCAGGCCGGCTGAGAGCGCTGCGATCTTGGCGGGCATGGGTCAACTAACCCACGCCCGGGGCGTTCGATGCTGCGGCCTATGGACTGTCGCCGTCGGTGGGCGAGCCGGCGCCGGTCCCCCCCGAGCCGGCGGGCGCGTCCTCGAGCGCCTTCACGCGGTCCTCGAGGTCGGTGAGCTTGTCCTCGGCATCGGTGGCCGCGGTGGACGCCTTCTTGGCGTCGTCCTCGATCCGCGACAGCCGGTCTGGAGACTGGCCACGTCGGCGGCCTGGGGGAGACTGCCCAGCCGGCCGTCCAGCTCCTCGAGCCGCTTGTCCAGCCTGGCCTGGGCCTCAGCCACCTCCGCGGCGGAGTCCGTGGCGCGCGCGGCGGCGCGTTCTGCGTCATCACCCGAGGTGTCGATCAACGCGATCAGCGCCACGGCGGTGGCCGCCACGGCCCAGACGCCCGCCACGAGGATCCACCGGCGAAGCGCGCGCAGATCGTCGCGTGTGACGGGCCGCTCCTCCACCACGACCTCGGGTGGGGGCGACTCGGGGGGTGCGGGTTTGGTGGGGCCCTCCATTGTCAGGCCAGGTACCGCTCCCACGCCGATGGGATCACCGGCGCGGCAACGTGGATGAAGACGGTCGCGCCGGTGCCTTGGGCCTGTGGCGCGGCACCATGTTGGCCTGTCGCGGGCAGGCGGTCGCCCTTGCGGCGGTTGCAGGGCGCGCAGCACGTGACGATGTTGTCCCAGCCCGAGCCGCCTCCCTTCGATCGCGGGATCACGTGGTCCACCGTCAGGTTGCCGCGCTCCCTGCCGCAGTACTGGCACGTCCAGCGGTCGCGGGCGAACACCGCGCGGCGGGTGATCTTGCGGCGGTGCGCGTCGCGCGGGATGCGCACGTAGGTCTTCAGCCGGATGACGATCGGGCGGCGGCAGCGTGACGCTCTCGGCGTGCAGCACCCACTCGCTGCGCTCGAGGATCTCGGCCCGGTCCTTGAGCACGAGCACGGCCGCGCGGCGCACCGTGCAGACGTTGATCGGCTCGTACGAGGCGTTGAGCACGAGCACCCGGCCGGATGACGTTCCGCGCTGCCGGACCGGCCGCCCGGCAGCGCGCTCAATGGGGCTGGCTCGCCACCAGCCCTCCTCTACCGGTACCTGCCTGAGCAGTCGACCGCCACGGTCGCGCCAGTGTAGCGCCGCACCCGTCTGCCCGTCTCGGCTGCCGGCCGGGCGGCGGGGTAGGAGCCCAGCACTGCGCAGCGTCTCCACCCGCTCGCAGAGGGCCTCCAGCCCCTCGGCCACGGCCGCTCGTCGCGCGCCCTCCAGGTCGGCGAAGAACATGTAGTGCCCAAGCGCACCCGCCGTGGCCGCGATTCGATCTTCGTGAGGTTGATCCCGCGGTCGGACGAGCTCGCGCAGGACCGACACCAGCGCGCCGGGCGACTCGTCGTTGAAGCCCCAGAACACGACCGATGTCTTGCGCAGGCCCTCGAGCCGTGGGGCCGCTCCCCGGCGCGGCGCCAGCCATACGAACCGGGTCAGGTTGTCCGGACGGTCCTCCACCCGCTCGGCCAGGACCTCGCCCCGTACAGCTCGGCCGCCAGGCGCGAGCCGAGGGCAGCCCAGGGCTCGCTGCCGTCGCACGACCTGGCGCACCGCCTCGGCGGTGGACGTGGCGGCCACCAGCTCGGCGTGGGGCAGGCGCTCGCGCGAGGAAACGCGCGCACTGGGCGGTGGCCTGGGGGTGGGAGAGCACCCGCTCGACCTCGTCGAGCCCAGCGTCGCGGCCGGCGATCAGGTAGTGGTGGATCGGGTGCACCACCTCCCCCGCGATCCGCACGCCGTTCGGCCTCGCCGGCCAGCGCGTCCAGCGTCGCCGCCACCCCGCCCTCGAGCGAGTTCTCGATCGGCACCACCGCGCGGTCGGCCTCGCCGTGCTGCACGGCCATCACCGTCTCGTACACGGTGGTGCGGCGGCTCGAGCGCCACCTCGCCCGTGCGCCGACGCCAGCAGGGCCTCCTCCGTGTAGGTGCCCGGCCGGGCCGAGGAATGCGACCCGTCAGGCCCGTCGCGGCCACGGTCCCCTCAGGCGCCCGCCGCTGCGCCCTGCGGCCCGCGAGAGCCGTCTCGATCGCCTCCTGCTCCTCGGGCGAGAGCTCGAGCTCGGACTCGCCCTCCACCACCTGCTTCACGTACACCCGGGCGCTCTCGCGGTGGAGGATCGAGGAGAGCACCACGCCCGACCGGCGCGCGTCGAGCAGCGCGATGGAGCTGGACTGCTGGCCCGACATCTCCCCGTAGGCGTCGTAGCGCACGACCGAGCGGTAGGTCACGCAGCCGTCGATGCGCCCCTCGGCGGTCGCCATGCGCTCGCTCGATGCCGGTCGCGGTCTCCTCCACCCAGTCGCGCAGCTCGACGAACCCCTGCTCCAGGCGCGCCGCGTGCCCCACCAGGTCGCGCTCGCCGGTCTCGCCCATCACGGCGCGCTGCGCGCCGCGCAGGCGCCGCAGCTTGACGCCGAGGACGACGGCGAGGACGAGGGCGACCAGCGCGAGCCGCCGCCGGCGGCCAGGCCACGATCCCCTCGATCGAGTTCAGATCATCCATCGACTCAGGTTACCGGACGCTCACGGGTGAATATCGACCGAGAATTCGCCGTGGTTGTTGTCGGTCTTCTCCTCGCCGGGCACCGGCTCGATCTCGATCGTGATGGGCACGTTCTGGCCGGTCGGCGGCGGTCGCGTGAGCGGGATCTCCACGGGCTTGGTCTCCCCGGCGGCGATCTCGTCGGAGCACCGCCGTCGAGCTTGATCGCGTCGCCCCCGGCACCGACGGTGACGTTCACCTGGACGTCGGTCTCGGTGTTCTCGCCCTAGTTGGCCACCTGCACGTCGAACTCAGGTCCTCGGTGAGAGGCACGCTGACCGAGCCCCCCGCGCGTCAGCGTCTGCCCGCCGAGCGTGACGGTGCCCAGCCCGTTGCCGTGCAGGCCGGGGGCCGCGTCCTCGCCGCTGCCGCCGCCCCGCTGCCGAGCCGGTCCGGTCACCACCGTCCGGGCTGGAGCAGTCCAGGTCCGGGAGGTACTGGCTCTTGCTCGGCACCTGCCCGCCGCCAGCCCCTGCTCGTCAGCGCCGCCTCGCAGGCCGGGCGTGAAGCGCGACTGGAAGATCACGTCGCTGGCCAGGAAGTTCTGCATCTCCGCGCGATCTGCTCCGTGCCCTGCCGGCCTGTCCTGCTGGCGGTGAGCACGTCGGGCATCGGTCGGCGATGGTGCCGACACGCCGTCCGCGGCGGAACTCGCAGCATCTCGATCGAGGTATCGCGTGCGCGCCGTCCAGCTCGTCCGGGTGGTCGATGTCGCTTGGCGCGGTCCACGAAGTTGGCTCGGCCTCGTTGCGCGAAGGCGTTGAGCTGGTTCTCGACCTCCACCTCGCCGCGCGTCGCCGGTGTTCGGAGAGCAGGTCGAACAGCGCCGGTCGCTCTGCTAGTTCGACTCGCCGATGAGGGCGCCGACCTCGCGCGCGTAGTCCTTGAACGCCTGCTCCTTGCGCGAGTCCAGGCACCCCTTGAAGCCGAAGCAGAAGAGCACGAGCACGATCAGGCCGCACCAACGCCGCGAACCGGCGTACCATGAGGGTCTGGCGGTCGGTCGGCTGGCCCCGCGGGGGCCTGCGCCTCCCGGCCGGGGCGGGCGTGCTGGCTCGATCCGGTTCGTCGAAGAAGGACAGAATGCGCTCCTCGTGCAGGGGTGGAGTATGACCTTCCCGTCGGTTGTCTTCACCGGGACCGCTCGGCATGGCGGCAGGGTAGAGCCGCAAACCGCCCGAAGCCAGAAACGGACAGATGAAAACGTCCGACGACCGCAGCAGCGCCTGACCGGGCGGCCGCCCGCTCGCGCGGGCCACCGTCGCGCCGGCCGACGCGGATGGTGCTCGGGCGCTACCGCCTCGAGCGAGCGTCTAGGCGCGGGGGGCTTCGGCGTCGTCTGGCGGGCCCACGACTTGAAGCTCGAGCGCGACGTGGCCGTGAAGGTCGTGCCCCGCGAGCGACGCGCCCCGGAGCGCTCGCGGGCGAGCGCGAGGCGCTTGGCGGCCGCTCGGCTGAACCACCCCGGGATCGTCGCACTGTACGAGATGGGCACCGACGAGCACGAGGTCTATCTGGTCTCCGAGCTGGTTCAGGGCGCGACGCTGGCGGAGCTCTCGCGAGGGCGCGCTGTCCGACCGCGACGTGGCCCGCATCGGCGCCGCGCTCTGCGAGGCGCTCGAGCACGCGCACGCGCGGGGGGTGATCCACCGCGACGTGAAGCCCGGCAACGTGATGGTGGTGGCCGAGCCCGCCGCCGGCGCCGGCTTCGCGAAGCTCACCGACTTCGGCATCGCGCACGTGGCCAGCGGCGAGGGGCTCACCGCGCACCGGCGACGTGGTGGGCACCCTCGCGTACATGGCGCCCGAGCAGGCCGAGGGCCAGCGCGTCACCGCCGGCCAGCGACGTCTACTCGCTGGCACTCACCCTCTACGAGGCGTGGACGGGGACCAACCCCGTGCGCGGCGCCAGGCCGGCCGCGACCGCCCGCCGGCGTGGGCAATCCGCTGCCCGCCATGCGCTCGCTGCGCCGGACCTGCCGCGCCGAGCTGTGCGACGCGGTGGACGCCGCGCTCGACCCCGATCCCGTCTACCGCCCGCCGCCCGGCGAGCTGCGCGAGGTGCTGCGGCGCGAGGGACCCGAGCTCTCCGACGAGGGCGGCCTGGTGGAGCCCGAGACGCTCGAGCGCTTCGGCCTGACCGCCGTCCGGGCGCGCACGACGCTGCGCACGCTTCCTCGCCGCGCCGGCGTGGACGCCGGGGACGAGGTCGAGCCGCGCCCGGCGCTGGCCCGCGCCTCGCCGCGGGCGCCGCGGGGCCGGCCGCCGGCCTGCTGTTGCTCGTCGCGCTCGAGACCCTCGCGCCCACCCCGCCGTTCTCGCCGCTCGCGCCGCCGCGGCCTCCGCGCTGCTGGTGGCCCTCCTGCCGCGCGTGGGCTGGCTGCCGCCGCCCGGGCCTGTGCGGCTGGCTGGCCCCTCCCGACGCCGATCGCGCCGGCACCGCGCTGGTGCTGGCCGCCGCGCTGGCGCCCGTGCCGCTGCTCCTGCCCCGGGCCGGGACCGCTGTGGTCGCGTGCCCGCGCTGGCGCCCCTGCTCGGCACGGTGGTCGCTGGCGCCCGCTCTTCGTGGCGTCGCGGCCTTGCCCGCAGGCCCTGGCGGCGCGCGGGTCTCGGGGTGGCGGGGTTCCTCTGGCTTGCCGTGGCCGAGGTCCTGACCGGCGCGCAGCTGCTCTTCGGCGCGGCGGACGGCACCGCCCAGCGCAGCGCCTGGGAGGACTCGCCGATCGACGCCGCCGCCGACGCGCTGTGGCCCGCTGCTCACCTCGCCCGCCCTGGCGCCGGCGCTGGTCTGGGCGGCCTTTGCGCTCGTGCTGCGGCTCTTGGTCGCGGGGCCGCTGGGCCGGCGGTCGACGCTGGCCGCGGCGCGCCGTCTGGGCCGTCGGCGCTGGTGGCGGCTCACGGGATGCTGGGCGATCTGCTGGCCGCCACCACCGAGCTCGAGCAGGCCCGCGGAGCGGTGGCCGGTGCCGCGCTCGGGGGCGCTCGTGGCGATCACCGTGACCCTCATGGCGCCCGCCGGTGGAACGCGACCCGCGAGCCCGCACTACCCTGAGCCAGCGATCCTCGAGCGTTCAAGATGAGCATGCTGCGAAACCTCGAGGCCAAGCTCGGCGGCCTGGTCGAGGGCGCGTTCAGTCGCGCCTTCAAGTCCCGCGTGGAGCCCGTCGAGCTCGCGCGCAAGCTCGCGCAAGGAGATGGAGGACTCCAAGACGGTCTCCGTCTCCCGCGTCTACGTGCCCAACCACTACCGCGTGTTCCTCTCACCCGCAGGACCGCGAGCAGTTCTCGAGCTACGAGCCGGCGCTGCGCAAGGAGCTGTCGGACTACCTGCTCGAGCACGCCCGCACGGAGGGCCTGGCGCTCACCAGCCGCCCGGCGGTGGAGTTCATGACCGACGACCGCCTGAGCCTGGGCGAGTTCGGCATCCAGGCGCAGCTGCTCACCAGCGACGAGGAGGCAGCCCGAGGCGCGCGACGCGGCGCCCTCGCAGGGCGACTTCGGGCACACGATGGTCTACTCGCCCGACCGCGGCGCCCGCCGGCTCGAGCCCGAGCCGGCCAAGCCCGCCCGCGCCGTGCTGGCCGGCGAGGGCAGGCGCACCGTGCTCAGCGGCGGACACGATGAGCGCTCGGCCGCAGCCGCGACTGCGACATCGTGGTCGACGACGCCAACGTGTCGCGCCGCCACGCCGAGCTGCGCGCCGACGGCGAACGCTGGCGGATCGTGGACCTCGGGCTCCACCAACGGCATCAAGGTCAACCGCCGCCGGGTGGAGCGACGCCGCGCTGGAGCACGGCGACCGGATCACCCTGGGCGTCACCGACCTGGACTTCGAGCTCGAATGAGGGGCGGGCGCTGATGGACGAGCCCGCTCGCGGTCGCGCTGAAGTTCGGCTTCCTGGCCGTGCTCTACCTGTTCCTGCTGTGGGTCTCCCGCAGCGCCCTGCGCGATCTCGCCAGCACGGCGCGAGAGCCCGCGGTGGCGCAGGAGCCGGTCGAGGCGCCGGGCGGCTCCCGTCGCGGCGAGCGCGATGCGGGCGGCGGGCTGATGGCCGGCATGCAGCCACGCCTGGTGGTGGTCGCCGCGCTGGGCTACGAGCCGGGCACGGAGTTCGACATCGCCGACGGCGCAACGATGGGACGGTCCGACAACGCCGAGATCCCCATCGACGATCCCTACGCCTCGTCCGCCCACGCGCGCATATTCGCGCAGGGCGACTTCATGCAGCTGGAGGACATGGGATCCACGAACGGCACCTATCTCAACGGGCGGCAGGTACGCGGTACCGAGCGCCTCAAGGTGGCGGACGTGATCCGGATCGGCGACACCGAGTACCGCTACCAGGAGTAGTGGGATGACGCTTGCGAGTGGTTGAGCAGGCGGCGCTGTCCGACGTTGGCCGGCAGCGAGACGCCAATGAGGACAGCTTCGTGGTGGTGGAGCCCATGTTCGCGGTGGCGGACGGCATGGGCGGCGCGCAGGCCGGTGAGGTGGCCTCGCAGACTGCCGCCGAGGTGTTCAAGACGATCACGCCCCCGGACGGCACTCCCGAGGAGCAGCTGACCAGCCTGGTCGCGGGAGGCCAACAGGCGCATCTTCGAGCTGGCGCAGAGCGACGAGTCGCGGCGGGGGATGGGCACCACCCTCACCGCGGCCATGGTTGACGGCGACGGGGTCAGCGTGGGCCACGTGGGTGACAGCCGGGCCTACCGGCTGCGCGACGGGAAGCTCGAGCAGCTCACCCATGACCACTCGCTGGTGGCCGAGCTGGAGCGCAGCGGGCAGCTCTCCCCGGGGGCGGCGGAGCACCACCCGCAACGGTCGATCATCACGCGCGCGCTGGGGCCCGAGCGCCGACGTGGAGGTGGACGCCCACACCCACGCGGCCCGGCCGGGCGACATCTACCTGATCTGCTCCGACGGCCTGACGGGCATGATCTCCGACGATGAGGTGAGGGCCCTGCTGGGTGGCTCCGGCGACCTGCGCTCGGCCGCGGAGGCCCTGGTGAGGGCGGCCAACCAGAGCGGTGGCAAGGACAACATCACCGTGGTCCTGTTCCGCGTTGACGAGGACGACGGGTCAGCGCCCGTCGGCGCCTCCGCGGGGGCGGACGAGCAGGACACACCGTCGGGAAGCGACACGATCCACCAGGGGCTCACCGCGGCGGACGTTCAGAGCGCGGTGGCGGAGCAGGAGGCCACGTCCGCGGGGCAGCCCAGCGCACCCTTCACGCCCCCCGCGGGACGACCGGCGGCCGGCCCGGCCCGCCACCACGGCGGCCGCCGCTGGGTTGCGGGCCTCGTGACGATCGTCGTGCTGGCGGTGGTGGGCGTGGGCCTGTGGCTGGGTGCGCGGCAGGTGTACTTCCTGGGCACCAACGACAACGGCCTGGTCACGCTCTACCGCGGCGTGCCGTACGAGGGCCCCCTCGGACTGGAGCTGTACTCGGCCGAGGCCACCAGCAGCGTGCCGGCGCGCACCATCCCGGCCGCGCGGCGGGCCCGCCTCCTCAACCACGAGTGGCGCAGCCGCGCGGACGGGTTGGACCTCGTCCGCCAGCTCGAGGGCGGCACGCTGGACACGGGGGCCAGCCGGTGAGCGCTCGCTCGCGCGAGCTGATGGGACTGATTCCGGTGTCGCTTCTGGTGAGTGCGGGGTTTGCCGCCGTGCTCACCACCCGCCGCAGGAGGTATCCGACGCCACCCTCACCTACGGCCTGGTCTTCCTCGGCCTGTGCGTTGCCGGGCACTTCTTCATCCGGGCGCGCCTGCCCGACGCCGACCCCTACCTGTACCCGCTCGCGGCGCTGCTGGCCGCGTTCGGCCTGGTGATGATCTACCGGATCGACGCGGAGTTCGCGCGCGAGCAGGCGCAGTGGTTCGTGGTCGGGCTGGTGGTGTTCTGTGCCACGGTCGTGTTCCTTCGCGACCATCACGCGCTCGAGCGCTACCGGTACACGATCGCCGCTGTCGGGATCGCGCTGCTGGTGATGCCGCGGATGCCCGGCATCGGCGCGCCGGTCAACGGCGCCTACCTCGGCGTGAAGCTCGGCCCGATCTCCTTCCAGCCCGCGGAGTTCGCCAAGATCGCGATCATCGTCTTCCTCGCGAGCTACCTCCGCGACACGGGGGACGTGCTCGTACAGAAGCGGTCCACGCCGATGACGCCGGGCAGCCAGGCCCTGTTGTTCGCGATTCCCACCGCACTCGTGATCCTGGTGGTGCTGGCGCTCGGCCTCGGCGCCGCGGGCACGGTGCTGCTGGCCATCTTCACGGCCTCGCTGGTCGCCGTCCTGCGCGAACGCCCCTCGCGTCAAGCACTTCGGCCCCCTGCTGCTGGTCTGGGGCCTGGCGATGCTGATGCTGCTGTTCATTCGCGACCTCGGCAGTTCGCTGATGTTCTTCGGCGGGTTCCTGGCGCTGCTCTACGTGGCCACCGGCCGCCTGTCGCTCGTGGGGGTGGGGGCCACGATGTTCCTCGGCGGCGCCACCTTCTTCGCCAACAGCGTGAACCACGTGCACGAGCGCGTGGACATCTGGCTCGACCCGTTCGACCCCAAGGTCGTGCAGGACGAGGGCTACCAGATCGCCCAATCGCTCTACGCACAGGCCGACGGCGGACTGTTCGGGCAGGGCTTCGGGCAGGCGTTACTGGAGATACCCGGCGGCGGCCCGCTGCTGCCCGCTGCCCATACCGACCTCATCTACGCCGTGATCACCGACGAGCTGGGCCTCTTCGGCGCCGCCGGGCTGATTCTCGTCTACCTGATGTTCGCCGCGCGCGGCTTCAAGACCGCGCTCGTGGCCGGCGACGGCTTCTCCAAGCTGCTCGCGTCCGGGCTCACCGCCGTGCTCGCCCTGCAGGTGTTCGTGATCGTGGGCGGCGTGACGAAGACCATCCCGCTCACCGGCGTGACGCTGCCGTTCGTGTCCTACGGCGGTAGCTCGATCGTGGCGAACATGATGCTCCTGGCTTTGCTGCTGATCGTGTCCGACCACGCGCGTAAGGATCGTGGCGCGGTGCAGGGAGGGCTGGTTTGAACCGCCAGATCGTGCAGCTGTTCGGGCTGTCGATGATCCTGTTCGCCACGCTGATCGCCTTCACGTCACGCTGGACGGTGTTCGAGGCGGACGCCCTCAAGGACCCAAACGACCGCCGCGGCCAGGCCAACAAGCGCGAGCTGATCGCCGAGCAGAAGATCCCCCGCGGGCTGATCAAGACCGCCGACGGCACGGTGGTGGCGCGAAGCTTGCCGCGAGGCCGCGGCCAGGCGCGCGTGTACACCCGCACCTACCCGGACGGCCGGGCTGTTCGCCCACTCGGTTGGCTACCACTACATCGAGCGCGGCAGCGCCGGGCTCGAGCAGTCGCGCAACGACGAGCTGATGGGCGAGGAGAACGAGTTCGGGACGATCTTCTCCCAGCTTCAGTCGGAGGAGCGCGAGGGGCGCGACGTGATCACCACCCTGGATGCCTCGGCGCAGCAGACCGCCTCTCAGGCGCTGGGCGGGCAGGCCGGCTCGGTGGTGGCGATCGAGCCCCAGACCGGGCGGGTGAGGGTGATGGTGAGCGATCCCCGAGTACGACCCGAACCAGATTCCGGACCGGTTCGGTCCCCTCGCCAGCGACGAGGCCCGGCCGCTGTTCAACCGCGCCACGCAGTCCAGCTATCCGCCGGGCTCCACCTTCAAGGTGGTCACGGCCGCCGCGGCGCTGGACTCGGGCAAGTTCAGCCCCGAGTCGGTGGTCGACGGCTCGTCGCCGCGCACGATCAGCGGCGCGCCGCTGGCCAACTCGGGCGGCGCGGACTTCGGGCCGATCACCCTCACCGAGGCGCTCACGAACTCCGTGAACACGGTCTGGGCGCAGGTGGGTGAGCAGATCGGTCCCAAGACCCTGCTCGAGTACATGAACCGGTTCGGGTTCAACCGCGATCCCGAGCTCGACTACCCCGACGCCCAGATGCTGGCCAGCGGCGTGCGCAACTCCGAAGGCGACCTCGTGGACGACTCGGGCGGCTTCGACATCGGCCGCGTGGCCATCGGCCAGGGCGGCGAGGAGGGCCAGATCCAGGTGAGCCCCCTCCAGATGGCCCTGGTGGCGTCAGCTGTGGGCAACGGCGGTGAGCTCATGCGCCCGCGGCTCACCGAGCGGATCGTGGGCAAGGACGGTCGTGTGGAGGAGCGCCTGCAGCCGGTGGAGCAGAGCCAGGTGATGAAGCGCGAGACCGCCGAGCAGCTGGCGGGCATGATGCGCAACGTGGTGAACGAGGGCACCGGCACGGCCGCCGCCCTGGAGGGGATCGACGTGGCCGGCAAGACCGGCACGGCGGAGGTGGACAACGCCACCTCCAACCAGGCGTGGTTCATCGGCTTCGCGCCGGTGGAGAACCCGAAGATGGCGGTGGCGGTCACGGTCGAGCGCACGCAGGGCCAGGGCGGCACCGAGGCCGCGCCGATCGCCAAGCAGGTGCTCGAGGAGCTGCTGCAGTGACCGAGGTCGCGGCAAACGCGATGGTCGACGGCCGCTACCGCATCCTGCACCGCATCGGCTCGGGCGGCATGGCCGACGTCTACCTCGCCGAGGACACCCACCTCGGCCGCGAGATCGCGCTCAAGGTGCTGCACCGCCGCTTCGCCCAGGACGCGGAGTTCGTCGAGCGCTTCCGCCGGGAGGCCCGCGCGGCGGCGGGCCTTCAGCACCCCAACGTGGTCGGCGTGTACGACCGTGGCGACCACGAGGGCACCTACTACATCGCGATGGAGCACCTGAAGGGGCACTCGCTCAAGGAGATCGTGGACGCGGAGGCGCCGCTGGACCAGATGCGCGCGATCGACTACGGCGTGCAGGTCCTGGACGCCGCCGGACTTCGCGCACCGCCACGGCGTCATCCATCGCGACTTCAAGCCGCACAACGTGATCCTCGACGAGGAGGGGACGGCAAAGGTCACCGACTTCGGCATCGCCAGGGCGGGCGCGTCGGAGATGACCGAGACCGGCTCGATCATGGGCACGGCCCAGTACCTCTCGCCCGAGCAGGCCCAGGGCCATGCCGTGACCGCCGCGTCCGACGTCTACTCGATCGGCGTGATCCTCTACGAGCTGCTCACCGGCCGGCTGCCCTTCGGCGGCGACAGCGCCGTGACGATCGCGCTCAAGCACATCTCCGAGGTACCGCCGCCGATGTCCACTGACGGCGTTCAGATCGAGCCCAACCTCGAGGGCGTGGTGATGGGCGCGCTGGCCAAGGACCCCGAGGCGCGATGGCAGTCGGCGGAGGACTTCGCAGCGCGCTCGAGGCGTGCCGGCCCTACGTCGAGGCACAGCGCAACGGGGCGGGCGACACCGCGCTGGCGGCGGCTCCGGTGCCGGTGCCCGTGGTGGTGGACGACGACCGCCCGCGGGACCGCGACCGCCCGAGCCGGTGGCTGTACTGGGGCCTGGGGCTGCTCGTGCTCGCGCTGATCGCCGCTGATGGTCTACGCGTTCACCCGCCCTGAGAAGGTGGACGTTCCCCGCGTGACCGGCCTGCAGCTCGCCGAGGCGCGCGAGCGGCTGGACGCGGCGGGCTTCGACGAGGTCGAAGTGGAGCGCGAGCGCAGCTTCGCCGAGGTGGACCGCGTGCTGCGCCAGGATCCGGACTCCGGCGAGGCGGCGCCGCAGGACGACCCGGTCACGCTGTTCGTCTCCGACGGGCCGGGCAAGGTGCGCGTGCCCTCTGTGCGCAACACGCCGCAGGAGCGCGCGATCAAGGATCTCGACAAGGTCGGCCTGAAGGTCACGGCCGATCCCCAGCCGTCGGACACGGTGAAGAAGGGCTTTGCCATCGGCACGTCGCCTCGCGCGGGAGCGGAGGTGGACCGCGGCGCGCGCGTGCGGCTGTTCGTGAGCTCCGGCCCGGAGCGGATCACGGTGCCCGACGTGGTGGGGGTCACGCGCGAGACGGCGGAGAGCCGGATCACGGGCCTCGGGCTGGACGTGAACGTGGAGACCGAGGAGACCGACGAGGCCGAGGACGGCGAGGTGCTGCGCCAGTCGCCCCGAGGGCGGACCCAGGCCGACCGCGGCGACGAGGTGACGATCGTGGTGGCGCAGGGCCCGAGCAGGTGACGTGCCCGACGTGGAGGGCCTCTCGCGCCAGGCGCGCTCCGCCTGCTGCGCGGCGCGGGCCTACGGCCCACCGTCCGCGAGCGCGCCACCGACACCGAGGCGGAGGACGGGATCGTGCTCGAGCAGCGCCCCGGCGCGGGGGTGGAGCGAACTAGGGCGCTCGGTGCTCTCTGATCGTCGGGTCCTTCGAGGAGCCGGCCGGCACAACCGCCGCCGTCCCAAGAGCCCCTGGGCTCTCAGCCACCGGCCAGCCGTGAAGGTCGCGGTTCTCGCAGGCGGCCGCTCGAGCGAGCACGATGTCTCGATCGCCTCCGCCGAGGCCGTCGCGGGCCGGCCTGGCCGGGGCCGGCCATGAGGCGGTCGACGTGGCATCTCTCGCGAGGGCGCTGGACCACGACGGCGCGCCGCTCGCGCTCGAGCCCGGCAGCGGCCTCCTGGGCTGCGACGCCGTCTTTCCCGCGCTGCACGGCCCCTATGGCGAGGACGGGGTCGTGCAGGGCCTGTTGGAGTCGCTCGACGTGCCCTACGTGGGGGCCGGAGTGCTGGGCTCGGCGCTGTGCATGGACAAGGTGCTGTTCAAGGACCTGATGGCGGCCTCCGGCATCCCGCAGGTGGACTACGTGGCTTGCGGGAGGACGACGACCTCTCGGCGGTGGCGCGGCTGGGGCTCCCGGTGTTCGTGAAGCCGGCGCAGCTCGGCTCCTCGGTGGGCATCTGCAAGGTCTCGGAGGCCGGTCGACCTGCCGGGCGCGCTCGCCGACGCGTTCGAGCACGACCCGCTGGTGATCGTGGAGGGCGATGTCCCCGGGCATGGAGGTGGAGTGCTCGGTGCTGGGGGACGCCCAGGGCCTCGAGGCGTCGCTGCCGGGCGAGATCGTGATCGAGGCGGAGTGGTACGACTTCGAGGCCAAGTACGAGCCCGGCGGGATGGAGCTCGTGGTCCCTGCTCGGATCCCCGAGGAGGTGCGGGAGCAGGTGGCACTGGTCGCGGTGGAGGCCTTCCGCCGCAGCGGCTGCTCGGGCATGGCCCGTTGCGACTTCTTCGTCGAGGACCCCGAGGGCGACGCTCGCGTGCTGCTCAACGAGCTGAACACGATCCCCGGCTTCACGAGCACCAGCGTCTACGCGAAGCTGTTCGAGGCGAGCGGTGTCCCCTACCCGGCGCTGCTGGACCGCCTGCTTACGGTGGCGATCGAGCGCCACGGGCGCGAGACCGCCTACCGCTTCTACGCGTCAGCGCAGGCGTCAGTTCCTGGATCTCGGCCCTCTCGTTCTCGCCGAGCGCTGTGATCCAGAGCAGGTAGTAGCGGAAGCGCGGTCGAGGGTGTCCACCTCGATGCGCGCGTCCCTCGGCACGTCACGTCGTCGCTCACCTTGCGCCAGCCGTGATGTCCTCGGGAACGGTGTTGGCGGCGTAGACCGAGGCGGTGAACCCCGGGGTGGCCGTGGTCAGCGCCAGCCGCCGGACGGCAGCGCGCGCCTGCGTCCACATACAGCCCCACGCCCGTCCTTCGAGGCCCTGGAGGTCGGTCTCGTAGGCTCGGTGTCCCAGTTGTGGTGCGGTTGCCGTCGATCGCGTTGCGGGTTGCCTCGGGTGACTCCTGCTCGTCGCCCTGGGGGTCGTAGTCCTTGGCGGCGTCGGCGTCGAGCGCCACGCGGCAGCCCGCCCGCCCGCGGGGCCGTGGTGCCCGCGCCCTTCTCGGTGCGGGTGGCGAAGAAGGCCACCACGCCGCCGGCGAGGAGGACCACGGCGAGCACAGTGAGCACCCAGCGGCGCGGGTTGCGCAGCCGCGACGGCGCGAACTCGGCGGTGTCGCCGGGCAGCGCGCGCAGCACCGTCGTGGCCTCCCCGCTGCTCCCGCCCGAGCGGGCCACCTCGATGGCCAGCACCTCCTCGAGGTCGTGCACCATCGACTCGACCGGGGATAGCGGTCGGCGGTCTCCTTCGCCGTCGCGTGGTCCAGCACCGCCGCCAGTGAGGCGGACACCTCGGGCCTGCGCCGCTGCACGTCGGGCATCGGCTCCCGCACGTGCTTCATGGCCACCGCCACCTGGGTCTCGGCCTTGAAGGGCACCTCGCCGATGAGCATCTCGTACAGCACGATGCCCGAGCGAGTAGACGTCGGACTGCTCGGTGACCTCCTTACCCAGCGCCTGCTCGGGCGACACGTAGTCGGTGGTGCCCAGCACGCGGCCCGTCGCCGTCAGCCCATCCGCCTCCAGCGAACGGGCGATGCCGAAGTCGGTGACCTTCGCGCGGCCCTCGTCGTCGATCAGCACGTTCTGGGGCTTCATGTCGCGGTGCACCAGGCGCTCGGAGTGCGCGGACGACAGTGCCCGCCCGATCTCGATCGCGTATGCCACGGCCTCGTCCACGGGCAGGCGACCCAGGCGCTTGATCCGCTCCTTGAGCGTCTCGCCCTCCACTAGCTCGAGGACGATGTAGGGGGTGCCGGAGTCCTCCCCGAAGTCGATCACCGTGACCACGTGGGGGTGAGACAGCCGCGCCACCGCACGCGCCTCGCGGCGAAATCGCTCCAGCTGATCGGGATCCTCGAGATGTCCCGGTGCATCAGCTTGATCGCCACCCATCGCTCCAGGGTGGGGTCGAACGCTCGGTAGACGGTGGACATTCCGCCGGAGCCGATCTGCTCTTCCAGGCGGAAGCGCTCGTTTAGCAGGGTGCCGATCACTGGATGCTGACTCGTATTGTGGGGATTTCGATGGCCGTTCGCGTCCGCTGCATCACCGATCCGGCCTGCGTCTGGTCCTGGGCCTCCGAGCCGGCCGTCCGGGGCCTCATGACCGAGTTCGGCGCGGGGCTGGAATGGACCTTCATGATGGGGGGTCTGGCGCGCGAGTTCCCGCCGGACGGCCTCGTCCGGCAGTGGCTCGAGGCGGGGGCCGAATCGGCCATGCCGATCGACCCCCGGGTGTGGTTCGACTGGCCAATGTCATCCAGCTACCCGGCTTGCATGGCGGTCAAGGCGGCCGCCGAGCAGTCGGCCGACGGAGCCTACTCGTACCTGCGCGCGCTGCGCGAGGGGCATCTTCTGCCACGGGCGCAAGCTCGACACCACCGAGGCGCTGGTGGAGGAGGCGCGCGGCGCCGGGCTGGCGGTGGACCGGTTTCGGATGGACCTCGGCTCCAATGCCATCGTCGAGTCCTTCGGCGCAGACCTGGAGACAGCGCGCGACATACCGCCCGGGGCGCGTGAGGCGGGCAAGGTGCGCTGCTCGGAGCCGATCGGCAGGGAGCGGGTGCCGCTGCCCACCTTGCGGTTCGAGGGCGAGAGCGGCGAGGTGCGGTGGCTCTTCGGCTACGCCGCGCCGGAGGATGACCGTGCCGCGGTGCTGGCGGTGGGCGGCGGTGCCGTCGGCAGACGCTCGGCCGGGGGTGCTCGACGCCCTCAGGCGCTTCGGGCGCATGGCGGTCCCGGAGCTGGCTGCGGTCTGCGGCCTGCCCGCGCCGAGGGTGGACGCGGAGCTGGCGGAACTGGCGCTGGACTGGCGGGTGAGGCCGGTGCCGGTGTTGGCGGGGCGCCTGTGGGAGCCGGCCTAGGTGGTCGGCGAAGTGGTGGCCCGCACGCCCGGCCAGCCCAACGACGGGCAGCTCGACGACGTCGGACCGCTCGGTCGCCTCGCCGATCACGGCCGCGCCCGGATGGCGTTTGGCCAGCAGCGACACGGCCTCGTCGGCGGAGTCCGGCGGCACCACGCAGCAGAAGCCGCAGCCCATGTTGAACACCTCCCACATCTCGGCCGGATCCACCCCGCCGCGGTCGGCGATCAGCTCGAACACCGGCGGGACGGGCAGGGGCGAGTCGATCCGGTAGCCCACCTCGGCGTGCAGCCGGGTGAGGTTGAGCAGGCCGTCGCCGGTGATGTGGGCCAGGCCGCGCACGTCGAGGCCCGATGCCAGCAGCTCGCGCACCGCGCGCACGTAGATCACCGTGGGCTCGAGCAATGTCTCGCCCACGGTGGCGCCGCCCAGCTCGGGCGGCGTCTCGCCCAGGTCCGTGAGCGCCGAGCGCGCCAGGGTGTAGCCGTTGGAGTGCACGCCGCTGGACGGCAGCCCGATGACGGCGTCGCCGGGCTCCACCCTGTCGCCGCTGACCACCGCGTCGAGGTCCACGAGCCCCACGCACATGCCCACCAGGTCGATCCCGGACGGGGAGGGGTGGCCGCGGATCAGCTCGGGCACCACCGCCAGCTCGCCCCCGGGGATCTCCACCCCGGCATCCTCGGCGCCCGCCTTCAGCCCGCGCCCGATCTCCTCGAGCACCTCGTCGCGGGCCTCCTCCACGGCGATGTAGTCAAGGAGCGCGATCGGGTCGGCGCCCACGCACACCACGTCGTTCACGTTCATCGCGATGCAGTCGATGCCCACCGTGTCGAAGCGGCCCATCTCCTCGGCCACGATCAGCTTCGTGCCCACCCCGTCGGTTGACAGGACCAGCCCGGTGGAGCCCGCGAGGCGCAGCACGCTCGCGTAGTGGCCCGAGCCGAGCAGGCTGCGCTGCTCGCGACCGGTGTCGATCGTCCGGAGGACGCCCACCAGAGCCTGCACGCCGCGGCCGGCGCCGGCGGCGTCCACCCCGGCGCTCGCATAGGCGGAGTCGGTCACCTGGGCCATTCAAACAGTTCGGTCGGCAGCCGGTGGTCGACGGTCGAGCGGTCGACTCTTAGTCTGGCTGGCGCCTCAGCGCCAGCGCCGCCACGTCGTCGCTCAGGCCGCCGGCCCAGTCGCGCGCCTCGCGGTGTACGTCGCGGAGTACCTGGTTCACGGTCAGGGGCTTCCTGGCCGCGCGGACGACGGCCTCGGTGAGCCGCTCCATGCCAAACAGCTCGCCTGAGCGGCGGGCCTCCACCAGACCGTCGGTGAAGCCCACAAGCAGGTCGCCGGGCCCCAGCTCCAGCTCGTACTCGTCGAAGCGGGGGTCATCGACCACCCCGAGGGGCAGGCCCCGGCCGCTCACCTCCTCCACGGCGCCGGTGGGGCGGACCATCAGAGCCGGCAGGTGACCGGCGTTTGCGTAGCGGATGCGGTCATCCTTGAAGAAGCCGAGCACGGCGGTCACGAACGTGTCGCTGGGCAGGCGGGTGCTGAGCATCCTGTTGGCCCGCGCCAGCACCTGCTCCGGGGAGGAGCACTCCCATGTGGCCGCCTCGATGAAGAACCGCGCCATCGCGCTGAGGGCGGCGGTCTCGACGCCCTTGCCGGCCACGTCACCCACCAGCACAGCCACCTCGCCGCTGGGCAGCTTCCAGGTGCCGAACAGATCCCCGCCCGCGGGCTGGTCCTGCGCGGGCTCGTAGAGCAGGCCCACCTCGTAGTCCTCGATGGCGAGGGGTGAGGACGGCACGAAGCCGGCGGTGAGCGCCCGCGCCACCCTTCGCTCGCGATCGAAGTCGTGGGCGTTGGCCATCGCGGCGGCGGTGATGCGGGCCAGGGTCTCGAGCAGCTCGACGTCGTGCGCGCCGAACGGCGGCTCGTGGTGGCGCACCACGGAGAGCACTCCGAACAGCCGCCCGCCCATGCCGATCGGGATGTGCACGTAGGGCACGGGCCCCTCGACCCGAACGGACTCGCGATCGCGTGC
The DNA here is from genome assembly GCA_963727395.1 of uncultured Thermoleophilaceae bacterium. GTDB lineage: Bacteria > Actinomycetota > Thermoleophilia > Solirubrobacterales > Thermoleophilaceae > JAAYBF01. The sequence continues at coordinate 185,076 of CAVSGC010000013.1, read as the reverse complement.
CACCTCCGCCAGGATTCCTGGGTCGAAGGCCACCTCCTGGCGCGGGATGTCCACACCGGCGCTGGCGGTCTGCTCCAGCCGCCAGGCGAACGGCGCCACCCGGGTGAGGCGCGCATGGTCGGCCTCCACCAGTCGCAGCGCGTGGGCTGCTGCACGCCGCTCCACGTCTGGCAGCTCCAGCGACCCGGCGGTGTCCTCGGCGGCGCGCTTGAGCAGCAGCTCCTCGCGCGCACGACTGGTCTCGGCGGTGAGCAGCTCGGAACGCTCGCGCGCGAGGGACGCCAGGTCGGCGAGCACCGCCACGGTCTCGAGGTCGGAGCGCTCCAGGGCGCGGGCCGGATCGAGCGACGCAACCACCAGCACGCCCACCGGACCGCCGAACTCGCTTCTCACGGGGCAGCCGATCACCGACGCGTGGCGCAGCGCCTCCCACGCCCGGGCAGCAACGACCGGGTCGCGGCTGCGCTCCACGCGCGTGCGCAGCGAGGGCGCCGCCTGCCAATCCTCCACGCGCGGGAGGAACAGCGGCCGGTCGCGATCCAGCGCCGCCTCCACCAGGCCGGGCGCCTCTCGATCGAACGGCCATTCAAGCGCTGCCCCGAGCGCCTCGCGCAATACCGGGGAGTGAAACCAGCCGGCGGCGGTCTCCACCCGGGGACCGCCCGGCTCCACGAGCAGGAACGCGGCCGCATCCACCCGTGGATGGGATTTGAGGTGCTCGAGGAGGATGTCGAGCGGGTCTTGGCGCGAGGGGCCGGACGACTGGGCGGCACGGGTCCCCGCGGCAGTTGGTTCGGCCCCCCACGCGATTGCGTGTGCGGTGCTCATTGGGGCTCGCGCCAAATGTAGGGGCGATGCGAAGTTCCCGCCATCGGCTTTTGGCGGGGAGGGTGCTCAGGCGCGCTCGGTGGCCGGATCCACCGGCGGCTCTCCGCGGCGCCGGCGCACGACGAGGTAGACCACTCCGATCACGATCGCCGCCGCCACGGCGTAGTCCACGTAGTGCAGGGAGTCCTTCCAGGACTCCCAGTTGTCACCGGCCTGCTGGCCGATGAAGGTGAGCATCAGCACCCACGGGATGCAGCCGGCGAGCGTGAGCGCCGAGAAGCGCCAGAACGGCATGCGCGCGACGCCCGCGGGAAGCGAGATGAACGTGCGGATGATCGGCAACATGCGGGTGAAGAACACCGTGGCGTCGCCGTGTCGCTCGAACCAGCGATCGGCCCATTCGAGGTGGCTCTTCTTGATGTGCAGCTTCTTGCCGTGCTTCTCCAGCACGTCCACCCGCCCGTAGTAGCCCACGCCGTACGCGATCCACGACCCCACGAGGTTGGCGAACGAGCCCACGGCCACGGCGGCAAACAACGAATACTCCCCATCTGAGACGTTGAAGCCCGCAAACAGCATCGTGGCCTCGCTGGGAACGGGGATGCACGCCGACTCGAGCACCATCAGGATGAAGATGCCGAGTAGTCCGATCGCGTCGACCACATCGACCGCGAGGTCCACGATCGGGTCGGTGATCGAGCCAAGGAGGGTCACGAGCAGCGGGGTAGGGTAGCGGGCCGTCATGAGCGTTCCCCTGTTCGCAAGCAGCCTCGACCACTACAAGCCGCGGCTGATCGAGAAGCTCGCCGAGGTTGTCGAAGGCGGCCGGTACATCCTCGGGCCCGAGGTCCAGGCGTTCGAGGCCGAGTTCGCGTCCTTCCTGGGCGTGAAGCACTGCGTGGGAGTGGGCAACGGCACCGACGCGATCACGATCGCGCTGCGGGCGATGGGAGTCGGCCCGGGCGACGAGGTGGTCTGCCCGTCCTACACGTTCTGGGCCACGGTGGAGGCGGCCATCGACGCCGGAGCAACCCCCGTCTACTGCGACGTGGACCCCGACACGGCTTGCCTGACGGCCGAAACCGTGCGCGCGGCCATCACCCCCAGGACGAAGGCCGTGATCGCCGTGCACCTCTACGGCAACGTGGCGCCGGTTCCCGACCTGGCCGCGCTTGGGGTGCCCGTGCTCGAGGACGCGGCGCAGGCCGTGGCGGGCAGGCTGGGAGGCGTGCGCGCCGGCGCGCTGGGCACGGCCGCCACCTTCTCCTTCTTCCCGTCGAAGAACCTCCCCTGTCTGGGCGACGGTGGCGCGATCGCCACCGACGACGACGATGTGGCGGCCACCGCCCGCCGCCTGCGCTTCCACGGCTCCAAGGACAAGCAGGCGTTCGTGGAGGTGGGCTACAACTCGCGCCTGGACGAGCTGCAGGCAGCGGCGCTGCGGATCCTGCTGCCGGAGCTTGACGGCTGGACGGCCGCCCGCCGCCGGGCCGCGGAGGACTACGAGCGGCTGGGCCTGGGCGAGCACGTGACGCTGCCGCAGCCGGTTGACGGCGCCGAGCACGTGTACCACCTGTACGTGGCGCGCTCCGAGCGGGCCGATGAGCTCGCGGCCTCGCTTTCCGAACGCGGCATCGGCGCCCGCGGCTACTACCGCGTGCCTTCGCACCTGCAGCCGGCCGTGGCCCACCTGCTCCCCGAGGGTCTCGAGCTGCCGGGCACCGACGAGCTGGCGCGCACCGGTCTGGCGCTGCCGATGGGCACCGGCCTGTCGGAGGACGACGTGCGCGAGGTCGTCCGGGCAGTGGCCTCCGCCGGGGGCTGAACCCGTGCGCGTCTGGGTCGACCTCACCAACAGCCCCCATGTCCTGGTGATGCGCCCCCTGATCGAGGCCATGCGCGAGGACGGTCACGAGGTGGAGGTGACCGCGCGGGACTTCGCGCAGACGCTGCAGCTGTGCGAGCGCCTGGGCGTGGAGCACACGCCGGTTGGCCGTCATCGTGGCGGGCGGCTGGCCAGCAAGGGCCTGGGCCTGGCAAGCCGCAGCGCCGCGCTGGCTCGCTGGGCCCGCAAACGCAATTTCGACGTCGCGATGGGCCACGGCTCCAACGACGTGAGCGTGGCCGCTGCGCTGCTGCGGATCCCCTCGTCCACCGCCTTCGACTACGAGTGGGCGAAGGTCCAGCACAACGTGAACTGCCGTCTGGTGAGGACCGTGGTGGTGCCCGACGCGATTCCGCCGGAGCGCCTGGATCGCTACGGCGCCCGCGGCAAGGTGCGTGCATACCCGGGCCTGAAGGAGGAGTACTACCTCGCCGACTTCGAGCCCGACCGCGCGGTGCTGTCCGAGCTGGAGCTGGATCCGGAGCAGCCGATCGTGGTGGTGCGCACGCCGCCGGCGGTGTCGCTGTACCACCGTTTCGAGAATCCGCTGTTCGCCCGCGTGCTCGAGCGCCTGCGCGGCACGCAGGCCGTGGTGCTGCCCCGCACGGCCGCCCAGCGCGGCGAAATACAGTCCCTCGGCGGGCTCATCGTGCCCGACCGGGCGATCGACGCGCAGAGCCTGATCGCCTTCGCCGACCTCGTGGTATCCGCCGGCGGTACCATGAATCGCGAAGCAGTGGCACTGGACACCCCGGTGTACACCACGTTCGAGGGCCGGCTGGGCGCGGTCGATGAGAAGCTGCTCGCCGAAGGCCGGATGCGCCGGCTGGAGGATCCTGAGCAGGTGAACGTGGCAAAGCGTCCAAACTCCGAAGCAGAGCGCGTGCGACGCGATCCCCGGGACCTGGTGAAGCTGCTGCTCTCGGCCCGCGAAGAGAGATGAATCCCAGGATCACATCGTCGGTAAGCGTCCGCCGCCTCGGGCAGGTGGCCGTGGATGCCTGCCTGATCGGGCTGGCCTACTACCTCGCGTACGTCCTGCGGTTCGACTCGGGCATCCCGGGGCGCTACGAGAACCTGCTGGGCGACACGGTCGCCTTCGTCGTGCTGGCCAAGCTGGCGCTGTTCACCGCGTTCGGCCTCTACAGCAAGCTCTGGCGGTTCGTCGACCAGGCCGACTTCGAGTCGATCGTCAAGGCCGTCGTGGTGTCGAGCTTCGTGCTGATCGGCGGTCTGTTCCTGCTGGCCCCCGGCTCGGCCGACCCGCCGCGCGGGGTGATCGCGCTGGACTTCCTGCTCACGCTGGCTCTCGTCGCGGGCGCGCGCTTCCTCGTGCGGGCCCTGGTGGAGCGCCCCCGCGGCCCGCTCATGCAGCGCGCCGACAGCGAGGTGCTGATCGTGGGCGCGGGCAACGGCGGCCAGCAGGTGGCGATGGAGCTGCGCCGCAACCCCGAGCTCAAGAGCGCGGTGCTCGGCTTCGTGGACGACGATCCGCGCAAGCGCGGCATGCTGGTCTCCGGGTACCGGGTGCACGGGAGCACCGACGAGCTGCCCAGGGTGCTCGACGACACCAAGCCGGACGAGGTTGTGATCGCGATTCCCTCCGCTCCGGGCATCGTGCGTCAGAAGGTGGTCACCGCCTGCCGCGCCCGCGACATACCGGTGCGCACGCTGCCCACCACCTTCGAGCTGCTCTCCCGGGGCCCGAACCTGCTGCGCCAGGTGCGCGAGGTGCAGGTGGAGGACGTGCTCGGCCGCGAGCCGGTGCGCGTGGAGATCGATCGCGTGGGGGCCTATCTCCGCGGCCGGGTGGTGCTGATCACCGGCGCGGGCGGATCGATCGGCTCGGAGTTGTGCCGTCAGATCGCGCGCGTGAAGCCCAAGCGCCTGGTGTTGGTGGACAACGCCGAGAACAGCCTCTTCGAGATCCGCCGGCAGCTGGAGGAGGAGCGCCACTTCGGTGCGCTCACCGCGGTGCTCGCGGACTGCAAGGACGCCACGCGCATGCGTGAGCTGTTCGCCGACGAGCAGCCGTCGGTGGTGTTCCACGCCGCGGCCTACAAGCACGTGGCGCTGATGGAGGAAAACCCCGTCGAGGCGGTGCGCAACAACGCTGTGGCCACACGCATCGTGGCGGCGGCGGCCGGCGAGACGGGTGTGGAGCGCTTCCTGCTGGTGTCCACCGACAAGGCCGTGATGCCGGCCACGGTGATGGGCGCTTCCAAGGCGCTGGCGGAGTGGGCCGTGGAGGCCGCGCAGAACCGCTATCGCGACACGCGCTACGCGGCGGTTCGGTTCGGCAACGTGCTCGGCTCCTCCGGCTCGGTGGTGCCCATCTTCCGCCGTCAGATCGCCGCGGGCGGACCGGTAACGGTCACCGACGAGAGCATGTCGCGCTACTTCATGACGATCCCCGAGGCCGTCCAGCTGATCATCCGCTCGGGTGAGCTGCAGACCGGCGGCGAGGTGTTCGTGCTCGAGATGGGCGACCCGGTGAAGATCATCGACCTGGCGCGCAACATGATCCGCCTGTCGGGCAACGAGCCCGACGTGGACATCGCGATCGAGGTGATCGGGCGCCGGCCGGGGGAGAAGATCCACGAGGAGCTGTTCGAGCCGGGCGAGCGCCCCAGCCCACGCCCGCGGAGAAGATCCTCGCCGCCGTGCGGCCCCGGCTGGAGCCCGAATGGGTGGAGAGCGCCTTCGCGCGGATCGAGGCGCTCGTGTACTCCGGCGATGCCGCCGGGCTCGCGGGAGCGGTGGCCGAGCTGTCGGCTGAGCGGGCGCTGGCCTCCGACGGGTCCGCGACGGGCCGGATCCAAAGCTAAGGTCCAGGCCTCCTCCATGGAGATCATCGAGCAGATCGGGTCCTACGCCGGGCTCGCGGCGGTCATCGGCCTGGCCGTGCTCTCGGCGCTCTACTTCTCGCAGGCGCGTGATGTGCGCCGCCTGCGCGAGTGGGCCGGCCGAGCGCCCGAGCGCACCGGCGAGCCGGTTGCGGCGCAGACCCAGCGCGTGGTGGCGCAACCCGTGCCCCGGCCGCCCGGCCAGACCGCGCAGCCGGGCCCCAAGCCGGCCACGGCCGCGGGCGCCAAGCCTGCCGCCGGCGCGGCGGCGGGGGCTGCAGCCGCTTCGGCGGCCGGAGCCGCGCCGGCCACCGCAGCCGGGCCCGCAGCGCCCGCTCCGGGTGCCGCCACTCCCGCGGGTGCCCGCGCCGCCCAGGCGGAGGGCGTGTCCCAGGACACCGTGGTGCACCCGCCGCCCGCCGCGCCGGGTGAGGCCGACGCCGCGCGGGACGAGGACAGCGACGACGACGAGGCAGCGGGCGACGCCGTGGCGGCCGGGGCCGGGGCCGGAGCCGCCGCCGCGCCCGCGGCCGCGGGCCACGACGGGGAAGGTGACGACGAGGACGAGCACTTCGGGGACGCCGACCAGGACGACCTGGACGACGACGACCTGGACGCGCGCGACGACGCGGAGGACGCCGGCCAGGACGACGAGACGAGCGCGAAGAGGTGGACGAGGACGACGTCGAGGGGGATGAGGACGACGACGAGGACGACGAGGACGGCGACTACGACGAGGACACGGGTGACCGGCCCGCCGTGGCAGCCCCGAACCTTCCGCCCAGCAGGCCGGTCACCGCCGCGGGCGCCCGCCGGCCGGTGCCGCCCCCGGCCCTGCCGGCCCGCGCCGGGCCCCCGGGCCGCACCGCGACCGGCTCGATCATCCCGCCGTACTCGCAGAGCCGTCCGGGCGGTCAGCCCGCGCCGTCGCAGGAGCCCTCCCCCCGGCGCACCGCGGTCATGGCGCTGGTCGGTGGCCTGCTGCTTCTGGTGGGCGTCGGCTTCGGGGCCATGCAGCTGCTCGACGATGACGAGCAGGCCCCCCAGCCCACCGAGGAGGCGTCTGAGCAGGGAAGCGGTTCGAGCGCGAGCAACGGTGCGGGCCAGGGCGGCAACGACAGCCGCCGCCGCGCCGCGGTCGATCCCGGCAGCGTGACCGTGGCCGTGCTCAACGGCACCACGGTTCCCGGCCTGGCGGCCCAGATCGGCGACAGCATCGAGAGCCAGGGCTTCCAGCTCGGAACGATCACCAACAGCACCGACCAGCAGCGCGCCGAGTCCGTGGTGCTCTATGCGCCGGGCGCCGAGGACGAGGCGCGCGACGTTGCCCGCCGCCTGAACATCTCACAGCGCGAAGAGGCCGATCCCGACAGCCAGGGCCTGGCCGGCGACGCCACCGTGATCGTGGTGGCGGGCCAGGACAAGACCCGCTAGCGCCGGGTTGCCGCGCATGAGCTTCGACTGTGCGCTGCTCGGCGGCTAGGCCATGGTCGTGCTCGAGATCGTCTTCTGGGCTGCGGTGAGCCTGATCGCCTACACCCATGTGGGCTATCCGCTCCTGCTGCGCGCGCTCGTGGCCCTGCGCGGCGGGGCTGCCTCAGCGGTTGCGCACGGCCAAGTGGAGCTGCCGCCGGTCTCGCTGGTGATAGCGGCACACGACGAGGAGGAGGTGATCGGGCCGAGGGTCGAGAACGCGCTCGCACTCGACTACCCGCGTGAGCGGCTGGAACTGATGGTGGTTTCCGACGGCTCCACGGATGCCACCGCCGACCGCGCCCGCGCCGCGGGAGCCGATGTGGTGCTCGAGCTGCCGCGAGGTGGCAAGGTCGCGGCGCTCAACGCCGCCGTGGAGCGGTCCCGAGGCGAGGTGCTGGCGTTCTCGGACGCCAACAGCCTGTGGGAGCCCGACGCGCTGCTGCGCCTGGTGGCGCGCTTCGACGACCCGGCCGTGGCCTACGTATGCGGCCAGGTCAGCTTCGAGGCGTCCGACGGCGACAACCAGGAGGGCCTCTACTGGCGCTATGAGATGGCGGTTCGCGAGCTCGAATCGCGCTTGGCGGGCGTGACCGCGGGCAACGGCGCGATCAATGCCGTGCGCCGCGACGCCTACCTGTTCCTCCCCTCGGAGCGCGGCCACGACATCACCCTCCCCTTCAGCATGGTGAAGCTCGGCCACCGTCCCGTCTATGAGCCGCAGGCCCGGGCGCACGAGCGGATGGCGGCCACGATCGGCGACGAGTTCGGCCGCAAGCGGCGGATGATGGCCGGGGCCTGGGGAACGATGCTCACCGGCGGCATGCTCTCCCCGCGCGGCTACGGACCGCTCTATGCCCTCGAGATCCTCTCGCACCGGCTGCTTCGGTACGCCTCACCCCTGCTTCACCTACTCGCGTTCGCGGCCAACGTGGCCCTGATCGGCCAGGGGCCCGTGTACGTGGTCACCCTGGCGGCACAGCTCGCTCTCGTGGCCGGCGCTGGCCTAGCGCCGCTGATCCCACTGGCGCCGTTGCGGGTGGCGCGCTACTACATGGCGACGATGGTGGCGAGCGCCGCGGGGCTCTGGGACTTCGTGCGCGGTGACGTTCCGCTCACGTGGGAGAAGGCCGAGGGGACCCGGTAGTGCCCCGGATCGCCGAGCTCACGATCGCCGCGCTGGCGCTGATCGTCACCGCGCCGCTGCTGCTCGTGGCGGCGATCGCGATCAAGCTCGATTCCCGCGGGCCGGTGATCTACCGGGCTCGCCGCGCGGGACGCGACGGAGTGGAGTTCGAGCTGCTGAAGCTGCGCACCATGCACACCGGCAACGACCCCGCCGGGGTGGGCACCCCGGTCCTGCCGGGCGACCCCCGCGTGACCCGTGTCGGGTCCGTGCTGCGGCGCTTCTCGCTCGACGAGCTGCCCAACCTCCTCAACGTCATCCGCGGCGAGATGGCGATCGTGGGCCCGCGCCCCACTCTCACCGCTCAGGTGGAGGCCTACACGGCCCACGAGCGCCGCAGGCTCGCGGTCGACCCCGGCATCACCGGCTGGGCGCAGGTCAACGGCCGGGCCGGCATCAGCTGGGAGGAGCGGATCGAGCTGGACGTCTGGTACGTCGAGCACCGCTCCCTCGCACTCGACCTGCGGATACTTGCGCGCACCGCGCGCCTGCTCGTGACCGGGCAGGGGCTCTACGGCTAGAGATACTGCGACGGTTGGGAGAACGAGCACACGCCGATCTGATCGCCGACCGGGGCGTCGCCGCCTGCAGCGATGACCTGTTTCGCTCCCGGGCGTTCCTCGAAGCCGAGGGCGCCACGCACACGCTGCGCGTGGCCTCGCCCGGCCGCACGGCGCTGGTGCCGCTGATCGTGCGCGAGATCGACGGAACGGATCGCATCGACGCCGTCTCGCCCTACGGCTATCCAGGCGCCACCGTCGAGGGTGGGGGGCCGGCTCCCGCGGCAGACGACGTGGACTGGTCGGACACCGGGCTGGTCAGCATCTTCGGGCGCGAGCGCCTCGGCGGTGATCCCTGGCTGGCCGGCGCACGGGAGCGCTCACGGGTGCTCGTACACGATCCCGGCGAGGCCCGCCGGGTTCGCTCCCGTCTCGCGGGGCAGATTCGCGCCGGCGAGCGCGACGGATGGTCGGTGGAGGCGATGCCCGGCCCGGCCTCGGCCCTCGCCGACCGGGACGCCTTCGCGGCCGCCTACGAGCAGACGATGCGCCGCACCGAGGCGGCCGAGCGCTACTTCTTCGCTCGCGAGTACTTCGACGCGGTCCTGGCCTTCGACCGCAGCTGGCTGCTGGTGGCGCTGCGTGACGGCCACCCCGGGGCGGGCGCGATCGCCGCCGTGAGCGACTCGATCCTCCACTACTACCTCGGCGGCACCGCGGACGCGGCACTGGCCGCGTCGCCGTTCAAGAACGTGGTCGCGGCAATGCTCGACCTAGCCGACGAGGTGCAGCTGCCGCTCAACCTCGGCGGGGGGGTGAGCGCGGGCGACGGGCTCGAGACGTTCAAGCGCGGGTTCGCGAACGCCGATCTACCGTTTCGGGTGCAGGAGGTCGTGTGCGATCCGGAGGCGTACGAGCGGCTCGGGGGCGCAGACGGGACGGACATGTTCCCCGCCTACCGGGCCTGAGCAGGTCGCCCTCAGCCGGCCGGGACGCTCTCGAACTCGCCGCCGGTCTGCGTACGCAGACCGCGCCCGGTGCGCAGCTCCTTGGCCCCCAGCCGCACCTCGAAGGTCCCGGCGGACCTGGGCTTGAACGCGAACGAGCCGGTTCCGCGACGGAACGTGGCGATGCGGCTGAGCGCCGTCCTGCCATTGCGGGTGATCGCGATCTGGACCGCAGACAGCTTCGACAGCGAGAACCGCACGCGCATCGGGGTGCCCTTCGTGACCGAGGTCGGCCCGAGGTACTCGAGTTCCGCCGGCTCGGTGGCGTAGTCGGCGAACCGGCGCGCCGTTTTGCAGTAGATCTCACGGCGCAGCGCGCCGCACATGCTCTTCGCGATCTCGCGCAGCAGCTCGTGGTACTCGCGGGTGGACTCGGCGCCCCGGTAGGAATAGGTGGACCAGTCACCGGTGTCGTTGCGCGGCAGCTCGCGCCGCGCCTCGGGCTCGGCGGCCTGATGAAGCCTGAGCGCCCTGGCGTCGCCGGTGATCTGCGCGTAGTCGTACAGGCCGATCACCGCCTGCAGGAAAGCGTTGATGATGTACAGGCGCGGGGCGAACGAGTACTGGAGGTAGTGGGTGCCGCCAAACGGCCCACGCGTGGCCACGCCCACCGGCGGCGGCGTCCTGAACGCCCGGAGCCCCTCGGCGGCGTAGCGCCGCAGACCCGGCTCGTCCAGCAGCTTCGACACACGCGCGAAGGCCTGCAGCCCCTGGACCTGCGCCATGCCGCTCATCCACGGCGGCCGCCCGCCGCCGAAGTCGAAGTAGTACTCCCATGCGCGGAAACCTCCGCGCCGCGCGGAGGTGGCCACCATCTCGGAGAGCAGCTTGCGCAGGGCGCTCTCCTGGCAGGGGCCGTCGCGCCGCAAGCAGACGCCCTGCATCGCGATGGCCTTCTTGAAGTTCACGAGGGGCTGGAGCTGCAGCCCCTCTCCGGCGTAGTACTCGAACATGAGCTCGCTGCCGCGGAACTGCACCAGGCCCCGGTTGGCGGGGAACGGGCTCTTTCGCCAGAACTCCGTGTTGCGGCGCAGGATTAGAAAGAGCGCCGGCATGCGCGATGCGGTCAGCTGGCGGCGGAGCGCGATCCCCTCCAGCGTGGCGATCACCGAGCCCAGCTCGTATCTGCGGGTGCCGCGCAGCCGGCGGTGGCGCGAGCGTGCGAGCCCATAGCTCCGCCGGTAGGAGCGGTACCTGGCCCGCGAGATCCTGCGCGCGCGACGCGCCTTGGTGAGGGCACTGAGCACCGCACGCCGTCCCCGCGACTTGCGCCTGGGCTTCGCGGCGGTCGCGGCCGATGGCCGCCCGGCCGAGCGCACGCGCGGCTCGCGGCCGAGGTCCGACTCCGCCGCCGTGGGCGCGAAGGGGTCGTCCACCTTCACCGCACGGTGAGCGTCGATCAGGAGCACGTCGCGTGCCTGGGCCGGTGGGGCCGCCCACAGGGCGGCGCAGGCGCCCACGAAGATGGCGAACCGCACAATTTGCGGGAGCATTACCGACCTCAACCTAGCGAGGGCCCTGAAGTTGCGTGCAAGGCTCCGTGCGTCTTGTCAGTCGAGCTCGGGCGGGCGCCGCCACTCGGAGCGCAGCAGCCCGTAGACCACCACGTCCTTGAGCTCCTCGCCCCGCATCACGTGCTGGCGCATGGTCCCTTCGAACTGAAACCCCAGGTGCTCGACCACCGACCGCGCGGCCGGATTGTCGGCTGGGATGAGTCCGAGGATGCGATGCGCACCGAACTCGTGAAACGCCAGCTCGATCGTGAGCGCCTCCGCCCGCCTACCCACGCCCTTGCCGCGCAGGCCGGGCGCCCCCAGCAGGGCGCCGAGCTCCGGGGCGGTCTGGCCACCGACGCCGTACAGCGCGGTGAAGCCCACCGGCTCCTGGTAACCCTCGACCAGCACCGCCCACTTGCGATCGGGCCCGTCCTTTCGCAGGGCGGCTGCGATCCACCGCTGCGCGTCCTGCTCGGAAAAGGAGTCGCGGTACTCGACCAGGCTCTGCACGGCCTCGCGGTTGTTGAACCAGCGCTGCACCGCCGGGGCATCGCCCGGCTGGAAGTCTCTGAGGGACACCTCCGGCCGGGTGCGGTCGTCGTCGGCCATCACGCACTCACCGGCGACGCGTCGCCCGCCCGGACATGCGGAGCCATCAACGCCACGAACACAAGGGGAGCGAACCACACCGCGTAGACGTAGAACCAGTGCCCCGCCAGGACCTGGACGGCGATGATCACGGCCGCGGCCATTGCGGCCAGCTGTACCGCGTCGCGGCGGCGCGGGAGGAAGACCATCGCGATCGCCAATCCCACCACCGCCAGCTTGAGCGGCGTCCGCAGGGGCGCCAGGGAGGGCTCGAGCGTCCAGATGCTGAACGGCGAGCCGCGCGCCGCCTGGTAGCCCACCGTGCGGTCATAGAACTCGCGCAGGCCTCCGTCCGGGAGAAACGGCACGGTCGTGACCAGCAGCACCACGCCCATGGCAAGCAGGGCGAGCGCACCGGAGCGCACCTTGAGCCTGCCGGTGCCTCTCGCCAGCAGCGGCGCCACCGCAAGCGGCACCGCCTTCGCGGCCGCGCCGGCGCCGGCGAGGGCTCCCCGCGCGGGCGCCGAGGACACCGCCGCCAGGGCGAACACCAGCAGGGCCGCGAGCAGGGCATCGTTCGCATTGGCCTGCAGGGTGAGTGCTGTATAGGGGTACGCGGTCCACGCGTAGGCCAGCGCCAGCCCGAGAACGGTGCCCGTGCGCCCCGGGCGCAGCATGCGTCCCAGCAGCAGCAGGCCAGCCACCACAAGGAGGTCGAAGGCAATCGAGGCCGCGTGCGCCGCGGGTAGCGCGTCGTAGGTCCCGCTCCACGGGAACACCTGCTCGAACGGGACGTACGCCAGGTAGGTGAGCGGCCCGTAGGTGTCGCCGCGAATCTCGGGGAAGCTGCCGTCGTAGAGCTCCTGACCGTGCTCGATGCGATCGGCGCCGATCACCCCGGCGTAGCCCACGTCGATCACGTTGGAGTCCACCACGTTCAGCCCGATGCGAAGGCCGAGCAGAAGCACCAGTCCGACCGCCAGCAGGGCTGGAGGCGCCAGCGGCACCAGCGGCCCACGGGGCCGGTACGGGCGCCAGGCGAGGATCAGCATCCGGACGAAGACATACGCGAGGACGGGATAGACGAGCGCGACGGCGGGTTCCATCCTCGCAGCGTTGAAGAACACCTGGGAAATCCCGAACGACAGCAGCACGAGCAGGTCGAGGTGAAGCAGGCGCAGGGGCCGGCGCGGGTCCAAGAAGGGCAGCACGAACAGCACGCAGAGCGGCACCCACAGCCAGGGCGAGTTCAGCGCGCCGCCGAACGCCCCGTCGTAGCCCCGAGCCAGGAACACGTCCACCGCCGGGCCTTCCCAGGCCTCCAGCACGCGCGCGCTGCGGTCGTCCAGGTACACCTGCGCGCGCTCCACCCCGTCCGCGAGGAAGCTCACCTGCCAGCCATCCAACCCGCGCACGTAGACCCGCGGCTCCAGCCGTCCGTACTCGGACCGCGCGTCCGAGACCGCACCGGTGCCGCCGGCGATCGCGATGGCTCGGCCGGGGGTGAGGCGAAAGCCCGGTGGCGGCCGATCGGCGGCCGGCGGTCGGGACAGCGGCTCGGCGGGCCGCCGAACACCGATGCTGGCGGCCTCCCTGTCCACGGAGCTGGCCTGTGGCTCGGCTGCTACGGCGCCCTGCGTGTCCGCTCCGAGGGCGGTGGCCATCGCGAGCAGCGCGACGACCCCGGCGAGCGCTGGTCGCCCTCCTCCTATCGCTTGCGCTCCACCAGCGCGTGCACACTGCTCTGGCCGATCACGTAGACGCGTTGCTTGTCCGCCACGACCGGGTTGGCGAGCTTGCCGATCTTGGACCTCCACTTGTACTTCCCGGTCTTGGCGCTGAGCGCGAAGCTCCCCTTGGGGCCAACCTTCACCGACCGTACGCCGGTGGTGCCGCACCCGTCGCAGGTGGCGTAGTACACGAGCCCGTTCATGATCGTCGGGGCCGCGTGCACGGAGCTCGGCGCCGATTGCTTCCACCTCACGTCGCCGGTTGCCGCGTCCAGCGCAAAGATGTTGCCGTCATAGGTGCCGAAGTGGACCTTCTTGTCGTCCACCGCGGCGGCCGCGTAGATGTAGGTTCCAGACGGCCGCGCCCAGAGCAGTTTTCCGCTCTTCAGCCCGAACGAGTACATCGTGCCGTCGGTGTTGCCGATGAACACGCGGCCGTAGGCGATTGTGGGGGTGGCGTAGAAGAACTCCCTCGAGCCGAACGTGGAGTTCGATTGGTTGCGCCAGATGAGCTTGCCGCTCTTGGCGTTCAGCGCGTAGATGCTGCCGCCGTCGGTGGCGATGACGATTCGTCCTCCGGAGAACGCGGCCCCCGTGTTCACCTGGTCGTCGGTGGTGTAGCTCCAGATCTTCTTGCCGTTGCTGGCCCTGACGGCATAGACCTCGCGGTCCCACGATCCGAAGTAGAGGATCCCGTCCACCAGCAGCGGAGACGACTCCACGGGCCCAGCCCTGAAGCGCCAGCGCACCTTGCCCGTCTTCGCGTTCATCGCCACCACGAAGCCATCGGCCCCCGGGCGGTCCTGAGGACACTTGCTGAAGTCCATGTAGGCCTGGTAGACGACGCGCTTCGCGATCACCGGCGAGGCGGCGGCGCAGCGCTTGAAGTCCTTCTTCCACACCACCTTGCCCGTCTTGCCGTTGACGGCAAAGAAGTCACCACGCTGCTGGGGGACGTACACGTTGCCGTAGCCCACCGAGGGCGGAAACTCCACGGTATCCCCGGCGTCGAACCTCCAGATGCGGCGGTATGGCGGACGGTGGCGGAAACCCGACGCCACATGTGTCCGCTGGTTGTCGAACGCATATGTGGGCCACGGCACGTCGAGCCGCGGCTTCTTCGCCTTCTTGGGCCCCTCCGTGGGCACGAACTCCTCATCCGCCGAGCCACGCATCTCGGTCGGCTGCAGCTCGTTGTAGACGTACACGCCGGCCACAGCCGCCACGGCGAGCAGGGCCAGCGCGCTGCCAATCAGGACACGGCGCTTACTCATCGCGCGCAGGATGGCAGACGACCCGGGCCGGGGGACTCCTTCACCCGATCAGCCTCTCGTACAGGGCCAGCGTCTGGCGACCGGCCTCCTCCCAGGAATAGGGCCCCGATGCGGCCGCGGCGGCGCGAGCGGCGAGCTCCGACCGCTCGCCGGGGTCGGCCAGAAGCCGCTGCAGGGTCTCCCGCAGGGCAGCGGTATCCCCTGGAGGGACGGTCTCGACCGCGCGGTGATCGTAAGCCACCTCGGCGAAGCCGCCCACGTCGGAGGCCACCACGGGCTTGCCGAACGCCAGCGCCGCGCTCAGCACGCCCGACTGGTCGATGCGGCGATGCGGCAGCGCCACGAGGTCCGCGCGTCGGAAGTAGGCAGGCAGCTCCGAATCGTCCACGAAGCGCTCCACGAAGCGCACCCGGCCGCGGGCGCGCTGCGCCGCGGCGCGCAGCGGAGCCATGTCCATGTGGGGCAGGCCCACCACCCACAACTCGGCGCCGTCGACCTCCTGGAAGGCCTCCAGCAACACGTCCACGCCCTTGTACGGGCGCACGAGGCCGAAGCACAGGATCACCGGCCCCTTCACAGACGCGAGCTCGGGTGGAAGCGGCTCCTCGAACGGCAGTCGCGTGAGGTGCTTCAGGACGCCGTGTGGAATCACGTGCACGCGTTCAGGGTCGGCGCCGAAGCGCTCCACCAGCTCCACGGCTCCGGCGCGGGCGTGCACAACGAGCGCGTCCATCCGGCGTATCAGGCCGCGCGTCACGGGCACGCGCGGTCCGCCGCCGCGGCGCAGCGTGTTGTGCACGGTGAGCACTCGCGGGCGCGCCGGCGGGAGCAGCAGGGCGTCCAGCGCCTCCAGCGCCAGCCACTGGTAGTGGCGAACGTCGGCCTCGCGGGCGTGGGAGCGGTAGCGCAACATGTCGGGAACGTGCTCGGCCGCGCGCAGTAGGCGCCGGCCGCGCCGGCCGCGCCCGGGAGCGGTGGCCCGCGTGTAGAAGCTCTCGCTCACCCGGAAGCCATCCACCGGCGGCGGGCTGCCGTGCACGAAGCGGCTCGTGACCAGCTCCACGTCGGCTCCGGCGCGGGCCAGGCTACCGGCGAGGGCGTGGTCGTAGGGCAAGGACCACGCACCGGGATCCACGAGCTGTACGCGCATGCGCGTATTCTCGCCTTCCCCCGGGTCGAATACCTTTCCGCCGGTGGAGTCGAGCCCAGTGGTCCGCGCCGTCTTCCTGGTGCTCGTGGTCGTGACGGTCGCGGCCTTCTTCGTCACCCAGTCACTCAAGACGGAGGAGCCGCTGGTCCTGCGCTTCGCGGTTGGGCAACCGC
Source organism: uncultured Thermoleophilaceae bacterium (assembly GCA_963727395.1). Classification (GTDB taxonomy): domain Bacteria; phylum Actinomycetota; class Thermoleophilia; order Solirubrobacterales; family Thermoleophilaceae; genus JAAYBF01. The sequence continues at coordinate 168,940 of CAVSGC010000013.1, read as the reverse complement.
TTGTGTTCTCGCCCAATGGCGACCGCGTCAACGACTCGCTCCAATTGGGCTTCGATCTCTCCCGCCCGGCCGAGATCTCGTTCTCGGTGATCGACTCCGAGGGCGAGGAGGTGCGCCGGCTCGTGGACGACCGTCCGCTGGCCGGTGACACCAAGCACCGCTTCCGCTGGGACGGGCGCGACGACGAGGGCGTTCGCGTACCGGACGCCATCTACCGGCTGAGGGTGGTGCGCCGGAAGGAGGGGCGGGTGATCGACTCCTTCAAGGAGGTGCGCGTGGACACCCGCCCGCCGAAGGCCACGCTCGAGTCCGCCACGCCCGGCGTAGTGGACCCCGGCGACGGCGGCGTCCGGGTGCGCGTGCGCTACAGCGGCCCTCAGAACGCCAATCCCGAGTTCCGCGTCTACCGCACCGAGGGCGGGCCGGTGCGGATCGTGCGCCGCTTTCGCGGCGACGGCACCAGGAGCGGGGTGTGGGACGGCTCGGTGATCGGCGACCACGCTGCGGTTGACGGGAACTACGCCTTTCAGGTCCGGGTACGGGATGCCGCCGGCAACGAGACGCTCGCGCCGAGGCGCGTACCCAAGGCTCGCACGGCGGGCGCAGGAACGGGTACCGCGGTGCGCCGGCTCGCGCTCGAGGGGCCGCTCGGTGTGGTTGACGCGGGCACCGTCGCGCGACTGGAGGTGGGGCCGAGTCCACGCCGCTTCCGCTTCGCCTTCTCCCGACTCGGCGCTCGGCGCGATATCCGACGCGACCGCCGCCGCGGCGCCGCGCTGCGCGTGCGCATTCCAAGCAACGCCCGCACGGGCGTGTACCTGGTGCGCGTGCGCGCACGCGGCCGCCGCGCGGTCTGGCCACTGGCGGTGGCGGGCCGACCGCCGTCGCGCGCTGCCAACCGCGCCCGGCCGCTGGTGGTTCTGCCGACGGTCACGTGGCAGGGCCTGAACGACTGGGACTCCGACCTCGACGGCTTCGGCGACACGCTGAATGTGGCCCGGGCGATCCCGGACGAGCGCCCGTTCGCGAACCGCGGGCTGCCGCCACGGTTCGCCAGGGAGGTGTCGCCCTTGCTGCGCTTCCTGGACCGGGAGAACCGCGCGTATGACCTCACGACCGATTTGTCGCTGGCCCGTCGCGAGGGGCCCTCGCTGGGCAACGCGCCGGGCGTGGTCGTCGCGGGCACCTCCATCTGGCTGCCGCGCACCGTGCGCGACCGCCTCCGTCGGGAGGTGGAGGACAACGGCCTGAAGGTGGTCTCGTTCGGACGGCAATCGCTGCGGCGGACGGTGGCGCTGGTCGGGGAGCGCCTGCAGGACGCCAGTCCACCGCGCGCGGACGACCTGTTCGGCGAGCGCACCCGCCTGTTCCGGTCGGACCCTCCCGCTCCGCTCGCGGCGCAGGACGACCGGCTGGGGCTGTTCGAGGACGTGGATGACCTGTTCGGGGAGTTCGAGGTGTTCGAGCGGTCGCTGTCACTGCCGCCCGATGCCAGGCTGCTCACCGCTGCGGGGCGCGAGGTGGGCGAGCCGGCCTTCGTGGGCTACCGGCTCGGCAAGGGGCTGGTGATCCGCCCCGGCACGCCCGACTGGGCGCGCGAGCTCGAGGAGAGCCGGCTGGGCGAGGAGGTCCCGCGTGTGACGGAAAACGTTTGGTCGCTGCTCGCGCGCCGGCGCTGACCCTCGCGCCCTGCCCGCCGCCTAGGTCCGGCCGCGCTCCCTGCCCAGGTAGACGAGCGTTGCCGCCGCGGCCCCCGTGGCGGGCCATAGGAGGTAGTAGTTGTTGAACGTGCGCCCGATGAACAGCAGGGTGAGCAGCGAGATCGTAAAGCCCACGGTGCCTATCCACAGCTCGCGCGAGCGGTGCTGCGTCCACAGCAGCCAGACGGTCAGCGGGAGCCACGTGAGCAGGGCGATCAGCACGAACGGATACGAGCCGTCGCGGTCGTCGAGGATGCCGGCGCGAATCAGCATCGCCGACAGTCCGTACCCCACGATCTTGTACGTGCCGGCACCGAACTTCACCGTGTCGTCGTAGAAGGCCACCGGGTCGGCGATCACGAACGGGAGGATTCCGGCCGCCAGCACACCGGCGAACACCGCACCCACCCGCTTGAGCTCGGCCCGCGGGACGGCCCGCGCGATCAGCATCAGTGCGATGAAGGGCACCGCCACCACGGCGAACTGCTTGAGCAGGACCGCGCCGGCGAGGCTGGCGGCGGCCCATCGGTACCGGCCGCGGGTGACGAGTGCGAACGCGAGCAGGGTGAGGGTGAGGCTGGGCGCGTCGTTCTGCCCGAACCAAGATGACCTGACGGCAATCGGGTTGGCCACCACCAGAGCGCCCACGGCCAGCCGCCAGCCCAGCGGGGCACGGAACGACAGTGCGGCTGCGAAGCCGCCCAGCGTGAAGAGGAGGACCAGCAGCCGGTAGTCGTCGAACGGAGCCGGCAGAAGTCTCCAGAGCGCCGATGTGTAGACGGTGCCGGGGAAGTAGGCGTAGTGCTCCAGGGCCACCTCGCGCTCGCGCACGCGCTCGGAGACGCTGCCGTCGCGCGTGTAGAAGCGCTCCATGCCCGACTCCCGGTAGTCGTGACCGTAGGGGTTCTCTCCGTCGAGGAGCAGATCCCCGGCCAGCTCGATCTGGAAGGTCGAGTCGTTGGTGTGGAACCAGGGCGCGGTGGCGTCACGCAGGCCGAGCTGCAGCAACGTGGAGGGCAGCAGCAGGGCAAGCGACACGGCGAGCACGAGCAGCGCGCCGGCCCACCCGGGCCAGGAGCGGCGGCGCCACAGGGCCCAGGCGCCCACAAGCGCCACCCCAAGGGCGGCAAGGAGGCAGGCGGCGCGGGCGATGCCCACGTCCCACTCCTCCCCCGCAGCGCGCACGAGCGGAGCCAGCACGCCGTCCGGCTCCACGGCGCCGGGACGGAACGACCAGGGGTCCGAGCCCAGCTCGGGCAGTGTCACCGCGAGGATCGCCAGCAGCAGCCCGAGGAGCGCCCAGGTCTCGCCCTCTGTCATGTGACCGCGCAGGTCCAGTCGATCGATCACGCGCTCGCCGTCGCCGGGTCCTGATGCGATCCCTCTCGGTTAACGCCATCGTCGACGCGGGTCCAAGTGAGCTGGCCCGCCGCCAGGCCGAGCACCACCCACGTGAGCGGGTCCTCCAGGAAGCCGCTGTAGAAGAGCGCGTGCACGAACACCCCGAGAAAGGCGGCGCCGAGCGCAAGCCCCATCGCGGGCTCGAGCCGCCTGACCGCCATGATCGCCCGCGCCCCTCCCACGAGCAGCCACGCGTAGAGTGCCAGGCCGATCAGACCCAGCTCGGCGGCCACCGTCAACGGCGTGGTGTGCGACACGAAGGTGGGGGTCGCGCGGTCGCTGCGGGCCAGCCGGCGGCTGGCGGCCGGCTGGCCGCCCAGCCCCACGCCGAGGATGGGCCTGTCCTCCACCACCCGCACGGTGTCCTCCACGCGCTCGGACCGATCGGCGGTCACCGTGCGCAGGGAGTCGCCCCGTACCGTCACCGCCGCCACGAGGTAGCCCACGCCCAGCAGCGTGACCAGGGCCACGCCTCCCACCACGAGCACGCGCACATTGCGGGCGCCCGTGGCCACCGCCACGCCGAGCGTGATCGCCACCAGCGCGACCATGCTCGACTGCGAGTAGGAGAACAGCAGTCCGGCCCACATCACCGCCAGCAGCCCCACCCCGAGGCGCAGGTCCACTTTCTGAAGCGCCAGCAGGACCAGCAGGACGCCGATGCCGAGCACCACGTGCCGGCCGTAGAGGCTCGGGTCGCCGAACAGGGATGTGACCCGGAAGAAGTCCGAATTGGCGTTCGACACCTCCAGGTTCGGGGCGAAGAACAGGAGCTCGTGGGTGACCGATTGGTACAGGCCGACGACGGCGAACGCCACCGCCAGCGCGATTCCCGTCTGCGCCAGCGCCCGCGGGACCCAGTCAGGGAAGGGCGCGCGGGCGGCCACCCCCAGCAGGAGCGCGAACGGGAGCGTGAAGTACGCCAGCAACTCCACGCCCTGCTCGAGTGTGTCGGCCCACAGGACCGACAGCGCGGCGTAGCTCACGAATGCTGCTGCCGGGTACGCCACCACGCGCGGCAGGCCCCGCGCGGCGCCGGTGCGCACCGGGTCGGACTGGGCGGCCCGCCACGCGAGTGCGAGCGCGGCGGCGGCGAGCACGAAGTAGAGGGGCAGCAGACGCCCGAGCTGGCCGTCCTCCGCCAGCTCGAGTGGAAAGCCGCCGGAGCCGTCGAAGGCGATCGGCGGGCGCAGCGGTGCGGCCGCGAGCACGGCAACGAGCACCCACGCCGGCCGGCGCGCAAACAGGGCAGCCGCGGCGGCCAGCGCCGCCAGGCCGAGCACCAGCGCCAGGCCCCCCGATGGTGAGGCCAGGCTGTCGAGCTGCCCGAGGTCCGCTGACGACGCCGCGAGCCCTGTCTCGCCCAGCGCCAGGAGCGCCAGCGCCGCCAGCACGGCGGTGCGGCCACGCCCGGCGAGCAATAGCGCCGCTCCGGCGGCGGCCACCACTGCGGCGAACTGGGCGAGGTCGGGATGTTCCACGTTATGCGGGCAGCCGGCTCGGCCGGCTGCTCACGATCCTATTCCGCGCGGGAGGGTAGAGCGGCGCTCGGAGGAGGCCCTATGGGGCGATTCGCCTCCGGCGGTTGTACTCCTCGGCCGCCTCGCGAATCCCTTCGCCCCGCCAGGGCGTCAGCTCCTGGCGGGCGTGAAGCGCGTAACGCCTCGCGTCGTGGCCCGGAAGGGCCAGCGCGGCCGCCGCGCGCATCATGTAGAAGAGGACTCCGCAGAGCCGCACCGCCAGGGCCTCGGCCCTCGACTTGTGCTTGGCCAGGTAGCGCGCCCGCCCGCGGTGAAACTCCACGATCCTCCTCCGGGCGCTGCGAAGGTCGGTGGTCAGTTGGTCGTGGTGCACGGCACGGGCGGCCGGCTCGTACAGCACGCGCCAACCGGCGTCCCGCAGGCGCTTGCAGAAGTCCGTCTCGTCCGAGTACACGAAGAACTCGGGGTCGAGGTAGTCCACCTCCTCGGCCGCATCGCGGCGCACCAGCATGGCGCTGGACTGCACCCAGCCCACCCGCCGCGTTCGGTGTCCTCGGCTCTGGACCGTGAAGGCCCGGTGTAGGAAGAGCAGTCCGGCGATGGCCGGCCCGAGGCCCGGCAGCCGCCACGCGCACGCCTTCTCCTCGCCGCCCGTGGACAGTAGCTGCGCACCCGCCGCCGCGGCTCCGGGATCGCCGTTCAGGGCCTCGACCAGCGCCGCCGTGGCCCCGTCGCGCAGCTCGGAGTCCTCGTTGAGCAGCAGGCACCAGCGCCCACGCGATTCACGCATCAGGATGGAGTCGTTCTCGGCCTTTCCGGTGCGCTTGTCCAGGCAGGTCAGACGAACGTCGTGGCGGCTCTCGCGCACCGCCGCCGCGGATCCGTCGTCGGAGGAGTTGTCGAGTACCAAAACCTCGTGGGTGAGTCCGGGGGGATGGGTGCGCTCGATCGCGTCGAGGCAGGCGAGCAGGTACTCGCGGCCGTTGGTGTTCACCACGCAGTAGGACAGCTCGACCCGATCCACGGTGCCGCCGGCCCGACAGACGATCGGCCTGCCCGCCCTTCCTAGGGCACGTTCTCCGGGCCGTTGTCGCGGTACTCGTCGCGGAACGCCCGGAGGGCATCGAAGACCTTGGGCCCGTGGTTCGGACAACCCAGCAGCCGCCCGGTGCCGTTGGGCTGCGGGTCGATCGTCCAGGCGCTGGCGGCCACCTCCACGGGCATGTCGGTCTCGTTGGGCACGAGCACCATGTGGTAGTCGTCCTCGTCGAAGAGCGCCTGCAGGTTGGCGCGGGCCTCCTCCGGCAGGCTCTTCTTGAACCAGATGATCACCCGGCCGTGCTCGAGCGTGTGCACCAGTTCCTTGACGTCCGGCGCGGCCTCGTACGCACCGTCATCCGCCGGCGCGGCGAAGTGCTTGCCCGACGTGGGCGGGTTGGAGGGATAGACGATCTGCTCCTGGGGGTCCTCGGTGTGCTCGCGGGACCTGGCGCGCTTGCTCGTGACCGTACATCCGGCTGCCTCCACCGCGTCATCGAGGTCGTCCACCTGCTGGGCGGGCACCTCTCCTCCATCCGGCAGGACGTTGCTGTCGGAGGAGCGGTTGCCGCCACCACCCCCGTCATCGCCCCCGCCCAGAAGCACGACGCCTATGACCACGGCCACGATCACCAGCGCCAGGCCGGCGCCGTAGCCGATCATCTGGCGCCGCCGCTCGGCGGCCTTGGCCGCCGCCTCGCGCTCCTCGCGCTCGCGGCGCAGTTGCTCCTTCTGCTCCTTGCGGCTGGACATGACGGCGAAGAGTAGTAAGCGCGCTGGATTCCCGGCGGTTCTAGGCCGGGCGGCGGCCTGGCCTCGCCGGTCGCCTTCCACCCAAGCCCGGCGCCTGCGGGGCGCGTCTGCGCGGTCCATCGTCCTGGACCGGCCGGCCGCCGTAACAGCTGTCGATGAACTCCACGATCTCCCCCGTGAGCCGTTCGGGGTTGAGCCGCAGCTCGAGGATCGACGACGCCTCGATCAACCGCGCGGTGGGCAACTCGCGAACCAGCATGTCCGAATCCGAGAACGGGTGGATCGGGTCCCGCGGGTGCCCGATCACCAGCGCGGGTGGCTTGAGCGTCACGCGCTCGGAGGTGGGCGGAGCGGTGCGGCCGAAGAAGAGCCCCTGGAGCACGGAGGCCGATGGCTTGGGGTCCTGGCTGGCCCAGTCGAGCAGCATCCGCCCGAGCAGCGGGCCGCGACGGGGCACCAGGCGGGCGAAGTTCGCACCCACACGAACCACCGGGGCGCCCAGTGTGAGGGCCACGAGCAGCGGCGAGAACGCCAGCGCGCAACCCAGCAGCGCGTTGTCGAGCACGGGCATCTCCACCAGCATCCCCTGGACCCGGGACTGGTCGGCGGCGGCGGTCTCGAGCGTGGTGTTGGCGCCCAGCGAAGTGCCGCCGACCACCGCCTTGTCGAGATCGAGGTGGTCCATCAGGGCCAGCACCTGCCGGCCGAACTGCGGCATCGAGTAGTGGTGCATCTCCGGCGGGCGATCCGATGCGCCGTGGCCGAGGAGGTCGAGGCACAGCACCCGGTAGCCGCGCCTGGCCAGCGTGCCGGCCAGCGGTCCGTGCATCGTGCGCGCGAACAGGAGCCCCGGGAGCAGGATCACGGTGCGCTCGCCGGCCCCGTACTCGTCGAACACGAGCTTGAAGTCTTCGTACATGAAGCTGCGGGTCTCGGGCACCATCGGAGGCGGCAGCATACCCGCACCACAAGCGGCTTCGCGCCAACCGGTTGCGCGGCGAATGGCACCGGGTAGTGTGCTTCCACGCACTCGATTCCTGGGGAGGAATGAGACTTGAGCACGCCCGTCCATCTTTCGCTCACCGTGAACGGCGAGCGGCACGAGTCCGAGGTGGAGCCGCGCCAGCTGCTCGTGCATTACCTGCGCGACACGCTTGGCCTGACCGGCACCCACGTGGGCTGTGACACGTCCAACTGCGGCGCCTGCACCTGCCATGTGAACGGCGAGTCGGTGAAGAGCTGCACGCTGCTGGCGGTCCAGGCCGAGGGCGCCGAGGTGCTCACGATCGAGGGCCTCGGGCAGGAGGGCAACCTCCACGCGCTGCAGACCGGCTTTTGGGAGAAGCACGGCCTGCAGTGCGGCTACTGCACGCCCGGGCATGATCATGGCGGCGGCCGACCTGCTCGAACGCAACCCCGATCCCTCCGAGGAGGAGATCCGCCACGGGCTGGAGGGCAACCTCTGCCGCTGCACGGGCTACGAGAACATCGTGCGGGCGGTGCAGCACGCGGCGAGAGCGGGGGCGGGCAAGGAGGTGCCGGCATGAGCGTCACCGACGCCCCCACGGGCGGCTACGTGGGCCAGGCGATGAAGCGCCGTGAGGACCCGCGGATGATCACGGGCCGCGGCAACTACATCGACGACATGACCCTTCCCGGGATGCTGTACATGGCCGTCGTGCGCTCCCCGGAGGCGCACGCCACGATCACCTCGATCGACACGTCCGAGGCCAAGGCCGCGCCGGGCGTGGTGGCCGTGTTCACGGGCGAGGAGCTGGCGGGCGACTTCGCGGGCCCGATCCCGATGGTGTGGGACCCGCCCGGGGTGGACATCAACACGCCCGAGAACTGGCCGCTCAAGCGCGGCGAGGTCAAGCACGTGGGCGACCCGATTGCCCTGGTCGTGGCCAACACCAAGGGCCAGGCTGCCGACGCCGCCGACCTGGTGATCGCCGAGCTCGAGCCCAAGCCCGCGGTGGTGGACCCCGAGAAGGCGCTCGAGGAGGGCTCCCCGCTGGTGTGGGAGCAGTTCGGCACCAACAAGACCCACGAGTGGGCGGTGGCCGGTGGCGACTTCGACCAGGCGCTCTCCGGCGCCGAGGTCACGATCGAGCAGCGCGTGGTCAACCACCGGATCTCCGGCGCACCGATCGAGCCCCGCGGCTCCGTTGCGGAGCCCCGGGCGGACAGCGTCACGCTGTACTCGGCTACCCAGATCCCTCACATCGCGCGTTTCGTGCTGTCGGGGATGCTCGAGATCCCCGAGGACAAGTTGCGGGTGGTCGCGCCGGACGTGGGCGGGGGCTTCGGTGCGAAGCTCCAGGTGTACGCCGAGGAGGCGCTGGTGGTCGTGGCGGCCAGGCGCCTCAACCGCCCGGTCAAGTGGGTGGAGACGCGCTCGGAGCACATGAGCACCTCTCACCACGGCCGCGACCAGATCGCCTACGTGACCCTCACGGCCAAGCGCGACGGCACGCTCACCGGTGTGCGGGCCAAGGTGATCGCCGACCTCGGCGCCTACCAGCAGATCCTCACGCCGTTCATCCCCGAGCTCGGCTTCCCGGTGGCGGGCGGCTGTTACAAGATCCCGGCGATCGACCTCAACTTCGTCGGCGTCTTCACCAACAAGATGGCCACCGACGCGATTCGCGGGGCCGGCCGGCCGGAGATGACCTACTGGATCGAGCTGATGATGGACAAGCTCGCGCGCGAGCTGGACATGGACCCGCTCGAGCTGCGGCGCAAGAACTTCATCCCCAAGGAGGAGTTCCCGTACGAGACGCCCCTGGGCATCGTCTACGACTCAGGCGACTATCAGGGCTCGCTGGACAAGCTGCTCGAGAACTTCGACCTGGACGCCTTCAGGTCCGAGCAGGAGCAGCTGAGGGAGAACGGCATCCACCGCGGTGTGGGCTTCTCCACCTGGGTGGAGGTGTGCGGCCTGGCGCCGTCGCGCGCCGTTGGCCCGCAGGGCGTGGGCCTGCAGGCCGCCTTCTGGGAGTCGGCGATGGTGCGTGTGCACCCGTCGGGCTCGGCCACCGTCTACTCCGGCGCCTCGCCCCACGGGCAGGGCCTCGACACGTCCTTCGCGCAGATCGCCGCGGACCGCCTGGGCATCGCGCCCGAGCAGGTGCACGTGATCCACGGCGACACCGACAGCGGCCCGTTCGGCTGGGGCACGTACGGCTCTCGCTCGCTGTCGGTGGGCGGCGAGGCGATCGCCCGGGCGGCCGAGAAGGTCCAGGAGAAGGCCAAGAAGGTGTGCGCGGCGCTGCTGGAGGCCGCGCCCGAGGACATCGAGCTGGCCGACGGCAAGTTCTCCGTGAAGGGCTCGCCCGACAAGTCGATGACGATGGCCGAGATCTCCGGCGCGGCGCACATCCCTCCCAACGAGCTCCCGGCCGACATTGAGCCCGGACTGGAGGAGACGTCGTTCTATGACCCCGAGAACTTCGTGTTCCCGTTCGGCGCGCACGCGTGCATCGTGGACGTGGATGTGGAGACGGGCAAGGTGCAGGTGGTCGACTACTACTCGGTCGACGACTGCGGGCCCGCCATCAACCCGATGCTGATCGAGGGCCAGGTGCACGGCGGCATCGCGCACGCGATCGGCCAGGCGCTGTACGAGCAGGTGGTCTACGACGACGAGGGCCAGCTCGTTACGGGCACGTTCGTGGACTACGCGCTGCCCACGGCGGCCGAGCTCCCAAGCTTCCACACCGACCGCACCGAGACGCCGTCGCCGGTGAACTCCCTCGGCGTGAAGGGCGTGGGCGAGGCGGGCACGATCGCCGCCACGCCCGCCGTCACGGCAGCGGTGCTCGACGCGATCAGGCGACACGGGCGTGGAGTGGATCGACATGCCGCTCACGCCCATGCGCGTGTGGGAGGCGATCCACGGCGACGGCCCGAAGGCCACCGAGCAGGGCCAATCCGTTCCGGAGCACGGCCGGGGCTCGGCCGGGTCCGGCCCAGCCTCGCCCGGCGAAGGGGGGCGGTCATGATTCCCGCCGAGTTCGACTACCAGAGGGTGGGAGGCGTGGACGAGGCCATCTCCGCGCTCGGCGAGGGTGGCGAGGACGCCAAGCTGCTGGCCGGCGGGCACTCCCTCGTGCCGCTGATGAAGCTCCGGCTGGCCGCACCTGCACTGCTTGTGGACATCGGTGGGGTGGACGAGCTCAAGGGGATCGACCGCTCGAACGGCGGCGTGAGCATCGGCGCGCTCACGACTCACGCCACGCTGCAGTCCGATGACTCGCTCGGCGTGATTGCGGCCGCGGCGTCGCAGATCGCCGACCAGCAGGTGCGCAATCGCGGCACCATCGGCGGCTCACTGGCCCACGGCGACCCGGCGTCGGACCTGCCGGCGGTGATGCTGGCGGCCGAGGCCGAGCTGGTGGCCCGGGGCGCCGGCGGGGAGCGGACCATTCCCGTCGCCGAGATGTGGCGGGACTACCTCACCACGTCGCTCGCGCCGGACGAGGTGCTCACCGAGATCCGCGTCCCCGCCCTGGACGGCTACTCGTGGGGATACGAGAAGTTCACCCGCCGGGCAGAGGACTGGGCGATGGTGGGCGTGGTGGTGCTGGCCAAGCTGTCCGATGGCGCGTGCGAGGACATTCGCATCGGCCTCACCCACATGGCGTCCACTCCGCTGAGGGCCACGGCCGCCGAGGAAGCCCTGCGAGGCCGGCCGCTCGACGACGAGCACATCGCGGCCGCAGCGGCCGCTGCGGCCGAGGGCACCGAGCCGCCGGCGGACCTCAACGCCAGCGCGGAGTACAAGCGCCACCTGGCCGGCGTGCTCACCGGGCGCGCGCTGCGGTCCGCCGCGGGAGGCTGAGACGGCCGGCATCGCCTTCGACGGGCCGGACGGCGCGGGGCAGGCACTCGCCGGCCAGGGCTACCTGCCCGATCGCGCGCTGTCCACGGCCGTCCACCTGGCTGCGGAGCTCTCGCAGCCGCTGCTGCTGGAGGGCGAGGCCGGGGTTGGGAAGACCGAGGTGGCGAAGGCCGTTGCGGGCGCCACCGGCGCACGGCTGATCCGGCTGCAGTGCCACGAGGGCATCGACCTCCACCACGCGCTGTATGACTGGGACTACCCGCGCCAGCTGCTGGCCATCCGCGGCGGGGCGGGCGACACCTCCGCGGACACCGGCCACGGTCTATTCACTCGCGAGTACCTGCTGCGCCGCCCGCTGCTCGAGGCGCTCGAACACGAGGGGCCGGTTGTACTGCTCATCGACGAGGTGGACCGTGCCGACGACGAGTTCGAGGCCTTCCTGCTCGAGTTCCTCTCGGAGTTCCAGGTGAGCATCCCCGAGCTCGGCACGGTGGAGGCACGGGGCGAGCCGCTGGTGGTGATGACCTCCAACCGCACGCGCGAGCTGCACGATGCCCTCAAGCGCCGCTGCCTGTACCACTGGATCGATTACCCCGACCCGGCTCGCGAGGCCGACATCGTGCGGGCGCGCCTGCCCGGCGTGCCCGACGCCGTTGCGGAACGCGTCTGCTCGGCGGTGGCGCGGCTGCGCGAGCAGGACCTCTACAAGCTGCCGGGCGTGGGCGAGACGATCGCCTGGGCTCGGGCGCTGCTCGCGCTCGACGACGGCTCGCTGGACGAGACGCTGGGCGTGGCGCTGAAGGTGCGGGAGGACATCGAGCGGGTGAGGGAGCGGGGGGTGCTGCAGGGTGTCTGAACGGGCGGAGTCGGCAGGGTTTGGCCTCGTCGCCCGGCTCGGGCTGCTCGCTGCTGCTCTGCGCGCAGGCGGTGTGCGGGTGGGGGTCGGTGAGCTGGTCGCCGCTCATCGGGCGCTTGCTGCCGTCGATGCGCCTGATCGGCGCGAGTCGTACTTCGCCCTTCGCGCCGTTCTGTGTTCGCGCCGGGAGGACCTCCAGGTGTTCGATGCTGCGTTCTCCGAGGTGTTCGGTCCCGGCGCCGGTCTGGTTCCCCGGCAGCCTGACGTTCTCGATGACGTCGCGAAGATGGTGCTGCCGCGCGTGACCGTCCCGCCGGCGGGGCCGCCGCGGGCGCAGGGGGCTGTCGCCGAGGAGGACGTGGTGCCGGCCGCGTGGTCGGACGTGGAGCTGCTTCAGGAGAAGGACTTCGCCGAATACACCGATGCCGAGCGCGCGGCGGCGCGGCGCCTGCTCGTGCGGCTGGCCGCGCAGGGGCCCGTGCGCGTGAGCCGCCGCACCCGCAGGGCACGCCGGCACGGGACGCGGCCCAACGGCGGCCGCGCGGACCTGCAGCGCACGCTCAGGGCGTCGCTGCGCTACGGCGGCGAGCCGGTGGAGCGCCACTGGCGCGAGCCGGGCGAGCGCCCACGGCCGCTCGTTCTGGTGTGCGACGTGTCGGGCTCGATGGAGCCCTACGCACGGATGCTCCTGGCCTATATGCAGGCGTGCGTGGCGGCGCGCCGCCGGGTGGAGGCGTTCGCTTTCGGCACGCGCCTCACGCGGGTGACCGGCGAGCTGCGCGGCCGCGACCCCGACGTGGCGCTGGAGCGCGCCGCGAAGGTGGTCACCGACTGGTCGGGTGGCACCCGCATCGGCGAATCGCTGGCCACGCTCAACCGCGAGCACGGCCGCCGCGTGGGCCGCGGAGCGATCGTCGTGATCCTCTCCGACGGCTGGGACCGCGGCGCGCCGGGGAAGCTCGCCCAGGAGATGGAGCGCCTGTCGCGCTGCGCGCACCGCGTGGTGTGGCTCAACCCGCTCAAGGCGGCGCCCGGCTATGAGCCCCTCACGCGAGGGATGGTGGCCGCATTGCCACACGTGGACGAGTTCCTCACGGGCAACTCGCTAGCGTCGCTCAAGGACCTGGCGACCCTGATGGAGGGTGGGATGCGATGAAGGACGTGATCGACGACGTGAACGAGTGGGTGGCGCGCGGTGAGCGCGTGGCCATCGCCACCGTCGTGGGCGTGAAGCGTTCGGCCCCGCGCCCGCCTGGAGCCAAGATGGCGGTCAACTCAGCGCGGCGAGGTATCGGGGGCCGTGTCCGGCGGATGCGTGGAGGGCGCCGTCGTGGAGGCCGCCGCCGAGGTTCTGCGCGGGAACGAACCGAGGCTCCTTCACTTCGGCATCGACGACGACGAGGCATGGGACGTGGGGCTGCCATGCGGCGGCGAGATCGACGTGTTCGTGGAGGAATACTCCGCGTGAGCTCCAGCCCCCAGGCCGAGTTCGCGGCGATCGCCGCGGCGGAGGGCCGGGCCGCGGTGGTCACCGTGGTGGGCGGTGCGGGCGCGCAGGTCGGAGCGAAGATCCTGGTGCGCGACGACGGGAGCACCTCCGGTTCGCTGGGCTCCACGGAGCTCGACGCAGTGGCCGGCGAGCTGGGCACGTCGCTGATGTGGGCGGAGCGCTCCGAGCTGCACGAGCACCAGGGCATCCAGCTGTTCGTGGACGCCACCGCTCCCGCGCCGCGGCTTGTGATCTTCGGGGCGGTGGACTACACCACCGCCCTCTGCCGCCTCGCCCGCGCCGCCGGCTGGCGCCCGATCGTGTGTGACCCGCGCTCGCAGTTCGCCACCCCCGAGCGCTTCCCCGACGCCGAGGCCGTGATTCAGGCCTGGCCCGAGGAGGCCTTCCAGCGGGTGGGGATCGACGGCGCCACCTACGTCGCCGTGCTCACCCACGACCCCAAGCTCGACGACTCCGCGCTGGGGATAGCGCTTCGCTCAGAGGCCGCCTACGTGGGCGCCATGGGCAGTCGCCGGGCACAGGAGAGGCGGCGCGAGCGGCTGACGGAGCAAGGGCTTCGGCGGGGACGAGATGGACAGGCTCGCCGCCCCGATCGGGCTGGACCTCGGCGCCACCGGGCCCGAGGAGACCGCGCTCTCGATCATGGCCGAGGTGGTGGCCGTCCGGAACGGGCGCGAGGGCGGCCGCCTGCGCCACAAGCAGCGCGGCCGCATCCACGAGGTTGGAGATCGTGCGCAGCCGGCCGAGCCGGCTGCGTCGCAGGAGGGAGCGTGATCGCCGGCCTCGTACTGGCGGCCGGCGCCGGCCAGCGGTTCGGCGCCACCAAGCAGTTGGCGGATCTCGATGGCCGGCCCCTGCTGGAGCACGGGGTCGCGGCGATGGCCAGCGCCGGGCTCGATCGCCTGATCGTGGTGCTCGGCAGCCGCGCCGACGATGTGCTGGCGGGCGTGGACCTGCACGGCGCCGAGCCGCTGGTGTGCGAGCGCTGGGGCGAGGGCCAGGCCGCGTCGCTGGCATGCGGGCTCTCGAGGCTGGCGGACACCGCCAATGGCGACCTCGAGGCTGTGGTGGTGGCCCTGGGCGACCAGCCCGGCCTGGCCACGGCCGCGGTCCACCGTGTGCTCGCCTCGCGCGGAGACACCCCCGCGGTGCGTGCCACCTACGGCGGCGAGCCGGGCCACCCGGTGGTGCTCGAGCGCGGACTGCTCCCCAAGCTGCGCGACGCCACCGGCGACCTGGGCGTGCGCGGTGTGCTCCGTCGCGCCGGCGTGACCGAGGTTGCGTGCGACGACCTGGGCGGCGGGGCCGACGTGAACACGCCGGCCGAGCTGGCCGCACTCCGATCCGAAGGCAGGCCCGCGTGAAGCTGGAACAGTCGTTCACCGTCGAGGCGCCGCTCGATCGCGTCTGGGAGGCGCTCATCGACGTCGAGCGCGTGGCGCCGTGCCTGCCCGGCGCGGAGATCACCGAGGCCGGCGAGGACGGCACCTATCGCGGCACCTTCACCGTGAAGCTCGGCCCCACCACGGCGTCCTACCGCGGCGAGCTGTCGATGGAGTCGGTGGACGAGGCCGCGCGGCGCGTGACCATGGACGCCAAGGGTCAGGACAAGCGCGGGCAGGGTTCTGCCAAGGCCACGATCGTGAGCGTTATGCGCGAGGAGGGTGGCGCCACGAGAGTCGACGTGGAGACCGACTTCACGATCACCGGCCGCCTGGCGCGGTTCGGGCGGGGCGGGATGATCAAGGATGTCTCCAATCGGTTGCTGCGGGACTTCTCGGACTGTTTGACGAAGACCATCGAGGCACAGTCGACAGCCGACAGCCGCCGGTCGACGGTGGTTCTTGACTCCGGGGCCATTCCCGTGGAAGCGGAGGCACCCAGGCCCGTGCCCGCGAAGCCCGTGAGCGGCATCTCGCTGTTCTTCTCTGTGTTGTGGGAGCGGATCCGGCGCCTGTTCGGTCGTGCCTGACGGGGCATGAGCGGTTTCAAGCAGTCCGGGCAGCCACCCAGTCCGGCAGCTCCGCCATCACCCGGGGGTCGATGCCGTGCCCCATCGGGCTCTCCCGGTAGGTCACATCGGCCGCGGCGGCCTGAAGGCGGTCGCGCGCGTCGCGGCCCCACTCCACGCCGATCACCGGGTCGGCGGAGCCGTGGCCGATGAACACCGGCGGCGTCTCGCGGTGCTCGAGGTCGAGCTCGAAGCCCTCCACGGTGGGCATGAAGCCGCTCAGCGCAACGATGCCGGCCGGGACGGGACGGCCGGCACCGAGCCCGGCGGCGTAGGACATCACCGAGCCCTGCGAGAAGCCGCCGATCACCAGCCGGTCGTGGCCGATCCCCTGCTCGGCGAGGACGGCGTCCAACCAGCCGGTGAGCAGGCCGTAGGTGGAGAGGAAGGTGTCCGGGTCGGGGTAGCCGATCGCGCGCACGGCGTACCAGTGCGCGCCGCCCGGCGGCAGCCTGAGCGGGCCCTGCGCGGTGGCGCCCACCAGGCGACGCCGCGGGTCCATCACGTCGAGCAGCGGGAACAGGTCGTTCTCGTCGGCGCCTCGTCCGTGCAAGAGGACCAGTGCGCCCTCGGGCTCGCCGGCCGCGGGGCGCAGCCGGTGCGCCAGCGCATCCGAACCGGTCACCGGGCGGCTGCGCGGGGGCTCTCGAGCGGCGTGAGGGACTGCTCGATCTGCTCGCGCAGCGGCTCGAAGCGCGGCGGGAGCACGAGGCTCTCGCCCAGGTGCTCGGCATCCTCATCGGTGGTGAAGCCCGGCCCCATCGTCGCGATCTCGAACAGCACTCCGCTCGGCTCGCGGAAGTAGATCGACTCGAACCAGAAGCGGTCGATCACGGGAGTGGGATGGGCACCGCCCTCGATGGCCCGCTCGCGCCACGCCTTGTGCTCGTCCATCTGCGATGCATATGCCACGTGATGCACGGTGCCACCGCCAGGTTGTCCGGCCTCGGCGGGCGGGGCGTCGTAGGCGTAGTTCCCGCCGCGCTGGTCTCCGCGCACCTCCCAGCCGTCGTCCGACCGCGTGAAGCCCAGCTTGTCGAGCAGCTCGCTGCTGGCGTCCGGGTTGCCCGCGTACGCGCGAACGCCGTCGAAGCCCTGAAGCGCCATCTCACGCGGCACCTCCGGGTGGTCGGCGATCAGCGGCGCGTCAGAGGACTCGCTCACCAGTAGCTCGTGCTCGAGGCCCTCGGGATCGGAAAAGCGCAGTCGCCCATCCATGGGAGTGGTGTCCACGCCCTCGCCGGCCAGGCGCTCGGTCCAGAAGTCGATCGCCTCTGGCGAGCCCACACGCCACACGATGCGGTGGACCATGCCGTCGCCCGGGCGGCCCGGGGCGGCGCCGGGGTACTCGAAGAAGGTGAGGTCTGCACCCGGGCTTCCCTTCTCGTCGGCGTAGAAGAGGTGGTAGACGGTCGGGTCGTCCTGGTTCACCGTTTTCTTGACCAGACGCAGGCCCAGGACGCGGGCGTAGAAGTCGAGGTTGCGCGGCGCATCGCCGGTGATAGCGGTGACGTGGTGGATGCCCTCAAGCTTCATGTCTGCCCTCCCTCGGGGCTAGGATCGGTTGCGAGAGCAACTGTAGCGGAAGGTAATTGTGTCTGCAACTACTCAGACGAGCGGCCGCCTGCTGACCCCGCGCGAGCTGGCGGGATGGCGCGGCATGCTTCGTGTGCACGCCGGCCTGATGAAGACGCTGGACAGCGATCTGGCGTCCGGCCACGGACTCTCGCTGAGCACGTACGAAGTGCTCCTGTTCCTGGCCGACGCGCCCGGCGGCAGGATGCGCATGGCACAGCTGGCCGACTCCGTGCTGCTCAGCCGGAGCGGCCTCACCCGGCTGGTGGACCGCCTCGAGCGCGCCGGCCTGGTCGAGCGCGAGCCATGCCCCTCCGATCAGCGCGGATTCAACGCCCTGATCACCGTGGAGGGGCGCCAGGTCTTCGACGCGGCGCGCGAGACGCACCTGAGGGGCGTGCGCGAGCGCTTCCTGAGTCACTTCTCGGAGGGCGATCTGGCGACGATGGGCGAGTTCTGGGAGCGCGTGCAACCCGGCGCGGCCGGGGCGAGGGAATAGGAGCGGCCCCTGCCGGGGCGGCTACGACAGCGGCGCGGCCACCGCCGTACGGGCTCGCCGGCGCACCTCGCGCAGCGCCCGAGCCAGGCGCCTGACGCCCTCGTCCAGCTCCTCGGGCTCCAGCAGCGAGAACGACAGCCTCAGGCTCGTCTTCTGCTGGCGCTCCACAGTCACGGCGCCGCCGGGAGTGAACGACACGCCGTGGCGGATCGCCTCGGAGTACAGCGTGCGCTCCTCCGCCGGCCGGCGCAGGGTGACCCAGACGTGGTGGCCGCCGCGTGGCGTGACGGCGTCGTACTCCCCCTCCAGGTGGCGCTGCAGGGCGGCCATCAGCGCGTCGCGGCGCTCGCGGTAGTAGGGCACGCTGCGCGCCAGCTCGCGATCGTAGGCGTCGGTGGCCATGTAGCGCGCGGCGATGTGCTGCACGAGCGTGGGCGTGTGGAAGTCCGAGGCCTGCTTGAGGGTGATCAGCCGCTCCCGCACCGGTCCGCGCGCCGCAAGCCAGCCCACCCGCAGGCCGCCGCCCACCACCTTGGACAGCGAGTTCACGTAGAGCACGTGACCGGGGGCCTCTCGCCGCAGCGACGGCGGGCGCTCGCCCTCGAAGCGCAGGTCGGCGTACACGGCGTCCTCGAGCACGAAGAAGTTGCGCTCCATCGCCAGCTGGGCGAGCCGGGTCCGCCGCTCGGCGGATAGGTCCGCGCCGGTGGGGTTCTGGCAGGCGGTCTGCAGCGCGCACAGCTTGATCTCGTGGCGGGAGAGCACCTGCTCCAGCGCATCCACGTCGAGCCCGTCGTCGTCCACGGGCACCCCGATCACGCGCGCGCCGGTGGAGCGCAGCGCCAGAAGGCTGCCGGTGAAGGTGGGCGACTCCACCGCCACCACGTCCCCCGGCTCGAGCAGCGTCCGGGCCGCGAGGTCGATCGCCTGCTGGGCCCCGGAGGTCACGATGATCTCCTCGGGGTCCGACGCCGACCCGCGGTCGTGCGCGCGCGACGCCACGATCTCACGCAGCTCGGGCAGGCCCTCGGGCGGCAGGTAGGACAGCGCGCGCTCGGCCTCCTCCTCGAAGATCTCGGCCACGATGGCCGCGATCTCGGTGGACGGGTGGAAGTCCAGTGACGGCCAGCCCGTGGCGAGCGAGATCATCCCCTCGCGCGTGGGGAAGCGGAATGCGTCCGAGAGGATCTCGTCCTGGTAGGTCATAGGACGATCTGGTAGTACAAATGCCTGCCAGTCGTCTCCACGCTCCTGGGCGGCGGCCGGCACCACGGAGCGCACGAAGGTGCCGCGCCCCACGCTCGCCGTCACGTAGCCCTGCTCCGCCAGACGGCGGTATACGCGCGCCGCGGTGAGGTGGTTTATCCCTGCTTCTGCGGCCAGCGTGCGGGTGGGAGGCAGCTTCTCCCCGGGCTCCAGCACGCCGCTCTCGATGGCCCCGGCAAAGCGGTCGGCCAGCTGGCGCGTGATCGAAACGTCCCCGTCCCGCTTCAGATCGGTCAAGTCCACTTTGTACGACATTGTTAGGCAATCACCCTAGGGCGATACTACATGTGCAAGCCGCAAGGCACAACTTGTAAGACGAAAGGATCAGTCATGTCGTACGTGAACAGCTCCAGCAGGACTCGCCCGTCGGGCGACGTGACGGTGCGGCTCGCGGATTACTCCGACGCTGCTGCGCTGGTCAGGCTCGCCCACCTCGACGAGGCGCCCGTGCCGGACGGTCCGGTGCTCGTGGCCGAGGCCGGCGACCGGCCCGTTGCCGCCCTGCCGCTCAACGGCGGACCGGCGATCGCGGATCCGTTCCATCGCACCACCGCACTGGTCGAGATGCTCGACCTGCGTGCGCGCCAGCTGCGTGGCTCCGAGCGGCGCAGGGCCGACCGCATCCGGGGCGCCTTCCGCGCTCCGCGGATCCACCCGCACGCCTCCTAGCTCCCGCCTCCTAGGGAGACCGCCGCCGGCCCCTCCCCCGGGGGCCGGCGGCCTTCGCCACCGCGGCGAGCCTGCCGGTGTAGCGTGCTGGGCAGGATGAGCTCCGAGCCCTCGAGCGATGCGCCGGAGCCCGCCGAGGGCCGGATGGCCGCGCGGCTGAAGAGGCTCGACTCGGCTCCGACCCTGGTCCGGGCAGCACAGGCGCTGCGAAGCATGCTTCCGGGCGACAGCGAGTACGGCGACCGCCTGTCGGTGGCGGGCAGCGACGCGCCGCAGCTGATCGGCCAGCGTCTGACCGCCCTCACCGCGGAGCGCCCGAGTGCGCTGCGCGAGGTGGGCTTCAGCGCGCTGCAGGTGTGGCAGTCGGTATCGGAGGCGCAGGGTCGCGGGCTCGGGGACGAGGAGCTCGTGATCGTGTTCAACGACCTGGTGGGCTTCTCGGACTGGACGCTGGAGGCGGGCGACACTCTGGCGCTGGAGCTTCTGCGCCGCGTGGGGGAGGCGGTGGAGCCGCCGATCGAGGCGCACGGAGGCAGGATCGTCAAGCGCCTGGGCGACGGTGTGATGGCCGTCTTCGCCGATCCGGCCGAGGCGGTGGAGGCCGCACTGGAAGGCTCGCGCGCCCTGGCCGGCGTCGAGGTGGGCGGCCACAGCCCCCGCCTGCGAACCGGCATCCACATGGGCAGGCCGCGCCGCCTGGGCGGGGATTACTACGGCGTGGACGTGAACATCGCGGCGCGCGTGGCCGGCGCGGCGAGGCCGGGCGAGGTGCTGGTCTCCGACGCCACACTGCACCGCCTCGACGACGAGGCGCTGGACCTCACGCGCCGCTACCGCTTCAGGGGCAAGGGAGCGCCGAAGGATCTGAAGGTCTACGCGGCCGAGGCCGCCGAGTAATACCGACGAGGAGGAGCCGGATGCCAGAGGAGATCGTCCCCCGGGTGCACCGCCTGGGGACCAAGTTCGTGAATTTCTACGTGGTGGAGGCGGACGGCCGCCTGACCGTGGTGGACGCCGGGGTGCCCGGCTACGCCGACACGCTCGACGACGACCTCCGGGCCATCGGCCGTACCCCGGCGGACGTGGAGGCGGTGGTGCTCACGCATTCCGATTCAGACCACACGGGCATCGTCCTCACCCTTCGCGAGGCCGGCGCACGGGTGCTGATCCATTCCGCCGACGAGGGCACGCTCGCGAAGCCCGGCCCCAAGGGCGGCGACGCCAGCCCGCGGCATCTCCTGGGTGTGCTGTGGCGTCCCACCCTGTGGCAGTTCGCCGTGGCGCTGGGGCGCAGCGGCGGGCTGAAGATGCCGAAGATCGAGAACCCGGAGACCTTCTCCGACGGTGACGTGCTCGATGTGCCCGGCCGGCCCACGGTGATCCATACGCCCGGCCACACGCCGGGTCACTGCGCCTTCCACTTTGCCGAGCACGGCGTGGTCTTCGTGGGCGACGCGCTGTGCACGTGGAACCCCGTAACCGGTGCCCGCGGTATCCAGCTCATGCCGCGGCAGATGAATGTGAGTAACGCCCAGTGCCTGGAGTCGCTCGCGCGGTTCGACGACCTGGAGGCCGACGCCGTGCTGGCTGGTCACGGCGAGCCGTTCACCGAGAGTCCACGCGTGGCGGCGGCCCGGGCGAGGGAGCAGGCGGCGGCTTAGGCTCGCCGCGCTCACGCGCGGCCTCGCTGTCGGGCAGCGTGTCCACCTCCTCGCCCTCCGCAGGCAGGCACACTCTGGAGAAGTCCTCGCCGAACGGCGTCAGATGGATGCTGCGACGCACGGTCTTTCCGCCACGGCCGGCCTCGCTGAGGGCCTCGCCCACCTCGGGCTGGGCCTCGAGCACCTGATAGGTCAGCGGATCGGGCAGCGGCTCGCGCGAGAACCAGATCAGCCCCAGGCGGTAGAGGTTGTTCAGGTATGCCGGCACCCGGTCCAGGTATCGCACGCCCGCCTCGGCGCCGATCATCGAGAGCCCGGGCGCCACCAGCTCCGAGTTCACCATGGGCATGCGCGCCGTCCTCACGTCCACAGCCGGCTGTGACCCCGCCCGCGTGAGGAAGCGCAGGATGCGGCCCTCGTCCGGCGCCAGATCGGACAGGATCCGGCGGTATGCGGGGTGCGCCTGCTCCTCGTAGGCCACGTCCGCCGACTGCCGCAGGAGCTCCTCGCCGCGCTGGCGCAGCGAGTCCGGATCGCCGGGGCGGGCCGGTCCGGGGCCCGGCGCCTCACCGGCGGCGGCCGCCTCCATGGCCTCGGCCAGGCCGAGTAGCTGGCGGGCGTACCCGCGCACGTCGGTACCGGCGCGCTGGAGCAGGTCGGCAGCGGACTCTCCCGTGCGCGCAGCGTCGATCACGCGCGCTCCGGCGCGCACGGAGGCGCCGGCCGTCCACTCGGTGGTGCGCCACCAAGCTCCGAGTGCGATCTTGGCCAGGGCGGGCGCGGCGGCCAGCAGGCTCGCCTCGGCGGACTCGAGCGCGTCCAGCGGGTCGTCGCCGGGATCGTCGTCCGTTGGGGGCCCGGGGGTGGTCATACGCCGAAGATCGCCAGGTGTAGGAGGCCGGCGCCGAAGCCGAGCACTCCGCCGTGCAGAACCAGCAGCCACTCATCCTCGCGCATGGCCGACCGCAGCATCTCCGAGAAGTCGGAGGCGGGCATCTCGCGCATCCGGGAGGCGATCAGATCGCGGATCCTCGCGCTCTGCTGCCTGTTGAAGTCCTTGTCGGACAGGGGGGTCATGGTGTAGTCGACCGCCTCAGTGGCCACCGAGTCGCGGATCGTGTCGTATTCGCGCGTGCCCACGGCAACCCGCACCGCCGCGCGCGCGGGGCCGGTGGCGCGGTCCATCGCCGGTCGCAGCGCCGTGGCGATCATCTGGCGGGTGCGGTCCGAGCGCGGTCCGTGCAACAGCTCCTGGCCGATGTTGCTCAGCGTCACGATGTCGTCGGCGATCACGGTGGCGTACACGTCGGCGGCCTCCGGCTGGCGCTTGAGGAACAGGCCCTGCACGTTGAAGCGCCCGATTTGACGCGGCTCCGCCGGCTCGAAGATCATCTTCAGCGCCACCCAGTTGGTGGCGGCGCCGATGGCGGTGCCGGCGATCGGGAGCACCCACCAGTAGGGGAACGCGTGGGTCAGGAAGATCACCGGGATGCCCAGCGCGAAGCCAAAGGCAAAGCCAAAGTTGATGATGAACTTCAGTTCGCGCTCGCCGGTCTCCTGGTAGACGCGGTTCACGAGTCCCGGGTGCTTCTCGAGGTGGCGGATCACCATCAACTTGATGTCCAGCAGCTGATCGATGTTGGCGCCGATCTCATCGGTCACGTCGTGCACGATCTCCGGCAGCTGGTCCTGCACCCGGCGGTGCACCGCCTCGCGCAGGCCCTCCGGAAGGTCGTTCCACAGTTGGGGGTGCTCTCGGCGCATGACCCGCTCCACCAGCTCGCGGATGTCATCGCGCGAGGTGTCGAGGATGTGCTCGGCCAGCACCTCGGGCTCGAGCTGCTCATAGAAGTCGGAGGGACCGCCAACCTTCGCGATTCCCTTGTCCACCGCGATGCTGCCCATCTTGGCCGCGCGCGACGGCAGGATGCCCTGCCAGCCCACCCCGCCCTGCATGATCCCGGGGATCTGCTGCACCTTGCGCGGCAGGATGCTCGCCAGGCGCTTCAGGCCGGGCAGGGTCAAGCCCTTGAAGCGCACGGGGTAGAACAGCATCCAGACGCCGGTCCAGTTCGTCACGTAGCCGATCACGCCCGAGAAAACCGGAATGGTGAGCGCACTGATGAGCTCGCTGCTGATGACCCTCTCCCTTTACGAGCCGCGTTGGCCGATCCGACGGGCGTCAGTCTTTCACGCTGAAAGCGCGCACCGAGTCGCCGACCCCGGGTACCGCCACGTTCATGACGCCTGTCAGGCTGCGGCGCGGAGCGTTCGGTCGACGGCCGCCGGATCGAGCACGTGCTCGATCGCCGTTATCGCCGCGCCGGTCACTCCGGCCCGGTCGCCGAGACGGCAGGGCACGATCCGAAGGTCGCGCGTGGCGAGGGGCAGCGAGCGGCTGAAGATCCCCTCGCGCACTCCTGCCAGCAGCTCCGCGTGGGCCTCGGCGATGTCGCCGCCGACCACGATCACGGCCGGGTTGAAGAAGTTCACGGTGCCCGCGAGCACCTCGCCGAGCGTGCGCCCGGCGTCGCGCACCATCCGCATGGCGTCGGCGTTGCCCTCCCGCACGAGGCGCACGACGTCGCGGCTGTTCGAGGCCTCGGCGCCCGTCGCCGCAAGGCGCGTGGCCAGTGCCCGGCCTCCGGCCACCGCCTCCAGGCAGCCGACGTTGCCGCAGCGGCAGACCACCTCCTCGGTGGTCGCGCGGATGTGCCCGATGTCCCCGGCCGCGCCGCGTGCGCCGCGGTGGATGTGGCCGTCGGCGACGATGCCGCAGCCGATGCCGGTGCCCACCTTCACCAGCAGAAGATGGGGTGTCTCGCGCCAGTGGACCCAGTGCTCGCCGCGGGCCATGATGTTCACGTCGTTGTCCACGAGCACCGGCGCGCTGTAACGGTTCGCGAACCACCCGGGGATGTCGAAGCCGTCCCAGCCGGGCATGATCGGAGGGTTCACGGGGCGTCCGGTGGCGAACTCGACCGGCCCGGGCACCCCGATGCCGATGCCATGCACCTCGGCAGGTGACTTCCCGCTCTCCTGAAGCAGCTCGTCGAAGCGCTCCGACACCCATGCCAGCACGTGCTCGGGGCCGGGCCCGATGTCCAGGTCGCCCGCGCGCTCGGCCAGCGGCGTGCCGCCGAGGTCGCTGATCGCGACGCGTGCGTGGGTGGCACCCAGGTCGGCCACGAGCACCACGCCCGCCTGGTGGTTGAACGCCAGCACGGTGGGAGGGCGCCCGCCGGTGGAAGCACTGCCGCCGGCCTCGAGGACGAGTCCGCTCGCCAGCAGGGCCTCCACCCGTTGCGCGACCGTCGAGCGCGCGAGACCCGTGTGCCGCGCCAGGTCCGCCCGGGTGACCGCGGTCCCGTCGCGTATCAGCCTCAGCAGGTCACCGGCGGTGCTCACCCAGCCAGTAAATCACGCCATTAGACAAAGTGAGGGCACTTTCGCACTTTTCTGTGGACTTTTGCTTGACATTCGCACTAAGTTCGGAGTACGGTCGGTTTCGATGGCCGCCGAGCTTCGAGTCGGAATCGCAGGAACCGGATTCATCGGTGGGGTTCACGCTCGGTCCGCACGACTCGCCGGGGCGCGCGTCGTGGCCGTGGCGGCCTCGTCACCCGAGAGCGCAGCGGCAGCCGCGCACGCGCTCCACGCCGACCGCGCCGTGGCGTCGGCGGAGGAGCTCGTCGTGGACACGGAGCTCGACGTGGTGCACATCTGCACGCCCAACCATCTGCACCTGCCCCTCGCGGAGGCCGCGCTGGCCGCCGGCAAGCACGTGGTGTGCGAGAAGCCCCTCGCAGTGAGCGCGGACGGCGCCGAGCGGTTGGTTGCCGCGGCCGCCGACTCCGGCCGTCAGGCCGCGGTGCCCTTCGTCTACCGCTTCTATCCCACGGTGCGCGAGGCGCGCGAGCGGGTGCGGACGGGGGAGACGGGCCCCCTGCACCTGCTGCACGGCACCTACCTGCAGGACTGGATGCTCCGCCCGGAGGACGACAACTGGCGCGTGGACGAGAACCTCGGCGGCGCGTCGCGGGCCTTCGCCGACATCGGCTCGCACTGGTGCGACCTCGCCGAGTTCATCACCGGCCAGCGTCTGGTCCGGCTCTCGGCGCGCACCCTCACCACGGTCGATGAGCGGGTGCACGCCTCCGGGAGGAAGGCCTTCGGCGCGGGGGACGCCTCGGGCGAGATGCGGAAGGTGACCACCGAGGATGCGGCGATCGTGCAGTTCGAGACCGACGGCGGGGCGCTCGGCTCGGCCGTGATCAGCCAGGTGTCCGCCGGGCGCAAGAACCGGCTCTGGATCGAGATCGACGGCTCCCACGAGGCGCTCGCCTTCGACCAGGAGCAGCCCGAGCAGCTGTGGTCGGGCCGCCGCGACACGGAGACGATCGTGAGGCGGGATCCCGAGTCGCTCTCCCCGGCAGCCGCCCGCTATGCCACGCTGCCCGGCGGCCACCCCCAGGGCTACGCCGACTGCTTCGACGGCTTCGTGGCCGACTTCTACGAGGCGATCCGGACCGGCCTGGCGCCCGACGGCCTGCCCGTGTTCGCTGACGGTCTCCGTGCCACGCGCATCACCGAGGCGGTGCTCGCGTCGGCGGCCACCGGGGAATGGGTGGACATCCCAGCCGTCCGCGAAGCGGTGGCGCCGATGAAGCTCGGCTTCCTCAGCGCCTGCATGCCCGAGCGAAGCCTCGAGGACATCGCCGCCTGGGCCGCGGCGAACGGGTATGAGGCGCTCGAGCTGGCGGCCTGGCCGGGGCTGGGCGATCGCCCCTTCACCGCCAGCCACGTGGCCGCCGACGCGTTCGACGACGCCGAGGCCGAGCGGGTGCGCGCGGCGCTCGAGGGCAACGGCCTCGTCCCTGTCCGCGCTCGCCTACTACGACAACAACCTCCACCCCGACCCGTCGGAGCGCGAGGCCGCGCACACCCATGTGCGCGCGTGCATCGACGCCGCCGCGGCGCTCGGCGGGCGTGCCCGTGGGCACCTTCATCGGCCGCGACCCCGGCCGCAGCGTGGCCGAGAACCTGCGCGAGGCCGAGCGCATCTTCCCGCCGCTGGTCGACTACGCCGGCGAGCGCGGGGTGCGGCTGATGATCGAGAACTGCGTGATGGAGGGCTGGCACCCCGACGGCTACCCCGGGCAACCTCGCCTACTCGCCGGAGCTGTGGGAGTGGATGTTCGAGCTCGGCCTCTACCTCAACTTCGACCCCTCGCACCTGCTCTGGCTCGGGATCGATCCGGTGGCGGCGCTGCGGCCCTACGTCGACCGGGTCGTCGCACGCGCACGCCAAGGATGCCGAGACCTTCCCCGCGGATCGCAACCGCTACGGGTTCTTCGGGCGGGTCTCCACCCGCGAGGAGGACCCGTGGGGCATGGGCTGGTGGCGCTACCGGATCCCGGGTCTCGGCCAGGTGGACTTCCCCCACTACGTGGACGCGCTCTACGAGGGCGGCTTCGACGGCGCCCTGTCCGTCGAGCACGAGGATCCCGGTGTGGGGCGGCAGCCCGGAGCGCGTCGAGGCCGGCCTGCGGATCGCGCACGGCAACCTCCGAGGGCTGGTGGTCACGTGACCAAGATCCTCGAGGTCCGCGACCTGGTGAAGGAGTTCCCCGGCGTCAAGGCGCTCCAGGGGGTCAACCTCGACGTCCTCGAGGGCGAGGTGCACTGCCTGCTCGGCCCGAACGGAGCCGGCAAGTCGACGCTGATCAAGTGCATCTCCGGCGTGCACGAGCCCACCAGCGGCGAGATCCTCTTCAAGGGCGAGCCGCTCCCGGTCGGGGACCCGGCGGCATCGCTCGCGCACGGCGTCGCCACGATCTACCAGGAGCTGGACCTGGTCGACGACCTCACCGTGGCCGAGAGCATCTTTCTCGCGCACGAGCCGCACCGTGGGCCGCTGCTCGACTTCGACCAGATGCACTCCGACACGACCGCGCTGCTCGCCCGGCTGGGACACGAGTCCATCTCCCCGCGCACGAAGGTCAGGGCGCTGCGGCCGGCGGCCAAGCAGATCGTCTCGATCGCGCGGGCCCTCTCGGTGCGATGTCCGCCTGCTGGTCATGGACGAGCCGTCGGCGATCCTCGACGACGGCGAGATCGAGACGCTGTTCGACGTCGTGCGCCGCCTCACCGCCGATGGCGTGGGCGTGGTCTACATCTCCCATCGCCTCGACGAGATCCGCCGCATCGGCAATCGCGTCACGGTGCTGGCCGACGGCCGCACCACGGCCACCGGCATCCCGTCGACCACGCCGACCGAGGAGCTCGTCGAGCTCATGGTCGGCCACAAGGTGGACCAGCTCTATCCCGAGCGGCCCGTCGGCACGGACGAGGTTCTGCTCGACGTTCGCGGGGTCAGGCGGCTCCCGGCCGTGAGGGGCGCCAGCCTCCAGGTGCACGCCGGAGAGGTGCTCGGCATCGGCGGGCTGGTGGGCTCGGGGCGCACCGAGCTGCTCTCCCTGATCTACGGGATCGACGTTCCCGAGGAGGGGGAGGTCTGGCTCGAGGGCAGCGAAGCTTCCCTCCAACCCTCGCGCGACGATCGCGGCCGGGCTGGGCCTCGCGCCCGAGGACCGCAAGTCGCAGGCGCTCCTGCTCGATTGGAGCCTGGCGAAGAACGTGAGCCTGGCCACGCTGCGCCGGTTCTCCCACCCGCTGCTCAACGTCCGGGCCGAGCGAGAGCGAGACCCGGCGGACAGCTGCGTGCGCTGAACACGGTGCCGGACGACCCCGACCGGGTCGTGCGCCTGCTCTCGGGCGGGAACCAGCAGAAGGTCGTGCTGGCCCGCTGGCTGTTGAGGGAGTGCCGCGTGCTGCTGCTCGACGAGCCGACCCGCGGCGTCGACGTGGCGACCAAGGCCGAGCTCTACCGGATCATCTGCGACCTGGCCAAGTCGGGCATCGGCGTGCTCGTCGTCTCGTCCGAGCTGGAGGAGCTGATCGGCATCTGCTCTCGCATCCTCGTGATGCGAGAGGGGGAGATCGTCGCCGAGGTGGACGGAAAGACCGCAACCGAGCGCGAGCTTCTTCGCCACGCCGTCGCGCCCACCGATTCCCCTGACCTCGAGGAGGAGGTTGCATGACATCGTCGGAACGCTTCGATCGGCTGAAGCAGCTCGAGTTCCAGGAGTACGCACTGGCGATCGTCGTGGTGCTGATCTTCGTGGCCGGCGCGATCCTCGAGCCGGACACGTTCCCGACCTGGGACAACATCCGCAACATGCTGACGCAGGCCAGCGTCATCGGCGTGCTGGCGATCGGCATGACGTTCGTGATCGCGACCGCGGGGATCGACCTCTCGGTCGGCTCGATGGTCGCGGCCGCCGGCGTCTTCGGCGGGGTCATGCTCGGCGACGAGGGCACCAGCACGCTCGTGTTCATCGTGATGCGCGGTCGGCTTCGCGACGGTGCTCGGCTCGATCAACGCGGTGGCCGTGGCCTACGGGCGCGTCGTGCCGTTCATCGCGACCCTGGCGATGTTCTCGATCGGCAAGGGCATCGCCCTGCTGCTCAACGACAAGCTGCCGGTCAGCCTGCTCGACCTCAACGGCGGCAACTTCGGCGAGCCCGCCACCTTCTCGCTGCTCTGGTTCGGCAACGGCCGCATCCTCGGGATCCCGGTATCGGTGTACGTCTTCCTCGCGATCACGGTCGCCGGCTGGGTGCTGCTCAATCGCACGCGCTACGGGCGCTACGTGGTGGCGGTGGGCGGCAACCGCGAGGCGGCGAGGATCGCCGGGGTGCCGGTCCGGCGGACGATCCTCAGCGTCTACGTGCTCATGGGCCTGCTGGCGGGCATCGCCACGGTCCTGCTCTGCGCCCGTCTTGGCAGCGCGTCGCCGGTGAGCGGCAACCTCTACGAGCTCGACGCCATCGGCGCCGTCGTGATCGGCGGGACGAGCCTCGCGGGAGGCCGCGCGAGCATCGTCGGCACGTTCCTCGGAGTGCTCACGTTCGCACTCATCTTCAGCTTGATGACCCAGATGAACCTCTCGACCGAGGTTCAACAGGTGACCAAGGGCGTGATCGTCCTCGGTGCCGTCCTGCTCCAGAGGCCGGAGGCCCGTTACTGATGACGCCGTTATCAGCACCGCTCGAACCGAGCGAACGCCCCAACAGGAGGTATGCCATGTCGCTCAAGCGACTTTGTATCTCAACCGCCGCGGCAGCGCTGCTGGCGGTCGGTGTCGCTGCCTGTGGCGGCGACACCGAGACGGTCACCGAGCAAGCCCGGCGAGCGGCAGTGATCGGCAGTCCGGCCAGCGGCGGCGGCAACGGCAAGAAGGTGAAGATGATCGCCAGCGTGCCCCCGACGGATCACGGCTGGCTTGGAGCCGTCTCCAAGAACGCGAAGAAGGCGGCCGAGGCGCACGATGACCTCGACTTCGAGCTGCTCCAGGCGGCGGACGCCGACTCGCAGGCCCAGCAGGTGGAGCAGGCGATCGCGAAGAAGCCCGATGTGCTCGTCGTGCTGCCCCAGGACGGTGCGGCTCTCACGCCGGTCGCACGGAAGGCCGAGGCCGCGGGCATCCCCGTGGTGAACATCGACCGGCTCTTCACCACGCCCGGATGCCGCCACCGTCCACGGTGCTTGGCGACAACTACCAGATCGGCGTGCTGGCGGCCGACTACATCGCGGACCAGCTCAAGTGCAAGGGCAACGTGGTGGAGATCCAGGGCCTGGCCGGCATCTCGGTGACCAGGACCGGACCAAGGGCTTCAAGGACGAGCTCAAGAAGCAGTGCCCAAGGACGGCGTCAAGATCGTGGCCTCCCAGCCGGGCGACTTCAACCCCGACCAGGGGCTGAAGGTGATGGAGAACATCCTCCAGGCCGAGAAGAGCATCGACGCCGTGTACACGCACGACGACGACATGGCCCAGGGAGTCGTCCAGGCGATCCGCAACGCCGGCCGTGAGGACGACATGTTCCTCACCGGCGTCGGCGGCTCCAAGGACGCCATGGACCAGATCAAGCAGGGTGGCCTCTACCGGGCGACCTTCCTCTACAACCCGAACATGGCGGCGACCGCGGTCAACATGGGCCGGCTCATCGCCCTGGGTGAGGGCTTCCCGGAGCTCGTTCCGCCGGAGGTGCCTCGCCAGCTCATCGTGCCGGCTGCCGTTGTCACCAAGGACAACGTCGACGAGTACGAGAAGTACGCGTTCAACTAGTCCCTCCTGGTTGAACGCGTCCAGGTTCGCTGGGCGCCCCACGGGGCGCCCAGCGGGCGCTGGGTCCCGGCCGCTAACACGATCGCCGTCGCAAGGCCGAGGTACACCGCGATCGATACGAGGTCCTGGATGACGGTCGCCAGTGGCCCCGAGCCAAACGCCGGGTCGACCCCAACTTCCGGAACGCCTACGGCAGGCCCGTCACGGGCATGGGCAGACGCTAGCTCGGTCGGATGGGCAAGGTCCGTAGTTCTGCGCGGCCGCCGTGCGGCGGGTCCACGATGCCCGCCTTGGATCTCCCGCCTTAGCCTCGCTCGATGAGCTCAGTCACGCCAGCGCGCAAGCCCACTCGCCAATGACGACCGTGGCGGCTACGGTGGCTCCAATGGGTGATTCGTCGGCTGGCGAAACCGTCGAGATCGTTCTCGCTGATGACCACGAGGTCGTACGCAGCGGTCTGCGCATGGTCCTCGAAGCCGAGGCAGGCTTCGAGGTCGTCGCGGAGGCCGGTGACCTCGGTGCTACTCGGCGCTCGGTCCTCGGCTACAAGCCGGCGGTTCTCGTGCTCGACATCAACATGCCCGAGGGATCGAGCCTGCCGCTGATCCCCGAGTTGATCGAGGCATCGCCCGACACACGGATCGTCGTCCTGACGATGCAGAAGGACCCCGCCTTTGCCCGCGAGGCGATGCGTGCCGGGGCCACCGGCTACGTCCTGAAGAACGCCGCCGGCACGGAGCTCGTGGACGCTGTCCGTGCCGCCTCCCTGGGAGAGACCTACCTGAACCCAAAGCTGGGCGGCCAGCTGGCCGCCGCACCGCCGTCCCCCGTCGGGCCGCCCGACGGCCTGACCGAGCGTGAGCTGGAGATCCTGCACCTGATCGCTCTCGGGCACACCAACGGCGAGATCGCCGAGCAGGTCTACCTCAGCGTTCGCACCGTCGAAAGCCATCGTGCTCACATTCAGCAGAAGACGGGGCGCTCAACGCGGTCCGAATTGGTCCGCTACGCGCTGGACCACGGCCTCGTCGAGTAGGGATTGTGGAAGTCCTGGTCCTGGCGCTCGCCGGCAGCGCGACGGCGCTGGCGACTGGGGTCGGGGCGATCCCGGTCTCTCGCCTCGGGTCGCTCGCCGACCGGCTGCGACCGGCCCTGTGGGGCGTGACTGTCGGTTTGATGACCGTCGCTTCGATCGTCGGCCTGCTGCTGCCGGCGCTCGACGAGGGATCAACTGCCTCGGTGGTGGCCGGCCTCGCCATCGGCGTCATCTTCCTGCTTGCCTCGCGAAGGCTGCTCGAAGGCCGGGACATCCACGTTGGCAAGCTCAGTGGCGCGGGAGTTCGCCGGTCGGTGCTGGTGTTCGGCGTCCTGGCCGTCCACAGCATCCCCGAGGGGTTCGCGATCGGAACCGCCTACGCCTCGGACACCGCGGGCTTGGGCCTGTTCGTCATCTTGGCGATCGCCCTGCAGAACATTCCGGAGGGAACGAGCGTGGCGATCCCGATGGAGGCTGCCGGGTTCGGACGCGGCCAGCAGTTCTGGGCCGCTGTCGCCACCAGCCTGCCGCAGCCGTTCGGCGCGCTGCTCGCCTATGCCCTGGTCGAGCAGATCGAGGCGCTGCTGCCACTCTCCTTTGCCTTCGCCGCGGGAGCGATGCTGGCGCTCGTGCTGGTGGAGCTCGCCCCGCAGACCTTCAGGCGTGAGCATCTCGGCACTGCGCTTGCCGGCACGGCTGGGGGAGCCGCTCTGATGCTCGTCCTCGCGGCGGTGCTCGGGGTCTGAGCGCGCGCCTAGGAGGCGCCCGCCGCGGCGGGCGCCTCGCGGTGCCGGCCGGGCAACTGCGCCGTGATCGCAGCTCCGGAACCAGGCGTGGAGGTGATGTCGAGGCTCCCGCCCACCAGATCGACGCGTTCGTGCATGCCCAGTAGTCCAAAGCCGCTGTGAGTGGCGTGGGTATCGAAGCCCTTGCCGTCGTCGCGTACCTCAACAGTCACCCGGCCCTCCTCTTCAACGACTGCCACGTGAGCCTGGGAAGCTCCGGAGTGCTTGGCGACATTCGTCAGGGCCTCCTGGACGAGGCGGTAGGCGGTGCGCTCGATGTCGGGCTGCAGCCGGGTTGTCGAGCGACCCGCCTGATAGTCGAGGTCGAGCCGAACCGTGACCTCGATCCCGTGGACGCTACGAATCCGCTCGATCAAGCTCTCGAGAGCAGGTGTCAACCCGATCTCGTCGAGGGCGGCCGGCCGCAGCTCGGTGATCAGTGTTTGGAGCTTCTCGATCTCATCCGCGATCTGGCCGACGGCCTGCCGGGCCGCCTTGCTCACCGTCTCGGCGTCCCCGCGCCGGAGCGAAGCGCTCAGCAGCAGCTGAAGCGCGCCCAACCCCTGGAGGGTCTCGTCGTGTAGCTCACGCGCCCAGCGGCCGCGCTCGGCCTCCGAAGCCTCGACCCCGAGGCGAAGCTGATCCGCCTCGACGGTTTGCGCGGTGGCGACGGCCGTGGCCGCGCTGCTGGCAAACGCGCGCATCAGCCGCTCGTCCTCGTCGGTGAAGGGCTTGCCTTCGAAACGGTCGAGGCAGACGAGCACGCCGACGGTCTTCGCGCGGAAGGTCAGCGGGACCAGCATCGCGGTGGAGGCGTCGCGCGCGAGCTCGCCGATGCCCACCCGCACCCGGTTCGAGACATCCGTCAGGCGCTCGGCGTGACCGCCGCGCAGCAGCTGTCCCAGCACGTTGCCCTCGGTGGGGATGCGCTCGCCGAGGGTGGCCGAATCGGATTCGCCGGCGCCGGCGGCGACCACCAGGTCGGAGCCGTCCCGCAGCAGGATCAACAGCGAACTGGCCTCGACCAGGGCGCGCGCCCGCTTGGCCACCAGCTCCAGGACCCGGCTCAGATCAGTCTCCCCGCCGACAGCCGTGGCGATGGCCGTCGTTGCCTCCAGTCCCCGGACGGCACGCTCCAGCTCCTTCCGGCGGCCGTCAGCCTGCCCGTACAGCCGGGCGTTGTCTACGGCAATCGCGGCCCATTCCGCAAGCACCACGAGGGACTCCTGGTCGAGCTCGTCAAACTCCCCGCCGGTTTTCTCAGTGAGGTAGATGTTGCCCCAAGCCTCACCCCGGAGCATGATCGGGACTCCCAGGAACGTGCTCATGGGTGGATGGGCCGGAGGGAAGCCGTAGCTGCGCGGGTGTTCGCTGATGTCGGCGAGCCGCAACGGCTTCGGCAGGCGAATCAACTCGCCGAGGATTCCCTGTCCTGTTGGCAGGTCGCCGATGGCGCGGTGCGTGTCCTCGTCTATCCCGGAGACGAGAAAGCGCTCCAGCCTTTGCCGGTTCTCATCGAGCACGCCGAGCGCGGCGTAGCGGGCGCCCGTCAGCTCCCGGGCTGCGTCGAGCACGCGCCGCAGGAGAGCCTCCCGATCGAGTTGAGAAACGAGCCCGCGCCCTACGTCCAGCAGCGTGCGGAGGCGACGCTCGTCAAGTCCTTGACCGGTCATCCTGACCGTGCAAGTTAGCCCCATATGCCACAGGGGACGCTACGAGCTGCTGGCGGTACGGGTTCCGGCCACGTCGAGCCGCGCGAGATAGGCGCCGAGCTCGTCGGCAACCACCTTGTCGCCTTCGGGCCACGGCGGCGTCTCATAGATTTCGGACTCGAAGCCGCTGGAGCCGATCAGCCGGGCGCTGATGAACAGGGGCTCCTTGCCGCCCAGGAGCTTGCCGCGGATCACCGGGTGAAACGGCTGGGGCGTGACATCCGCGCCCGCCAGCGAGGCGATCACGGAGGCGGCGCTGTCGGCCATCTGGGCTCCGAGCCCGCCGTGCTTGACGGGAAAGCCGGCTACGTCGCCGGCGGCGAATACCCGCCCCGTGGTTCCCGGCACGCCACAGAAGCGGTCGATGGGAAGGAAGCCGTGGGCGCCATCCCCCGGTAGGCCACGTATTCCTCGTCCGGTGAGCCGCGGAACGGCGAGCATCCGCTGCGGATGGAGCTCCACCCCGAGCGGCTCCACCAGCAACCGGCCCTTCGTGGGGACGCTGGCCCTGGCCGACGTATGGACCGTCACCCCGGCACGGTCGAGGATCGCGCTGACGGCATCGCTCACCTTGGGGCCGAACACGATCAGCGGCCTGCGCTCAGGCGTGACCAGGGTCACCTGGAGGTCCATGTCCATGCTCTGCGCGCGCTCGGCTGTCAGCAGCGCCAGCTCGTAGAGCGGCAGGGGATACACGGGCCCCTCCGGGGCCAGGAAGGCGATGCTGGTCGAGTAGCCCTCCTCGATGTCTTGAACGACGCCGTGGAACACCTCGTCGGCGTCGGCATCACGGAAGGTCTGAACGTGGTCGAACGCCGGCATCTGGCGTGCACCGACCGCTACGAGTAGCGCATCGAAGGTCAGCTGGCGGCCGTCTTCGGTGTGCACGACCCGTTCGTCGCGATCGACCCATCCCAGGCTGTCCTGGACCCAGTCGGCGTCGTGGTCCGCCGCGATGCGCCTCATCGGGTAACGGTTCGGGGACCCGCCCGCGAATGGCTGGCGCACGGCCAGCGGTCGCATCACCAGGTCCTCGTTGGGTGCGAGGACGGTGATGTCGAGCGTGTCGCCGGCCAGCTTGCGCAGCCGCAGCAGGCCCTCGATCGCGGCGATGCCGCCGCCACAGATGACCACGTGGAATCGGTTCATGAGCACACGGTATGAGCGCCCTTGTCAGCGCGCATCGGGGTTGTGCCACAGATCGATGTGCGGGGGACTACTGAGCCGGGCAAGGGACCTGCGCCGATGCCAGAGCGCTGCCCAGGGCGGAGAGTGAGGGCGCAATCGAAGTCTCACAGGAGGTCTCAGCATGTACCGCAAGATCATCGTCGGACACGACCTGCATCCGGGCGGTCGGGACGCTCTGGCGCTCGGTCGTCAACTCGCCGGCGCGACCAACGCCGAGCTGGTGGTCGCAGGCATCTTCCCGGTCGGCACGCTGCCCATCGGCTTCGAGTCCAGCTGGATCTACGAGGAGGAGAAGGTCGCGAACGAGATACAGACGGTCGCGGACGAGGCTGGCGCGGAGGCCGAGGCCTTCCCGAGCCGATCGGTGGGGATGGGCCTGACCGGGCTGGCCGAGGAGATCGACGCCGACCTCGTGGTCGTCGGCTCGTCGCGCCACAGCAAGCTCGGCCAGCTCCTGGCCGGGAATGTCGGGCTCAGCCTCCTCCATGGCGCGCCGTGCGCCGTGGCGATCGCACCGCGCGGATACGCCGAGGGGCCAACGGGCATCACGACCGTCGTCGTGGGTGTCGGCGGCGGTGACGACTCGCAACTGGCGCTCGAGGCCGCCACCGAGCTCGCCGGTGTGTTGGGGGCGACGCTCAAGCTCGTAGCCGTTGCCCAGGACCCCCCGGTTGTCCATGGCCAGGGCGCCGGCATGGCCGGGGACAGGGCGGTGAGGGAAGCGATCGAGGAGGAGGCTCGCCAGCAGCTCGACGAGGCATCGAGGTCGACCGGCGATGTGCCGACCGAGGCCACCCTCATCACCGGCGATCCGGCCGAGAAGCTTGCCGAGGCTGCCTCCCCGGGTTCGATCCTGGTTGTTGGGTCGCGCGGCTACGGCCCGGTGCGGCGCGTGCTGCTGGGCTCGGTGTCAACCGAGCTGATGAGCTCAGCGCCATGCCCGGTGCTGATCCATCCTCGCGGAGCGAAGAACGAGCCGCGAACCAACCGCGCAGTGGACACCGGGACGGTGGCGTGATCCCGAGCCGTGGCTTTCGCTGATATGCCTGGGCCGCTCCTCATCGCCTACGACGGGTCGAGGGCGCCGCCCAGGCCATCGTCTGCGCAGGCCGCCTGATGGCTCCGCGGCGCGCACTAGTGGTGCACTCGTTCTTCGGCCTGTCGCACATGATGCTGCGCTCCAACGTAGCTGTGAAGGATCTCGATGGCGCCTTGGCCGATGCCGTGAAGGAGTGCGACGCCGCGGACAAAGAAGAGGCCGGAAGGATCGCCGCCAGAGGAGTACAGCTCGCGCTCGAGGTCGGACTACAGGCCCAGGCGATCGTGCTCAGGCAGGAAGGGAAGACCTGGGAAACGCTGATCGCGGCGGCGCTCGAGCATCGAGCGGTGGCAATCGTGGCGGGAACCCGAGGACGCTCGGCGTTCAGCGCCGCCGTCCTGGGGAGCGTGTCGCACGGCCTGGCCACCCACAGCCCGATACCGCTGCTCGTTGTCCCACCACAGGCCGACGCTGAGTGCGACGGTCCGGTCCTGCTGGGGTACGACGCCTCCGATCACGCCAAGAACGCGATCGCCCGCGCCGGTGATCTGCTGGCTGCGAAGTCCGCCACGGTGCTCAACGTATGGGACTCCTGGGTGAACAAGGTCCCCGTCTATCTGCCGGGAGCGGCGCGGGAGCTCGACGAGATTGGAGCACGGCTATCCGTCGAATGGGTGGAGGAGGGGGTCGAGCTGGCAGTTGCTGCCGGCTTCGAGCCCAAGCCTCTTTCCCTTTCGACGATGACCGCGCCGTGGCGCACGATTCTGGAGGTCGCAAAACAGCATCACGCGTCGGTCGTGGTTGTCGGCTCTCGAAGCCTGAGCGGCCCCGCCGCAATCCTTGGCAGCACCGCCAATGGAGTGGCTCATCACGCTGCGTGCCCGGTGCTGGTCGTTCCGCCAACTGCGGACTAGTACGGACTCGGTTGGGTGTTCCGTGCCGATGCCGAACGGCCTGGGACTTCGCAGGCTAAGAGAATGAATGAACCCGCCGCTCCCTCGCTCGCCGAACGCCTTGCGGCACCCGGTTCGCATGTACCGGTTTTGGACTGCGTCGCGGAGGAAGTCGCCTGGGTGAGCCGGAGGAGGTCGCCCAGTCTGTGCTCTGGCTGTGCTCCGACGGGGCGTCGTTCGTGACCGGGCACGCGCTGGTCGCAGACGGGGGGCTCGTGGCCCAGTGACCTGGCGGAGGGTGAGGCGGCCGGACGGCGGCCCGGTGTTCTCGAGGTGGCTTGCGGCGTGGGCGGGCGGGGCTGTGGTCGGAGTTGCGAATGGGGTGTTGCGGGAAGCCACCTACGGCAAATGGGTGAAGACGCAGACGGCCCACCAGCTCTCTGCGCTGGTCGGAATCACCGCCTTTGCCGGCTACTTCCGGGCTCTCCAGCGCGCATGGCCGATAAGGGCCAAGGTAGATGCCCTGCGGGTCGGCGGTGTGTGGCTCGCCATGACGGTCACCTTCGAGTTCGCATTTGGTCGCCTTGTGGCTCGCCAGTCGTGGGAAGAACTGCTCAGCGACTACAACCTGCGACGGGGCCGCATGTGGCCGCTCGTACTCGGCTGGGTTGCGGTGGGCCCAGCGGTCACCCGCGCTCTGCAAGAACGGCTCGACTGATCCCACGTCGATCGTCCCCGCTGAGCTTTGCGGAGAACCACGGAGTGGTGTCAGGGACTGCCCTGATGCCGGGTACGCCGAGGACGCGGATCCTTACCGCATGGTCAACCTCTCCTTCGCCGAGCGTCTCGCCGCCCCCGGGGCCCATCACCTGCCGGTGCTCGAGCGAGAGGTCTCGGAGTTGATGACGCCGGGAGTCACGTCGATCGTGGAAAGCGCTCCGCTCACGCGGGTCTTCGAGGCGTTCGCGGCCCATAACGTGCACGCCCTGCTGGTCACAGGGGCGTCTACCGGCCGGCCGCTGGGCTGGATCACCGCGCGTGGACTCCTTGCCTGGGTCGAACGCGAGATGTCCCTGCACCCCGCGCGCGATGCGGTCACTGAAAGAGCGATCACGATCCGGCCGGATGCCCTGGGACGCGAAGCACTCACCACCCTGCTGCAGGAGGGCGTGACCCACCTGCTGGTCCGACACAGCACCGAGGTCACGCCGCAGGGCGTCGTGACGGAACTCGACCTCGTGGTCAACACGCCCCGTTGAAAGGGAGGCAGGAGGCCGTGATCCACAAGATCATCGTCGGCGTCGACGGGACCGACTCGGGCCTCGACGCGCTGGCTCTCGGCCGGCTGCTGGCGAGCCCTACGGGCGCCGGGCTCGTCGCGACGCACATCTACGAGATTCCGAACCCCCAAGCGGCTCTTGTGGGCTGGGGCGGCTTCTCAATGGAACACGGCGAGCGAGCACTTCGGGACGCCGTCGGTGACGGAGGGGAGCACCAGGAGCTGGCCGGGCGGGGTCGCCTGCCCGCGGGCTACACAGCGTGGCCAAGCGCGTGCAGGCAGACCTGATCGTCGTGGGCTCGAGCCAGCAGACCGCGCTTGGTCGCGTGCTCGCCGGCAGTGTGGGGGAGCGAGTGCTGCAGGGTGCACCTTGTGCCGTGGCCGTCGCTCCGACCGGGTTTCGGGATCAGGACACGGAGCTGAAGCGGGTCACGGTTGGATGGGACGGGGGCCCCGAAGCCGAGATCGCGCTCAATACCGCCGTCGAGCTCGCTCGCGCGGCCGGTGCGAGCCTGCGCGTGCTGACTGTCGTCGAGCCTGTCCAGGTGCCGGTGGATCCGACCGGTTACGCGTTCAACGACCCCGAGGAGCTCCTGCGCGCGAGAGAGGAGCAGATGCGCGCCGCGCTCGAGCGGGGGCTCGCGCTGGTGCCCGGTGACATGGAACTCTCCGGGGAGCTCGCGACCCCCGGGATGCCGACACTCAGCGAACAGGAAGATGTGGACCTCATCGTGGTTGGGTCCCGCGGGTACGGCCCGATCCGGAGAGTCCTGCTCGGATCCATGTCAACGCACCTCGTCCGGAACGCGCGCTGCCCCGTGCTGGTATGTCCACGCACGGCTGCGGGGGGCTGAACGCCGGTGGACGATAGCGTTGCCGCAATGCCCTCCCGCAACTCGGTCCTGCTCGCCTACGACGGATCAGACGGTGCGAAAGCTGCCCTTGCTGCTGCCGCTCGGCTGTTTCCGGATCGGCCACTGCTCGTGTTGTCCGTCGGGCGGTCGATGGCCGCAGTGGCAGCGGGTAGCGTCATGAGCATTCCGAGCGAGGTCGCCGGAGAAGCCCTGATCAGGCTCGACAAGGAGGTCGAGGCACACGCCGGCGCGCTGGCCGATGAGGGAGCAAAGCTCGCAGCGGAACAGAACCTGGAAGCCACGCCGCTTGGGGAGCTCTCCGACGGAAACGTGTGGGCCACCATCCTCCGCGTAGCCGACGAGCACGACGTCGCGAGCGTGGTGGTCGGCTCCCGCGGGCTCTCCGACTTCAAGTCGATTCTCCTGGGCAGCGTGTCGAGCGGGGTGGTCCACCACTCTGTGCGACCTGTCGTCGTGGTCCCCGGGGC
Organism: uncultured Thermoleophilaceae bacterium; assembly: GCA_963727395.1. Taxonomy (GTDB): domain Bacteria; phylum Actinomycetota; class Thermoleophilia; order Solirubrobacterales; family Thermoleophilaceae; genus JAAYBF01. Next base: position 129,209 of record CAVSGC010000013.1, on the reverse strand, counting down.
TCCAGCGGGGGCGAACTAGCCCGAGAACCCCCAGCGATGCTCGCGAGGGCGCGGCACCTCGAGGGTGTAGGTTCGGCTCGCCAACTGAACGGAGGAGTCATGTACGCACGCGTAGTCAGGTTCACCGACGTCGATCCCGACCACCTTGCCGGGCGCGTAGCCGAGACCGAGACCCGCGAGGACCCGCCGGTGGACATTCCCGCAAAGACGATCCAGATCCTCCACGACGCCGACCAGCGCACCGCGGTGGTGATCCAGCTGTTCGAGACGGCCGACGACATGGCGGCGTCGGAAGGTCCGCTCGACGCGATGGATCCAGGCGACACGCCGGGCACGCGCGCCTCGATCGACCGCTGCGAGATCAAGGCCGAGCTGAGCCCTGGCTGAGCGGTTCGGGCGCGGCCACGGCGCGCGCAATGGAGCTAGTCGGACTCGAACCGACGACCTCCTGGGTGCGATCCAGGCACTCTTCCAACTGAGCTATAGCCCCAACGGGGGCAAATGGTAGCCCGCCGGGCGCCGCCTTTCGCTCCGCACGTGCAAGTTTGCCTTTCCGCCGGGAAATCTCGTGCCGGAGGCTCTGTACCGGGGGGTGCTCGACTAGGCTGTGGTCCGATGGGCGTTCTCGACGACGCTATTCGCGAGCACATCGAGCTACAGCGCAAGCACGGCGCGAGTGCTTCGGAGCTGGAGCGAAAGGAGCACGAGGCCCTGGGCCCCGCGCGCCGCGAGGCGCCTGCGCAGCCCGAGGAGGGCGAGGCCGCCGAGGAGGGCGCCACCCAGGTGCCCGTGGAGGCCGCCGAGACCGAGCCGGCAGCGACTGAGGAGCGGGAGACCGAGGTGCCGGAACCCGAGGAGTTCCTGGCGCCCGCCACTCCCGATGTCCCGGAGTTCGGAGACCCGGCGCAACCGTCCGTGGTGGACGAGCCGGCGGACGCCGCCGAGGAGCCGCCGCCCGCCGGGCCCGGCGAGCCCGAGGACGTGCTCGAGGAGACGCCTGAGTTCCTGCAGGAGACGCCGGAGCACGACCGCCTCTGGTTCGAGCAGAAGCCGCCCCGCGACTTCGACTTCGACGACGAAGACCGCTAGCCGCCGCCCACGGCCCGGATAGGTGTCCAGCGCCGGGGCAGATTCGTAAAGCGGCCCGAATTGCGGGCCGAAATGGCATTTACGACGGCACGGAGGGTTCCGTCGGATTCACGCGGCTGGGACGCCGCAAACAAGGGGACGGGGATCGCCGGGGCGGGCGGTCCCCGTTCTCATGTGGCCTCTGCGATGTACCCGCGCGTGCGGGCCGCCTCCAGCACGCGCTCGATTCCCAGCGTGAACGCGGCCACACGAAGCGTGCTGGCATCTGTCGCTGCCCGCTCGGCCACCTCGCCGTAGGCGCGGCGCATGATCCCCTCCAGGCGGGTGTTCACCTCGTCCTCGTCCCAGCGGAAGTGCTGGAGGTTCTGCACCCACTCGAAGTAGGACACCACCACACCGCCCGCGTTTGCCAGCACGTCGGGCACCACGGTCACACCCTTGTCCACCAAGATCTCGTCGGCGCGTGGGGTGGCGGGGCTGTTGGCACCCTCGACCACCACGCGGCAGCGGAGACGGTCGGCGTTGTCGGCACGGATCATGCCGCCGAGCGCCGCGGGCACGAACAGCTCGCAGTCCAGGCCCAGCAGGTCGTCCGGTCCGATCGCATCCGCGCCCGGCATCTCCACCAGGCGCCCGCCCTCGTCGATATGGCGCTTGAGCGCCTGGGCATCGATGCCGCCCTCCGACTGGATGGCGCCGGAGGCATCGGAGACGCCCACCATCGTCGCACCAAGATCCTCGAGAATACGCGCCGCCCAGGAGCCGACGTTGCCGAATCCCTGGACCACGAAGCGGGTGTCGGCCGGATCCAGGCCCAGGCCGCGGGCCGCCTCGATGAACGAGTAGACCACGCCGCGGCCGGTGGCCGCCTCACGCCCGTAGGAGCCCTCGAGCGAGATCGGCTTGCCGGTCACGATCGCGGGCGTGTGACCGTGCAGCTTGCCGTACTCGTCCATGAACCAGGCCATGGTCTGGGCGTCAGTGCCCACGTCGGGCGCCGGGATGTCGCGCGTGGGCCCGAGAACCTTCTCGATCTTGTCGATGAACGAACGCGCCACCTTCTGGCGCTCCGCGGGCGAGAGGGTCTCCGGCGCCACGTCCACGCCGCCCTTCGCGCCGCCGAACGGCACGCCGGCGATCGCGGTCTTCCAGCTCATCAGCTCGGCCAGCGCGCGCACCTCGTCGAGGTCCACCTCGGGGTGGAAGCGTATGCCGCCCTTGTACGGCCCGCGCGCCCCGTTGTGCTGCACCCGAAAGCCCGAGAAGCAGTGGATGCGACCGTCCGCGAGCGTGATCGGGATCTGCACGCGCACCTCGCGGTAGGGGCTGCGCAGCACGGCCGCCACGTCGTCGCGCAGGCCCAGTCGCTCGGCCGCCAGCCCGAACCAGTGGCTCACCGTCTCGTAGTTGGACACCTCCGCCCGCTGCGCTGGCGCTGGCTCGGTCTCACTGGCCATGTCTCTCCCCTCGTGGCTGCTCGTCTGCGCTGCCAGTCTGCCCGACTCGCGAGCGCGGCGGGAGAGTTCCCCAGGCCAGGATGGAGCCAGCCGGGCTCGAACCGGCGACCTTCGCGTTGCAAACGCGACGCTCTTCCAACTGAGCTATGGCCCCAACGCAGCCAATCTTGGCATGGCCTCAGCCGTACCGGAACCCGAGGTCCAGCAACCGCCGCGCCTGGCGCCCGGGGTCCGGTGAGCCAAGCAGCACAACGCCGAGGGTGCGCCCGCGGCGGCGCGCCACCCCCACGAAGCAGCGCCCCGCCGCCGTCGGTGTATCCGGTTTTCAGCCCGATCGCGCCCGGGTAGCCGGCGCGAATCAGTGGGTTGTGACCGTAGAGGTACAGGCGGCCGCCCTTGATCGGGAATTTGAACTGCGCCTGGGACCGCCCCACGATCCGCGTGATCCGCCGCTTGGCCATTGCCAGCCGGGTGAGCACCGCCAGGTCGGCCGGGCACGAACGGTTGCCGCTTTCCAGCCCGTGGGACGAGGCGAAGCGCGTGCAGCGCAGCCCCCACAGGCGCGCCTTCTCGTTCATCAGCCCGACGAAGCGCCGCTCGGTGCCGGACACGTGTACGGCCAGCGCGATGGCGGCGTCGTTGCCTGACACGAGCATCAGCCCGTTGAGCAGCGTCTCCAGCCGCACGCGACGACCCTTGGGGAGCTGGCCCACGCCGGAGCCCGAGTAGTTAGCGCCGCGCGGGTGATGCGCACCGGCTCGGCTGGGGTGGCCTCGGCGGTGACCACGAGCGCGGTCATGATCTTCGTCAGGCTCGCCATCGGGAGCTCGCGCACCGGCCGCAGGCGGTAGAGGGCCTCGCCGGTCCTCACGTCGAACAGCAGTGCGGCCGCGGGCTCGGTGCGGAACTTCAACCCGAACGCGTCGACGCCGGTGAGCCGGATGGGGGCAGGAGAGCGGGGCTCCAGCGCACCGCCGGCCGGGGGCGGGACCGCCTCGCCCGGCGCGGCGCCTACCGCGAGGGGAGCGGCGTCGCTGGCACCCGGCCCGCCATCGCGCACGAAGGCGAGGTACGCGGCGCCGGCCACCACCACAGGAGCAAGCAGCAGGGCCAGGACCGCCAACCGCGCGGCCAGTCTGCGCCGCTTGCCCACGCGCCGCTTGGGACCCACGTGCCGGCGCCGCCGGCCGCCCTCCAGCGTCACTGGTCCGGTGGGTGGGTGAGAGCCCCGATCACGCCCACGCCGATCACGATCAGGATCACGAGCGAAAGGAGCGCCAGCGGCGCGGTTATTCCGTCCTCCTCCATCAAGGAACCCACCGTGAGGAACGCGATCAGCCCGATCATCACGAGTGCCGCGACCAGCGCGGCGGTGCGGCCGGCCATCAGTACACCGGCGCCCGGTGGGCGCGCTCGTAGTCGTCGTGCACCTGATTTGCGAACAGCTTGATCAGCAGCAGGCCGAACAAGAAGCCGCCGATGTGCGCGAAGTAGGCCACCCCGCCCCCGCCGGACACGGGCTGGGCCACCTCGCTCGCTCCGTACAGGGCCTGCAGCAGGAACCACAGGCCCAGTACGACAAGCGCGGGGAGCTCGATGATGGTGAAGAAGATCACGATGAAGATGAGCGTGACAACACGTGCGCGCGGATACAACAGGGCGTACCCGCCCAGCACCGCCGCGACTGCCCCACTGGCGCCGATCGTGGGCACGGCTGCCGACGGGTCGACCACCGTCTGAGCCGCCACGGCGGCAGCGCCTCCCAACAGGTAGAAGGCGAGGAAGCGCAGCGGTCCCATCGAGTCCTCGATGTTGTTGCCGAAGATCCACAGGAACAGCATGTTGCCGCCGAGGTGCAACAGCCCTCCGTGCATGAACATCGAGGTGAGGATGGTCAGCCAGGTGGACGGCTGGTCATCGGGCTGGCCGCTGACGCCGGGCTGCCCCTCGCACAGCAGCCGCTGCCCGTCGGCCGACGTCTCGCAGGTCTCGCCGGGGTTTGAGAGCTCGTACGGGATCGCGCCGTAGTCCACAACCTTCTGGTTGAACTCCGAGTCGCTGTCGATGAATGCGCCCTGGAAGAAGAAGAACATCGCCACGTTGGCCACGATCAGCGCCACCGTGAGGTAAGGGAAACGGCGGGTGGGGATGTCGTCCTTGAGCGGGAACACTCAGCGCACGTCCAGGAACTCGATGGTGTCGGCGAAGTGAAAGCCGGGCTGGGCCCCGCCCTCGATTGCGTATACGCGGTTGCGCAAGGAGACTCCTCCCAGCCCGTGGCGCGGCGTGCGCATCGCTGGTAGCGAACGCCACCTGCGGCGGGCCGGGTCGAACAGCTCGACATCCCCGATCGTCTTGCCGGTGCCGAAGTCCTCGCCGCCGAACACCACCACCCGTCCGCGGCTCACGGCGGCGGCAGCGATGCCGGCCCGCGCGCGGCGCATCGGCGGCAGCCGCTGCCAGCGGCGGCGCCGCGGGTGGTAGCGCTCTGCGGTCCGGTAGAGGGTGTCGCCCTCGCGGCCGGCCAAGGCATAGAAGTATCCGCCCGCCGCCACGCCGGTCATGTGGTCGCGGCGGGGTCCCGGGAATGCCGGCCCGCGGCGCCATCGCCGGCGCGCGATGTCATAGACCTCCATCGACGTGAGGTCCGCGGTCTCGTTGCGCCCGCCGGCCGCATAGAGGTGCCCGCCGAGCGCCGCAAACGCGTGGGCGGCACGCGGCTGGCGAGAGTCGGCCAGGCGGCGCCAGCGGTTGCTCTCGGGCGAGTACACGTACAGGCGCCTGCTGGCGCTGGAGAGATCCCGGCGGGCCCGGTAGCCGCCGTGCACGTACAGCCTGCCGCGGTGCGCCGCCGCCACCGGATGGTTCACGGCGATCGGCATCGGGCGCATCTGCCCCCAGTTGTTGCGGCGGATGTCGTAGCGCTCGAGCGCGGCAACCGTCTGGCCGCCCTTTGCCTCGAACCCACCCACCACGTAAACGAATCGCCCGATGCGGGCCGCCGCCACCTCGCTGCGCTGAAGGGTGGCCGGGGCGAGTGGCCGCCACTCGTTCCGGGCCGCGCCCTCGGCGGGCGGTGGCGCGCAGCAGTCGGGCTTGGGCTCACTGCCGACAGCGACCACGATCACAGCTGCCGCCAGGACAACTGCGAGCGCGAACGCCGGCAGCGCCCGCTTCATCGCGCGGCGGCTCGCTCCAGGGTCTCCTCGGCGTGGTAGCTGGACCGCACGAGCGGGCCGGCTGCCACGGACTCGAAGCCCATCGCCACGGCGGCCTTCTCCAGGTCGGCGAACTCGTCGGGGCTCCAGTAGCGCACCACCGGGAGGTGGTTGCGTGTGGGGCGCAGGTACTGGCCCACCGTGAGCACCTGGACGTCGTGCTCACGCAGCACCTCGAAGGTCTGCAGCAGCTCGCTCTCGGTTTCGCCCAGGCCGGTCATCAGGCCGGACTTGGTCACCACCTCGGCGCCGCCCATCTCCTTGGCGTTTCGCAGCACGCGGCAGGAGCGCAGGAACTTGGACCCGCGCCGGGCGTAGGGATAGAGCCGCGGCACGGTCTCCACGTTGTGGTTGAACACGTCGGGGCGCTCGGCGATCACTCGGGCGAGCGGCATCTCCTCGCCGCGGAAGTCGGGCGTGAGCACCTCAACCTTGGTCTCGGGCGCCAGCCGGCGGATCGAGCGGATCACGCCCACGAAGGCGCTCGCGCCGAGATCGGGAAGGTCGTCGCGGTCCACGCTGGTGATGACCGCGTGGCGCAGGCCCATCTTCTTCACCGACTGCGCCACGCGCAGGGGCTCGAGGGGGTCGTTGAAGGTGGGCTTGCCGGTCTTGACGTTGCAGAACCCGCAGCGGCGCGTGCACGTGTCGCCCAGGATCATGAATGTGGCGGTGCCGCGTTGCCAGCAGTCGCCGATGTTGGGGCAGGCCGCCTCCTGGCAGACCGTGTGCAGCCCCTCATCGTCCATCATTCGCTTGAGTTCGCGGTAGCGCTGACCGCCGGGCGCGGGCACCTTGAACCACTTCGGCTTGCGGGCTCCGAAGGGGAGAACCTCGCCGAGCTCGAGCGTTCGCGCGCCGCCGGGGTTGGCGCGCGAGCGGGTGCGGTGCTCTCGGGCCGGCTCGCTCACTCGCCCGACTCTAGCGCTGGGAGGTGCTCGTCATGCGGGCACCGCGTGGCGTTCGCGCGCAGCCTCCAGCGCACCGGCCAGCCGCTCGCGCGACACCAGCCGCTGGCGCAGCCCGAACGTGTCGGCCACCCGCCACGCCACGCGCTTGGAAAAGCACGGCATCGCGTCGGCTCGTTTGGTCTCGACGTACACCGACGTGGGCTGCGCACCGTCGCCGCCGCACGCCACGACCCACTCGAACGGCTGGAGGTCGTTGTCCACGTTCACGGCGAACCCGTGGGTGGTCACCCCGCGCGACACGTGCACGCCGATGGCGCCGATCTTGCGCTCGCCGGCCCACACTCCGGTGAGTCCCTCGCGCACCCGGGCCTCTACACCCTCATCGGCCAGCGCCGCGATCATCGCTCTCTCGAGGCCGTGCACGTAGCCGTACACGTCCCGCACGCGCATGACCGGGTAGCCCACCAGCTGACCGGGACCGTGGTAGGTCACCCGGCCACCGCGGTCTGAGTCCGCCACGTCGATGCCCTGGCTCAGGTACCACTGCTCGCCCATGGGCAGGTCGGAGGGCTCGGCGCGGCGGCCCTTCGTGTACACCGGGTCGTGCTCGAGCAGGAGCAGCACGTCCGGCACGGCGTCGGCCTGCCGCGCATCGCGGATCTCCTCCTGGAGCGCCACCGCATCGCGGTACGGCATGCGCCCCAGGCGGACGACCCACAGCTCCGCGGGCGCCTCAGCCAACCCAGCCCTCCACATTGCGCTTCACCGCACCGAGGAACTCGGCGGCGCCCACGCCGTCCAGCGCTCGGTGGTCCCATGACATGCAGAAATAGGTCATCGGCCTGATGGCGATGCTATCTCCGCCCTGCCCGTCGGTGACCACGACCGGCCGCTTGACCACTGCCTCGAGGTCGAGGATGGCCACCTGCGGCTGATTGATGATCGGCGTGGCCAGCAGCGCGCCGTAGCGCCCTGGGTTGGTGATCGTGAAAGTGGCGCCGCCCACCTCGTCGGGCGTGAGCTGCTTCGACCGCGCCCTTGCGGCCAGTTCCTTGATCCGCGCGCCCAGGCCCTCGTGCGAGAGCTCGTGGGCGTTGCGCACGACCGGCACGATCAGGCCGTCCTCGCCGAGCGACACGGCGATGCCCAGGTGCACCTCGTTCCACACCTTCAGGCGGTCGCCCTCCAGCGTGGCGTTCAGCCGCGGATGCTCGCGCAGCGCGGCGATCGTGGCCCTGGCCACCAGCGGCAGGTAGGACAGCCGCCCACGCGCCGCCTCGATGGCGGTCATGTCGGCCTCCACGATCGTCGTGCAGTGAGCTGCCGTGTGTAGCGAGCGCACCATGTGCTCGCCGATCTGACGCCGCATCACACTGAGCTGCTCACCCTCGCCCGAAGCAGCGGCGGGAGCGGCCGGCTGGACCACCGGCTCCTCCTTGTAGGGCGACTCGGTGTGAAGCGGACGCTCAGCCGGCTTGGCGGTCCCCTGCTCGATGAATGCGAGCAGATCCTTCTTGGTGACACGCCCCCGGCGGCCCGACCCGGACACAGCGGACAAATCGACCGAGTGCTCGTCGGCAATACGCCGAACGACGGGCGAAACGGGGGGCGCCTTGCCATTGCCGTTCCCGTTCCCTGACTCCTCCGTTTCTGCCGACTCATCCGAGTGCGCCTCACCAGGCCGTGCACCGGTGTCGATGACCGCCAGCAGCGTCCCAACATCCACGGTCGCCCCCTCGTCCACCAGCAGCTCGGCCACCCGGCCGGCGGCCGGCGAGGGCACCTCGGTCTCCACCTTGTCGGTGGAGATCTCCACGATCACCTCGTCGCGCTCCACCCAGTCGCCCGGGCGCTTTCGCCACGAGGTGATGGTGCCCTCCGCGACGGAGACGCCCATCTGGGGCATGTGCACTTCTTCCAAAACGGTGTCAGTAGTTGAGGAGCTCACGGCAGGCCTCCTTCACGTCGTCCACCTGGGGCAGGACAGCGCGCTCCAGTGGCGGCGAGAACGGGATCGGCACGTCGGGCGCGCTAACGCGCACGACCGGGCCATCGAGGTCCTCGAACGCCTCCTCGGCGATCAGCGAGCACACCTCGGCACCCACGCCGCAGGAGCGTGTGGCCTCGTGGAGCACCACCACCTTGCTCGTCTTGCGAACGCTCTCCAGAATCCCCTCCCGGTCGAGCGGGCACAGCGTGCGCAGGTCGAGCACCTCGATGCTCGCGCCGTCGATGTCCTCCGTGGCCTCCAGCGCGGTGTGCACCATGGCGCCGTAGGACACCACGGTGAGGTCGGTGCCCTCGCGGGCCACGCCGAGCTCGCCCATCGGTGTCTCGTAGCGCCCCTCGGCCACGTCGCCCTTGACACGCCGGTAGAGGTTCTTGTGCTCGAGGTAGAGCACGGGGTTGGGGTCGCGGATGGCGCTGGCCAGCAGGCCCTTGGCGTCCTCCGCCGTGGAGGGCGCCACCACCTTCAGGCCGGGTGACTGCAGGAACCACGCCTCGGGGTTCTGGGAGTGGAACGGGCCGCCGGAGAAGCCGCCGCCGGACGGCAGGCGCACCACCATCGGTACCGCCAGTCCCTGGCGGTAGTACATCTTGCCCGCCACGTTCACGAGCTGATCGAAGCCGCACGCGATGAAGTCCGCGAATTGCATCTCGCAGACCGGCCGCAGGCCCTCGACAGCAGCGCCCACTGCGGCGCCCACGATCGCGTTCTCGGCCAGCGGCGTGTCCCATACGCGGTCGGCGCCGAACTCCTCGAAGAACCCGTCGGTCACCTTGAAGGCGCCGCCGAACTCACCGATGTCCTCACCCATGCAGAACACGGACGAGTCGTGGCGCATCTCCTCGCGCAGGCCGTCTGAGATCGCCTCCAGGTATGTGAGCTCAGGCATTGGAGGCCTCCTGCGACCAGCGCGACCACGGCGCCTTGCCGTCGCCCATCACCGGATCCTCGGTGGCGAACACGCCATCGGTGGCCGTGGATGGGTCGGGCATCTCCTGCGCCAGCGCCCAGTCGGTCTCGGTGTCCAGCTCGGCCTTGACCTCCTCGCGAAGGGAGTCGAGGTCGACTTCGCCGGTATCACGCAGACGGCCCTCGTAGGTTTCGATCGGATCCCGGCGCGACCACTCCTCGATCATCTCGGGCGGCACGTATGACATGTCGTCGTGTGCGCCGTGGCCGTGCATGCGCATCGTCACGGCCTCGATGAGCGTCGGTCCATCGCCCTGGCGGGCTCGCTCGCACGCCTCGGCGGAGGCCTGGAACATCGCCTCCACGTCGTTGCCGTCCACCTTCACGCCATGGAATCCGTAGGAGCCTGCCCGCTCGATCGGGTCCACCACGAACTCGCGCGAGTTCGGGGTGGAGTAGGCGAACTGGTTGTTCTCCAGCACGAACACCACAGGCAGCTGGCGCACGCCGGCCACGTTCATCGCCTCGTGCCACTGGCCGTTGGCCGTCGAGCCGTCCCCGAACCAGGTCATGGCTACTCGCGGCTCGTGCCGCATCTGGAAGGCCAGCCCCAGCCCGCAGGCCACGAGGGCCATGTCGGGCAGCATCGAGACCATGCCCACGCAGCCGAGGTCCTTGTCCCCGAAGTGCATGTTGCCGTCGCGCCCGCCGGTGAGTCCACCGGCGCGACCCATCATCTGGGCCAGAACGCGTCCCGGGCGCACGCCGCGCAGCAGGTGCGCCCCGAGATCCCGGTGCAGGATGCAGGCTCGGTCGCGCGGGGACAGCGCAAACGCCGATCCCACCGACACGGCTTCCTGCCCGCGTCCGTCGTAGTAGCTGCCGGGCACCTTGCCCTGGCGGTAAAGGGTGAGCGCCCGCTCCTCGGTGGCGCGCATGAGGAGCATGTAGCGCATGAGCTCGCGGCGGTCGTCCACCGTCAGACCGGCCTCGTGGGCCAGGTGCTGATGCGGGTCGAGCGCCGCGGGTCTCGCGGTCGTCGTCGCCATCTCTTCTCCCTCCGGGGCCGGTTCGGGGTTTCCGACAGGCCCTGGTTTGAATTACGCACACGCCGGGGTCTCCGACGCGAACGTGGGTATGTTGAGAGTCAGGGTACCCAGGAACCCGGCGTTCCGCACCATCCGGTCGTGCCCGTGCTCCCCGGCTCTACATTGGCCGCATGAGTGGCGAGGAGCGCTTCTGGTCGAATCGCCTGCAATGGCGGCTGCGCGGCGCGCTGCAGTGGCCGGCGTTCGTGCTCTTCACGCTGCTCGACGCGGTGGTGATCTCAGAGCTCCCGCCGTCGGTGATCGAACGGCCGAACCTGTTCGTGGGGGTGCTGGCGGCCACCTTCGGAAACCTCGTGCTGGTGGGCGCCGCCGCGCCGTTCCTCGCCAAGCGCCTGGCCGCGCGGGAGCCGCTGCCCCAGGGCGGCCCCACCGCCGTCACGGCGCAGACCAGGCGTGAGGTGCTGCAGGATCGCGTGGCCACGGTGCTGCTCGCCGCGGGCCTGCTGGCCACGCTGGTGTCAGGCCTCGCCAACCATCCGGTGGTGGTCTCCGAGACCGAGGCGACCGAGGAGGTGGGGCGCGAGCTGCGCGCGTATGTCGAGCACTCCGGTGACGAGGAGCTGCGCCGCAATCTCGAGACGGCGAACACCGTCCGCCTGGGTGAGGGGTTCTTCCGCGCGTGCATCGCACGCGACGACCGCCGCCGCTTCGCGTGTCTGCTGATCGACACGGACAAGGAGCCCCCCGAGGTGCGCCGCGACCCCAGCCAAGAGCCCAACTCGAGCTTCAGGCGCTAGTTGCCGTCCAGCAGCCGGAGCACCCGGCCGCCGTCGGTCACCTCGAACACCTGCACGCGGTTGCGACCCACGCGCAGCGCGGCCTCGGGCACATTCACGGCGAAGCTCTCCGCGCGCGCGGGCCGGAAGTCGGTGCGGCTGCGGGTGAGGTGAAAGCTGCGACCCACCGCCTCCACCCTGCCGTTTACCGCCACCGCCAGATCGCGTTCGGCCGTGGGCGCCCCGCCGGACAGGTGTCCGCTCACCTCGGTGGGGCGGACCAGCGACGCCGAGTTCACGGCTCCGGCGGTCGAGGCCCCCACCAGGCGTCCCTGGACCGTGCCGCCGCGGGTGGTGCGCAGGCTGGAGACGGGCCGTCCGACCAGATCGCGGTTGGGACCGATGCCCGTGTACAGCGAAGCCCAGTTGCCCGACCCGAACAGTCGCAGCCGGCGCTGCAGGAGCACTCTCCGCCTGCGCTCCATCTCGGCGGCGGAGATCACGAGCGTGCCGCTGAAGTCGCGCTTGATCACTCTGATGGAGCGGCGCCCGCGTACCGCGCGCGAGCGCGCGGGACGGCCGTCCGCGCGGTAGGGCAGCCGCAGGCCGAGCAGGTCGGCCATGGTGGGGACGATGTCGGTGGTGCGCACATAGGAGTCGTCGGTGCGGCCCCGGGCCTGGCGCGGAGCCTTGATGAACAGCGGCACCGGGGCCACCTCATCTGCGTTGCCGCGGTCGGTGGCGCGCCGCGACTTTGCCCCCACCTCGCTGGAGATTCCGTGATCGGCCGTCACCACGATCATCGTGCGGTCATAGAGCCTCTTGCGTCGCAGTCGGTCGAAGAGCCGTCCCAGCTCGCGGTCCGCGAACCCGATCTGCAGCAGCTGCCGCTGCTGGTTGTGCAGAGTCAGGTAGTCGTCGAAGAACCCGGGAATGCTGTTCATCGACGGCAGCGGGTCGCGCCAGCTGGTCCGGCTCTGCTTGCCCGACGGCAGGAACAGATAGGGCCCGTGGGGGAGCAGCACGTGCTTGAAATAGAAGGTGGCCGGTCCCTCGCGCACGCGCGAGAAGAAGCTCTGCAGGCGCTCCCGCCTGCCCTCCTGGAGGAAGGGCAGGATCGCCGGCCGGGTGGGGCTGGCACCCGGGCAGTAGCGCGGCGGACAGACCGAGGTGGCCTCCTCGGAGCTCACGATCCGGTAGCCGCGGCGACCGAAGAGGTCATACACCGACCGCGGATGTCCGGCGAAGCTCGGCCGCGTGCCCTCGCGGGGGAGCTTGCCGTCGAGGATGGCCGGTATCGCCTTGGTCGTTGAGTCGTGGACCGTCGAGGCGTTGGGATACCAGGTGCCGTTCTCGGCCAGTTCGGCGAAGTTCGGGAAGCGCCCCGAGTCGATGTTCCCGTCGGCGCGCAGGAGGGCGTCCACCGGGAACTCGTCCATCACGATCATGACCACGGGCGGCTTCTTCGCCGAGACCTTCGCGTAGCGCGCGTCGGCGCTGCGGCGCCCGCCGGAGTCGTCGTCAGGCAGCGAGGCGGCGGCGTAGGCGGCGCCTGCCGCGAGGGCCACCGTGATCGCGATGCGGAGTGGGTGCTTGGTCATGAGGCGAAGCTGGGAAGGGCGGCGGACGCTTCACGCCGCGAAAACGGGGCCGTTACCGGCGGATAACAACAGCAGATGCGCTCACGGACCGTCTCCGCCGCTGCGCGCGTGAGGCGGCTCGAAGCCCCGCTCGCGGACACCCGCCTCTATTTCGGCGATCGTGGTCTCCAGGACCTTGACCCGCGCCCAGCGCTTGGAGTCCCCCTCCACCAGCTGCCAGCCGGCGGCGTCGTGGCTGGTGCGGTCCAGCGCGTCCTCCACCGCCTCCAGGTACTGGGGCCGCTTCTCCCGATTGCGCCAGTCCTCCTCGGTGAGCTTCCAGCGCTTCAGCCGGATGCGCTCGCGGCGCTCGAAGCGGCGCAGCTGCTCCTCGCTGGAGATGTGCATGAAGAACTTGATCAGGATCATGCCGTCGGCAACCAGGCTGCGCTCGAACTCCACGATCTCGTCGTAGCCGCGCTTCCACTGCTCTTCGGTGGCGAAGCCCTCCACCCTCTCCACCAGCACCCTCCCGTACCAGGACCGGTCGAACACGGCCATGCCGCCCCAGCCCGGCAGCTTCGGCCAGAACCGCCACAGGAAGTGGTGGCGCTTCTCGTCGGGAGTGGGTGCCGAGAATTGCGCCACTCGGACGTGGCGGGAGTCCAGGGGCGCCACCAGGCGTTTGATCGCTCCGCCCTTGCCCGAGGCGTCCCAGCCCTCGAACAGCACGCAGACGGGCGGGCCCAGATCGGGGCTGTCGAGCTTTCCCGCGAGACCCAGACGCAGCTCCGCGATCCGCTTCTGCCCGGCCTTCAGGCGCTGCTTCTCCTCGGACTTGGACAGCTTGAGCGAAAGGTCGAGCTCGTCAAGGCGTCCCATCCACGCATCGTAGGTGCGGCGAGCCGCTGGGTGCAGACCGTGCATTGCGCCTGGGCGGCTCAAGCACCTGGGGCCCTCCTGCCGAAGAGATGGGGAGGGCCGTCAGCCGGGCGGCCCGCCCATGGAAGCCTTATCGAGGACATCCACGCGCATGCGTCTGCGGCTGCTGCTTCTGGTGGCCGTCGCGTCGATCGCGGGTGCGGTCTGGCTGGTGGACGGCGCGCAGCGCGAAGCCGCAGACCGCGCCTACCGGCAGAGTGCCGCCGGCCAGCGCATGCTGATCGCGATGCTCAACCAGGAGACCGGTTTTCGCGGCTTCGGGCTCACGCGTCGAAATGAGTTCCTACAGCCGTTTAGGAGGGGGGTGCGCGACTTCGAGGAGGCGCTGCGCGACGCCCGCATGTCCGAGCTGGGCGCCGAGCGCGCGGAGGTGGCTGCCCAGGCGAGCACCGCTCGCCGGTGGCGTGCACTCGCCAGCGTGGAGATCGCCATGCTTCGCGCCGACAAGGACCGGAAGTTCCTGTCGGGGCCATTCCTCCGGCGCAAGAGAGCGTTCGAACGCTTCAGAGCCCAGAACGCGCGACTCCAGAGTGACCTCGAGGCGGAGCGCACTCGCAAGCTGGACCGCGCCGGTCTGACATCGGTGGCGGTGATCTGGCTGGTCGCATTCTTCTTCTTCGGGCTGAGCTACTTCTTGGTCGATCGGCAGGCCCGGGCCGCGCGCGAACGGCGTGAGCGGGAGCGCGCGTACAAACGCAGCCAGACCGAGTTCGCGGAGACGATGCAGGTGATGCGCGACGAGGAGGAGGCCCACTCACTGGTCAGGAGTCATCTGGAGCGCACGGTGGACGAGGCGCACGTGGTGGTACTCAATCGCAACGCCTCCGACGACCGGCTCGAGGCGATCACCGCCGTCCCGGGCGACTCGCCGCTGGCCGCCACGCTGATCGACGCGGAACCGGCGTCCTGTCTTGCGATTCGCCTCGCCACCCCCTACACCCAGACGGGGGACGACCAGCCACTGCTCAGCTGCTCACTGTGCGGCGCCGGCGGCAACGACGTGACGTGTGTGCCATCGCTCGTGAGCGGAGAGGTGATCGGCTCCGTGAACGTGCAGCACGCCTACCCACCGAGCGCGCAGGACAGCGAGCGCGTGAAGGACGTAGTGACTCAGGCCGCACCGGTCCTGGCCAACCTGCGAAACCTCGCGCTGGCCGAGGCGCGCGCCGCAACGGACGCGCTCACCGGTCTGCCCAACAAGCGCGCCTGCGCCGACACGCTCAAGCGAATGGTGGCCCACGCCGGACGATCTGTCTCGCCGCTGTCGGCGATCCTGCTCGACCTCGACCACTTCAAGCAGATCAATGACACCTTCGGGCACGGGATCGGCGACGACGCCCTGGCGGCCGTGGGCGACGTGATCGCCGCAAACCTGCGCAAGAGCGACTTCGCGGGGCGCTACGGCGGCGAGGAGTTCCTGGTGCTGCTGCCCGACACCGATCGAGAGGGCGCCGCACAGGCGGCGGAGAAGCTGCGCGACTCGATCTCGCGCATCGGGGTGGCGGGGATGGATCACCAGATGACCGCCAGCCTCGGGCTGGCGTGCTACCCCCTGGACGCCGGTGACGGAGACACGCTCGTCCGCATGGCCGACCGCGCCCTCTACGCTGCCAAGAACGGCGGGCGCAACCGGGTCGAGCTGGCTGTGGGCTCCACCGATGACGACGGCTGGGCGATGAAGCGCACGCTCGAAAATCCATCGCGGCTGGCCGCCCTCCAGCACAGCGGCCTCATGGACTCCGAGCCCGAGGAGCGCTTCGACCGGCTCACGCGCGAGCTGGCCGCACAGGTGCAAGCGCCCGCGGCGCTCGTGTCGCTGGTGGACGCCGACCGCCAGTTCCTCAAGAGCCGCTTCGACGAGGCGGCCGCCGACCAGGATCCGCGCGAGGGGCCGCTGTCGCACTCGTTCTGCAAGCACGTGGTGGGCGGCGATCAGCCGCTGGTGGTGGAGGACGCCCGCGAGCATGCTGTGGTACGCGGGAACCCCGCTGTGGAGGAGGCCGGGGTGCGCGCCTATCTTGGGGTCCCGCTCCGCACGCGGTCAGGCGATGTGCTCGGCAGCCTGTGCGTCTACGACCGCCAACCGCACCGGTGGAGCCACGAGGACCTCGTGCACGTCGAGCGCACGGCGGAGGCCGTCATCGCCGAAATCGAGAGCTCCGAGCGCGTGGGCCCCGCCTCGTCGCGCTAGTCCAGGCTCGCCATCACGTGCTTGACGTGCGTGTAGTCCTCCAGCGAGTACATCGAGAGGTCCTTGCCGTAGCCGGACTCCTTGTAGCCGCCGTGGGGCATCTCCGCCGCGAGCGGGATGTGGTCGTTGATCCACACGCATCCGAACCGCAGTGCGTTGGACACGCGCAGCGCGCGTCCCACATCCCGGGTCCACACCGACGAGGCCAGGCCGTAACGCGTGCCATTGGCCCACTCGATGGCCTGGCGCTCGTCGGTGAAGGGCTGCACGGTGATCACGGGCCCGAAGATCTCGTCCTGGATCATCTCGTCGGACTGCTCGAGACCCGCGACCACGGTGGGCTCGAGGTAGAAGCCGGGCAGGTCGGGCTCGGTGCCGCCGGTGACCACCTCGGCACGGTCGGGCCTTCGTTCCAAAAAGCCCTCCACGCGCTCGCGCTGGACGGCGGAGGTCAGGGGACCGAGCGTGGTGTTCGCGTCGAGTGTGTCGCCCAGCACCAGACCCTTGGCCTCGGACGCCAGGCCCGACACCACGTCGTCGTAGACGCCCTTGCCGGCGAGCACCCTCGTCGCCGCGGTGCAGTCCTGGCCGGCGTTGTAGTAGCCGGTACCGGCCACCGTGCTCATCACCTTCTCGAGATCGGCATCGTCGAAGACCACCACCGGCGCCTTCCCGCCCAGCTCCAGGTGCACGCGCTTGAGCGAGTCGGCAGCCGCCTTCGCGATCCACTTTCCGGTGCCCGGCGAGCCGGTGAGCGACACCATGTCCACGTCGGGATGCCTGACCAGCGAGGATCCCGCGGGCTCGCCGTGGCCGGTGATCACGTTGAACACGCCGGCGGGGAAGAGGTCGGCAGCAAGCTCGGCCATCTTCAGGGTGCTCATGGGCGTGGTCTCGGCCGGCTTGATCACCACGGTGTTGCCGGTGGCCAGCGCGGGGCCGATCTTCCAGACGGCCATCATCATCGGGTAGTTCCAGGGCGCGATCTGGCCCACCACTCCGATCGGCTCACGCCGGATGATCGAGGTGTAGCCCTCCAGGTACTCGCCGGCCGCCTTCCCCTCCATGCAGCGGGCCGCGCCTGCGAAGAACCGCAGCTGGTCCGCCATGGCGGGCACCTCGTCGTCGAGGAAGGCCTGTCGCGGCTTGCCGGCGTTCGCCGACTCGATGTCCGCGATCTCGTCCGCGTTCTCCTCGATCGCGTCAGCCAGCTTCAGCATCGCGTGCGCCCGCTCGCCGGGCGGGGTGGCCGCCCATCCGGCGAAGGCCTCCTTTGCGGCGGCCACGGCGCGGTTCACGTCCTCCTCGCCCGACAGCGGCGCCTCGGCGATCACCTCGGTGGTGGCGGGGTTGATCACGCCCTCGGTGGCCCCATCGGCCCCATCGACGAACTCGCCTCCGATGAAGTTCTGCAGCTTGGTCTTCTCCGCCGTTCCCATTCGATCTCCTAGTTGCTCGCGACTTGCGGTTCGAGTACTTCCTCCAGCGGCGTGTACTCCAGCCCGGTCCCCTCCGCCACGGCGGCGTGGGTCACGCGCCCGGCCGCCACGTTCACGCCCGGGCGCAGGCCGGGATGGCGCGCCAGAGCGCCTCCCACGCCGTGCCCGGCAAGTGCAAGGACGAAGGGCAGAGTGGCGTTGGTCAATGCATAGGTCGAGGTGATCGGCACGGCCCCGGGCATGTTGGCCACGCAGTAGTGGGTGATGCCGTCGACCTCATAGGTGGGGTCGGAGTGGGTGGTCGGCCGGGAGGTCTCGAAGCACCCACCCTGATCGATCGATACGTCCACCAGCACCGCACGCTCCTTCATCAGCTTGAGCTGGTCACGCTTGATCACGTACGGCGCACGCGCCCCGTGCACCAGGACTGCCCCGATCACGAGGTCCGCGCGCGGCAGCATCTCCTCGACCGCAAGCACCGAGGAGTAGACGGTGGAGGCACGGCCGGCGAAGGCCACGTCGAGCTCGCGCAGACGGTCTATGTTGCGGTCGAAGGTGAATACGTCGGCCTCCATCCCGATGGCGATGGCGGCCGCGTTGAAGCCCACCACGCCTCCGCCGATCACCATCACGTTGGCGGCGGCCACGCCGGGCACGCCGCCGAGCAGCACCCCGCGGCCGCCCAGCGGCTTCTCGAGCATGAAGGCGCCGGCCTGCGTGGCGATCTTTCCCGCCACCTCTGACATCGGCGCCAGCAGCGGCAGCCGACCGGCGGAGTCCTCGACGGTCTCGTACGCGATGCAGGTGGCGCCGGTCTCGACCAGGCCCTGGGTCAGCTCGGGCGCGGGCGCCAGGTGCAGGTAGGTGAACAGCACGTGGTCGGGCCGCAACATCGCGACCTCGTCGGGCTGGGGCTCCTTCACGCCGAGCACCATCTCGGCCTCGGCGAAGACGGACTCGGCGTCCGGCAGGATGCGCGCCCCCTGCGCCTCGTAGTCGCGATCCCAGATCGCGGAGCCGTTTCCGGCGCCGCCCTGCACGAGCACCTCATGCCCTGCCTCCACCAGCTCGCGGGCCCCGGCAGGCGTGAGCGACACGCGGTACTCGTCGGTCTTGATCTCCGTCGGAACGCCAACCTTCACTTGACGGCCACTCCCCTCGTCTCGAATGAACAGTTTCGCCGCTCCAGCTCTCTGAAGAGAGCGTCGGGGTCGATGCAGCGTTCGGGCGGCAGCGCACCGCTCGCCTCGATCTCCCCGCGGGCCAGCAGTCGCACGGCGGCCGCCGCGGGCGCGGCCGTGGAAACGATGCCCCCGCCGATGCCCCAGTCCTCCATCCCGCGCGTGGTGGCCGTGACCCGCACGGTCTCGCCGCCCGCGGACGACGCTTCCACGGCGTGGATCGACACGGTGCGCGGCGACGAGGGCACGGCGCCGCGCGCCGCGGCCTCGATCTCCTCATCGGATGAGCCGATCAGGTCGCGCACGCGCTCCAGCACCGCGGGCGCAAGCGAGAGACGGAAGCTGCACTCGGAGCACCCGAAGCTCTCCGGGAAGGTGCGCACCTCGGAGTGCAGCGTGTAGATCGTCTCGGCGTCGCCAATCGGATCTGGGAAGTCGAACGTGCCGCCGTCCTGCAACGGCCGGAGCTCCACGGCCTCGCCTCCGCGGGACGCCATCGGCGCCATCGTGAGCTCGTCCACCAGGGTGCGCGGGGCGTAGGGGTAGCTGGGGCCATCAGGGGGATCGAGGTCGCGCCCGCCGGCCCAGACGTCCACCCGCTCGGGGGTCTCGCCGAGCTCGCCCACCGCGCGCGCCGCCATCACGTTGGTCTTGCCGGGCGACGAGCCCATGCCGAGCAGCGCCAGCAGCCCGGCCTCGCGAAAGCGCTCGTCCAGGGCCAGCTGCTCACCGGTCAGGTGATAGAGGCCCGCCGAGGTCCACGTAGTGGCACCCGGCCTGCAGGCAGGCATGCATGGCGTCGAGGTTCACGCGGTAGCTGGCGGAGTTCACCATCACGTCCACGCCGTCGAGCACCTCGGCCAGGCCCGCCCGGGCGTCGGCCGTCGTGGCGCGGGCCTTGCCGCCGCCGTGCAGATCGGCCACCGCCGCGGCACGCTCGGCGCTCAGGTCGAGCAGCACCAGCTCCGTCGCCTCCTCGGACTCCGCGAGATCCCGGACGATGGCCGGGGCGATGATGCCTCCGGCTCCAAGTACGGCCACCCTCATGAGACCAGCTCCCGCGCTCTCAGCGCCAGCCAGAACTCGATCCGGTCGCGAGCCGACTTCATGTCGCGCCCGGTGAGCTCCTCCACCCGCCGGATCCGGTAGCGCAGCGTGTGGCGATGGCAGAACAGCTCGCGCGCCGCCTTCTCCCACTGGCCGTTCTGCTCGATGAAGGCCTCCACCGAGCGGAGCAGCTCGTCCCCGTACTCGCCGCTGGCATCCTCGAGCGGACCCAGCACGCTGTCGCAGTAGAGCCGCAGCGCATCGTCGTCCTGGAGCGAGAGCAGCAGCTGGAAGGCGCCCAGGTCGCGGTAGGAGGCCACGTGCGGGGCGCTGCCGTTGGCCATCGACACGGCCTCCAGCGCACAGCGGGCCTCATGGAAGCTGCGGCGAAGCTCCGACGTGGGCGCCGCCGGCCTGCTCGCCGCGGCACGCCGCTCCTCCGCCTCGCCGGCGAGCGCCTCGAGCGCGCGGCCGGCCAGCTCCACCGGGTCGCGGTCGCCTCCCGGGCAGTCCACCACCGCGCACAGCAGGTCGCTCGCGCACGGCCACGAGCGCGCCCAGGCCGGCGTCGGCCAGGAAGCGGTCCAGCGTGCGCCTCGGCGGCCGGCCCGGCGCCCGCCTGCGGCGAGAACACCAGCACGGCGGCACTGTCGCCCACCCCGAACGGCCCCAGCCGGGCGTGCAGCTCGGCGTCGTCGGCCGGGCGGCCGCGGCTGCGCCTCGCCGAGGGCCTCGGCCAGCACGTCGCCGGCCAGCCGGCGCTCGGTGTCGCGCATCGCGCGCTGGCGCATCAGCTCGAGCGCCACCACGGTGGCTGCCTGCTGCAGGATCAGGCGCTCGAAGTCGCCGAGGCCGTCCGCGTCGCGGACGGCCACCAGCCACGCCTGCGGGTGCCCGCCACCGCGCGCTGGACACCGCCAGCACCAGCGAGCGGCCGGCGACGTCGGGGTGGTCGGGCGCGAACTCCGACGCGTCGCCGGGACGGCGCACCCTCCACTCCGCGGGCGCGCACGCTGCTCGCCCACGAGCGTTCGCGGCGTCCTCGGACAGCGGCCGGCGGAAGGCCCGCTCGGCCAGCGGCGCCCCGCGGGCGTCGAGCACCATCACCGCGCCGCCGATGGCGGCCGCGAGCGCCCGCACCAGCTCGTCCAGCCCGCGCTCCTCGATCACCAGCCGCTCGAGCCGCTTGTGGATCGCGATCCCCCGCTGGAGCACCTCGTACTGGTCGTTCACCAGCCGCGCGAACGCCTTCTCGGTGATTGCGATGAACGGCAGCTCGTAGGGCACCTCGAATACCGGGAAGCCCAGCTCGCCGCGCCTCCTCGACGACGCCTGGCGGCGAGCGCCGTCGGTGGTCGAAGCCGGTGCCGAATCCCGAGCCCGGCGAGGTGGTGGTCGGACGAGCAGCCGGACGAACTCGCGCTGGCGCTTCGGGCGTCGTCGAGCTGCAGTCCCGTGTGAGCAGCAGCTCGCCGCCCGGACAGCCACGGCGTGGGGTCGGGCAGCTCGGTGATGTGCACCCAGCGCACCGGACGTCGGCGGCCTCGTCGCCGGCAGGCCAGCTCGAGGCCCACCTCTCCGACGAGCGTGCGCAGCGTGAGCATGGCGTCGCGGCGTCGTCGCCGCGCCATGCGGTCCGTCGCCTCGGTGAGCACCATCCGCAGCACCCGCTCGATCTCCGCGAACTGCTCGCTGTCGGCGATCAGCGGCGGCGAGAGCTGGATCACGGGGTCGCCGCGGTCGTCGGCGCGGCAGATCAGGCCCGTTCTCGTACAGCGCGCCGGAGAGGTAGCCGCGCAGCAGCGTCTCGGACTCCTCGTCGCTGAACGACTCCTTCGTGTCCTGGTCCTTCACCAGCTCGATCGCGTGGAAGTAGCCGGCGCCGCGAACGTCGCCGACGATCGGGATGTCGCGCAGCTCCTCGAGCATGCCGCGGAACTCGCCCTCCTTCTCGAGCACGTGGCCGCAGAGGTCCTCGCGCTCGAAGATGTCGAGGTTGGCCAGCGCGGCCGCGGCGCACACCGGGTGGCCGCCGAAGGTGAAGCCGTGGACGAACATGTTCGTTGCCCTCCATGAACGGCTCGGCCACGCTTGTCGGACGCGATCACGGCGCCCATCGGCGAGTACGCGGAGGTGAGCCCCTTGGCGGTGGTGATGATGTCGGGCTGGTAGTCGAACCGCTCGGCAGCCGAACCAGTGGCCGAGCCGGCCCCAGGAGCAGATCACCTCGTCCGAGATCAGCAGCACGCCGTAGCGGTCGCAGATCTCGCGCACGCGCTGCCAGTAGCCGTCCTGCGGCATGAAGCAGCCGCCGGCGTTCTGCACCGGCTCGAGGATCACGCACGACACCGTCTCCGGGCCCTCGAACAGGATCCTCTCCTCGATCGCGTCGGCGGCCCACAGCGGGTCGCGGTCCTCGGGCCAGCGGTAGCTGTTGGTGTTCGGCACGTGGCAGCCGCCCGGGGCGAGCGGCTCGAACGGCGTGCGCAGGTCGGGGATCCCGGTGGCCGATGAGCGCGCCCATGGTGGTGCCGTGGTAGGCGATCTCGCGCGCGATCAGCTTGTAGCGGCCGGCCTCCCCGTTGCGCTTGTGGTAGGTGCGGCACAGCTTGAGCGCGGACTCCACCGCCTCGCCGCCGCCGGAGGTGAAGAACACGCGGTTGAGGTCGCCGGGCGCGAGCGCCGGCGATCCGCGCCGCCAGCTCGACGGCCCGCGGGTGGGCGTAGCTCCAGTTGGTGAAGAAGGCCGAGCTCCTTGGCCTGCTCGGCCATCGCGTCGGCGATCTCGGCGCGGCCGTGGCCGGCGTTCACGCAGAAGAGCGCCGACAGCCCGTCGAGGTAGCGCTTGCCGTGCTCGTCGTAGACGTAGCACCCCTCGCCGCGGGACGATGATCGGCACGTCGGCGTCCGTGTACGCGCTCATGCGCGTGAAGTGCATCCACAGGTGGCGCTTGGCCAGCTCCTGGAGGGAGCTCTCGCCGTCCGCGCGGCTGCTTTACGTACTGCGGGGTGGTCGCGCCATCTCTCTCCTCGGCTAGACGTTAGGACAACGGTACCCGCGGGCTGGCGCACGGACAACCGCGCCGGTGGGCAAAGCTCAGCACGGTCTGGTTGTACGCGACGTCTAAGCGGCTCTGCAGCCTTTTGGGACATCTGCCACTTGCGACGCGTCCGCCGCGGCCATACCGTCGCCGCAGATGCCTAGGAGGAGGACTGAGATGGAGAGCGCGAGCAGTCGCTCGGGGCAAGGGGCTCAAGAAGGACGCGATCGGCTTCTGGGACGCCGTGGTCGTCGGCATCTCGTCGACGGCGCCGGCGTACTCGCTGGCGGCCGTATCGGGATCGTCGTGGTCGGCGTCGGGCTGCAGGCCCCCGGCGTGATCCTGCGTCTCGTTCGTCCCGATGTTCCTGATCGCGGCGGCCTTCTACTACATGAACCGCGCCGACCCGGACTGCGGCACGAACTTCTCCTGGATCACCCGCGCGATCGGCCCCAGCGTCGGCTGGGTCGCGGGCTTCGCGGTCTGCACCACCGGCCTCATCGTGATCGGCTCGCTCGCCGACGTCGCCGCCTACTACATCTTCGACATCGTCGGACTGGGAGTCGGCGCTGCCGACGTTCGAGGAGGGCGAGCCCGTCAGTGAGCGCATTCCGACGACGCTCCTGGCCACCGTGATCATCGTCGCCGTGACGGCGGTCTGCGTGATCGGCACGGAGCTGTCCGCGCGCACCTCGCGGGTCATGATCGGCGCCCAGGTGCGGCGCCCTGCTGCTGTTCGCGGTCGTCGCGCTGATCAGGGTGTTCGCCGGGGACGGGCCGGCGGCTCGATCGACCCGTCGCTGTCGTGGCTGTGGCCGTGGGAGGTCAGCACCTTCGACGCGCTCGTGCTCGGCCTGCTGACGGGCGTGTTCATCTACTGGGGCTGGGAGAGCGCGGTCAACCTCAACGAGGAGACCGAGGACTCAACAGCGCGCCGGGCAAGGCGGCCGTCGTGAGCACCGTGCTCCTGCTCGCCACCTACCTGCTCGTCACCGTACGCCGTCATCGCATGGGCCGGCGTCGGCGGCGTGAGCGAGTTCGAGGACGACACCGCGATCCTCGGCAGCGTCGCCGAGGGCGCGCTCGGCGCGCCGCTCCACTACCTCGTGATCCTGGCGATCATCACGTCCGGGCATCGCCTCGGCCCAGACGACGATCCTGCCGGCGTCGCGGACCCTGCTCTCGATGGCGCGCCAGGGGGCGATGCCCGAAGGCGTTCGGCAAGGTCCACCCGCGCTTCCAGACGCCGCACGTCGCGACGATCCTCGTGGGCGCGGGGCGGCCGTCTGGTACGTGTTCTTCAACCTCGCGTCCCAGAGCTTCCTCTTCGACTCGCTCACGGCGCTCGGCGATCGTCATCGCCTTCTACTACTCGCTGACCGGCTTCGCCTGCGCGATCTATCACCGCAAGGAGCTCACGAAGTCGGTCGAAGAACTTCTTCTTCATCGGCGTCGCGCCCGGTCACCGGGGCGCTGATCCTCGGCTGCGCTGTTCTTCAAGGCCATCTGGGAGTTCAAGAGCGTCGAGGACTCCTACACCGGCACGGAGGTGTTCGGCGCCGGCATCCCGATGGTGCTCGGCGTCGGCCTGATCCTGCTCGGGCTCATCCTGATGATCGTCTGGCGCCTGACGGGCCACGACGACTACTTCGGGCGCAAGACGCGAGACCGTCGATCCCGACGTCGCGGCCGGGCGGAAGGCCGGTGTCGCCGCCGTGCCCGAGGGGAGCTGTCTGATGTGCGCGATCGTGCTTGGCTACGACGACTCGGACGGGTCCAAGGCGGCGCTCGTGACCGCGATCGAGCTGGCGTCGGAGTTCGGCGACCGCCTGGTCGATCGGCTACGGCTACGGCGCCGCCCGGCGATCGTGCGGCGAGGAGATCGACGAGCACCGCGACGGCGCTCAAGGAGCTCGGGCGAGCGGCATGACAGACGAGGCGGCTCAGGCGGCCGCCGAGGGAGTGGAGGCCGAGGCGGAGCTGGTGGAGAGGCGCGGCCGCCGCGCTGCTCGAGCTCGCCGAGCGCCACGACGCGCGCTTCATCGTCGTCGGCACCACGGCGAGAGCCCGCTCAAGGGCGCGATCCTCGGCTCGACGCCGCACAAGCTGCTGCACCTCGCGACCGCCCCGTCGTGGTCGTCCCGGTAGCCCGCGCGGCGGTAGTCTCGACCGCCGTGAGCACCTACGACCGGTCGCGGGCCTCCCGCTGAGATCGACGCCTACGAGCTGAGGGGCGCGAGCTGGCGCTGGGCCCCGAGTTCACCCGCTTCACGACGATCGTCACGCTGCGGGGTGGCGGCCACGAGGGCGTGGGCGAGGACGTGGTCTACGACGGGCTGGACCACGCGAGCCTCCAGGCCGGCGGCAGCCGAGCTCGACGCTCGCCGGACGCCACACCTTCGATTCGTTCTCGCGAATGCTCGAGCGCCGACGTGGACCTGTTGCCCGGACCCGCCGGTGCGCGAGGACTCGCGCAACTACCGCCGCTGGGCGTTCGAGTCCGCCGCGCTCGACCTGGCGCTGCGCCAGGCGGGCATCTCGCTGGCCGAGGCGCTGGGCCGCGAGGCGCGGCCGCTGAACTACGTCGTGTCGATGCGGCTGGGCTCGCCGTCCGGAGAAGGGCCGGAGACGGCCGACCGGCTCACCTCGCTGCTCGAGCGCTACCCCGGCACGCGCTTCAAGCTCGATCCCGGCAACGACTGGACGCAGGAGCTGGTGGACGAGCTGGCCGCCACCGGCGCGGTGGATGTGTTCGACCTGAAGGGCTTCTACCGCGGCACGCCCGTGGACGTGGACACCGACCCCGATCTCTACCGGATGGTGGCGGAGGCGGTACCCACGGCGTGGCTCGAGGACGCCGACCTCACCGACGAGACCATCCCGGTGCTCGAGCCCCACCGCGACCGGCTCACGTGGGACGCGCCGATCCATTCGGTGGCCGACATCGAGGCGCTGCGGTGGAAGCCGCGCACGATCAACATCAAGCCGTCGCGGTTCGGGCCCGTGAGCAACCTGTTCGAGACCTACGACCACTGCGAGCGCGAGGGGATCGGCTGCTACGGAGGGGGACAGACTGAGCTGGGTCCCGGCCGCGGCCAGATCCAGTACCTCGCGTCGGTCTTCCACCCCGACATGTCAAACGACACCGCGCCGGGGGCCTACAACAACCCGGCGCTCGGTGAGGGGCTGCCCACCAGCCCGCTGGACCCGCCGCCGGCCGGCGCGCCCGGCTTCCGCTGGCAGGAGTAGCCCCGCCACCGCCGAAGCCGTGGGCGTGCTCAACGAGTTTCGCCAGTTCATCCTGAGGGGCAACCTCGTCGATCTTGCCGTGGCCGTGGTGATCGGCTCGGCGTTCACCATCCTCGTGGCTTCCCTGGTGCGGGACCTGATCACGCCGCTGATAGCGGCGATCGGCGGCGAGCCCAACTTCCAGACCCTGTCCTTCGAGATCAACGGAAGCGAGTTCTTCTACGGCGACTTCATCAACGCGCTGCTCGCCTTCCTGCTGGTCGCGGCCGTGGTGTTCTTCCTCGTGGTCAAGCCGGTGAACGCGCTGATGGACCGCTACCGGACCGAGCCCCCGCCCGACCGCGAGACGCACGACTGCCCGGAGTGCCTCAGCCAGATCCCGGTGCAGGCACGGCGGTGCTCGTTCTGCACGGCGCAACAGCCGGCGAGCGCCTGACTCTCACACCGGCACTGCGCTTGGCCCGGTAGAGAGCCTGGTCGGCGGCCCCCATCAGCTCGTCCAGCGTCTCGCCGTCCTGCCCGGGCACCGCAACTCCGAAGCTCAGCCCGAGCGCGCGCTCGGCCGGGCCGCGCTCGCACAGGTGCTGTGCGAGACGCTCGCCCAAGCGCTGCGCCCCCTCATCGCCGGTCTCCGGCAGCAGCACCGCGAACTCGTCGCCACCGATGCGCGCTGCGAAGTCCTGCCGCCGGAGCTGTTCGCGCAGCGCGTCGCTCACCTCGCAGATCGCCGCGTCCCCGGCGTGGTGGCCGAAGCGGTCGTTGATCTCCTTGAGCCCGTCGAGGTCCGCCAGCAGCAGCGCGTAGGGGGTGCCGTGGCGAGCGGCTCGCCCGGCCTCCCCCTCGAAGGCCTCCTCGAAGGCCAGGCGGTTGGACAGCCCGGTGAGCGAGTCCGTGCGCGCGGCGGCGCCGAGGCCCCTGAGCAGCGCTCGATCCGCTCGCTGAGCATCCGCACCACCACGGCGGTGCCGATCACCAGGCCGGCGGTGCTCAGCCAGCGGCTGGTGGCCACGTCGCCGGGGTCGATGGCGGCGAGGGTGGCCGCATACATGGCCAGCACCAGCACCACCTGGAAGACCGTGACCACACGCCCGAAGTAGTAGGCGCCGAAGATGACCACCCACAGGTAATACATCTCGTCGCCGCCCGCCGATCCCCGCCTCGCTCGCCGTTGAACAGCAGCGCGAGCGAGACCATGCCCGTGCCGAGCGCCAGCACGCCCAGGTAGACCCAGTCGGGCGCGTGCTCGCCGCGCAGGAACAGGTAGGCGCAGGAGAGGGCGCAGACGGCCGCAACCACCCCCAGCCCGGTCTCGTCGACCTGCGGCTGGTGCGGGAACAGCAGCCCGAGCGCAGTCACCGTGCGGCGGCGCCGAAGAACACCGCGCCGAAGCGCGCCCGCTGTCCCAGCCGGCGCTCGCGTTCGAGCGGCCTGCTCTTGTCTCGCACCATCTTGGCTGTATCGGCTGCCGAGGCGGTTGCTGGAGCCTTGCGCGGCCCCGTTCAGGTGGTCAGCGGACCACGCGGAAGCGCCGGTACACCCAGGCCGAGTCGTTGCCCGCGGCGTCCCGCGCGCGCAGCGCGAAGCGGTACCGGCCGGGGGGCAGGCGGCGCAGCCCGTAGCCCTGGTCCAGGCGGCCGCGGAAGACGATCGATCGTCGCCCGGCGCGCAGCCTGCGGGTGAAGAAGCCCGCGCGCCGGAACACGCTGCGCCGCCGTAACGCCACGCGCACGGTGATGGTGGCGCGCTCGGACAGGCGCAGGCGGATGCGGGTGCCCGGCTTCCTGGCCCGGCGAGCGCGCTTCGCGGCGTGCCTGCGCCGCACCCCCAGCGTGCGCCGCGACAGCGAAACCCGCGAGATCACCGGCGCTGTGCGGTCCAGGCCCGGGATCAGCTCGGTGAGGCCCGGCTCGCCGGCCTCCACGTCGAGCAGCGCCTGGTGGGCCGGGTCGCCCGCCACGGGGCTCTGGTTGGCCACGATCAGCCGCGTGCCCAGGAAGCGCGCGCTGGAGGGCCCGTCGAACGGCACCGGCGAGCCGTTCTCGCCGCCGGGGGCCTCGGGGAACCGCTCGATCTCCTGGCCCTCGGGCGACGACCACGGCGATCTGCTGGGGCAGCCCCACCATCGGCGACGTAGATGCCGGCCCGACCGTCGCGATGCCGAAGCCGTCCGGGCAGGTCGCCCGGCCGGCTCTCCCACAGCTGGCGTCATCCGCCCGGGCCGGCCGTCGGCGCCGATCGGAACCGAGTAGAGCTTGCCCGTCGAGGGGTTCAGCGCCCCCAGCCCCGCCGAGCTGCCCTGTGCCACCAGCAGCGTGCGGCGGTCGGCGCGCGAGGGCGATGCCCGTGGTGCCGAACTCGCCGCCGTCGAGCCGCGTGTCCGCCAGCCACACCTGCGCCGTGCCCCCGCCCGGCGGGACGCGCCAGACGACGGCCTGGCCGTAGTCGGTCACGTACAGGCTGCCGTCCGGGCCCCAGGCGGCGTAGTTGGGGATCGGCGGGCGGTCCTCCAGCGAGGGCGAGCAGTTGGGCTGCGTCTGGCCGGGCGCGCACAGCTGCAGGTCGGCGAAGGTGGCGTAGGCGGTGAACGTCGCCCGTGCGCCGGTCGAGCAGCAGCGCCCGCGCCGGCGTGCGGTCCAGCAGCACCAGCCGGCCGCGCGGCGTCGGAGGTGGTCGACCTGCACGCCCTGGCGGCGGCCAGGTCCTGGCCGGGCACGGTCCAGGAGCGCACTGCGGGTCGCCGTCGCCCGTGTACTCGAACACCTTCGAGGGCAGCGGAGTCGCCGCCCATGTTCACGTAGGTGCCCTCGTAGATCCGCCCGTCGGGGTGCACGTAGGCCGTCGCCGGGAAGCCCGGCGACGGCACCAGCGCCAGCACCTCGGTGTCGAAGCGCGGGCGCGCTGCGCGTCGGCCGGCGACCGGCGGGCGCGAGCAGCCCAACGGCGAGCGCCGCGACGAGGGCGCCGCGCCTCACAGCCGTCCAGCACTTCCCGGGCGGCGCGCTCGCCCGAGCGCACCGCGCCGTCCATGTAGCCGTTCCAGTAGGTGGAGGTCTCCGTGCCGGCCCAGTGGATCCGGCGCACCGGCCGGCGCAGCGCCTCGCCCTGTCCCACGAGCGTGCCCGGCCCGAGGATCCCCACCGGCCCGCCGCGCGACCAGCGCTCCTGCGGCCAGTTGGTCTCGAAGTAGTCCACCGGGCTGTTGGCCTCCGGGCCGAAGAACTCGGTGAAGTTGGACAGCACCTGCGCGCGCCGGTCGGCCTTCGGGGTGGCGAGGAACTGCCGCCCGAGGTCGCCGCCGACGAACCCGAACAGCACGCCGGGCGAGCCGTCGGGGGGCGAGTCGTCGAAGGTGGCCGTCACGGGCCCGTTCAGTGACAGCGCCTGGCCGGTGAGGCCCCGCTCGCGCCAGAACGGCCGGTCGTAGACGGCCGCCACCTTGCTCAGCGTGCCCTGCGGGATGCGCTGGGTGAGCGCGTCGCGCTGCGCGGGCAGGTCGGGGGTGTAGTCGATCCGGCCGGCCAGCACGGGCGGGATCGCCACGATCACCCGCTTGGCCCTCACGATCAGCCGCTTGGACTCCACCCGCACGCCCCTGCGGCCCTGGACGATCCGGCCCACCGGCGAGCGCAGCACCACGCGCTTGCCCAGCCGCCGCTGCAGCTTCTCCGCCAGCACCTGCGAGCCGCCCTCCAGGCGCGACTCCTGCGCGCCCGCGCGCGTGTTGAAGTTGCGCTCGAACGTTCCCACGGTGCGCTCGTCGCCCGACGCGGCGATGTAGAAGAGCGTGAACAGCAGCGACAGCTCACGCGGCTCGGCGCCGAAGATGGGCCGCGTCGCGGCGGCCGCCAGCCGCCGGAACGCTCGCTCACGCTGTTCTCGGGACCCAGGTCTCGAGCGTCTGGAGGTCGTACTCCACGGCGTTCGGGGCGTCGTAGGGGGCGTCCACCGGCACCTCCTTCGACATCTCGTTCAGGCGGGTGACCACGGTCGCGAGGTCGGGCAGGACCTGCGGGGTCGGACGGGGCCGATCCGGTTGGCGACGTGTCGCTGAACGTGGACCGCTCGCCGTCCACGTAGAACACGTTCTCGCCCGTGTTGTAGGTGGGGAAGGTGTCCACCTTGAGGTCCTTGGCCAGCGCCGGATCCGGTTCTGCGTGGGCCCGATGAAGGTGCCGCCGCGCTCGGACTCCTCGCCTCCGCCCAGCTCCTTGTTGAGCACGCGCCCGCCCACGCGGTTGCGCGCCTCGAGCACCGCCACCGACTTGCCGGCGCGCTTGAGATCGCGCGCGGCTGTGAGTCCCGCCAGCCCGGCGCCCACGATCGCCACGTCCACGGTGCGGGTGCGCCGGCCTCGCCGCTTCCTGCGTCGCGCGGCCTCCGCCTCGGCGGCGTGGCTGCCCACCGCAGCGGCGGCGCCGGCCGCCGCTCCGGCGCCCAGGAATCCGCGGCGACTCAGGGTCTGATCGCTCATCGCTTCCTCCCGGTCGTCCTGCGGGGCCAAGGGCGCGGGAAGTTACCATCGCGCCGTGGAGCTGGCGCTGGTGAGAGAGAGGGTGGCCGCGGTGTCCCGGGAGCTGGCGCAGCGCGGCCTGGTACTCGGCACGGCGGGCAACGTGAGCGCCAGGGAGGGCGACGCCGTGGCGATCACGCCCACCGGCGCCGTGCTCTCGGAGCGTGCAGGCCTCCGATGTGGCCGTGGTGGACATGGAGGGCGTCCGGTTGGACGGTCCGCTGGAGCCCACCTCCGAGATCGAGCTGCACCTCGAGGTGCTGCGCCGCTACCGGACCGCCGGGGTGGTGCACACGCATTCCCCGATGGCCACCGCGCTGTCATGCGTCCTCGATGAGGTGCCGTGCGTGCACTACGCGATGCTCGCGCTGGGCGGCACCGTGCCGGTGGCGCCGTACACCACGTTCGGCACGCCCGCGCTCGCGCGGCGCGGTGGCGGACGCGCTCGAGGGCCACACCGCCGCGCTGATGGCAAACCACGGAGCCGTCACGCACGCGGCCACGGTGGAGGACGCGCTGGAGCTGTCGCTGCTGCTGGAGTGGGCGTGCGGCGTGTACTGGCACGCGGCGCAGGTGGGCGAGCCGCGCGCGCTGGATGAGGAGGAGCGCGCGGCGGTGATCTCCGCGGTGACCGAGCGGGGCTATGGCACCACGCGCGCCGCGGGCGACGACCCGTGAGCGAGCCCATGCGCGCGATCGCGATGGGCGTGCACGTGGCCGACGTCCTGGCCCGGCCGATCGAGGAGATCCCGGAGGGCCAGGGCGGCCAGCTGGTGGAGGAGATCCGGATCACGCCCGCCGGCTCGGCCGGCGGCACGGCGGTCACCCTCGCCAAGCTCGGGGCGCAGGTCCGGAGTGCGGGCGCCATCGGGAACGATGCGCTTGGCGACGTCCTGAAGGGCCTGCTCGAGGGGTTCGGCGTGGATACCTCGCTGCTGGTGCGGCGCGACCACGTCCAGACCTCCGCCAGCGTGCTGCCGATCCGGGCCAACGGCGACCGCCCCGCCTTCCACGTGGTGGGCGCCAACGGCACCTACGACTCGGCCGACGCGCCGTGGGACGCGATCGCCGCCGCAACCCACCTGCACCTCGGAGGGCCCGGAGTTCATGGGCGGAGAGGAGGCGGCCAAGATCCTGGCGCACGCCCGTGAGCACGGCACCGTCACCTCCGCCGACATCCTCGCTCCCGGCGAGCAGGCGGCGCAGATCGTGGACTGGATCGGCGCCGCCTTTCAGCACCTCGACTACCTGCTGCCCAACGACGACCAGGTGCTCGGCCTGTCCGGCGAGGAGGACCTGGAGGCCGGCTGCCGCGCTCTGCTCGCCCGCGGCGTGGGCTGCGTGGCCGCCACACGCGGGGCCGAGGGCGCGCTGATCGTGGACGCCGGCGGCGCGCAGGCCGTGCCCGCCTTCGAGGTCGACGTGGTGGACACCACTGGCTGCGGCGACGCGTTCTCGGCGGGCTTCCTGCGCGGCCTGTCCCTGGGCCGGTCGCGTACCGACGCCGCGGCGCTCGGCTGCGCCGCGGCCGCACTGGTGGCGCAGGGCCTCGGGTCCGACCACGGCGACTTCGACCTCGGGGCCGCCGACGGCTTCGCGGCGGACGCCGCGGTCACTTGAGCTTCAGTTATGGGGCCCTAGGCAGTCCTTGCTCTTCTGCGGTGAGAACGGGGTAGCGATGGGGCCCGTCGTACCCGTCACCTGTCCCCCGTTCGCCGTCCTCACCTCGACATCGATCCGGTAGACCGCGTCCGCACCTCCCTGATTGATCCCGAACGAGACGCCCAGCTTGCCCGACTCGTCGAGGGTGCGGAAGATCTGCCGCTGGGCGCTGAATTGGCCGCTTCCTGCCGGGTTCTCCCTCGACAGTCTCGCCACGTAACCATGGCGAGCCAGATCTGGCCTGCTGCCCTCTGCGCATACCGAAGAGGGGACCGTGGTCGTCCCGGGACGCGTGTGGTCATAGCCGCCGGCCAGGTTCAGGGCGCCGGGCGCACAGGCCTGTCGCCGCCTGGCACGCGCGCGGGCAAGGCGCTTCTTCGCCCGCCTCAGCTTCCTCTTGGCTCTCTGCCTCTCGCCGGGGGTCTCGGCCCTGGCGAGTTCGCTCCTGGCTCGACGGACCCGCCTCTTCGCCGCCCGCACGGCCTGTTTTGCCGCCTCGCATGCGGGCGTACCCTCCTGCGCGCGGTTAGCTGTTGGGCTGCCATCGGCGGTCGGAGCCGCGCCGGGCCCGGCTGGAGCGACGGCCAGAACGCCTGCGGCCACGCCGGAGCAGATGAGCAGGCCGGCTCGCCGGCGCGAACCGTTGAGAGCTGAGGTGAGCACGCTGCCTCCTTCGGAGGAGTGTCCCCTTACCGAGGGGGCCGCGGCGAGGCCAGCGCCGGGTCTACGTCGCGCCCCACTTGAGGGGGTCGGGACGACTCTAGGCTGGCGCACTCACACAAGTCAAGTTCGCGCGCCGCCGGGTCAGAGCGCCAGCGAGAGCGGCTCTTCGAGCAGCTTGCGCACGGCCGCGAGGAACTCGGCGCCGTCCGCGCCGTAGAGGATGCGGTGGTCGCAGGCCAGCCGCAGGCTCATCATGTCGCGGGCCACGACGCGGCCACGATCGTCCACCACGGCCTTCTTCATGAGGGCGCCCACGGACAGGATCGCCGCCTGGGGCGGGTTGATGATCGCCGTGAAGCGCTCGATCCCGTACATGCCCAGGTTGGACACAGTGAACGTTGCTCCGGAGAGCTCGGGCGGGGTGATCGTGCCCTCGCGTACCTTCTCGATCAGCGCCCGTGCGCGCCGAGCGATCTCGCCCAGCGACTTCTCGTCGGCGTCGCGCACCACGGGCACCACCAGAGCGTCCTGCGCCGCCACGGCCACGCCCACGTTCACGCGCGGGTAGAGCTCGAACGTGCCGTCGCGGTAGGCGCCGTTCACCTTCGGGTGATCGCGCAGCGCCAGCGCTGCGGCCTTCACCACCATGTCGTTGAACGACGGCGGGTGCTCGGTGGACTCCTTCAGCCGCGTGCGCAACTCGATGCACATCGTCATGTCCACGTCGAGCTCGAGCGTGAAGTCGGGCGCGGTGGCCTTGGACTCGGCCATGCGCCGCGAAACCGTGCGCTGCAGCCGCGTGAGCTCCACCACCTCGGGCTCGCCCTTCGCGCCGGCTTCGCCCTTGGGGGCCGCTGCCGCGGGCTTGGACTCGGGCTCTTTTGCGGCGGGCTCCTCCGCGGCGGCGGGCTCCGCGGCCGGCTTCGCGCGACCGTCCTGGGCTGCCTTCTCCACATCGGCCTTCACAACCCGGCCACCGGGCCCGGTCCCCCTCACAGCCGCCAGGTCAACACCCATCTCCCCGGCAACCCGACGAGCAACAGGAGATGCCTTCACGCGCTCACCG
Source organism: uncultured Thermoleophilaceae bacterium (assembly GCA_963727395.1). GTDB lineage: Bacteria > Actinomycetota > Thermoleophilia > Solirubrobacterales > Thermoleophilaceae > JAAYBF01. The sequence goes on along the minus strand of CAVSGC010000013.1, from coordinate 95,221 downwards.
TCATCGGAGCCCGATGGGGCCGGAGCCGCGGTCTCCGGCTCGGGCTCGGGGTCCGGCTGTGGCTCCTCCACAGCGGACTCCTTCTCGGCCGGCGGCTGCGCCTCGCCGCCACCGGAGGGCGCCTCACCCTCCTCCCCAACCCTGGCGATCGGCTCCCCGATGGCCAGCGTGTCCCCCTCGTTGGCGAGCACCTCCAGCAGCACGCCGTCGGTGTCGGCGTCGTGGGTCATGTTGGCCTTGTCGGTCTCGATCTCCACCAGCGGCTGGCCGCGCTTCACCTCGCCGCCCACCTCCACGAGCCACTTGAGCACGGTGCCCTCCTCCATCGAGTCGGACAGCCGGGGCATCAGGACGTCGGAGGCCATCAGAGGTCCCTGAAGGTGGCGATGGCCGCGGTCACCACGTGCTCCTCGTGCGGGAACGCCGCCTGCTCGAGCGGCCGGGAGTAGGGCATCGGCACGTCGGCGCCGGTCACCCGCCCCACCGGGGCATCGAGGTGGTCGAACGCCTGTTCCTGGATCAGCGCGGCCATGTTGGCGCCCACGCCGCCGTGGGGCCAGCCCTCTTCCACGATCACCGCGCGGTTGGTCTTCTTCACGGACTCGATGATCGTGTCGAGGTCGAGCGGGCGCAGCGTGCGCGGGTCGATCACCTCTGCCTCGATCTGGTGCTCGGACGCCAGCGTGTCGGCGGCCTTCAGCGCCGTCTCGGCCATCCGCGAGATGCCCACGATGGTCACGTCCGAGCCCTCGCGGCGCACGGCAGCCTCGCCGAAGCGCATGGGCTCGTCGCTGTCGGTGTCCACCTCACCCTTGCGGCCGTAGAGCGTCTCGTGCTCGATGAAGATCACCGGGTTGTCGTCGCGGATGGCGGCCTTGAGCAGGCCGCGGGCGTCGGCCGCGGTGGTGGGCACCGCCACCAGCAGGCCGGGGATGTGCTGGTACAGCGCCTCCAGCGAATGCGAGTGGGTGGGCCCCAGCTGGTGGCCCGCGCCCTGGGGCATCCGGATCACCAGCGGTACGGACACCTGGGCGCCGAACATGTACCGGATCGACGCCGCGCTGTTGATGATCTGGTCCAGTGCGAGCAGCGAGAAGTTGATCGTCATCAGCTCCACCACCGGCCGCAGGCCGGCCATCGCCGCACCCACGCCCATGCCCACGAACGTGTTCTCGGAGATCGGCGTGTCACGCACCCGCTTCTCGCCGAACTCCTCCAGCAGGCCGGCTGTCACCTTGAACGCGCCCTGGAACACGCCCACGTCCTCGCCCATGAGGAACACGTCCTCGTCTGCCTTCATCTCCTCCCGAAGCGCCAGGTTCAGCGCCTCGCGGTAGCGCATCTCCGCCACGGTCAGCCGCCCTCGCCGCGGGCGCGGGCCTCGCGCTGCTCGGGGTCGGTGTCGTCCTCGTAGGCGGCGCCGGCCTCGGCCAGCTCGCGGGCAACGTCGCCGGCCTCGCGCTCCTGCTCGCCGCGATGGGTGTCGGGCGAGCGAACGTCGGTGGACCAGTAGGGGTCGCGCACCTGGTCGCCGATCACGTACACGTCGTCATACAGCGAGGCCAGGTCGGGCAGCGGCGCCTGGTCGGCGAACTCCACCGCCCCGTCCACCCGCCCGAGCGCCTCCTCGGCCAGCCGGTCCACGTCCTCCTGCGAGAGCACGCCCTCATCCACCACCCGCTTGGGGAAGGTCTCCAGCGGGTCGCGCCCGCGCCACTCCTGCACCTCGTCCTTGGTGCGGTACTCCTCGGGGTCGGCCATCGAGTGGCCGCGGTAGCGGTAGGTCACGGCCTCCACCAGCTGGGGAGCGCGGTCCTCGCGGGCCTTCTTGAACGCCTCGCCCAGGGCGTGATGCACGTCCAGCACGTCCATGCCGTCACAGCGCGTGCCCGGCACGCCGAACCCGGCCGACTTCTGCGACAGGTCGGTCACCGCCGAGTGGCGCTCCAGCGCGGTGCCCATGCCGAACTGGTTGTTGATCACCATGAACACGACCGGCAGCGACCACAGCGCGGCCAGGTTCATCGTCTCGCCGAAGGTGCCCTGGTTGCTCGCGCCGTCGCCGAACATGCACAGCACGGCGTCCTTGGTCTCCCTGTAGTCGCACGCCAGCGCCACGCCGGCGGCCAGCGGGAGGTTGGCGCCCACGATGCCGTAGCCGCCGAGGAAGCGGCGCTCGAAGTCGAACAGGTGCATCGATCCCCCGCGCCCGCCCGAGGTGCCGGCGGCCTTCCCGAACAGCTCGGCCATCACGGCCTTGGGGTCGGTCCCGATCGCCAGCGCCTGCCCGTGCTCGCGGTAGGTGGAGAGCAGGTAGTCCTTCTCCGCCATGGCCTGGGTGGCGCCCACGATCGTGGCCTCCTCGCCGATGCACAGGTGCAGGAAGCCGCCGATCTTGGCCTTGGCGTACATCTCACCGGCGCGCTCCTCGAAGCGCCGGATGAGCAACATCTTGGCGAGGATCTTCTCGCAGGTCTCGCGGTCGGGAAGGGGATGGCTCGCGCCCTCCACACCCGTGTCATCGGGTCCCCGGCCGTGGGTGGCGTGCTCTGTCGCCATCCCCCGCGACTCTAGCGTTGCGGCGTTCGGCTAGTGGCGGTCCTCTTCGCGCGCGTCGCGCAGCCTCCGGTCCTAACGATGCGGCTCCATCAAGTTAGTTGACACTTACGTAAGCTTTCACTACCCTTTGCGGGGTGCAGGACGTACTCGAAGCCATCGCCGAGCCGCGTCGGAGGGCGATCCTCCGGCTAGTGCGGCGCGAGGAGCTGCCCGCCGGCGCGATCGCGGCGCACTTCGCCGACGTCACGCGGCCGGCGATCTCGCAGCACCTGCGGGTGCTACGCGAGGCTGGGGTGCTCGCCGAGCGGCGCGAGGGCACCCGGCGTCTCTACAGCGTCCGCCCGGAGGGCTTCGGCGACGTGCGCGAGTTCGTGTCCGAGTTCTGGGACGACCGCCTCGAGGTCCTGCGCCGCGAAGCAGAAACCGAACAGAGGAGACGGCACCGTGCCGACCATCGCAGCTGAGCCGATCGTCAAAGAGGTCCACATCGATGCGCAGCCGGACACGGTGTTCGCCTTCTTCACCGAGGCGGACAAGCTCACCCGATGGATCGCCAACGATGCAACCACCGACCCGCGGCCCGGCGGCGCCTATCACCAGACGCACCACTTTGAGGGCGTCGACTACCTCATGCGCGGCGAGTTCCTAGAGCTCGACCCGCCACACCGCGTCGTCTTCACGTGGGGCTTCGAGAACACCGAGAGAGGGGTGTTCCCAGGTGCCAGCACCGTCGAGGTCACGCTCACCGCGGCGGACGGCGGCACGCACCTGCGCCTCGTGCACTCCGGGCTGCCCGTGTCCGAGGTCGAACCGCACAGCACCGGCTGGGACGAGCAGCTGGAGAACCTCGCCGGCGCTCTGGCGACGTAGCCGAGAAGAGAACGCAACGGAATCAGAAGGAGACGAGATGAACATGCCGCCGATCGTGTCGCCGCAGGAGTGGAAGGCCGCGCGCGAGGAGATGCTGGTCAAGGAGAAGGACATGACGCGCGCCCGCGACGCGCTTGCCGCGGAGCGCCGCCGGATGCCGCGGCTGGCCGTGGACAAGGACTACTCGTTCGAGGGGCCGGACGGGCCGGCGAGCCTGCTCGACCTGTTCGAGGGGCGCCGCCAGCTGATCGTCTACCGCCTTCTTCGAGCCGGGCACCGACGGGTGGCCGGAGCGGGGCTGCTCCGGTTGCTCGATGATGGCCGATCAGGACGCCCATCCGTCCCATCTGAACGCCCGCGACACCACGTTCGTGCGCGTCTCGCGCGCGCCGCAGACGGACATCGAGCGGTGGAAGGCGCGGATGGGCTGGGAGCAGGTGCCCTGGTACACGATCACCGACGGCTTCGACGCGGACTTCGACGTGGACGAGTGGCACGGCACGAATGTCTTCTACCGCGACGAGAATGACCGGATCTTCCGCACGTACTTCGTCGACGGGCGCGGCGACGAGCAGCTGGGCAGCACCTGGAGCTACCTGGACATCACCGCGCTCGGCCGCCAAGAGGCCTGGGAGGACAGCCCCGAGGGCTACCCAAAGGATTCCCACTTCTGGTGGAAGCTCCACGACGAGTACAACGGGCACGCGGCGTGATCGCCCACCTGGGGGGCATGCCGGTCGAGGAGGTCCTGCCGTCCGTTACGGGCGCCGGTGTGGCGTTGGTCCTGGCGCGCGCCTGGCTGACCCTGCAGCTGGGCCGCCGACACTAGCCACGGTTCATGGAGTGACGCGGTAGCTGATGTGCGTGACGCCCGGCGAGCCCACCACCTCGACCGGCTCCAGGACCGGGTCGCCCACATCCTCGAACAGCCGCGCGCCTGCCCCCAGGAGGATGGGAGCGATATGGAGGTGCAGCTCGTCGAGCAGCCCGGCGGCGAGATACTGGTTCACGGTGGAGGCGCCGCCAATCACGGCCACGTCGCCTTCGCCCGCCGCGGCTCGCGCCTGGTCCAACGCGGCCTCCACCCCATCGGTCACGAACGTGAAGGTGGTGTCGCCCTGCATCGGCACGGGCTCCCGGGGATGATTTGTGAGCACGAACACCGGCCGGTGGTATGGCGGATCGTCGCCCCACCACCCGGTCCACGACTCATCCCACTCGCCGTGACCTCCGAACATCCCGCGGCCCATGATGAAGGCGTCCACGCCATCCGTGGAGCGCGCGGCCATCTCGGAGTCCGGGCCGCGCTCGCCGCCGGGGAGGCCGTGCAGCGTGCGCCATGCCTCGGTGGGCACCACCCACTCGTGAAGGCGCTCCCCGCCCTCGCCGAGCGGGTTCTCCTTGCTTTGGTTCGGCCCGGCGGCGTAGCCGTCGAGGGAAATCGAGATCTCGGCCTTGACGATGCCCTGTGACGTTGACTCCGTCATGAGCTCTCCTTCAGGGTCTCGCGCCGCTCGAGCTCGGCATCGGCCGGGTCCTCGAGCGCGAACGAGCCGACCTCGACATCTCCGGCGGCGCGATAGGTGGACATCACGACTCCGGTGGACGAGGTGGCGGAGTCCACCAGCTCGAGCCCGGCCGGCAGCGTCGCCGCGCCGAACAAGCGCTTGCCCGGGCCGACGACGACGGGAAACGTCCAGATCCTGAACTCGTCGACGAGCCCGTGCTCGAGCAGTGACTGAATCAGGTCGCAGCTGCCGTGCACCTGGATCTCGGGCCCGTCCTGGCGCTTGAGCGCCGGGACGGCGGTCGCGAGGTCTCCCTCGATCAGCCTGGAGTTCTGCCAGTCCACGCGATCGAGCGTCCGGGACGCCACGTGCTTGGTGGCCCTGTTGAGCGGGTTGGCCAGCGGGTCTTCCACGTGCGGCCAGTGGGCGGCGAAGATCTCATACGTCCTGCGCCCGAGCATCAGGTCGAACTCGCGGCCCATCTGCTCGCCCATCCGCGCCATCATCGCGTCGTCCCAGTGGTTCACCGACCAGCCGCCGTGCTCGAAGCCGCCGCTGGGGTCCTCCTCCGGGCCGCCGGGCGCCTGCATCACGCCGTCGAGCGTCACGAAGGTGCTCACGATCAGGGATCTCATCGTCGTCTCCTTGGGTCGGTCTCGGGTGCTCTAGGGGTGCGTCGTATGGGGACGGGCGTTTTCGACATGGGAGTTCTCAAACGGTGAGGGCCACGATCAGCGCCGCCCCCGCGGCGACGGAGCTGAGCGCGGGAACGTGGTCCCACGCGGCGCGCGGGCAATCTCCGCTGCGGATGATTGGCGCGGCGATCTTTGTGAAAGAAGTAGGGTCTAGGCGCCACGACTTCGAGGAGGGGCTGGTCATATGAAGATCACACATGCGATGGGTACGGCTCTGGCCTGCGCTGCGCTCGCGATCGCCGGCTGCGGCGGCGACGACGAGGAAACCGGGGACGCCAAGAAGGTCGCGCCGGACGCTGCCGCCAAGGCCAAGGGCAACGTGAACTGGTGCATCGGCAAGGACACCACCGGCACGTTCAGCAAGGCCGTCAAGGCTTCAACAGCAAGGGTCAGGTCAAGGCGAAGCTGATCGAGTTGCCGGAGGCCGCCGACGAGCAGCGCACCCAGCTGGTGCAGCGCCTACGAGCCAAGTGCAGCGAGTGCGATGTGCTCGGCATGGATGTGATCTGGACGGCGGAGTTCGCGGCCCAGGACTGGCTCCAGGACGTGAGCGACGTGGTCGCGACGCGCAAGGACGACTGGATCCCCTCGACGCTCGAGACCGCCAAGTACGAGGACAAGTACTTCGCCCTTCCCTACAACACCAACGCCGGCTTCCTCTACTACCGCACCGACCAGGTGCAGCAGCCGCCGGAGAACTGGGAGGACGTGTACTCGCGAGGCCGAGCAAGGGCGACGGCCTCGTGTACCAGGGCGCCGCTACGAGGGACTCACTGTCAACTTCCTCGAGCTGCTCTACAGCGCGGGGGGAAGGTGCTCTCCGACGACGGCGAGACCGTGGAGATCGACTCGCCGCGAGGCGCGCCGAGGTCCTGAAGTTCATGGCCGACGGCGTCGAGCAGGGCGCTGTCCCGAAGGCCATGACGACCTACAAGGAGGAGGAGGCGCGCCGGGCGTTCGAGAGCGGGAAGGCCGACGTTCATGCGCAACTGGCCGTACGCCTTCTCCCTGGGCAAGGACTCGAAGATCGCGGACGACTTCGACATCACCACGCTTCCCGAAGTTCGGCGACGGTGAGCCGGCGCCGGCGTGCTCGGCGGCTACGACGTGGCCATCTCGGCCTTCTCGAAGAACCCGGAGGGCGCCGCCGCGTTCGCCGAGTTCCTCACCTCGGCCGACTGGCAGAAGACGCATGACGGAGGCTTCGCTGCCGTCGACGCCGACGGCCACCTACGACGACCCGGCGGTGCAGAAGCGTTCCCGTTCGCCGAGAAGCTGAAGCACGGCGGTCGAGCAGGCGCAGCCGCGACCGGTCTCGCCCGTCTACCCGCAGGTATCGAGGCGATCTTCAAGAACGTCCACGCGGCGCTGCAGGGCAAGATGCCGCCGGAAGAGGCGGCAAAGAAGATGACGAGCGAGATCGAGAAGGCGCTGCAGACGTTCTAGATGGAAGCCGCCACCGTCGCGTTAGCGGCCGCGAAGCGGCGCTCCGGGCTCTCGGAGCGCCGCCTGGCGGCCGCGCATGATGGCGCCGTCGCTGATCGTCATCGCGCTGGTCGCCGCGTACCCGATCGGGTACGCGATCTGGCTCTCGCTGCAACGAGTACAGCGTCAGTGTTCCCGGGCTCTCGCGCTGGGCGGGGCTCAACAACTACGAGACGGCTCTCAGCTCGACGCGAGTTCTGGGACGCGTTCCGGACGACGCTTCCTCTTCACAGGCATCTCGGTCGCGATAGAGCTGGTGCTCGGGCATCGCGTTCGCGCTGGCGATGCACCGGGCGTTCCGCGGCCGGGCGCTCCTGCGCGCCACGGTGCTGGTGCCGTGGGCCGTGCTCACCTTCGGTAGCGGCCTGCTCTGGCGCTCGATCTTCGAGCCGCACCTCGGCTTCGCCAACTCGATGCTGTCGGCACTCGGGCCTGCCGGGCGGCGAGGTGCGTCTGGCTCGGCGAGCACGGCTACGGCCTTGGCCGTCATGATCTTCGCCGACGTCTGGAAGACGGCGCCGTTCATGGCCCTGCTGCTGCTCGCCGGCCTGCAGGCGATCCCCGACGAGATGTACGACGCCGCGCAAGCTCGACGGCGCCAGCACGTGGCAGCGCTTCCTGCAGATCACGCTGCCGCTGCTCAGGCCGGCGATCCTGGTGGCGCTGCTGTTCCGCACGCTCGACGCGCTGCGCATCTTCGACCTGCCGTTCGCGCTCACACACGGCGCCAACGGCACGAACACGCTGTCGCTGCACGCCTACGAGGAGCTCACCGTCAACCGCCTGGTGGGCCTCGGCTCGGCGCTGTCGGTGCTCACGTTCGTGATCGTGATGGCGCGTGTCGTTCCTGTACATCCGCTTCGTCGGCGGGCAACATCACGCGGGACCGGCGGAGCGAGTCGATGACGCCGCGCGCGCCAGGCCGGCGGCAGCGCGACGCGGCTCCGGTCGGTGGCGCGCCGGTCCGCTCTGGCTGGCGGTCATCGGGATCATCATCTTCTGCCTCTTCCCGTTCTACTGGCTCATCAACACCTCGCTGAAGACGGGCCCGGACCTCTCGGCCGCGAACCTCGTTCCCGCCCAACCCCTCGCTGGACAACTACGACTCGATCTTCAGCGACGCCGACTTCATGACGGCGCTGCGCAACAGCGTCGTCGTGGCCGGCCTCACCACCTTCTTCGCGCTGCTGTTCGGCTCCTTCGCCGCCTACGCGCTCGCCCGCCTGCGCTTCCGCTTCAAGTTCGTGATCCTCGCGATCGTCCTGTCGATCACCACCTTCCCGCCGATCGCGATCGCGGCGCCGCTGTTCAAGCTCTGGACGGACACCGGTCTGTACGACACTCTGCTCGGGCTCGTCCCGCCCTATCTCACCTTCTCGCTGCCGCTCACGATCTACATCCTGGCGTCGTTCTTCAAGGAGATCCCGCGCGAGCTGGAGGAGGCGGCGCCGTCGACGGGGCCACGCACTTCCAGGCCTTCTACAAGGTGGTCCTCCCGCTCGCCGCGCCGGGCCTCGTGACCGCCGGCCTGCTCGCGTTCATCGAGTCCTGGAACGAGTTCCTGTTCGCGATCACGCTGACCAGCTCACCCGACGCGCCGGCCCGTGCCGGCGGCGCTCGCGTTCTTCACGGGCAGCCAGCAGTTCGAGGTGCCGCTCGGGACGATCACCGCCGCCCTCGTGGTGATCACTGTCCCTCTGGTGATCGCGGTCCTGATCTTCCAGAAGCGGATCGTGGCCGGCCTCACCGCCGGCGCCGTAAAGGGCTAGACGATCGCGGCGGTCGGGGATCTCGACCGTCTGCTCGCACCAGATGGGTGGTGCTATGCGAGCGCGCTGCCGGTGGACCCCGCTGACCCCGGTCGCTTCAACGCGCTGTTCGGCCGCGATTCGCTGATCACCTCGCTCCAGCTGCTGGAGGTGCGGCCCGACGTGGCGCGGTCCACCCTGCGGGCGCTCGCGGCACTCCAGGGCCGCGACACCGATCCGCTCACCGACGAGGAGCCGGGCAAGATCGTCCACGAGTACCGCCCCGAGCCGGACGCGCGCTTCGATGCCAGCGACTGGAGCCCCCTGATACGCGACGGTCAGTTGCGCTACTACGGCTCCGCGGACTCGACGCCCTGGTTCCTCGTGGTGCTCGCCTCGCTCGGCGATGCCGCGCTCGCGGACGAGCTCAGGGACAGCTGGCGCGCCGCCGGCCACTGGCTCGAGCGCGCGCTCCAGCGCGGCGGCGGACTGCTGCGCTACGGCCCGCGAACGGCCTCCGGCGGACTGGTGCACCAGGGCTGGCGCGACACGGTGGACCCGCTGCATGCGTCGGGCCACGGCGGCGGGATCCTGCGCGAGAATGGCACGGCGCCCGAGCCGCCGATCGCGGACGCCGACACGCAGGCGGTGGCCCTTGCGGGACTGCGCGCCCTGGCGGTGCTGCGCGGAGACGAAAGCACAAAGGCAGCCGCCCAGGCGCTCGGCGCGCGGATCGAGGACCACTTCGGGCCGGAGACGATGGCCCTCGAGGCCGGCGATCGCGAGGTCAAGGGCGCGGGCTCCCAGCTCGGCTGGCTGTTGTGGGCGGACGCACTCTCGCCGGCCGCTGCGGCGCGGGCGGCCGACCGCCTGTGCGAGCCGGACGTGCTCACTCCCTTCGGGCTGCGCACGCTGTCTGACCTGCACCCGCAGTTTGTCCCCACCGCCTATCACCGCGGCACGGTGTGGCCGTTCGACTCGTGGCTGGGCTGGGGCGGCCTGCGCGCGGCCGGCCGGGAGGATGACGCGGAACGGGTGAGGACCGGTGTGCTCGCGGCCCTCGACCGGCTCGGCATGGCACCCGAGCTCTACGCGGTGACGGAGGACGGACCCAAGCGGGTGCCGATAGCGAACCAGGTGCAGGCCTGGACCGCCGGTGCCCGCTGGGCGCTCGAGAACCGCTGGGACGGTAGGCGGCTGCCCTCGGCCGCGCCCTAGCGGCGGCGCGGGACCTTCGCTCGGCTCAGGTCCGGTGAGAGCGCCCCGCGCACGATCAGCCTGGGCGCGATGGCGCACCCCGGCGCCGAGGTCACCGGCGTCGAGAAGATCCCCCGGCCGTTCTCCCACCAGAGGAGGGTGCGGCCATCGGGGGACCAGGACGGGTCGGCCTCCTGGCTGATCCTGCGACCGGGCCCGATCGTGCACAGCGGCCTGGAGGCGGTCGAGGGATTGCCCGTGCGATAGATCTGGATGGTGCCGGCGCTCACCTCGGCGAAGGCCGGTCCCCGGATCGGGCGGCGCACAACCGCGAACCTGTCGCGACTACGCGTCATCTCGGCATCGGCGAGGGCGAACGAGTTGGTCCCGGTGTCGGGGTCCCGGCCGGGGTCGCGGTAGAAGTCGCGTCCTCGGGTCCTCCTGCCGACCCGGTTCGTGAAGACCTGAGCGTTGAAGATCCCGTAGCTCGTGCTGATGACGGTTCGCGAGTCGATCCACGCCGGGAGGTTGTAGTCGTAGTGGCTGTCCGTCTGCCCGGCCTCCCTGGGCGGGCTCCTCCGGAAGTTGAAGAAGTCGATGAACTGCGCGGACACGGTCGGCCGGTTCTGGGACCTGCGCGGGTCGTAGAACGTCGAATAGACCAGGTTCTGGGTCGCGGCGAGCCGGCCGTTGGGGGAGAGGTCCACGTTCACCGGCTCGGTCGAGATGCTCTGCGAGGGGTTGATCGCCCACTGGCGGGGCCGCACGATGCGGCTGCCGTCAGGCCGGAGGGAGTGCAGGAAGACGCTCTTGAGCGCGACGATGGTCCCGTTGTCGGCGATGCTGGGCGAGAAATACGGGAACCGGCGGCTCCCGTCGCGGGTCACGCGCACCTGGCCTGAGCCGTCGGGCCGCGACACATACACGTTGTTCTTCTTGATGAAGACCATCGCGGCGCCCTGCGCCGGAGCGGCCGCGGCCAGGCCGGCGAGCACCACCACGAGGGCGAGGACCGAGGCCCTGAGCACGTTACGACCCTACGTCCGCAACCGTCACCCGTCAATCGGCGGGGTACCCTCGATCCGGTGAGCACCCAGTACTACGTGGCGCAGTCGCTCGACGGCTACATCGCCGAGGCCGACCACTCCCTTGACTGGCTCACCAAGTTCGGCGGCGACTCCGCCGACGTGTCCGAGGTCACCGAGGGCAGCTATGACCGCTTCTTCGAGCAGGTGGGCGCGGTGGCGATGGGCTCGGCCACCTACGAGTTCATCCTCGCCGAGGGCATGAGCTGGCCCTACCCCGACATTCCCTCGTGGGTGTTCACCTCACGCGAGCGGGCGGTGCCCGACGGCGCCGACGTTCGCTTCGCCAGCGGCCCCGTGGCGCCGCTTCACGACGAGATGACCGCCGCCGCGGGCGAGCGCAACCTGTGGGTGGTGGGCGGCGGCAACCTGGCGTCGCAGTTCGCCGGCGAGGCACTGCTCGACGAGCTGATCGTGACGATCGTCCCGGTGTGGCTGGGCGACGGCATGCCCACCTTCGCCACGCGCCTGGAGGGCGAGCAGCTGCGGCTCACCGGCGCGCAGCCGTTCGCCAACGGGATGACCGAGCTGCGCTACGAGTTCGTGCGCTGAGCCGCCGCGGCCGCGGCTACTGCGCGCCCAGCAGGTCGATCACGAACACCAGCGCCTCGTTGGGCTTGATGTCCGGCGGCTGGCCCTGCGGGCCGTAGGCCAACTCGGAGGGGATCGTGAGCTTTCGCCGGCCGCCCACCTTCATGCCCTCCACGCCCTGGTCCCAGCCGGGGATCACCTCGCCGCCCCCGAGCGCGAACTGGAACGGCTCTCCCCTGTCGAAGCTGGCGTCGAACTGCTTGCCGGTGGAGTGGGACACGCCCACGTAGTTCACCGTCACGGTCTGCCCCGGCTTGGCGGCCGCGCCCTTGCCCACGATCAGGTCCTCGGACTGCAGCTTGGCGGGCGGCTCGCCCGCGGGCACCTTGATCTTGGGCTTGGCTCGGTCGGCGCCCACCAGCGGCTGCTCCTCCTGGGTCTGGGTGCTGCCGACGTCGTCGCTGAGGGAGGAGCCGAAGTCGGCCTCCTTCTCGTCGTCGCCACCGCAGCCGGCGGCCGCGAGTGAGAGGGCGGCCAGGCCGCAGGCGATCAGATTGCGGGTGCGCATCGGCGGCATCCTAGGGAAGCGGTTGCGCTCAGGCCGCCGCAGCGATTGCGGCCGCCGCGTCCTCGAGCCGGTCATCGCCCCAGAAGAGCTGCTCGCCGAGCGCCACCGTGGGCACGCCCTGCACGCCCAGCTGCACCGCCTCGGCGGTGGCGCGCTTGAGCGCCTCCTTCACCGATCGCGTCTCGATCGCCTTGAGCACCGCGTTGGGGTGCAGCTCGCACGCCGCGGCGGCGATCAGCACGTTGTCGGTTACGGCGAGATCGCGACCGCCGGCGAAGGCCTGGCGGAAGGCGGCGAGGGAGAAGGCCACGGCGCGGCCGGACTTCTGGGCGAAGGTGGCAACTCGCATGGCGGTGAGCGTGTTGCTCGGCCACGGGTCGGGCCAGCGGATCGGCTGGAGCTTGCGCTCGGCGCGCGGCGCTCCACCTCGGCCATGCCCTCCTCGCGCCTGTCGGTGAGCGACCACGAGCCGCCGCCGGTGGCCTGCCAGATGCCGCCGAGGAGGATCGGTTGCCAGATCGGGACCACGGGCAGGACGCTGTTCACGCGTTCGGCCGCGAGGTAGGCGTAGGGGGAGCCGAGGTCGTAGTAGAAGACCGGGCGATCGGCCGGAACTGCGCTCACCTGACGCGCAATTTGGTGCCGGCCATCACGAGGTCAGGATTGCCGGTGCCGATGCGATCTGCGTTCAGGGTCCATAGGCGGTTTACGAGCCGGGCGATCTCTCCGGCCGTCGCGTTGGGACCGGCCAGGTCGGCGGCGATCGACCAGAGCGACTCCCCGGGCCGGACGACGCGCTGTCCGCTGCCTGTTGGGGCGTCCCGCGGGGCGGAGCCGGGCGCGGTGTCCTGGCCCGCCTCACTCGCCGGGGGTACAGCCAGCGTGGCGGGTACGGGCGGCGGCACGGGGGCGCTCGTAGTCGGAGCGGAGAGCCTTGGCGGTGTCCGTGTCCTCGCCTCGCCTCGGCGGTGAGAGGGTTCAGGCTTCCGCTCGTCGGCCTCAGGCGCGACGGGATCGGACGCCGGTGGCGGAGCGGCGGGCGGCGGCGCGTGAGCGCCGAGGTGCTCGGGCGGGCCCGGCGGGGCTGCCCCGGCCGGCTCCTCCGGAGGTGGCGGAGTGTCGGGCTCTGCTTCGATCGCCAGTCCCTCGGAGTCGTCGTCGGCGTCGCCCCCGTCCACATTGGGCACCGGGACGCTCTGATCGTCTGGAACCCGCGTCTCGTCGCCCGGATCGGGCGCATCCTGTGGTCTGGGCTGCGGCAGCTCGATGCCCTCCATCTGCTCGTCCACTTCCTGGGCTATCGAGGCCGAAGGGGCGACCCCGGCCGTGGACACGGTGATCGAGTGCCGTCGCGAGCGACGCCTTCACCCCGGCGGGCACGATCGCCCCGTCCGGGACGTTCCCGTGAAGGCGCGTGTCGCAGCAGACGGGGCAGGCCGGGTGGAACGACAGCTCGCCGTGGGGAGCGGCCGTGGCCAGGTGTCGTCCGAGGCTGCTCACTCAGTTCAGCGGGTCGGCCGCGCAGCGGAACGCCTTGGGGGTGTTGCCGTCATCGGCCACGATGCCGACGGCGCCGGTCCGGTCGGTCACGTAGAGGACGTCCAGGCGGGTGTCCCCACGGGGGTAGACGTCCGAGGTGAGCTCGCCGCCGGGGGCGAGCTGGATCTCGGAATGGCTGAGGAGCGCCATCAACTCGCCGTGGGTGGGTAGGCGCCGGCCGGGGGTTCGGCGATCGTTCACGTTCTGGCACTGGTTCACGCGCACCGCCGTAGGGGGCGGGTGCTCGGGACGTTGTCTCCAGGCACGTCCCCGCCGCCGGGATCATTCCCGGCTTGGCACTTGACCAGCAGTCGAGCCGCGCTCAATCCGCCCACCCGCCGCGAGTTGTTGGCACGCGGGACGACGCCCAGCCGCGACTCCTTGATCCGGCTGCCGCCCAGCGTGTTGCGCTTCAGGTCGCGATAGGTGAGGGACCGGTCCTTGACGTTCTTGCCGGTCACCTTCAGCGCGGCGTACGAGCTGCCGCCGAGCGCGATGAATACGGCCAGAGTGGCCATCACGTTGGCGTAGGTCAGGTGATGCCTCAGACGTGACACGAGCAGATCTCCTCGGGAGCGCCGAGAAATTGTGGCAGCGCGGGCGCGCCGACGCGCTGGCTCATCGACACCTCCTGCCTCGAACGGAGACCTTCAGCGCATGGGTGCGACCGGCCGCGTAGGGATACCCCTGTTCCCTGGGCAGCCGTGCCCGGAACCGGTAGCGGGCCAGCCCGCAGGTGCGCCGGAAGCGATAGGCAACACGCCACCTCGCTCGCCGGCCGGTGCGCGTGGTGCGGAAGGTCTGCCATCTACCTGACAGCTGCACCTGCATCTCCACGAGCTTGCCGACCTTCGGCGCCCGCAGTCGTCCCCGGAACCGGACGGCGCCGCCGTTGAGCAGCCGCCGTCGGCTTACGGAGAAGCTGGTCGAAGCCGGCACGAGCACGGTTACCTGGCGCTCGGTGGGGAGAGTGACCGGAGTGCCGGCGTAGGCGAAGCGCAGGGTCCGGGAAGGACCGCGGGAGACGGGGTACCGGAAGCGTCCTCGCGGACCGGTTCGCGCCGTGCCGACCGGAGCCTCCGGCTGGCCTTCGACGCGACGGAACACGGCAAGCTGCGCGCCGCTCACCGGACGGCCTCCGTCACTGGTGAGCCGGCCCACGACACTCGCCGGGCGGGTCCCGACCCTCAGCCGACGGCGTGGCTTGAACGCCCGCCCCCTGTGACGCTGCCTGACGAGCCCGGCCTGGAGGGTTGTCGCAGCCCGCAGCGGGATGCGCACGATCATCGGCTGGCCGTCCAGGCGCCGGTCGGTGGACCCCTGATTCCCCGCCTGATCCCGCGCGAAGGCCCGAACGGCGTAGCTCCCCGGCTCGAGGCGCCCGTCGTCCAGCCGCGCGACCAGCCGGGCGCCTTCCATGCTTGTGGTCAGCTGCTGCCAGTTGCCTGAGCCCGCCCGGCTGATCTCGATCTGCCCACCGGCAAGGCCCGAGACCTTGTCGCTCACCGCCGCCGCCAGCCTGGTGGGGTCGCCGGTGTCCGTCGGCTCGAAGCCAAGCTCGGGACGCTCGCCGTCGAAGCGCAGGGTCACGGGCAGCGACGCGTTGTCCTTCAGCTGATTGCCCGCCTGATCCTCACGCCACGTTCGCAGTCGCCACTCGCCCATGGTCGGGACCGACAGGTTGGACAGGGCCGTGATGCCGTCCCCGGTCTGACGATCCTCGAGACATCGGCCGCCGCCCACCGGGCAGAGCTCGTAGTGCGCGCCGATGATCGGGGCGCGATCGGGCTCAAATGGGGTTCGTCCAGCGGGCGTGAAGCCGTTGGTGCTCCTCCAGCTTTCCCCTCCGTCCAGTGTCAGCCCGACCGCGCCCGGGTGCGGTACGGTCGATGCGGGCGGGTTGGGCGCCGGGATCGTGGCCGTGTTCGATGCGCTGTCCGTAATAGCGAGAGCAAGAGGCTGAGTCCCTTCGAGCAAGTCGCGAAGTGTCGACCTCATCTGACCCCGGCCGTTGGGGCACGGGACACTGCCGAGCGATGTCACATGACCGATTGTCGACGTGTTGAAGCCGCCCAACTGCGCCTCCCGCACACCCACGTTGTCACTCGCCTCGTAGTTCAACGGCTGCCGCCCATTCACCCACTCACCCCTTGCCAACGGGGTCTCCGCGAGGATCTGCCCCCGCGGCGGGGTCTCGTCCTTGACCGTCACGTAGGCCCGATAGGTGACCACGTAGTTGGGTCGCCGGTTCGAGCAGAACGGTTTCGACCGTTTGGCCACGCACTCGATCCGCTGGACGATCCTCGTGGCCTCGATCTGTCGGCCCGAGGCGTCCGTTCGGAACGGATAGTTCTGCGCTCCCTTGCGCCCCGAGATTCGTACCGACTTCGTCTCGGCGCAGCGCTCGTACGGCCTGAAGTTTCGCGCGACGGTCGAGAAGCCCGCCGGCCCACGCGCGTACACCTGCGCCTCGTAGCGACAGTCCGGCCGGTACACCTCGCCCGCCCACTTGAGGCCAACGAATGTGGCCCCCGGCGGGGCATTCATGACCATCCGCGCCTCCGACCCGCGCCGCACCCGTCCGCCTCGTGCGTAGGAGTTGCGCGTGAGCAGCCCGCGCTTGCCCGCGCCCACGGCGTTGCACCCGCGGCGAATGAACATCCGGACTGTGAGTCGCTCGAGGTTGAACGCGGACGCCCGGTTGTCACCCCGCTCGCCGCACGACTTGACCACGTAGGTCCCCGCGGTGGCTGTGGACGAGAAGCTGGCGGAGACAAGCGCGGAGAGGATCGCGACCGAACACAGGAAACGACGCCCGGTACGCGTCGGTGACGAGATGCCTGTGGGGGCGCTCCGGCTGTTTCGCGGCATGAATTCCTCCCGTTGGATTCATCACTTCAAGGCGCGAGTCCAAGAAGTTCGCCCCCGCTCACTCCGCAAATACGGCGAGAAGGGGGCACCGCGTCGACCGCCAGTCTAGGAATGCGCGGTGAACATGAGAAGAGAATCGGTGCCCGTCGATTCCGCAATTACCGAGGAACTTGCGACGCGCTGATTAGGCGGGCCGCGTTGTTTGCGTGTGCCCGGGGCTGAAGGGGGGGCGAAGCCGTAGGTGCTACTCCCATACGAGACAGGGACCTCCGGGGTCTGCGTGGAGTCGAGCGGCGCCGGGGGGGCCTCACCGGCCCGCGGTCAGACCAGCCCGCCTGACCTACCCGTGCACCAGCCAGCCGTCGGTGGCCCTGGCGGCCTCCAGCACGGCCTCGGCAAACGCCGGATGCGGGTGAATCGTGTGGGCGAGCTCTGAGTAGCCGCCCTCCAGGTCGCGCGCCACCACCAGCTCCTGGATCAGGTCGGCGGCCTTGGGCGAGACGATGTGCCCGCCGATGATCTCGCCGTAGGTCTTGTCGCCGATGATCTTGACCATGCCGCCGCGGTCGCCGTAGACGGTGGGGGCGCCCACCGCGCCCATCGGCACCTTGCCCACCACCACGTCGTGGCCGGCCTCCTTGGCCTGAGCCTCGGTGAGCCCGAACGACGCCACCTGACGGCAAAGTTCTTGACGCTCCAGAGAAACGCGCCTACCTTGGCACCAAGACGCACAACAGGGTGGAGGCGGGGGGATGTCGAGTTTTGGGTGCCGGATGAGTTGCTTCGCGGTGGGGTTTCTCGCTTGCGTTGGTGGCCTGGGAGAGGCAGCGCCTCCCGTGGAAGCGGCGCCTGGGATCGCTTTCCACAGGGCGGTGCCTTACCCAGAAGGGGATCCCTACTGGCATTATTCGGAGCTGGGTGTGGCCGATCTCACTGGCGCCAACCAAAGCCCGTTTCTCCCGAGTTGGCCGCCCATCTCTGGCGGCGAGCGCATGGCCTTGTCGCCAGACGGCCAGATGATCGCGCTAGCAATGGGCGCGCTGCGAATCGTCAATACCGCCGACGGGACGGTGCGGACCGTCCGCCCGAACGCGGGATACGATCCAGCGTTCGCTCCTGATGGTAGGACGATCATGCTGGCGTCTTGGGCTGGTGACTCGGACCTAGTCACAACTGATGTCTACGGTCGCGAGCCGACTCCTATTGTCGCCTGGCCCCAGAGGCAAACTAACGGGGACTACTCCGCGTCCGGGAGCAGAATTGCTTTCACATCGGAAGCTACCCCCGCGGGCGACCCCCTCTATCCGTGGGGGATCTACATAGCTGATTCAGACGGGACGAACGCGGAACGCGTGCCCATCGAGTCAACGGAAATCACCGACATTGGCTCCGTCGCTCTGTCGGCTTCGGGGACCCGGATTGCATTCTCGGCACGAACAGATGGCGCGCCTGATCTCTACGTCGTAGATACAGATGGCTCAGACCTTGAGCGGCTTACCAACACCCCGGGCCTCACCGAGTGGTCCTCCGATTGGTCAGCCGATGACTCTCACATCGTGTATCACGAGGGCAACGAGGAGCGACTAGAGGGCCCAGTTAAGACCGTCAACCCTGGTGGAATCGGAAGCTCCACATTGATGAACTCCGACATGGTCGGGGGACTCTCATTCCGGCAGCCCAGCACGGCGATTGGACCGGATGACATCGCGGCACACCAATTCCGCCCGATCGTCCGCTTCGATAGCAGCGAGCCCTGGCGGCCGCTGGAGGTTGAGCGCTTCCTTGAGGAGGACTTCTCGGACGGGCAGCCCGGGGAACATCACGAGATATGCAGTTCCGTGTCCGAAACGGCCCTATGCAACAGTATCGATGCGAGTGACGCCCCAGGCGCTTCCGAGGCCTGGACTAAGCTCCGCGATTACCGGGTGGGTGCCTATCTTTCCGACGAGAGCACCTGGCCGGTCATCAAGGTTCACGGAGAGGGCGACGAGGTCAGCAACTTCCAGTCGCCCCGCCTAAACGAGGACGGGTGCGCCCCATCCAGAGGACGTACGCGACTGTGATACCGGCCAAAACACGGCGATGTACTACCGCGCGAGTGGCCCGTTCGAGGACGGCGACTTCAAGTTCCTCGACTACTGGCTGTTCTTTCGGTTTAACAAGTTCAACGGGGGCGACCACGAGGCAGATTGGGAGCACATCACAGTGGCCCGTGCGGCCGAAGGAAACCCGAGCACCTTTGCTTGGGTTGGGATGTCCGCCCATAACGATGCCACCTTCCGGTACTTGCGAGATATTCTGCGGTGCGACAACAACTTGACGCAGGGCTCGTGCGGAACAGAGTCCAACAAGACGGGCAGCCGTCCCGTGACGTTCATCGCCAACGGTAGCCACGCTATTTATCCCGAGCCATGCAGTGTGCCCTCGGGCGCGGCAGGTTGCCCGCGGAGTACATCGGACGGGTCCGTGGGCGTTACCGAAAAGGGATATGACGGCGCCAATGAGTGGGGGGCCGACAGCGACCCCGCTGCTCTACGTCGATGGCCCGACGACCCCTCAACCTGGGAGCTTGCTAATGCTGACCCACACTGGGTCAACTGGCCCGGCCGCTGGGGACTTAAGGATGGAGAATCCCACGTCGAAAGCCCTGGGGCACCGAGTCGGAACATCTTCTACGAACCGTGGACCTGGGAATGCAGTGAGCGCGGAACGCCCGACGAAACCGACGACTGCGGGGACTCCTCGAGTGCCGTCTCCGCATCGGGAACGGAGGCTGCCGGTACTCCAGCCGTCACGGCAGAGAAGGCAAGCCAGTGTGATGAATGGGCTGGGCCCGGGCTCGCCCTCGCGGTTTGCGATCCCGTTGCGCTGAGGCACTCTCTCCGCGACGGGTCGCTTGGGGTAAGAGTTGAACGCCCTCGGGCCGCGCTGAACGGAGCGCGGCGTGCATCCACTCGCTCTGGTGGAGTCACTCAGGTAGCGGGTACCCCGCTAAAGCCAGGGCAAGAATTGACTCTTGACCGGCCGCTTGCTGAGGGGGAGTCCGTAAGGGTCAACATTCAGCGCCGTGGAATCATCCAGACTGCGTACTTCAGACCCTCGAAGGGGCTTAGCGCGATTACGGTTCGCGTCACGGACGCCAAAGATCACCGTGGCGTCATGCTAGGCCGGGGAGCCCGTAGCAGAAGCCCTGATGTCCTTCTCCGGAAGCGCTGGTGACGCGAGTCCTGGGAACTGTGCTGATCCTGTCGCTGGTGGGCGCGGTAAGTTCGTGGCTCGCGGTGAACGATTTCGTTGCCCTGGACGATGGCACGACCAAGAAATTCGTTTTGGCAGCGGTGCTGGTACTAACCGGGGTGGCTGCCTTTGCCATCCACAAGCGCGCTGGCGGCCGCGCGGCGGCGTGTGTGGGAGTTGGCGCGCTGGCCGCTGGCGCGTGCTCGGATGGTGGGCCCTGGCGATCGGGGTATCTGTGCTGTTGCATCCGCCCGGTAACTGAGCTCGCGACGCGCCCGAGCTACGGGCGCGCCTACCCGTGAACGAGCCAGCCGTCGGTGGCCCTCGCGGCCTCCAGCACGGCCTCGGCAAACGCCGGATGCGGGTGAATCGTGTGGGCCAGCTCTGAGTAGCCGCCCTCCAGGTCGCGCGCCACCACCAGCTCCTGGATCAGGTCGGCGGCCTTGGGCGAGACGATGTGCCCGCCGATGATCTCGCCGTAGGTCTTGTCGCCGATGATCTTGACCATGCCGCCGCGGTCGCCGTAGACGGTGGGGGCGCCCACCGCGCCCATCGGCACCTTGCCCACCACCACGTCGTGGCCGGCCTCCTTGGCCTGCGCCTCGGTGAGCCCGAACGACGCCACCTGGGGCATGCAGAAGGTCACGCGCGGCACGTAGGGGTAGTCGATCGGGTGGGTGTCCATGCCGGCGGCGTCCTCGGCGGCGATCACGCCCTCGTCGGAGGCCTTGTGGGCCAGCGCGGGGCCGGGCACCAGGTCGCCGATCGCGTACACGCCCTTGAGTGACGTGCGCATCGCGCCGTCCACCTCGATCAGGCCGTTCTCGCCCACCTTCACGCCGGCCTCGTCCAGGCCCAGGCCCTCCACGTCGGCGCCGCGCCCGGCGGCGATGCAGAGGTAGTCCACCTCCCACGACTCGTCGCCCGACTTCAGCTTCACCGAGTCGCCGGTGTCCTCCACCCCCTCCATCTTCGCGCCGGTCACGATCTGCACGCCCTGCTTGGCGATCTCCTTGGCGCACGCCTTCGCGATCTCGGGTTCCTCCAGCGGCAGGATCTGGTCGAGCGCCTCGAGCAGCACCACCTCGGTGCCCAGGCGGCCGAAGGCGGAGGCCACCTCGGTGCCCGACGCCCCTGCGCCCACCACCGCGAGCTTCTTCGGCTGCTCTTTGATCAGCCACATGGCGGAGGTGTCGAGGATGCGCCCGCCGAAGCTCAGGCCGGCAACGGGCTTGGGTACCGAGCCGCACGCCAGGATCACGGTGGTGGCCTCGATCTCGGTGCCGTCGAAGGAGCCGCCCACCTTCACGTTGCCGTCGTCGGTCACCGATCCCTGGCCCTCGATCAGGTCGATCTTGTTCTTCTCGAGCAGCATCGCCACGCCGCCGGTGAGGGTCTTGATCACCTTGTCGCGGTGCTTGGTGGCACCGGAGAAGTCGAACTCCACGCCCTTGGTGGTGATGCCGAACCCCTTGGCGGTGTCCTTCACCTCCTTCATGGCGTCGGCCACGCGCAGCATCGCCTTGGCGGGGATGCACGCCTCGTTCAGGCAGCGCCCGCCGGTGTTGCCCTTCTCGATCACGGCGGTCTTCAGGCCCAGCTGGGCGGCACGGATGGCGCCCACGTAGCCGCCGGGCCCGGACCCGATCACGATGCAGTCGTACTTGCTCTCAGCCATCGGGCGTCGAGACTATCGGGCGAGTTCGAGCGCGACCATGCCCGGCCGGTTTCTGGCGGCGCCTGCGATAGAACCGTGCCCGTGGCCCACACCGTTCAGACCGACCCGGCCGCCGCGATGCGTTCCGGAGCGCTGCTGGCCCGCGCCTTTCACGACGACGCCATGTTCTGCGCCGTGCAGCCCGCGCCGAGCGCCGTCGCGGCGTCCTGCCCTGGTTCTTCACCGCGGCCGCGCGACACGGCCAGCGCGAGGCGAGGTGCACATGGTCGATGGCGACGCCGGAGCGGCCATCTGGCCCGAGCACCAGGGGCGCGGGCTGGGGGGCGAGCTGATCGCGCCTGTGCTGGCGCGCGCCGACGAGGCGGGCCGGCCGTGCTACCTGGAGACCTCCGAGGAGCACAACGTGCCCTTCTATGAGCGCCATGGCTTTGCAGTGGCCGGCGGCCGGCGGGACCCGGAGGGCTGCCCGCCGTTCTGGCCGATGCAGCGTAGGCCGGTGAGTTAGGCGGCCGCCGGCTCGGGGTCTGGCCGGACGATCACCGTGTCCGCGACCTTGATGATCTCGTCCGCGGGCAGGTCGGCCCGCGAGGCGTGCTCCCGGATCGCCTCCGGGCTGGTGGCCTGGTAGATGCAGACCGTCCCGACAGCGCTGTCGCCCTCCTCCAGCACGTAGCTGCGAATCCAGCGGATGTCGTCCGACATCTCGTCGTCGCCCACCTGCTTGGAGCGCCCGGCCGCTTCCTCCAGGTCATCCGGCGAGCGCCAGCCGCTCCGGCGAAGGATCACGTAGGTGTCCATGACCGTCCTTTCGTTCGGGGAGAACCGACCCTACGCCCCCACGGCTGCCCGTTCAACGGCGGGGCCGTTCACCTCGTGCGCTTCACGCGTTCGCAACCCACAAGCCTGTCTTGCCGATCGGCCGTGACCCTGTCGCGACCGCCGCCACAGCTGATGCGTTCTCTGCGCCCGTTGGCCGCGGTGATCGTGTCTCTCCCCGGGCCGGCCGAGATCTTGTTCTTGCCGCCGCCTGCTCGGATGCGGTCGTTCCCCGGGCCACCCGTCAGTGAGTCGTTGCCGGAGCCGCCGTCGACCACGTCGTTTCCGGTACCGCCGTTCAGTCGGTCGTTGGAGGCGCCGCCTGCGAGGGTGTCCCTGCCCCGCCCCCCTGAAAGGCTGTCGCCGCCAGAGAGCCCCACGAGGCGGTCGTTCCCCGAGTCCCCTGAGAGGCGGTCGTTCCCCGAGCCTCCCCCGAGGCAGTCGTTGCCCGCGAGGCCGTTCAGGGTGTCGTTGCCGGCGAACCCGAGCAGCCTGTCGCCCGCGGCTGTGCCGGTGAGCGTGTCTCGGCCTGCGGTGCCGTTCCTGAGGTTGGCGCAATCACCCGGGAGCAGCGATGCTGGGCAGGCGCCCTGCACCGATGCGTTGGTCGGACACCCATCCTGAGTCTCATCGCCGAACTGGTCGCCGTCGGCGTCCGCCTCCATGCTGGCGGCTATCGCCAGCCGAAGGCTGGGGACGGAGTTGGGCGGGGTTATGGTCGCTCCTGGGGGCGCTGGATCTGTGGACGACCCGCCCATGGTCTTGACCCCGTCGCCAGAGGCGGCGGTCGAGAACGCGCACGCGGTGCCGCTTGGTGTGTACAGCGCAAGCAGGTCGCCGGCTTGAACGGGGATGCGGGTGGAGAACGTGTTCGATCCGGCCGTGAGTATCTCGAGGTCGCTCTGCCCTATGACCAGATACGTGCTGGCGCCCGTGCGGCGCACCAGCTTCAGTTGGAGTGTCATGCCGGTTGAGGGCGCTATGTGCATCCACGAGGTGATCACACCACCGCCTGCCGGAACGCTGTAGAGCGGGGGCCCGGCGGTGGTGTCCTGCACAGCGACCAGGCTCGCGCCGCAGTTCTCGGTCGGACTGGCGTTCTGGCCGATCAGTGTGGCCCCGAGCGCCGGGACGGCGTTGGCCAGGCAGGCGACTGTGACGGCGACGCAGAGGAGAGCTGAGCGCTGGCCAAGAGAGCGAGGAACCCGCTTCACTCCTAGACCCTACGTACGTCGGATAGCAGCGTCAACCGCCGAGCAACTGGCTTAGGCGCCGGGGCGCTCCGGCATCTGGATCCGCGCCATCGATTTCACGAGGAACCAGAACAGCGTGCCGGCGCCGCCGATCACGGCCACGGCGATCAGAACAGCAAGCAGGCTCTCCGCGCGGATGAGCAGCAGGGAGAAGATGACGATCATCAGCCCCGAGCAGCGCCTGCATGCCGAGCACCGCCCAGTAGCGCACGCGGAAGCACCCGTAGGCGGCCGTGAGCATGATGAACGTGAACAGGCCCACGCCCACGAGGTTGGGCTGCTCGCCGCGGACCTCCATGCCGGCCAGGAAGGCGATCAGGTTTGCCAGTCCGATGAAGGCGGCCAGCAGGCCGGCGACGGTCACCGCGCGCGGGCGCTCGCCGGCCGCCAGCGGCACCAGCGCGGCGCGCGCGGCCTCGTCCTTGGCCCGCCCGCGGGCATAGCCGCGGGCCATGCGGTCGGAGTCGCTGTCGGGCTTGGCCGGCGGCGGGGCCGCAGTGGCGCCGCCGCGCTCGCGTTGCTCGCGCTGGCGCTGCTTGCGCCGCTTGCGGCTACTGCGCTGCGCCAACGGGCTTCCTCTCCAGGGCGGCCTTGAGCTGCGCGGCCGCGGCGCGCGGGTCCGTCGCGTCGCGGATGGCGCGCACCACAACGGCGCGCTCCGCGCCCGCGTCCACAACCTCCGCCACGTTGCCCTCGTCGATGCCGCCGATGGCAAACCAGGGCACCGGCGGGCGCCGCTCGGCAGCGTGGCGCACGTAGCCCAGCCCGGCGGCGGGACGGCCGGGCTTGGTCGGCGTCTCCCACACGGGTCCCACGCTGAGCTGGTCGGCGCCCGACTCGATTCCCTGCTCGAGCTGCTGTGGCGAGTGGGTGGACAGGCCCACCAGCAGCTCGCCACCGGCCTCGCGGCGCGCCTGGTCCACGGGCATGTCGTCCTGGCCCACGTGCACGCCGTCGGCGTCCGGCGCGCAGGGCGAGGTCGGGGCGGTCGTTGAGCCACAGCAGCGCGCCGCGCTCGGTGGCCAGGGAGCGCCAGGAGGCGGCCACCTCGAGCACCTCGTCGTCCGAGAGCGAGGGGTCGCGGAGCTGGAGCATGTCGGCGCCGCCCTCCAGCGCGGCGCGCAGAACGGCCGCCGGCGTGGACGCGTGGGACACGAAGTACAGGCGCGCGCGTTGCGAGGCGATCGCGGCGCTGATCGAGCATCGACATGCGCCAGATCCTGCCAGTTAGAGTTGACCGGGATGACGGGAGCCGGGAACCACCCGGCTGAGAGGGCGGTTAGAGGCCGCCGACCGTGGAACCTGATCCGGGTAATGCCGGCGGAGGCAGCGCAGATGGAAGGGAAGGGCAACGACTACGACCTCGCGGTGGTTGGCGCGGGCGTGATTGGCCTGTCGTGCGCCTGGCGGGCCGCTCAGGCCGGTCTCGACGTCGTGGTGCTCGAACGCGACGAGCCGGGCGCCGGAGCGTCCGGCGTGGCCGCGGGAATGCTGGCGCCGGTCACCGAGGCCGAGTTCGGCGGGGACGAGCTGCTGGCGCTCAACCTCGAGTCGCGTGCGCTGTGGCGCGGCTTTGCCGCCGAGCTGGAGGAGCGCACCGGCCTGACCACCGGCTACGAGGAGTCCGGCGCGCTGGTGGTGGCCACCGACCGCGACGACGCCGAGGAGCTGCGCCGCCTGCACCAGCTCCAGCAGCGGCTGCAGCTGGAGAGCGAGTGGCTGGGACCGCGCGCCGCGCGGCGGCTGGAGCCCGGCCTGTCGCCCGGCATCGCCGGCGCCATCTCCGCTCCCGGCGACGCCGCAGTGGACCCGCGCGCGGTGGTGGTGGCACTGCGCACGGCGCTCAAGGACGCGGGCGGCGAGCTGAGGGTGGAGAGCGAGGTTGTGGCCGTGGCGGCGGACGGCGGCCGCGCCACCGGCGTGCGGCTGGCCGGCGGCGAGACCGTGCGGGCCGACAGCGTGCTGATGTCCGCGGGCGCGTGGAGCGCCCAGGGCGAGCTTGGCTTCGAGGTCGCGGCCCCCGAGGTTCGCCCGGTGAAGGGGCAGCTGCTGGAGCTGCGTGTGCGCGGCGGCCAGGAGCCGCCGGCGCAGCGGCTGATCCGCACACCGCGCTGTTACGTGGTCACGCGCCGCGAGGGCGAGGTGGTGATCGGCGCCACGATGGAGGAGCAGGGCTTCGACACCGCCGTGACCGCCGGCGGGGTGCACGGGCTGCTGGAGGCCGCCTACGAGGTGCTGCCCGACACCGCCGAGCTGGAGCTGGTGCGCGCCCACGCCGGGCTGCGCCCGTTCACCCCGGAGGGAGGACCCGTGATCGGGGCGGGCGTTCTCCCCGGCCTGGTGTGGGCCACGGGCCACGGGCGCAACGGGGTGCTGCTGGCACCGGTGACCGCCCGGCGCGTGCTCGACCTCGTGCGCGAGCGCTCGAACGTGGGGAGCGCGTGATGCCCGGCATCTGCGTGAACGGCGAGGACCGTACGCTGCCCGACGGCGCCACCGTGCTCGACGCCATTCACGCCGCCGGCGCCGAGGGCGACGCCCGCGGCGTGGCGGTGGCGGTGGACGGCGAGGTGCTGCCGCGCGGGGAGTGGGCCGGGACACCGCTGGCCGAGGGCTGTCAGGTGGAGGTCCTGCACGCCGTGCAGGGGGGCTGTTGATGGAGCGGCTCACGATCGGCGACCGCACCTTCGGCTCGCGCCTGATCATCGGCACGGGCGGCTTTCGCAACCTCGACACCGTGCGCGAGGCCGTGAAGGCATCCGGCGCCGAGATGGCCACAGTGGCCATGCGCCGGGTGGACCCCTCGGCGCGCGGCTCGCTGCTGGACGTGCTCCATGAGGCGGGCTGCTTCGTGCTGCCCAACACAGCGGGCTGCTTCACGGCGCGCGACGCCGTGACCACCGCCAAGCTGGCCCGCGAGGCGCTGGAGACCGACTGGGTGAAGCTCGAGGTGATCGGCGACGACCGCACCCTGCTGCCCGACGCGTCCGAGCTGCTGGAGGCGGCCGAGACGCTGGTGGGCGAGGGCTTCACCGTGCTGCCCTACACCAACGACGATCCGGTGCTGGCCCAGCGGCTGGAGGACGTGGGCTGCGCCGCAGTGATGCCGCTGGGCTCGCCGATCGGCAGCGGCATGGGAATCCTCAACACCTACAACCTGCGCCTGATCGTGGAGCAGGCACGCGTGCCGGTGATCCTCGACGCCGGCATCGGCACGGCGTCCGACGCCGCGCTGGCGATGGAGAGCGGCGCGCGACGGCGTGCTGCTGGCCAGCGCGATCTCGCGCGCGGAGGATCCCGCGGCGATGGCGCGCGCCATGCGCAAGGCGGTGGAGGCCGGTTACGAGGCGCGCCGGGCCGGGCGGATCCCGCGGCGCCTCTACGCCGAGGCGTCGAGCCCCGAGGAGGGCGTGGCGGAGTTGCGCTCACCGTGACGAGCGGGCTGCCGGAGCGCTCCGAGCTGGACGTGCTGGGCGAGCGCTGGACCATGGCGTTCACCGAGGGCCGCGGCTTCGACGCCTGCTGCACCGGTGACGTGAGCTACGAGGATCCGATGGCGCGCCTGCCGGTGGAGGGCGTGGGTGCACTCGAGGCCCACGTGGCCAAGCTGCACGGCGCCTTCCCCGACGCGCGCATGGAGCCCACCGCGCCCGTGCTCGAGCGCGGGGGCAACGCCTGTGTGCCGTGGAAGCTCACGGGCACGCACAGGGGCGACATCGCCTTCCTGCCGGCCACCGACAAGCAGGTGGAGCTCCACGGCCTGCACTACATGGAGCTGGCCGACGGCCGCGTGCGCCGCGCCCGCGGCTTCGTCGACCTCTACGACGCGGCCATGCAGCTGGGCCTGCTGCCCCAGCGCGGGGGCCTTGGCGAGACGGCGCTGCTGATGTTGCGTGGGTTCGGGCTGCGGGCCTGAAGCCAGGTGAAAACCCTCAAGGGCACCTGATTCTCACTTGACGGTGATCGTGCCGGTCTGGCCGGGGTGGATCTCGCAGAGGTAGTCGATCTTGCCCGCCGTGGCGAACTTCTGCTCGAACGTCGCCCCGCCGTCCATGTTGCCCGAGTCGAAGTCCGCGCCGGGCCCGCCGTCCTTGGTGACGGTGTGGGCGAAGTCGTCGCTGTTGGTCCAGGTGATCGTTCCGCCCGTGGCCACCACCACGTCCTCCGGGACGAACTTGGTGTCCTTGATGTCCACCTTCAGGGCCTTTACGGCCTTGGCGGTCGGCTCGGCGGCATCGCCGCCGGTGTCCGCGGGCTCTTCGGTGGGCGCGGGGTTGCTGCCGCTGGACTCCTCCTCGTCGTCACCGCCACAACCGGCGCCAAAAGCACCGAGGGCAAGACAGGCGACCAGCGTGGGCAATGCTCTCCGGAGGTTCACGATCTCGATCGTACCTGGAACACCCGGGCGATCCAAGGAGTCCCGCTGGCCTACCCTCGGGGCGCATGGCACCCCACGATCAGGAGCCCGGCCTGGGCCGGCGCCTGCGCGGGGCCGCCCGCCCGTCGATGGGGCTGGCGCTGGCTGCGATCGGGGTGATCATCGGGCTGGTGGCGCTGGCGATCGGCGGTGACGACGGCGCAGGAGACAACTCCCCGTCGGGCGGCGCGGAGGGGCCGGTACAGGAATGCCGCACCGTCGACAGGCGCTTCAACGTGCGCCGCGCCGCACGCGTCACGGTGAACTTCACGGCTCGCCGGCCCCTCTCCGCCACCGCACAGGGCACCTCCACGCAGGAGCTGCCCGACGGCTCCGGCGAGGTCACCATCACCGCCACCGCGTCGCGCGCCGCCACGCTCGAGGCGCGGGCCGCGGTGCCCAAGTCGGCCACCGCCACGGTGGGGGCTCGCGGACGCGGACGTGGATGCGCCTTCGGGGACACGCCCGCGGAGGCGGCGGGCAAGGCACGCGCGGGAGCGCTCTTGCGCGCACGCCGGATGGCCGAGGAGCGCGCCGGCCCCCGCGCGGCGGCGCAGGCGAAGGAGCTGGCGAGCACTCGAGCCCGCGTGGAGGCCCGCCGCCTGGCGCAGGAGCGCGTGGAGCGCGCCTCCGAGGAGCGCCTGGCAGCGCTCCAGGCCGAGGCCCAGCGGGCCGCCGACCGCAGCGCGGCCGAGGAGGCGCGGCGACGCGCGCGATCGGGCTAGCCTCCATACACCGACCACGAAAGGAGCCGCATGGGACAGCCGGTCGTCCACTTCGAAGTGATTGGCAAGGACGGGGAGAAGCTGCAGAACTACTACTCCGAGCTGTTCGGCTGGGAGATTGACGCCGACAACCCGATCGGCTACGGCATGGTCCAGCGTGAGGGCAACACGAACGCGGACGGGGCGGGGATCGCCGGCGGCGTGGGCGGAGGCCCCGAGGGCTACGACGGCCACGTGACCTTCTACATCCAGGTGCCCGACGTGGAGGCGGCGCTGGCGAAGGCCGACGAGCTCGGCGGCACCCGCGTCAAGGGACCCGACGAGGTTCCGGGCGGGGGTATCGTGATCGGCCACTTCAACGACCCCGAGGGCCATCTGATCGGCGTCGTCCAGCCTCAGCCCAGCTAGGAGAGCAGCAGCTCGAGCAGCGCCTTCTGGGCGTGCAGGCGGTTCTCGGCCTGGTCCCAGACCGCTGACCGCACGCCGTAGAGAAGGTCCTCGGTGATCTCCTCGCCGGGGTGGGCCGGCAGGCAGTGCAGCACCAC
Source organism: uncultured Thermoleophilaceae bacterium (assembly GCA_963727395.1). GTDB lineage: Bacteria > Actinomycetota > Thermoleophilia > Solirubrobacterales > Thermoleophilaceae > JAAYBF01. The sequence continues at coordinate 65,894 of CAVSGC010000013.1, read as the reverse complement.
GGCATCCTCGCGCGCTCGCGCGAGCAGTTCTCCGTCGAGCCGGTAGGGCGCGAGCATCGCGCGCCGGGCCTCGACGGTGGACTGGTCGTCGCCCATGCTCACCCACACGTCGGCGTACAGCGCAGCCGCGCCCTCGGCGGCTGCCGCCGGATCCTGGGTGATCGTCACGCGCCCACCGCGCTCGGCCTGCGCGCCGGCCACCTGCCCCACCACCTGGTGGGGCGAGAGCTCGGCCGGCGTGGCCACCACCACCTCCATTCCCGCCTTGGCGCCGAGCACCATGAGCGAGTGGGCCACGTTGTTGCCGTCGCCCACATAGGCGAGCTTGAGGCCGGCGAGGTCGCCGAAGCGCTCGCGCAGTGTGAGCAGGTCGGCCAGCGCCTGGCAGGGATGGTGGTCGCTCGTGAGCATGTTCACCACGGGTACCGACGCGTACCGGGCCAGCTCCTCCAGCACGGCGTGGGGACCAGCGCGCACGCAAATGGCGTGCACGAAGCGCGAGAGCACCAGGGCCGTGTCACGCGGAGACTCGCCGCGCGACAGCTGCAGCTCGTTGCCCCGCAGCACCACCGCGTGGCCTCCGAGCTCGTACACACCCACCTCGAACGACACGCGCGTGCGCGTGGACGGGTGCTCGAACACCAGCGCCACGCTCCGGTCCTGCAGGGCGCGCGAGGCCAGGCGGTCGGCCTTCAGCTCCGCGGCGCGATCGAGCAGGGCGTCCAGCTCCGCGCCCGTAAGCTCCGCACCGGTCAGGAAGTGGCGGGTCAAGAAGGCAGCATATTCGGAGCGCTCGCATGGAACCTGTTCCACGGCCGTGACAAGCCGCCCGGCCGCGAGCTGTACACGCTCCGCTCCCGGCTGCTGAAGACCACCGAGCGCTCGGCCACCCACGTGCAGGTGAACCGCCCGCTGCTGAACGAGTTTGCCGGCTATCTCGACTCGCTTGACTGGCAGGTGGCGCTGCTGCAGGAGGCGCCGCCGCGGTGGTTGGAGCCGCTCGGGCGCGCGTCCGCGGCCTCGGGTGCGCTGGCGCTCACCTCGCGCAACTGGCTCGCGCCCGCGCGGCGCGCGATGTCCAGGCGCAACCCCGACCTGATCGCCTCCAACGAGGGCGGCTCGAACATGGTGCTGGTGCGCTCGCCAGGGGTGATCGAGGCCGTGGAGCGCGTGACCCTCACACGCCGGCCCGAGCGGCGCACGATGCTGATGACCCGCCTGTGGCTCCCGGGCGGCGAGCCGCTGGCCGTGGCGTCGATGCACCTGTCGGTGCCCGAGACGGGGCGAAGCGCGGGCGAGCTCGTTCGGGCGGCCGAGCGCGCCGTGCGGTACGCGGGAGAGCTGCCGCTGCTGCTCGGCGGCGATCTCAACCTGCGCGCGGCCGAGGCGCCTGAGGCCTTCGAGGAGGTGAAGCGAAGGTTTGGCCTCGCCGGCCCGACGGCGCCGCGCGCCATCGACCACCTGCTCGTGCGCGGCCTCTACGTGATGTCGGCTCCCGCGGCGCTGTCTCCGGCCGAGCGCGAGCTGCGCGAGCCGGATCGGCGGGCGCTGCGGCTATCGGACCACGCGCCGGTCACCGCCTCGTTTCGCATGAGATAGTCCCTGCCAGGCGGCAACGATCCGAGGAGAGACAGAGATGGCCCAGGGAGGACGCAGCAGCGGCGGCAGTAGGAAGAGCAGCGGCGCGAAGTCGCGCACCAAGTCTTCGACATCACGATCGGCGGCATCGGGCGCCGGGGCGCGGTCCACGGCGGCCAAGCGATCGGCGGCAGCCAAGAAGGCCGCCGCCACGCGCAAGGGCCAGGCACGCAAGCGGTCGACCGCGGCAAAGAAGGGCGCCGCGAAGCGCACCACTGCACAGCGCTCGGCGGCGGCCCGCAAGGCGGCGGCCGCCCGCAAGGGCGGGCCCGATCTCTCCGCCAAGAATGTGGCCGAGCTGCGCGAGGCGATCAGCAAGCGTGTGATCGCACCGCTGGACCTGGTGATGCTCACGCGTGAGCGCATCGAGGAGGCCGTGGCCGACGCCGTCAGCCGCGGGCGCGTGACCGCCGACGACGCCCAGGACCTCGTCACCAGCCTGCTCGACCGGGGCCGCAAGCAGACCAACGATGTCCTGAGCGATCTCGAGCAACTGATGGGGCGCGGCCGGGGCGAGCTCGAGGGCCGCACCGACAGTGCCCGCAAGCGCGGCACCACGGCCGCCCGCAGGGCGCGCAAGCAGGTGGAGAACGCCACCACCCGCGCTCGCAAGGAGGCTGTGAAGGGAGCCGACCCGGTGCTGGCTCAGGCAGACCGCGCCCGGCGCGCCGCGGGGCTGGGACCGAGCTTCCCGGTGACCGGATACGACGATCTCACGGTGGCCAAGGTGCAGGACCGCCTGAGCGGGCTCACCCCCGGCGAGTTGCGCAAGGTGCGCGACTACGAGCGGCGCCACGCCAACCGCAAGACCGTGCTGTCGGCGATCGAGGACAAGCTCGGCTGAGGCCGGGTCCCGGCAGGCCCGCCACGGCGGGCCTGCGAGCATGGGGGGACATGTCCCCCGAGGTCACACCGTCCGCCGCTCCTCGAGTCCGCCCCCGCAAGGGTGAGGAGGTGGAGGTCACGATCGACTCGCTGGCCCACGGAGGCGCGGGGGTCGGCCGCGCCGACGCCGGCTTCGTGGTGTTCGTGCGCGGCGCCGTGCCGGGCGACCGCGTGCGGGCCCGGATCGAGAAGGCCAAGCGCTCGTTCGCCGAGGCGCGGCTGGAGGAGCTGGTGGAGCGCAGCCCCGACCGCGTGGACCCCGCCAGCCCCCACCCGGGCGCGCCGTGGCAGGTGCTGCCCTACGCGAGCCAGCTGGCCGAGAAGGAGCGCCAGGTGGGCGATGCCCTCGAGCGCCTGGGCGGCTTCACCGACCCTCCCGTCGAGCCGATACTGCCGGCGGTCTCGCCGCTGCGGTACCGCAACAAGCTCGAGTACTCCTTTGGCGAGTCCGAGGACGGCGAGCTGGCGCTCGGTTTTCACCGGCCCGGCCGCTGGGACGTGATCGACGACATCGAGAGCGATGTCCTGGCCTCCGAGCGGGTGGACGAGTTGCGCCTGGCCGTGCGCGCCTGGTGCCGCGAGGAGGGGCTGTCGGCCTTCGACCGCCACGACCACAGTGGCTTCCTCCGCAACCTCGTGGTCCGCGAGGGCCGGCGCACCGGTCAGCTCCAGGCACGCCTGGTCACCAGCCCCGGCGCCTTCCGCCACGACGAGTTCGCCGCCGCCATGCCCGCCGACAGTGTGCTGTGGACTCAGGCCGACGGCGTGGCCGAGACCACTCGGGGCGGCAAGACCAAGACGCTCTTGGGCGAGGCCGCCATCGAGGAGCAGCTGGACCTCGGCGGCGCCCGGCTGCGCTTCCGCATTTCACCCGACGCCTTCTTCCAGACCAACACCGAGATGGCGGAGCAGCTCTACGGCCTGGCCGTGCGGGCGGCCGGCCTGACCGGGCGCGAGCGCGTGATCGACCTCTACTGCGGCATCGGCACGATCTCCCTGGCGATGGCGCTCGACGCGCGCGAGGTGGTGGGCGTGGAGGTGGTGGAGCGAGCGGTTGCCGACGCGATCGAGAACGCAAAGCTCAACGGGGTGGACAACGCCCGCTTCTTCGCCGGCGACATACGCACCGCGATGCGGCCCCTGCTCGAGCAGGAGGGCACGGGCGCCGACGTGGCCGTGATCGACCCGCCGCGCGCGGGCCTGTCGCAGAAGGTGGTGCGACGGGTGCTGGAGGCCGAGGCCCAGCGCATCGTGTACGTGTCGTGCAACCCCACCACACTGGCCCCCAACGCGCGCCAGATGGTGGACGCGGGCTACAAGCTGCACAGCGTGCGGCCGGTTGACATGTTCCCCCAGACGCCGCACATCGAGTGCGTGGCGCTGCTCTCGCGCTAGCCGTCCTCTGCCTGGCGCCGGTCACGGCGCCGCCGGCCGGCGCCGCCCAGCCAGCCCGCCCGCCCGTGGTGGTGCTGGTGCTCGACGAGTTCCCCACCGACTCGCTCACGGGCCCCGGCGGCGACATCGACGCCCGGCGCTTCCCGGCCTTCGCACGACTCGCCGGCGACTCCACCTGGTTTCGCAACGCCTGGAGCGTCTACGACAGCACGCCCCAGGCGTTGCCGGCGATCCTCACCGGCAACGTGCCGGCCGGCCCGGGCGTGCCCAGCTGGCGCCGGCACCCGCAGAGCCTCTTCACCGTGCTCGCCCGCGCCGGCTATGGGATGCAGGCGTTCGAGGAGGCCTCGCACCTCTGCCCTCCGCGGCTGTGTGCCCGCTCCGGCACCTACGGGCGCACGCGGCAGAACATCCTGTTTCGCCGTCCTGATCGGCTGCGCCGGACGATCGCCTCAATCCGGCCACGGCGGCGCCCCACCCTGTACTTCCACCACTCGCTGCTGCCCCATGTGCCGTGGAGCTTCGGGCCGTCAGGGCGCGCCAGGCAGGGATTCGAACCGGGCACGCTGCCGGACTTCTCGTCCCCCGCCGGCTTCGATGACGCCTTCCTGACCGACCACAACCAGCAGCGCCATCTGCTCCAGGCGGGGTTCGTGGACCACCAGCTGGCGCGGCTGCTCGCACGCCTGCGCGCGACGGGGCTGTACCGCCGCGCCCTCGTGGTGGTCACGGCGGACCACGGGATCTCGTTCGCTCGCGGCACCCGCGACCGGCGTACCGCCACCCCGGCCAACCTGCACGAGGTGGCGCCGGTGCCGTTGTTCGTGAAGCTGCCGGGCCGCAAGCGCGGCGCGGTGAGCGGCGCCTACGCGTCCACGGTGGACGTGCTGCCCACGGTCGCCGCCGCCCTGGGCATCCGGTTGCGCCGCCCGGTGGACGGCCGCTCGGCGTTCGGTGGCGAGGTGGCGGCGCGCACCGGCGTGAGCATGGTCAGGCGCGACTTCGGCGGGCGCGTGCGCCTCGGGGCCGGCGCGATGGAGCGGCGGCGCGCGCGAGAGCGCGCGCGGCGGGCGTCGGTCTTCGGCTCCGGCTCGTGGCGGCGCGTGTTCGCGATCGGGCCGCGCCCCGAGCTGATCGGCCGCGCGGTGGACTCGCTCCCGCAGATGCCGCCCGGTCCAGCGGAGGCGCGCTTCGCGGCCCCGCGCGGCCTGGCCGAGGTGGATCACCTCGCGGCGACCCTCCCGACATGGGTGGCGGGCAGGATCTCGTTCCCGGCCGAGGACCGCAGCCGCGAACTCGCCGTGGCCGTGAACGGCAGGATCCGCGCGGTGGGCCGGAGCTTCCCGTTGGCGGGTGACCCGCGCGAGTGGTTCTCGCTGGTCTTCGCGGAGTCGGCACTCGTGTCCGGGCCAAACGAGGTGGCCCTGTACGAGGTGTCTGGCGCCGACGCCGCGCTCACGCCGCTGGGCTCGGCGCGCTAGTCGGTATCGGGCTCGCTGGCCTCCACGTGGGTGACCGGCAGGCCGGTGGAGCGCTCCACGCGGCTGGGGAGGTCGAGCTTCAACCACTTCGACACGTGCTTGGGCAGGGTGGCCACCACCACCTCGTCGAACCGCCCGCCGGCGTTCACGAGGTCCTGAACCGCCGCCACCGGATCGGGGTCGCCCACCGCGCCGTCCACCATCTCAAGCCCCGCGCCGCGCATGCGCTCCACCGCGCGCTGCATGTGCGCGTCCGCCTCGGTGGAGCCGGAGTGCATGTCGGCGGCCCACGCCACGCCGTGGGGCGTGGCGGGCACCAGCAGGGTGAACCGCGCGGGAGAGCCCTGTGCCCGCTCCGTCAGAGCTGCAAGCAGTTCGTCCGAATCTGCCGTGCGATTGGCTACCACAAGTACGTGTGCGCTGTCCTCCATCGACCCTCCTTACAAGGCGCGCGCAGGGCGAAGATAGCGCCGTAACGCGGGCGATACCAGGCGGACTAGTACGGAGGAAAGTCGGCGTACCAGTCGCCGAGCGTGCGGAAGGCGCTCCAGAACTCGCGCTTGGCCGACTCGTCGTCGAGTGAGACGTCGATGTCCGGGACGAAGAGGGCGTCGCAGCTGGGGGTGAGCTTCTGCACCTCGCCGACCTCGGGCCTCACCTCGGCCGCCATCGGCACGGGGAGCGCGTTCAGCTCCTCGCGGGCCTCCTCTCCCATCACCACGACGATTCGAGGTGCCACCACGGCGAACTCGTCGAGCACCCGCGCCCGGCACTCGGGGGCAGATTGGTCGGTGTCGTGCACCGGGCACTTCACGAACACCGTGCCGTAAACGGCGAGCGGGTCGATGCCCAGCCGCTTGAAGCTCTTCATCAGCGCGCTGCCCGAGCGGCCGTAGAAGGCCACCCCCTCCTCGATCTCCGACGGCCTCGGCGCGAACTTGAGCATCATCACGTCGGCCTGGGGATGTCCCGAGCCCAGCACCGGCATGAGGTTGCCGCGGGGGCAGTGCTCGCACGTCTGAATCTCCCGCGTGAGCTGGTTCAGCTCGCGGATCGCTCGCTCGAGGTACTTCTCGCGGATCTCGTCGTCGGTAGCCGGCACGTCGACCGGGGGTTTTGACGAGGCCGCCGGCTTCCCTCTCCCCTGCATCACTCCTTGCCGTTGGCGCGGGCGGCTCCGGCGCCCGGCTTGGCCGTCCGGCGACGTGCGGCCGGAGGCGTGGCCTTGGTCTGGATGAACTTCAGCGCCTGCACGTAGAGCAGGCTCGTGCGCTTCCGGACGATGTCGGCATCCCGGAGGGATTCCAGGAACTCCTCGGGCCCGTCGAAGTCGCGCATGCGGATCTTCACCGAGCCCAGGCCCGCGGCCACGTGGCTGTCCGAGCCGGCCCCCGCCACGATCCGGTACTTGGCCGCGAACCGCGCGGCCTCCTCGTTGAAGGACGTGAACGCCACCCGCGGGTTGAACACCTCGATCGCGTCCACGTCCTCCACGACGTCGAGCAGATGCTCGTAGTCGGGGACCGAGTGCATCCGGTCGAAGGGGTGGGGCACGTACACCAGCCCGCCCTGCTCGCGGATGGCGGCGATCGTGTCCTGCAGCGTCATGCCCTTGGGAATCTTGTCCTCGATGAACAGGCCGATCACCTCGCCCTGGTCGGCCGTCTTCACCTCCTCGGCCACGATCACCTTCACCGAGCCGCCGTTGCGCTGGGCCTGTTCGCGCGCCTCGTGCGCGCCGGAGACCTCGTTGTGGTCGGTGATCGCGATGGCTCCCAGCCCCGCCGCCTCGGCGGCCTCCAGCAGCGTGGTCACGGGCGTGGCGCAGTCGCTGGAGTGGTCGGTGTGCATGTGGATGTCCACATGGATGAAGTCGCGGTTGGCCACCCTGCGGCGCACGCTCGGGTTGCCGTCGGGCGAATGGCGCCGCGCGGCGAGGGTGCGGTAGAGGTCCTCCACCTCGTCGGCCGTGCGGCTCCAGCTGAGCCGGTCATGCGCCTCCGCGATCTTCTCGGCATAGGAGCGCACCAGCCCCGGCTCGGACACCAGCCGCTCCAGCTGCGCGCCGAGGGTGAGCACGTCGCGGGGCTCGAACAGCAGGCCCAGCTCCCCCTCGTCGAGCACCTCCTCGTAGCGAGGCAGCCGCGAGGCCACCGGTACGGCGCCGCCCGCCACCGCGCGCAGCAGCATCTGGGGTGCGGGGGCGGTACCGGACGAGGCCGCCACGGCGATCGTGGCGCGCGCCAGGTGCTGCGCCTCTGAGCCGTCGGCCGGCCCGGCGAAGCGCACGCGGTCGCGCAGGCGCCGTGGGAGCTGTGCCGGCGGCCACGCCGCCGGGTCGCGCAGCCACACCGTCGCCGTCCATTCGCGGTCGGTGGGCAGCTTTCGCAGGGCGCGCAGGAACAGCCGCAGCGCCCCGCGCTCCTCCTCCGTGCTGAACAGGATCTCCGGCGGGCCGGCGCCGCGCTTGGCCGACGGCTGAACATCGGCCCCCGGGTGGATCACCGTGTAGGTGCCGCCGAAGAAGCGCTCCACCACGTCGCGGGTGGCCGCGAACGCCGCGGTGCGACCATCCAGCCGCCCGAACAGCCTCTCCACGATCGGGCGGGCCACCTGGGTGGAGAGAAAGCGCTCCTCGGGCGAGTGAAACGTGCCCACGTTCAACGCGCGCGAGTGGCGCAGGGCGGCCCCGGCGGCACTGGGCGCGAATGGCTCGTGCACGTGCACGAAGTCCAGCTCCGCGCGATCCAGCAGGTCCTCGATGGTGCGCGACACGTCCAGCGGCAGCGCCACCGATCCGTTGCGCCGGAACGGCAGGCTCTGGCCCACGCCCACGAGGCTCGCGCAGCCCTCGCCGTCGAACAGCGCGCCGGGGTCGGTGGCCAGCCGCTTCACCCGGGCGCGCCCGTCGCGGATCATCTCGCGTGACTCCGACGGTGCCACCACAGCCACGCGATGCCCACGGCGGCACAACTCGTCTGACACCCGCTCCACGTAGGTGTTCACCTCATGGTGCTGCTCCCAGGGGTACGGCGTGACCTGGACGATCGAGAAGCGCTCATCGGGCACGAACCCAGGATACGGCGAGGCCACAGACGAGAGCGGGCGGCCCATGGGCCGCCCGCAACGATGCTGTTCTGTCGGCAGGAGGCCTAGGCCTCGTCAATCACCTTCACCCGCGCCGGGCCGCCCGGCAGCTTGGGGGCGCCGGCGTACTGGGCGATGAACTTCTCGGTGTCGTCCTGCGCCTGATCGTCGGGCACCTGGACGGGCGGGGACTTCATCAGGTAGGAGCTCGGCGCCTCCAGCGCGCCGCTGAGGCCGCTGTTCAGCGCCAGCTTGCAGCAGCGCACGGCGTCGGTCACGATCCCGGCCGAGTTGGGGGAGTCCCACACCTCGAGCTTGAGCTCGGCGTTCAGGGGCACGTCCCCGAAGGCCTGGCCCTCGAGGCGGATGTGCGCCCACTTGCGGTCGGTGAGCCACGGCACGTAGTCCGACGGGCCCACGTGCACGTCGTCGGCGGGCAGCTCGTGCTCCATGATCGACGTGACCGCGTTGGTCTTGCTGATCTTCTTGGACTCCAGCCGCTCGCGCTCGAGCATGTTGTAGAAGTCCATGTTGCCGCCCACGTTGAGCTGCGACGTGCGCATCATCTTCACTCCGCGGTCGCCGAACAGGCGTGCGAGCTGGCGATGGACGATCGTCGCGCCCACCTGAGACTTGATGTCGTCGCCCACGATCGGCAGCCCGGCCTTCTCGAAGCGCTTGGCCCAGTAGGGCTCCCTGGCGATGAACACCGGGATGCAGTTCACAAAGCCGCAGCCGGCCTCGAGCACCTGCTCCACGTACCACTTGGTGGCGTTCTCCGAGCCCACCGGCAGGTAGGACACGACCACATCGGTCTTGGTGTCCTTGAGGATCTGGACGATGTCGTCGGTCTCGCCCGGAGCCTTGGTGATCTTCTCCTTGAGGTACTTGCCGAGGCCGTCGTGGGTCATGCCGCGGTACACGGGCACATCCAGCTTGGGCACGTCGGCGAACTTGATCGTGTTGTTCTGGCCGGACCAGATCGCGTCGGACAGGTCCTTGCCCACCTTGTCGGCGTCGATGTCGAACGCCGCGGTGAACTCGATGTCGCGGACGTGGTAGCCGCCGAGGTCCACGTGCATCAGTCCGGGGACGTCCTGGGTGGGGTCGGCGTCCTTGTAGTACTCGACGCCTTGGACGAACGATGATGCGCAGTTGCCCACGCCCACGATTGCTACGCGCACCTTCTCGCTCTGGTAGCGAGACGCGCCGTTTGTATGCAGTTGGTCAGTCAACAGAGCCCTCCTGAGGTCTCACGAAAAGCGGCCCCCGCCGGGGGAGCCGCAACAAAGCGAACCCCGGGGGCCGACGCCAGTTACACGGGGCCGGCGTCGGCCGTGAGGACGCTACGTGCATGTCATACCCACTGGGAGGCTGTGAAAACCGTCTGTACCGCACTTGACAGCCGCCGACATCGCGCCAAGACTCAGGTATGAGCGGCCGGGCGGCTGGACTCGGACTCACTGTCGGCCTTCTCGCGCTTGCCGGCACGCCTGCCGCGCTTGCGGCCCCGAGGGCACCCGTGGACGCGTTCGCCTCGAGTTCCGAGCGACGGGCGCTGACGACCAGTGAGCGGGCGAAGCTGAGGAAGACGGCGAAGCCGGGGACCGAGGTTCAGATGGAGCGCCGCCTGGGGGTGCCCACGGTGCTCTGGGCCGCGGAACCGGATGTTCAGGGAGGCACGCCGGAGCAGGCCGCGCGCCGGCACCTGGGGCGACTCGCACCCCGCTTCAGGCTCTCCGGCGCCGATCTGAACTCGGCCCGGGTGGTGTCCGTCCACGACACCGGCCGGGGCGGCGTGATCGTCAAGCTGCGGCAGTCGGTCGAGGGCGTGCCGGTGTTCCGCGAGGAGGCCAACGTGCTTATGACCCGCGACCTCGGCCTCGTGGGCATCACCGGATACCTGTCGTCACCCGACGGCTCCTCACCGGACTTCTCGCTCAGCGCTCGCCGTGCCGTGGCTCGGGCGGCGAGCGACCTGCTCGGCAGCGACCTCCAGGCCAGCGATCTCGATCCGAGGGGGAGCAGGGGCGCATACCTGCGGTTCTCAGCCGCGGCGCTCGGCGAGCCTGCGCGGGCCAAGCGGGTGATGTACCGGCTGCCCGGGGGGCTGGAGCCGGCCTACTACGCCGAGGTCCATTCCGAGCGCGCCGACGAGCACTTCGGCTACGTCGTCGCCGCCGGCGACGGCCGCATCCTGTTCCGTCAGAACCTGGTCAGCCACGCAGAGCCCTTCTCGTACCGGGTCTGGGCCGACTCTTCGACGGCCCACCTTCCGCTGGACGGCCCTCAGGGCAGCGCCGGCAGCCCGCATCCCACCGGGGCTCCGAATGGGTTCGCGCCGCCGTTCGAAGCCCCGTCGCTGGTGTCGTGGGTGAGCGGCCCGATCAGCAGCGGGGATCCATGGCTCGCCGACAGCGCCCTCGAGACAGTCGGCAACAACGCCGACGCCTACGCCGACCTGGTGAGCCCGGACGGCTTCTCGGCGGGCGACACCCGCGCGACCGTCACGGGAACGCGCCAGTTCCACAGCACCTACGACACCGGAGCCGACCCGCAGGCCAGCGCTTCGCAGACCCAGGCCGCGATCACCCAGGCGTTCTACGACGTCAACTTCCTCCACGACTGGTTCTACGACAGCGGCTTTGACGAGGCCGCGGGCAACGCCCAGGCCGACAACTACGGCCGCGGCGGTCTGGCCGGTGACAGGATGATGGTGGAAACCCAGGACTTCGGCGGCCGCAACAACGCCAACATGTTCACACCCGCCGACGGTGGCTCCCCGCGCATGCAGCTCTACCTCTTCGACGGGCGCCTTGAGTCCTCGCTGACGGTGAACTCCCCGGCGGACATCCCCGATGACTTCCCCACCGGGACCGCGACCTTCGGCCCGCCCGCCTTCGACTTGACCGGGGACCTCGCCCCGGTCGACGACGGGACCGCCCCGGTCGGCGACGGATGCCAGGCGATGACCGGACTCGCATCGAAGATCGCCGTGATCGACCGCGGGGCGTGCACCTTCAAGACGAAGGTGAGGAACGCCCAGGACGGCGGGGCCATGGGCGTGCTCATCGTCAACGACCGGGCGGGTAACCCTCCAGCGTTGGTCAACGACGCCACGATCACGACGCCGATCACGGTGCCTGCCCTGTCGCTGAGGCAGAGCGACGGAGCCACGATCAAGGCCGCGCTGGGGACCGGGCCGGTGAACGCGACCATGAGTCGCAGCAAGCTGCCCGACGGCGACGCCGCGATCGACAACCAGCTCGTGGCACACGAGTGGGGCCACTACATCAGCAGGCGGCTGGTGGGCGGCGGGGCCGGTTTCGGCACGACCATGGCCGGCGGACTCGGCGAGGGGTGGGCGGACTTCCACGCTCTGCTGATGACGGTGCGCGCCGAGGATGCCGCGAGCAGCTTCGCAGGTGTCTACCCGATCGCCGCCTACACGAACGCGGGTGCCAACGCCTTCTACTTCGGCATCCGGCGCGTGCCCTACTCGACCGACTTCACCAAGAACGCACTCACGTTCAAGCACATCGCCGACGGCGAGCCGCTGCCCTCCACCGTGCCCACGAATGGGGGTGGGCCGAACTCGGGGGTCCACAACACGGGCGAGGTCTGGGCCACCATGCTTTGGGAGAGCTACGCCGCGCTCCTGGGCGACACGCTGGGCGGCTCTCCGCGCCTGACCTTCGCCGAGGCCCAGTCCCGCATGCGCGACTACCTGGTCGCCGCGTACAAGATGACGCCGCCGTCGCCCACGCTGACCGAGGCGCGAGACGCCCTGCTGATGGTGGCCTTCGCCAGGGACGAGCAGGATGGCGTGGCCTTCGCGGAGGCGTTCGCGCGCCGCGGGGCCGGCACCGGAGCGGTGGCACCAGATCGCAACGCGGCGGACAACTCGCCGGTCACGGAGTCCTTCGTGGTCGGCGGCTCGCTCGAGTTCGTGAGCGCGACGCTCGAGGACGACGTTCGGTCGTGCGACGAGAACGACGGCCTCATCGACAATGGGGAGCGGGGCCGCCTGCGGATAGCCGTGCAAAACGACGGTGCGCGAACCCTCGAGAACACCACGGCCACGATCACCTCGGCCAACCCCAACGTCCTGATCGAGGACAGCACCATCTCGGTGCCGGAGACTGCGCCCTTCGAGACGACGGAGGCATCCGCGGTCGTCAGCCTTAAGGATTCGACTGATGTTGAGACGCTCGACTTCGACATCGAGGTCCACGATCCCGGCGTGGAGCCCGGAGGCCCGGTCACGGCAAGCCACGAGACCTACGGCGGTGCCGATGTGGCACGCAACCACTCCGCGAATGACGATGTCGAGAGCCCGGACAGCACCTGGCTCCCGGAGACCGAAACCGGGCAGGCGCACTGGACGCGCCACGGAAGCTTCGGTCCGCTCAACTCGGTCTGGCACGGTCCGGACGCCGGCCACCCTTCCGACACCACGCTCGCCTCGCCACCGCTCGAGGCGGGGACGGGGCCGGTGAGCTTCAGCTTCAGCCATCGCTTCTCGTTCGAGCCGGAGTTCGACGGGGGCGTGATCGAGATCAGCACCGACGACGGCGCGACGTGGATGGACGCCGACACCGTTGATGACCTCGGCTACCAGGGCGCGCTGACCAGCGGCACGGATAACCCGTTGTCCGGGCGCGAGGCCTACAAGGGCGCGAGCCCCGGCTACCCGTCGTTCGCCACTCAGACCGTCGAGCTCGGCACCGCGTTCGCCGGCGAGACCATCCTCGTGCGATTTCGGGTGGGTGCCGACGCGGGCGTCGGCGGCGCGGGATGGGACATCGATGACCTGAGCTTCACCGGCCTGGTCAACCAGCCGTTCCACGCTCTGGTCGCGGATGCGGGCTGCACGGAATCTCCGGGGTCCGGCGGGAGCGGGCCGCCAAATGGAGACGGACCCTCCGCGCAGCCGAACGTTGCGCCAGTGGTCTCCGGGGTCTCGCTCGGAGCCCGCCGTTTCCGGGCCGCGCGAGCCGGCCCCGCGATCGCCGCCGCGCCGGTGGGAACCCGGGTGAGCTACCGACTGAGCGAGGCCGCCTCGGTCACCGTGCGCTACGAGCGCAAGGTCGCGGGCCGTCGGGTGGGTGGCCGCTGCCGCGCGCCCAGCAGGCGCAACCGTGCACGCAGGAGGTGCACCCGCTGGGTCTTGATGGGCGGGAGCGCACCTTTGTCCGGAAAGGCGGGGGCCAACTCGTTCCGCCTCTCGGGACGCTGGCGCGGCCGCGCCCAAGTGCCGGGCACGTATCGCCTCCGACTGTCGGCCAAGGACGCGGCGGGCATGACCTCCGCCGCGCGCACGAGCGCCTCGTTCCGCATCGTCCGCCGGTAGGGCGGTCGCCGGCGTTACGCGGCGCCGGGGTCAGCGGTGAGAGCGCTTCGTACATGCCATACCCGCTGGAAGGTCGTGACGACCGTCAGTGCGGCCAGCAGGTACACGGCGGGCTCGAGCAATTCAAAGTCTCCGATGTTCGCTCCCTTGGCGAACAGCAGGCCGATGGAGATGATCACCACACGCACCGCACGGGTGGCCAACCCCACCTTGCACTCCACCCCCAGGGCCTCCGCTCGTGCGCGGGTGTAGCTGACCATGAGCGAGAAGAGCACCGCCAGCACCACGGCGGCCACAGCCATGTCGTCTCCCTGCTTGGCGAAGTAGGCGCCCACGGCCGCGAGGACGATCCCCTCCTCCATCCGGTCGAGGCTGGAGTCGAGAAATGCTCCGAAGGGAGTGCCCTTGCCCGACATGCGCGAGTAGCGCCCGTCGAGGGTGTCCATCACCGAGCCCACCACGAACGCGATGCCGGCGAGGAAGAACTCCTCCTGGGTGACCAAAGCAGCGGCCACCAGGTTGCCGATCAGGCCGGCGACCGAGATGGCGTTGGGGGTGAGGCGTGAATCGATCAGGCGGTTGCGCGCCACGGCGCGCATCTCCGCGCCGCTGCGCCGCCCGCCGGCGGTGGGATCAGCCATGCGGCGCGGACTCTAGGCCACGGCGGCGGCCTTGCGGCGCCAGGCCCAGGCCTCTGGGCGCGCGCGAGCAAGGGCGTAGGAGGCGGCGGAGGCCGACACTGCGGCAACCAGCGCGCCGAGCGCGGCATCGAGCCAGAAGTGGTTGGCGGTGACCACCACGACGAAGGTGACCACCGCGGGGTAGATCGCCCACAGGGCCTTCAGGGCCGGATGGCGCACCAGCTTCACCGCGGGCACCGCGATCATCAGGGCGAATGCCACGTGCATGCTGGGCACCGCCGCGAAGGGGTTGTAGAGCACGTTGGCGCTCTGCGAGGCGGCGTTGCCCACGAACGCTGCCACGGTGTCTGTGAAGCCCCACTCGGGCAGGAACCGCGGTGGAGCGGTGGGAAACACCACGTAGCCCACCAGCGCCAGGCTCATCGCCACCATGAACATGTTGCGCACGTAGTAGAAGGCGTGGTTGCGGGCGATGTACAGCCACACGAGGAACGAGGTCGTGACCACGAAATGCGAGTTCACGTACATCCAGTTGGCGGCGGTGAGGATCCACTCCTGGTCCTGTGCCCAGGTTTGGAGGCCGGGCTCGAAGAAGGTGCCCAGTGCGCGCTCGATGTCCACGAGCGCGCGGGCATTTTCGAACGCCACCACTGCGCGGCCGTCCACGAACCCGCGCACGAGCCGGTAGGCGTAGTAGGCCGCGGCGAACAGGGCGAGCTGGCGTAGCGCGTCGAGCCAGCCCTGGGGCAGCCAGCGGCTGCTCGTGTGCCACACCCTTCTGAGGGCCACGAGAGCGTCCTGTGAGGGCGGGCCAGCCATCGAAACAGCGTAGAGGCTCCTCCTCCGGTCGGCCAATACGGATAACCCCCCTCGAGCGTCAGACGCCGTTGCAGCGGCGTCCGCGCTGCACGACGCGCTCGGGCGAGAAGCGAGTGACCAGGCGGAGGAAGCCCTCCTTCGAGGCGGTCACCCGCGTCCAGGCGCCGTCGCGCTCCACGCAGCCTCCCTTGGCCAGCCAGTACGGGGTCCATCGCACCCGCACCACGGCGTCGCCGGGCTTGGCCACGCGCAGCAGCACCTCGTCCGAGCCCAGCTGCTCAAGCGAAATGTTGGCGTCGCCCTGGGGGATCACCATCGGGGCCGGAAGCGTGACCTCGTAGATCCGCCAGTGGTCGAACCGCTCACGCAGCCGCAGGTAGGGCAGGTGGCCCTCGATCAGGGCGCGTTCGCGGTAGGAGCTGGCGTCAGGCTTGGCGTCGGGCAGCGCCACGTAGCGCACCGCATTCTCCGACAGCCAGCTGGCGTAGGTGAGCTCGTTGAGGCCGTCCTTGTAGAAGATCGGGTGACGGCCCGTGTCCAGCTGGCGCAGCCAGCCGCGGGCCAGGGGCGCCTCGGTGGCCACCTGGGCGCCCTCCCAGTGGCCCAGGGTGAATGGGATCTCCACGCGGGCCTGGTCGTCGAGCAGCGCCAGGTACTCGCGCACCGGGTCGAAGTAGCCGGGCGTCCGCGGCCACCGGGTCGGTGGCCGCCTTGTAGGTGTCGCGCACCGCCGCCGACCACTGCCACACGACGCAGCCGGCGAGCACCAGCACGAGCGCCACCACCTGACTCCGCGGCCGGCTCCGCCACGAGCCGGCCAGGACGCACGCCAGCACCGGAGCTCCCAAGAGCGATCCCAGGCGCACTGCGTTGTTGCCCATGGCGGTGGGCAGAACGAAGGCCAGCGTGGAGCCCGCTGCGTACAGGAGGATTCCCCACCGCAGGGTGCGTTCCGCGCGCGGAACCACGATCCACGCCACCGCGCAGAACAGCGGGATCGTGGCGTAGGTGGTGAACAGCATCGGCGCATAGCCGCCCTCGGGGAACGCGATGTTCAGCAGCACGGGGGGTACGAGACCGCCGGCCCCGAGCCACAGCCCGTCGATGCGCAGCCGACGGGAGTCGTGACCCCGGGCGGCCAGTGCGTGGGCCACTCCCGCCATGAACACGTACAGGCCGGCCACCGGGCTGCTCAGCGCGGAGAGCATGGCGAGCACGGGCGCGGTCACCCGCCGGCCGTGCTGGAGCGCCAGCGCCGCGCCCATGCCGAACGCCACGCCGAGCGCGAACGGCAGCCGGTTGGTGAACAGCAGCGTGGCCGAGCCGGCGCCGAAGAGCAGCGTGCCCGCGCGGGCTGCGTTGGCCCCCCAGTGCCCGCGCGCCACTTCGGTGAAGCACGCGGTGGCGGCGATGGCCGACAGCGCGCCCATCAGCTGCGGCCCCAGCAGCCACCCCAGCGGCGGGGAGAGCAGCGAGTACGCGGGCGTGTGGTGGCCGCCGTACCACTGCCCGTTCCAGATCGTGAAGCCCTCCCGCCCGAACAGATCGGCGCGGAACACGTGTGCCGCCAGGTCCGGCGAGCGGGGGCTCATCACCAGGTAGACGGCGGCCAGCAGCGCGGCCAGCGCCGAGGGCGCCAGGCGCCACCAGTCCACGCGCTCGCGCAGCGGCACGTGGGTGGGGCCGTAGACGGGTTGGCGCTCCGCGGTGGGAGGTGCCGGCGGCGCCACCGGGCCGGTGGTGCCGGGGGGCGGCGCCGCGACTGAGTGTGTGACGCGCGGCACGCGCGAAGCGTAGCCCTACGAGGCCGGCGGGACGATCCGCACCAGGCGGTCGTCGCCGTCGCGCGGGCTGCCGCGGCCGTCGGTGTTGTTGGTGAGCGCGTACAGCGCGCCGTCGGGTCCCTCGACCACGGTGCGCACGCGGCCCAGTTCGCCCTCGAACAGCGGCTCGTCTTCCCCGGCGTTCGCGCCGTTCAATTCGACGCGCCGGATCTGCTCCCCCACCAGTGCCCCGAACACGAAGTCACCCGTCCAGGCCGAGCCCGGCTGCGACACGATGGTGCCTCCCGACGGCGCGATCACGTCCTCGTAGCCCACGAGCGCAGGCGTGAAGCCGTCGCCGCCCTCGGTGCCCTCGCGGTCGGGCCAGCCGTAGTTGCGCCCCTCGCGGATCAGGTTCACCTCGTCGTCGGAGTCGTCGCCGAACTCGGTGGCGAACAGGCGGCCGTCGGCGTCCCAGTCGAAGCCCTGGACGTTGCGGTGGCCCTTGTCGATCACCTCGGGCTCGCCACCGCCGCCGCGAAAGTCGCGGACGCGCAGGAACTTCCCGTTCAGAGAGTCGTCGTCCTGTGCGAGCGCGGGGTTGCCGGCCTCCCCGGTGGACACGTAGAGCAGGCCGTCGGGGCCGAAGTGGATCCGGCCGCCGTCGTGGATGGCGGCGGCCTCGAGGCCCGTCGAGGACCACGGCGTCCTCGGTGAGACGATCCCCCTCGAACCGGTAGCGTGCCACCTCGTTGCCGGAGTCCGTGGTGCGATACAGGTAGATGAAGCGGTTGCGCCGGAACTGCGGGTCCACGGCCAGGCCGAGCAGCCCGCCCTCGCCGATGGCGGCCACCTTCACCTCGGCAGCGGGAGCCTCGCGCAGCTTGAGGTTTCGGTCGAGCAGGCGCACTCGCCCGCCGCGCTCGGTGAGCAGGGCGCGGCCGTCGGGCAGGAAGGCGATCTCCCAGGGGGCCTGCAGGCCCGTGACCACCGTCTCCAGCCGCGGCTCGCCGTCGGTGCGCAGCGGCGCGCGGGTGGCGGCGGTGTCCTGCTGCTCCGGGGACCGTGCGGGTGGCGACGGCGAGGGGTCGCCGGAGTCATCGTCGCCGCCGCATCCGGCGAGGACCACGAGGGCGGCGAGGACGATCGACGCTGCGCTTCGGACCACGGGCCGGACAGTAGCCGGGCCAGATCAGCCGCGAAGGAACTCGGCGGCGCGATCCACCAGCTCGGGGCGGTCGAGCCACGGCCAGTGCCCGGCGTGCTCGGCGATCTCAAGCCGGGCCTGCTCTCCGAGAGCATCCGCGTAGGCAGCGCCGAAGTGGGGGCCGATGTAGGGGTCGCTGTCGGGCCAGATCACGAGCGAGGGGCGGTCGATCGTGCCCAGCCCCGCCCCGGCGGCCGCGAGCACCTCGGGGGGCGACGCGCGGTAGAGCCTGAGGATGGCGCGCTGGGTGCCGTGGTCGAAGTGCTCCCAGACGCTGTCCAGGGCCTCGTCCGGCAGCGGCCCGGGCGTCGCGTTGGCGTCCTTGGACGCCTGCTTGAGGGCCCAGCGGGTGCTGAACCCCATCGACAGCTCGCCCAGCAGCGGCGTGCGCCAGACGCGCGCGATCCGGTGCCAGCGGTATCCGGGCAGCAGCGGCACACTCGCGAACACCACCAGCCGATCGAGCCGGTCGCGCAGCCGCTGGGCGGTCGCAAGGCCCACCACCCCCCAGTCGTGTACGACCAGCGAAAAGCGGTCCACGCCGGCCACGTCCAGGAAGGACTCCAGCAGGCGGTCATATCCCGCGATCGAATAGTCGAAGCCCGGCGGCTTGGCCGACCGCCCGAAGCCGGGAAGGTCGAGGGCGATGCCTCCGGTGCGGGCCAGGAACGGGGCCCACAGGTCCGCGTTGTTTGGCACGCCGTGCACATAGAGCACCGGTGCGGCGCCCGCATCCGGCTCGGCGCGGCGCCAGAACACCTCCACGCCGCCCACCTCGGCCCGCTGCTCGGTCACCTGCACGGCGGGTTTCTTATCAGCGCGCATAGGCTTGGCGTGGTGTCCGCCCGCAGCGAATGGAAGGCTCCGCCGCCGAGCCGCCTGCGAAAGATCCTCGACCGGCTCCGCGAGGAGTACGGCCGCCCCAACGGCCGGCCCCATGGCGCGCCGGTGGACGAGTTGGTGCTCACCGTGCTCTCCCAGAACACCAATGACCGCAACCGCGACGTGGCCTACGGCCGACTGCGCGAGCGTTTTGCGTCCTGGGATGAGGTCCGCGACGCCCCGCTGGACGAGGTGGTGGAGGCGATCCGCCCGGGCGGCCTGGCACCGAGCAAGGCGCCGCGGATCCAGGAGATCCTCCGCGCGATTGGCGACGACGACCTCTCCCGGCTGGCGGACGAGCCGCTGGAGCAGGCGCGCGCGGAGCTGTGCGAGCTGCCCGGCGTGGGTCGCAAGACGGCCGCGTGCGTGCTGCTGTTCTCCTTCGGCAGGCCCGACATTCCGGTGGACACTCATGTGCACCGCGTGGGCACGCGCCTGGGCCTGTTCCGCCCCAACGCCCCGCTGGAGGAGGCGCACGACGAGATGCTGAGGCTCGCGCGCGGCTCCGACCCCTACGAGGCGCACATGGCGCTGATCCGTCACGGCCGCCGGGTGTGCTCCGCGCGGGCGCCCGCGTGCCACGAGTGCCCGCTGCGGCGGATGTGCCCCTATGCCCGGGACGCTGCGCAGGCGGCCAGGTGAGCGAGCCCGAGCGCGCGCGCCAGGTGGGGGCCGAGGTGGCCCTCATCGGCGTGGCCGCGGTCTGGGGCCTCACGTTCGTGATGGTCCAGGATGCGATCGCGTTGCTGCCCACGATGGCCTTCCTCGCGTACCGGTTCATACCCGCGGCGCTGATCGTGGCACTGGTGTTCCACCGCCAGCTGCGCTCACTGCCGCCCGCCGGGTGGCGCGCGGGTGCCGTGATCGGCCTGTTCCTCACCGCCGGCTATGTGTTCCAGACGCTCGGCCTGGAGGAGACCACCGCCTCCAACGCCGGGTTCATCACGGGGATGATGGTGGTGTTCACCCCGCTGCTGGGTGCGCTGTTCCTGGCCGAGCGGATGTCGGCGCTGGCGTGGTCAGCTGCCGCGGCGTCGGTGCTCGGGCTGTTCCTGCTCTCCGGCGCGGGCGCCGATTTCCGGCCCCGCGGCGACGGCCTGGTGCTGCTCTGCGCCCTGGCCTTCGCCGGGCACATACTCGTCACCTCGCGCGCCGTGCGCGAGTACGACGTGGGGGCGCTCGTGGTTGTGCAGCTGCTGGTGTGCGGCGTGGTCTGCCTGGCGGTGGCGGGCGTGGGCGGCGAGCTGGAGGCTCCGCAGGGATCGACGGTGTGGTCCGCGCTGATCGTCACGTCGCTGGTGGCCAGCGCGTTGGCGTTCTTCATCCAGACCTATGCGCAGCAGCACGCGCCCCCGGCGCGCACCGCGCTCATCCTGGCCAGCGAGCCGGCGTTCGCGGGCTTCTTCGGCTGGCTGCTGGCCGACGAGCGGCTGTCGGCCCTCTCGCTCGCGGGCGCGGCGCTGATACTCGCGGCGATCGTGGCTGTGGAGCTGGTCCCCCGGCTGCGCCCGCCGCGACCGCTGCCCGAGGGCTAGCAGGCGCCCCAGCGTCCGGTCCCCGCGCGCCGGGCGCGGCGCTCGGCGCGCCGGAAGCGCCCGGCGAAGCGGTCGTTGGGCGCGATGGTGAGGGTCTCGGCGAAGCCGTTCGTCACGAGCGCCAGGTTGTGCATGTCCCCGTCCCGGTACAGGTAGGCCAGCGTGCGCCCGTAGCGGTCGGTCTGCTCCTCGCCAAGCTCGTAGCGCACCCGCCGTCCTCCTATCCGGACCTGGGTGAAGCGCGTGGCGGCGTCGTCGAAGCAGTCACCGCGCTCGGGGGTGTCCACACCGATCAGGCGCACCCGGCCCACGCCACGCAGCTGCACGGTGTCGCCGTCGATCACGCGCACCACTCGAGCGCGGCCGGTCTCCCCGGTCTCGTCGAGAGGGCCCAGGTCGAGCGTATCGGCGGCCGCGAACAGCGCCACCGCGAGCAGCGCGGCGCGCACGATCCTCCACACGGCGCGCTACCCGGTCTCCGGGGCCCAGCCCAGCTGCTCGCGGGTCCTCCGCGGCAGGGCCGAGACCACCAGGTCGTAGCTGTCCTCGATCATGTCGCGCAGCAGCTTGGCGGGCACACCGGCCACCTCGACGGTGTTCCAGTGGCGCTTGTTGAGGTGGTACCCCGGCCGTACCGCGCCGTAGGCGCCTCGCAGCTCCTCGGCCAGGCCGGGCTCGCACTTCAGGCTCACCCGCAGCGGTGGCGAGCCGAGAGCGGTGAGCGCGAAGATCTTGCCGGACACCTTGAACACCGACGTCTCGGGTCCGAACGGGAACTCCTCGGCGCTGCCGCGGTGGGCGAGGCAGGCCGAGCGCAGCTCTGCCGGCTTCACGTGTCGAGCTGCCGCTCGAAGCAGCGCGAGATCGCCGATCCGACGTAGGGACCGAACGGCCCGATCTCCCGGTAGCCGGCACGCCGGTAGAGCGCCATCGCCTCGCCCTGCAGCTCGCCGGTCTCCAGCCGGCATGTGCCGAACCCCTGGGACCGGGCCTCGTCCTCCAGTGCACTCAGCAGCCGACGGCCGAGCCCCGCCCCTCGCGCGTATGGGCGCACGTACATCCGCTTGATCTCCGCGGCGCCGTCGCCGAGGTCGCGGAGCGCGCCGCACCCCACCGGCCGCCCGGCGCTGTCTCGCGCCACGAGGAAGGCGGCCACATCGCGCTCCGTGGGCTTGGCTCCCGACTCGGTGTCCTTCCCGTAGCGCTCGATCAAGCCGGAGGCGTGCTCGGCGAGCAGGGCCTGTGAATCCGGGGCGCCGAAGGGTTCCGCGGCGATTCGGACCCCTGCCGGAGCCCGATCAGGATCTGCCATACTAGGACTCAGATTTTCTTCCATAGACACTGAACTCGAAGCAACAGGAGTATGAGCGATGGGCAAGACCATCGGAATCGATCTTGGCACGACGAACTCGGCCATGGCAGTGCTCGACGGCGGTGAGCCCACCGTGATCGAGAACGCCGAGGGCGCCCGCACCACCCCGTCCGTGGTCGCATTCACCGAGGGCGGCGAACGCCTGGTGGGCGCGCCGGCCAAGCGCCAGGCCGTGACCAACCCCGAGCGGACGATCTTCTCGATCAAGCGCTTCATGGGTCGCAAGGAGGCCGAGGTCAAGGAGGAGGAGACGATCGTCCCCTACGAGGTGATCCGTGGCCCCAATGGCGACGCCCGCGTGAAGGTGGACGACAAGGAGTACTCCCCGCCTGAGATCAGCGCGATGATCCTCCAGAAGCTGAAGGCCGACGCCGAGGCATACCTGGGCGACACCGTCGACGGCGCGGTAGTGACCGTGCCCGCCTACTTCAACGACGACCAGCGTCAGGCCACCAAGGACGCCGGCAAGATCGCCGGGCTGGACGTGAAGCGCATCATCAACGAGCCCACGGCCGGCTCGCTGGCCTACGGGCTCGACAAGGAGGACAGCCGACCAGACGATCCTCGTCTTCGACCTCGGTGGCGGCACCTTCGACGTGTCCGTGCTCGAGATCGGCGACGGCGTGTTCGAGGTGAAGGCCACCGCGGGTGACAACCACCTGGGCGGCGACAACTTCGACAAGAAGATCGTGGACTGGCTGGTAACCGAGTTCAAGCAGTCCGAGGGCGTGGACCTGTCGCAGGACAAGATGGCCCTGCAGCGCCTTTACCAAGAGGCCGAGAAGGCCAAGGCCGAGCTGTCCTCCGCGCAGGAGACACAGATCAACCTGCCGTTCATCACCGCGGTGGACTCGGTGCCCAAGCACCTCAACCAGCGCATCACCCGGGCCAAGCTCAACGAGCTGGTGGCCGACCTGCTGGGTCGTATCGACGGCCCGGTCAAGCAGGCGATCAAGGACGCGGGCGTCAGCGGCCAGGCCATCGACCACATCGTGATGGTGGGCGGCATGACCCGCATGCCCGCCGTGCAGGAGAAGGTCAAGTCACTCACGGGCAAGGATCCGCACCGGGGCGTGAACCCCGACGAGGTCGTGGCCGTGGGCGCCGCAATCCAGGCCGGCGTGCTCGCCGGCGACGTGAAGGACGTGCTCCTGCTCGACGTGACCCCGCTCACGCTGGGGATCGAGACCAAGGGCGGCGTCATGACCAAGCTCATCGAGCGCAACACCACGATCCCCACGCGCAAGTCGGAGGTGTTCTCGACTGCCGAGGACAACCAGACCAGCGTGGAGGTGCACGTGCTCCAGGGTGAGCGCGAGATGGCCCAGCACAACAAGTCGCTGGGCAAGTTCCAGCTCACCGGCATCCCGCCTGCTCCGCGCGGCGTGCCCCAGATCGAGGTCGGCTTCGACATCGATGCCAACGGCATCGTGAACGTGACGGCCAAGGACCTGGGCACGGGCAAGGAGCAGAAGATCGAGATCAAGTCGGGATCCGGCCTGGCCGAGGACGAGGTGGAGCGGATGGTCAAGGACGCCGAGGCCCACGCCGACGACGATCGGCGCCAGCGTGACCTGGTGGAGGCCCGCAACGAGGCAGAGAACGCCGCCTACCAGGCCGACAAGCAGCTCGAGGAGCTGGGCGACTCGGTGGACGACTCCGCAAAGGAGAACATCAAGGCGGCGATCACCGATGTCCGAGGCTCGCTGGAGTCCGAGGACGCGGGCGAGATCCGCTCCAAGACCGAGGCGCTGCAGACCGCCTTCCACCAGGTGTCCGAGCAGATGTACGCAGCGGCGCAGGCGGAGGCAGCAGAGGGTGCGGCCGCCGGCAACGGTGCCGCGACCGACGGCTCGGCCTCCGAGGACGAGGAGGTCGTGGACGCCGAGGTCGTGGACAGCGAGGAGAGCCGCTAGTGGAAGGGACTCCACGCAATACGCCGAGCGAAGACGCGGTGCGGGACCAGCTCCGTCAGGAGGAGGAGCTGGTCCCGGACGAGTCGGCAGAGCAGGACGAGGAGGCTCCGGAGCCCGAGGATCCTGTTCAGGCGCTGAAGCGCGAGCGGGACGAGTACCTCGCTCTCGCCCAGCGGACTCAGGCGGATTTCGAGAACTTCCGCAAGCGGGCGGCGCGAGAGGCCGCCGCTGCCGGCCAGCGGGGAAAGACGGGTGTGTTGGCCGGGCTGTTCCCTGCCGTCGACAACCTCGAGCGCGCGCTGGCCTCGGCCGGTGAGAACGAGGAGCACCTGGCGGACGGGGTGCGGCTGGTGCACGCCGAGCTGCTGGCCCTGCTGCACCGCAACGGGGTGGAGCAGTTCGACCCCGCGGGCGAGCGCTTCGACCCGGACTTTCACGAGGCGCTGTCCACCCGGCCCGCCGAGGACGGCGATCCGGGCGTGGTGCTCGACGTGGTGGAGAAGGGCTACCGGGCGAACGGCACGGTGCTTCGTCCTGCACGCGTGGTCGTGTCGGGTTAGGAGCGAGCGGCAATGGCAGCGGTGAAGAACCCCTACGAGATCCTCGGTGTGGCGAAGAGCGCCAGCGACGACGAGGTCAAGAAGGCCTACCGCAAGCTCGCGCGGAAGTACCACCCCGACCGCAACCCCGGCGACTCCGCGGCCGAGGAGCGCTTCAAGGAGATCCAGGGGGCCTACTCCACGCTCTCGGATCCCGAGAAGCGGCGCGAGTACGACTCGGGCGGCGGGATCTTCGGGGGCGGCTTCGCAGGTGGCGGCGGCTTCGACCCCGGCGCGTTCCGCGGCGGATTCGGCGACATCATCTCCGACCTCTTCAATCGCGGCGGGCCCGCGGGCGGTGGCGGTCAACGCTCCGCCGCCGAGCGCGGCCGCGACCTCGAGACGGACGTTCACGTGTCCTTCGCAGCAGGCGATGGAGGGCGCGCAGGTGCCGGTGAGCGTGGCCATGGCGGCACCCTGCCCCACCTGCCACGGCACCGGCGCCAAGCCCGGCACGGTGCCGAAGGTCTGCAGCCGTTGCCACGGCCGCGGCGTGGAGGCGGAGTCCCAGGGCCTGTTCTCCATATCCCAGCCATGCCGCAAGTGCGGCGGCACCGGCACCGAGATCACCGACCCGTGCCCCACCTGCAGCGGCGCGGGGGTCACGCGCCAGGTGAAGCGCTACCGCGTGAACATCCCGGCGGGCGTGCGTGACGGCAGCCGCGTGAGGCTGGCCGGCAAGGGCGAGCCCGGCCGCCGCGGCGGCCCGGCGGGTGACCTCTACGTGGTCACGCGCGTCACCGATTCCGATCTCTTCCGGCGCAAGGGCGACAATCTCGAGGTTGAGGTGCCAGTGACCATCCCCGAGGCCATCCGCGGCGCGACGATCGAGGTGCCCACGCTCAACGGCTCCAAGCGCATCCGCGTGCCGCCGGGCACGCAGCACGGCACGGTGCAGCGCCTGCGCGGCGAGGGCCCGCCGCGGCTGGGCGGCAAGGGCCGCGGGGACATCCACTACCGCCTGGCGATCGACGTGCCGCGCACGCTGTCCAACGAGCAGCGCGAGGTGGTCGACGAGCTGGCCACGGTGATCGACGACAACCCGCGTGAGGGCATCCTCAAGAGGAGCGGCCAGTGAGCCCCGAGGGCCAGCACGCCCGCGGCGTCTACATGATCTCGGTGGCGGCTGAGCTGGCGGGCATGCACCCGCAGACGCTGCGCATCTACGAGGCGCGGGGGCTCATCAGCCCGCAGCGCTCGCCCAAGAACACGCGCCTCTACTCCGCCGAGGACGTGGAGCGCCTGCGGCGGATCCAGGAGCTCACGGGCGAGATGGGGATGAACCTCGCGGGCGTGGAGAGGGTGTTCGAGCTCGAGGGAGAGCTCGGGCGCACGCGCCGGCGCCTGGCCAACCTGGAGCGCCACAGCCGGCGGATGCGCGAGGAGCTGGAGTCCGAGATCGACCGCCTGCGCCGCGCCACGAAGGCAGAGTTGGTGCGCTACCAGCCGCCGGGGCAGGCGCTCACGCCGCGAGCCTCGGCGACGAAGCCGGCCTGCGATCCGATCAGGCGCCCCTGAGTCGACCTGGTCGGTTGGAGTCGGTTTGGGGGCTGACATGGCACTCCAAGGACTCTTGGATCGGGAGCATGAGCTGCAGACGCTGCTCTCGCTCGTCGACGGCGCTGCCGCCGGCCGCGGGGGCCTGGCAGTGATCGAGGGGGTGGCCGGAATAGGCAAGACGCGCCTGCTCGCGGCCGCCGGTGAGCTAGCCGAGGGGCGCGGGCTGCGCCCGCTGATGGCGAGCGGCTCGGAGCTTGAGCGCGACTTCCCCTTCGGCGTGGTGCGCCAGCTCCTCGAGCCCGTGCTCGCCGGCATGGACGAGCCGGAGCGCTCGCGTGCGTTCGACGGTGCAGCCGCGCATGCACGTCCGCTTCTCTCACCGGACCACATTGCAAAGACGGACTTCGGCGACCCTGACTACGCGACGCTCTACGGGCTGTACTGGTTCACGGCGGCTCTCTCCGCCCGCCAGTCGCTGCTCGTCTGCGTAGACGATGTCCACTGGGCCGACGCGCCCTCCGTTCGCTTCCTCAGTTACCTGGTGCGGCGGGCGGAGGGCCTGCCGGTGCTTGTCTGCTGCGCTCTGCGGGCCGCCGAGGCTCGCAGCGACGTCACCCTTGCGCCGGCATTGCCGGCAGATGCCACGGCTGAGGTCATTCGCCCATCTTCGCTGACCGCCGAAGGCATTGGTGACATGGTCCGCGCCGTGCTGGGCGACGGGTCAGCGCCGGAGTTCGTCGAGACCTGTCTCGAGCTGACTGGAGGGAACCCCTTCTACCTACGCTCGCTGCTCGTCGAGGCCGCCGCGCAAGGTGTCCAGCCCCAAGCCGACGATCTGGCGCGCCTTCGCACACTCGGGGCGGGAGGGATCTCCCGTCTGGTGTTGAGCCGGCTCTCGGCGCTCGAGTCCGGGGCGCCCGAGCTGGCCCAGGCGCTCTGCACGCTCGGGGACGGCGCGGCCCTGCGCGAGGCGAGCGGCCTCGCGGGTCTCGACGCGGACACCGGAGCGAAGGCGGCTGCGGCGCTCGAGCGCGCGTCGATCACTGCCGGCGGCGAGCGGCTGCGGTTTGTCCACCCCGTCGTCCGCACCTCGATCGATCAGGACATGCCGTCGATCGTGCGCGCCGAGCGCCACCTCCAAGCGGCCCGACTTCTCCACGGGGAAGGCGCTGATATCGACCGGATCGCGGCCCAGCTCATGCTGGCAGAGCCGGACGCAGACGGCTGGGCAGTGGAGCGGCTGCGCGCCGCGGCTGCCCGGGCTCTCAGCCGGGGGGCCCCGAAACCGCAGTCGCCTACCTGCGAAAGGCGCTGGAGGGGGTCTCCGAAGCCGAGTCACGCGCCGAAGTGCTCCACGAGCTTGCACGCGCCGAGGTGCTGATGCGACACCCCGCCGCCATCGAGCATCTCCAGGAAGCGCGGCGGCTCACGCATGACGACGCGCGCAGCGGGGGAGCGGCGGCGGATCTGGTCGAGGTGCTTGTGTCGATTGGGCAATGGGACCCAGCCGCGGAGCTGGCCCGATCGGCGTTCGAAGCGCTGGGCGGGCAGCATCCCGAGATCGGGCTGAAGTTGCAGATGATGTGGGCCGCCATGGTTGCGTACGACTCTCGTCTGGCCGGGGGATTCGAGGCGCGGCTGCCGGAACTGCAGGGGGCGGCGGAGCGCGGCGGCAGCGCGGGACGGCCGCTGACGCTGTTGCTCGCAGCGCTCGCCGCCAACCGTGGCGATCCCGTCGAAGAGGTGCTCGCGCTGGTCGACCGCGGTCTGGACGACGGCCGCTTGATCGCCGACGAGGGCGCGGCTACGCCGATCCTCGGCCAGGCCACGTCCGCGCTGTTGCTCATCGACGAGCTCGACCGGCTGGCGTCGGTGATCGAGCAGATGGAGCAGGACGCGCGCGCGCGTGGTTCCGTGCTCGCGTTCGCCGGTGCGGCCGGGCACCGGGGCGCGATCGCCGCGAAGCGAGGCGACCTCCACGTGGCGGAGGCCGAGCTGCGCGCGTCGTTCGACCTCCTCGCGGAACACGGAGCGCTCTTCCCCCTGCCGAGCCTGCTCTTGTGGGGGATCGACGCCATCGCCGAGCGCGCCGCCCTGCACGACCTGGCTGTTCTTGCCGACGACCTCGAACTGCCCGCGGGAGATGTCCGCCACGCTCAATGGAGCCATGTTGCTCGAGACCCGGGGACGCCTTCGGCTCGGCAACGGAGACATCGCCGGCGCGGTCGAAGCCCTGCGGCGGTGTGACGAGATCCACCGGGGACTGGCGTGCGGCAACCCGAACTACTACGCCTGGCGCTCCGCGCTGGCCCTGGCGCTGGCCGCCCAGGAGCCGGCGGAGGCTCGGCGCCTGGCGACCGAGGAGCTCGACGAAGCGCGGCGAATCGGGCTACCGAGGGCAATTGGCGTCGCGTTGCGAGCCTTCGGCGAGATCGAGGGCGGCGAGAATGGGCTTCGCCTGCTCTCCGAGGCCGCGGACGTGCTCGAGCGCGCCCCCTCGCGCCTCGAGCACGCCCGGGCGCTTGTCGAGCTCGGCGCGGCTCTACGGCGCTCCAACCGCCGCGCCGATGCCCGCGGGCCGCTGCGCGCCGGCCTTGACCTCGCGGACCGCTGCGGGGCGACGAAGCTGTCGGAGCGGGCCCGGACGGAGCTGCGGGCGAGCGGCGCCCGGCCGCGCCGGAGGCGCTCTCCGGCCCGGCGCGCTCACTCCCAGCGAGCGCCGGATCGCCGACATGGCCGCCTCCGGGCTGTCGAACCCTGAGATTGCGCAGTCGCTGTTCGTGACGGTCAAGACGGTCGAGGGGCACCTCTCCGGCGTCTACCGCAAGCTCGACGTGCGCTCGCGCACCGAGCTGAGCGACGCGCTCGGCGGCTGGAGCGGCGCCCGAAAAGTCCGGGGTGCATGTCCAGGGTGCTCCCGGTCGCGGGCGGCGCTCTGAGCTGCGCAGGATCAGGACATGGAACTGGCGCCCGCGCTTGCCGAAGTCTCACATCCCGGCGAGGCACTCGCGCACGAGGCGATCGCGCTGCTCTGGGGCGGCGACGAGCGCCGTATCACTGAGATAGTCGACCTCGACTATCGCGACCACGCGGCCTCAGGTCTCGACCGCGGCCCCCAGAGCGTGCTGGCCGAGCGCCACGCGCTCCGCGATGCGTTCGCCGATGTAGAGGTGCGGACGGAGGAGCTGATCCTCACCGGCGAACACGCGTCGCGCGGCTGCTCATTCGCGGCCTCCACGTTGGGCCGTATGCCCGCTTGGAGCCCCGCGGGCAGTCGCTCGAATGGGAGGAGATTCACATCTGGCGCCTCGAGGCCGGACGCCTGATCGAGCACTGGGCCTGCCGCGACGACCTCGCCTCGTTGTGTCGGGTCGGCGCGATGATCAGCTGGCGCGAACACTCGACGCAAGGCAAGGAGAGACGAACATGAGCGGCCGTGTCGCAGCTGTGGTTGCGGTAGCGGTCTGCGCCCTCGCCCTCGCTCTCGCGCTTCCGCCCGCAGCGGACGCGGCCCCGGGTGATCTCGATGCCTCGTTCGGGGTGGGCGGTGTGTTCACGGGTTCGTCGCCGACGACGTTTCCTGGTTGGGAGGGGTGGGTGATCGATCTCGATGGGCAGGGGCGGCCGCTCGTCGCGTGGACGTTCGACGACGGTGCCGCGCGTGACCTGGACGATCACAAGCTGGTGGTGGCGCGGCTCACGACCGGCGGTGAGCTCGACGCGACGTTCAACCCGGGCGGGCCGCTGCCGGGGACGGTGGTGGTCGACTTTACGGATGCCCCGGGTTCCAACGTGGACGCGGCGGGCGTGGCGGCCGGTCCCGGCGGCAGCGTGGTGGCGCTCGGCTGGGTGGACTTCACCACGATCTCGCCGCAGATCGCGCTGGTGCGCCTGACTGGAGCCGGCGCCTATGACGACGGCTTCAGCGGCGACGGGCGCCTGGTCAGCGACGTGGCGGCCGGTTACCGGCCGGCCCCCGCAGACCTGGCGGTCGATGCCAGCGGCAACGCGCTGGTGGCCGGCCAGCGGCTCGACGGGTGCAGCTTCCAAAATCAGATCTGCAACGACACCTTCCCGTTCGTGGCGCGCTTCACCTCGAGCGGCGCGCTCGATCCCGGCTGGGACGGCGACGGTCACTGGGAGCTGACCGGCGCGAACGAGGGCCAACTGCGGGCCGTTGCCGCGCCGGCGGGCGGAGGCGCGGTGGCGGCGGGCAACCTGGGCTCCGATGCGCTGGCGGTTAAGCTCGGCCCGACGGGCGTCCCGGACGCGGGTTTCTCCCAGGACGGCCTGGCGACCTCCGCCCTGGGCCGCGGCGCCGGACAGTCGGCATCCGGATATGGCGTGGGAAGCGACGGCGCGGGCAAAGTATTGGTCGCCGGCAGCGCCATTACGGCCGCCGGGAGTCGTGCCGCTCTGGCCCGCTTCGGCGTCGACGGCAGCCCCGACGCCCTCTGGGGAACAGGCATGCCTGAGACCGGTGTAGTGCATCTGCCCACGCCGCGCGCGGTGCGTGCCAGCGACGTGGCCATGTTGGGCGACGGCAAGGTGCTCGCGACCGGGCACGGGTTCACAGGAGGTCAGGCGGACACCAACGCGATCATCGTCGCGCGGCTGACCGCGACCGGCGCGCTCGACGCAGGCTTCGCGGCGAGTGAGCCGACACCGGGCCTGCGACAGACGCAGTCGGCGACTACGCGATCGGCTGGCGGCTCGCTGTCGATGCCGGCGGAGCGCCCGTCGTCTCCGGCTTCCGCCGCATCAACGGCAACCCGCCGGACGACAAAGCCGTCGTCGTCCGTTACCTCGGCGGCGAAGGGCAGGCCGACGGCGACGGCGACGGCGTGCCGGACGCTCAGGACAACTGCGCCGGCACGCCCAATCCCGGCCAGAGCGACATCGACGGCGACGGCGAGGGTGACGCCTGCGACAGCGATGACGACGACGACCGCGATCCCGACGCTCAGGACAACTGCCCGGTCAACTACAACCCCGGCCAGCAGGACACCGACGGCGACGGCGACGGCAACGCCTGCGATCCCGACGACGACAACGATGGCGATCTCGACGCCCAGGACAACTGTCCGGTCGCCCAGAACCCGGACCAGCAGGACACCGACGGCGACGGCGACGGCGACGCCTGCGACACCGACGACGACAACGACGGGGACCTCGACGGGCAGGACAACTGCCCGGTCAACCACAACCCCGGCCAACGCGACACCGACGGCGATGGCAGCGGAAACGCCTGCGACGCCGACGACGACACGACGGCGATCTCGACGGCCAGGACAACTGCCCGGTCAACGCCAACCCCGGCCAGCAGGACTCAGACGGCGACGGCGACGGCGACGCCTGCGACCCGACCCCGGGCGGCCAGCAGCCCCCGCCCGCCGGAGGTGGCCAGCAGCCCCCGCCCGGTGCCGGCCCGACGCCCTTTTTCTTTTGGAGCCCGAGCAATCCGGACAAACCGTGTGCCCACGAGCCAGTCGTGTTCGACGCGTCCCTTTCGGCGGCCGGCTCCGCCCCGATCGTCTCCTACCGCTGGCTGTTCACGGCCAATGACCCGGTTGACGAAGTCATCTCGAAGACCACGAGTTCACCACGCATCACCATGGAATTCATACAGTTCGGGGATCCCAGCACGCAGCCCGGTACCTTTCTGCTCCAGCGTCCCCCTTCGATCGTCGGCCTGACGGTCACCGACCAGGATGGCCGCTCGGCCGAGACCTACCGCGTGGTGGAGTTCACCAATCCCCGGTACACACTTCAAACCCCCCGGCGTATTCGGCATCTCCTCCGGGACCACAAGTCCCCTGCTTGCTCCCTGTCCGGGCGAGAAGAAACCTGCCCCCCAGGTCTCTCCGCCGCCGAAACCTTCCCGTCTTGCGCTCGCCCAAGGGGGGACGCTCGCGATCGCCCACGGCTGCCCCGGCGTCCAAGCCTGCGGCGCGACCGCCGTGGTCTCGGTGGCCTCGGTGGCCTCCACCCCGGGCGATCCCTGCCGGCGCGTCCAACCCGGCGACCCCTGCCGGCGGGTTGTCAGCGCGCAGCGGCGCAGGCGGTCTCGGGTGACGAAGGCCACCAGCTTCATGATCCAGCCTGGCAAGACCCGGAAGGTGAAGCTCAAGCTGAACCGGCGGGGACGTTCGCTGCTGAGGCGCCGGCGGCTCCGGCGCGTGCAGGTGAGCTACGCCCCGTTCACCGTGGGCCGCAAACCACGCGTCACGACTCGCGCCCTGCCGTGGCCGCCGCCGGCCGGCGCTTCGCTACCCTCCGCGCCGGCCCGCCGCCGGCGGCGGCCGCCCCTGCAACTCCCTCCCGCGCCGGCCCGAGCCACCACCTGGAGAGCATGCCGCGACGAGGCTTCACGCGTAGGGATGTCCTGAAGACCGGCGGAGCCGGCGCACTGTCGCTGGGCGTGGCCGGCTGCGCCACCGACGACTTCGAGACCGAGCTCACCAGGGACGGGGACGGGCCCAACGTGCTGATGATCCTCACCGACAGCACGCGGGCCGACTTCATCGGGGCGTACAACAGCGACTCGATCGCCAGCACGCCGAACATCGACGCGCTGGCCAAGCAGGGCCTGCGCTTCAACCTCGCGGTGCCCGAGGCGATGCCCACGGGTCCCTGCCGCCGCTGCGTGCTCACCGGCCAGCGCGGCTTTCCCTTCCGTGACTGGGTGGAGTCCCCGCCGCTGCCGCCCGAGCCGGGCTGGACCCCCATCGGCGACTACCAGCCGATCTTCACCGAGCTGCTCGGTAACGCGGGCATCGAGACCGCCTACTGCACGGACAACCCGTTCATCGTGGGTCCCCGCTACGCGGAGTTCCGCCGCACGCTCGACGCGGCGCATCCCGACTTCTCCCAGGGCGCATACCGCGCCTTCAACAAGCCGTTCACGCGCCCGGCCACCCGCGAGGAGATCGAGCGCTACCTGCTGCCCGCGCTGTCGGACACCGTGGAGGTGCAGCGAATCCGCGACCACGTTGGGTGGAATGCGCTGTTTCGCCGCCGTGAGCGCGACTACTCCTCCGCCCGCGTGATGCGCGCCGGGATGAAGGTGCTCGACGAGGTGAGCGGCAAGGGCAAGCCGTTCTTCCTCGGGGTGGACGCCTTCGATCCGCACGAGCCGTTCGACCCGCCGCGGTCCTGGAAGACGAAGATTGCGGGAAGCGAGCCCAAGGGGATCGAAAAGGACGGGATCGTCCCGATCCAGCCGTTCGAGACGCCGTCCAACCGGGTCGACACGATCGGGATCGACGAAGAGACCGTCGAGCTGGTGCGCGAGCTGTACGCGGGCGAGCTCTCCTACACCGACCGCTGGATCGGCCGGTTGCTGAACAAGCTGGACGACCTCGGCCTCGCCGACGACACGCTCGTCTACTACTTCTCAGATCACGGCATCACGCTGGGCGAGCACGG
This sequence comes from uncultured Thermoleophilaceae bacterium, assembly GCA_963727395.1. Taxonomy (GTDB): domain Bacteria; phylum Actinomycetota; class Thermoleophilia; order Solirubrobacterales; family Thermoleophilaceae; genus JAAYBF01. The sequence continues at coordinate 32,393 of CAVSGC010000013.1, read as the reverse complement.
GATCATCGGCAAGGCTGCCGCGCTGCCGCACTATCCGATCTACCACGTGCCCTACATCATCAAGGACGCCCAGGGGCGCCTCGCCGGGGAGACCAGCGACTACTTCGCGTCCACCCACGACGTGGCCAAGACGATCCTGTCCACGATGGGCGTGCGGCCGGCGGGGGCCATGGACGGAGAGAACCTGGGCGTGCTGTTCGAGGGCAAGCAGCCGCCGGCCCGGCCGATCTTCACGGCCTGTTACGCCGACAACGTGATCGCGGGCGACGGACGCTACGTCCTGATCTCGAACATCGTCGGCAGGCGGCGCCAGCTCTACGACACGCGCGAGGACCCGCGCGAGCTGAACGACATCTCCGCCGACAACCCGCAGATCGTCGATCGCTTCTGGAAGGCGCTGGAGGACGAGGCGGGCGGCACGCTGCCGATGTTCGGACAGGACTTCGTGCTCGGTGGCTGAGCGCGCCCCCCGCTGGACGCGCCGCCGGCTGATCGGTGCCGGAGGCGCCGGCGCCGCGAGCATCGCGGGGCTCGCGGGCCTGCGGGGCGCGCGCGCCGCAGGCAGCGGCAGCGCAGGAGCTCGCGCCCAAGACCAACGTCCTGCTGATCGTGCTGGACGGCCTGCGCGCCGACTTCGTGGGCGCCTACGACGACCCCGACGACCGCGCCGACACGCCCAACCTCGACGCCCTCGCGGACGAGTCCCTTCGCTTCGAGCACGCGATCCCCGAGGCGATGGCGGCGATGCCCGCGCGCAAGGCGATCGTGACCGGGATGCGGTCCTTCCCGTTTCGCGACTGGCGCCCGGTCGAAGGCATGGCCCGCTTCCCGGGCTGGACGCAGGTGTACGACCACCAGCCGGTGATCACGGACGTGCTCACCGACGAGGGGGTGGAGGCGATCTACATCGCCGACAACCCGCTGCTGGAGGCGGACCGCTTCTCCGATGTGTACCGGGCGCCGGAGGGCCGCGCGCCGCAGAACACCCAGGCCGAGCGCTGGGTGGCGCCGGTGGTTCCCGGAGGGGTCTCGGGTGAGGACCGCTCGATCAAGCGCGTGGTGGACGGCGGGATCGCCGCGCTCGGCGAGCTGAAGGGCAAGAGCCCGTTCTTCCTGGCCGTGGACGCGTTCGACCCGGCGGAGGCGAGCGAGCCCACGCCGGTCTTCCTGCGGCCCTCCGACGCGCTGGAGCAGCGCGAGCGCAGCGAGGAGCGCGAGCGCGAAACTGCCGACAAGGTGCGCTTCGGCCGTGCGCAGCGAGTGAGCACCGAGGTGTCCGACGAGCGCGTGCGCGACTCCTACGCGCGAGGAGGTGACGGCCGTCGACGGCGAGATCGGCCGGCTGCTGGACGAGCTGGACCGCCAGGGCCTCAAGGACACCACGATGGTGTACCTCGTGAGCGCCGGCACCACGGCGCTGGGCGAGCACGGCGTGTACGGCACCGCCGCCGCCGCCGGGCACGAGGAGGTCTACAAGGTGGCCTACATGATCCGCGACCCCGATGGCCGGCGGGCCGGCGAGCACGAGAACTTCTACGCCTCCACTCACGATGTGGCGCCCACCGATCCTGTCCCACCTCGGACTGACGATCCCGGGCAAGATGGAGGGGAGGACCTCACGGCCTTCTTCGACGACGACGACCCCCCGCCGCGGCGCCACTTCAGCTCGTGCGCGGGCGACCAGGTGATCGTGGGCGACCAGCGCTACGTGCTGGTGTCGGACTTCGAGGGCGCCGAGAAACGCCTGTACGACTCCGATCCGCCCAAGCACGAGGACCTGCACGGCGACGAGAAGGACTTCTCGCCGCGCGACGAGGACGAGGACGTGTCCCGCGAGGAGGCCGAGAAGGTGCGCAGAGATGTGGGGGCTGGCGATCCAGGACGCGGGGGGCACGATGCCCAAGTTCGGCCCCGACGGCCCCATCCGCCCGCGCGAGGAAGCCGACGAGAACGACGACGACGAGGTCGATGAGGGCATCCTCGACCGTGACGACGACCTCAACTTCAGCGGGCAGTGACGATGGCGCGCAAGCCCGAGAGCGCGTGAATCCCCCCGCCGAGGAGCTCTACGCGCGCAAGTGGAAGATCTTCGGGGTGATGATGATCGGCTGGGCGATGTCGCTGATCGACATCTCGATCGTGAACATCGCGATCCCGGAGCTGCAACGCGACCTGGTCACCGACACCGACTCGATCAGCTGGGTGATCAACGCCTACAACATCACCTTCGCGGTGGTGCTGGTGGCGATGGGAAGGCTGGCCGACCAGTTCGGCCGCAAGCGCTTCTTCATCATCGGCATGGCGCTCTTCACGATCGGCTCGGCCCTGTGCGCGCGTGGCCCAGTCGGTCGAGGCGCTGGTGTTCTTCCGCGTGATCCAGGGACTGGGCGCCGGCACGCTGGCTCCGCTGGGCTTCGCGATCACCGTGCTTGGTGTTCCCGCCCCAGATGCGCGGCCGGGCGCTCGCCCTCATCGCCGTCGTGGCGCTCGTGTCCACGTCCGTCGGACCGGTGCTCGGCGCAGCCATCCTGGAGGTGGCCGACTGGGAGTGGATCTTCCTGGTGAACGTGCCGTTCGGCGTGCTGGGAATCCTGCTCGCGATGCGGGTGTGGCCCGAGTCCTATGACCTGTCGGCAGTGGGCCGGCGCGTGGACCTGCTCGGCATGGCGCTCCTGGCGCTGGCGGTCTTCAGCCTCACCTTCGCGCTGGCCGAGGCCAACGGCCGCGGCTGGGACGACGCGCTGATCCTGTTCCTGCTCCAGGGCTCGTTGCTGTTCGCGATCGCGTTCTTCTTCTCCCAGCGCTACGGCAAGGCGCCGATGATCCCGCCCGGGCTGATGGGCAACCGCCAGTTCACGGGAGCCAACATCGCGATGGTGCTCTTCGGCGCCGGGCGCGTTCGGCACGCTGTTCCTGCTGTCGCTCACGTTCCAGAACCTCTGGGGCTATGACCAGTGGGAGGCGGCCCTGGCGCTGCTCCCCGTGCCGATCATGGGCATCGTCGTGTGGCCGTTCGTGGGCGGAGGCGCCGACACGCGCCCGCCGCGCACGCTGGCGGTACCTGCGCCCGCGTCGATGGTGGTCGGCTGCATCTGGTTCTCGTTCGTGCCGTCCACCTCCGAGAGCTGGGCGGACTACCTGATCGTGCTCCCCGGGCCTCCTGCTGATCGGCGCCGGGCATCGGGACCGTGTTCCCGTCGATCAACGTCGGCGCGATGGGCGCAGTCTCGGGCCCGCAGCTGGGCCTGGCGTCGGGCATCGTGAACACCGCGCGGCAGCTGGGCGCGGCCTCGGCATCGCGCTGCTGGTGGCCACCGCGATCACCGCGTCCAACGAGACGCTGACTACGCGATCGAGGACATCGAGGACGCCAACGACGTGGCGGAGCTGCCGCCGGCCCTGGTGCGAGGGGATGACGCTTCGCAAGTTCAGCCGACTACGTGGGCCAGTCCACCTCGCGCTTCGATCCCGGCCCCGGCTTCGACGACATCGTGGCGCGCGAGACCGCCGGCGCCGCCCGCGACGCTTTCGGGTGGGCGTTCCGGATCGCGCGCCCTGTGCGTGCTGCTGGCCATCCCCTTCGCCCGCCGGATGGTGCGACCCGCCGCGCCGAGCAGCGGCGCGCCGCAGCGCGGCGGCCAGGCCGGCGCCGCGCCGGTGCCCGCGGAGCGGTGCCGGACGCCCCGAGCGCCCCGCCCGCGCCGGCGCCCGCCGCCGCCGGCCGCCGACCGCCCGGCCGCGGGGCCCCGGGCCGGCATGGAGAAGCGGACGCCGCATTCGGCCGAGGCCTCACTCGCGGGCTGCGCGCGCAGGTCACCGAAGCGGCCCGGCCAACCGGCGACCGGAGGCGACGGCGGCGGCGGGCGGTCGACAAGGCGCGGAAGGCACGACCGGCGGTTCCCTGAGGCCGCGACCGGCGACGCTAGCCGCCCGGCAGGCCGCGCAACTCGCGATCCATCATCCGCGCCGCGCGGCGGCCGTCGGCGATGGCGTTCACGATCAGCGACTGGCCCATCCGGGCGTCGCCGGCCGCGTACACGCCTCGCGCGAGGTGGCGAACACCGCCGGCCTTCACGTTGCCCCGGCCGTCGAGGTCCAGGCCGAGGCTCTGTGATGAGGCCGTCGTGGGCGGGGTGGGTGAAGCCGATCGCCACCAGGCACAGGTCGGCCTCCTCGACGAACTCCGACCCGCGCACGGGCTTGAGGTCGCGCGAGGAGGTGCCCGTCACCCGGCGGCCGTGCACGCTCTCCACGCGCCTCCTCGCCCTCGATCGCGGTCACCTGCGTGGAGAACCGCCTCTCGCCGCCCTCGTCCAGCGCGTAGGTGGTCTAGGTGCGCCGCGGCGCCTCCGGCCACGGGGTGTCCGGGTAGCGCCCGCCCGCCGGCACCGTCGCCGTAGACGTCGAGCATGGTCACCGAAGCGGCGCCCTCGCGGTTGGCGCTGGACAGGCAGTCCATCCCGGTGTCGCCGCCGCCGATCACCACCACGCGCTTGCCCGCGGCGGTGATCTCGTGCTCGGGCTCCGGCGCCTCGCGGCCGTCGGCGCGCGCCACGGCGCGGTTGCGCTGGTAGAGGTAGTCCATCGCGAAGTGAACGCCGTCGAGGTCGGCGCCCGGCACCTCCAGCCGCCGCTCCACGCGCGAGCCCACGGCGATCACCACGGCGTCGTGGGCGCCGGCCAGCTCGTCGGTGCCGAGGTCGACGCCCACGTCGACCCCGCACACGAACTCGATGCCCTCGGCCTCGAGCAGCGCCGACGCGGCGGTCGATCATCCACTTCTCGAGCTTGGCGTCGGGCACGCCGAAGCGGATCAGCCCGCCGGGCGCCTCGTCGCGCTCGTAGACCACCACGGTGTGGCCCACCTGGTTCAGCTCGGCCGCCGCGGCCATGCCGGCCGGGCCCGAGCCCGACCACGGCCACCCTGCGCCCGGTGCGATGCTCGGGCGGGCGGGGCACGACCCAGCCCTCCTCGAAGGCGCGCTCGATGATCGCGCACTCGATCTGCTTGATCATCACCGGGTCGTCGGCGATGTCGAGCACGCAGGCGGACTCGCACGGCGCCGGGCAGATCAGGCCCGTGAACTCGGGGAAGTTGTTGGTGGCGTGCAGCTGGTCGATCGCCTCGCGCCACTGCCCGCGGCGCACGAGGTCGTTCCAGTCGGGGATCAGGTTGCCCAGCGGGCAGCCGCTGTTGCAGAAGGGCACGCCGCAGTCCATGCACCGCGCGCGCCTGGTCGCGCACCTCGGGCTCGGGCAGGACGCCGTAGATCTCGCGCGCTGTCGCGCACGCGCTCGCCGGGGTCGCGCTCCGGCGCGGGCACCCGCTGCAGCTCGAGGAAGTCCGCGCGGATCGGCCATCAGGCCGCGGCTCCCCTCGATCTGGCCGCCCATCGCTGCGCCGGGTCCTCACTCGGGCGCGCGCCTCCAACGCCGCGCGATAGTCGCGCGGCATCACCTGGATGAACGCGAGAGCGAGCTGGGCCAGTCGGCGAGCAGCGCGCGCGGCCACCGCCGACCCGGTGCGCACGCGCGTGCTCGGTGAGCAGCTCGTGTAGCTCGCTGCGCGCCTGCCCCGCTCACGTCTCGAGGTCCACCAGCCCCGTGTTGCAGCGCGGCCGGCGAACTTGCCCTCGGGGTCGAGCACCCACGCCACGCCGCCGCTCATGCCGGCGGCGAAGTTGATGCCGGTGGGACCGAGCACGGCCACGCGTCCGCCGGTCATGTACTCGCAGCCGTGGTCGCCCACGCCCTCCACCACGGCGAAGGCGCCGGAGTTGCGCACCGCGAAGCGCTCGCCCGCCAGCCCGCGCGAAGAACGCGCGGCCCGAGGTGGCGCCGTAGAGGGCCACGTTGCCGGCGATCACGTTCGCCTCGGCCGCGAAGCGCGCGTCGGCCGGCGGGCGGACGGCGATGATGCCGCCCGGAGAGCCCCTTGCCGGCGTAGTCGTTCACCGCTCCGTCCACGGTCAGGGTCACGCCGGGCGCCAGCCAGGCGCCGAAGCTCTGGCCGGCGAGCCGCGGAAGATCACCTCCACGCGTGCCCTCGGGCAGCCCGTCCGGCGCCGTGGCGGCGGACGATCTCGCCCGAGAGCAGCGCCGCCGACGGTCCGGTGCACGTTGGCGATCGGGCACTCCAGGTTCCGCACCTCCTCGCCGCGATCGATCGCGCGCCGCGCGGCGGGGAGGATCGCGAGGTGGTCGAGCGAGTCGTCGAGCACCGGCACCTGCGGGCGCGCCCGGCGGCGCGGCGCGTTGGCGGGCCCCTCGGGCTGGGCATCAGCAGGGCGGTGAGGTCCACGCCGCGCGCCTTCCAGTGCTCGATCGCGGGGTCGGCCTCCAGGAGCTCGGGCGCGGCCGATCAGGTCCTCGTACGCTGCGGACGCCGAGCGTGGCCATGATCTCGCGCGTCTCCTCGGCCACCTCCAGCAGGTAGTCCACCACGTGCTCGGGCCGGCCGGTGAAGCGCCGCCGCAGCTCGGGGTCCTGGGTGGCGATCCCCACCGGGCAGGTGTTCAGGTGGCAGACGCGCATCATCACGCAGCCGGTGGCCACGAGCGGCGCGGTGGAGAAGCCCACCTCGTCGGCGCCCAGCAGCGCGGCGATCACCACGTCGCGGCCGGTGCGCATCTGGCCGTCGACCTGCACGCGCCACGCGCGAGCGCAGGTCGTTGCGCACCAGCGTCTGCTGGGTCTCGGCCAGGCCGATCTCCCACGGCACGCCCGCGCCCTGGATCGAGGAGAGCGCCGAGGCGCCGGTGCCGCCGTCGTGGCCGGCGATCACCACGTGGTCGGCGTTCGCCTTGGCCACTCCGGCCGCCACGGTGCCAACGCCCACCTCGGCCGCCAGCTTCACCGACACCGAGGCGCGCGGGTTGGCGCAGCGGAGGTCGTAGATCAGCTGCTTGAGGTCCTCGATCGAGTAGATGTCGTGGTGGGGCGGCGGCGAGATCAGCTCCACTCCGGGCATGGACAGGCGCAGGCCGCGCGATCGTCTCGTCCACCTTGTGGCCCGGCAGCTGACCGCCCTCGCCGGGCTTGGAGCCCTGGGAGATCTTGATCTGCAGCTGGTCGGCGTTCACCAGGTAGTCGATCGTCACCCCGAAGCGCCCCGAGGCCACCTGCTTGATCGCCGAGCGGCGCAGGTCGCCGTTGGGGTCGGGGGTGCAGCGCGCCGCGGTCCTCGCCCCCCTCGCCGGTGTTGGACCTGCCGCCGAGGCGGTTCATGGCCACGGCCAGCGTCTCGTGGGCCTCGGGCGAGAGCGAGCCCAGGCTCATGCCGCCGGTGGCGAAGCGCTTCACGATCTCGGCCGACCGGCTCCACCTCGTCGATGCGGCACCGGCTGCGCGGCCGGGCGCAGGCGCATGAGCCCGCGCAGCATCCCCTGGGCGGCGTTCTCCTCGTTCACCCGCCGGCTGAACTCCTCGTAGGCCACCGGGCCGCCGCCGCGCGCCGCGTGCTGCAGGCCCGCCACGGTCTCGGGGTCCCACATGTGACGCTCGCCGTCGCGGCGCCAGGCGTAGATGCCGCCCTGGGGCAGCAGCTTGGCGTGGGCGGCGGGCAGCAGGCCCTCCTCCACGTGGTCGGGCAGCGCGAGCGCCGTGGCGCTCGGGCCAGGCGCGGGCGTGGCGGCGCAGCGCCTCCGCGGCCAGCTCGCCGAGCCCGACGCCGCCGATGCTCGAGCGGGTGCCCGTGAAGTGGCGCTCCACCAGGTCGGCGTCCAGGCCCACCGCCTCGAAGACCTGCGCGCCCGTGTAGGAGCGGATGGTGGAGATGCCCATCTTGGCGATGATCTTCAGCAGCCCCTTGCCGAGCGCGGCGATGACCTTCCCTGCCCGCTCGGATCCTCGCCGGAGCCGCCGTGCTCGCCGATGGCCTGCGTCGGTCGGGCGGGCGCGGCCCTCGAGGTGCCCGAGCGACTCGAACATCAGGTAGGGGTTCACCGCTCCGGCGCCGTAGCCGATCAGCGCGGCCACGTGGTGCACCTCGCGCGGCTCGCCCGGACTCGACCACGAGGCCGGCCCGCGTGCGGGTGCCCGCGCGCACGAGGTGGTGGTGCACGGCAGGAGACGGCCAGCAGCGAGGGGATGGCCACGCGCTCGGGGCCGACGCGCGCGGTCGCTGAGGACGATGATGCCCGCGCCGTCCGCCATCGCCTCATCGGCCTCGGCGCAGCAGCCGCGTCGAGCTCGCTCTCGAGGCCGTCGGCGCCCTCGGACACCGGCCAGGTGGCGTCCAGCGTGCGGCGAGCGCAGCGGGCCGCTCGGTGACGCGCGCGCAGCCGGGCCAGCTCCGAGTCGCGCAGCACCGGCTGGTCGATCACCAGCCGGCGCGCCTGCTCGGGGGTCTCCTCGAGGAGGTCGCCCTCCGGCCCCAGCCGGGTGACAGGCTCATGACCACCTGTCTCGCGCACCGAGTCGATCGGCCGGGTTCGTCACCTGGGCGAACAGCTGCTTGAAGTAGCGAGAACAGCGGCGGCTGGCGGTCCGACAGGACGGCGAGCGCGGCGTCGTTGCCCATCGAGCCCGTCGGCTCCTTGGCATCGGCGGCCATCGGCGCGAGCAGCACCCGCAGGTCCTCCTGGCGTCCAGCCGAACGCCAGCTGGCGTTCGCGCAGCGTCGCCGCTCGGGCCTCGGCCGCCGGGCCCGCGCGGGGAGGTCGTCGAGGTGGAGCGCGTGCTCGCGCGTACCACGTCCCCGTAGGGCTTGGGCGCGCCACCTCCATCTCGGCCTCGCGGTCGGCGAGCACCCGCCGCGCCCGGGGTCCACCACCACGAGGCGGCCGGGCAGCAGCCGGCCCGACGCGCTCTGACCTGCTCGGCCGGCACGTCGAACGCGCCCGGCCTCCGAGGCCAGGGCGAACCAGCCGTCGTCGGTCACCACCCAGCGGCCGGGGCGCAGCCCGTTGCGGTCCAGCGTGGCGCCGAGGATGCGGCCGTCGGTGAAGGTGAGCGACGCCGGACCGTCCCACGGCTCCATCAGCATCGCGCCGTAGTCGTAGAAGTCGCGCAGCTCGCTGGGGATGTCGCGGACGGCCCTCGTAGGCCTCGGGCGTCATCAGCATCGCCGCGTGGGGCAGCGAGCGCCCGCCCATCACCAGCAGCTCGAGCACGGCGTCGAAGGCCGCCGAGTCCGAGCTGCCCTCGGGGATCGTGGGCAGCACGCGCTGCACCTGGTCGCCCGAGCGGGCCCGCCGCGAGGCGCGGACTCGCGGGCGCGCATCCAGCTCACGTTGCCCAGCAGCGTGTTGAACTCGCCGTTGTGGGCGCTCATGTGGAACGGGTGCGCCAGCGCCCAGCTGGGGAAGGTGTTGGTGGAGAAGCGCGAATGCACGATGGCCAGCGCGCTGGCCAACCGCGGGGTCGGCCAGGTCGGGGTAGAAGCGCGTGAGCTGGGGCGCCGAGAGCATTCCCTTGTAGACCATGGTGCGCGCGGAGAAGCTGGGCAGGTCCAGGTCGTCGCCGGCCGCGAGCTCGACCAACGCGGCGCATCACGTACAGCCGGCGCTCGAGCGTCGTCGCCGTCCGTCGTCCGCCCAGCGGGCACGAAACAGCTGGCGGATCACCGGGCCGGCCTCGCGCGCCGCTCGCCCGCCTGCGCCTCGTCCACGGGCACGTCGCGCCAGCCGACAGCCGCTGAGCCCTCGGCGGCGACGCTGTGTCTCGATCAGGTCGCTCGATCTCCGCGCGGCGCTCCTCGTCGCGCGGCAGGAAGCACATCGGCCACCCCGTATCGCGCCGGGCGGCGGCAGCGTCGAAGCCAGCCACCGCGCGCAGGAACGCGTCGGGTAGCTGCATGAGGATCCCGGCGCCGTCGCCGGTGGCGGCGTCGGCTCCCTCGGCGCCGCGGTGCTCGAGGTTCACCAGCGCGTCGATGGCACGCTCGACCGTCTCGCGGGTCACGCCTGCCGTCGAGCCGCGCGAGGCACGCGACACCGCAGCCGTCGTGTTCGTCGACTGAGCGGTAGAGGCCGTGGTCGACTTGTGGCATGACTGTTCGAAAGGACGCGGCCGTTCGAGGCCGGCTTGCTGTTTCCCGGCCGCCCTCGTAGCGGGGGCCGGCGACGTCGGCCGAAGGTTACGGATACGCGGCGGAGACGCCCGCAGAACGCCGCCGCCTCCAACTCCACGTCTGTCTAGGAGCCGGTGAGGGCCCACGTCCCATGCGCGCGCGACGAGGAGTCCGGTCGTGTTCAGTGCGGGCTATCTCCGACGCGGTCACCGGGTCAAAAGGCTGCTATATATCGACTTAGATTTTCTATGCAACGCAGACCGCTTCACAGTCAAGGCCAGGAGGCGCTCGCAGCCGCTCACCGGCTGGCGGCGGCCCGCCGCAACCCACAGGTGGCGCCCTACCACCTGCTGCTCGCCCTGCTCGAGCAGGACGGCGGCATCGTGGTCCCCGTCCTGCGGCGCGCGAGTGCCGACCCCGAGTCGGTCCGGCGGAGGGCGAACCAGGCGCTCGACGCTCTCCCCACGGTGACCGGCGACGGCACGGCCGAGCCCGCGCTCGATGCCCAGCTGGTGGAGCTGCTCAGCCGCGCCGACGACGAGGCGCGCGGTATGGGCGACGAGTACGTGTCCACCGAGCACCTGCTGCTCGCACTGTCGAGCGACCCGCAGGTCGACGTGGGCGCCTCGCACGACCAGCTCGCGGAGGCCGTCCAGGGGGTTCGCGGCCCGCATCGTGTGACCGATCAGAACCCCGAGGACCGCTACCAGGCGCTGGAGCGCTTCGGGCAGGACCTGACGCAGGCGGCCGAGGAGGGCAAGCTCGACCCCGTGATCGGCCGCGACGACGAGATCCGGCGGGTGATTCAGGTGCTCTCGCGGCGAAGGAAGAACAACCCCGTCCTGATCGGAGAGCCCGGTGTGGGCAAGACCGCGATCGTCGAGGGGCTCGCCCAGCGGGTGGTGTCCGGTGACATCCCCGATTCGCTCCGCGACCGCCGCGTGATCGCGCTGGACATGGGTTCACTCATCGCAGGCGCCAAGTACCGGGGCGAGTTCGAGGACCGCCTCAAGGCCGTTCTCTCCGAGGTCTCCGAGGCCCAGGGCCAGGTGATCCTGTTCCTCGACGAGTTGCACACGATCGTGGGCGCAGGAGCGGCCGAGGGCGCCGTGGACGCGGCCAACCTGCTCAAGCCCATGCTCGCTCGCGGCGAGCTGCGCTGCGTGGGCGCCACCACGCTCGACGAGTACCGCAAGCACATCGAGAAGGACGCCGCCCTGGAGCGGCGCTTCCAGCCGGTGCAGGTGGGCGAGCCGTCCGTGGAGGCCACGATCGCGATCCTGCGCGGCCTCAAGGAGCGCTACGAGGTGCACCACGGCGTGCGCATCCAGGACACCGCGATCATCGCCGCGGCCACGCTCTCCCACCGCTACATCGCGGACCGCTTCCTGCCCGACAAGGCGATCGACCTGATCGACGAGGCCGCCTCTCGCCTGCGCATCGAGATCGACTCGATGCCCGAGGAGATCGACGCGCTCGAGCGGCGCATCCAGCAGCTGGAGATCGAGCTGCAGGCGCTGTCCAAGGACTCCGACGACGCCAGCGTGGCCCGCCGCGAGGCGATCGAGCGCGAGCTGGCCGACCTGCGCGAGCAGTCCAACGAGATGAAGGCCCACTGGAGGGGCGAGAAGGAGGCCATCGACGCCATCCGCTCGGCCAAGGAACGCCTCGAGCACGCCCACCGCGACGCCGAGCGCGCCGAGCGCGAGGCCGACCTCGAGCGCGCCGCCGAACTGCGCTACGGAGAGATCCCGCGGCTCGAGGCCGAGGTGGTCGAGCAGGAGGCGCGCCTGCGCGAGCTGCAGTCAGACCGCACCTTCCTCAAGGAGGAGGTCGACGACGAGGACGTGGCCGAGGTGGTGGCGCGCTGGACGGGCATCCCGCTGTCGCGCCTGATGGAGTCAGAGGTGGCGAAGCTCGTGCACATGGAGGAGCGCCTGCACGAGCGGGTGATCGGCCAGGACGCCGCCGTGGAGGCGGTCTCCAACGCGCTGCGGCGCTCACGCGCGGGCCTGCAGGACCCCGACCGCCCGATCGGGAGTTTCTTGTTCATCGGCCCCACCGGTGTGGGCAAGACCGAGCTGGCCCGGGCGCTGGCGGAGTTCATGTTCGACTCCGAGCAGGCGATGGTGCGCATCGACATGTCCGAGTACATGGAGAAGCACACCGTGTCGCGGCTCGTGGGCGCGCCTCCGGGCTACGTGGGCTACGACGAGGGCGGCCAGCTCACCGAGGCCGTGCGCCGGCGGCCCTACACGGTGGTGCTGCTCGACGAGATCGAGAAGGCCCACGCCGACGTCTTCAACGTGCTGCTGCAGGTCATGGACGACGGCCGCCTGACCGACGGCCAGGGGCGCACCGTGGACTTCAAGAACTCGGTGCTGATCATGACCTCGAACATCCCCGGCGGCATCGACGGTGTCGAGGCCACGTTCAAGCCGGAGTTCGTCAATCGTCTCGACGAGATCGTGGAGTTCGCACAGCTCAGCCGCGACGAGCTGTCCGAGATCGTGGAGATGCAGGTTGCGGACCTCGCTCGCCGGCTTGCCGGCCGCGGGATCGAGCTGGAGCTCACCGACGAGGCGAAGCAGCTCATCGGCAATCTCGGCTATGACCCCACCTACGGTGCGAGGCCGCTCCGGCGCGTGATTCAGAAGCAGCTGGTGGACAAGCTGGCGCTGAAGATGCTGGACGGCGAGTTCGGCCCGGGTGACCTGGTGCGGGTGGGGGCTGCCGACGGTGAGCTGGTGTTCGAGCGCACCGATGCCTCGGTCGCGGCTACGGCCACCGCTTAGCTCGACCGCAGGAGGTTCGTGTGCAGCTCCTGCACGCGAGCGCTGGGCGCGATCCCGAGGTCGTCGCGAAGCCTCATGCGCAGCTTGTCGTGGACGAGTAGCGCCTCGGCCACGTTGTCTCGCGCCGCCAGCGCTCGCATCAGGTGCAGATAACCGGACTCGTGGAACGGTGACGCCTCGATGAGCGCGCGCCCGGCCCGCTCGGTGGCGGCCAGCTCGGGCCCTCCGAGGCCGCAACCGGCTTCGGCCACGCACTCGAGCGCGCGCAGGCGGATTTCCTCGAGGTCGCGGCGGATCTCGTCGATCCAGAGGGCATCATGGCCAGGAAGAAAGTTGCGCTCGGCCGTGTGCAGAGCCGCGCGGGCCGGAGCCCAGGCGCGATGCCAGTCGCCCAAGGCGGTGGCGGACTCAGCCTCGTGGAGCTGCTCCCCCGCGGCATCCAGGTCCACGTATGAATCGCTCGGGAGCACGAGGCGCGGATCGCCCCGGCCCGCCACGGCATCGCGTCCGAGGACGCTCCGGAGCTTCGAGAGCAGAGCGCTGAGGGCGCTGTCTGGCGCCTTCGGTGCCTCGGACGGCCAGACGGCGTCCACCAGCGCCGAGCGGCTGGCCGGCCGCTGCCGGTGGGTCACCAGATAGGCAAACAGCCGCCTTCCCTGACGGCTCGGGAGGCGGTCCTCGACGCGCTCACCATCCCAGACCACCACGAGCCTGCCACATACCTGGATGCGCGTGGACGCCGTCGGGTCCAAGGATTCTCCAAGCTAATGCCAATGGGCCGGGAGCACAATCGGCAAACCCGATCAGAGGAGGAGCGATGGCAAGGGTCATCAACTGCGAGTGCGGGCAGGTCATCAGGGGCGAGAGCGACCAGGAGCTCGTCTCGAATGCGCAGGATCACGTCAACCAGAACCACCCCGAGCTGGTGGGCAAGCTGTCCGAGCAGGACCTGCTCGGCATGGCCGAGGAGGAGTAGGCGCACGTGTCCCGCAGGCCGTTGCCGGTCGCGCTCGCCGCCGCAACCGCGCGCTCTTGGGGGGAATGGTCGTCCTGAGAGGAGCGGCCCGGCTCGCACTCAGCAGGCCGTCGAGGCCTGGCTGACCAGCAGTTCGACGGAGCGACTCAGCTCAGCCGCTCGAGCGGGCGGCTCATCTCCACCCGCGTGCCGGTGTCGCCGTGGACCACGTCCACCTTGCCCATCATCTGCTTCATCAGGTCGATACCGCGTCCGCGGCCACGAGCTCGTCCCGAGGGCTCGCGCCAGCTGCCCTCGTCGATGACCACGATCGCCACGCCGCCGTCGAGCCGGCTGGCCTGCAGCTCCAGCGTGCGGTCGCCGAAGTCATAGCCGTGCTCCATCGAGTTGCAGCAGGCCTCGTGACTCGCCAGCTGGATGTCCTGCAACTCGCTGGGCGTGGCGCCGAGGCCCTCCAGCCAGCGCCCCAGCCGGATGCGCATGCCGCGTAGCGATGAGGGGTCCGCGGGCAGCACGAGCCGCAGCGTCTTGGGTGCAGCGGGCACGGTGGCGGCCACCAGGAGCGTCACGTCGTCCTCGGCCCCGCCCTCGCGCCCGAGCGCGGCCACGATGCTCGCGCACAGCGCCTCGGGGTCATCGGGGCCGTCCGCGGCGGCCTCTCGCAGCGCCTCCAGCCCTGCGTCGAGCGAGCTGCCGCGGTCCTCCACCAACCCGTCGGTGTAGAGAATCAGGTGTGAGGCGGGGCCGATGGGCACCTCGACCTCCTCGTAGGTGCCGCGGCTCACGCCCAGCGGCACCGAGCCGCGGCCCTCCACGAACGTGGCCACCCCGCTTGCATCCACCACCAGCGGCGGCAGGTGGCCGGCGCTGGCCAGGCTCATGGAGTCCAGCTCCGGTGAGAGCGCCATGCAGCTCACGGTGGCCATGCCGGTGCCCTCCAGGGTCACGAGGCGGTCGAGGCGTTCGATCACCTCGCCGGGGGAGTGCCCGTCCAGCGCGAGCGCCCGCAGCGCGTTGCGCAGCTGCCCCATGAGCGACGCCGCCGAGAGGCCGTGACCAACCACGTCGCCCACGGCCAGCATCACCCGGTCGTCATCGAGCGGGATCACGTCGTACCAGTCGCCGCCCACCTCGCCGCCGGGCAGATACCGGGCCGCCAGTTGCAGGCCCGCCACGTTGGGAAGCCTGGCCGGCAGCAGGCTTCGCTGCAGCGTCTCGGCCACGTCGAGCTCGCGTGCGTAGCGCTGCGCGTGCTCGATAGCGCGGGCGGCGCGGTCGGCCACCAGCTGCAGGAGATCGAGGTCGCCGGCGGTGAACTTCAACTCGCTCACGCTTCCCACCTCGAGCACGCCCTGCACGCGCCCGTCGGCCACCAGCGGCGCGCCCATCAGGGACTCGAGGTCCCGTCGTATCGGGCCGCCGTCGCGCGCGCCGGGACCGCGCACCACGGAGGGCGCGCGCGTGACCGCCATCCGGCCGGCAAAGCCCTCGCCCTGGGCCACCGACTGGCCGAGCACCTCGGCGGCATCGACGCCCACGGCGGCGGTCACGACCAGCGGGTCACCCTCCGCCTCGGCCAGCAGGATCGCCGCGCAGTCCGCCTCGAATACACCGCTCACCTGCTCACACAGCTCGCGCAGTAGATCGTCCAGAGCGAGGTGGGCCAGCGCCACGTCGGCGACACTCTGCAGCTTGCGGATCGTGTCGGACACGGCCTCTGCCTGCTCGCGGGCGCTCTGTTCCCGCAGCCGCTCGGAACGCTCGCGCTCGGCCCTGTTGCGCTCGGTGAGGTCCACGATCTGCACGATGAACCCGACCGGCTGGCCCGCGGCGCCCATGGTGGGTGAGATGCTCACCAGCGCCTCCACGTTGTGCCCGCCGCGGTGCTCCAGCCGGCGCTCCACGTGGTGGGTGGGAAGCTCACCCGCCACCATGCGCTCGACCGCGCGCTGATCCTCGATGTCGGCGATCACCCCGAGCTCGGTGTCGATCAGCTCCGCCTGCGAGCGACCTGCGATCTCACACAGCGCGCGGTTGACCTGCGTGAAGCGGCCCTCGGTGCTCAGCAGCCCGATGCCGATCGGCGCGTCGGCGAACGCGGTGCGGAAGCGCTCCTCGCTCTCCCGCAGCGCGCCGGTGGTCTGGTGCAGCTCCACGAACACGGACACCTTCGACCGCAGGATGTCCGGGTCGAACGGCTTGAAGATGTAGTCGACCGCACCCACCGAGTAGCCGCGGAAGACGTGGTGGGTCTCCTTGTCGATCGCGGTGAGGAAGATGATCGGCAGGTGCTGGGTGCGCTCGCGGCGCCGGATGTACTCCGCGGTCTCGAACCCGTCCAACCCGGGCATCTGCACGTCGAGTAGAGCCACGGCGATTTCGCCGCTGTAGGAAATCAGGATAAGAACGTCGATCGGCTTGAGCATGCCGAGGTCGCCGTGGAAGGCTTCGGCGGGATGCAGGAACAGGCTTGGGGTGCCGGTGGAGGCGAAGGTGGCGACCATTTTCTGGCCGATGAGCCCGGATTTCCCCATGCCGCAGACCGCAGCGCGCCCCTTGCAACCGAGGATGAGTTCTACGGCGCGCTGGAATTCGCCATCGAGACGTTCTGCGAGTTGGCTAATGGCTTGCGCCTGGGCGCAAAGTGCATCTTTGGCGATTGGGAGGTGATTCATGGGAAGACGATCGTTCCTTGATTTAAGTGGCGCGTATGTTAACGACTCAACAGCCTGACGGAAACTAACGTTCTATCGACCCAGGAAAAATAGTCACTTTCTGTGTCACGAGGACTTCGAATATGGCAGTTATTGGTTGAAAATTTTTAATGTCGCCCCTTTGATCGACTGATAAAGAGAGTTCGCAAGGAATTTTTGCTTGGCATGCGCCAATAGTCACGCCGCATTACTCAGCGCCGGCAGTGACCCTCCCCAGAACAACGCCCAATGTTTGTAGGAAATTTTCCTACTTTTAACGTTATAAATTGTCGACTTTGTATTATCATCCGCGCCCACTTATGGAAGAGCGTTGCCTGAGGCGCTTTGGATTTTTTGCGCGTCTCGCAACCGAGTGCGTCACCTACGGATATCCGCTGTTTTTTTATGGACAAAGACCTTCCGAATCGACCGTGTTTGCTGGTGCTGTCTAAAGGCGCCCAGCAAGTCACCACCCTGCCCGCCCTGTTGCCCGACTATCAATTGCTGTCTGGTTCGACGCGTGACGTCGCTCGAGCCGATATGTTGCTGGCGTGGGGTCGCAAGCCAAGCGCCCTGCTCGCGCAGCGGGAAGCACAAAAAGCTGGTCTGCCTGTGTTGTCGGTAGAGGATGGTTTTTTGCGCTCGGTGGGCCTTGGCGCGGATGAGCCGCCGCTGTCGTTGATTGTTGATGACCTGGGCATTTATCACGATGCCGATGCGCCGTCGCGCCTGGAAGTATTGATCCCGTCAGCCTTGAGTGAATCTCAAGTTCTGCGCGCCCGGGCCTTGCAGGCGAGCTGGCGGGAAGAGCGCGTTTCCAAGTACAACAACGCCCGCATCGAACGTTGCGAGTTACCGCAACCTAGCGTATTGGTCGCTGACCAGACCAAGGGCGATGCCTCACTACAGGGCGCCGGCGATGCTGATTTCGAGTGCATGCTCCAGGCTGCACTCGATGAGCATCCGCACAGCACGGTCGTGGTGAAGGTCCACCCGGATGTCGTGGCAGGTCGCAAGCAGGGTCACTTTGATCTGGCCGCGCTGAGCAAACGGCCGCGCGTCCAGGTGATCAGCCGCAATGTTCATCCCGCCGAATTACTGAGCGAAGTTCAGGCCGTGTATGTGATGACCTCGCAACTGGGCTTCGATGCTCTGTTGTGGGAGAAGCCGGTGCACACGTTCGGCATGCCGTTTTATGCGGGCTGGGGTTTGACCCGGGATGCACGGCCTGCGCCGACCCGCCGCCAGCCGGTCAGCCTTGAACAGTTGCTGCATGCGGCACTGGTTGAGTATCCGCGTTATGTGGACCCGGAATCCGGTCAGGCTTGCGAGCCCGAAGTGGTGCTGGCCTGGCTGGGGCTGCAGCGACGGATGCGCAGTCGCTTGCCGGAACAACTTCACATGTTTGGCTTCTCCAGATGGAAGCGGCCGCTGGTCGCGGATTTTTTCAACGGTTCATCCATCCGCTTTGCCAAGCGTCCCGGTCATTTGAAAAAAGCCACGGCTGTTGTGACGTGGGGCTGCGCCCATGACTCGGCCATGACCAGGCTTACTCACGGCAGCCATGCAGGAAGAGTCGAAGACGGATTCCTGCGTTCAGTCGGTCTGGGCGCGAACAAGACTCGACCACTGTCCTGGGTCTTCGACGACCTCGGCATCTACTACGACGCCACCCGCCCTTCCCGTCTTGAACACAACTTGCAAAACGACCCATGCAGCCCCGCCTTGCTCCATCGGGCAGGCGCCTTGCGTGAAGCGATCTGTGCGGCCGGCGTTACCAAATACAACCTCCCCGGCTCGCAGTGGAAGCGGCCTGCCGGTGTGAGCAAGGTGATTCTGGTACCGGGTCAGGTCGAGTCCGATGCCTCGATCCGGTACGGCGCTCACCGCATCCGCCGCAACCTCGATCTGCTGCGTGCGGTTCGCGAGCGTCATCCGCAGGCATGGCTGCTCTACAAACCGCATCCGGAAGTCGTGGCCGGGACACGCAAGCGCGGCGAAGACGAAGAGCAGACCGCCGATTGGTGTAACCAGGTGGTGGGCGACGTGCCCTTTCACCAGCTACTGCAGGAAGTGGATGAAGTCCATGTACTGACCTCTCAGTCCGGCTTCGAAGCATTGCTACGCGGGATACCGGTGACCACCTATGGCCAGCCGTTTTATGCCGGATGGGGTTTGACCACCGATGTGGGCATGCACCCAGACGTTCAGGCGCGTCGCACCCGACGCTTGAGTCTCGACGAACTGGTGGCCGGCACGCTGATCAATTACCCGATTTATGTAAGCCGCATCACCCAAAAATTTACGACACCTGAACGAACTCTATTGGAGCTGCAGAACTGGCATGAAGTACCAGCTCAAGGAAGGAAACCAAGATGGCAAGAAGTGATTCAACGGTTGCTCCCTACCGCTTGGAGAACCTCGCAAAAGATCAGTTGAACCACGCTGGTGCTGCAAGACGCTCCGTGTCGACCAAGCCGCGCAACTCCTTTTTGTTCCTGCAAGGTGTCAGCTCACCCTTTTTCGCCCGTTTGGCTCAAGCCCTGCGTGCCGAAGGGCAATGGGTCAAATCCGTCAGCTTCAATATAGGCGATACCCTGTATGGCGCGGGTTCGCGCGTCTTTTATTCGGCCCAGCCTGAGCAACTCGAGGACTTCTACTTCCAGTGTTTCAAGGCAGACGGCATCACCGATCTGGTGCTGTTCGGCGACCGTCGCCCCGTGCATTTGCCGGCCATCGCACTGGCCAAGCAACTGGGCGTGCGGGTACATGTTTTCGAAGAAGGGTATTTCCGGCCTTACTGGGTCACGCTGGAACGTGACGGGGTGAACAACCATTCGTTGCTGCCACGTGACCCGGAATGGTATCGGGAAGTCGGCAAGTACATTCCGCGTTACCACAACGGTGACTCGTTCAAGCTGTCCTTCGCCTCCCGCGCCTTCCACGATGTGATGTATCACGTCGGTGGTGCGCTGAACAAAGTCTGCTTCCCGCACTATAAGACCCACGCGCCTTACAACGCAGCGGTCGAATATGCCGGCTACATTCGCCAGGGCATTCGTCTGGCGAGCGCCAAGGGACGTGATTCATCAGTCATCAGTGAAGTGGCACGCAACCGTCATCCGACGTTCCTGCTGCCCCTGCAACTGGACAGCGACTCGCAGATCCGCGACCACTCGCAGTTCAACACCATGAAGGACGTGCTCAAACATGTGCTGGCCTCGTTTGCCCGGCATGCACCCAGTGACGCGCGTCTGGTGGTCAAGAACCATCCACTGACCCCCGGCCTCGTCAATTACCATCGCGTCACCCTCCGGATTGCCGGCAAATTCGGCATTGCCGATCGAGTGGACTTCCTCGAAAGCGGTCACATGCCGACGCTGCTGTCTCATGTCGCCGGGGTGATTACCGTGAACAGCACCGTGGGCGGCTCGTCGTTGATGCACAACGTGCCGACCATCGCTCTGAGCAATCCGATCTACGACCTCAAAGGCCTGACCCACCAGGGCAGCCTCGACGATTTCTGGCTCACCCCGGAACCCCCTGACACCACGCTGTTCCAGCGCTTTCGCAGCACAGTGATTCACACCACCCAGGTCAACGGCGGCTTCTATACGCGCTGTGGTATCGGCATGGCCGTGAACAACTCGCTGGAAGTGCTGATGGCCAAAACCTCCAAGATTGAACGGTACCTATGACGCTGCACAAAAACCCACGTTGCATCCTGATCACCGGGGCCACCGGTGGCATCGGCGGTGCGCTGGCACCGGCCTATGCTGCGCCGGGCGTGACCTTGATCCTGCAAGGCCGGCGCACCGAGCGCCTGGAAGAAATGGCCGAGCAGTGTCGCGCTGCCGGCGCCCGGGTCATCCTGCACGCGCTCGATGTCCAGGACTTGGTTGCGGTGCGCGAATGGATCACTCACATCAGCGAAATCGAGCAGCCGGACCTGATCATCGTCGGTGCCGGTGTCGAGGACAAGGTTTTAGCCAGCACGGGCAGATCGATGCCGCCGGTGCTGATTTCTTCGATGTCGGTCGCCTGGCCATATCGAGATGTTCGGCGCAATGGCGCATTGAGTTCGACCCGATAGATTTTGGTGGTCGCCGATACCCGTTCCAGCACCAGCAGCCCGCCGTCGGCCACGGAGGTGTTTTCGTCACCTTGATGTCATGCCACTTTACACCGTTATCACGGACGAAGCTTCGCCGGAGGATCGAACGGATAGAGGTACTGCGCCTGGAGGACACCGGTATCGGCGTCGAGCGTCAAGATCCGGACATGGCGCGCGCTGCGGTGCGCACTTTCGTCGGGATGCGCGAGTGGACTCTGAAATACGAGGTGGAATTGCTTGCCACCGGGCGACACGCCAAGCCCTCGAACCCGCGATCGAGGCGGCGGGTGACGGCAATCGCGGAAGCACGGCACGCACGGGATAATCGGCGCCGGTGAAATCCCCCTCGCGCCCGGCCGGTACCCAACGCTCCAGCACCGTGCCGGCCGCGTCGAGGCGGAGCAGCGAGGGGCCATATTCGTCGCCGACGATGAACCCGCCCTCGGCCAGCGCGACGATACCCTCTGTTCCGCGCCCGACGGATCGGGCGGCAACAGGTCCCCCGCCAGATCAAGCGCCGGTTCGGTTACCGCATGCGCGCTGCCCGGCCCCGGCAGACCGGAAATGGCGCGCCCGCTCGCACCGCGGATAGGTATCGTGCGGACGAGTTCGACCCGGTCCCCGGTCAGCCTAAGCTCGGCAAGCGCCGGGCCGATATCCGGGCGCGGCATGATCTTCGCGCTTCGATCGCCTGATGCGGCCCATCCAGGCGGAGGCCGTACCGGTCGAGCGCGACATCGACCTTCAGATTGGGGCCGCGATCGCCGATCGCCCACAGGATGCCGGGCGCATCGCCCGCCCGCCGCGCCAGCCCCGAACCGAAGCCCGCCACCATCTCCAGCCGGCCTTTGGGCAGATCGATTCCACCCAGCGGCGGATCGGTCCATGCGAGACGGGTGACGGTGAAGCGGCGCGCCACCCTCAGGCGGCTACCAGCGCCACGTCATGCGCGGTGGTCTTGGCGGCGACCTCCTCGGCGGTCACGCCCGGGGCCAGCTCGATCAGCTGGAACGGGCTGTCGTGGTCGGGGCGCCGGAACACCGCGAGATCGGTGATGATCATGTCGACCACATTCTTGCCGGTCAGCGGCAGGGTGCAGGCCGGGATGAACTTCGGATCGCCGTTCTTGGTGGTGTGCTCCATCACGACGATGATCTTCTTGACGCCCGGCGACCAGATCCATCGCGCCGCCCATGCCCTTGATCATCTTGCCGGGGATCATCCAGTTGGCGATGTCGCCATTCTCGGCGACTTCCATCGCGCCGAGCACGGTCAGGTCGATATGCCCGCCGCGGATCATCGCGAAGCTGTCCGCCGAGCTGAAATAGGCCGATGGCGGCAGTTCGCTGATCGTCTGCTTGCCGGCGTTGATCAGGTCGGGATCTTCCTCGCCCGCGATACGGGAACGGACCGATGCCGAGCATGCCGTTCTCCGACTGCAGCGTCACTGTCATCCCCTCGGGAATATGGTTCGCGACCAGCGTCGGGATGCCGATGCCGAGATTGACGTAATAGCCGTCCTGCAGTTCGCTGCGCGGCGCGGGCCGCCATCTCGTCGCGGGCCCACCCCATATTTTCCTGGGCCATCTTACTATCTCCCGCTGGATCGGTCCAGCGCTTGTCTCGACGGGAAATATATCGTCGATAACCGCCGGCGACGCGCCGATCCGTAGACCGGGTTGGGCAGCACGAACCAGCCGCTGCCCCATATTGGCGCGACCATCGGCTGCAGCCGCGACCGCGCGCCGCGTCGCTCGGCGAATGCCGCGCGTTGAACAGATCGCTGAAATCGCCGAGCTGGTCGCCGACCATCGCGATCACGCAATATTTGGCGGCGATCGTGCCAGCGGCGGCCATCCTTGCCGAGCCGTGTCGTCGTCGCCCTTCAGCCACAAAGTCTCGCCGTGCACCGCCGGGCCCAGCCCGGCCGATTGAGCGCGGCGGCGGTCGCCGTGCATTGGCGGCCGAGCGGTTGGTGTTGAAGACCACCGTGACGCCGCGCTGCGCGCGCTCGGAAAGCGCCTCGAGCGCGCCGGGCACCGGGGCGACCTTGTCGGCGCCGGTGCTTTCCCACGCGTTGCCAGCGGGCCTCGTCATAAGGCGCGCCGGTGCGTGGCCACGTCGGCTTTCGAAGCCGAGGTTGAGCAGCACCGTCTCGTCGATGTCGAACACCGCCGCGAGGGGCTTGCCGCCGCACGGGACGAAGTCCGGCGCGGTCGAGCGTCGCGCCCCTGGCGCAAGATGCGACGATGCCCGGCGGCCGGCGGCCTTGTCGCGCGCTGGTCCTTAACAGGCCCCAGCGCCTGATAGGCCTGGACGCCGATCGCCGCGGCCTCGCCCGAGCCATAGAGGTATTGCATGGCGGCTGCCGGCTCGGCGCGGCCGGCAGCATCGGTGGGCGCCGCTGAAGGCGCGGCGGCGGCGGCGGGGCCCAATGCGGCGCAGGGAGTTCGGTCGCCGGATGTTATGACCCAGGTGCGCCGCCTCACCATCTTTGACCGCCGGCGGCTCACCGGCCTCGGCTTCGGGCTTAGGCATGTCCTCCGATCCCTTGCCGCTGTTGTCGCTGGGCCCTGACCCCGCCCCCCGCCAGCGGGAGGCGGCCGCGACGCAGCCCGTAAGCAGTGCCGCGCCGAGGAGCCAAGGGCCAATGAGCGTCACGCCGCCGCCCGCTCGCGCACGGTGCGGAATTCGATCTTCTTGTCGTACGGCGCGCCGACGATCATCCGCTTCACATAGATGCCGGGCAGATGGATCGCATCGGGATCGAGGCTGCCGACCGGCACGATTTCCTCCACTTCGGCGACGCAGATCTTGCCGCGGTCGCCATCGGCGGGTTGAAATTGCGCGCGGTCTTGCGGAAGATCAGTTGCCGCTCTCGTCCGCCTTCCAGCCCTTGATGATCGACAGGTCGGCGCGGATGCCGCGTTCGAGGATATATTCCTCGCCGTCGAAACCTTCACTTCCTTGCCCTCGGCCACCTGGGTGCCGACGCCGGTCTTGGTGTAGAAGCCGGGAATGCCCGCGCCGCCCGCGCGGCAGCGTTCGGCCAGCGTGCCCTGGGGGCAGAATTCCACCTCGAGCTCGCCGGCCAGATATTGCCGCTCGAACTCCTTGTTCTCGCCGACATAGGAGGAGATCATCTTCTTGACCTGGCGGGTGCGCAGCAGCTTGCCGAGCCCCTCGCCGTCGATCCCGGCATTGTTGCTGGCGATGGTCAGGTCCTTGGTGCCCGGCGTCGCGGATCGCGTCGATCAGCCGTTCGGGAATGCCGCACAGGCCGAAGCCGCCGGCGCAGATCGTCATGCCGTCGTGACAGCACTCCGTCGAGCGCGGCGGCGGCATCGGGATAGAGCTTCTTCATCGACGGTCCTCCGGCATGATGTCGGTGCGGGGCGCTTAATCGGCCCCTTGTCGAAAGTCAACAACCCGCGAGCCCCGCGCCGTCTTTCGGGAGCAAGAAACGGGATTCGCCCATACAGCCGGCTCGGATGAGCGGGCAGGGAATACAATCGACGATCATGAAGGAGACTTCGATATGGATCAGCCGAACGACAAGGTCGCGATCGTCACCGGCGCCAGTTCTGGTATCGGACGTGCGACGGCCGAACTCTTCGCACGGCACGGCGCGAAGCTCGCTCGTCACGGCCGCCGCGGCAGCGAGCTCGACGCGCTTGGTCGCGGCGATCGACGCGTATGGCGGCGAGGCCGTCGCGCTCGCCGGTGACGTGAGCGACGAAAACCATGCCAAGGCGCTGGTCGCGCTCGCGGTCGACCGCTTCGGCGGGCTCGACATCGCCTTCAACAATGCCGGCGCGCGTCGGTAAGATGGCGCGCGTGCCCGACCTGTCGCTCGACGCATGGAACGCGACGCTCGCGACCAACCTGACGAGCGCGTTCCTCGGCGCGAAATACCAGATTCCGGCGATGCTCGCCGCGGCGGCGGCTCGCTGATCTTCACCTCGAGCTTTGTCGGAAACAGCCGCCGGCATGCCCGGCATGGCGGCCTATGCGGCGAGCAAGGCGGGCATCGTCGGTCTGATCAAGCGCTCGCCGCCGAATTCGGCCCGAAAGGCATTCGGGTGAACGCGTTCCTCCGGGCGGCACCGACACGCCGGGGGCGACGATGGATTCGGCCCCGAGACGCTCGCGTTCGTCGAAGGGTTGCACGCGATGAAACGGATCGGCAGGCCCGAAGAGATCGCCCAGAACGGCGCCTTATCTGGCGTCGGACTTGGCGAGCTTCACCACCGGCAGCGCGCTGCTGGCCGATGGCGGCGTGTCGATCAACCGCATGTAGGCCGCGGGTCACGGCGCAATGATGATGCCCGCAGCAGGATCGGCCTTGCCCGCGACCGCCTCCCGGTACGCCGCCAGCGCGGCCTCCTCTGGTCCCTCACGCCGGTCGATCGCGGTCAGCGCCCTGGCGGCGGGCATGAAGCCGCTCCATGCCGCACCGATACGTTCGCGCAGGCCATCGCCGCCCCAATCCTTCGATCGCTTCTGCAACTGCGCGGGTCGACCCCGCCGGTCGGCTTCGGCCCCGGCAGCTTCCCTTCGGCGCCCTCCGCATCCCAATGCGCCTTGCCGACGATCAGGCTGAGGTGGAGCGAGATGCCGAAATGTTCGTGCACCAGCTTGGTCACGCGCGGTTTTCCGGCGAAATCGACGAAGGCGGTGTCCATATCCTCGTCGATCCGGATCGCCTCGCCGTAGCGGATCACCCGGTCGTACAGCTTCGATTCGCGGACGCATTCGCTCGCTCGCGGGCGAAACCAGCGCGATCAGGTCGGGCCGCTCCTCGCGCTCACGCATGGCGTGAGCGAAGCTCAATGCGGTCTTGCTTGACGCGGCCGCAGACGACGACCTGTCTCGGCGCCGTAATCGCCATTGTCCTCCATCTGATCGGCGATCAGCCAACCGGTCAGGTACAGCGGCCGATAGACCGGCTACCAGTCGTGATCGGCCGCCCCGATGATCGCTCAGCGCCGATAACCGCTGAATATTGGTTATACGCGGCCGGCAACGACGGTGCGGCGTGGGGTCATCTCGGTGAACCCGATGCCGTTCGCACTGATCGGCAGCAAGCACGACATGGCTGGCGAGCGGCCAATAGCCATAGAATCGCTCACCGATCTCGATACCTTCGGCCGCCGACCGCGTCACCGTGGCGAACCCCCAGGACCGTCAGCCGGCCCGCGCATCCCGTGCGGCGAAGAAGTCCCAATAGCCCGCATCGTGCCCGAACATCCGGGGGCTTCACCCAGCGCGGCGTAAGTGACGTTGTTGGCGGTCAGCGCGACCAGATCGATCGCCACCTCGGCCTCGCCCGGCCCAGGCGCGCGTCGGGCAATTCGGCGATGTCGCCGCCTGCGCGATGTCGTCACGGTCGATCTCGATGGCCCAGCGGTTCATATGTCTCTCCTGCAGCCCCCCGGTGACGGGATTGTGTCAATACGCCAGTTTCAGCCCGGGCCGCTGCCAGCGCGCCTCTCGCCAGCCGCCCTGTGCCGGAAAGCGTGATATACGCATCCATGATGTCGTCCCCGCCGAACGCGATGTTGGTGGTGAAAGGATCGTGGGTGGGAACGAACGCGACCGGCTCGCCTTTGGGGGAGATCACCTGATACCGCTTTCTCCATTGTCGCCACGCAGATATTGCCCCCCGCCTCCACCGCCAGCGAATCCAAGAATTTGTATCCGGCGGGGCGATGGAGCGGAATGCCGGGGCCACCCAGCCCGACAGTTTCGTCGACCTTGCCCGGTGCGGTCACGACGAACTCCGTCAGCCGGCAGGTATAGGTCTCCGCCGCGTAGAGCGACTCGCCGCCGGGCGACAGGCCGATACCGTTGGGATTCTGCTCGGAAAACCATTTCCTCGATATAGCCGCCATGGGCGCTGGCGTAGAAAATGCCGGTGATATCCCGCTGGCGTGATCGGTTCTTGCCGTGGTCGCTGAACCAGAAGCCGCCCTGCCCATCGAATACGATGTCGTTGGGCCCGCGCAGGAGCAGCCGAATCGCCATCCTTGTAGAGCGTTTCCACCGCGCCGCTGGCGATGTCGATCCGCTCGATTCGCCCGTCCGAATATCGTCGGCGGGCCGTGCGGGATCGGCCGCCCGGCGGGATGCTCGAGAGAACCGAACCCGCCATTGTTGCAGCAATAGAGCTTGCCGTCCGGCCCCATCGCCAGGCCGTTCGGCCCACCGCCCGGCTCCGCCACGATTTCCTTCTATCCATCGGGCCGCACCCGGGTGATCCGCCCTGCCTCGATCTCGACCAGGATCACGCTGCCGTCGGGCATCACTACCGGCCCTTCGGGAAAGCGAAGGCCATCGGCGACGAATTCGAGATCCATCCGGGCCTCCTCGTCCTCGCGCGATGAACACAGTTCTGACTCGTTAGGCAAACGCCATGACCAAGACACGCACCGGGGGCCGCATCCTCGTCGACCAGCTCGTCGCACAGGGCTGCGACCGCATCTTCACCGTGCCGGGCGAAAGCTTCCTCGCCGTGCTCGATGCGCTTTACGACGCGCCCGACATCCAGCTGGTGGCCTGCCGTCAGGAGGGCGGCGTGGCGTTCATGGCCTGCGCCGACGGCACCATGACCCACCGGCCCGGCATCGCCTTCGTGACGCGCGCCCCGGCGCGACCAACGCCAATCGGCGTCCATGTCGCGATGCAGGATTCGCAGCCGATGATCCTGTTCATCGGCGACGTCGATCGCGGCACCCGCGACCGCGAGGCATTTCAGGAGGTCGACTTCCAGGCGATGTTCGCGCCGCTGGCCAAATGGGCGGCCCAGGATCGACGATGCCGCGCGCATCCACGAATATGTCGCCCGCGCCTACGCCACCGCGATGAACGGCCGGCCCGGCCCGGTGGTGCTGGCGCTGCCCGAGGATATGCTGCTCGACGAGGTCGAGGCGATCGATCGGCCGCGGGTCGAGCGGGTGGGCAAGCCTGCGACCCGTGGCGATGACCCGGCTGGATGATCTGTGGCCATCGCCGAGCGCCCGATCGCGATCGTCGGCGGGGCGGGATGGGACGGTCGTGCGGGGCAGGATTTGGCGATTGGGCGGCGCGGACGGCGTGCCGATCGCTTCGGCCTTCCGCCGGCAGGACGCGGTGGACAATGATTGCCCGTTTGGGCGGAAATCTGGGTTATGGCCCGAATCCGAAGCTGGTCGAGCGCATCAAGGCGGCGGATTTGATGCTGGTTGTCGGCCCACGGCTGGGTGAGGCGACCACCGATGGCTACACGCTGATCACCCCCGAACATCCCGACCAGCGTCTGATCCATGTTCACCCTGATGCGGACGAACTGGGATGACCTATCGCACCGATTTGGCGATCTGCGCCGGGATGGCCGAATTCGCCGAGCCGCGTTGATGATCGACCGGCCCGTGATGCGGCGGCGCCGAAGCCCACGCCGAATATCACGCATGGTCCAGCCCCGGCGCCGCGCGAAGGCGTGACGATCGACCTCGGCCCGTGCGTCGCTGCGATGCGCGAAAGGCTCCCGAAGGATAGCGTCATCTGCAACGGCGCGGGCAATTTTCCGGCTGGTGGCATCGCTATTGGCGCTACGGCGGACCGGGCAGCCAACTCGCGCCGACGGCGGGCGCGATGGGCTACGGCCTGCCCGCCGCCACCGCCGCGGCGCTGCGCCATGCCGATCGCAGGTCGTCGCGCTTGCGGGCGACGGCGATTTCCTGATGAACGGGCAGGAGCTCGCGACCGCGGTCAGCCACGGCGCGGAGCTGCTCGTGCTGGTCATCGACAATGGCGCCTACGGCACGATCCGCATGCACCAGGAGCGCGAATTCCCCGGGCGGGTGTCGGGCACGCATCCGGCCAACCCCGATTTCGCCGCGCTGGCCAGGGCCTATGGCTGCTGGGCCGAACCTCGAGCCAACCGAGGACTTCACCCCCGCACTCGACCGCGCGATGGCGCAATCGGGCGTGAAGCTGCTGCACCTGAAGACCGACGTGGAGGCGATCACCGCGGGCACGACGCTGTCAGGGCTGAGGGGATTTTGATGCGATCAATTGTTATCGCGCTGCTGTTTTTAGCGGCACCGGCCTGTGCAGGCGCGGAGGGCGATCCAAACCTTATCGGCAAGCTCGAGCGCCTTGCCGCAACTGGAAGCGCCGAAGCTCTGTATCACCTGGGGATGAGCTATCAGACGGGAACAGGGGTTACCCAGGATCATCAGAAGGCTCTGCAATATTTTCGGCGCGCCGAGGCGCTCGGCGATCCACTCGCCGCATACAAGATCGGCTGCTTTTACGCTGGACAGGACGATGTGCTGACACCTGATGAGGATCAGGCGCTCCGTTACAAGTCGATCGCCGCAAATGCCGGTTATGCGCTTGCGCAGAGCGATGTCGCGGGCATCTACGCGCGGCGCGGTGAGCCCGATGCAGCGCGCGACTGGATAGCCAAGGCAGCGGCGCAAGGCACACAGCAAGCATTGTTCGGTTTCGCTTCGATGCACAACGGAAAGAACGGACTGCCGCGCGATGGTGCGATCGTCGTGGCCTATTTTACGTGTTCCTGGACGTGAGGAACCCGATGACGCTCAGCGACAATGGCTCGAAAGGGAGCGATCAGCCTTCTTGATACCGAGCGTGCACGGGCCGACCAGATCCGCGGCGACTCACCGTCCCCCGGCCCACCGCAATCACATTACAGGCCCTGTCCGGCCAGCGCGCTGCGGAAGCGTTGGTTATTCGATCGGAGTAAAAAGGCAAAAAAGTCGCCCCGGTTCCAGGAGCGGTGTCATCGAGCCGAGTGAGCGCTGGCGCAATCGGGCGGCGGGCGAGCGGGCCAAAGGTTCCGAAAGCCAAGAACAAGAATTAGCACGGAACCAAGAAAGAGATGGTGCCCGGAACGATGCGTCGCATCGCGAAAGCCTCCGGCCGGGCATCAACTTAAATGAATAGCAGCAAGGCCGCCGAGCGTGACAGCAAGGCCGGCCCATTGGCGTGGTGTGAGACGCTCGCGGTGATAGATGCCCGCCAGGCAGACCGTGACCACTGTCTGCAGGGAGGCAAGTACGCTGACCAAGGCCAACTGGCCGGTCGCGAGCCCGGCCGATAAGGCCAGGAACCCCGAAACCGCCACACTGCCCGTCATCGCAATAGTGGCGACACCCGATCGGGATAGCGTCATCGATTGCCGCCGGGCCAGGACCACAACGGCCAGCATGGCGGCGCTGATGAGATAGTAGATCCAAACCGGCCAGACGTTACCCAGGCTTGGCACGGCGAACCGACCCTGGATCCAGAACTGCAGACCGTAGGTGATGGCGCAAAAAGCACCCCAAAGAGCGCCGTTGTTCTTGGCCCCGGTGTCTCGCTATTTCGCGTTTGAATGCTCACGAGGAGCACACGAAGAAATTACCAGGATGATACCGATGAGTATGGGGTCTTTAGCTGTTCGCCGCTGAACATCGACAAGACCGCGGTCACCGCTCCAAAACTGGCCGCGATCGGCGCGACGATGGAAACCTGCCCGACTTTAAGGCCCTGGTAGAGACCAAGTGTCGCAGCCACGCCGATCGGCGCAGCGACGATAGCAGCGGTCCAGCTGGAAGCAGGAGCTTGAGGCACGCCGAGTCCGGCGACGAGTATCCACGCGCCGACCAGAACCACGCCGACGCATTGCGCATAGAACATTGGCGCGCAGCACCCCGAAGGATCTGCCGGTGATGCTGATCAAGGTAAGTCGCTGAGCCCCCACAACAGCGCGGCGAGCAAGCCAAATGTGAATGCCATACTCGCCTGACTTGCTCACTCGTTGAATTCTGGGTCTCCGTCGCGATGGAAACGATTGAAAAACATTTCGGTGCCAACCGCAAACCGCCTTCAAAAGAGCGCGCGCTCAAACGGCACAAGCGGTTCGCAAACAGCACCACCGCCGCCAAACGAAAAAGCCGCCCCGGTTTTCCCGGAGCGGCTTCATTGGGCCGCGTGACGACCTTCGTTGGGGCGGCTCAGATCCCGTCGCCGAGTGCGCCCTTGATCTTGCCGGAGGTCTGCTGGGCCTTGCCCTTCACCTCCTGCGCCGCGCCTTCATCGCGCGTGGCGGGGTTGTTCGATTGCTGCTTGGCCTTGCCGATGGCCTCGTTGACGTTGCCTTTTACCTTGTCGATCCCCCCACCCATGATATCCTCCTTCAGGATGCGGCGCGCGGGGCGCGCCTTGCAAACACAAAGGAGATAACGGGGCAAACCCGGGCTTGTTCCGCCTCCGCCGAACGGTTCGGCCCGTTTCAGATCAGCCCGGCCAGCGGGCTCGAGGGATCGGCGTACTTGCGCGTTGCCCATGCGGCCCGCGAGATAGGCGTCGCGCCCGCCTCGACCGCACGCTTCATCGCCCGCGGCCATCCGCACCGGGTCCTTGGCCTCGGCGATGGCGGTGTTCATCAGCACGCCGTCGCAGCCGAGCTCCATCGCCACCGCCGCGTCGGACGCGGTGCCGACGCCGGCATCGACCAGCACCGGCACTTTGGCGCCTTCGACGATCAGGCGGATCGTCACGCGGTTCTGGATGCCGAGCCCCGAGCCGATCGGCGCGCCCAGCGGCATGATCGCGACCGCGCCGGCTTCCTCGAGCTGCTTCGCCGCGATCGGATCATCGGTGCAGTAGACCATCGGCTTGAAGCCTTCCGCGACCAGCACTTCGGTCGCCTTCAAGGTCTCGCGCATGTCGGGATAGAGCGTGCGCGCCTCGCCGAGCACCTCGAGCTTGACCAGGTCCCAGCCGCCCGCCTCGCGCGCCAGCCGCAGCGTGCGGATCGCGTCTTCGGCGGTGAAGCAGCCGGCGGTGTTGGGCAGATAGGTGACTTTCTTCGGGATCGATGAAATCGGTCAGCATCGGCGCCCGGGTCCAAGACGTTGACCCGGCGCACCGCGACGGTGACGATCTCCGCGCCCGGGCCTCGAGCGCAGCGGCGTTCTGAGCGAATCCTTGTACTTGCCGGTGCCGACGATCAGCCGCGAGCGAAAGGTCCGGCCCGGCGACCGTCCAGCTGTCTTCGGCGCCGGCGTCGCAGCATCTCCGCCGCCGACGAAATGGACGATCTCGAGCGCGTCGCCATCGGCAGCGCGCAGTCCGCCAGGTCGAGCGCGGCACGATCTGCCGTTACGCTCGACCGCCACTTTTTCGGGCTTGAGGCCGAGTTCCTGGCCAGAGCGGCGATGGTCAGCCGGCGGGGAGCGGCGGGGCTCGCCATTGAGGTCAGATCGAGAGGTGCGGTCGGTGTGAGCCATCGAAGTCCGTTCGTTTCGAGCGCAGTCGAGAAACCCTGCCCGGCAACAGCGTGTCTCGACTTCGCTCGACACGAACGGGTAAGGAGGGGCCGATCTAGGTCCGGGCGTCCGGCACCGCAACGGTGGAGAAGGCGAAGTGGCCGAAGTCGTCTATGTCCAGAACGGTCCCAACCTCAATCTGCTCGGCCTGCGCGAACCTGAGATCTACGGTTCGGACACGCTGCGACGATATCGCCTACCAGCTCGGAGGACCGCGCGCGCGAGCTGGGGCTGGAAGATCGAGATGCGCCAGTCCAACCACGAAGGCCATCTGATCGACTGGCTGCACGAGGCGCAGGCGGACGGGGCAAAGGCCGTGCTGCTCAATGCCGGCGCGTTCACCCACACCTCGCTGGCGCTTTATGACGCGATCCGGTCGATCAAGACCCCGGTGATCGAGGTGGACATTTCCGCAATCCGCTGGCGCGCGAGGAATTCCGGCATCACAGCTATGTCGGGATGGCGGCGAAGGGAACGATCGC
>CAVSGC010000012.1:0-17235 GCA_963727395.1 uncultured Thermoleophilaceae bacterium | reverse complement strand
TCCACGCAAGGCTTCACCTTGATGCTGGCGGGCCTCAAGGCGCTGCTTGAGCATAATATCAGACTCAACCTCACAACCGATCGCTATCCCAAAGGAATTGAGGAGCAACAGTTCTGAGCCATGTCTGCAAAGCCTCCCCTTCAAAAAATGCGCCTGTCCAGCGGCATCGACCTCGCATTCCAGACGGCGGGCGACAGCAGCAAAACCGCTGTTGTGCTGCTGCATGGCCTTCCCAATTCGTCGCGTAACTTCCGCGGCGTGATCGGGCCGCTGTCGCGGTCCGCATTTGTCGTGGCGCCGGACCTGCCAGGCTTCGGAGATTCGGATTTCCTGCCCAAGCCCACATTTGCGAGCTTTGCCGACTGCATCGAAGAGCTGCTCGCGCGGCTCAAGGTCAAGGAGCGCTTCATCTATCTGCATGATTTCGGCGCGCCCGTCGGATTGCAATTGGCGATGCGCGCGCCGCATCTGGTCCGCGGCCTCATCATCCAGAATGCCAACGCGCACCAGTCCGGCCATGGCCCGCAATGGGCGGCTACGAAGGAGTTCTGGTCTGCGCCGAACGCCAGGAATGAAAAGGAAGCCACCGCACATCTCACCCTGGAAGGAACGCGCGGCACGTACATTTCCGGCGTGCCGGCGGATATTGCCGCGCGGATCGATCCGAAGCAGTGGGAGGAAGACTGGCGCGTCATGTGCCTGCCAGGCCGGATGGAGACTGAGCGCAGCTTGCTCGTGGACTATGGCAAGTACGTCGCGCAATTCGACTCTATCGCGGCCTATCTGAAGGCACATCAGCCGCCCGCAGTGATGGTGTGGGGCAGGCATGATGCATTCTTCGATATTGCGGAAGTCCAGTCATGGCTGGAGGATCTTCCGCGCATGGAAGCGCATATCCTGGATGGCCCACATCTCCTTCTGGAGACGCATGCAGCGAAAGCGGCGGCCTTGATCCGGGAGTTCTTGGATAACGCGGCGGCGCTGCATTGACTTTACTTATGTGCGAGCCCGGCCGCCAACCGCGATGGCTAATGCCACGACAATCAAAACCCCTGCGACGGCAAAAGTAATCTGCATACCGGTGGCAACAGCTTCAGGACTCGCTGCCGTGATATCAGATGCCGCAGACGCGAGCGCGAATACGGCGCCCATAAGGGATGCGCCGGTGATGAGCCCGAGATTGCGCGACAAGTTGAGCAAGCCGGACATGACGCCCCGCTGATCGGCGCGGACATCCATCATGACGGCGGTGTTGTTGGCAGCCTGGAACAGCGCATAGCCGGGGGTCAAGATGGCGATGGCAACGATGTAGCCCGCAACGCCGAACATCGTGGGAAGAACGGATAGAGCAACTGAACCAGCCGCCATTGCGAGGAGTCCAGCGATGATCATGAATGGCGCGCCCCAGCGGTCGACGATGCGGCCGGCCAGCATACCGCTCAATGCGGAGATGATTGGGCCAACCGACATGACGAGCCCGACATGAGCTGCGTCGAGCATGAGGGCGCGGGAGAGATAGAAGGGGCCGACCACCAGTGTTGCCATCATCACCGTCGCAACGAGCGTGCTAGTGATGAGGCTTGCGCTTAAGCTTGGATCGCGGAACATCGCCAAGCGGAGCAACGGTGATGCGGCTCTCCTCTCGACTAGCACGAAGAGGCCAACCCCGAAGACAGTTATCAATAGCAGAGCGATGTTGAGCGGACCGAAAGTGCCGCGACCGGTCGTCATGGCGAGGGCGTAGACGCCGAGCGTCAGGGCCAGCAGCAGCGTTCCCATCATGTCGAAGTTCGTTCGATCAGCCGTCGGGACACATCGATCAACTGGCAGATAGCGATAGGTGATCACAAAAGCCAGAACGCCCAGTGGAACATTGACGAGGAAGATCGCCTGCCATCCCAGCGCTGCGATCAGAATGCCGCCGAGCGATGGACCAAGAGCGGTGCCAATGGCGGACATGGTTCCGAGCAGCCCCATGGCGCTGCCGGTCCTGGCCTTCGGAACCGTCTCGCCGACAAAAGCCATGGTGAGGGCCATCATGATGGCCGCTCCCAGGCCCTGGGCCGCGCGGGCGGCAATGAGCAGCCAGAGCGTGGGTGCTGCGCCACACAGGATCGAGGCTCCCGTGAACAGGAATATCCCGGCCAAGAGCAGCCTTCGGCGGCCAATGATGTCACCGAGCCGGCCAACGCTGACGATCAGGGTGGTGATGGCGAGGAGATAGGCGAGAACGACCCATTGGACGTCTTGGAAGGACGCATCGAAGGCCTGCGCAAGCGTCGGCAAGGCAACATTGGCGATGCTGGTGCCCAGTGAGGACAGCAACATGGAGAGTGAAAGGCCGGCGAGCGCCCAGCGGACCGAAGGGGATGGCATGATCGGATAACTCCTTGAATTGATTATCCCTTACCTAGCCCTTTGCCTGATATGGCGGTAGACGCAGCATTTGCATTTTATTCGTGCGTTTGACGCCATATCATAATATAGTCGTCCGATGTCGAGGCCTGATCTCAACCTGCTTGTCACCCTGGACGTGCTGCTCGCGGAAGGCAGCGTGGCGCGCGCCGCCAAAAGGCTGCGGCTGAGCCCATCAGCGATGAGCCGGGCGCTGGCCCGGTTGCGGGAGACGACGGGCGATCCCTTGTTGGTCAGGGCCGGGCGCGGCCTGGTTCCCACCCCCCGGGCGCTCGAGCTCCGGGCGCGGGTCGGCCAGCTCGTTGAGGAGGCGGAAGCGGTTCTCCGCCCCGCCGCGATGCTCAACCTCGGCAAGCTCGTCCGCACCTTCACGCTGCGGACCAGCGAGGGCTTTGTGGAGACCTTCGGGCCGGATCTCATTGCGCGCGTCGGCAGGGAAGCGCCCGGCGTGCGGCTGCGCTTCGTGCTGAAGCCGGACAAGGACAGTGCGGCGCTTCGCGACGGGAGCGTCGATCTGGAAACCGGCGCGGTGGGGCGGACGACGGGTCCGGAGGTGCGGGCGGTGGGCCTGTTCCGTGACCGTTTCATTGGCGTGGTGCGCGCCGGTCACGCGCTCAGCCAAGGTGAGATCACGCCATCCCGCTATGCGGCGGGCCAGCACATCGGCGTCTCGCGGCGGGGTCTCGACAAGGGACCCATCGATGAAGCCCTGGTTCCGTTCGGGCTGGATCGGGAGATCGTCACGATCGTCGGCGGCTTTTCGAGCGCGCTGGCCCTGGCGCGCGCCACCGACCTGATCGCCTGCGTTCCCGAACGGCATACCGCAAGCCTACGCGCCGGGATGCATAGTTTTCCGCTTCCGGTCTCCCCGCCGGAAGTCACGGTTTCACTGCTCTGGCACCCGCGGCTCGATGCCGATCCGGCGCATCGCTGGCTGCGCGGCTGCGTTCGGGACATTTGCAATGACGTGATAAATTCATAAGGATTGCGGTGGAACAACTTTGCCGGTGCGGGCTTAAGTTCGCATGTACCGTTCATGGATCAACTTGATGATGCTCGCGGCGGAATCCCAGCAGGTGATCTGGCTGCGGACGATGCGGCTTGCGGCAGGCGGTGCGTTGGCCGAACGTGAAGCCCGCCGGATGGTTCAGGAAAAAATTTTGGCGGCGGGCCTGGAAAGCGGCCGCATGGTTTTGGGAGCAACAAGCGACAGCGTGGTCAAACGATACCGGAAAAAGGTGAGGGCCAATGCGCGCCGCCTCTCGCGCTAGAGACAGCGCAGAACAAATGGTCACGCAAATCCACCCGACTGTTGAGCGCGCTTTACTTGCTGACGTAAATCGACTTGTTGAGCACGTCCTGGCCGATGTGGTTGAAGAAGGCAGCAAGATCGGCGCTCGATGTGTTGTGCTGGTAGTTGTCATCATCGGTAGCGCAGGCCTTCAATTTATTCTTTGTCGCGGTAGAGACGCCGGAACCGAATGAAGTGACATAAAGCTCGATGCCCGCCGCTTTTACCTTATTGCAAGCGGTAGTCATTGCCGTATCCAATTCGGTCTCCTTGTTTGAACTGGAGACCGATCCAAAGCGGTTGGTGGCGACATGTCTCAGTACCGCGGCCATAGGCGGAATACACCGTGCCATTGAGGGTATCGGTGCCGGGGCTCAACCCGAGACGTCCTCCTCGGCTGACTTCTCGCACTCCTCCTCGGTGATCACTTTCTTTACGAAGGCCTCGCTGAGCTTGCCGCAGGCTGCGGGATCGTTGCTGACCAGCTGCTCGGCAATGTCGCGCACCTGATCCTCGTCGGATCCGCCGCCGCTGTCGCTGTCGCTCCCGCAGGCGGCCAGGGCCAGACCGCAGAGCAGAGCCGCCATTAGGGCCGTCAGGGGGTGTCCGGCCCGGCGCGCGCGGCTGAGAGAGGTATCCATCAGGTGGGTCCTACTTTCGTTGGGGTGCGGTGAGTCCGCGAGCAAGGTCCAGCGGCGACGATCGGGGGTCAGTCCCCCGACTCGGCGTCGCCCGCCTTGCGGCGCCCGCGGCCTCCCCGGCGTCCGCGCCTGCGCGGCTTGGCGCCATCCGGTCCGGACGCCGGGCGCACCGAGCTGGCGCCGCCGTTGGCCGGGGCGTCGATCACGTCGGCACCCTCGACCAGCGTCGCGGAGGCGGCGGAACGGCCCACGTTCTCGATCCGCACCAGGGTCTTCTTGCCCACGAGGCGGCCGGCGCCGGCCACGGAGATGACGTAGCCGTCGAGCTTGGCCACGGCGTCGTCCTCGGCGTACATGTGAGGCTCCTCGATGGCCACCAGCACCTCCTCGCCCTCGCGGAACGGCAGCGCGCGCTCCTCGACCTCCTCGCGGGAGCCCTCGAGCGCGACCGCGAAGTGATCGATCGGCAGCGCCTCCGAGCCCTCGAAGTGGAAGTGCTTGGCGGTCTCCTCCTCGATCTCCAGCAGCGGCCGCCCGGGCCCGCCCGCCAGCAGCGTGGCTACCCGCGGGTGGATCCTGATCAGGAACGCCTGGCTGGCGGGCCGCTCGGCGGCCAGCTCGCGCAGCCGCCGCTCGACGTCGATGGCCACCGTCTCCTCGGACAGCACCACGCTCTCGCCGTTGCAGGTGGGACAGGTCTTGGTGAGGATCTCCCGCACACCCTCCGTCACGTTCTGGCGGGTCATCTCCACCAGCCCGAGCGGCGAGATCTCCACCACGTAGGTCTTCGTGCGGTCCTCGTCGAGGGCCTTGCGCAGCGTCTTGAGCACGGCGTCGCGGTTGCGCGACCTGCTCATGTCGATGAAGTCGATCACGATGATGCCGCCGATGTCGCGCAGCCGCAGCTGGCGCACCACCTCGTCGGCGGCCTCGAGGTTGGTCTTGGTGATCGTGTCTTCGAGCCGGGCGCCCTTGCCGCGGCCGGTGAAGGAGCCGGAGTTGATGTCGATCACCGTGAGCGCCTCGGCGTAGTCGATGATCAGGTAGCCCCCCGAGGGGAGATCCACGCGGCGCCGCAGCGTCGACTGGATCGCCTGCTCGATGCCGTACTTCTCGAACAACGGGTGCTTGTCGTCGGAGTGCAGCTCGAGCCGCGACAGCAGCTCGGGCGCAGTGCGCGTGAAGAAGGACTCCAGCCGGTGGTGCTGCTGGGGGTCGTCCACGATCGCGCGCTCGAACTGCTGGGAGAAGATGTCGCGCACCACCTTCACCGACAGATCGGCCTCCTGGAAGACCATGGCCGGCGCGGACGTCTCCCGAGCGCGCTGCTGGAGCACGTCGTGGAGCTTGTGGAGGTACTTGATCTCGTGCTCGAAGTCGGCACGCTGTGCGCCTTGGGCGGCGGTGCGGATGATCGCCCCGCCCTCTCCGAACTCGAGGCCCTTGGCCTGCTTGCGCAGCCGCTCGCGTTCCTTGTCGTCGAGCCGGCGCGAAACGCCGACCCCCTCGCCCTGGGGCACGTACACGAGGTAGCGCCCGGCGATCGACAGCTGCATCGACAGGCGGGGGCCCTTCGTCTTCAGCGGATCCTTGACCGCCTGCACCAGGATCTCCTGACCGGGCTTGAGCAGCTCGGTGATCCGCTGGCCCTTGCCGCCCGTGCGGCCGCGTCGCGCCACCTCCACTCCGGGGATCACGATGTCGTCGGTGTGCAGGAAGCCGTTCTTCTCCAGGCCGATGTCCACGAAGGCGGCCTCGAGGCCGGGCAGGACGTTGTCGACCTTGCCCTTGTAGACGTTGCCGACTATCGAACGAGAGCCGCGCCGCTCTATGTAGAGCTCGCCGACCCTCCAGTTGCCGCTGGGGTTTCCGTTTCGGGCCTTCTCAGCGGAGGGGTCGCCCTCCGCCTCGAGGATGGCCACTCTTGTTTCGCCACGGTCGGCCGTGACGAGCACTTGCTTTCTCAAAAATTCCTCTCATAGGGCTATATCCCGGCCCTTGGTCAGCGCCATCTCGCGCGCCTGCGCGTGGATTGACTGCATGAGCCCAAGGGCCATCAGGGTGACTATCACCGACGAGCCGCCATAGCTCATGAGCGGCAGCGTTACGCCGGTGATGGGCATGATTCCAATCGTCATGCCCACATTTATGAAGATCTGGAACATCAGCATGGCAGTTATCCCGCCGGCGATGAGGCTGCCGTAGAGGTTCTTGGCCATGGTGAGGATGCGCAGGCAGCGCCAGATCAAGAGCGCGAACAGGGACAGCACGAGTGCCGCCCCCATGAAGCCGAACTCCTCGCCCACCACGGAGAAGATGAAATCCGTGTGGTGCTCGGGGAGGAAGTCGAGCTTGGTCTGAGTCGCATCGTCGCCCCGGCCGGTCTTTCCACCGGCACCGATCGCAACGAGTGACTGGGCCTGCTGGTAACCCTGCCCTCGGGGGTTCTCCGTCGGATTGACGAAGGCCGTGAGCCGGTCCGTCTGGTAGGGCTTGAGCACCTCGACGCCCGCGGCCGGAGCCGCGACCAGCACGACGACGATGGCCGTCGCCGCAAGGCCGCCGAGGGCGGCGAAATGGGTCCATCTCGTCCCGGCCACGAACAGCGTGGCCGTGGCGATTGCGATGTACACGAGGCCCGAGCCGAGGTCCGGCTGGGCGATCACGAGCATCGCCGGCACGAGAGCCAGCAGCACCAACCGGCTGGTGGTCTCGCGGTCTCCGAGCCGCCTCATGCGGTCCACCGCGAAGGCGGACAGCGTGAGGATCAGCAGCACCTTGCCCAGCTCGGAGGTCTGAAGCTGGAAGAAGCCGAGGTCGATCGCGCGGCGTGAGCCGCGCGCCGCACTGCCGGCCGCGAACACGAGCACGATCGCGGCCAGCATCCCGACGTAGAGGCCGGCCCGCCACTCGCGAAAGCGCGAGTAGTCGACCCGGGCGAGGATGAACATGAGGATCAGCCCCACCCCGGCGTAGGCGGCCTGGCGGACGATGTAGAAGTTGGGGTCGCCCGCGATGTCGCCCTTCGTGGCCGAGGCGATCGTGTAGACGCTGCACGCGAGCAGCGCGATCGTGGCCAGCGCCAGCAGCGGATCCATGCGCACGAATCGCGGGCCCACGCCGTCGCGGAAGCCCTTGACGGAGGTGCCGTACGGAGAGGCTTGCATCAAAGCGCCACTTTAGTCGCTGGGAGCTTCCTGGGGGAGCGGCGCCCGCCTTGGCTCCGAACAGCTCGGCGAGGATGGTGCGGGCCGCCGGAGCGGCGGTCTCCGCGCCGAATCCGCCTGCCTCGAACG
Source organism: uncultured Thermoleophilaceae bacterium (assembly GCA_963727395.1). Lineage (GTDB taxonomy): Bacteria > Actinomycetota > Thermoleophilia > Solirubrobacterales > Thermoleophilaceae > JAAYBF01. The sequence continues at coordinate 9,592 of CAVSGC010000012.1, read as the reverse complement.
TGGTGACCACCACGTACTTCGGATCCGGGTAGGGCGCCAGCGCCGCGTACCAGGACTGGTCGGCGCGACCGCCGCCCTTCTCGGCGGTGCCGGTCTTGCCCGCGATCGGGATCGGGAACCCGGCGAACACGTCGGCGGAGGTGCCGCCTGGCTCGCTCGCGGCCGCGCGCAGGCCGTCGAGGATCGCCTGGCGGTGGGCCGGGTCGATGTTCAGCTTGCGGGCACGGGGAGCCTCGAGCTCCTGCAGCGGGCGCCCGGCCGAGTCCTCGATCCGCTGGCCAAGGCGCGGCTGCACCACCTTGCCGTCGTTGGCCAGCGCGGCATAGGCCACGGCGAGCTGCATCGGGCTGGCGGCCAGGTCGCCCTGGCCGACCGAGAGGTTCACGTTGTCGCCCACGCTCCAGGGGCGGTCGAGGAACCCGCATTCGCCGAAGGAGATCTCCTCCGGCGTCGGCTTCTCCTCCGCGACGCACTTCTCGTACTCGGCGAAGCCGTCGTCGCGGTACTTGGGCGTGGGAACGAGGCCAGGGAGGTCGTTGGGCAGGTCGATTCCCGTCGGGCGCCCGAGGCCCAGCTTCCTCGCCCAGTCCTGGATCAGGTTGGAGCCGTTGGCCTCCTGGCCGAGGCGGTAGAAGAAGACGTCGCTGGAGACCGACAGCGCTTGACGCAGGGCCAGCGGGCCGTTGACCACCCCACCGGCGTTCTTGAAGACCACGTCGCCCACCTCCAGCGAGCCGCCGTCGTACTGCACGGTGTCCGGCGTGATCAGGCCGCCCTCCAAGGCTGCCGTCGCGGTGATGAGCTTGAAGGTCGAGCCGGTGGGATACGCGCCCTGGATTGCGCGGTTGTTCAGCGGCTGGCCGTTGTCGGGGTCGGTCAGGCGCGAGTAGTCGGACTGCTTGACCCCCTTCGAGAACACGTTGGGGTCGAACGACGGCGAGCTGCCCAGCGCCAGCACCTCTCCGTTTCTCACGTTCATCACCGCGAAGGCGCCGGCCGCGCCGCCAAGCGCTTGCTGGCCCACCTCCTGCACGTCGAGGTCGATGGAGAGCTTGAGCTGGCGTCCCTGCTGTGGCCGCCGGTCGTCGAGGGTCTTCGTCAAAGCCCCCAGCGCGTTCACCTGCACCCGGCTTGCGCCGTTGCGCCCCCGCAGGAAGCGGTCGTACTGGTACTCGATCCCGGCCTGACCGATCCGGTCGCCCAGGTCGACCCCGTTGTAGCGCTCGTCTTTCACCTGGTCCTCGTTGATCTCTCCGAGGTAACCCACGAGCTGGGCACCCACGTCGCGCTGCGGGTAGGTGCGCAGGAACACCTGCTCGGGCTCCACGCCCGGGAAGTCGTCGGGGTTCTCGAGGATGGCGAAGACCACCTGCTGGGACACGTCCTGCTTCACGGTGGCGGGCGAGTACGGCACCTGCTTCAGCTGGCGCTCCACGGTCTTCTCGATGTTCTCGGGCTTCATGGCCAGCACCTTGCCGAGGCGCTCGTACACGCCCTGGCGCTCGGCGCGGTCCTCGGGGAGCTTCTCGGGGGTTACCCGCACCGCCAGGCTGGCGCGGTTGTTCACCATCACCCGGCCCTCGCGGTCCACGATCTCGCCGCGCGGGGCCTGCACCTTGATCTCGCGCACCTGATTGGCGTTGGCCTCGGCCCTGTACTTGTCGCCCGAGAGCACCTGCAGGTACCAGAGGCGGAAGAAGATGAGGCCGAAGGCGATCAGCGCCACGCCGCCGATGATCGCCACCCGCCAGGCGAGCTGGGGCGTCATTCCGCGGTTGCTGTCGGAGTCGAGGTACATCGCCTAGACCTCGAGACCCCTCAGCCCGAGTGGGCCGGAGTCGATCGGCGCCTTGCGCCGGCGGCGGCGCTCGAAGGGGTCGACCACGAGCGCGGGACGCAGGATGCGCCGGCACAGGGCGAACACCGGGATGGCCAGCAGCGCGTTCAGGAGAGTGGTGACCAGCATGTCGCGGAGCACGAGCGGACTGACCGAGGCGCCCACGTCGAGCATGAACGAAACCGAGGCGAACGCGAAGAGGAAGCCCAGGGTGGCAGCCGCACCTACCGGGATCGGCATCAAGCCGTGCGCGGGGTCGCGTACCTCGCGGTACCGGCCCACCGCGTAGCCGACGGCGGTCAGGACCAGGGACGAGGCGCCCATCGTGGCCCCCACCGCGAGGTCCAGCACGAACCCGGCGGCGAAGCCGGTGGCCGCGCCCGTCACGCTGCCGGCGTAGATCGCCACGGCGGCCACGGCGAGAGGCACCAGGTCGGGGTGCCCGCCGAAGAAGCGCATCGGCCCGAAGCCCGAGAGCTGCAGGATCACCGCGGCAAGCACGATCACCCCGACGCGGAGAAAGGATCCCGGAGTGGCGGTCACGGGGTCAGGGCCTCCGCGGCCTCCAGCGGCTCGCCCTTCTGGGTGAGCACCTCGACGACGTCGAGGCGGCGCATGTCGGCGAACGGCTCGATGTGCACCCGCTGATAGAGGTCGACCTCGTCGAGGTCGACCCGCGACACGCGCCCAATCGGCACGCCACGCGGGAAGAGCGACTCGACCCGGTCGGACGTGAAGCCCGACGTGACCACCGTGGTGCCCTCGGTGACCTGCCTGCCACGCTGCACGAAGTCCAGCAGCAGGTCCTCGGGCTTGCCCACCTCGGGCTTGACGATGCCGTTGGCTCCGCTGGGCATGATCTGCGCCGACACGGCGCTCGAGGCGTCGGTGATCAGAGTGACCTCGGCCGTGCCGCCGGTCACGTTGGTCACCTTGCCCGCCAGCCCGCCGGCGGCGATCACCGGCTGGTCCTCGCGCACGCCGTCGCTCGATCCCTTGTCGATCTTGACCGTGGAGTACCAGACGGTGGGTGAGCGGGCGATCACCCGGGCGGCCAGCGGCTCGGTACCGCGGGGAAAGCCCTCGTCGCGCCGAAGATCCACCAGCCCCTGCAGCTGCCGGGCATCCGCCTCGGCCGTCGACGCTTCCGCCACCCGCTTGCGCAGGTCCTCGACCTCCTTGCGCAGGTCCTCGTTCTCGCCCTTGGCGTCGAGGGTGTCGCCGAACCAGCCGAAGAAATCGCGGAAGGGCTTGAGCGCGCGGCCGGTGCCGGTCTCGATCGGCGCGAAGGCCTCCTGAGCGCCGCGCTGGAGGGTGTGGAACACGCCGCCGCCCGACTCGCCGAAGTAGGCGGTCAGCATGACGATGGAAAGCGTGACGAATATCGCCAGCGCCGCCCTTCTGCGGCGGACAACTTTGCTGTCGAACAAGTCCGGACTCCTACGGAGCCGCAGCGGCTAGCGCCGGCGGCTGTTTCGGGAATGCTTGTTGGCGCGGTGGATCGCCTCGAACTCCTCGAGGCTGCGCCCGGAACCGACCGCAACGCACGTGAGCGGCGACTCGGCCAGGTGGGCCGGCATCTGGGTCTCGTCGCGGAGGCGCTCGTCGAGGCCCTGCAGGAGCGCTCCACCGCCCGCGAGCATGATGCCCCGGTCCATGATGTCCGAGGCCAGCTCCGGCGGCGTGCGGTCCAGCGTCTCCTTGACGGCGTCGATGATCGCCTGCAACGGCTCCTCGAGCGCCAGGCGCACCTCCTCGCTGGTGAGCACGATCGTCTTCGGCAGCCCCGACACGAGGTCGCGGCCACGGATCTCGGCCTGCATCTCTTCTTGCAGCGGGAACGCCGACCCGATCTCCAGCTTGACCTCCTCCGAGGTCTGCTGGCCGATCATCAGCTTGTACTCGCGCTTGACGTAGTTGATGATCGCGTCGTCGAGCTCGTCGCCGCCGATACGGATCGACTGGGACACCACGATGCCGCCGAGCGAAATCACCGCGACCTCGCTCGTACCTCCTCCGATGTCCACCACCATGTTGCCCGTGGGCTCCCCCACGGGCAGCCCAGCGCCGATCGCGGCCGCCATCGGCTCCTCGATCAGGTAGGCCTGGCGGGCGCCGGCGGACAGGCATGCCTCCTCAACGGCCCGCTTCTCCACCCCGGTCACACCGCTGGGAACGCAGACCACCACCCGCGGATGGGCCCAGCGGTTCTGGTGAACCTTCTGGATGAAATGGCGCAGCATCTGCTCGGTCACGTCGAAATCGGCGATCACCCCGTCCTTCAACGGCCGGATCGCCTGGATCGTGCCGGGCGTGCGTCCGAGCATGCGCTTGGCCTCGATCCCCACCGCGTGCACCTCCGCGGTGCGCGAGTCGATCGCCACCACGGACGGCTCCGAAAGCACGATGCCGCGGCCGCGCACGTACACGAGCGTGTTGGCCGTGCCGAGGTCGACCGCCATGTCGCGGCCTCCCATGCCGGTGAGGTAGGAGAAGAAACCCATGCGTGGTGGTGAGGATAAGCGCTGCACCTCGAGGTGCGAGCAGGAATCCTTGCCGGTCCGCAACGACGAAGCTGACCTCGGGCGGGCGGACCGGACGCCAGGGCAAGTGTAGCTCACCTACTCCGGTGGGCTTTCGGGGTTTCTAGGACGATCTGCCTGCAAACCCGAACAGGTCGGGCGCCATTCGCACCAGCTCCGCCACGGGGAGCCCCACCACATTCAGGTAGTCGCCTTCGATCCGCTCTACGAGGGCCGCGCCCCGGCCCTGGATCGCGTAGCCCCCGGCGCGGTCGCGCCACTCCTCAGTGGCCAGGTACCAGTCGCGATCGGCTTCGGTCAGGCGCCGGAAGGTGACGCTGGTCACCGCCGCCTCCACCCGCTCCGACGCGCCCTCGATCAAGGCGATCCCCGACCACACGTCGTGGGTGCGTCCGGACAGGGCCTGCAGGAATTCGCCCGCCTCGGCTCGGTCCCGCGGCTTCCCGAACACCCTTCCCTCGAGCGCGACGGCGGTGTCCACGCCGAGCACTCGCACCCCGTCGGCCGCGCGGGCCTTGCGCAGGGCGTTCTCGCTGACGAGCGCCCGGGGGTCTCCCTCACCCACCTCCTCGACCTGCGGGACCGCCACCTCGAAGGCGATCCCGAGCTGCTCGAGGATGGCTTGGCGCTGGGGCGAGCGCGACGCCAGCGTCAGGGTCACCGGCTACAGCTCGGGGAAGAACAGACCGCTTTCCCGCGTAGCCGACTCGGCCGAGTCGGATCCGTGTACGAGGTTGGTCTGAACCTCGAGGCCGAAGTCGCCGCGGATCGATCCGGGCGCCGCCTCGACGGGGTTGGTCGCACCGATCACCTGGCGGGCTGCCGCCACAGCCTCGTGCCCCTCGAGCACCATGGCCACGAGCGGACCGCCGGTGATGAAGTCCACGAGGTCGCCGAAGAAGGGCTTCTCGCTGTGCTCGGCGTAGTGCTGCTCCGCGGTCTCGCGGGGGACGGCCATGTGCTTGAGGGCGGCGATCCTGAGGCCCTTGCGCTCGAAGCGGGCGATGATCTCGCCCGTCAGGTTGCGCTCGAAGGCGTCCGGCTTCACCAGGATCAATGTCCTGTCCATGATGCTCCTGTCGTAGAGGTAGGGGTTGATGATGGTGCGGTGCTCGCCGGAACGGCGTTCCGGCTGCGCTCCTCCCCGAGCGCGGCAGACTACGGGGCAGGCTCTACGGGGCGCGCGCGCCGCGGGGCCGGGCGCTCGCCGCCCTCACCCTCGGCCGTGGCGGACGGACGGGCGGGCGCCTCGGCCGGGCGCTGGGCTGCGGGCCGGGCCGGCCGCGGCTCATCGGCGCGCTGGGACGGCGCCTGAGCGGTCCGCTGCGGCGGCGCGCTGCGGGCGGGCGGGGCCGAGCGCGGCGGCGCCGCGGCTGCCGCGGCGGCAGGAGGGCGCTCGCGCCGGCGCGGGCGCTGGCGCGGCGCCGGCTGGGCCTGCCCCACCTCGGCCTCGCAATAGGGGCAGATCGACCAGCGCGGGTCCAGCGGCTTGCCGCAGGTGGCGCAGGGCTCCTTGAGCCGGCGCAGGCAGCTCGGGCAGCGCAGGAAGCTCTGCTCGACCTCATAGGCGCAGTAGGGGCAGGCGAGGTGCTCGCTGCTGGCCAGGCGCGCCTCCGCGGCCGCGATCTCGAGCTCGCGCTCGCGCACGTCCTCGAGGTACTCGGGAGGCCTGACGATCAGGTAGACGACGGTGCCCACGAACGGAAACAGCGATGCGGCGGCGGCGCAGCCGACCAGCATGGGGTCGTCGGTGCGGCGCCTGGCGTCGGCGTAGGTCCAGTAGACCAGCGCGATCCAGAAGACCACGAGGAAGAGGAGCAGGAGGTTGACCGCGAGGTTCAACCCGTCGTTGGTGATCCCGAAGATCGCCAGGAGGCCCATTGAGGCCGGAAAGTGTACCGGCGGGGGTTACAGGAAGATTCGGCCCAGCGCGTATCCCACGCCGAAGAACACGAGGATGACCGTGGCCACGACCAGCGCCACGAGGCCGATCATCGCTCCGAAGCCAGGCCCTTCCTTGCGTTCCATGGGCTCGGCATCCTGCCACCCGCGCCGCACTCCTACAAGGCGGAGGCCCTCGACTGAGAGACTTCTCTCACCAGGTCGGCGATCAGATAGATCGACCCGGTCGCGAGCACCACGCCTCCCGGGCCGGCGATCTCGCGGGCCCGGGCCAGCGCCGCGCGGGGCCCGGCGACGGTCTCGGTGGGCGGGCCGCCCAGCTTGGCCGAGAGGCTCTCCAGCGTGCCGGGCGACAGCGCGCGCGGGTTCGAGCAGCGTGTGAAGACGGCGTGGCCGGCGATCGGCAGCAGGGTCTCGAGCATGCCGGCGACGTCCTTGTCCTCCAGCACACTCGCCACCAGCACCACCGGCGAGCGGCCGCCTATGACCTCGGGCAGAGCCGCGGCCAGCGCCCTCGCGCCCGCGGGGTTGTGGGCCCCGTCGTGAACGGTCAGCGGCCGGTCGGCCACCACCTCGAGGCGCCCCGGTATCCGCGTCTGCGCTGCCGCGTGGGCCACGGCGCCCGGGTCCAGCTCGAAGTCGAGGATCGCGCCCGCCGCTGCCACGGCGAGGGCAAAGTTGCGCCGCTGGAAGCTGCCATGCGCGACCTGCGCGGTGATCAACGACGCCCCCCGCTCGGACGCGACCCGCTCGGCAACCTCGCGCACCTGCGGCTGCAGGTCGGGGCCGACCACCAGGGTGGAGTGGTCACGGACCACGGCCAGCTTCTCCTCTGCGATGTCGACCAGGGTGGGCCCGAGCCAGCGGGTGTGCTCGAGCCCGACGCCGGTGAGCACCTGCACCCGCGAGGGGATCACGTTGGTGGCGTCGTAGCGCCCCCCGAGCCCAGCCTCGATCACGGCCACCTCCACCCGGCTGGCCGCCAGCTCGTGGTAGGCCGCCGCGGTGAGAGCCTCGAACTGGGTCACGCCGTCGTCGGGATCGAGCGTGCGCTCCACCATCGCCGCCGCCTGGACCGCGCGCTCCACGGCCGCCGCGAACCGTTCCCCGGACACCGCCTGTTCCCCCACCTCGATCCGTTCGCGGAAGGAGCTCAGATGGGGTGAGGTGTAGCTGCCCGTGCGCACCCCGTGGCGCTGGAGGATCGCCGCGATGAAGCGCGTGGTCGACGACTTGCCGTTGGACCCCACCACGTGCACCTGCGCGAAGCGGCGCTGGGGCATGCCCAGGGCGGTCATCAGCTTGTGCATGCGGTCGAGCCCGAAGCGCATGCCGAACAGCTCGAGGGCGAGGAGGTAGTCCTCGGCCTCGCGGAAGGTCATCGGCCCAGGCGCTCGAGCGACTGCCGGTACTCCTCGAGCTTCGCCCGCTCGCCCTCCACGACCTCCGCAGGGGCGCGCTCGACGAAGCGCTCGTTGGACAGCTTCTTCTCCAGCCTGGCGATCTCCTCGCCGATCTGCTCGGCGCGGGCTGCGATCCGCCGAGATGCCGCACCCGGGTCGAAGGCCTCGTCGGGCAGGAGCTGCACGGCGCCGCCGGGGATCGGCACCTCGGCAGCCACCTCGCCTTCGGCGGATCCGTTCAGGTCGAGGCGCGCCAGCCGGGCCACCTGGCCGGCGGTGTCCTCATAGCCCTCGGCGGCGATGCGGGCGGGCAGCAGCGCCGAGGGCTTGACCTGGGCCTCGTCGCGATAGCGGCGCAGGGCGGTGATGGCGGCGATGGCCCGGCCCACGGTGGCCTCGGCATCCCCGTCGAGACGCGACGGATCGGGCTCGGGGTACGCCGCCACCGCGAGGAGGGAGCCGTCGGTTTCAGGCATGAACGACCACACCTCCTCCGTCACGTGAGGCATGATCGGGTGCAGCAGCCGCAGCATCCGGTCGAGCGCGAACAGCAGAGTGGCCGACACCGCGGTCCGGTCGGACTCCTTGTCGTAGAGGCGCAGCTTGGCCAGCTCGAGGTACCAGTCGCACAGCTCGGACCAGAACACCTCGTACAGCTCGAGCACGGCGGCCGACAGCTCGAAGCGCTCGACCAGCTCGGCCGAGCGGGCGGTCACGCGCTCGAGGCGCGAGAGGATCCAGCGGTCCTCCGGCGTCTCCGCGTGGTCAGGGGAGGGCCCGACGCCCTCCTGCACGCCGAGGAGGATCAGGCGCGACGCGTTCCAGAGCTTGTTGGCCAGGTCGCGGCCCTGCTTCACGCGGTCCTCGGAGTAGCGCACGTCCTGCGTGGAGCTCATCGCCAGCAGGCCGAAGCGCACCGCGTCCGCACCGTGCCGGGCGATCTCGTCGAGCGGGTCGATCCCCGTGCCGAGCGACTTCGACATCCGGCGCCCGTCGGGCGCTTGGATCACCGAGTGGATCGGCACGTCGGTGAAGGGAAGGCGGCCCGTGAACTCGACCCCCATCATCACCATCCGGGCGACCCACAGGAAGATGATGTCGCGGGCCGTGGAAAGGACGTCGGTCGGGTAGAACGCGGCCAGCTCGGGAGTCTCTTCGGGCCAGCCGAGCGTGGCGAACGGCCACAGTGCCGAGGAGAACCAGGTGTCGAGCACGTCGGGGTCACGCTCCCAGCCCTCGCCCTCGGGACGCTCCGTGCCCACGACCCGCTCGTTCTCTCTGTACCAAACCGGGATCCGGTGGCCCCACCAGAGCTGGCGAGAGATGCACCACGGGCGGATGTTCTCCAGCCAGTCGAGGTAGACGCCGGTCCACGGGCGCTCGGGGTGGAAGCGCAGGCTGCCGTTCTCGACCGCCGAGATGGCAGGTTCCGCCAGCGCCTTCATGTCACAGAACCACTGGAGCGAGATGAGCGGCTCGATGCGCTCGCCCGAGCGGTGCGAGTGCGGGACCTCATGGATGTAGGGGCGCGTACCGGAGATGAGCCCCTCCTCGCGCAGGGCGGCCACGACCTGGCGCCGCGCCTCCATCACCGACAGGCCGGCGAAGCGCTCCCCGGCGGCGGCGGACATCAGCCCGTCCTCTCCGATCACCGAGATCTCCTCGAGGCCGTGCCTGCGCCCGATGTCGAAGTCGTTGGGATCGTGGCCGGGCGTGATCTTGAGCGCGCCGGTGCCGAAGTCGGTCTTCACGTACTCGTCGGCCACTATCGGCAGGCGCCGGCCCACCAGCGGGAGCAGCGCCGTCTCCCCGATCAGGCGGGTGTAGCGCTCGTCGGACGGGTTCACGGCGATGGCGGTGTCGGCCAGAATCGTCTCGGGGCGCACCGTTGCGATGGTGATCGATCC
>CAVSGC010000011.1:0-113056 GCA_963727395.1 uncultured Thermoleophilaceae bacterium | reverse complement strand
CGAGGCTGATGGCCGCGTCGCTGTTCCTGAACTGGGTGGTCGGGCCGGCGCTCATGTTCGCGCTGGCCTGGCTGTTGCTCGCCGACCAGCCCGAGTACCGCACCGGGCTGATCATCGTGGGGCTCGCCCGCTGCATCGCGATGGTGCTGATCTGGTCCGACCTCGCGAAGGCCGACAACGAGGCCACGGCGCTGCTGGTGGCGATCAACTCGCTGTTCCAGATCGTGGCCTACTCGCTGCTCGGGTACTTCTACCTCTCGGTGCTGCCCGGCTGGCTGGGCCTGGACAGCGAGGGGTTCGAGGTGGGGATCTGGGAGGTGGCGCGCACCGTGGCGATCTTCCTCGGCATCCCACTGGTGGCGGGCTACCTCACGCGCGAGATCGGCATCAAGAGGCGCGGCGCGCGCTGGTATGAGGAATCTTTCCTGCCGCGCATCGGCCCGATCGCGCTGTACGGGCTGCTGTTCACGATCGTGATGCTCTTCGCCATCCAGGGCGACGCCATCACCTCGCAGCCGCTGGACGTGGTGCTGATCGCCGTGCCGCTGCTCATCTACTTCCTGATCATGTTCGGCGTGAGCTTCTGGCTCGGCAGGGCGATCGGACTGTCCTACCCCAAGACCGCCACCCTGGCCTTCACGGCGGCGTCGAACAACTTCGAGCTGGCGATCGCCGTGGCCGTGGGAGTCTTCGGCGCCAGCTCCGGCCAGGCTCTCGCCGGAGTGGTGGGCCCGCTCATCGAGGTCCCCGTGCTGGTGGCGCTGGTCTACGTTGCCCTGTGGGCCGGGCGCAGGTGGTTCTCGAGCGGCGAGGTGGAGCGCCACCCCATCTCCGCCGTGCGCACGCCGGAGTCCTCCGAGGCCTGAGCCGTGGCCCAAGCCCTGTTCGTCTGCCTCCACAACGCCGGCCGCTCCCAGATGAGCGCCGCGCTGTTCGACCGCGCCGCCGGCGGTCGCCACGAGGCCGCGTCCGCCGGCACCACTCCGGCCGAGCGGGTGCACCCCGAGGTGGTCGAGGCGATGCGCGAGCTGGGCATCGACCTGGCCGACCGCGTGCCTAAGGAGCTCACCCGCGCGGCCGCCGAACGGGCAGACGTGGTGGTGACCATGGGCTGCGGAGACGAGTGCCCCTACATCCCGGGCAAGCGCTACATCGACTGGGACCTCGCGGACCCCAGGGGCCTGCCGGTCGACCAGGTCCGCGAGATCCGCGACGACATCGCCCGGCGGGTGCGGTCGCTCGTCGAGGACCTGGACGGCGACCGGCCTTGACGCTGGCCGCACTGGCGCCGCTCCTCAGGTGCCCGAACTGCGGCGCGCCCCTGGCGGCCGCCGATGCCGCGCTCGCGTGCGCGCGCGGTCACAGCTTCGACGTCGCCCGTCAGGGCTACGTGGCCCTGCCCTCGCCACGCGGCAAGCGAGCGCCCGGTGACACACAGGAGATGGTGGCGGCGCGCGACGCCTTTCTGGGCGCCGGGCACTACACCCCGTTGGCGAAGGCCGTGACCGCCGCCGCGCGACAGGCACTCCACCCGCCGGGCGGCGAGCCGTCCACCATCATCGATCTCGGCGCCGGAACCGGCCACTACCTCGGCGCCCTTCTCGGCGAGCTGCACGACGCGCGCGGCATTGCGCTGGACGCCTCGCCGTTTGCCCTCCGCCGGGCGGTGCGCGCGCATCCCGGGATCGCAGCGGTGGCGTGCGACACGTGGCGAGAGCTACCGCTTCAGGACGCGTCGGCCCACCTGGTGTTGAACGTGTTCGCGCCGCGCAACGGGCGCGAGATCGCGCGCGTGCTCTCCCCCGGGGGCGCGCTGATCGTGGTCACGCCCACGCCGGAGCATCTCCGCGAGATCGTGTCCGAGCTCGGGATGCTTCAGGTGGACGCCGACAAGGGCGCTCGGCTGCACGCCGGCATCACCCCTCACCTGAGCGCGGTGAACCGGCGCGAGGTGGAGTTCAAGATGACGCTGCGCAAGGCGGACATCCACGCGCTGGTGGCGATGGGGCCGAGCGCGGCCCATGTGAGCGATGGGGACGTGCGGCTCGGTCTCGCCCGGCTACCGGAGCGCCCGGAGGTGACGGCGTCGGTGCTCGTCGAGACGTTCGCCCGCTGAGCCCCCACGGCCCGTCCCGAGTGTCGAGCGCACAGCACGCCGAAGATGCGTGCGCGCTGTTGCTCCCGGCGGTCGGCGATCTCGGCGCGATGCGCACCCACATGAGTCCAGAGTCGCGTGCACGCTTTTTCAACCGAGATCCGACCGTCAGTGATTTCATGTCGAGAAGCTCGGGCCGGCTCCGCTCACCAGGTGAAGGGCCACGACAGGCGCGGCCCACGACACCAGGAGGCGACCATGCCGAAGTACCTGCTCCTCAAGCACTATCGCGGCGGCCCCGAGCCGCACCATCCCTTCCCCCCGATGGACCAGTGGGCGCCGGAGGACGTGGAGGCGCACATGGCGTTCCTCCGTCACGTCCGCGAATTGCTCCAGGAGAACGGCGAGTACGTGGACGGACAGGCGCTCACGCCGGCGCGCACGTGGGTGCGCTACGGCGGCCCCGACGCCGCGCCGGTCACCACCGACGGCCCGCTGCCCGAGACCAGCGATCTGGTGGCGGGCTGGTACATGATCGACGTCGAGTCGCACGACCGCGCGGTCGAGCTGGCGGCCTATGTCTCCTCCGAGCCCGGCCCCGGTGGGGAACCGCTGTACGAATGGATCGACGTCCGCGAGGTCATGTCCGGGGCGTCCTCCGACGACTGACCCGGTGACCGGCGAGCCGGCGCCACGGCTGGACGAGGGCGCGCTGCGCGCCCTCGTCCCCCGGGTGCTCGCGGGCCTGGTCCGGCGCGGCGAGGACTTCGATGCCGCCGAGGACGCGCTGCAGGAGGCGCTGCTGGAGGCGCTGCGGGTGTGGCCCGAGCGCCCGCCGGATGAGCCGGGCGCGTGGCTGGCGTCGGTCGCGACCCGGCGGCTCGTCGATGCGCGCCGCAGCGAAGCCGCCCGCCACCGCCGCGAGGAGGTGGTCCACGCCGGGCCGCCGCAGCCCGAATCCACCGAGGAGGGCGACGACACCCTCTTCCTGCTCTTCTGCTGCTGCCACTCCGCCCTCGCGCCCGCATCCCAGGTGGCGCTGACCCTCCGCGCCGTCGGCGGCCTGACCACCCGGGAGATCGCCGACGCCTTCTACGTGCCGGAGGCGACGATGGCGCAGCGCATCAGCCGGGCCAAGCGCACCGTGCGGGGGCGTCGCCTGGACCAGCCCGGCGACCTCGCCGTGGTGCTGCGCGTGCTCTACCTCGTCTACACGACCGGCCACGCGGGCCGGGTGGACCTGGCCGCCGAGGCAATCCGGCTCGCTCGCCAGCTCACCCTGGCCACCGACGAGCCGGAGGCGCGCGGACTGCTCGCGCTGATGCTCCTCAACCACGCCCGCCGCGCGGCGCGACTCGACTCGGAGCGTCGCATCGTCACGCTCGACCGCCAGGACCGGAGCCTGTGGGACACGCGCGAGATCGCCGAGGGCGTGCGCGTCCTGCAGTCGGCGCTGGCCGTTCGGCGCCCCGGCCGCTACCAGGTCGAGGCCGCCATCGCCGCCCTGCACGACGACGCGGCAAGCGCCGAGGACACCGACTGGCCGCAGATCCTCGCGTGGTACGACGACCTGGTCGCCCTCACCGGCGACCCGGTGCGCCAGGACCCGGCCGGAGTGCTCGGGCGCGCAGTCGCGGTCGGCCACGTCCTCGGCGCCGCCGCCGGGCTGGGCGAGACCGACCGGCTGCGTGCGGTGCTCGGCGAGCGGCACCGGTGGCACGCCGTCCGCGGCCACCTGCACGAGCTCGGCGGCGACCTCCGTGCCGCCGCCACGGCGTACGCGGAGGCCGCCCGCCGGGCCACGGACGTGGCCGAGCGCGACCATCTGGTCCGCCAGGCCGCCCGGGCGCGGGCGGCCTGGCTACCGTCGAGCGCCTGACGATCCAGCGCATGTCGCACGCCTTCCCCTTCGCATGACCTCGCTCGACGCGCCCGAGAGGATTCGAACCTCTGACCTTGCTCCACCGGGCGCTAGTCGGCCCACCAGTCGCGCTGACCCTCCACGTCTCCGCGCGGATCATCGCCGAGGTTGGGCGCACCGAAGACGAGGATCTCGAGGCCCTCGGGGCCGCCCTCGTAGCCTCGCCACGTGCCGGGCGGGACACGCACCACGTCCCACTCCCTGATCTCGACGATCTCGTCGTCGAGCTTCATCCTCCCGCTCCCGCGCACGACCACGTACACCTCCTCCTGCTCGGTGTGCGTGTGGCCGTACGGGAAGCGATAGCCGGGAGGGATGCGCTGGTAGCCGAGGCCGGACTGCTCGAGCTCGAGCGCCCTGCTTGCGAGGCGGAACTCCAGGCCCGGCGCGCCGTCGAAGTTGGACCCGAGATCCTCCAGATCCTCCTTGAGGTTCCTGAGCGCGAACGGCACGACGCGCCCGAGAGGATTCGAACCTCTGACCTTCGGTTCCGTAGACCGACGCTCTATCCAGCTGAGCTACGGGCGCTCGGCCGACAGGGTAGCCGCATGGGTCAGCCCCTGGGCAGCGACTCGAATGGAAGCGCGTCCTCGGGCTCCTGCACCTCGACGGGCTCGTTGGGCTCCTCGATGCGCAGGTCGAGCGTGACCTTCGCCCCGCTGAGGTTGCCCAGCCCCCCGGCCAGCTCGCGCGGGGCGTCGGTGCCGATGTCCAGGCTGAGCGCGAGCGTGCGCAGCAGGCGGTCGTCCTTGCCCGTGACCAGCTCAAGCGTGGCCGAGCGCACGGCCTTCTCGAGCTCCTCGGCCTGATCGCCCTCCAACGGCCTCAGCGCGCCCACGGCGTCGCCGCCGCCCACCTCGCCCAGCGCCTCGATCGCTTCGTTGAGCGCCTCGACCACCTCAACGTCGGCGGTGATTCGCTCCGTCTCGCCGTCCTCGGAGCTCTTCTCGTTGCTCGTCCACGAGGCCAGGTCGAGGTCACCCAGAGGATTCTCCGAGCCGGGGCCCGCCGCGCGCAGGTCGTCCACGCGGTCGGCCGGCAGCTCGTACGCCTGACCCTCCACCTCCACCCAGGCGCCGTCCCCGCTTGAGATGAACTCCACATCTCCGCGCTGCTCGCCCGCGATCTGGGTGTAGCGCAGCTGAGCGTGCGGCAGCTCCCCGTCGCGGCGGCTCAGCTCGAACGGGCCCGCCAGCTCGAAGCCGATGTCCGCGCCCTCCACGCTCGGGCTCACGAGCAGCTTCATCGTGAGCTGGCCGCTGCGCAGCTCGCCGAGCTTGTCGGCGGTCTCCTCGATCGCGCCGTCCGTGCCGCCGCAGCCCACCAGAGCAGCGCCGGCGGCCAGCACCGCTGCCAGCCGTGACCTCAGGGCGTGGTCGCGCCGTCCTCGGGCGCGGGCTCGGTGGTGGTCGGGGGCGGTGCCTCCTCGGTGGTGGCCGGAGGCGGCCCCTGCGAGGGGTCGTAGGGCTCCGCCGGATCGCCCGGCGCGGGTTGGGACTCCGGCGGCTCGGCGGGCGTGGTCGTGCCGTCGTCATCCGATTCGCGAGCGTCGTCGCGGCGATCGCCATCGCGATCGTCGTCGTCATCCTCGCCGTCGTCGTCACGGTCCTTCGCGGGCACCAGCTCGGTGTCGAGCAACGCGCGTATCTGGTCGGCCAGCTCCTGCGCCTTCGCGCGTATCTCGTCCACGGTGAGGCCCGACTTGCCGAGCTCCTTGAACGCACGCTGGATTCGCTTGAGCTGGCGTCGGCCCTCCTTCGTGAACTCCAGCGGCCGGCCGCCGCCGAGCACGAACTGGTACGCCAGCGCCAGCGTCTGGCAGGTGGTGCACTCCTCGTTCACCGCGATGGCGTAGTTGCTCGGCGTGACCACGTCGGCCATTCCGCTCACGAGCACGATCTGGATCGCTATGGCCACCGTCTGGCAGTTCTCGCAGCTGGCATAGGCCACGGCCGAGTTGGTCTGGTCGACCACGCCGTTGGATACCTCGCGAACGTCGAACGCGAGGTCGAAGACCGACGAACCGTCCTTCTCGTTGAAGGACTGCGCCGCGTTGTCGCCGGACGGGCGATCCTCGCCATCGCCCCAGGCTGCGGGGGCCCACGGCACGGCGAGCACGGCGCTGAGCAGCGCCACCAGCAGAAGAGTGAGGATCCGCGGCGGCCTCACGGCACCGTCTGGGGCTCGGCGGGGACGGGTTCTGTGGGCGCCGGCTGCTCGGGAGCGGGCTCGGCCGGCGCCGGCTCCGCGGGCACGGTCTCCTCCTCGGGCGCGGGCTGCGGCGGGGGCCTCCTCCCCGGGCGCGGGGGCCTGCTCCTCCTGCGGCTGGCTCTGCGAGGGCTCGCGCGCTCCGCCCTCAGAGCGGCGCCCGGCCTCGCGTGCAGCCGACTCGGCCTGAGCGCCCTCCACCTTGCGGAAGTCGCCGCCCTGCTCGCGAACGGTGCGCGCGCCACCCAGCTCCTGCCGGCGCTCGGGCGTGAGCGACGGCCGCCCGGAGGGCACATCCTTGACGGCCTTCAGCCCGCCCTGCACGGTGCCCTTCTCGCCGGGCTGAATCGGGCGGTACTCGCCGTTGGGCCACCAGGTGAACGCGGCCAGGCCGATCAGCCCGGCCGCCGTGGCCACGACCATCCCGCGTCGCAGCGGATCGCCCTCGGACCAGCCCCACGCCCCCTTGCCCACGCGCGAGCCGAGCCTGCCGCTGGTGAAGATCATGCCCAGACATGGAAGCGTGATGGCCACCAGCTGGAGCACGGCGGCGGCCACGCTGAAGCCCTTTCCGTCGTCCAGGCCGACGCCGACCTTGTCGTACTGCACCCCGATCGAGTCGTAGGCGGTGGCGAACACCCGCGGGGCGCTGATCAGCATCAAAACCAGCGCCACGAGCAGTACGGGGATCAGCGTGAGCACATAGGCGCTCACGGTTACGCGCACCCACGGCTTGAGCTCATCGACCTTCTTGCCGGCCTTGCGGCCGGGCAGCAGGCTGCGCAGGATCGGCCGGATGCGGGTGAGGATGTCCGGCACCCCGGTGAGGTCGCTCATGATGTAGTAGCCGTCCAGGCGCAGGAGCGGCATGAGCTGTTGCAGCACCGCGAAGTGCTGCAACAGGATGATCAGCAGCAGCGGTTCGAAGCTCGTGAGGAAGTAGGCGCCCGCCGTGATCAGGGCGAAGATGCCGTTGAAGTACACGCCGCCGAGATCGGTGCGCAGGCGGCCGGCCTTGCCCAGCCGGTACGCGTCTGTCACGTCGCAGTAGAAGACCGGCCACACCACATAGATGCCCGCTCCCAGGACACCTGGCTTCGCGCCGCCGTAGCGGCACGCCGAGGCGTGCCCGATCTCGTGGAAGACGGTGGCCAGCACGACGGCCCCGAAGAACGCGACCAGCAGCAGCGGCTGGTACACCGCCTCACGCACCCCGGCGCCGATGCCGTGGATGAAGAACAGCCACACGTCCAAGGCCACCAGCGCCGCGATCGCGAGGAACATCACGGGCGGGAGGAAGAGCGGCTTGAAGATGGAGGTGACCAGGCCGACGGCGCGCTCGGGCACCAGTGCCACGCGGAACTTCAGCGCCAGCAGGGGGTCGGTCTTCTCGATCTCGGGGCTGGAGCCGTCGGCGGCGGCCAGCACGCCGAGCGGGCGCAGCTGCTTCTCCACGAGGAACTGCACGTTGCCAGCGCTCACCTTGCGGCCGAACTCCTCGGTAACCGCCGCGCCGACTGCGCGGAAATCGCGCTGACCGTCGGCCTGGGAGGCCACCAGATGGAGCAGGTAGGTGAGCTGTATCACCTGCCCATCCGCGCGGCGGGCGATGTAGGGGGCCTCCTTGTAGCCCGAGCCCTCGTACTCGCCGATCAGCTCGATGCCCTCGGCCAGCCGCGGCGGCGCCTCGGGCGTGGACCCGCGGCGGCGCTTGGGCCGCTGCTGCTCGGGAGGTGGTTCGACGGTGTGGGTCATAGGAAGAAGATTGGGGGCGGCCCGCAGGCCGCCCCCATGATGCTGAGTGCTACGACCGAAGCTAGTTGCTCTGGTCGATGTCCACGTCCTGGGTGGCCTCGGCCGTAGCGGTCGAGTTGTCCGAAAGGACGTTCGCAGCCACGGCGGCGTTCACCGGCGCCGCGACGTTCGCGTTCACCAGCGACATCGCCTCGCGGTCGGGCAGTTCCTCGCCGCCCTGCGCCTCCAGCTCCTCGGCCGTGAGCTCCTGCTCCTCGGCGGGCTGCTCCTGCTCGTTCTTCGTCTCGTCGGTCATGTTCGACTCCTCCTGTTAGTTGTTGCTCTGGTCGATGTCCGCGGTCTGCGCGGCATCAGCTGCGGCGGTCGAGCCGTCCGACAGCACGTTGGCTGCGACTGCCGCGTTCACGGGGACCGCCACGTTGGCGTTCACCAGCGACATCGCCTCGCGGTCGGGCAGCTCCTCGCCGCCCTGAGCCTCGAGCTCCTCCGCCGTGAGCTCGCGCTCCTCGGCAGGCTGCTCCTGGTCCTTCTTGGTCTCGTCGGTCATTCGACGCCTCCTAGTTGCTCTGGTCGATGTCGGCGGTCTGGCTGGCGCTGGCCGTGGCGTCCGAGTTGTCGGACAGCACGTTCAGCGCCGCGCCGGCGTTCACCGGAGCGGCCACGTTGCCCGAGATGAGCGACATGGCCTCGCGGTCGGGCAGCTCCTCGCCGCCCTGAGCCTCGAGCTCCTCCGCCGTGAGCTCGCGCTCCTCGGCGGGCTGCTCCTGGTCCTTCTTGGTCTCGTCAGTCACCTGACTTCTCCTTTGTCTCCGGGTCGTCCGTCTCGCTGCTCGAGGAGTGGTGCTCCTCGAAGACCTCCGTGCGCCCGTTGCGCTGGACGATGCGCTGCCGGCTGGAAACCCGGGTGTGCGACTCCCCGGGCTCGTTCACGTTCGCCGACACCACCGCGTTCAGCCCTCCGGCCACCGAGGCGTCCTCGCCTTCGTGCTGGAACGGCTTGGAGATGATCTTTCGGAACTTCAAGGTGCGCTCTCCTCTCAACGACTGACAGCAGGGTGCCCCGTAAACGGCGCCGCCGAACCGCTTGACAGGCTCCGTTTCGCGCCCGGTCCCCATGCCAAGCGGCATTGGGGCGCCCGTACCCTTCACCCGCGTCAGCCTGGGTTGCCGGCTGTGGCAACTTTCGTTGACGACCGCGGTACGGTAGGCCGAGTGGCCGAACGAGCTGTGCGAGCGGCGAGGCAGGCGTCCAGCACGGGAGACCCCGCGCGCGGGCTTGCGGCGGTCAGCGAGCTGCGCCGGGAGATCGAGAGGCTGGAGGTGGAACAGGTGCGGGCGGCCGTGGCCGAGGGATGGTCGTGGCGGCAGATCGCCGAGGCGCTGGGTGTCTCCAAGCAGGCCGCCCACCGCAAGCACGCCGCCAAGCCCGCCCCGCCGGCGCCGGAGGCCGGCCCCGATCGCCGTCAGCACCTAGTGGTGACGGGGCAGGCGAGACAGACCGTGGAGTACGCGCGCGAGGAGGCCCGCTCGCTCAAGCATCCGGCGGTGGAGCCCCAGCACCTGCTGCTGGGGCTGCTGCGCCAGGGCGAGGAGGTGGCCGGCGCGCTCACGAGCGCGGGCGTAACGCTCGACGCCGCACGCGCCGAGGTGCGCTCTCTGGGTGCGGCCGATGAGGAGAGCGAGACCGGGCTGCCCCGCAGGGACCGCGTACCGGTGTCCGCGGCCGCGCGCGCGGCCTTCGAGCAGTCGCTGCGGGAGGCCGTGGCACGCGGCGACGGACGTCTCGGCCCTGAGCATCTGCTGCTTGCCCTGCTGCGCGACCGCCGCGGCGGCGCAGCCGAGGTGCTGGGACGCGTGGGGGTTCCGGCCGGGCGCCTGCAGCGCCTGGCCGAGCGCGCCGCCGGCTAGGACTCGGACTCCTCCTCGGCGGGAGCCTCGGAGTCGGCCGTCTCGTCGATCTCCTCCCCCATCTCATCGTCAGGTCCTGCGAGAACGTCGGCCGCCAGAGCCGGGTTCACGGGAATCGCCACGTCGGTCTGCAAGGTCGACAGCGCGGCACGGTCGGGCAGCGGCTCTCCGGTCTCCTGCGCGAGCTCGTCCTCGGAGAGCTGGCCCTCAGCCGGCTCGTCTTCCTCTTGGTTTTTGCCTCCGCTCCGGGGGCGCTCAGCCATCTGTCCGTCGTCTCCCTAGCTGCTCGCGTCTAGGGCTCCACGTTACCTGCGTTCATGAATTCCCTGCACCGCGCGCACCTTCGCTTGCGGATCGAGCTGCGCCAGCGCCGCGCGTGCGTGGCAGCGACGCGACTAGGGCAGCATCGCCACGACGCGGGCGGGGGCGGCACTGCCGCCAACGATGCGCAGCGGAAAGCAGGACACCTGGAACCCGGTGCCGGTCAGCTGGCCCAGATTGATCAAGCGTTCGATCTGGGAGTACGGCAGGTCGGCCTGGTGGGCCTCCCAGAACACCCCGGCGTCGCCGGATTCCTGGGCACGCTGGGCCTGTTTGTGCAGCGGGGCGTCCCAGCCCCAGGCGTCGATGCCCATCACGCGCACGCCGCGGTCGAACAGCCACCGCGTGGCTTCCGCGGTCACGCCCGGGCCCCTGATCATGTAGTCGGGCGCGTCGGCGAACTCGTCGCGCCCGGTGTGCAACAGCACGATGTCGAGTTCCTTGAGGTGGTGACCTACGCGCGCCAGCTCGGCCTCGATCTCGCCGGAGGTCACCGGCTGATCGTCTTCCTTGGCGGTGAAATCCAGCACCACACCGTCGGAGTGAAACCACTCCAGCGGGAGCTCATCGATCTTCTGCGCGGGCTCCCCCCGGATCGTGGAGTTGTAATGCCAGGGCGCATCCACATGAGTCGAGTTATGCGTACCGAACCGAGTGAACTCCTCAGTGGCCCACCCCTCCCCGTCGCGAAGCAACTCCGGTCCCATGCCGAACATAGCCCGGATCTGCTCGGCACCCTCAGCGTGACCCGAGAACGAGATCTCGGTCCTGAGCGGCGCGGGCGTGTCCGGCGGACTGGGCCGGATGGGCCAAGAGAGATCGATGTAACGCATGGACGCGAACCCTATGCGCCTGCGGGAGCTGGGAGGCGGTTCGCGAACACCGATGCCCGCATCCGCGGAGCGGCTGACCGACGGGGTAGGTTGGGCTGGTGACCTTCATCGTGCGAGCTGGCGCATACGACCGATTCATGGGCAGGTATTCGCTGCCGCTCGCACCGAAGCTCGCCGACTTCGCGATGGTCGCAGCGGGCCAGCGCGTGCTCGATGTCGGATGCGGTCCAGGGGCATTGACGAGCGAGTTGGTCCGGCGACTCGGAGGGCCCGCCGTTTCGGCCGTCGATCCCTCCGAGCCGTTCGTCGCCGCGGCTCGAGAGCGCCATCCCGAGGTCACGATCCGACGCGGTACGGCGGAGGAACTGCCGTTCGGTGATCGCGGGTTCGACGCCGCGCTAGCTCAGCTCGTCGTCCACTTCATGTCGGAACCGGTCGTTGGGCTGCGCGAGATGGCGCGCGTGACCCGCCGGCAGGGTGTCGTGTGTGCATGTGTCTGGGATCACGCGGGCGGCCACGGCCCTCTCAGCCTCTTCTGGGACGCGGCACGTGAAATGGACCCCGACGTCGAGGACGGATCTCAGCGAGCGGGCGCCCGCCAGGGCCACCTCGCGCAGCTCTTCCGAGAAGCCGGGCTGCGTGAGGTCGAGGAAAGGCCCCTGTCGGTCAGCGTCGAACATCCGAGCTTCGACGACTGGTGGGATCCGTTCCTGCTCGGCGTGGGTCCGGCCGGTGGCTTCGTCGACAGCCTCAGCGCGGAACGGCAAAGTCGGCTGCGCGACCTCTGCAGGGAGATGGTGCCGGCGGCGCCGTTCGCGGTGACGGCCCGGGCATGGGCAGCGAGGGGCCTGACCTAGATGCCGAGAGCGCTTGGATCACCGTTGGCGATACGGCAGCCCGATTCTTGCTGGTCAGCGGAGAGGGAGGGATTCGAACCCTCGATCGAGCGTGAGCCCGATACTCGCTTAGCAGGCGAGTGCCTTCAGCCACTCGGCCACCTCTCCAGGCACACACTTCGCGATTGTATGCGCAGCCTCGCCGCCGGAATCGTACGCGCTGCTCGCCGAAGCGAAGCTCAGCCGCGCTCGAGCGCCAGCAGGAACTCCTTGCGCTCGATGCCGCCGGTGTAGCCACCGAGGGCACCGCCCGCGCGCACCACCCGGTGGCACGGCACCACCACGGGCATCGGGTTCGAACCCAGGCCGTTCCCGGTGGCGCGCACGGCCTTGGGACTGCCGGCCTTGGCGGCCACCTCGCCATAGCTGAGGACCTTGCCGTAGCCGATACGAACGGTGGCGCGAAGCACCTTCCGGAAGAAGCCGTCCGCGGTGAGCGACCAGTCGATCGTGGTCGTGAAGCGCCGCAGCTCGCCCTCGAAGTACTGGTCCAGCTCCCGCCGGATCGGGTCCAGGCGCTCCGGCGCCTCGAGCACCCTCGGCGAGATCTCGCGCGAGATCACCTCGAGCACCGAGTCCAGCGTGCGGTCGGGGTATGCCACGCGCACCAGACCGCGCTCGGTGGCCGCCACGGTGAGCGGGCCCAGGGGCGAGTCCACCTGGGCGTAGGCCACGTCCAGCACGCCCTCCTGCTGGGCACGCGCGGCCAGCCGCCGCAGGGCGTCGGGCGAGGGGCCCACGGGCAGCTTGCCCGCCGCCTCGGCCAGGTTGCGCTTCATCGCCTCGTTCATGACTGCATTTCCTCTCGTAGGCGCTTGAGCCCCTCGTGCACGTTGCGGCGGGCAGCGTCCTGCGAGCAGTCGAGCGCCCGCGCCACGTCGGCATAGGACAGGTCGGCCACGCTGCGTAGGAAGACCGCCATTCGCTGCTTCTCGGGCAGCTCGCGCACACGGGCCCAGACCGGCTGGCCGTTCATCGGCACCACCGGCTCCCCCGGCATCGGCTGTTCGGGCGGATGCTCGACCGGGACGGGCCGGCGCGCGCGGGCGCGGTGGGCGTCGATCGCCTTTCGCTGCGCGATCTTCAACAGCCACGCCCGCAGGTTGTTCGAGTGCTCCAGCTGCGGATAGGCCCGCATGGCGGCGATGCATGCCTCCTGAAAGCAGTCGTCGGCGTCCGACGGGCCCACCGAGGCCACCAGGAAGCGGTGCACGGTGGAGCCGTGCAGGTCCAGCAGGGTCTGGAAGGGGGGCAGGGACATCACGCCGTGAGAACGACCGGGCCGGCCGCCCCGTGAGATCGCCGGCGGTCCGGCCCCGCTCTCACGCCCCGATGAAGACCGGCGCGCCGAGCGGAATCGTCTCCATCATCCAGCGCGTGTCCCTTGGATCGGTGCGAACACAGCCCAGGCTCACCGCCCTGCCGATGCCGGTGAGGTCCTGGGTGGCGTGCACCGCCAGTCGGTCGCCTCCCGGCCAGCCGCGCGGCAGCCGGGTCTGGTGCCCCGTGAGCGCCAGCACGCAGCAGCCGTAGGGCGAGTCGGGGTCCTTGACCCTCAGCTTGTCGGTGACGGCGAAGCGGCCCGTGGGAGTGGAGTGCCCCTTGCGTCCCACGCCCACCTCCATCCGTCGTATGGGGGCGCCGTCGCGCTTGACCACCAACTCGCGCTTGGAGAGGTCCACGTGGATGGCCCAGTCCACGCTGGTCATCCGGTCCACCTGGTTCTCCTTGATCCAGCCCACCTGGCCGTTGCGAAGCTCGGGTGCCTGCACGGCCAGCCAGGTCCCGTCGCGCCGGACCACGCTCAGCGCCCGCGGCGTGCCCCAGTCGGTGCGCCGGGCGATGCGCGCCCTCACGCGGCGGCTCCTCGCCCTCTCATAGAGGTTGGTGGTCTTCGTCACGTACGCCACGGGGTAGCGGTAGGTGGTCTTGTCCTCGGCCGGGAAGGGCTGGTTCACGCTCCCGAGCGCCGGCTCGAAGGTGCGGACGCCGGGCGGCGGCGGCCGGTTGCCCGACGCCTCGTCGTCGCTGAGGTCGAGCGCGGCGAACATCCCCACGGGTACGAGCACCGCCACCGCCAGCGCCGCGGCCAGCGTCAGCCAGCGTCCGCCGCGGTCGGATCCCTTGCCGTTCTGATGCCCGTTGGGCACGAGCATCTCGAGCACCGGAGAGTCCTGCGACTGGGGCAGCTCGGCCTCGTCCGGATCGGCCGGGTCGTCGTCGCCGTCCTCGGGAGTGGGCGCCGCGGGGGTCACGCCCGGGCTGGGCGACGGGGGGCCAGCGGGCTGGGGCGGCAGCGCCGTGACGCCCACCGGGCCGTGATCGGCGACGTCAACCTCGTCCTGGGATTCGGCGGAGGTGACCTCGTCCCAGGTGGCCGGCTCGAGCAACTCGCGCAAGAGGTGACCGAGGTCGGTGCCGCGCTGAACGTCGAGCTCGGTGGAGAGCCGCTCGACGGCGGCGGCACGCAACCGGGCGATGTCGCCCGGCTCGCCGCCGAACAGCTCGGCGAGGTCCTCGTCGGGCACACGGCGGCGCAGCGAGTAGTCGAGGATCTCCCGATCGCGGGGATCGAGGCCGTCCAGCGCGGCGGCGAGCTGTTCGCGATCGATCATGGGACGGGCGGCGGTCCTTCCTTGGACACGAAGTGGACTCCTCTAAGCAGGGTAACTGCCGATCGCCGATCTGGCCCGCCAACCGGTCAACCGCGTTTCCAGCGTGAAGGCTGGGGTAGTCACGCGCCACCCCCATCCTGAGGAGAGCCCGTGCTCATTGCCGGAATCGTCGTTATCTGCATCGTCCTGCTGGTCCTGGCCTTCGTGTTCCCGCGCCTGTCGCGCCACCCCGAGAAGGGCGTGCACAAGACGCTCGGAGCGGGGGGCAGCACCGCCGGCAAGCTCCCTGGGCCGCTGGGCCGCTGGGCGCGCAAGCCGTTCAGCTCCGGCAGCAGGGCCGCCGGCAAGAGCGCCAGCGCGGGCCGCAAGGGCCGCGGCAAGATGCCCGACTAGGCACAGCGGAGGGGGTGGGATTCGAACCCACGAGGGACCTAAACGGCCCCTACCGGTTTTCAAGACCGGCGCATTCAACCGCTCTGCCACCCCTCCGGGCCCCGCGAATGGTGGCAGGGCCGCGGGCTAGCTGGCCGGCTCGATGCGCTCGGGCGCGCCGTACTGCGCGAGCTCGCCCGGCAGCACGATGCTGCCGTCCTCCTGCCGGCCGTTCTCCGTGAGCGCGATGATCATCCGCCCCACGGCCACGGCGGTTCCGTTGAGCGTATGCACGGGGCGCGGCCCTCCATCGGCCGGCCGGTAGCGCACGTCGAGGCGGCGCGCCTGGAAGTCCGTGGTATTGGAGCACGACGTGAGCTCGCGGTAGCGCTCCTGCCCCGGCAGCCACACCTCGATGTCGTACTTCTTGGCCGCCGAGCTGCCCAGGTCGTCCACCGCGATGTTCACCACCCGGTAGGGAAGGCCGAGCGCCTGCATCAGCTCCTCCTCGATCGCCAGCAGGCGCTCGTGCTCGGCGGCCGAGTCCTCGGGGCGGACGAACGTGAACATCTCCACCTTGTCGAACTGGTGCACGCGAAAGATCCCGCGGGTGTCCTTGCCCGCCGCGCCGGCCTCGCGCCGAAAGCACGACGAGAACCCCGCGTAGCGAAGCGGGAGGTCCGACTCGGCCAGCATCTGGCCCGCGTGCAGTGAGGCCAGCGGCACCTCGCTGGTCCCCGCGAGGTAGAGGTCGTCCTCGGGCACGGCGTAGATCTGCTGCTCGGTGTCGGGCAGCTGGCCGGTGCCGAAGAGCGCCTCCTCACGAACCAGCACCGGGGGCACCACCGGCACGAACCCGTGGGGGGAGAGGCGCTCGATCGCCCAACGCACCAGCGCCAGCTCCAGCATCACCAGCGGGCCCTTGATGTAGGCAAAGCGCGAGCCGGCCACGCGGGCGCCGGCCTCAAGGTCCACGAGGTCGCCGAGCAACTCGAGGTGGTCGGGGCCCGACGCCCCGGCCTGGCCCACCTCTCGCACCACCGTGTCCTCGGACGCCGCGGTCTCGTCCGGCGGGTTGGGCAGGGACGCCAGCACGGCGTCCAGCTCGGCCTGCGCCTCGCGCAGCTCGGCGTCGAGCTCCTTCTCGCGCTCGGACACCGCCCGCACCCCGGCGATCGCCCCCGATGCGTCGCCGCCCTCGCGCTGCAGCTCGCCGATGCGCTTGCTGGCCGCGTTCTTCTCCGCCCGCGCCAGCTCCAGCTCCGGGAGGATTGAGCGGCGCTCGTTCGTCGAGTTCCAGCGCGCGGTCCAGCGCGGTCACCGGAGCGTCGCCGCGTCGCGCGAGGGCCGCCCGCACAGGCCCGGGGTCGGCGCGGATTGCCTTCAGGTCGAGCACGCCGGGCTAGCGGGACGGGCCGGGCCGACTCACGGCCCGCCGCCCTCGCCGCCGCCGCCCTGGCTCGAGCGCTCCTTGCCGGAGTACTCGTCGAGGAAGTCGGCCAGCCTCTCGGCGTCCTCGCCGGTCACGATGTTGGCCGGCATGATCGCTCCGGAGAAGCCTCCGTTGCGGATCGCGAAGAGCACGTCGTCGCGGGCGACCTTGCGCACGTTGAAGTTGGGGCCGTTGGTGCGCTCCCCGCCCTCGAGCTGCCCGGCGGGCTTGGAGCCGTAGGCGTTCGCGGACTCCAGCGAGTGGCAGCCCGAGCAGCGCTCGTTGAACAGCGTGGCCGCGGAGCGGCTGTCCTCCTCCACACTGAGGCCCCCGCCGCAGCCGGCGGCGGCCAGGGACGCCGCGCAGGCCAGCGCGAGGAGCGCTGCACGGGCGGGCGAGACGGTCGAAGGGCGGCTCACGCGGCCGCATACTATCCCGCGCCGATGCGGCGCTTGGTCCCAGCCCTCTGCCTGTGCGCCCTGGCCCTCAGCGGCTGCGGGGGCGGCGATGACGCGCCCGCCAGGACCGTGGAGGTGAAGGCCGGCGAGCGGGTGCGGGTGATCGCCAATGAGTACTCGTTCGATCCCGCCGGGATCGTGCTGAACGAGGGCGGCACGCTGCGCATCACGCTCGACAACCGCGGCAGCCTGGCCCACAACCTCAAGGTGCTCGACGACGGGCGCGAGCTCGGCGGCACGGAGAGCTTCCGCGGGGGCGAGCAGCAGTCGGCCACCGTGAGTGTTCGCCCGGGCGAGTACCGGCTGGTGTGCACCGTGGCCGATCACGAGGAGAAGGGCATGGACGGGACGCTCAGCGTGCGCTGAGCCGGGAGACGGGAAGGAGGCGCCGTTCCGCGCGGCGAAATCTCCACTGCCCCGGCGGCGGCCGAGGCGGCCATGACGTGCCGAGTGCACGTGCCGGTCGCCCACATCGGCGGCGATACAGAGCCGGCGCCGGGGCGAAACTTCTACGCCACGTTGCGGTGCTTGGCGAAGCGCAGGACGCTGCCCTGCTCGTCCCGGTCCAGCTCCACCTCGTCCATCACCAGCGAGACCAGCTCCAGCCCGCGGCCGCCGTCCTCGTTCAGGGGCTGTACGTGGCCACTGGCGTCGGCGCCGCGGTCGCGCACCTCGAACACCAGGGCGTCGCGCTCCTCGCGCACCTCGAGGTCCACGGCGTCGCTTTCGCTACCGGAGCCGTGGAGGATCGCGTTGGTCACGGCCTCGCTCACCGCGAGCCTGATCTCGAACCGCTCGTCCTCGCCCAGGCCGAAGTCCTCGGCAGCCTGCTGCGCCCAGTCGCGCGCCTGCGCG
The DNA here is from genome assembly GCA_963727395.1 of uncultured Thermoleophilaceae bacterium. Taxonomy (GTDB): domain Bacteria; phylum Actinomycetota; class Thermoleophilia; order Solirubrobacterales; family Thermoleophilaceae; genus JAAYBF01. The sequence continues at coordinate 95,387 of CAVSGC010000011.1, read as the reverse complement.
ATCCGTGCCAGGTCGGCCGGGATCCTGAGGTCGCGCTCCTCGAACGCTGGTGCCTTCAAGAGCATGAAGGGTCTTTTGCCTTCATCCACGATGTTCAAACGCCGCAGTGGGTGCAATCTTGCTCCGTTTGCGGGGCGTTTCGGCTCAGCCACCGGTTTGGTACGCGCGCAGCGCCAGGGTGAGGATCAGCAGTGCCCCCACCGTCATCACCCCCATCTCGGCCAGCGCCACCCGCCGCGCGACGGCGATCTGCTCGCCGTGGGTGAGGCCGTCGAGGTCGGGCACGTCCTCCAGCTCGCGCTGGGCCGCGGCGGCGCGCATCAGCTCGCTCACCAGCGTGACCACCAGCGGGGCGATCCCGTACGCCACGTGCAGACCGTCGGGCGAGGTTTCCCCGCGCGCAAGGAGAATCAGCCCGAGCACGACCTGGACCGCCACCACGGCCTGCGCGAAGCGCAGCAGGACCCAGAACCAGTTGGCGATCTCGCGGCGAAGCCAAAGAACCGCGCCGCCGATGCCGGCCGCGCCGTTGGCGGCCAACACGGCAATCCCGATCCACATGTGGACCCCGCTCATAAAGAGCCCTTTAGCACTATGTAGCAACGGCGCACAAGCGTGCGTTATACATGCGGGGCCTTGCTCCGGAGCTACCTGCCAGCGCTGGTCTTCATTGTCCTCGGAGTCGGCGTGGGCGTGGCCTTCACGATGGCCAACTCGTTCCTTGGACCAAAGCGGCCCACGAAGGTCAAGCGCGAGCCGTATGAATGCGGGCTCCCCTCTGACGTACGCAAGAACTTCCGCTTCGGGGTGAGCTTCTACCTCGTCGCCATGCTCTTCATCCTGTTCGACATCGAGGTGGTGTTCCTCTACCCGATCGCCGTGCAGCTGGAGGCCATCGGAACATTCGCGCTGGTGGAGACGATCGTGTTCGTGGCCCTGTTGCTGGTGGCATTCGTGTTCGTGTGGAGAAGGGGCGCGCTGGAATGGAGCTGACCCGCAGCAAGCCCGCGCGATGACTTCCGGATCAAGCAGCTGCGCGCCCAGCAGATGCTGCGCGGCGACCTCGAGGGCGACGACCTCCAGGAGTACGTGGAAGAGCGCCTGCTGCTGACCAAGTTCGAGGACGCCCAGAACTGGGCGCGGCGCAACGCCATCTGGCCGCTGGGCTTCGGCCTGGCGTGCTGCGCGATCGAGATGATCACCACGATCGGCTCGCCGCGAAACGACCTGGCTCGGTTCGGCGCGGAGGTGATCCGCTTTTCGCCGCGCCAGGCCGACATGCTGATCCTGTCGGGACGGGTGTCGATCAAGATGGCCCCGGTCATCCGCCGCATCTACGACCAGATGCTGGAGCCCAAGTGGGTGATCTCGATGGGCGCGTGCGCGTCCAGCGCGGGCATGTTCAACAACTACGCCCTGGTGGCCGGCGCCGACAAGTTCCTGCCGATCGACGTGTACGTGCCCGGCTGCCCGCCGCGCCCCGAGGCGCTGATGTACGGGATCATCAAGCTGCAGGAGAAGATCACCGACGATCCCAGCCTGGGCTGGCGCGAGCGCTACGGCTCCGCGGGCACCGAGGAGTACCCGGGATTGGATGTGAGGCCGGAGGCCGAGCCACCGGCTCAGGACGCGGGGCTGGACGCCCCGCGGAGGTAACCATGGACGCCACCGGGCTCGAGCTGGCCGCCCAGCGCGTGCGCGAGGCGGTGGGCGACGACGCCGTGGTGGGCACCCACCACGCCTACGACCGGGCCTCGCTGGAGGTGGCGCCCGCGCGCGTGCACGACGTGCTCACCCACCTGCGCGACGCCGACGAGGAGCCATACGGCTTCCTCGCAAGCCTCCACGGCTGCGACTACCTGCCCGACGAGCCCCGGCTCGGCGTGCACTACGAGCTGCTGTCGATGCAGCGCCGCGAGCGGATCAACGTGAAGACGCGCGTGACCGTGGAGGACCCACACGTGCCCACGGTCACCGACCTCTTCCCCACCGCCGACTTCCACGAGCGCGAGGTGTACGACTTCTTCGGCGTGGTCTTCGACGGCCACCCCGACATGCGCCGCATCCTCATGCCCGAGGACTACGAGGGCCACCCCCAGCGCCGCGACTTCCCGATGGGCGGCGAGCCGGTGCTGTTCACCTTCAACGAGCACAAGCTGCCGCGCTGGTATGACTGAGCACGACCCCCGGACGGTGCCCTACCGCGAGCGCGAAGAGTCGATCACGGTCGGCACTCTCGGCGGCACCGACGAGCCGCTGTCGGGCACCGAGCTTGCGCCGGAGACCGAGCTGCTCACGATCAACCTCGGCCCGCACCACCCCGCCACCCACGGCGTGCTGCGGCTTCTGTGCACGCTCGAGGGCGAGGTGGTGCGCGACATCCACCCGATCATCGGCTACGTGCACACCGGCATCGAGAAGAGCTGCGAGGACCAGGAGTACTGGAAGGCCATCACGTTCGTGGAGCGGATGGACTACCTCTCCTACTACTTCAACGCGATGGCCTATTGCACGTCCGTCGAGCGGCTGCTCGGCGAGGACGTGCCGCCGCGGGCGCAGTACCTGCGCGTGATCCACATGGAGCTGAACCGGATCGCCAGCCATCTGTTCTGGCTGGCCACGGCGGCGCTGGACATCGGCGCGATCACAATGCTCTGGTGGGGCCTGCGCGAGCGCGACCTCATCCTCGACCTGTTCGAGATGTCCTCCGGCCAGCGCCTGCACACGCGCTTCTTCCAGGTGGGGGGCGTGTTCGAGGACATCCCACCGGGCTGGGAGGCCAAGTGCCGCTCGTTCCTGGCCCAGATGCCGTCCCGGATCGACCAGTACGAGGCGCTGCTGGACCGCAACGAGATCTGGCTGCAGCGGATGAAGGGCACCGGGATCGTCTCCCGCGAGCGGCTGCTCGAGCTGGGCGTGACCGGTCCCCTCCTGCGCGCCGCCGGCGAGCCCTGGGATCTGCGCAAGGCCACGCCCTACTCGTCCTACGACCACTTCGACTTCAAGGTGCCGGTGGGCACGGTGGGCGACAACTACGACCGCTACCGCGTGCGCCTGGCCGAGATGCGCGAGTCGCTGAAGATCGTGGAGCAGGCGCTGGACGGCCTGCCCGAGGGCCCCTACATCACCACCAACCGAAAGGTGGCCCTGCCGCCGCGCCACGAGCTGGCCACCTCGATGGAGGCGCTCATCCACCACTTCAAGCTCGTGACCGAAGGCTTCCGCGTGCCGCCGGGCGAGGTCTACAGCCCGATCGAGTCACCGCGCGGCGAGCTGGGCTGCTTCGTGATGGCCGACGGCTCGTCGAAGCCGTCGCGCGTGCACATGCGCGACCCGTCATTCACCAACCTCCAGGCGCTGGCGGACATGGGCCGGGGCTCGCTGCTGGCCGACTTCATCGCGTGCATCGCCATGTTGGATCCGATCCTCGGGGGGATCGACAGATGAGGGATCCGCGTCGCGTGCCGCTGGGCTGGGACGAGGCCGCCGACCTCGAGAAGGACCCTGGGCTCGTGCCGGACGCCGCCGACGTGGACGTGCCCGCCGGCCTGCGCACGTCGATCGAGGCCGCCATGCAGCGTTATCCGGACCCTCGCTCGGCCACCCTGCCGGCGCTGGCGGCCGCACAGAAGGTCCACGGGTGGTGCTCGCCTGAGGCGCTCCGGCAGGTGGCCGCGGTGATGCAGGTCACGCCCGCCTACCTGTCGTCGGTGGCCACCTTCTACGACATGCTGCGCACCGAGCCGATCGGCGACCGCTACGTGTATGTGTGCACCAGCGTGGCCTGTCACCTGCGCCATGCGAAGGACGTGTACGACGCGATCGCCGAAGAGGCCAGGGACCAGGGCCTGGAGGGCGTGGACCTGCGCGAGTTCGAGTGCCTCGGAGCGTGCGACATGGCGCCGATGGCGTCGGTGGACGGGCGCTACGTGGGCCCGCTGGAAACCTCCGATGCCCACGAGCTCGTTGCTGCTGTGAAGGACCGCAGAGAGGTGCTCCCGGGACGCGGGCTGTCAGACCCGGACTACCGGCTCCCCTGGAACGAGGGCCGGCCCGCATGAGCGAGCTCAAGGTCCTCACCGCTCACATGGATGAGCCGCTGCTGCACGAGATTGAGACCTACGAGCGGCTGGGTGGCTACGGGGCCGCTCGCAAGGCCCTCACCGAGATGGCTCCGGAGGAGGTGCTCGAGCAGCTCGAGGCCTCGGGCCTGCGCGGGCGCGGTGGGGCCGGGTTCTCGATGGGCAAGAAGGCCAGCTTCATCCCCAAGGGCTCGATGGACAAGTACCTCTGCTGCAACGCCGACGAGTCGGAACCCGGCGCGTTCAAGGACCGGCTGCTGATGCAGCGCAACCCCCATCTGCTGATCGAGGGCTGCATCATCGGCTCGCTGGCCGCTGGTGCGAACAGGGCCTTCATCTTCATCCGCGGCGAATACGAGACTCAGGCGAAGATCCTCGACGCCGCTGTGGTCGAGGCCCAGGAGAAGGGCTACCTCGGCACCCGCATCTTCGGCGCGGACTTCGACCTCGACCTCGTGGTGCACCGAGGGCAGGGGGCCTACATCTGCGGCGAGGAGTCGGCGCTGCTGGACGCGCTGGAGGGCAAGCGCGGCAACCCTCGCCTCAAGCCGCCGTTTCCCGCCAACCAGGGCCTCTACCAGGGCCCGACGCTGATCAACAACGTCGAGACGCTGTGCAACGCGCCGGGGATCATCGAGAAGGGCGCCGAGTGGTTCAGCGCAATGGGCAAGGACAAGTCCACCGGCACCAAGCTGGTGTCCGTATCCGGCAACGTGCAGCGGCCCGGGAACTTCGAGATCGAGCTCGGCATAACGGTGCGCGAGATCATCTACGGGCTCGCCGGCGGTCCGCCCGAGGGTCGCGACCTGAAGTGCTTCTTCCCCGGCGGCTCCTCAGCGCCCGTGCTGACCAAGGAGCACCTGGATCTGCCGTTCACCTACGAGTCGATGGCCGAGGCGGGCTCGATGCTCGGCACCGCCTCGATGATCGTGGTGGACGACTCGCAGCCGCTCGTGCCGCTGGCGCTGCGCCTGGCCGAGTTCTACCGCCACGAATCCTGCGGCAAGTGCGTGCCCTGCCGAGAGGGGACCAACTGGACCGTGAAGATGCTCGAGCGGATCGACGACGGCGAGGCCACGCCGATGGACCTGCACATCATGAGCGAGGTGCAGGAAAACATCATCGGCAACTGCCTCTGCGTGCTCGGTGACTCGATGGCGATGCCAATCGGATCGATGATCAAGCACTTCCGTCCTGAGTTCGAGGCCCACATCGACGAGGCGCGGGCGCGGCGAAACGACGGCGTGGCCGTGGGTGAGCACGACGCCGGCGAGCTGGCCGCCGCCACCGCCGCGGGGCCGCACTGACGCCATGGCGCGGCCCGACGTAAAGCAGATCACGTTCGAGATCGACGGCCGCGAGGTGACCGCGCCCGAGGGCACCATGCTCGTGGACGCCGCCAAGCACGGCGACGTGGAGATCCCCTACTTCTGTTACGAGCCCAAGCTGGGCGAGCCCGTGGGCGCGTGCCGGATGTGCCTGGTGGAGATCGAGGGGATCCCCAAGCTGCAGACCTCCTGCTCCACCGCGGTGAAGGACGGCATGGTGGTGGTCACCACCTCCGACCGCGTGAAGCACGCCCAGAACGCGGTGGTGGAGTTTCTGCTGATCAACCACCCGCTGGACTGCCCGGTGTGCGACAAGGGCGGCGAGTGCCCGCTGCAGGACATCTCCTATGGGTGGGGCGGGGGCAAGTCGCGCTTCATCGAGCCCAAGCGCCACTTCCGCAAGCCACTGGAGCTGTCCCCGCTCGTGGCGATCGACCGCGAGCGCTGCATCCTCTGCTATCGCTGCGTGCGCTTCTCGCAGGAGATCGCCGAGGACTACCAGCTGGTGTTCCTCGAACGCGGCGACCACACCTTCGTGGGCACCCACGACGGCCGCCCCTACGTGGGGCCGTTCAGCGGCAACATCATCGAGCTGTGCCCGGTGGGCGCGCTCACATCCACCGCGTACCGCTTCCGCGCCAGGCCGTGGGACATCGAGGGCGGTGGCACCGTCTGCACGCTGTGCCCGAGCCAGTGCAACACCGAGCTCACGGTGCGCGACGACTCGAAGGTGCTGCGCGTGCTGGCGCGCGACAATCACGAGGTGGACGACGGCTGGCTGTGCGACAAGGGTCGCTTCGGCTACCAGGCGATCCACTCGCAGGAGCGCATCACCGCGCCGCTGGTGCGCGACGGCGGCACGCTGCGCGAGGTGTCCTGGGACCGTGCGCTGTCCGAGGCCGCGGGCGCGCTGAGCAAGGCCGGCGCCAAGACCGCGGCGCTGGCCGGCGGGGCCACCACGAACGAGGAGGCCTTCCTGCTGCAGCACCTGATGCGCAAGGCGCTCGGATCGCCGCACCTGGACTCCCGCGCGAGCAGTGCGCTGGACCCGGAGCAGGCTCGGGTGCTCGCGCGGCCGGACCTCTCGGCGCGGGTGTCGGACATCGATCACGCCGCGGTGGTGCTGGTGGTGGAGACCGAGCTGGTGGAGGAGGCCCCGATCCTCGACCTGCGCGTGCGCAAGGCGGCGCGGCGCAACGCCACCAAGGTCGTGACGCTCACCAGCCGGCCGAGCTCGCTGGACCGCAATGCCGGCGCCACGGTGCGCTTCGCGCCCGGCGCCGTGGAGGCCGCCCTGGGCGCGCTGGCCTCGGAGCTGCAGTCGCCGCGCGCCTCCTCCGGCACGCGCCTGCACTCCAGCGCGGGCGCCGAGCCGGGCAGCGTGGGTGTGGCCGCCGAGCTGCTGCGCGCGGCCGCCGGCGACGGCGACGTGGTGATCCTGTGGGGCGAGCGCGCCACAGCGGGGAACCGGGGCGCCCAGGTGCTCGACGGCCTGCTGGCGGTGGCGGGCGCCCTGGGCGTGGCCGGGAAGCCGGAGTCCGGGCTGATCGAGGTACCCGCGGCCGCAAACGGCCGCGGCATGCGCGAGGCCGGCGTGCTGCCCGCGATGGGCCCCGGCCTCACGGACGCTCCCGAGGCCGGCATGGGCTCCGCGCAGATCGCGTCGGCGCTGGCAGGTGGCGAGCTGACCTCCCTGCTGCTACTGCACTGCGACCCGCTGTCCACCCACCCCGAGCGCCCGCTGTGGGCGCGCGCGCTGGACGGCGCCGCCTCGGTGGTGGCGGTGGCCGACTTCCTCACGCCCGCTCTGAGCGAGCACGCCACCGTGGTCTTCCCGGCGGAGTCCAACGCCGAGAAGGACGGCACCCTCACCCACCCCGACGGCCGCCTTCAGCGCGTGCGCCAGGCCATCGGCCACGTGGGCGAAGTGCGCCCCATCTGGGGCGTGCTGGCCGAGCTGGCCGGCCGCTGCGGCTCCTCGCTGGACGTGCTGACGTCGGCGATGGTGACCACGGAGCTGATCAAGGCCGTGCCGTTCTACGACGGCCTCACGCTCGAGGAGATCGGTGGCAAGGGCGTGCGCTGGCAGGACCGCGACGCCGCCTCCCGGCTCCCCGCCGCCGAGCCGCCCGAGTCCGAGCTGGCCCAGCCGCCCGAGCTGCCCGAGGGCGTGCGGCTGGGTGTGGCCACGTCGTTGTGGTCCGGCCCGACGGTCGAACACTCGCCCTCCCTGCGGTTCCTCGCGCCGGATCAGCGCGCGGAGCTGGCGCCCGCCGATGCCCGCCGCCTGGGCGTGGCCTCGGGCGACGAGGTGGACGTGGCCGCCGGCGGTGAGACCGTGCGCGCCCGCGTGGCCCTGCGCCAGGCGATGCAGCCCGGCAGCGTGTTCCTCGTGGCCGGCACCGCCGCCGACCACGCGCACGCGCTCACCAACGGCATGCCCCGCACCGTGCAGGTGCGAAAGCGCTGATGACTCTGCTCGCCCAGGCCGCCCCGGTGCTGGAGACCACGATCGTCCAACTGGTCAAGGCCGTGGCCATCTTCGCCTTCATCCTGCAGGTGGTGCCGCTGATCCTGCTGCTCGAGCGCAAGCTGCTCGGGCGCTTCCAGTCGCGCTACGGGCCCAACCGGGTGGGCGCATACGGCCTCCTCCAGCCGCTGGCCGACGTTTTCAAGCTGCTGTCCAAGGAGAACTCCACGCCCGCCACCGCCGTGCCGTGGATGATGGCCATCGCACCGGTGATCTCGGTGTCCACCGCCGTCGCCGCTCTGGCGATCATCCCGTTCGGCCCCCAGGGCGCCTGGGGCGGCGACCTCGGCCTCTACGGGATCGACGTGCCGATCGGGCTGCTCTATTTCTTCGCCTTCGGCTCGCTGGCCTTCTACGCCCTGATGCTCGGCGGCTGGGCGTCGGGCTCGAAGTACTCGTTCCTCGGCTCGATGCGATCCGCCGCGCAGCTGATCTCCTACGAGGTGGCGATCGGCCTGTCCCTGCTGGGTGTGGCGATGACCGCCGGCTCGCTGTCGCTGGTGGACATCGTGGAGGCCCAGGGCTCCGGCGAGGGGGCGTTCGGGATGTGGTTCGTGATCCCGCAGTTCGTGGGCTTTCTGATCTTCCTTGTTGCCGGCTTCGCCGAGTCCGCCCGCCCGCCGTTCGACCTTCCCGAGGGCGATGCCGAGATCGTGGGCGGCTACAACACCGAGTACGGCGGCATGCGCTTTGGCTCGTTCTTCATGGCCGAGTACATCGAGGTGATCGTGATCTCCGGCGTGGCCACCGCCTGCTTCTTCGGCGGCTGGCACGGTCCGGGGCCGGAGGCGCTCGCACCCCTGTGGGTGGTCCTGAAGATGTTCGCGTTCGTGGTCCTGTTCATCTGGGTGCGGGCCACCCTCCCGCGGCTGCGCTACGACCAGCTGATGAGCCTCGGCTGGAAGGTGCTGCTGCCCCTCGCAACGCTCAATGTGCTCGTAACCGCGATTCTCCTGGTGGTCCTCTGATGCCCGACAAGCCCTACGCCCTCCCCGAAGACGTGATCGCCGTTCAGCGCGGCCCCGAGCCCGGCGGCCTCGGCGGCGCCTACCGCACCTTCGGCGCCACGCTGCGCGGTCTGCGCACCACCTTCGGCCGCCTGGCCGAGAAACCCGTCACGGTCGAGTACCCCGAGGAGAAGACGCCCGTGTACCCGCGCTTTCGCGGCCGCCACAAGCTGCACAAGTTCGAGGATTCGGACCTGGAGAAGTGCGTGGGGTGCTCGCTGTGCGCCGCAGCCTGCCCGGCGGAGTGCATCCGCGTGGTGGCCGCCGAGAACACCCCGGACAACCAGGTGTCGGCCGGCGAGCGCTATGCCGCGGTCTATGAGATCAACATGACCCGCTGCATCTTCTGCGGCTACTGCGAGGTGGCGTGCCCGTTCGACGCCATCACGATGGGCAACGACTACGAGCTGGCCGACTACGACCGCTCGGACCTCATCTTCACCAAGGAGATGCTGCTGGCCGAGCCGGTGGAGCGCACGCCGCTGCGCCGCGAGGGCGAGTGAGCCGGCAGAGCTTGGGTTCTGACCTTGGTTTTTGAGCAGATCCTCTTCTTCATTGCCGGCATCGGGGCCATCGGCGGGGCTCTCGGTGTGGCGATGCTGCGCAACCCGTTCTATTCGGTGCTCGCCCTGGTGGCGCACCTGATCGCCCTGGCGGTGTTGTTCCTGCTGCTGCGGGCGGATTTCCTGGCCGCCGCCCAGGTGGTGGTCTACGCCGGCGCAGTGATGGTGCTGTACGTGTTCGTGGTGTCCTATGTGGGCGGCTCGGACGAGCCGCTGCGGCGTGAGGGCGGCGGCGTGAGCGCGCTCGGGCCGGTGTTCGCGCTGGCGCTGTTCGTGGAGCTCGCGATCGCGGTGGTGGGCTCATCCCTCGCGCGCTCTGGACACCACGGGCAGCGACATCGGGCCGGGCTTCGGCTCGCCGGGCGAGATCGGCAGGCTGCTGCTCACCGACTTCCTCGTGGCCTTCGAGGCCGCCTCGTTCCTGCTGCTGGTGGCGGCGGTGGGCGCCGTGGTGCTGGCTCGCAAGCGACGCGGCCTGGAGGATCCCGAGTCCGCGCCGGGAGCGATCTCGGTGCACGACGCGATCAGCGGTCCGAAGGAGGCGGCGCGCCCATGAACGTGAGCTGGTTCGTGGTCCTGTCGGCGTTCATCTTCTGCATCGGCGCCGCCGGCGTGCTCACCCGGCGCTCACCGCTGGTGATCCTGCTGTGCCTGGAGCTGATGCTCAACGCGGGCAACCTGGCGCTGGTGGCCTTCTCGCGCATGCTGGGCAACCAGGACGGCCAGGTGTTCGCCCTGATCGTGATGGTGGTGGCCGCCTGCGAGGTGGTGATCGGGCTGGGAATCATCGTGGCGATGTACCGGCGCCGGCTGCCGATCGACGTGGACGAGATGCCTCGGAGCTGCGCGGATGAGCGCCACCGACCTACGGCTGGCTGGTGCTCGCGTTCCCGCTCGCGGGGACGCTCGTGATCGCGCTCGGCTGGAGGGCGGCTCCCGGCCGGCTGCCCGGCTGCATCGGCAGCGCGGCGATCGGCCTCTCGTTCCTGGCCTCGGTGGGGATGCTGCTGGCGCTGCTGGACCAGCCCGAGGAAGAGCGCCGCTGGTGGGCACCGCGTTCACCTACATCGACACGGCGGGCATGACCGCGACCTGGCCGATCCTGGTGGACCCGCTGTCGGTGCTGATGTGCCTGGTGGTCTCGGGCGTCTCGTTCCTGATCCACCTCTACTCGGTGGCCTACATGGCCTCCGACCGCGGCTACACGCGCTTCTTCGCCTACCTCAACTTCTTCGTCTTCTCGATGCTGCTGCTGGTCCTGGCCGGCAACTTCGTGCTGCTGATCGTGGGCTGGGCCTTCGTGGGCGCGGCCTCCTACCTGCTGATCTCCTTCTGGTACCGCCGCGCCACCGCCACGGCGGCGGGCATCAAGGCGTTCGTGATCAACGTGATCGGCGACGTCGGCCTGGTGATCGGCGCCTTCCTGCTCTTCGACGGCACCGGAGCGCTGGACTACGTCGGCGTGTTCGAGCGCGCGCCCGATGTGTTCGCCAGCAACGACCCGCCAGCTCGTGGCGGCCTGCCTGCTGCTGCTCGTCGGCGCGTTCGCCAAGTCGGCCCAGCTGCCGCTGCACACATGGCTGCCCGACGCCATGGAGGGCCCCACGCCCGGTCTCCGCGCTGATCCACGCGGCCACGATGGTCACCGCCGGCGTGTACCTGATCGCCCGCTGCCATCCCCTGTTCGAGCTGGCGCCCACCGCCGCCGACGTGGGGGCCATCATCGGCACGGCCACGCTGCTGTTCGCGGCCACCGTGGCCATGGTGGCCACCGACCTCAAGCGGGTGATCGCCTACTCGACGATGTCGCAGATCGGCTACATGGTGCTCGGCGTGTCGGTGGCCGCCTACGGCGCCGGGCTGTTCCACCTCATGACCCACGCCTTCTTCAAGGCGCTGCTGTTCATGGGCGCCGGCTCGGTGATCGCGGCGATGAGCGGCATCCAGTCGCTCGACCGGATGGGCGGCTTTCGCAAGGCCATGCCGTTCACGTTCGTCACCTTCACGGTGGGCGCCCTCGCCCTGGCCGGCTTCCCGCTCATCTCGGGCTTCTTCTCGAAGGACGAGATCCTGGCCTACACGCTGAACCGCGGCGGCTGCTACGTGGTGCTCGGCGTGGTCGGGCTACATCGCGGCGCTGCTCACCGCCTTCTACGCGTTCCGGATGGTCTTCCGGGTCTTCTTCGGGCCGCCCGTGCCCGAGGCGCGCGCGCTGGAGCAGGGCCACTGCACCACGGCCCGCACGTCAACCCCGCCACCGGCGAGGAGGAGGACACCGACGTGGGTTTCCCGGGCCCGAGCACCACATCGCCGAGCGCGAGTGGCCGATGAAGGCGGCGATGGCTCCGCTGGCGGTGCTGGCGCGATCGCCGGCGTCGCTGGGCATACCCGGGCGTCACCGACACGCTCGAGCACTTCCTCGAGCCCACCTTCGCGGACTCGCGCTTCCACGACACCGCGCCCAGCAACGGGCGCCGAGTGGCTCGGCCTGGCGGCCGGCGGCGTGTTCGCGATCATCGGCATCGGCGGCCGCCTAGTACTACCTCCTGCGCGACCCCGAGCTGCGGCTGGCGACCCGCGAGCGCTTCTCCGGCCTGCACAGGCTCCTCGTGAACAAGTGGTACTTCGACGAGATCTTCGACGCCGCGTCGTGCGGCCCGTGGCGGCGGCCGGGCGCTTCGGGCGCAACGTGGTGGAGAGCACCTTCGTCCAGGGCGTGATGGTGGGCGGCACCATGGGCCTGGTGCGCGCCGGCTCCTCCTTCGCCCGCTCGATCCAGACCGGCGAGCTGCGCGCCTACGCCGCGCTGCTGCTGGTGGGCCTCGGCGGCCTGGTCCTCTACTTCCTGATCGTGGCCTCGTAGCCATGCCGTTCACGATCCACCTCTCGATCGTGTGTTCCTGCCACTCGCGGCGGGGCTGATCGCCGCGTTCCTGCCGCCGCGCACGGGCCGCTGGCTGGTGGTGGCCGGCGCGCGCGGGGTGCTCGGCCTACGCGATCGCGATGCTCGCCGACTTCGACCCGGACGGCGGGCGGCCTGCGCTACGTGACCGACGACAACTGGATCTCCGAGCTGGGCATCCGCTACCAGCTCGGCGTCGACGGGCTGAACCTGTTCCTGATCGCGCTCACGGCGCTGGCTGTGGGTGCCGTGCCACGCTCTGGGCCGCCGCTGCGCAACGAGCGACCGCCCGAAGCTCTTCATGTTCCACATGGCGCTGGCCGAGACCGCCGTGCTCGGCGCCTTCTGCGCCCAGGACCTGGCGCTGTTCGTCGTCTTCTTCGACCTGATGCTCGTGCCGTTCTACTTCCTGATCGGCGGCTGGGGCAGCGGGCGACCGCGTGGGCGCCACCACCAAGTTCGTGATCTACACGCTGGTGGGCTCGCTGCTGATGCTGGCCGGGCGCGATCGCGCTGGGCGTGCTGGCACGCCGGACGGCGGCGACCTCTCGTTCTCGCTTCGCCGTGCTCGAGCAGCGCACGCTCCCGCGAGGGCACGCAGAAGTGGATCTTCCTGCTCTTCGCGGTGGCCTTCCTCGTGAAGGCGCCGCTGTTCCCGCTCCACGGCTGGGTGGTCGACACCTACCGCTCCACGCCCGACGCCGGTGCTCGTGGTGCTGTCGGCGCGTGCTCTCGAAGGTGGGCGTCTACGGGTTCCTGCGGATCGTGCTGCCGATCCTGCCCGACGCCGCGCCGCACTTCCAGGAGCTGATGCTGGTCCTCGCCGTGTTCTCGATCCTCTACGGCTCGGTGCTCGCCTTCTCCCAGGACGAGGCGCGGCTGGTGGTGGCCTACTCCTCGATCGCCCAGCTCGGCTTCATCGTGCTCGGCATCTTCTCGCTGGACGACAAGGGCGCCCAGGGCGCGCTGATGCAGATGGTCAACCACGGGCTCGTGGTGGCGCCGCTGTTCTTCATCATCGCCGCGCTGACCGCGCGCGCCGGGGGCGCATCGCGCTCGCTGCCCGCATGGGCGGGATGGCGCTGCGCGCACCGGTGCTCGCCGCGCTGTTCCTGATCGTGGCGCTCGCGACCCTCGCCATGCCCGGCTCGCCCAACTTCGTGGGCGAGATCCTGATCCTGTTCGGCGCCTTCGAGGACCAGCTGGTCTACGGCCTGGTGGCCAGCGTGGGCGTGGTGCTCGCGGCCGTCTACATGATCCGCCTGTTCCAGCGCTCGATGCACAACCGCGTCGGGCCGGGCGCGGAGCCGCGCTGAGCTGAGCGGGCTGGAGCTCGGCGGCGATCCTGCCGGTCACGGCCGTGATCGTGGCGCTCGGCGTCTACCCGCAGGTGGTGCTCGACCGCACCGAGGAGGCTGTTACGCGCGAAGGTCGAGGCTGCCGCGCAGTCGGCAGCCGGCACCGGGCAGTCGGAGCGAACTGCACGGGGCGTCGCCGAGGCACTGCGAGCGATGATCGACCTCGCCCAGGTGCCAGGCGCCGGTGATCGACTACCAGGGGCTCGCGCCGCTGTTCGCCGCTGTCGGCGGCGCGGTCGTCGTGCTGCTTGCCGGGCTCTTCCCGGGCCGTGCGGTCCAGCGCGTGCTCGTGCCGGTGCTGGCGGCCGCCGCGCTGGTCGTCGCCATCGGTCCTGCGATCGCGAACTGGGAGGCGGGCGACGCCGCGCCGATCATCGAGGGCGCGCTGGCCGTGGACACGCTCACGCTGTTCATGTCGATGCTCTTCTTCGTCGCCGGCCTGGTCACGGTGCTGCTCTCGCTGCGCGCTCCGGTCACCCGCGAGGCCGGGACCGGGCGAGTACATGCGCCTGCTGCTGGGCTCGATCGCCGGCATGGTGATCCTCGCCGGCGCGGAGAACCTGGTGACGCTGTTCGTGGGCCTCGAGCTGCTGTCGATCCCGCTCTACGTGCTGTGCGCGGGCGAGATGCGCCGCGCGCGCTCGCTGGAGTCGGGCCTGAAGTACCTCGTGGTGGGCTCGGTGGGCTCGGCCACGCTGCTCTACGGCCTGGCGCTCATCTACGGCGCCACCGGGTCCACCGACTTCTCGGGGATCGCCGAGGCGATCCGCTCGAGGGGGTCACGGGCACCCTGCCAATCGGCACGTGGCCGCCACCGACCCGCTGCTGCTCACCGGCGTCGCGCTCGCCGCGACCGGCCTGGCGTTCAAGGCCTCGGTGGCCCCGTTCCACCAGTGGACGCCCGACGTCTACCAGGGCGCCCCCACGCCGGTCACCGCGTTCATGGCCGTGGCCACCAAGGCGGCCGCCTTCGCGGTCATCGCTGCGGCTGTTCGACCACGCGCTGGCGCGAGCGCTCCAGCCGCAGTGGGGACCCGCGCTGGCCGTGCTGGCCACGGTCACGATCCTCGTCGGCAACGTCGGCGCGATCGCGCAGCGCTCGCTGAAGCGCTGCTGGCCTGGTCGGGCGTGGCGCAGGCCGGCTACCTGCTGGCCGGCGTCGTGGTGGGCACCCAGCTGGGCATGCAGGCCACGGCGTTCTACCTGGCCGTCTACCTGTTCATGAACGTCGCCGCCTTCGCCGTGGTGATCGCCCGCGAGCGCGTCACCGAGCTGGGGACGACATCGACTCTCTGCGCGACCTGGGCCGGGCGAGCCCGTGGCTGGCGTGGCCGATGACGATCGCCATGTTCTCGCCTGGCCGGCATCCCCGGCACCGCCGGGTTCATCGGCAAGTTCTATTTGATCGACGCCTCCGTGGCCGGCGACTACGCCTGGCTCGGCGTGGTGATCGTGGTGGGCTCGATGATCTCGCTCGTCTACTACCTGCGGGTCATCGCCGTGATGTGGATGGGCCGCTTCGAGATCGCAGCTGCCCACCGTCCCGCCGCGCGCGCGTGACAGCCCGTGGCGCGGCTGGTCGCCGGAGGCCGACGCCCGCGCGCAGCCCGAGGTGGCTGCGCGTCGCCGTGCTCGCCGCCGCCGCCACGATCGTCTTCGGGATCGTGCCCGTCGCCGCTGTTCGACCTCGCGCGCGACGTGGGCACCTCGATCTCCGCCCTCTAGTGAACCGACGGAACCCCGCCTGCGAAGGGGCAGGTGACGGGTACCCGACAGAAAGACCTCACAGTGAAGAAGCGCATCCGATTCTCGAGGCCCTCACCGGCGCTCGCAATTGCCTGCATCGCCCTGTTCGTGGCGATGGGCGGCGTGTCCTACGGCGTGGCGACCGGTTCGTATCGACAGCCGCGAGATCAAGGACGGCTCGATCCGCAACCGTGACTTCAAGGACGGCACCCTGCGCGGCAACGAGGCCAAGCGTGACGGCTTCGGCGGTGGCGCGATCAAGGAGTCCACGCTTGGCAAGGTCCCGAGCGCATCGGCGGCCGAACGCCGTCACGGCGGGCACGCGCTGACCTCGGCGGCAAGGCCGCCTGACAAGTACGCCACTCGCTGGGCGCTGATCAACGAGTCGCGGGCAGATCGAGCGCTCAGACCGGCGGCTTTACGATCCGTCACTGCTACCGGCCAACGCCAACTGCTACATCAACGCCGGGGAGGACGTGCCTTCAACGGCGTCATGCCGAGATCGCGGTGCCAGACACAACGACATGGCCCCGATCCTGACCGGGCTGAGCCGGTCGCGACGTGTTTGTCTCATGCGGACGTCGTTCGTCACCCGCGGGCACGGCCGTAACGGCGGCCATACGGCGTCCTGGTCGTGGCTCCGCGCCCGAGCGACGGTGGCCCGTCCACGGCCGGATCTCGGTTACGCCGCTTCCGACGGCGTCCGCGACCGGCGCCGCCCGCCGGAGTAGCCGCCGGTTCTACGTCCCATGACCGGCTCCGAGGGCGCGCCCGCGAGGGCAGCCCTCTTGCGGCGGGGCACAACTCCCGTCCTTGACGTGTTGTTGCCCTGACTGCACTTTCGCACCCGACAGAAAGCGGACTTCCCCGTGAAGAGCGCATCGATTCTCAAAGGCCCTCGCCGGCGCTCGCAATTGCCTGCATCGCCCTGTTCGTGGCCATCGGCGGCGTCTCCTACGGCGTCGCCACAGGCTCGATCGACAGCCGCGAGATCAAGGACGGCTCGATCCGCAACGTGACTTCAAGGACGGCACCCTCCGCGGCCAGGAGGCCAAGCGAAACGGCTTCGGCGGCGGCGCGATCAAGGAGTCCACGCTGACCGAGAAGATCCCCGCGACTCCGCTCGCTGGGCGCTGATCGACGAGGGCGGCAACATCGTCGAGCAGTCCGGCCGGTTCCACGTGGTCTCCAAGCCGGGCTCGAACGGCCAGCCGGTCACCAACCCCAACGTCTACATCAACGCGGGTTCCTCGCTGGTCAACAGGGGGCCTCCTGGCCACCACGGCGATCCAGAACCTGTCGCCGCGCACCCAGGGCGGCGCGCGGATTCAACGGAGACGTCTCCATTGCCCGCTGCAACACGCCTCGCGTGAGCTGCGTGCCCACCAACACCAACAACGACAACACGCTCGTCGTGCGGTCGCTGGTGGACAACTCCGACGTCACATCGGCCACCCGGGGCTTCTACATCGAGGTCTCCGAGTAGCCGCGACCACAACGACGTGGTCTCAAGAGGGGGCGCCCACGCGGCGCCCCCTCTGCGTCTCCGGTGCGGCAGATCCTGGAGCACTTCAGAAATCCGGCAACGCGCGTCAAGCTATGGGGTTGGGACTCAACCCCCTTACTGCCGCAGTAGACGCGGCGCGCACCGGCACTAATCGAACAGCGAGACCAGGCCCACCAGCGCCGGCGCAATCACCAGCGCCGGCAGGAAGTTGCCCACCTTCACGTCCTTGACGTCGAGCAGCTTCAGCGAGATCCCGATGATCAGCACGCCGCCCGCGCTGGTGAGCACGTCGAGCGTCTCGCCGGTCAGGATCGAGTCGAACGCCCCGGCGCCGAGCGTGATCGCGCCCTGCACCACCAGCACGGTGACCGCCGCGATGCCCACGCCCCACCCCAGCGCGGCGGCGAGGGCTATCGAGGCGAAGCCGTCCAGCACCGCCTTGGTGGCGAGCTGTGTGTACTGGTCGGTGAGCCCGTCCTCGATCGAGCCGAGCACGGTGAGCGGGCCCACGCAGAACAGCAGGCGACGCCGTGACGAAGCCCTCCGAGACCCTCGAGTGCCCCTCGCCCGCCACCATCCGCTGGATCCGGTCCCCGAGCTGCTCCAGGCGCCGCTCGATGCCGATCGCCTCGCCCGACGACGCCCCCGAGCAGCACGCCCCCGAGCACGTACAGCGGGCTCGTGTCGTTCCACGCCAGCGCGCTGTCCACGCCGATCACCAGCGTCACGAGGCCCAGGCCGGCGAGCACGCGCTGCTGGATCCCATCGGGCAGGCGGCCGCCCGCCAGGGTGCCGATGAGGGTGCCGGCCAGCACCGTGCCCACGTTGATGAAGGTGCCCGTCACGCGGCCGGCAGCATTGCAGGAGGCATGGCAGGAGCCCCAGCGGGTATGTATTGGCGTAGCGTCAAACCGAGGGAGAGGACCCCAAGTGAGTGACAACCTGGCCAAGATCCTGACCGAGGCCGCCGAGACGAAGCCCGGACGCGATCGCCGTGAAGCTGGACGACACCGAGGTGTCCTACGGGATGCTCGACGAGGGCAGCGCGCGGCTCGCGGCGATGCTGAAGGAGAAGGGCGATCACCCGGCGACCGGGTGGGCGTGATGCTTCCCAACGTCCCCTACTTCCCCATCGCCTACTACGGCGTGCTTCGCACCGGCGGCACGGTGGTGCCGATGAACGTGCTGCTCAAGCCGCGCGAGGTGGGCTTCTACCTCGAGGATCCCGGGGCCAAGATCGCTGATCGCCTGGGGCGACTTCGCCGAGGCGGCCGAGAAGGGCGCCGAGGACGCCGGCGCAGAGGTGATCCTCGTGAAGCCGGGCGAGTTCGAGAAGCTGCTGGCCGACCAGGAGCCGGACCACGACCTGGCCGATCGCGACCCCGAGGACACCGCGGTGATCCTCTACACGTCGGGCACCACCGGGCAAGCCCAAGGGCGCGGAGCTCACGCACGCGAACCTGCTGAAGAACTGCTCGATCGCGGCGGACACGCTGGGCGAGATCGACGAGGACGACAAGCTGCTCGGCGCGCTGCCGCTGTTCCACTCCTTCGGGCAGACGTGCACGCTCAACGCCGGCATCGCCAACCGGGCGATGATCTCGATGATCCCCCGGTTCGACGCCGACAAGGCGCTCGACATCATCGCGCGAGACAAGATCACCCTGTTCCAGGGCGTCCCCACGATGTACAACGGGATGCTGGCCGCGGGCAACGCGGACACCGCCGACACCTCCACGCTGCGCCTGTGCATGTCCGGCGGCTCGGCCATGCCCGAAGAGGTGATGCGCAAGTTCGAGGAGAAGTTCGGGTGCAAGGTGCTCGAGGGCTACGGCCTCTCCGAGACCTCGCCGGTGGCCTCGTTCAACCACCCCGACAAAGACAACAAGCCCGGCTCCATCGGCACCCCGATCGAGGGCGTCGAGATGAAGGTGGTGGACGACGACGGCAACGACGTCGACCAGGGCGAGGTCGGCGAGATCGTCATCAAGGGCCACAACATCATGAAGGGCTACTGGAACCGTGACGAGGCCACCGCCGAGGCGATCAAGGACGGCTGGTTCTACTCCGGCGACATGGGCAAGATCGACGAGGACGGCTACTTCTTCATCGTGGACCGCAAGAAGGAGCTGATCATCCGCGGCGGCTACAACGTCTACCCGCGCGAGATCGAGGAGGTGCTCTACGAGCACCCGGCGATCCAGGAGGCCGCCGTGGTGGGCATCGAGAACGACGCTCTCGGCGAGGAGGTCGGCGCCGCCGTGGTCCTCAAGGAGGGCGAGGACGTGTCCGCCGACGACGTAAGGCCTACGTCAAGGAGGAGGTGGCCGCGTACAAGTACCCGCGCCAGGTGTGGTTCATGGACGAGCTGCCCAAGGGCCCCACCGGCAAGATCCTCAAGCGCGAGATCCAAGTACCTGAGCAGGTATCTGGAGAGGTGGAGGAGGAGGCCAAGGAGGACGCCGAGGCCGAGGGGGCCGCCAAGTAGCGGCCCGGGCTAGGTTCCGGCGTAATCGTCGAGCCTGGCCCCGGCCTTGCGCCTGACGGCACCGCGCAGGATCGGAGTCCAGCCCAGCAGCAGCCCGGCCGGCCCCAGGGCCTGACGCGCCCAGCGGTGGAAGCTGAACCGGTCGCGGTGCTGGGCGATCAGGCCATTCTCGAAGCGAAAGCTCGCGTGGATGTCGTTGACCACCGGACGGCCGGTCTCGGTGAAGGTGTAGTGGGCCCGCCAGTGCGCTGACCCCTCCGTCTCGCCCGCCTCGTGCTCGAGCAGCTCGATCCGCAGCTCGCCGGGCCCTGACGTGAGCATCTTCCACATCGCGCCCGCCCGGCTCCCACGCAGGTCGGGGAACACCGGATCGGAGAAGCGCACATCGGGCGCGTAACAGGCGGCCATCGTGTCGCCGTCGCCCTCGTCGAACGCGCCGTAGAAGCGCTCGATCAGGTGTAGGTGTGCGTCGGTCATCGCACTCATCCGAACATGATCACGCTGCGAATCCCGTCCTGGGCCTCCATCAGCTCGAAGCCCCGGTTCACCTCGTCGAGGGCAAGCCTATGCGAGACCATCGGGGCCACGTCGATCTCGCCCTGCAGGTAGCGCTCCACGAACTGGGGCACCTGGTCGCGGCCCTTGCATCCGCCGAACGACGATCCGGCCACGCGGCGGCCGGTGATCAGCAGGCGCGGCACGATGTCCAGCGTCTCGCCCCTGCCCGCCACGCCGGCCATCGTGGCCAGGCCCCAGCCCATCCGCGCGGCCTCCACCGCCTGGGCCATCACCTTCACGCTGCCGGTGGCCTCGAACGTGTAGTCGGCCCCCATCCCGCCGGTCATCTCGAGAATCGCCTCAACGGCGCCGGGTCCACCCTCGATGACATCCGTGGCGCCCTGGCCGCGAGCCAGCTCCAGCCGGTCCGGCGACAGGTCCACGCACACGATCCTGTGGGCGCCCTGCAGGCGGGAACCGGCCACGGCGCCCAGTCCCACCAGGCCCGCGCCGAACACGACACAGGTCGAACCGGGCTCCACGTTTGCCGTGTTGATCGCCGCGCCCAGGCCGGTGGACAGGCCGCAGGCGAAGGGGGCGGCATGCTCAGGCGGAGCGTCGGGGCTGATCACGGCAAGGGCGATCTCGGGCATCACGGTGTACTCCGCGAAGGTGGAGGTGCCCATGAAGTGGCGGATCTCCTCTGCAGGATTTCGCGCCGACACGGAATCCGGCGCATCCGTATCCACCCGCCTGAGGCGCACGGTGCCGTCGGGCAGGTGGCCCTGGTTCTGCTCGGCGCGAATCGCCGTGCAGAGGTTGGTCCTGGGGCTGAGGCAGTGCTCGCACTCACCGCATTGGGGCGAGAAGAGAGTGACCACGCGGTCGCCCTCCTTCACAAGCGTCACGTCGTCCCCGACCCGCTCAACGATCCCGCAGCCCTCGTGGCCGAGCACGGCGGGCGCGTAGCCCGACGGATCGGCGCCGGAGGCGGTGTACAGGTCGGTGTGGCACACCCCGCAGGCTTCAAGCCGCACGAGCGCCTCGCCCGTGCGCGGCTCTGCCAGCTCCACCTCCTGCACCTGGAGTGGCTGACCGAACTCCTCGAGCACCGCCGCGCGCATCTTCACGGCGCGATCGTATCCAGCGCCCAATCCACCTCCGGGCTGTCGCCCTCGTTCACCAGCCGGCAGGCGATGTGCCGCATCGAGCGACCGTTAGCGCCTGGCCCGGCGGGCCACCGCCGACAGGACCCGCCGCACGGCCACCACGTGACCGCGGGTGTCGATCACCGCCGCCTTGTACAGCCGCCCGTGGACGCCGGGGAAGGCCGCCCACGTCTCCGCGCCGAGCCGGGTGCCCGAGCGGGCGTCCTCGCGAAGCGTGAACACCAGCTCGTACCGCGCGAAGCGGTGGCGGCCCGCCAGCTCCAGGCGTTCGCCGGGGTCGGCCCTCACCGCCTCGAAGCCGGGGATGGTCGAGCCCACGTCGATCGGGCGCGGGCCGCTCGAGGTCGTGTGCTCGCATCCCAGCAGCCGGGCGATGGTTTCCGTGCCCCGGCCCTCGAAGCCCGCTGCGGCCGCCTCCAGCAGCGCGTCCCAGACGCGCTCGCGCGACCCGTCGATCGCCAGCGCGTGCTCGTCGATGAACGGAAGGCCCGCCGGCTGCGCACGGTCTCTCACTCGACCACCAGACCGTGGCGCATGGTGTTCTCAGTGACAACGCGCGGCTCGGTGAACTGCAGCAGGTATCCGGGCCCGCCCGCCTTGGCGCCGATCCCGGAGCGGCGGTTGCCTCCGAAGGGCTGGCGGGCCACCATCGCTCCGGTGATGCCGCGGTTCACGTACAGGTTGCCCACCGGCAGCCGCGCAGCCACCGCGCTCACCGTGGCGGGGCTGCGCGAGAACAGACCGCCGGTGAGGGCGAACGGCAGCGCGTCCACCGCGTCGCAGGCCGCCCCCACGCTGTCCACGGCCTCCACGGTGAGCAACGGTCCGAAGACCTCCTCCCGCAGCACGGCGCTGCCGGGATCGAGGTCGGCGACCACCGTGGGCGGGCAGAACCAGCCCTCGCCAGGCGCTCGCTCCGCTCGCGCCACCACCCTGCCCGCTGCCCCCGCCTGGCGCGCGTAGCCGCTCACCCGCTCCTGAGCCTCCTGCTCGATCACGGGCGGCACGTCGGTGGCGAACCGCTCGGCCTGGCCCACGTCGAGCACCTCCACCGCGCCCGCGAGCCGGCGCAGCAGCGCGTCGTGCGCGGCCTCGTGCACCAGCACGCGCGAGGCCGCGGAGCACTTCTGGCCGGCGAAGCCGAAGGCCGAGAGCACCAGCGCGGGCACCACCTCGTCGAGGTCGGCGTCGGCGTCCACGATCACGCAGTTCTTGCCCCCCATCTCGGCCACCACCCGCTTCACGTGGCCCTGGCCATCCGGCGTCTCGGCCGCCGCGCGCACGATGTCCAGCCCCACCGCGCCCGAGCCGGTGAAGGCGATCACGTGAACGCCGGGGTGTCGCACCAGGGCCGCGCCGGCGTCGCCGAAGCCCGGCAGGAGCGCCAGAGCCGCGGGCGGAACGCCGGCGCCGTGAAGGGCCTCCACCAGCGCCAGCGCACAGGCGGGCGACTGCTCGGCCGGCTTGAGCACCACCGCGTTCCCGGCGGCCAGCCCGGCGGCGGTCATCCCGCAGGCGATCGCCAGCGGGAAGTTCCACGGCGAGATCACCGCCACCACGCCGCGCGGAGCGTGACGCATGGTGTTTCGCTCGCCGGGCATCTGAAGCAACTCGGAGCTCATGTCCAGCGACTGCGCGGCGCGCGCGTAGTACTCGAGGAAGTCGATCGCCTCGCACACGTCGGCGTCGGCCTCCGGCCACGGCTTCGCGCACTCGCGCACCATCAGTGCGGCCAGCTCCAGACGGCGCTCGCGCAGCCGTGCAGCGGCGGCGCGGAGCACCTCGGCGCGGTCGGCAGCCGGACGCGCGGACCAATCGCGGAAGCCGCCGGCGGCGGCATCCACCGCAGCGCCTGCCTCACCCTCTCCGGCCCTTCCGGCGCGCGCCACCAGCCGCGACGGCGAACCTGGGTCGGTCGAGTCCAGCCCCTCGACTGCGCCGCGATCCCCGCCCACCAGCACCGGCACCTCCAGCGGCAACCGCGAGTCCAGCTCTCCCAATGCCTCCAGGAGCGACTCCCGCACGGGCCCCCGGCGCAGTTCGAGCACCGGCTCGTTGGAGAACTCGCTCACGGGGCCGCGAGCAGCTCCTCGATCGGCGCGCCGCGCTGCTGGTCTCCGAGGAACGAGTCGTTCGAGGTGTTCTCCAGCAGCCGCCGCACCAGGTAGGCCATGCCCGCCACCAGGTCGCCCACGGGGCAGTACGCGCGCACGCGCAGGCCGTTGTGCGCCAGCGCCTGCTGGAGCTCGTCGCCCAGGCCGCGCAGGATCTGCAGCTCGACGTCCCCATCGTCGCCGCCGCTCGCGCGGTTCACGGCCACCGCGTGCGCCACCGAGCGCAGGTTGTGTGAGGCGATCGCCACGCGTATCAGCGGCCGCGCCTCGAGCAACCGCGTGGTGAGCGCCTCGAAGTTGCGGTCGGACTCGGCCTTCACCTCGAACACCGGCGGCTGCCAGCCGTGCTGGCGTGCCTCCACCACCTCGTGGTCCCAGTAGGCGCCCTTCACCAGCCGCACGGTGAGCGGCGGCGTGCGGGTGGACCCCTCCGCCCACTCCAGCAGCCGGTCCAGCTGGGCCGGCGAGTCGCGCAGGTATGCCTGCAGCACCACGCCCGCCGACGGGCCGTGGGCGAACTCCTCCTCGTCGAGCAGCTCGAACACCAGCTCCATCGTGGTCTCCAGCGCGTCGAGCGACTCCATGTCGATGTGCAGGTGCGCCTCCAGGTCGCGCGCCCGGCGCAATAGCGGGCGCATCCGCTGGGCTGCGTCGTCGCGCCCCACCTCCGGCGCCTCGGGGCGCATCAGCGGGGTGAGCGCCGACACCTTCACCGACAGGTTCACCCGCGGCAGGGTTCCCGAGGAATCGGATTCGGGCGCCGGCCGCGCGGGCCATCGGCCCATGGCGGCGGCGAGCACGTCCAGCGCCTCATGGCAGCGCTCGGCATAGCGGTCAGCCTCCTCGCGGGTGACCGTGGCCTCGCCCAGAAGGTCCACCGAGGACGCCACCCCGTGGTCCCACAGCCCGCGCAGCGTGCGCAGCGCCGCCTTGGGCGACTCGCCCACGATGAAACGGTGGGCCATGTGGCGCACGCCGCCCGCGGCCGCCAGGCCGAGCGCGCGGCGGCCGGGGGCATTGTGCGCGGCGCGCAGTGCAGCCTCGATCGGCGGGGGGCGGTCGCCCACCTCCTCCAGGTAGGCGCCCAGATGCCTCGCCAGGTCATCGAGTGAACGGCACGCGGGGGTCACGTCCACGAGGCGAAACAGCGCCGCCCGCAGCTGGGCGTCGCGCGATGCCATCTCCATCGCCCGCGCGTCGATGGCCTTGACCGGGTTGCGCGAGCGCCCCGGGAGGGCGGCATGGAGGTCGCGGCCGATGCGTTGCACCTCGGGCTCGACCTCGGTGTGCGGCATCACCTGGGTCAGCCTATCGCCGACGCCTCAGGTTCCGCCCGGCGTCTGCCAGGGTACGGGCCGCTCCATGCCCGCTCTCACCCTCGGTCCACTCCTGCGCTACGTCGGGGACACGTGCGCCACCTTCTGGGTGGAGACCGACGCCCCCTGCGAGGTGACGGTTCGCGTCGAGGAGAACTCCCGGACCGAGCCCACCTTCCACGTCGAGGGCCACCACTACGGCCTCGTGCAGGTGGAGGAGCTCGAGTGCGGCCGGTACCACTCCTACGAGGTGGAGCTGGACGGCGAGAGGGTGTGGCCCGAGACCGACTCCGCCTTCCCGCGCAGCACATTCCGCACCTATCCGAAGGGCAAGCCGTTGCATATCGCCTTCGGCTCGTGCCGGGTGGCGGTGCCCAACGAGGAGCCCTACACGCTGCGCAAGGACGACGACGACCGCGGCCGGGAGCTGGACGCCCTGCGCGCCATGGCATTCCGGATGCGAAACCTCGATCCCGAGGAGTGGCCGGACATCCTCCTGATGCTGGGCGACCAGGTGTACGCCGACGAGGTCTCGCCCCGCACCCTGGAGTTCGCGCGCAGCCGCCGCGATCTCGACGAGGAGCCCGGCCCGATCGCGCTCGACTTCGAGGAGTACACCCACCTCTACGCCGAGTCGTGGGGCGACCCGGTGATCCGCTGGCTGCTGTCCACCGTGTCCACGGCGATGATCTTCGACGACCACGACGTGCACGACGACTGGAACACCTCCTGGGCCTGGGTCGAGGAGATGCGAAAGACCGGCTGGTGGGACGAGCACATCGTGGGCGGGCTGATGAGCTACTGGCTCTACCAGCACCTGGGCAACCTGAGCCCCGACGAGCAGGCCGAAAACGACGTCCTCGCGCGCGTGCGCGAGGCCGACGACGGCGGCCCGATCCTGCGCGAGTACGCGCTGCGAGCCGACCGCGAGGTGCAGGGCACGCGGTGGAGTTTTCACCGCGACCTGGGCGACACGCGGCTGATCATGATCGACTCGCGCTGCGGCCGGGTGCTCAGGGACGGCGAGCGCGAGATGCTCGACGACGACGAGTGGGCCTGGATCTCGGAGCACTGCGAGGGGGACTTCGACCACCTGTTGCTGGCCACCTCGCTGCCCTGGCTGCTGTCGCCTGCCATGCACCACCTCGAGGCCTGGAACGAGGCCGTGTGCGACGGCGCCTGGGGCGCCCAGGCCGCGAAGCTGGGCGAGAAGATCCGCCAGGACGTGGACCTCGAGCACTGGGCCGCCTTCCACGACTCCTTCGAGCGGCTGGCCGAGCTCCAGCGCTCGGTCGGGGCGGGCGAAAAGGGCAGCCCGCCCGCGTCGATCGTGACGCTCTCGGGCGACGTCCACCACGCCTACCTGTACGAGGTGGGATTCAAGAAGGGCTCGAGCCTTCAGAGCGCGGTCTACCAGGCCACCTGCTCGCCGCTGCGCAACCCGCTGGACCACCAGGAGCGGCGGGTGATGAAGTTCGCGATGACCGGCGTGGCCGAGAAGGTGGGCAGGGCCCTGGCCCGCAGCGCGGGCGTGGAGGCCCCGTCGATTCGCTGGCGCCAGGTGGGCGAGGGCCCCTTCTTCGACAACATGGTGGCGTCGCTGCACGTGGACGGCCGCCGGATGGACATGGAGATCGAGAAGGCGTTGCCCGACCCCGAGAAGGGCGGCCACGAGCCACAGCTGGAGCGGGTCTTCGAGCACCGCATCGTCTGAGCGCCGGGCAGCGATCTACACTCGGCGACCCCGTCCATGGACTACCCGGTCGAGAGCTTCAGCGAGTCCGAGCGCGCCGCACTGGCGCCTCATTTCACGAACCTCGACTCGCCGGTGTTCGCGCTGGTGGACCTGCCCGAGACGGTGAAGGGCGCGATGTTCGCGCGCTACTCGCGCTACCAGGGCACGCTGCGGCGCCTCTATCTCGATGAGTTCGCCCAGGACGCAGAGGGAGGCACCGCGAGGGCCTTCGACGGCGCCGAGGGCGAGCGGGCCCGCAAGCTCTACGAGCGGATCTTCCTCGGCTATGGGGACGACTCGGTGGCGCAGCTCGGGGGCGCACATGTGGCGTGTGAGTGGGTCTCCAACGTGATGACGAAGGTGCTCCAGCGCGGGCGCCTCGCCGCCTACCTGGAGCAGTCCACCCGCTACATCCCCTATGACGTCCCGATCGAAGGCACCAGCGCCTACCGCTACTGGCGCGATCCCGCGCTGGGCCCGGAGTACGAGGCGGCGATGGACTCCCTGTTCCTCACCTACTCGGAGAGCCTCCCGCGCGTGCGCGAATGGGCGGCCGAGCGTTTCCCGCGCAGCGATGGCGAGGCGGAGTCGGCCCATCTCCGCTCGATCAACGCGAAGGCGCTCGACCTGATGCGCGGGCTGCTGCCGGCGGCGTCGCTTTCACACGTGGGAGTGTTCGCCTCAGGCCAGGCCTACGAGCAACTGATCCTGCGCTGCCTGGCCTCGCCGCTGCCGGAGGCGCGCGACTACGGGCGCATGATTCTCGGCGAGCTGAAGGCGGTGATCCCCAGCTTCCTCACGCGCGTGGAGCGCCCCGAGCGCGGCGGGGAGTGGATCTCCTACCTTGAGGAGCGCGCCGGCGCCGCCGAGCGCTGGGCCGGGAGGCTCGGCCTGGACCGCACACGCGGCGGCACGGAGGAGAGCAGCGGGCCGTCCGTGAAGCTGCTGTCGGTGGAGGGCTCGGAGAACGACCTGCTCTCCGCCCTGCTGTTCGAGGCCACGGCCGTGTCCGAGCAGGAGGCACAGCGCGCCGTGCACGCGCTCCCGCCCGACCAGCGCGAGCAGATGCTGTCCGAGCTGGTGGGCGAGCGGCGCAACCGCCGCCATCGCCCGGGACGTGGCCTGGAGGCGCTGCGCTACCGCTTCGAGGTGGTGTCCGACTACGGCGCCTTCCGCGACCTCCAGCGCCATCGCATGCTCACGATCCAGTGGCAGATGCTGTCGCCCGACCTCGGCGCCGGCGTACCCCAGGAGCTGGAGGAGGCGGGCGTGGCCGACGACTATCGCTCGGCACTGGAGCGCTCGGCCGCCGAGCACGCCCGGATCGTGGATGCCGGATCGCCCGAGCTGGGCCACTACGCCCTGTGCCTTGGGTACCGCATCCGCTACGTGCTCGACATGAACGCGCGCGAGGCCATGCAGCTGATCGAACTGCGCTCCGGTCGCGAGGGCCACCCCGGATACCGCGCGGTGGCGCACGAGCTGCACGCGCAGATCGCCGCGGTCCACCCCGGCGTGGCCGCTGCGATGACGCATGTGGACCGCGACGTGGAACCGCGCCTGGAACGGATCCTCAGCGAGATCCGCACGCACGCACGCCAGTCCGCGAGGGCTTGAACAGAGCCGCTCCAGGCCGCAACTCTCCGGGCCCAGAACGGTTTACGGGGCACCCACCGACCAAGGAGGATGCCCCTTGAAGCAGCGTAGCAACAGGATCAGCTTCACCCTCGCAGTCGTTTCAGTCCTATCGCTGGCCTTCGCGGCGCTCGCAGTAGCTGCCACGATCACCGGCACTCAGGGCAGCGACACCCTCACCGGCACGCCCGACAACGACCTCGTCAGGGCGCTCAGGGGCAACGACCGCGTGCGCGCGCTGGCGGGCGACGACGTGGTCCGCGCCGGCCCCGGCGCCGACCGTGTCCACGGGGGCGACGGCGGCGACACGCTCTTCGGCGGCTTCGGCGCCGACCGCCTGTTCGGCGGCGACGGCAACGACGGCTTGCTGGGCCAGCAGGGCCCCGACCTGCTGCGAGGCGGCGCAGGGGACGACCGGATCCGCGGCGGCAACGGCCGTCCGGGACGTCGCGCCGACCGGATCCACGGCAACGCCGGCAACGACACCGTGCGCGGCGGCCGCGGCGCCGACTTCATCACCGGCAACGCCGGCGACGACGACCTCAACGGCGGCGGCGGCAGGGACCGCGTGTTCGCCGGGCTGGGCGACGACACCGTCACCGGTGGCCCGGGGCGGCGCAGCGGCCGGGGCCGCTTCTTCGGCGACCGCCTTCACGGTGGCGGGGGCAACGACACGATCAACGGCAACATCGGGCGTGACCTCATCTCCGGCGGAATCGGCGATGACACGTCCCACGGCGGCGCCGGAAGGGACCGCATCTATGCCAACCTCGGCGTGGACAGGTCCTTCGGCGACGACGGCAACGACGATCTCTGGGCGCTCCACCGCGGCGACGTGACCGCTCCCGGCGATCCGGTGGGAGACGAGCTCACCGGCGGCAACGGCAACGACAGGTTCCACGTGTTCGACGGCGAGGCCGACCGGGTCGACTGCGGCGAAGGCAACGATCGCGTGATCGCCGACATCCACGACGTGATCGTGGACGCCACGCCCGAGAACCCGAACGGCTCGTGCGAGCGCGTGACCCGCACCCAGCCCGAGTCCGACAACGACGAGATCAGGACCCAGTCTCCCGAGGAGGACTCGCAGGAGCGCAGCTAGGCACGGACGCCCGAAGCACCACATCCACCGCAGCGCGAGAGGGGCCCGATCGGGCCCCTCTCGTCGTGTGTCTGCGGTAGCGTCGCCGCCATGCCAGCCGACTGGGACGACCTGATCTCCGAGCGCCGCGTGGCGCCCTCGATCCTCGCGTCGGACTTCGCCCACCTGGGCGAGCAGGTGGAGCAGGTGATGAACGCCGGCGCCCGCATGATCCACGTCGACGTGATGGACGGCCACTTCGTCCCGCCGATCTCGATCGGCGCCACGATCGTCGACGCACTGCGCGACCAGGTGCACGACGCCGGCGGATGGCTCGACGTTCACCTGATGATCGAGCGCCCCGAGCGCAGCATCGAGGAGTTCGCCGCCGCCGGCGCCGACTCGATCTCCGTGCACTTCGAGGCCACGCCCCACGTGCACTACGCGCTCAAGGCGATCCGCGAGGCCGGGTGCCGCGCCGGGCTCGCGCTGAATCCCGGCACGCCGGTGCAGGCCGCGCAAACGCTGGCGGGCGCCTACGACCTCCTGCTGTGCATGACCGTGAACCCAGGGTGGGGCGGGCAGCCCTACATCGAGGGCTCGGAGCACCGCATCGTCGAGCTGCGCGAACTGGTGCCCGACGGCGTGCCGATCGAGGTGGATGGCGGGATCGGGCCGGACACGGCGGGCACCGCCGCGAAGGCGGGCGCGGGACTGCTGGTGGCGGGCTCATCGGTGTTCGGGTCCGAGGATGCAGGCGGGGCGTACAGGTCGGTGGCCGAGGCCGCGGGCGGGCACTGACGGCGCGCGCCCCGCGCAGAAGGGGTAGCTTTTTCCCCCCAGGGCAGGGGCCCTGAACAAACGATGTCCACGCCGGGAGGCACTCGTCACATGAACCGCACCGCCGCTCTCGTTGCAGCCTTCGTCGGGCTGCTCGTGATGCCCGCTGCCGCCTCCGCCGGTCACGGTCTGAACCTCTCGGCGCTGGCGGACCACCCCGTGCCGGGCATCTCGCCGCAGTCTCCGCCACCGCCCGGCTTCACCTCGGGAGGACCCGGCGCGAGGTGGGAGCAGATCGCCACGTTCCCCACCGGCAATCCCCACACCGACGTCGACTTCTTCAGCCAGAAGGGCAACACGTTCGTCTCGGTAGGCACGCTCGGCACCGGCCCCAATGCGGGCGGCCAGGAGATCTTCCAGCTGACCGAGGGCGACCGCGTGGCGCCCAAGGCCGTGAAGACCTACCCGTCGGCCTCCTGCATCAGCAACCCGTCGGCCGCCCTCGGCCTTCAGCACGACGTCGAGGCCGCCCCGAAGGGTGGCGCGATCCTCAATGCCGACGTGCTGGCCGCCGACCGCCGCGACACCCAGCTGCTGATCGACGCCACCGACGCCCCCGGCCGCTGCCACGACCAGGGCGCGTTCGGCGTCAGCCAGGTGCCGCAGGGTGGCCTGGAGCTGATCGACGTGACCAACCCAGGTGCCCCCAACGCGATCGGCCTGACCAGCCACATCGGCCAGTCCCACACGGTGAACGTGGACCCCCGGCGCCCGCACATCGCGTACTCCGTGACCTCCGACTCAGTCACCGTGAACGCGGAGGGGCGGCGCACCAACGAGATCAACGACGGCCAGCTGGCGCTCGACGGCTTCGAGGTCGTGGACATGTCGTCGTGCATGAACTTCCCGGCTGGCACGGCGCTCGACCAGAAGCGCGCCGCCTGCCGCCCGCAGGTCTACCGCTACCGCTATCCGAGCACCGACCAGTCGCTCGGCCACACCAACAAGAGCAGCGTCTACGGCTGCCACGAGCTCGAGGTCTACCCCGACGACCGGCTCACCTGCGGCAGCGGCGCGGCGATGATCGCGCTCGACATGAAGGGCGCGTTCGACGACCGTGGCACGCCCAACAACTTCGCCGACGACAAGCCGCGTGGAACCCCGCTTCCGTGCCGCGTGCGCGACAGTTCCTCCGCGCCGCCGTTCGGCACTGGGGCCAAGATCACCGACTGCCGCGACGGCCAGGGCGAAGGCACGAACGATCTCGCCGTGAAGGAATGGATCGCCGCCGGACAGCCCTCGCTCGAGGGCGTGCGCTGGATCGGCAGCGCCTTCCACGCAGGCCGCGAGAGCTCGACCGGCGCCGCCAGCCCGAAGTTCGACTCCACCCAGGACATCGACTTCAACCACGAGGCCGAACTCACCAACTCGGGCAAGTTCGTGCTCTCCACGGACGAGCGCGGTGGCGGCGTGGTGCCGCCGGGCGCTTCGTGCAGCCCGGCCAATGATCTCAAGCAGGGCAACGGCGGTGTGCACGCCTATCGCGTGGACAAGCTGCTCACCCGCAGGCCGGCCGACGCCACCGATGCCGCCGGCTCCTACGCCAGGACCAGCAAGGGCGACAAGGCGATCTACCGCGCCCGCATCAGGACCAAGGCGCAGGCGAGCCTCTGCACCGCCCATGTGTTCCAGCAGATCCCGGGCCAGAACCGGGTCTTCATGGGCTGGTACTCACAGGGCACCCAGGTGGTCGACTTCACCGAGAACGAGAATGGGACGCTCGACTTCAAGGAAGCCGGGTACTTCATCCCCACCAATGCGAACGAGTGGACCTCCCACGTCTTCAAGGTCGATCGCAACGCCGACGGCACGTTCACCTACTACGGCGTCGCCAGCGATTTCGCGCTCGGTGACGGAGGCCGCAGCACCGTCGACGTATACAAGGTCACACTGCCACCGCCTCCCGCGCCCCGCGGCCAGCTCGCCGGCGTGGGCAAGGGCTTCGCACCCTCCAGCTGCCTGGCCCGGCGCGTACGCATCGGCAATCGCAACATCGGACGCCTGAAGCTGCGGCAGACGCGAGCCCGGACCGCGCGGCGCGCGCGTCCCCTGGGTGCGCGCATCACTCGCAAGCAGCGGGTGCTCAGGTACTGCGTCAAGGGCCCCAACCGCAAGGTTCGCGGCGTGGCGGTCTTCGACCGCAAGCGCAAGACGCGCGTGGTGATGTCAAACGCCACCGGCCACAAGCGCAAGAGGATCGGCGCCGGCTCGAGCCGCAAGGCGCTGCGGCGCAAGTTCGGCAAGCGCCTGCGCAGGATCGGTCCAGGCCTGCGCATCGTGCGAGGCAGCCGCAAGGCGCGCAACCGCGTGGTCTTCAAGATCACCAAGACGCGGGTGCGCTACGTGGCGCTCACCGATCGCAAGCTGGCCAAGAGGCCCCGGACGCTGCGTGCCTACCTGCGGCGTGCCAAGCTGCGCTAGGTGGATCGAAAATGGCTGACGTTCGCGGCCCTTGCGGCCGGGCTGGTCGTCATCTCGCTGCTCGTGGGTCTCACCTCCGACGGCCCTGGCAGCGGCCCGCCGCTGCAGCTGGAGCGCGCGACGGCCACCGACGGGCGGCCTGAGCTGCTGGTCACCGTGGCCGACGGGGTGAACCGAGCGTCCAATGCTCGCGGACCGGTGGTCGACTTCGACTGCCGCGATGCGCAGGGCGAGGTGGTGATCACGGCCAAGCACCCGTGGCCGCTGGAGAGCGACGGCAGCCCGCCGCTGCCCCACATCCACCAGCCCGCCTCCCAGATCGAGCTGGGCCGGATCGACCGGTGCGAGATCAGGGGCACCAAGGTCGAACTGACCGGCCGCCTGGGAATTCGCTAGCGGCGCTTGCGCTTGCGGGGCTTGCGGGGCGCCACCTGAGGGTCCTCGTCCTGCGGGCCGCCAGGCTGGTCCGCGGGCTCCGGGTCGCGGGGGTCGCTGGTGGACAGCGAACCCGCCATCTCCCCGCTCTCTTGGCGGCGGCCCGCGGCGGAGGGCCACTCGATCGCCTCGCCCGTCTCCCACGCAGGGCCACGCCCGCCGGGCCAGTGGCCGAGGAACAGCACCGCCAGCGCGCCCAGCCAGAACAGCTGGATGAAGCTCTGGCCGCCGGGCACGAGCGGGATCACGTACAGCACGCCCACGATGATTCCGAGGATGCCCATGAACCGGCTGACCAGCCCTGCTCGCATCGCGTTCAGGCTCACGAGCACGAACGAGAGGGCCACGCACAGCACTCCGCCCGCCTGAAGCGAACCGCCCACCACGTTGCCCTCCAGGAGGTCCTCCGCACGCGCGTTGGTGCGCGCCCCCGAGGCCAGGAAGTCGTTGGCCACGTCAGCCACGGAGATGTTGTTGACCAGACCCCCCACGGCCAGCAGCACCGGACCGATCACCAGCAGGGGAACCACGAAGCGGGGCGTCTCCGGCCGCCGGTGCCTCGTGGCGCGGAACAGGTAGTAGAGCGCTCCGGCCAGCGCCAGGAACGAGATCGCCTGCGCGATTAGGCTGACGATCAGGTAGGTGCGGTCATCCTCGAAGCTCAGCAGGAACTCGCGCTCGTCATCGGGCGCGTCGCCGATCCCGGCAATCCGGATGACGATGGCCACGATGGAGAACGCGATCGACGCGAACGCAGCAGCAGCGGCCGGCTTGGCCGCCCGCGACTCCCACTCCAGCTGTGCCTCGGGCGCCACCTGATCCGGATGTTATTCAGCGCGGGGCGCGGCGCCGTTGCCGGCGGGCGGTGGAGGCTTCTCGGGCGTCTGATCGCGTGGGCGCGGCGGGTAGTACTCGTGGTCCTCGGGCTCCACGATCCTCGAGATCCGCTCTCCCACCGCCAACACCAGGTTCAGGGCCGGGGCGGCCAGGCGGATCACGCTCTCCACCCGCTCGCGGCGCTGCAGCTGCTGTGGCGTCAGAGGTGCCATTGCGCCGAGCCTATCGGGCGGGCGCTACGGTGCGCCGGACTCGTGAGCGGCCCAACCACGATCCGCCTGGCGCTGGCCGCCGGCCTGGCGATGCTTGCCGCGGCCGCGCCCGCGGGCGCCTCGCCAACGCAGGAGTCGATCGTCCAGGACGACCCCCTGCTGCTCAGCGCCAAGAGCGAGCGCGAGGTGGACGACGCCTTCGCGCGCTTCCGGGCGGCCGGGGTGGACCGCGTGCGCGTGTCGCTGTTCTGGTTCCTTGTGGCTCCCGCCTCCTCCGAGCAGCAGCGGCCTGAGGGCGCCTCCTATCCCCCGGAGGCGTGGGCCACCTATGACCGCATCGTGCGCGCCGCCGCCCGGGCGGACATGCCGCTGCTGCTCTCGGTAACGGGCCCCGCCCCCGCCTGGGCCACCCCCGGCGACCGCTGCGAGGACCACCCGGGCCGTGGCTGCGGCGAGGGGGTCTTCCGGCCGGACCCGCGCGAGTTCCAGCGCTTCGTGGAGGCCGCCGGCAGGCGCTACTCCGGCGAGCGGCTGCCGCGCGTGGGCACGTGGTCGGTCTGGAACGAGCCCAACTACCCCTCGTCGCTCAAGCCGGTCTGGGAGGACAACCGGCCGGCCTCGGTGCAGGACATGGTGCCCGCGGCGCCTCGGACCTACCGCGCCCTCGTGGACGCCGCCTGGGCGGGCCTCTCGGCCAGCGGCCACGGGAATGACCGGATCCTGATCGGCGAGACGGCGCCGCGCGGGGGCAAGCACCCGCGGAAGCTGGGCAACGCGATGATGCCCGCCGAGTTCGCGCGCGAGCTGTACTGCGTGGACCGGAACCACAAGCCCTGGACGGGCGCGGAGGCGCGCGAGCGCGGCTGCCCGGAGACGTCGCGGCAGCGGTCGGCGTTCCGGTCCGACCACCCGGGCCTGTTCCGCTCACGGGGCTGGGCGCATCACCCCTACTCCCTGGCCCGTGGTCGCTGGCAGTTGCCCACCTGGCGCCACGAGCTGGCCGACAACGTGGCGATCGGCAACCTGTCGCACCTCACCCGCACGCTGGATCGCGCCGCGGCCGCCTGGGGCGGAAAGATCCGCAAGGGCATCTGGATCACCGAGTACGGGTACCAGACCGCCCCACCCGACCCGGTGGCCGGGGTGCCGCCGCAGCGTCACGGCCCGCTGTACGCCTGGGGCGAGCAGCTGGCCTACAGCGACCCGCGGGTGGCGTCGATCGCCCAGTTCCTGCTGTTCGACGACCGCCCGGTCGAGGGCTTCGCCGGCGCCGACCCGCGCCGCTGGGTCACCTGGCAGTCCGGGCTGTTCGACGTCGAGGGCCGGCCCAAGCCCTTCGCCCGCGACTACCGCCTGCCGCTGCACCTGGACCAGTCGGCGGGCTCCGTGCGCGTGTTCGGCGGGATGCGCTCGGCGCCGGCCGCCGACGGGGCGCTGCGCGGAGTGGCGCCCGGCCTGCTGCTCGACGCGGTGGTGCAGCACGCGCCGGGCGGCGGCGCGTGGCGATCGGTGCGCGAGGTGGCGGTGCGCAACCCGCGTGGATACCTGGAGGCCGACCTCGGACGGCTGGACCCGGGGCGGCTGCGGATCGTCTGGCTGGACCCCGACCGCCACCGCCTGGTGGCCACCCGAACGGCACGTGTGCGCTAGGCCTCCTCGGACCGTGGCCGCCGATCCCTAGACTCAACCCCATGTCCTCGGAAGACCCCTTTGGCGGCCTCTTCGGCGACCCGGAGGAGCTCCGGCGCAGGATGGAGGAGCTCGCCGAGTCCATGCAGGGAGCTCAGAAGGTGGCCTGGGCCGACAACGCGATCAAGCTGGCCGTGGACATGACCGTGGCCGGCGTGAACCGGCTGAACCTCCAGGGCAATGCCGAGCAGCAGGCGGAGGAGATTCGCGCGGCGATGACCCGCCTGTTCCCGGAGGCCGTGGCCCTCGTGCGCGAGGCGCGCGAGGGCTTCGGCACCTGAGGCCCTCGGCGCGGGCCTCAGGCCTGGGCCGGGGTCTCCTCCCGCGCCGCCCTCTCGGCCTCGCGGTCCTCGCGGCCGCGGCTGATGATCTCGTTGAAGCTGCGCACGCGGAAGATGAAGAACAGCGCGAGGGAGCCCACCCCGAAGGTGAACGCCCCGATCGCGATCTGCTGTCCCACCGAGTAGGCCGCCACGGTGGCCCCCGGCGCGGTGCCGGCGAACACCTTCACCAGCAGCGCCTGCGCCACCCCCGCGCCCTGCGGCGTGAACGGCACCGCGGCGGCCACGGCGCTCACGCCGAGCACCAGCAGCACGTTCTTCACCGACCCGCCCACGTTGAACGCCTCGAGCAGGAACCAGAAGGCCGCGAAGCGAAACAGCCAGCCCACGAACTGCACGGCGAACACCTCGCGGAGGTAGCGCCGGCGGTCGAAGAGCGATCGTGAGCCCCTGCCGCACGCGCGCCCAGAAGGCCTTCACCCGCACCGACAGCATCGCGAAGGCCACCATCGACGCCACGCCCAGGGCGGTGAAGAAGAACAGGGCGAAGCGGGGGTGGGAGGCCAGGTATGACAGGTCGAAGGCGTTCAGGTCCGCGAAGTCGGGCGGCTTGGGGAACACGCCCTGGCTGAACGCGAACGTGAGGATCAGCACCCCCATGGCGATGTCGAAGCCCGCCTCCACGATGAACGTGGCTCCCACCGCCGGATAGCTCGACCTGGGCACCGACGTCTTGGTGAGGAAAAGGCGCACGACGTCGCCGCCGCGGGCGGGGATCACCGAGTTGAAGCCATAGCCGGCGAAGTAGGCGCCCCAGATGTCCCTGAAGCGGAAGGACTCGGTGGGGTAGGCGGCGCGCAGGATGTTGAAGGAGGCGCGGGCGCGCAGCGTGAGGTAGATGCCGAAGAGAAGCAGCGCGAGCACCAGCGACCCCAGGTGCACCTCGGCCAGGCCGGAGAAGAAGTCCTCGACGGCGTCGAAGAAGGAGCGGAACGACTCGCCTACGGCGGCAACGGGCGGCACGGGAGCAAGGGTACGAACTCCTGGGTCAGCCCTCGCCCTTCTTCGGCGCGTAGCGGTGATGGAGGTCGAGCAGGTTCCCGTCCAGATCCTCGAAGATCGCCTGGTGGCAGACCCCGGAGTCGATCGTCTCCCCCTTGAACGCAACGCCCTGCGACTCGAGCTCGGCGCGCGCGGCCTCCACATCGTCCACGTGCAGCGCGATCGGGAGCGAATGCGGCTGGAACTCCAGGCCGAACGCGTCGGGCTGCATCACGGCGATCGTGAGGTTGCCGGTCTCGAACTCGGCCGCGGGCATGTCGCCCCAGGTGCCCGAGCATGGGAGGCCGAGCACATCGCCGTAGAACTCCCTCGCCTTCTCGAAGTCACGGGTGGGCACCGTGACGAAATCCACGCCTGTGATCTTCATCGTGCCTCCAGCCTCCCTCTCGTGTGGTGTCATTTCAGCAAGCGCGACAGCCGCCTGTCCTTGAGCACGCGCCCGCCGGTCTGCTCCTGTGGGCAGTAGCAGAGCACGTAGTCCTTGAAGTGGATCGCCTCGATCGTGGTGCCGCAGCGCGGGCAGGGCTCGCCGGAGCGGCGGTGCACCTGCAGCGGCATGGGGACCTTGTCGGGCACCGTGTCCCCGATCACCTGCTCGTAGTGGTCGAGGGCCCCGCTCAGGCGCTCCTGGATCGCCTCCCGCAGGCGCTCGGCCTCGTCGCCGTCCAGGTCTGAGCCCTTCCTGAACGGCGACAGCCGCGCGGTCCACAGCACCTCGTCCACCCAGGAGCGCCCGATTCCGGCGATCGTGCGCTGGTCGCGCAGCAGGGGTGCAGGTGGCGGGGCTGGTCGAGGAGCGCCGCCATCTCTCCGGCTGTCGGCGCGCGGCCAGGCCTCGGGCCCCAGAGTGGCCACGGCCTCGTCGGCGTCCACGTCGGCGATGGGGAGCAGCTTGGCCCACGCGCGCTGCTGGGTGCCGAACTCGCGCAGTCGCAGCTCGCGGCCGTCCTCGAGGCGCACCAGCAGCCGCGAGGCCTTGTCGCGCAGCGAGGCGCGCTTGTCCCACACCTGCAGCCGCCCGGCGGACATCAGGTGGATCAGCAGCGCCAGCTCGCCGAAGCCCACCACGAACATCTTCCCCCGGCGCGCGCACGCCCTCGATCGGCGGCGCCGGCGAGGGCGTCTAGCGGCGGGCGAGAACGTCTTCATCGTGACCATGCCGGGGGCCAGCGAGGACTCCACCGCGCGCCCCCTGCACGGCGGCGCCGATCCGCCGCGCGGCGATCTCTACCTCGGGCAGCTCCGGCATGCCACAAACCTACGCGTCGCCCGCGGCCCGCCGGTAGGATCGCCGGCGCGATGCGCGCTCCGCCGGCCTGCCCGCGCCCTACTCGCCGCCCTGGCCGCCCTTGCCCTCTCCGCCCCCGCGGCAGCCGCGCGCGACGCCGTGGTCACCTCCTTCGACGGCACGAAGATCGTCACGCACTTCTTTGCCGCCAAGGGCCTGGAGCCGGGCCAGAAGGCGCCCACGGTGCTCGTGGGCCACGGCTACGGGATGACGGGCGACACCGACCCCGAGTCGCAGCTCCGAGGAGCTGTTCGGGAAGGTGGGGCTGGGACCGCTGCGCCGGGCGGGCTTCAACGTGCTCACCTGGGACGCCCGCGGCTTCGGGCAGTCCGGCGGCCAGGTGATGGCCGACTCGCCCGACTTCGAGGGCCGCGACGTGCAGGCGCTGATCAGCCACGTGGCCACGCCAGCCCGAGGCCCAGCTGGACGGCCGCGACGACCCGCGGCTGGGCATGAGCGGCACGAGCTACGGCGGCGCCATCCAGCTCGTCACGGCCGCCATCGACGGGCGCGTGGACGTGATCGCCCCGGCGATCGCGTGGAACTCGCTCGTCACGAGCCTGTACAAGGACGCGGTGGTGAAGCAGGGCTGGGGCTCGATCCTGTTCGGCGCCGGCGGCAGCGCCGTCGCGGCGGCGCGGCGGGCCATTCGGCCCCGGCGGCGCCCAGACCGGGCGGCACCGACCCTGCGATCCAGAAGGCCTTCGTGGAGGGCGCGTCCACGGGCCGCTTCTCGCCAGAGTCGGTCGAGTTCTTCCGCAGCCGCGGACCCGGCGCCCTGGTGGACCGGATCCGCATCCCCACCCTGCTGCATCCAGGGCACCGTGGACACCCTCTTCACGCTCCAGGAGGCCATGGCCAACCACGCCATCCTCAAGGCCAACGGCGTGCCCACGCGGATGCTCTGGTTCTGCGGCGGCCACGGGGCGTGCCTCACCGACCGCGGGCAGGCCGGGGTGGTGGAGGACGCGGTGATCTCCTGGCTACGGCGCCACCTCAGCAGGACCCCAGGGCCCGCACGCCGCCGCCGTTCTCGATGGTCGACCAGAACGGCGTGCTGCGCCGCGGAGCCACCTTCCCGCCCGTCGAGCGCGGCGAGCTTCGGGCCACGGGCTCGGGCACGCTGCCGATCTCGCCCGGCGCGGGAAACGGCACGCTGATCGCCGCCTCGCCCTCCGCGGACGCCTTCAACCTCGACATCCCGCCGCCCGCCGGAGCGGCGGACCTCGTGGGCGCCCCGCCTGAGGCTCGGCCTACACGGGCACGCGGCGCACCGGAGGGCACCCATGTGTACGGCGCAGATCGTGGACACGGCCCGCAACCTCGTGGTGGGCAACGTGGCCACGCCGATCCCCGTGACCCTCGACGGCAAGGCCCGCACACGATCGAGCGGCCGCTGGAGCCGATCGCCTACCACGCCGGGCCCGGCTCACGCCTGCGTCTGCAGCTGGCCCCGGCCACGAGCCTGTACGCCGAGCAGCGCAGCGCCGGCGCACTGGCGCTCTCGAGCGTGGACATCCGGCTGCCGTGACCGACCTCCGCGCGTCCCGGCGCGAGCGGCTGTCGGTGGGCCCCACGCGCGGCGTCCGCCGCGCACGCAAGGGCGGCGCTTCAAGGTGCGCGTGCGGGCGCGCGGCGCCGGCCTGCGAGGCGTGCGGCTGGTGCTGCGCGACCGCCGCGGCAGGCGCGTGGGCGCGCAGCCGCGGTGGTGAACCTGCGTGCCGGCAGGACGCGCAAGGTGCGCGTGCGGGTGAGCCGGCGCCTGAAGCGCGGCCGCTACCGGCTCCGGCGGCTCCGGCGTGACCGCGCGAGGGCCGGCGCGTGGCCGGCGCCAGGCGGCTGCGGGTGGCGCGCCGGTGAAGGTCTCGGTGGCCACCGACGAGCGCACCGGCGTGGCCGACGCCCTGGTCGAGGAGCTGCGCCGGCGCGGCCACGAGCCGCTGCTGCACGGCGCGCTGGAGGACGACCGAGCGCGACGACTGGGCGTGGGCCAGCGAGGCTGGCCGCCCGCGACGTCGCCGAGGGACGCGCCGAGCAGGGCGTCGTGTGCTGCTGGACCGGCACCGGCGCCTCGATCGCCGCCAACAAGGTGCCCGGCGTCCGCGCGGCGCTGTGCGCGGACGCCGAGACCGCACGCGGCGCCCGCCGCTGGAACGACGCCAACGTACTCGCCCTCTCCCTGCGCACCACCAGCGAGGCGCTGCTGGTCGGAGATCCTCGACGGCTGGTTCGAGGGCGAGCGCAGCCTCGAGCACGACGACATGGCCAACATCCGCCACGTGGACGAGATCTCTTGACTTAACTAAACGATCGGGTAATAATCCCGGCCATGGCTACCACCGAGCAGCGAATCAGCACTGAGGACGAGGCCCTCCAGGTGCTGCTCGACGCCGACATCGACCGGGTGATGGCCGGTCTCGACCGCATCGTGGAGGCCGCCCCCTCCTACGAGCAAGCTCTTCTCGCGCTGGGAGAACCAGCAGTGGAGCTCCGAGTCGTTCGACTTCTCCGAGGACGCCGAGCAGTGGGCTGACCCCGACGCGTTCAACGCCGAGCAGCGCGAGTTCATCCAGTGGAGCATGTCCTCGTTCTTCCTCGGCGAGGAGCGCGTGACCACCGAGCTGCTGCCGTTCGCGATCGCCGCCCCCTCCCACGAGGCGCGCGCGTTCCTGGCCACGCAGATCTCCGACGAGGCCAAGCACATGGTCTTCTTCGACCGCTTCTACCGCGAGGTGTTCGGCGTGACGGCGAGACGCTCTCGGAGAACGTCGAGCCCAGCGCGCCGGATGAACGAGGAGTACGGCCAGCTGTTCGACGGCATCCTGCACGACTGCGCCGAGACGCTGCGCAAGGACCCGACGGACATGGCGGCGCTGGTGCGCGGCGTGACCGTCTACATGGTCGTGATCGAGGGCACGCTGGCGCTCACCGGCGCCCGCTTCATCATCCGCACGCTCAAGGAGCTCGACCTGCTGCCCGGCTTCCGCCAGGGCTTCACGGCCGTGAACCGCGACGAGTCGCGCCACGTGGGCTTCGGCGTGAAGTTCCTCGCCGACGCGATCAGGGCCGACGACGACCCACAAGCAGCACGGTGCAGGACACGCTCCGGGAGACGCTGCCGATCGGCACGCTCGCGCTCGCGCCGCCGATGGTCGACGACCCCTACGACTTCGAGACGCCGTTCGGCTACCGCTCGAGCGAGATCTACGAGTACGCGATGAAGCTCGCTGTCGAAGAAGCTGGCGGCGATGGGCATGGAGCCGCTGGGCGCGCCGGCCTGAGCCCGGTGGGCGCCGCCTCGACAGCCGCCCGCGCCGGCCCGGGGCGCCCATCCTCGGGCGCCCGCGAGCGGGTGCTCGAGGCCGGGCTCGAGGTGCTGAAGGCCGATGGCTACGCCGGGCTGACGACCGCCAAGGTGGCGGCCCGCTCGGGCCAGAACAAGGCGCTGATCTCCTACCACTTCGGCTCGAAGCAGGGGCTGGTGGCGGCCGTCGGCCGCGAGGTGGCCGAGTCGATCACCGCGGAGGTGCTCGGACGAGCTCGAGCGCGCCGACGAGTCCGTCGAGCGAGCTCGTGCGCGGCGTGCTCGCCGGGCTGTGGCGGGTGATGGACCGCGACGAGCGCCTGGCGCGGCTCTACTTCGACCTGGCCGCGGTCTCGGTGGTGGAGCGCCGACGTGCGGACGGTCATGCGCGAGATGAAGGACCTCGTGGCGCGAGGTGCTGTCCCAGCGGCTGTCGGCCGCCGCAGACGGGCCGGCGCCCCGCCGCGCCGAGGCCGGCGCAGTGTTCGTGATCGCCGGGCTTGAGGGGCTGATGCTCGAGCGCCTGGACCGCGGCGAGACGGCCACCCTGGACTCCGCGAGCAAGATGTTCGTGGCCGCAGCCACGGCGGTACTCGCGCGCGACTAGTGGGGCAGAATACCCGCCGATGCGCATCTCGGCCAAGGCTGACTACGCCGTCCGGGCCACCGTGAAGCTCGCGGAAGCCCCTCCCCACCGCCAGGTGTGGGTGGCGCTGCGCTCCGGCACGCGCGAGGTGCCCGAGCACTGATGGCGTCGCCGGAGATCGTGGACACCGCCGAGGAGGCGGCTCGCCAAGAACGCGCGCCGCTGATCGTGCGCCGCCCGCTCGAGGGCTTTCTGGACGCGCAGGGGCTGGGGTCGGGCGCCGTCGAGGCCGAGCGGATCGGCGAGGGCCATTCCAATGTCACCTACCTGCTGCGCCGCGGCGACGCCCGGCTGGTGCTGCGCCGCCCGCCGCGTCCGCCCCTTCCGCCCTCCGCCCACGACGTGCTGCGCGAGGCGCGCCTGCTGGCAGCGCTCGAGGGCACCGCCGCCCGCACGCCGCGGATCCTCGCCACCTGTGACGACGAGTCGGTGCTGGGCGTGCCCTTCTACGTGATGGAGGAGGAGCACGGGCACGTGATCACCAGCGAGGTGCCCCGGGCGCTGGACTCCGAGGAGGACCGGGCCCGCGTCGGCGACGACCTGGTGGACGCGCTCGTGGAGGTGCACGCCGTGGACTGGCGCGCGGCCGGCCTGGAGGGCTTCGCCAAGCCCACGGGCTATCTGGAGCGCCAGCTGCGGCGCTTCAACGGCCTGTGGGAGCACAACAAGACGCGCGAGCTGCCAATCGTGGGCGAGGTGGGCGGCTGGCTGGCGTCGAACCTCCCGGAATCGCCCGAGGCGACGATCGTGCACGGCGACTACCGCCTGGGCAACGTGATGGTGGGACCGGAATCGCCCGGGCGCGTGGTTGCCGTGTTCGACTGGGAGCTGGCCACCATCGGGGACCCGCTGGCCGACGTGGGCTATCTGACCGTCACCTGGGTGGCCCGCGAGGACCCTTCGGACACCATGTTCAGCAACCTGTCGGCGGTCACGCGCGAGCCGGGCTTTCCCTCGCGCGAGCGAGTTGGTGGCCCGCTACGAGGAGCGCAGCGGGCGCCGGATGGCCGCGCTGCACTGGTACCAGACGTTGGCTCTCTGGAAAGCGGCGGTCTTCATGGAGGGCAACTACAAGGCTTACGTGGCGGGCGCGTCCGACGACG
This sequence comes from uncultured Thermoleophilaceae bacterium, assembly GCA_963727395.1. GTDB lineage: Bacteria > Actinomycetota > Thermoleophilia > Solirubrobacterales > Thermoleophilaceae > JAAYBF01. Next base: position 52,210 of record CAVSGC010000011.1, on the reverse strand, counting down.
AGTACCTGGCCATGTTCGACGAGGGCGTGCCCGCGCTGGCAGAGAAGGCCTGGGAGGTGGCGCAGTCGCGGATGAGGGGCCTTCTGGTGGACTTCGGCGGGGTGCTCACCACCAACGTCTGGGACTCCTTCCGGGACTTCTGCGGGGCCGAGGGGCTGGAGCCGGACACCGCCAAGCGCCTCTTCCGCGAGGATCCCGAGGCACGCGCCGAGCTGCGCCGCCTCGAGCGCGGGGAGATCGGCGAGCCGGAGTTCGAGGCCGCTTCGGCGCCACTGCTCGGGGTGGACCGAAGCGAGGGGCTGGTGGACCGCCTGTTCGCCGGCATGCAGCCCCGACGGCCCGATGGTCGAGCGCCGTGAAGCGCGCCAAGGCGCTCGGCGTGACGCACCGGCCTGATCTCGAACTCGTGGGGCGCCGGGCGCTATGACCGCGCCTCCTTCCCGGAGCTCTTCGACGCCGTGGTGATCTCGGGCGAGGTGGGTCTGCACAAGCCCGAGCCGGAGATCTTCGAGCTGGGCGCGCAGCGCGTCGGCCTGGCCCCGGCGGAGTGCGTGTTCGTGGACGACCTGCGCGAGAACTGCGAGGGAGCCGAGGCCGTGGGGATGACGGCCGTGCTTCACCGCGGCTCGGACTCCACGCTGCCGCGCCTGGAGGGGCTGCTGGGCGTGGAGCTGCGCGAGCCTGGCTAGGCCTGGAGGCACCCCGACAGGCGCGCGGCCCGGCAGGCGGGCGGGCGGCTCGCGCGCCGAACCCGTATATCTCCGGGGGTGAAGCTCCTCCTCTGGGACATCGACGGCACGCTGGTGCACACCGCCGGCTACGGCCGCGACGCCTTCGGCGACGCGTTCGCCGCGATCTTCAACCGCCCGGCCGACCTGACGTCCGTGTCGATGGGCGGGCGCACCGACCACGACATAGCCAGCGAGATCCTCGCCTCCGCCGGCGTGGCCGATGGCGCCACGCATGTGCCGAGGATGCTGGAGGAGCTCGGGCTGGCGCTCGGCTCGGTGCGCGAGCGGATCGCGGCGGAGGGCCACCCCACGGCGGGCGCGCTGCAGACGCTGGAGGCGGTGGCCGGTCTGCCCGACGTCACCCAGTCGCTGCTCACGGGCAATATCGAGGCGAACGCCGAGCTGAAGCTCGCCGCCTTCGGCCTTCACCGCTACCTGGATCTGGAGATCGGCGGCTACGGCTCCGACCCGCACACGGTGCGAGCGGATCTCGTGGCCGTGGCGCGCGAGAAGGCACAGCGGCTGCGCGGGGTGAGCGTGGAGCCCGCCGACACCATCCTCATCGGGGACACGCCCCTGGACGTGGAGGCCGCCCGCGGCGGCGGGGCGCGGGCGATCGGGGTGGCCGCGGCGTCGTATACCCGCGAGCAGCTGCTGGACGCCGGCGCCGAGGTGGCGTTCGACGACCTGCGCGACACGCGCGGGCTGCTCGCAGCGATCTCCTAGGCGGCTAGCGCCGCCACTTGACGCTGCACCCGACCGGATCCGTCTCGGCCGGGTCGGGAACGCCGCCAGCGAGAACGGCGTCGAGCGCGCCGCGCAGCCAGGCCGCGTCCTGCGACGGGTCCTCGTAGTCGGAGTCCGGCGCGCCGCGATAGGCCAGCCGCCCTTCGCCGTCCACCACGAACACGTCCGGGGTGGTCTTGGCGCCGTAGGCCCTCGCCACGTCCTGTGATTCGTCGCGCAGGTAGGGAGCGGGCCAGCCCCCGTCGGCCTCCACCCGCTCGCGCATGGCGTCGGCGGAATCCCGCGGGTGGCTGTCGGCGTCGTTGGGGTTGACCAGCAGGACCCGGGCGCGGCCGTCGTAGTCACGCGCCACCGCCAGCAGCCGGTCGTGCCACGCCAGGGCGTAGGGGCAGTGGTTGCAGGTGAACACGACCGCCGTGGGCGTGCCGTCGAGGCCGTGGCTCGTGCCATCCGTGGCGGGCAGCTCGAATGGCTCCGCGGGGTCTCCGATGTTCATGACGTGGCCTCCCTGATCGCCTCGCGGATGTCCTGGGGATCCGGCGTGGGAGACACGCTCCCGTCACGCAGACGGTAGACGCGACAGTTCAGGCCCACGGGCTCGCCCTGCGCCGGGGCCACCTCCACGCCGCCGATCCTGATCGTGGGCGAGCCCACGAACCGCTCCCGCTGCGCGTCGTCCTCGGTCCCGATCTTCACCAACTCGACGGAGTCGGGGTCCAGCCCCTCACCGGCGAGCGCGTCGCGCAGCAGCTCGTGCGCCCGGTCGGTTGACGGGCAGCCCTCCCACCACAGCAGGCGGGCATCAGGCTGCGTCAGACAGCTCCACGCGCTCGATCACGGCGGGTTCCTCGGGCCGGTCGCCAGGGCCCGTTGGCAGGCCCTCGATCGCGTCGACCGCGTCCATGCCGGATGTGACCTCGCCGAACACCGTGTGCTTGCCGTCCAGCCACGACGCCTCGTCCTTGGTCACGATGAAGAACTGGCTGCCATTGGTGTCCGGGCCGGCGTTGGCCATGGCCAGCGCGCCACGCACGATCTTGTGCTCGTTGAACTCGTCCTCGAACGTGTAGCCCGGGCCGCCTGTGCCGGTGCCCAGCGGGCAGCCGCCCTGGATCATGAAGTCGGGAATCACCCGGTGAAACGCCAGGCCGTCGTAGAAGCCGTCGGCGGAGAGCTTGCGGAAGTTCTCCACGGTCTTGGGCGCGTCCTCGTCGAAGAACTTCACCTCGACGGCGCCGTGATTGGTGTGCAGTGTCGCCTGACTCACTTCTTCGCCACCTCCACCCGGAGCTCCACGCCCCGGACCTCGTTTCCTCGGATCTTCGAGACCACCTCTCCCGCTCGGTCGGAGGGGACCTCCACGAAGCTGAACCGCTCGAGCACGCGAACGTTGCGCACGTCCTCGCCGTCGAGGTGCGAACCGTCCACGATCGCGCTCACCACGTCGGCGGGCTCGATGCCCTGCGCTCGCCCGGCTCCGAAGATCAGCTTCACCACGTCGCCGTTCATGTCGTCGCGGCGCGGCTTGGAGTGGCGTCGGCGGCGGGGCTCACGCTGCGCGCTTCGGGCGCTCGCGAGTGGCCGCCCGGGGCTCGGGCGCCTTCTCCGGCTCGCCGGCTGCCACCTCGGCCTCCGGCGCCGGCTCGGGCAACTCGGCCAACTCCGCCACCTCGGGCGTCTCGGCCTTGGGCTTGCGCGGCGCGGCCCCGTTCTTGCCCCACACCGGGATCGTGGTGCCGGCGTGGCGCTCGATGGCCTCCAGCTCGCGCCGCTGCTTGGGCGTGATCATCGTGATCGCGCGGCCGCTCTCTCCGGCGCGTCCCGTGCGGCCGATCCGGTGCACGTAGATGTCGGGCGAGTTGGGGATGTCGTAGTTCACGATGTGCGACACCCCGGCGATGTCCAGGCCGCGGGCCGCGACGTCGGTGGCCACGAGCAGCCGCTCGCGCCCGCCCTTGAAGGCGATCATCACGCCGTCACGGGCGCCCTGGGACATGTCGCCGTGCAGCGTCTTCACACGCAGGCCCTTGTCACCGAGCCGGCGGGCCAGGCGGTCGACCCCGATCTTGGTGCGGGCGAAGATGATCGCCTGCCCGGGATTCTCAGCCTTGAGCACGTCGGCGAGGGCGTCGGGCTTGTCGCGGTCGGACACCTCGAGATGGAACTGGGCCACGGTGTCGATCGTGAGCGTGGATGCCTTGACCTTCACCGTCTCCGGCTCGTACATGCGCTTCTCGGCCAGCTTCCTGATCTCGGGCGGCATCGTGGCGGAGAACAGCGCCGTCTGGCGGCCCGAGGGACAGCGGCCGAGGATCGTCTCCACGTCCTCGAGGAAGCCCAGGTCGAGCATCTCATCCGCCTCGTCGAGCACCACGTAGCGGGCCGAGTCGAGGAAGAGGTAGTGGCGGCCGATCATGTCCATCACGCGGCCCACGGTGCCCACCACAACCTGCGCGCTCTCCTTCAGGCGTGAGGCCTGGTCGCGGATGGGGGCGCCGCCGAAAACGGCCACCACGGATATGCCGCGGTTTTGCCCGTAGGCGCGCAGCGCCTGGGTCACCTGGATGCACAGCTCGCGCGTGGGTGTGAGCACCAGCGCCTGGACGTCTGTGTCCGCGGGATCGATGTACTCGAGCATCGGCAGCCCGAAGGCGGCCGTCTTGCCCGTGCCGGTCTGGGCCTGCCCGATCACATCGCGCCCCTGCAGCAGTAGGGGAATGGTCTCTTCTTGAATGGGGGTCGGCTGTTTGTAGCCGAGGTGCTCCAGGGCGTCCACCAACGGCTTGGACAGCCCGAGCTCTTCAAATGTCATCATCTCCCACTGAGACTACCGATGGGCCCCCGGAGCGCCCCTAATTGAGCCGCAGCGCCAGCTTTCCGGTGGTGCGGCGCCCGGCCAGGTCCTCGTGGGCCCGGCGCACGTCCTCGAGGGGGTAGACCGGGCCCAGCTGCGCCTCGATCTCCCCGCGCGCGGCGCGCTCGAACAGGTCGGCCAGCGGCTCGGCCAGCATCTCCGGGCGGTCGAGCAGGTGCATCAGCCAGAAGCCCACCACCGCCCGGCTGGTCTTCAGCAGGGCGGCGTTGGACACGCGCACCTTCTCGCGCGTGGAGTTGCCGTAGGCCACGAGGCGGCCGAAGGGAGCCAGGGCCTGGAGGCTCTGCTCGAACACCCGCCCGCCCGCGGTCTCGAGCACCACGTCCACCTGCCGGCCCCCGTTTGCGTCCTCCAGGGCGGTTGCCAAGTCGTCGCTGTCCGGGTCCACGGCGGCGTCTGCGCCCAGCTCCAGCGCGCGCGCCCGGCGCTCCTCGGAGCCCGCGGTGGCGATCACGCGCCCCGCTCCCATCGGCTTCGCCAGCTGCACGGCCAGGCCGCCCACCCCGCCCGCGGCAGAGTGCACGACCACGCTCTCCCCCCTGCCGCAAACGGGCGGCGGTGCGGTACAGGTGCCACGCGGTGAGACCCTGGATCAGCAGGGCCAGTGCGGCGTGGTCGGACACGCCGTCGGGGATGTCGAAGGTCCGCGCCGCAGGCGCCACGGCGCGCTCGGCATAGCCGCCGGTCTCCAGCAGCGCCACCACCCGCCGGCCGTCGGCGATCCCCGCCACCTCGCCCCCCAGGACGAAGGGCAGCCGGCGCTCGGCGATATACTGGCCCTCGCGCTGGTGGGTGTCGCCGAAGTTCACGCCGGCCAGTGCCACCTCGATCAGCACCTCTCCCTCACCCGCCCTGGGCTCCGGAATCGAGGACACGCGCAGCACCTCGGGGCCGCCCACCTCGGAGACACAGACCGCGCGCATCGGCGTGAGCGTAATAAGGTGCCGCGCCCATGAGCCTCGTAGTGGTTGGATCGATCGCGTTCGACTCGGTGAAGACTCCCTTCGGCGAGCGGCAGCGCATGCTCGGCGGAGCCGCCGTGCACTTCTCCCTTGCCGCGAGCTTCTTCACGGAGGTGCGCGTGGTGGGGCCGGTCGGCGACGACTTCGGCGACGAGCAGTATCGGGTCCTGCACGGGCGGGGTGTCGTGACCGACGACGTGGAGCACGTGGAGGGGGGCCAGACCTTCTTCTGGAAGGCGCACTACGAGTACGACATGAACCTGGCCCACACCGAGGACACGCAGCTGGGGGTGTTCGGGGAGTTCGAGCCCAAGCTGTCGGAGGCGTCCAGGAGCGCGGACAACCTCTTCCTCGCCAACATCCAGCCCGACGTGCAGCGTGGCGTGCGCGAGCAGTGCACCGGAGCCCGGTTCGCCGGCCTGGACTCGATGAACCTCTGGATCGAGTCGGCGCGCGACTCGCTGGTGAAGACCATCGCCGGCGTGGACCTCGTGTTCCTCAACGACGCCGAGATCCGCATGCTCACCGAGGAACCCAACCTGGTGCGGCGCCGCGCGGGCGATCATGAACATGGGCCCGAGCGTGGTGGTGGCCAAGCAGGGCGAGTACGGCGCGGCGCTGTTCACAACGGATGGCTTCTTCGCACTGCCCGCGTTCCCGCTGGAGACGGTGACCGACCCCACCGGGGCCGGCGACTCCTTCGCCGGCGGCTTCCTCGGCTATCTCGCCGCCCAGGGCGACTGGCAGGACGATGCAGCGCTGCGCCGGGCCATGACCTACGGCTCGGTGCTCGCCTCCTTCAACGTGGAGGAGTTCGGGACCGAGCGCGTGGCGCGCCTCACCAGCGAGGAGATCGACGAGCGCTTCGAGCGCTTCCGGGAGATCACCGCGCTGGAAGCCGCCCCCGCCTGAGCCCGAGGGGCGATACGATCGCGTCGTGGAGTTGACGACCTTCATCTGGATGTTCGTCGTCCTGAAGATCCCGATCGTGGCGGCGCTGGTGTTGATCTGGTACGCGATCCGCGAGCCCGAGCCGGTTGTGGACGATGGCCCCGAGGGAGGCGGCTCCGACCGGCGCCCCGACCCCCGCACACCGCGGCCGCGCCCGCCCCGCCGGGGCCCCCACGGCGCCCCGGCCCCGGTGCCGCCTCCGCGCACACCGCACCGGCGCGGTCGCCCGGCGCCGCAACGTGCGTTAGCTTTCGCGCCCGTGAACGCCTTCCACGTCCTCGGCGCGATCCTCGCCCTCTGGGCGCTCACGGTGTCCTTCCTCGGGGTCACCCGGGAGAACTGGCCCGGCGACAAGCGCACCGAGCGCGCCGTGGCCACGATCTCCGTGGTCCTCGTGCTGGGCGCCATCGGCTCGGCGATCGTGACCTCGATCATGCACGACGAGGAGGAGCACGAGGACGAAGAGGCCGCGCTCGTGCTTCCCGGCTAGCCGTGGCGATCGACGACGGCACGGCCGTCCACTACACGGCGCTGGAGACGGGCGTGCCCGTGTACGGGTCCGACGAGGTGGAGGTGGGGAGCGTGCGCGAGGTGCTCGACAACTACCGCGAGCACATCTTCGACGGCATCGTGATCGACATCGGTGGCGGCGACCTGCGCTTCGTGGACGCACCCGAAGTGGCGCGCACCGCCGAACGCGGGGTCACGCTCACGATCACCTCCGCCGAGGCCGTCGAGCTGCCCCCGCCCGAGAGCGGGCCGCCCGTGTTCCGCCCGCGCGGCGGTGGGAAGCTGTCGCGCCTGTTCGGCGGCGGCTGGCGAAAGAGCTAGTACGTCAGACTCCCTGGTCCAGGAGATCATTCGAGAGGAGACGGGATGGCGGAGGAGCAGACCGACAGCGGGAACGGAGGCGGCGTAGCCACCGCCAAGGACTCGCTCAGCGTTACCGACAACCGCACCGGCGAGACCTTCGAGCTGGAGATCACGGACGGCACCGTGAGGGCCATGGACTTCCGCCAGATGAAGGAGTCCGAGGACGACTTCGGCCTGATGACCTACGACCCGGCGTTCACCAACACCGCCTCGTGCCGCAGCGCGATCACCTACATCGACGGCGAGGCCGGCGTGCTCGAGCACCGCGGCTACCCGATCGAGCAGCTGTGCGAGGACTCGAGCTTCCTCGAGGTGGCCTACCTGCTGGTGCACGGCGCGCTTCCCAAGCGGGACGAGCTGGACTTCTGGACCTACGCCATCACGCACCACACCTACGTGCACGAGAACATCAAGAAGTCGATGGAGGGCTTCCGCTACGACGCCCACCCGATGGCGATGCTGCTGTCCACGGTGGGAGCGCTGTCGAGCTTCTATCCCGCCGCCAAGGACCTCGACTCCGACTCCGAGCGCTACATGGCGGTGGTGCGGCTGATCGCCAAGATGCCCACGCTCGCGGCATTCGCCTACCGCCACAACCTCGGGCTGCCCTACGTCTACCCCGACAACGACCTGAGCTACGCGGGCAACTTCCTCTCGATGCTCTACAAGATGACCGAGGTGAAGTACGAGCCCGACCCGCGGCTGGAGCGGGCGCTCGACGTGCTCTGGATCCTGCACGCCGACCACGAGCAGAACTGCTCCACCGCGGCCGTGAGGGCCGTGGGCTCGTCCGACGTGGATCCGTTCTCGGCGCTGGCCGCCGGGGTGGCCGCGCTCTACGGGCCGCTGCACGGCGGCGCCAACGAGGCCGTGCTGCGGATGCTCGAGCGGATCGAGACCGTGGAGAACATCCCGGACTTCCTCCAGGGCGTGAAGGACAAGGAGGAGAAGCTGATGGGCTTCGGCCACCGGGTCTACAAGAACTACGACCCGCGGGCGCGGATCATCAAGAAGCACGTGGACGAGGTGCTCGAGGCCACCGGCGGGGCGCAGAACCCCAAGCTCGAGATCGCCCAGGAGCTGGAGAAGCGGGCGCTCGACGACGAGTACTTCACCGAGCGCAAGCTCTACCCGAACGTGGACTTCTACTCGGGCCTGATCTACGAGGCGATGAACATCCCGCCGGACATGTTCACCGTGATGTTCGCCATCCCGCGCACCGCCGGCTGGCTGGCGCAGTGGCTGGAGATGCTCGACGACCCGGAGAAGAAGATCGCGCGGCCGCGGCAGATCTACACCGGCGACCGCGAGCTGCAGTACGAGGGAATCGACGGGCGCGCCGGTAGGCCGCGCCCGTCGAAGCACCCAGCTGAGGCGTCAAGCCGCTGAGGCCTGGGCGCCCGCGTCGCTGCTGTGCCGTGTGGTCAGACGGCCCTGCGTGACGGCCCCGAGGCCTCCGAGCAGACCCGCACCGAGCGCTGCAAGGGCCCAGCCGGTGCCGGCGAGGTCCAGGTCAAACGCGGCGTCGAGCGACCAGCCACCCGCGCCGGCGCCCGCGAGGGCCACGGCTGCGACCGCGTAGGTGGCGTTGAGCTCCCAGCCACCGTCGGTGTTCCAGGGGCCCTTGCCGAGATGCGCGGTGATAACTGCCGCCACCATCGTGGCGACGATCAGAGCGGCCGCGAATGGGGTGAACAGGCCAAGCGCGAGCAGGGCGCCGCCCACGAGCTCACTCAGCCCGGCCGCCGTGGCGTGAACGCGCCCGGGGCGAAGGCCGAGGGAGTCGAAGAATCCGGCCGTGCCCTCCAGGCCGTGCCCTCCGAACACGCCGAACAGCTTCTGTGCGCCGTGTCCCACGAAGAAGAGCCCCACGACTGCGTGGAGCAGAAAAAGTCCCAAGTCCATCGATGCCTCCCTTGGCAAAACTTCCGGTGTGTGCCGCGATTACTTACGAAACGTTAGCAGAGTGGTTGCACGTGCAACCAACCGGTGGCGAACTAGCCGAGTCGCGAGTACCAGACCACGTCCATCTGCCGCTCTGCCCAGTGGCGTTCCCCCGCAAACGACAGCCCCACCTTCTCCATCACCCGGTGTGAGCCCACGTTGGCCGGATGGGCGATCGAGATCACCTCGGGGCGCTCCAGCACCTCGAGGCAGAAGCGCACCACCTCCCGCGCCGCCTCGGTGGCATATCCCTTGCCCCACGCGGCCCGCCCGTACAGCCAGCCCGCCTCGGTGTTCTCCGGGTCGAGCGGCCAGTCGGTGTGGCGCTTGAGCCCGGTGCGGCCCACCATCCGCCCGCTCTCGCGCTCCTCCACCACCCAGTGCCCGAAGCCCTGGCGCTGCCAGTGCTCCTGCAGGCGAAGGGCGTCGTAGGCGGCCTCGGCGGGCGTGAGCGCGCGCGGCGGATGCATGTAGCGCATCACCTGGGGGTCGGCGCAGATGCGCGCGTAGGCGTCCACGTCGGCGTCGCGCCATCCCCGCAGGATCAGGCGCTCGGTCTCGATGACCGGGACGGCCGGCACTCAGATCCGGAACACGGGCACGAGCCGCTTCTCGTGCTCGGACTCGATCCGGGCCACGACCTCGAGGTGGTCCTCCAGTCCCGAGCCCCGGAGCTTGGTGGCCAGCAGCTCGTCCACCTGGAAGATGCCGGCGGAGTTGTTCATCGCGATCTCGATCGTCACGGCGCGGTCCTCGCCCGGCTTGATCTCCACGCCATCGATCGCCGCCGCCGACAGCGAGTGGATGTTGGGGCGGCGGTTGGAGAACGGCACGCGCGAGCGGCCCTGGGCGAGATCGAGGGCGTCGGCCACGCGCACGATCCCGGCCTCGACGGTGATCGGGTCGCCCCGGCGGCGGTGCCCGATGATCGCGTGCAGCGACTCCGCCACCACCACGGTCCGGTCGGGCTCCTCGTACACGCCCTCGAGCAGCGCGGGCAGGCGCTCGGCGGCCAGGAACAGGCTGTAGGCCTCGTGATCGGTGCGGTGAATCGACATGCCCGTGTCGTGCATCAGGCAGGCGGCCGCGATCACCACCTCGGCATCGTGGTCGCGCATGAGGTGCTCGGACACCATCGCCGGCTCCACGCCGCGCTTGGACAGCAGCCGGAACAGCCGCAGCGCGATGTTGAGCACGATCTGCACGTGCACCCAGCTGTGGTCGGACATGCCGAGCCGGTTGGCCATCACGTGCTGCATGTGCCACCACGCCCGGAGCCGGTCGTCGGCGTTGGCCGCGGCCAGCATGGACTCCAGGCGGCGGTTGCCGCGCGTGGGCGCGTTGAGCGCCACGTGCTCCACGGCCTCCCGCGGGCGAACCGGGCCCTCGGGTGGTGGTGTCGAGGCGGTGTCCATGGACTGGCAACATAGCCCTCGTGGACGGGGACGAGAGAGAGCGACGCCGCTCGGCGTGGTCGCTGCGCGCGAGCTGGAAGCCGTTCGGCATCGGCGAGCAGCACCCCAACAACTTCGGTGAGGTCACGCGCGCGGTATGGGAGAACCGCGACCGCGCGGGCTACAGCTGGCGCATCCTCAAGGACGGCGTGTGCGACGGCTGTGCGCTCGGCACGAAGGGGATGCGCGACTGGACCATCGACGGCGTCCACCTGTGCAACATCCGCCTGCGCCTCCTGCGCCTGAACACGATGCCCGAGCTGGACCCCGCGGTGCTCGGCGACGTGGAGGCGCTGCGCCGGCGCTCCGGCGCCCAGCTGCGCGAGCTGGGCCGCGTGCCGTTTCCCATGCTGCGCCGCCACGGCGAGCCGGGGTTCACCCGCCTGTCGTGGGAGAAGGCGCTGGAGCTGGCGGCGGATCGCCTGCGCGCCGCGGGGCCCGATCGCATGGGCGTCTACCTCACGAGCCGGGGCACCGCCAACGAGACCTACTACGCCGCCCAGAAGGCCACCCGGGCGATGGGCAGCCACGCGATCGACAACGCGGCCCGCGTGTGCCACTCCCCCAGCACGTTCGGGCTCAAGGAGGCGCTCGGCGTGGCCGCCACCACCTGCTCCTACACCGACTGGCTGAAGTCGGACCTGATCGTGTTCATCGGGTCCAACGTGGCCAACAACCAGCCCGTGACCACCAAGTACCTGCACCACGCCAAGCGCAACGGGGCACGCGTGGTGGTGGTCAACCCCTACCGCGAGCCGGGCATGGACCGCTACTGGATCCCGTCGGTGCCCGAGAGTGCGGTGTTCGGGACGCAGATCGCCGACCGCTTCCACCAGGTGAACGTGGGCGGCGACGTGGCCTTCCTCACCGGCACACTGCGCCACATGGCCGAGCGGGGGTGGCTGGACCAGGCTTTCATTGACGACCACACCTCGGGCTGGCCGGAGCTCCAGGAGCGGCTGGGCGAGCGCTCGTGGGACCAGCTGGAGCAATCCGCGGGCGTGTCGCGCGACGAGATGCTGGAGTTCGCGCGGACCGTTGGCGAGGCCGGCCGCGGGGTGCTGGTGTGGTCGATGGGAGTCACACAGCACGAGAACGGCGAGGACAACGTGCGCGCGATCGTGAACCTGGCCCTGTCGCGCGGCTGGGTGGGGCGCGAGGGCTGCGGGCTGATGCCCATCCGCGGGCACTCCGGGGTGCAGGGCGGCGCCGAGATGGGCTGCTACTCCACCGCCCTGCCGGGTGGCGCGCCGGTCGACGCCGAGCACGCCGCGGCGCTCTCGGAGCAGTGGGGCTTTTCGGTGCCCGACTCGCCCGGGCCCACCGCGCCCGAGATGATCGACGCCGCGGGGCGCGGCGAGCTGGATGTGCTCGTGGCCGTGGGCGGGAACTTCCTCGACGTGCTGCCCGATCCCGACGAGGTGAGGGCCTCCCTTGAACGCATACCGCTGCGGGTGCACGCGGACATCGTCATGTCGAGCCAGATGCTCGTGGAGCCGGCCGATGCGGTGCTGGTGCTGCCCGCGACCACGCGGTACGAGGTGCCCGGCGGGATCACCGAGACGAGCACCGAGCGGCGAGTGATCCTTTCCCCCGAGATCCCCGGCCCGCGCGTGGCCGAGGCGCGGCCGGAGTGGGAGGTGCTCCTGGACCTGGCGCGGCGGGTTCGGCCCGACCGCGCCGAGGCGCTCACCTACCCCGGCGGCACGGCCCAGGTGCGCGAGGAGATCGCACGCGTGGTGCCGCTCTACGGCGGGATCGAGAGGCTGCGCGAGGGCGGTGACAGCTTCCAGTACGGCGGCGCCCTGCTGCCCGACGGGCACGACTTCCCCACCGAGGACGGCCTGGCGCACTTCTCGGCCATCGCCCCAGAGCCGCCGCTCCCGGCGGACGGGCTGTTCACTGTGTCCACCCGCCGCGGCAAGCAGTTCAACTCGATGGTCCAGGAGCAGAGCGACAGCATCACCGGCGCCGTGCGAGAGGCCGTGCTGGTGAGCGCCGAGGATGCGGCCCGGCTGGAGATCGCCGACGGCGACGAGGTGCTCGTGCGCTCCCACCACGGCGAGCTGCTCGGCCGCGCGCAGACCGCACCGATCGCCCCCGGCAACCTCCAGGTGCACTGGCCCGAGGGCAACGTGCTGCTGCCGCGCGGCGTGCGGTCGGCCGAGGCGAAGATCCCCGACTACAACACGCGCGCGAGCCTGGCGCGAGCTACGGGTACCCTCGGGGCATGACCCGCGATCCACTGATCGACGGTCACGGCCGCACCATCGGCGACCTTCGGGTGTCGGTCACGGACCGGTGCAACTTCCGCTGCCAGTACTGCATGCCCGCGGACGGCCTGCCCTGGCTGGAGCGCGCAGAGGTGCTGCGATTCGAGGAGATCGAGCGGGTGGTGCGCCTGCTCTCCGAGATGGGCGTATCCGACGTGCGGCTCACCGGCGGCGAGCCGCTGGTGCGGCGGGACTTTCCCGTGCTGGCCGGCATGCTCGCGCGGGTGAAGGGCGTGCGCGACCTGTCGGTGACCACCAACGGCTACCTGCTCGAGCGCGATGCCCCGGCGCTGGCGGCGGCGGGCGTGAAGCGCCTGAACGTGTCGATCGACTCGCTCCAGCGCGACCGCTTCTTCGAGATCACCCGGCGCGACGCGCTCCCGCAGGTGCTCGCCGGGCTCGAGGCGGCCGCCGCCCAGCCCGGCCTGCGGCCCATCAAGGTGAACGCGGTGGCGCTGCGCGGCTTCACCGAGCAGGAGGCGCTGCCGTTCGCCCGGTTCGCCCGCGAGCGCGACTTTCAGGTGCGCTTCATCGAGTTCATGCCGCTCGACGGCGACCATGCGTGGACCGAGGACCAGGTGCTCACCGGCGAGGAGCTGCGCGAGATCATCCACGCGGTGCACCCGCTGGAGGAGATGCCGCGAGAGGCGTCCGCCACCGCCCGCCGCTTTCGCTTCGCCGACGGCGAGGGCGAGATCGGCTTCATCAACCCGGTTTCGGAGCCGTTCTGCTCGGACTGCAACCGCATCCGCCTCACCGCCGACGGCAAGCTGCGCACGTGCCTCTTCTCGCTGCACGAGACCGACCTGCGCGAACCGCTGCGCGCGGGCGCCACCGACGACGAGCTGGAGCAGGTGGTGCGCGCGGCGGTATGGCGCAAGGAGCTCAAGCACCGGGTGGGCGAGAAGGGCTTCCGCCAGCCGGCCCGCAGCATGAGCGCCATCGGAGGCTGACTCCCGGGGGTGGCCGGCTTCCGGATACTCGTGCACAGCGGGGCGAAGGTGCGCACCGAGCGCACGGACAACCTCGATGCCGCGCTGGCGGTGCTCGAGCGCCACGCGCGCCGGCTGGAGGACGGAGCGTCGGTGGCCGGGGAGGGCGGCACGCTCATGCGCCGCCTCGAGCCGGTGCAGCTGGTGGTTGGGCGCGTGGAGCTGCGCGGTCCGGGCCGCGTCCGCGCCGGTGTGGACGTGCGCGGCGACGGCTCCGCCGAGGCCTACACCGGCCGCCTGCGGCGGCGGCTGGTGGAGCAGGACGACGACGAGTCCCCGTACGAGGCGCTGCGGCGGAAGCTGTCGGCATGAGCGCCGAGGGCCGCTGGAGGGTGGCGCTGCCGCGGGGCGCCCAGCGCCCGTTTCGCGTATTCGTGAACGGCGTCCCCCAGGAGGAGGGGCGCGACTACGAGGTGCGCGGCCGCGAGCTGCTCTTCGACCGCCCACTCGAGAAGGAGCGGCTCAACCTCTGGCGCTGGGCCGCGATCTTCCTCGCCCTGTTCGGCACCTACGGGAAGAACGACTCGGTGGACGTCCAGTACGAGCTGTCCGGACGCACCACGGTGGCCACGGGTCTGGCGATCACCCCTCCGGACGGCCACGCCGGTCGCGTGGATTGATCGACGGGTAGCCTTCCCCGCCATGCGAATTGACACGCTCCTGACCGACGAGCGACCCGTTTTCTCGTTCGAGTTCTTCCCGCCGAAGACCGACGAGGGCTACGAGAACCTGCGTTCCACCCTCGACGCGCTGCGCCACGACCGTCCCCACTTCGTCTCGGTGACCTACGGCGCCCTGGGCTCCACCCGCGATCGCACGATCGGCCTGGTCAAGGAGATCGAGCAGCAGCTGGGCATCGAGGCGATGGCCCACTTCACCTGCGTGGGCGCCACCACCGACGAGCTGCGCGCCACCCTCCGCGAGATTGAGGGCGCCGGCGTGGAGAACGTGCTGGCTCTGCGCGGCGACCCGCCGGAGGGCGAGTCCGTCTGGACCCAGACCGACGGCGGCCTGCGCTACTCCACCGAGTTGATCGAGCTGCTGGCCGGGGAGTTCGAGTTCGCCGTGGGCGCCGCGGCGTTCCCCGAGGTGCACCCCGAGGCCGAGAGCGCGGAGCACGACCTGCGGTTTTTGAAGGCCAAGCAGGATGCCGGCGCAGGGTTCTTCATCACCCAGCTGTTCTTCGACAATGAGTTCTACTTCGACTTCGTGGCCCGCGCGCGGGAGGCCGGCGTGACCGTGCCGATCGTGCCGGGGATCATGCCCGTGACCAGTTACAAGTCCATCAAGCGCATCACCGAGATGTGCAAGTCGGAGATCCCGGACCCGTTCGAGCGCGAGCTGGAGGCACGCCAGGACGACGCGGACGCCCTCGCGGACCTGGGTGTGGCCTACGCCACGCTGCAGTGCGTCGATCTGCTGGCGCGAGGGGCGCCGGGCATCCACTTCTACACGCTCAACCGATCACCGGCCACGCGCGCCATCCTGGCCGCACTGCGCGCCGCCCAGCCGTGGACGCGCGCGGCGCAGCCCGTCTAGCCGCGACCCCTCAGTCGAGCGGCTTGAGCTCGAGCCGGTGGACGGCCGGGCCCTCGAGCACCGAGCCGTCGGGCGCGAAGCGCGAACCGTGACATGGGCAGTCCCAGCTGCGCTCGGCGCTGTTGAAGTTCACCTGGCAGCCCAGGTGGGTGCAACGGGTGGAAACCGCCACCAGTGAGCCGTCCTCGTTGCGGTAGCCCGCCACCTTCTCCCCCTGGTGTCGGACGATGTCGCCCTCGCCCGGCGCCAGGTCCTCGAGCTGGCGGTCGCCGCGGTTCGCGAGGCGGTCGCGCACCATCCGGAAGCCCGCCTGTGAGTTCTCCTGGATCAGCTTGGAGGCCGAGGCCAGTGGCTTGAAGCGGTTGGGGTCGAAGAGCGGCGCCCACGCGTTCTCGCGGCCGGTGCACAGGTCGGCCAGGACCATGGCCGCGGCGGTGCCGCCGGTCATGCCCCACTTGGCAAAGCCGGTGGCCATGAAGACCTTCTCCTCGCGCGGCGTCAGACGCCCCACGTAGGGCACGGTGTCGACCGTGGTGTTGTCCTGGGCCGACCACCGGTACTCCACCGAGGCCACGTCCCAGTGCTCGCGGGCAAAGCGCTCGAGCGTCTCGTAGCGCTCGCGCGTGTCGCCGCCCGTGCCCGTCTTGTGCCCCTCGCCACCCACGAGCAACAGCTCCTCCCCGTCCACCGGAACCGAGCGGATCGACCGGGTGGGGGAGTCGGCGCTGATGAACATGCCCTGCGGCGGCTCGTCGCGCGTCCGGCAGAGAATCGCGTAGGAACGCTGCGGGTGGACCCGCGCGAAGGCCAGCGAGCGGTCCAGGAATGGGTAGTGGGTGGCCACCACCACGCGGTCGGCGTGGACCTGGCCGCCGGGGGCCTTCACCAGGCAGCGCTCGTCAGAATCCACCTCCACCGCGCGCGAATGCTCGTAGATGCGGCCGCCCCTGGCAGTGAATTGCTCCACCAGCGCGAGCAGGAACTTGCGCACGTGGAACTCGGCCTGGTCGGTGAAGCGGACGGCGGCAGCGGTGGGATAGGGCAGCGGCGCGGAAGGCTCGAGCGATGCCGGCAGCCCCGCCTCCACAGCGGCCCGCACCTCGTCCTCCGCGGAGGAGCTCGGCGAGCCCTCCGACAGGTAGGCGTAGGAGTCGCGCCGGCGAAAGTCGCAGTCGATCCCGTCGTCGGCCACCCGTCGCGCGATCCACTCCAGCGCCGCTTGGTTGGCCTGCCCGTAGGTTCGCGCTCCGCCCTCGCCGAACCTCGAGCGCAGGTCGGCGTAGATCATCCCGTGCTGGGAGGAAACCTTCGCCGTCGTGTATCCGGTGACGCCGTGCACGAGCCGGCCGGCCTCCACCAGCGCCACGTCCACGCCTCTCTCCTGGAGCATCAGTGCGGTCGTGATGCCGACCATCCCTCCGCCGAGCACCGCCACGTCGGCGGACACCTCGCCGTCGAGCCGTTCGAAGACGGGCTGGTCCGGTCCGGTGTCAACCCACACGGAGGTGTGCTTTGCGGCTCCTGTGCTCACGCCGGCGCGCCCTCCGCGGCCTGAAGCAGCGCGAGCTCCTCCAACCGCATCAGCGACTCGGCATTGCGGGCGATCGTGAGCACGTGGGTGAGCGGATTGAGCGACAGCGCGGCCACCACGCCGTCCGGGTTCTCAGTCATCTCCACCATGCTGCCGCCGGCAGCTCCACGGGAGATCACCCGCATCGTGACCATCGCGGTCCCGAGCGGCCGCGCCTTGGTACGCAGCCTGAACAGCCCCGGACGGTGAGCCTCGACGACCTCGGTGTGGTCGCTCACCTTCAGCGGACCCACACCGATGGTGTGGTGGAACTTCGACCCGGGCTCGGGCCACTGGGGGTCGGCATCGCGAATCACCTTGGAGCCCACGACCCAGTAGGCGTAGCTCGCGGGATCGGCGAGCACATCCCAGACCGCCTGGGGCTCGACCGGCATGAAGCGTTCGTTGGTGGCCATGGCGGCAGCGGGCTACCCAGGGGACGGGTGTGCGAAACGGTCTGGGCCAAACCCGGGAGCGCCGGGAGCGCCCCCGTTTCCCGATGCACGCGCGCGGGTAACGGCCTGGCGATGCCGGACTCCGCCCCGCTGGCCGGCGGGTACTCGCCGCACGACCACAAGCCGCTCGGCAGCTACGCCGCCTACACGGTCGCGTTCGACGCCCTGGTGATCGCCTACGTCGTGGCCGCCCGCAAGCAGGGGCCCCGCCTGGCCGAGCGCATTCCTCTCGGCGACTTTGCGCTTCTCACCCTGGCCACCATGAAGCTCAGCCGGGTGATCACCAAGGAACGCGTGACGAGCTTCCTGCGCGCGCCCTTCACCCGCTACACGGGCGAGGGTGGACCGGGTGAGGTGTCGGAGGAGCCGCGCGGGACCGGCCTGCGCCGTGCCACCGGCGAGCTGCTCGTCTGCCCCTACTGCATCGGGCAGTGGGTGGCGGCCGGCTTCGTCGGCGGGTACCTGCACGACCCCACGGTCACGCGGCGGGTGGCATCGGTCTTCGCCCTGCTCAGCGCCGCCGACTTCCTCCAGCTGGGCTACGTGGCGCTGGAGGAGCGGACCTAGGCGGTCCGGAAGTTCGCGCACTCGGCGCACACGTCCGCCGGGACGAGGCCGATGCGCATCAGCCCCGTGAACAACTTGCACCCCAGGCACAGGGCGAAGATGGATTCGAGCCCGGTGGCCACGACCATCGCCGCGAGCACCACCACTGCGGCGCCCTCGAGCCCGAAGCCCAGGACCAGCACGGCTCCGGTCGACGTCATCGCGAGGCCGATCGCCTGGGCGAAGCGCTTGGGCGGCCCCGCCACGTAATGGGGCTCGCCCAGGCGGGGCGCGATCACCCTGGTGGCCAGCTGCCCGAACGGGCTCAGCCGCGGCCCCGTGAGCACCCGCGCCAAAAAGCCCAGCGCGAGCGGGACGAGCAGCCAGTACTGGGCCGAGGCGAGGGCCACGACACAGGTGGCCAGGACCAGGCCGGCCACCGCCCGGGCGGCCTTCTCGTTCACCGGGTTTGGGAAGGAAAGGAGGCTTCTCATTTCTTCGATTCTGACAGCTGCCACTGCTCGGGATCTGTGTCCGGCAGCCTCTCCGCCTCGCCCAGCAGCTCGAGGTGGCGCAGGTAACAGAGGGTCTCCGACAGCCCCCAGTTCACCATCATCGGCGTGAGCTCGGTGGAGCCCATCAGCTTCGGCACGATCTCGAACGGCGTGAGGGCCTCGCCGGCGATCGCCTCACGCACCCGGCCCATGCGCTCGTGCACCGCGTCGCGGTTGGCGCGCACGAGCCGCTGCAGCCCACGCACCGGCTTGCCGTGCCCAGCGAGAACGAGGTCCACGTCGAGGTCCTCGACCGTGTCGAGGCTGGACAGGTACTCGCCCGCGGGGTCCGGCGTGTAGCCGTAGTCGTAGTAGAGCGACACGCGGCCGATGATGTGGTCGCCCGACAGGAGCAGCCGCTTGTCGGGCTGGTGCAGGACCACGTGCGACGGCGCGTGGCCCGGCGTCTCATACACCTGCCAGCGGCCGAGGTCGGAGTCCACCTCCACGCCCGGCACCAGCTCACGGTCGGGCTCCACCACGCCGGCGATCCCCACGCCCTCGCCGCTGCGCCGCTCGCGGTAGCTCTCCAGCGCTGCCGCGGGCACGCCGCTGTGCGCCGCCACCTCGATGCGGCGCTCGAGCGTCCGCTCCGGATCCTCCGCGGCCGCCGTCATGTGGCGGTGGTTGGGGTGCATCCACAGCTCGCACCCGGCCGCCTCCACGATCGGCTTCGCCAGGCCGTAGTGGTCGGAGTGCGCGTGGGTGCACACCAGCAGCCGCACGTGCTCCAGGCGCAGGCCCGCGAGGGCAAGCGCGCGCTCGAGCTGCGCCAGCGCGCCCGGCTCGTGCATGCCGGTGTCCACCAGCACGACGCCGCTGCCCGAGGCGATCGCGAACGCGTTCACGTGCGGCACTCCGGGCCAGGGCAGGGGCAGGCGCAGGCGCCACACGCCGGGCATCACGCGGTCGGCGCGCGCCAGCTCGCGCTTTCGCTGCGGCTCGCTCACGGGTCCAGCAGCACGCCGGGGTTGAGGATGCCCGCGGGGTCCACCGCCGCCTTGGCCGCGCGCAGCGCCGCGGCGAAGGGCTCGGGGCGCTGGCGGTCATACCAGGGGCGGTGGTCACGGCCCACCGCGTGGTGGTGGGTGATCGTGCCGCCGGCGGCCTCGATCGCCTCCGACACCGCCGCCTTGATCTGATCCCACTGCTCGAGCTCGGAGCCCCGGCGCGCCGGGGCGAGCACCGTGAAGTAGGGCGCCGCCCCGTCCGGGTATGCGTGGGTGAGCCGGCAGGTGACGAGCGCCGGCCCGTTCCCGCAGGCCTGGGCGACCGCGCGCTCGGCGGTCCGGCGCACGGTGGCCACGAAGCTCTCGAAGCGATCCCAGGTGATGGCGGTCTCGAACGTCTCGCTGATGATCCCCGCCGCCACCATCGTGTCCCGGATGTAGGGCGCCTGCAGGAAGGCGTCGCGCCACGCGCCCTCCGCGTCGCCGCGGGGGTGGTCGCCCCCGTCGTTTGGCGCGCGCAGGCGAGACTCGCCGGTGGGCGTACCGCCGTGGTCGGCGCACAGCTCCAGCCCGCGCGAGAGCCACGCGCCGAGGGGATGGTCGGACGACTCGAATCCCAGCACCAGCAGAGCGCGGCCGTCACTGTCCGCGCCCGTGAGCGCGGCCTCGCCCGGGTCGAGCAGGCGGCAGTTGGAGGGATGCAGCCCCGACTGCGCCAGGGCGCGCACGGCCTCGGCTCCGGCGCTGAAGGACTCGAAGCCCACGCCGGCCGAGGCGCGGAAGCCGGGCCTGGCGTGCACCCGCACCCATGCCTCGGTGATCACCCCGAGCGTGCCCTCGGACCCGATCAGCATGCGGTCCGGGCTCGGCCCGGCGCCAGAGCCCGGCAGCCGCCGGCTCTCCCACTCCCCGCTCGGGGTGAGGGCCCGCACCGACTCCACGAGATCGTCGATGTGCGTCCACAGCGTGGCGAAGTGCCCGCCCGCCCTGGTGGCTATCCACCCCCCGAGCGTGGAGTACTCGAACGACTGGGGGAAGTGGCGCAGCGTGAGGCCGTGGCCGCGCAGCTGCTCCTGGAGGCGGGGGCCGGTGGCGCCCCCCTGGATGCGGGCGGCGTGCGAGGTCTCGTCCACCTCCAGCACCCGGTCCAGCGCACGCAGGTCGATCGTGACCGACGGTCCGTCGCCCCTGTACTCCACCCCGCCCACCACGCTGGTGCCGCCGCCGAAGGGGATCGCCGCGGCCTCGGCATCCGCCGCCCACTCGAGCACCGCGGCGAGATCCTCCTCATCGCGCGGGTGGGCAACCACGTCGGGCGGATGGTCGAACTGCCCGCGAAAGCCGCGCACCACGTCGCGGTAGGACTTGCCCAGGGCGTGGGAGGCCCGCTCGTAGTCGTCGGTGTGGCAGATGCCGGCCAGAGCGGGCGGGGGCCGGAGTCGCGACGGGCGCAGCCGGACGTCCTCGAGCGCCACCGGGCGCTCCACATCGCCCTCGCCGAACCCGAGGTGGGCGCGGATCCCGGCCGCGGCCTGCACCACCTGCTCGTGCGGGAGCTGCTGGTGCTCGTGGCCCCAGCCCCAGTGCTTGAGCCGGCCGTCGCTCGCCTCTGGCATGGCCGGGCACTCTGACACGCCGGGCCGGGCCGCCGCCTCCGGCTGGCACGGGCCGGCCATCGGGCTGGATTCCGGGCTGACTATCCGACCCAATCCGTCCAAATCGCGATCGGGACGGGGATGACCGCGGGACCGTGGACAATCGCGGCATGCGCGGAACCGGTGGTCTGGCCCTTCAGGCGCGGCTGGGAGCTGCGGGTGGGGCCGGTCCCGGGGGAGGACGTGGCTCGCGTGATCGACGAGTTCGTCTGGTGAGATGAGCGGCAAGGCCCGATTGGGTCGAGTTTGGGTCGCATATGAACCCAAATGCGGCCCACCGGGCCACGCGGGCCCGCCAGCGGCGAGGATCCGTCGACGGCCGGCAGCCGGCATCCGCCCCGCAAGCCGCTTCTCACCTGCGAAGCCCGGCCCGCCGGGGGCTATTGTGGGATCAGCAGCGATGGCCCCCCAGAAGACGACCGTTCAGGTGACGATGCCCTCCGCCGGAGAGTCGGTGACGGAGGGAACCGTCCTTGCCTGGCTCAAGCAGGAGGGCGACGCGATCCAGGCCGACGAGCCGCTGGTCGAGGTCTCCACCGACAAGGTGGACGCCGAGATCCCCGCCCCGGCCTCGGGCACGCTCACCAAGATCCTGGTGCAGGTGGATGAGACCGTGCAGGTGGGCGGCGTCCTGGCCGAGATCGAGCAGGGCGAGAGCGGCGGCGGCGCGACTCCCGCCGAGCCGAAGGCCGATGGCAACGGAGCCTCCCCTGAGGAGGCCGCCCCCAGTGAGGCAACCGGCGAGGTCGTGGACGTGACCTTCCCCGAGATGGGCGACTCTGTGGCCGAGGGCACGATTCTCGAGTGGCGCGTGAAGCCCGGCGACACCGTGGCCGTGGACGACCCGCTGGTGGAGATCTCCACCGACAAGGTGGACGCCGAGGTGCCCTCCCCCGTGGCGGGCACGATCGCCGAGGTGCTGGTCGAGGCCGACCAGACGGTGCCGGTGGGATCGCTGCTCTGTCGCATAGCCGCCTCCGACGGCGCTCCCGCGGGCGGCACCGTCTCACCCGCCGCCGAGCCCACCGAGGAGCGCCCTGCGGCCGATGCTCCGGCGCCGGCGGGCAACGGCGCTGCCGGCAACGGCGCCGAGGGCGCCACCCCCGTGGCCGCCCGCATGGCCGCGACCCACGGCATCGACATCTCTCAGATAAGCGGAAGCGGCCCCCGCGGGCGCATCACAAAGGACGACGTTCAGGCCGCCGTCGACGGCAACGGCTCCCCGGATGCCACACCGACGGCCCCGTCCGCCCCGGCCGGCGCCGAGACCAAACCCATTCGCGGCCCCGCCGCGACGCTGGTGCGCTTCATGGACGAGAGCCGGTCGATCCCCACGGCCACCAGCTTCCGCGACCTCGACGTGGACACCCTCGCCGAGCGCCGGGCGGCGCTCAAGGCCGCCGGGCGCAAGCTCTCCTTCACCCACCTGATCGCCTGGGCGATCGTGCAGGCCGCGCGGGAGATGCCGGTGATGGCCAACTCGTTCACCGAGGTGGACGGCAAGCCCCACCGCGTGACCCCGGGCTCGATCAGCCTGGGCCTGGCCGTGGACATGCAGCGCAAGGACGGCAGCCGCTCGCTGGTGGTGCCCGTGATCCGCGCCGCATCCACGCTGAACTTCGAGAGCTTCGTGGCCGCCTACGACGAGGCCGTGTTCGGCGCCCGCGACAACAAGCTCCAGCCCGACGCCTACCAGGGCGCCAACATCACCCTGACCAACCCCGGCGGCATCGGCACCGTGGCGTCGGTGCCGCGGCTGATGCCCGGCCAGGGCACGATCGTGGCCACGGGCGCGATCGGGTACCCGGCCGGCCTCACCGGCGTGGACGCCGACAAGCTCGGCGAGCTGGGCGTGTCCAAGGTCATGACCATGACCTCCACCTACGACCACCGCGTGATCCAGGGAGCGGAGTCGGGCGCCTTCCTCAAGCGCGTGGACGAGCTGCTCCAGGGCCAGGACTCCTTCTACGAGAAGGTGCTCTCGGCCCTCGGCGTGGACGGCGACCGTGTGGAGTCCTCCGGCGGCGGCGAGGCGCTCACCGCCGCGGAGCCGGTGCCGGCGGCGGCCGCGCCCGCGGCCACCTCCACGCCAGATGAGGCCCTGCTCCAGGCCGTGCAGGCCGCCACCTCCGTGGTGAAGGCTCACCGCACCCACGGCCACCTGGCGGCGCGGCTGGACCCGCTGGGCTCCGAGCCGCGCGGCGACCCCGCGCTCGATCCGGTGAGCGTGAACCTCTCGCCCGAGCTGATGGAGCGCATCCCCGCGTCGGTGCTGCGCGTGGCCGTGCCCGGCGAGACGTTCGCGGACGCGCTGCCCCACCTGGCCGACACCTACACCGGCACGATCGCCTACGAGCTGGAGCACATCGCCGGCCACAACCGGCGCGTGTGGCTGCGGCGGGCGATCGAGTCCGGCGAGCACCGCAAGCCACTGAGCGAGGAGGAGAGGAAGCGGCTGCTGGGCCGCCTGTCACAGGTGGAGGCGCTGGAGGGCTACCTGCACAAGGCGTTCCTGGGCAAGAAGCAGTTCTCGATCGAGGGCCTGGACGTGCTGGTGCCCATGCTCGACGAGACGATCGAGCTGTGCTCGGCGAGCGGCGCCCGCCAGGTGACGCTGGGAATGGCGCACCGCGGCCGGCTGAACGTGCTGGCCCACACGGTTGGCCGTCCCTACGAGTCGATCCTCGTGGAGTTCGAGGGCGAGCAGAACCTGTCGGCCGGCACGGGCAAGCCCAGCGGCGGCACCGGCGATGTGAAGTACCACTACGGCGCAACAGGCACCTACCGCACACAGGCGGACAAGGGCGTGGCGGTGCACCTCTCACCCAACCCCAGCCACCTGGAGTACGTGAACCCGGTGATCGAAGGGCGCGTGCGAGCGGAGCAGACCAGCCGCAAGGGGCGCGAGATCAGCCACGACCCCAGCGTGTCGGTGCCCGTGGTGATCCACGGCGACGCCGCCTTCCCGGGCCAGGGCGTGGTTGCCGAGACGCTCAACCTCCAGGCGCTGCGCGGCTACTCCACCGGCGGCACCGTGCACATCATCGCCAACAACCAGCTGGGCTTCACCACCGATCCCAACGACAGCCGCTCCACGCGTTACGCGTCGGACCTCGCCAAGGGCTTCGACATGCCGGTGATCCACGTGAACGCCGACGACGTGGAGGCCTGCATCCACGCGGTGCGTCTGGCCGTTGCGTTCCGCAACGAGTTCGGCCGCGACGCCCTGATCGACCTGATCGGCTACCGCCGCTTCGGCCACAACGAGACCGACGAGCCGGCCTACACCCAGCCGAAGATGTACGAGCTGATCAAGCAGCACCCGCCGGTGCGCGAGGTGTACGCGAAGCGCCTGGAGCAGGAGGGCGTGGTGAGCGCCGAGGAGGCCAAGCGGATGGCCGACGAGGCGTACGGCCGGGTGTCGGAGGCCCACGCGTCGCTGAAGGAGTCGATGGGCGGCCCGCCGGACACCGGCCAGCACGAGATCGACCGCACGATGAGCCGCGAGCCGCGCACCACGCTGCCGAAGGACCTGCTGCTGTCGGTGAACGAGCAGATCACCAAGGTGCCCGACGGCTTCAACGTGCACCGCAAGCTCAAGTCTTTCCTGGACAAGCGCCGCGAGGCGTCGAAGACCGGCGGGCCGGTGGACTGGGCGCACGCCGAGTCGCTGGCGATCGGCTCGCTGCTGGCCCTGGGCGTGCCGATCCGCTTCACCGGCCAGGACACCGAGCGCGGCACCTTCAGCCAGCGCCACCTGGTGCTCCACGACTCGGAGACCGGCGAGCCCTACTGCCCGCTGCAGAACCTCCACAGTGCCGTGTCCCCGTTCGAGCTGCACAACAGCCCGCTGTCCGAGCAGGCCTGCCTGGGCTTCGAGTACGGCTACAGCCTCGAGGATCCCGACGCCCTCGTGCTGTGGGAGGCCCAGTTCGGTGACTTCGTGAACTCAGCGCAGGTGATCATCGACCAGTTCCTCACCTCGGGCCTGGCGAAGTGGGGGCAGAGCTCGCGCCTCACCCTGCTGCTGCCTCACGGCTACGAGGGCTCGGGCCCCGAGCACTCCAGCGGCCGCGTGGAGCGATTCCTGCAGGCCTGCGCCGAGGGCAACATGCGCGTGGCCAACGTGACCACACCCGCGCAGTACTTCCACCTGCTGCGCCGACAGGCGATGGTGCTCAAGCCGCGGCCGCTCGTGCTGATGACCCCCAAGAGCCTGCTGCGCCTGCCGGCCGCCACCTCCACGATGGACGAGCTGTCCGACGGCGGCTTCCAGCGGGTGATCGACGACCGCGAGCTGCCCGGCACGCGCGAGGAGGTGACCAAGCTGGTGCTCTGCTCGGGCAAGGTCTACTACGACATCGTCGGCAACGAGGACCGCGACGGGGTCAAGCACACCGCCGTCGCCCGCGTGGAGATGCTCTACCCCTTCCCCGAGACGGAGCTGCAGGAGCTGATCGAGAGCTACCCCAACCTCGAGCGCGTGTACTGGGTTCAGGAGGAGCCGCGCAACATGGGCCCGCGCGCCTTCATGCGGCGGCGCATGGCGGCCATCCTGCCCGAGGAGCTGAACTACTACTACGTCGGCCGCCAGCTGCGGGCGGCCCCGGGCGAGGGCTACGCCGCCGCCCACCGCAAGGAGCAGGACCGCATCGTGAGGGTGGCGCTGGACCTCGAGGAGGACACGCTCGAGCCCGACGCGTCCGCCGAGCGCAAGCTGCTTTAGCGCTTGTCGGACTGCCCGCGCGCCATCGTCTCCGAGATGTCCGTGCCCCCCAGCCGGCGCTGGAGCGATCCCACGGTGGCGGGCGCCAGCGCTCCCAGTTTGGCCGACAGCCGCAGCGAGAGCGGCGCCACGTCCACCTCGAGCCTGTTGCGCTCGATCCCGCGCGCGAGCGCCTCGGCCACCTGCTCGGCGGTGCGCGTGCCCACCCACGGCGGGAGCTTGGTGCCGCTCTCGTGGAACATGCCGGCGTCGCGGATGAAGCCGGGGTACACCACGGTCACGCCCACGCCGGTGCCCGCCAGGTCCTCGCGCAGTGCGTGCGCCATCCCCCGCATGCCGAACTTGGTGGCGGAGTAGAGGGCTGAGCCCGGGCTGGCGAGCTTGCCCGACAGCGACGAGACGAACACCAGCTGGCCCGCGCCCCTCTCCACCATCGGCGGCGACAGCTCGCGCGCCAGGTGGAGCGGCCCGCGCAGGTTCACGTCCAGCGCCCGGTCGATCTCGGTGGGCGAGAAGTCGGTGAGCCGCCCGCTGGCCGGCAGCGCCGCGTTGCACACCAGGACATCCACCTGGCCGGCGCGTTCCGGCAGCGCCTCCACCTGGGCGGCGTCCGCGAGGTCGGCGGTGATCGGCTCCAGCGCGCTCGCCCAGCTCGCCGCGCAGCTGCTCCAGGATCTCCTCACGGCGGGCGGTGGCCACGACGGTGGCGCCCCGGGCGTGAAGGGTGCGGGCGATCGCCAGGCCGATGCCGCCCGACGCGCCGGTGAGCAGTACGCGGCGGCCCTGCAGGTCAAGTCCCATGGCCGGTGAGTATCGCGCGTCCACGCGGGTGGGCCCTAGCCTGTCGCCATGGCCAAGCTGATCTACTCGGCGATCACGTCGCTCGACGGCTACGTGGCGGACGAGGACGGCAACTTCGACTGGGCCGCGCCCGACGAGGAGGTGCACGCCTTCGTGAACGACCTCGAGCGGCCGGTGGGCACCTACCTGTACGGGCGCAGGATGTACGAGACGATGGTCTATTGGGAGACCGCGCACACCCTCCCCGACCAGAGGCCCGTGAGCCGGGACTACACGGAGATCTGGCAGGCGGCCGACAAGGTCGTGTACTCCACGACGCTGGAGACGCCGTCCAGCGAGCGGACGCGGATCGAGCGCGAGTTCGACCCCGAGGCGGTCCGGCAGATGAAGGCGTCATCGGAGCGCGACCTCACCGTG
Source organism: uncultured Thermoleophilaceae bacterium (assembly GCA_963727395.1). Lineage (GTDB taxonomy): Bacteria > Actinomycetota > Thermoleophilia > Solirubrobacterales > Thermoleophilaceae > JAAYBF01. The sequence continues at coordinate 25,195 of CAVSGC010000011.1, read as the reverse complement.
GGCGGTCCCGACCTGGCCGGCCAGGCGCTCAGGGCCGGGTTGGTCGACGAATGCCAGCTGTTCGTCTCACCGATCGCGGTCGGGGGCGGCAACCCGTCCCTCCCCGAGGATGTCCGCTTGGAGCTGGAGCTGCTGGACGAACGCCGGTTTGGCAGCGGCATGGTCTATCTGCGGTACCGCACCAGGACCTGAGGAATGTCAGCCGAGCGACGAAGTCGCTCGCGCTCAGTTGCGAAAAGCAAGGATGGCGGGCTCCGGAGGCGGCGAAGCGTGCATCGCACGCGAGTCCGCCTTCGGAGCCCGCCAGCCGCAGCTTTGCAGCCCTGAGCGCGAGCGACCGGACTCGAACCGGCGACCTCCGGCGTGACAGGCCGGCGCTCTAACCAACTGAGCTACGCCCGCTGAGGGGTTGAGCAGCATAGCGAAGCAGGGTCTGCGTCCCTAGCCGTTCGGCTGCCCGCCACGGCGGTCCTCGCGCCGCTCCCTGAACGTGGTGAAGCCCAGCCAGGCGAGGAAGCCCAGCACGGGTGCGAGGTAGGCGATGTTCACCAGCCAGTGGCCGGCGTGGGCGATCTGGAGCAGCTCGGTCACGCGTTGGCCTGGGACAGCAGGAGGAGGGCGAGTGTGGTGAACAGCACCATCACCACGAGCATCCAGTACTGAGATCTCACCGCAAGGCGGCTCTGCTCTTCCTCGGGCACGTCGGCGCTGTGGTAGACCACCAGCGCGCGGTCGTGGGACAGCGCCAGCGCCGCCACGTGGCCGATCACCACGAAGGCCACCTGCCAGTACCAGGTGGCCGTGGCGCCGATCACGCTGTAGTCGATGGAGCTCGTGGCCGTGCCGAACAGGTCGGTGCCCTCCTCGCCGAGCGGATTGGACGCCAGGTAGGCCATCGCCTGCCCCTGGAACAGCAGCAGGGTGAGGTAGTGGGCGGCGGCGTAGGCCAGCGCGATCGGCACGAGCGAGTGCACGAACGCCCCGGCCAGCTCGTCCCTGGAAAACGGGCCGCCCATGCTCCGGGCTCCCGCCACCCCCAGCTCGTAGAGGGCATAGACGAGGGCCACCGCCCCCAGCAGGCCGATGAAGAACGACGCCTCCAGCGCGCGCTCGGGCGACAGCCCGAGGTCGGTGAAGAAGGACGTGATGTCGGGCGACAGGTTGGTCCAGATGGGCGCCTCAGACGCGCCATCGAACGTGATCGATCCGATCATCACCGCCAGCAGCGCCACCGTTCCGGGCATGGGCTTGAGCTGCGGTAGGCCCGCGAGGGGTGGCCTCAGGCCGAGCCTGCCGTCACGGACCGCCAGCGGCGAGATGCGCGAGAAGAGGTTGAAGTAGACGCCGAAGGCCTCGCCGCGATCACACCAGCGGTCCACCCCGTACAGCGCCATCGCCACGAACGTGGCGGCGGAGTACACGAGCGCGGCCACGGCCACCGTCTCCGGCTTGTCGCCGTTGGACGACACCAGCTCCAGCGTGGCGAACGCGAATATGCCCACCACCGCGGGCCAGCGCCCCATTCGCTCTGGGTAGCGCAGCGGTGCGGGCAGCGGGCCGCGCGCCGCCGTCTGGGCCACCCACGCCACCAGCCGGCCGATGGCGCGCCAGGGGTTGAACGCCCGGAACACGTCGCCGAACACCACGCTGGCCGCCACCAGCCCCAGCCAGAAGATCACGTAGACGAAGGTGGGCGCGAAGTTGGCGGTGGAGGTCTGGACGCCCGTGAGCCCGGCCCAGACCACCAGCCCGAGCAGGAACACCCCGATGGCGCCGAAGAGGACCTGCGCCGGGCGGCTGAGCAGCACCGCCGAGAACGCGCGCGGCAGCGGGCGGAAGCGGGGGTCCCGCAGCTTGGGCGTGGACCACAGCGCCGCCAGCGCCACGAACGACACCACCAGCACCAGCGCGGCGCCGTAGAAAAAGACGTACTCGGGGATCGGGAGATCGGCCCGGCCCCCGCCGAGGCCGTGGGCTAGCAGGATCATCGAGTTCAGCCGGGAGTGACCACGAGGCGGGCGATCAGCGGATCGAGGCCATTGTGCTCGGCCTCGTGCGCCTCGATCTCGTACTCGCCCTCGAGCCTGGCCTTGAAGTTCAGGCGCGCGGGCCTGCCGGGGGCCACCTCCTTCTCCAGCTCATAGCCGTGCACGTGAATCTCGTCCGGCGCGTCGGACCGAATCAGCAGCCGGACGGTGTCGCCCTTCTCCACCTCGATGGCCTTTGCGCCACCGACCACCTCGAAGTTGCGCACGGTGAGCTCCACCGGCGGTGGCTGGGGTGCGGCCTCGGCGGTGGCTGTGGGCTCCGACGACGACTTGCCCGCGGAGTCCGGCTCAGCGGACGGGGTCGGCGGGTTGTCGGCGTCCTCGCTGCCGCTGTCGGGGCGCAGCAGCACGATCGCAACCACGGCGATCGCCACCGCAACGCCTATGAATACGAACCTGGAGGTCCTGGACATACGGCGCCGGAGTATGGCAACGCGCGGCTAGGCGAGGGTGCGCACGTCGTGCGCCGCCAATTCGTCGCGGCGATCGGAGCTGTCCACCCCGGTGGGTGCCGGCAGCGACTGCTCCACGTCCCCGTCGCCGTCGTCCGGATCGAAGCGGTAGCCCACTCCGAAGTGGGTGTGGATGTACCGCCAGCCGGGTGAGGCCGACTCCAGCTTCTGGCGCACCTTGCGGATGAACACGTCCACCGACCGGTCGCCGTGAGCCATCGTGTATCCCCACACCTGCTGGTAGATCTCCTCGCGCTGGAGCACCTTGCCCTCGGCGTGGGCCAGCAGCTGGAGCACCTCGAACTCGCGCCGCGTGAGGTCCACGCTGCGGTGGCCCGCAAAGGCCTGGAACTGGTCCGCGCGGATCTCCAGTTCTCCGGCGGTCACCGGACCGGCCTCCTGGCGGTTGGTGGCCTGCTTGCGACGGCGCACCACGGCCTGGACGCGCGCGAGCACCTCCTCGGGGTGGCAGGGCTTGGTCACCCAGTCGTCGGCGCCAAGCCGCAGCCCGCGCACGCGCTGGGCCACCGTCGAGCGCCCGGTGCACACCACCACGCCGAGCCCGGGCATGACCTCCGACACTCGCTCCAGGAAGGCCCAGGCGTCGGGGCCCAGCAGGGCCAGGTCCACCACCAGCGCGTTCACGCGCATGGCCACGAACTCCTCCACGGGCGGGGCGGCCTCGAGACGGCGGTACTGCCAGCTCAGCCCCTCCAGGCGATTCACCAGCACCTGGACGAACCCGGAATCGGAGTCCAGGACCGCCAGTCGGACGGGTCCCAGATCGGTGGTGTTGGTGAGGTACCGGTCCATCGGCAGGTCGGCAGACGCACCCTCTCGCGCTCAGCCGATGACTACAGAGTACGCGACAACGCCCCGGAATTACCTCCTTTACAGCTTCTTCACAGGCTCGTCACACGCACATAACGGGCTCTTCCACGTCCCATGGAAGCTTTCAGCACGATGGAAGCCGCGATCGACGGTCATCAGCTGGACGCCGGGAAGCTGGAAGTGCGCCCGCGGGAGTTCGTGGCCACGGTGGCCGGAACGCCGCTGGAGCTGACATCCCGGGAGCTGGAGCTGCTCACCGCGCTGATGGAGCGCTCGGGGCGCATCGTGAGCCGCGAGGAGCTCTACGTGGCTGTATGGGGGCCGCCCTACCACCGCTCGGACCGTTCGGTGGACGTTTACGTGGGCAAGCTGCGCCAGAAGCTCGATGAGGCGTTGCCGGAGCGCCGCTTTATCCATACCCACTTCGGCTTCGGCTACCGCCTGCAATCCCAGGCGGTCGAGCGGCCCATCACCCGCATCTCGTGAGCTGAAGCCCCCACGCGGGCGTCTTTACACGGTTTTCACATCGCGGAGACAAGTCCGCAACAGACTGCATCCAGCCGGGTGACAGCCTCGCCGCGACCAGTGAACGAACCGAGAGGACATCGAATGAGAAAGTGGCTCGCACTTTCCGCCGCCGGCGTCATGGCTCTGAGCGTTGCCGCCTGCGGCGGCGACGAAGGCGAAGGAAGCAGCGGCGGGGGCGACCTCACCGGCAACATCCGCATCGACGGCTCTAGCACGGTTCAGCCGTTCGCGGAGGCCGCGGCCGAGCTTTTCAACGAGGAGAACCCGGACGTGAAGCTGACCGTGGGCGGCGCCGGCACCGGCGACGGCTTCGAGAAGTTCTGCCGCGGCGAGACCCAGATCTCGAACGCCTCGCGCCCGATCGAGGAGGACGAGACCAAGCTCTGCACGCAGGGCAAGATCAAGCCGGTCGAGGCCCAGGTGGCCAACGACGGCATCACCGTCGCCACCAACAAGAACCTCAAGGTCGACTGCATGACCACCGGCCAGCTGAAGAAGATATTCGGCAAGGGGGCGAAGGCCACGAACCTCTCCCAGGCGGGCGGGAACCTGCCCGACCAGGAGCTGGCCCTGTACACGCCGGGCACCGAGTCCGGCACGTTCGACTTCTTCACAGAGCAGATCAACGGCGAGGAGGGCGTGCAGCGCACCGACGGCATCCAGACCTCGGCGGATGACAACGTCCTGGTCACGGGCGTGTCCGGCGAGGACGGCGGACTCGGCTATTTCGGCTACTCCTTCTTCGAGCAGAACCAGGACAAGCTGAACGCGGTGGCAGTCGATGGCGGCAGCGGCTGCGTCGAGCCCAGCTCGGAGACGATTCAGAGCGGCGAGTACAAGCCCCTCGCCCGCCCGCTGTTCATGTACCCGAGTGAGGCCGCGCTGCGCAAGCCCGAGGTGAAGGCATTCCTCGCGTTCGTGACGGACAACTACGCCGAGATCGCAGACGCGGCGAAGATCGTCCCGATGAACGACAAGCAGGCGGCCGAGGCGAAGAGCGCCGTCGGCGGCTAGCGCCGCGACCGGCCTGTAGAGATGGAAGCCTCCTCCCCCACCACCGCGGGTCCGCCTCCGGGGCTCATCCGGCAGCGGACCGGGCGGTCGGTGGGGGAGCAGGCGATCAAGTGCCTGCTGGCCCTCGCCGCATTGGTCTCGGTGCTCACCACCACCGGGATCGTGGTGGCCCTGATCCGCGACACCGTGAGGTTCCTGCAGGAGGTGGGGGTGTCCGACTACCTCTTCGGCACCAAGTGGACTCCCCTCGCCGGCGGTGACCAGCAGTCCTTCGGGGTGCTGCCGCTGATCTACGACACCCTGTATCTGACCGCCATCGGGCTGCTGGTGGCGGTGCCGTTCGGCCTCGGGTCCGCGATCTACCTGTCGGAGTACGCGTCCCCGCGGTTCCGCCGGGTGGTCAAGCCCATCATCGAGGTGCTGGCGGGGGTGCCCACGATCGTGTTCGGCTACTTCGCCCTCACCTTCGTCACGCCGCTGCTCAAGGACACCCTCGGCATCGACGTGAGCACGTTCAACGCCCTCAGCGCCGGCCTGGTGCTGGGGATCCTGGTGCTCCCCACCATCGCCACGGTGGCCGACGACGCGCTGGCCTCGGTGCCCCAGTCACTGCGAGAGGGAGCGTTCGGGCTCGGGGCCTCGCGCATGCAGGTGTCGTTGCGCGTGGTGTTCCCGGCTGCGCTGTCGGGCGTGGTCGCCGGCATCGTGCTGGGGGCCTCGCGAGCCATCGGCGAGACCGTGATCATCCTCGTGGCCGCCGGGCAGCTGGCCAACCTCACCCTCGACCCCACCGAGCAGATGCAGAACATGGCCGCCTTCATCGCGGCCACCTCCCAGGCCGACGTCTCCACCCAGGGCACCGAGGGCCTGACGATCTTCGCGGTGGGCGCCACACTGTTCCTGATCACCCTGGTGCTCAACGCGATCTCGATCCGGTTTGTGCGCAAGTACCGGCAGGTGTACGAATGAGCGTCGCGGAGGCCGCGATCGCCCGGCGCACGGTGGAGCGCGCCTCGAGCGGCCAGAAGGTGAAGGACCTGCTGTTCCGCTCTGCCCTGCTGCTGAGCCTCGGCGTGGGCTTCCTCACCCTCGGGGTGCTGCTGGTGGATGTGGCGGCCGACGGCGCCAGCAGCCTCTCCTGGGAATTCATCACCAACTTCCCGTCCCGGATATCGCCGGAGCGCTCGGGCGTGCAGTCGGCTCTGGTGGGCACGCTGCTGCTGATGGTCACCACCGCCGTGTTCATCGTTCCGGTGGGCGTGGCCTCCGCGATCTACCTCGAGGAGTACGCCGATCGCGACCGCTGGTGGAACCGCATGGTCGAGGTGAACATCCAGAACCTGGCCGCGGTCCCCTCCGTGGTCTACGGCATCCTCGGCCTGGCATTCATCGTGCGCGCGCCGCTGTCGCTCGGCACCGTGGTCCTGGCCGGCGCGCTCACGCTGGGGCTGCTGGTGCTCCCCGTGGTGATCGTGGTGGCCCGCGAGGCCATCCGAGCCGTGCCGTCATCGATCCGTGAGGGGTCGCTCGCCCTTGGCGCCACCCACTGGCAGACGATCTGGAAGCACACACTTCCCGGCGCGCTTCCGGGCATAGCCACCGGCGTGATCCTCGCGCTCTCCCGCGCGATAGGCGAGACCGCCCCGCTGCTGGTGATCGGCGCCGCGCTGTTCACCCGCTTCAACCCCAACGACATAACGAGCGACCAGTTCACGGCACTGCCGCTCACGATCCTTCGCTTCGTGACCGACTCCGACGCCGAGTTCAAGGCGCTGGGGGCGGCCGCGATTCTCGTCCTGCTGGCAATTCTCGTGGTGATGAACGCCGGCGCTGTCTATCTCCGCAACCGCTATGAGCAGAAGTGGTAGGTGACCGAGGTGCAAGAGCAAGTGACCAGAGACCCTGAAGAGCGCCAGGTGAGGACCCGGCCGCTGGAGCCCGCGCTCCAGAAGGCGCCTGAGAAGCACCGGACGATCTTCGGGCTCGACCACGTGGGCGTTGCCTACGACGGCGTGCCCGCGGTGCGCGACGTGGACTTCTCGATCTACGAGAACCAGATCACGGCGCTCATCGGTCCGTCGGGCTGTGGCAAGAGCACGCTGATCCGCTGCCTGAACCGGATGAACGACCTGATCCCCACCGCCGTGGTCACCGGCAGGGTGAACTACCACGGTCAGGACCTCTACGGCTCGGACATCGATCCGGTGCAGGTGCGCAAGCGGATCGGGATGGTCTTCCAGAAGCCCAACCCATTCCCCAAGTCCATCTACGACAACATCGCGTTCGGCCCCCGAGTGCTCGGGCAGAAGGGCGACATGGACGAGATCGTGGAGCGGGCGCTTCGGCGCGGCGCGCTGTGGGACGAGGTGAAGGACCGCCTGAAGACCAACGCCTTCGGCATGTCCGGCGGCCAGCAGCAGCGGCTGTGCATCGCCCGTGCCCTGGCCACGGACCCCGACGTGATCCTGATGGACGAGCCGTGCTCGGCGCTGGACCCCATCTCCACCGGCCGCATCGAGGACCTGATGCTCGAGCTGCGCGAGAACTACTCGATCGTGATCGTGACCCACAACATGCAGCAGGCCGCGCGCGTGTCGAACATGACCGCCTTCTTCACGGTGGAGCTCGACAAGAACGAGAAGCACCGCACCGGACGTGTGGTGGAGTACGACGACACCGAGAAGGTGTTCACCAATCCCTCGGACGAGCGCACCGAGGCCTACGTGACCGGCAAGGTGGGTTAGATGCGGAGCCGGAGGCGGAGCAACACAATCGGGACCACGGGGCTGGAAGCCCTGCGGAGGTGACCATGCAGACGAACAGGCAGCGGTTCCAGGAGGAGCTGGCGGGGCTCGAGGTGGCAGCCCTCGGTGGCCTGGACCTCGTGGCCGAGGCGCTGGACAGGGCGATCGAAACCGTTCAGCACCGGGACATCGAGCTGGCGAGCATGGTCATCGCCGACGACGACCGCATCGACGGGCGCTACCTGGAGGTCCATCAGGGCATCCTCTCGCTGCTGGCGCTTCAGGCCCCGGTGGCGGGCGACCTGAGGGTGGTGGCCGCGCTCCTGCACGTGATCAAGCACATCGAGCGCATGGGCGACCAGTGCGTGAACATGGCCAAGCTCGTGCCGCTGGCCGGCCACGAGCCGCCCGCTGACGAGGAGATGCTTGCCAACATCGCGCGAATGGGCGAGCTGGCTCGCTCGCTGGTGGTTCAGTGCAAGCTCGCCTTCGAGCGCCGTGACGCCGGGCTGGCACAGGATCTCGTCCGCCAGGACGACGAGATCGATGACCTCAACCGAGCGTGCTTTCGCCGCGCCCTGGACATCGGCGATGACCCCGATGCACGCGAGTGGGCGATGCACATGATGCTGGTGGCCCGGTGTCTCGAGCGCATCGGAGACAACGCCGTCGACATCGGCGAGCAGACCGCCTTCGTGGTCACCGGGCTCTTCCGCGAATTCGAGGACGCCTCGCATCCTGAGTCGGTCCCGCCGGGACGCTAGATGCGCCCGGACAGGTCTGGCAGAGTGGCTCACGGTTGGTCTGCGCCTGCATCGATATCGGCAGCAACACCACGCGGCTGCTCGCGGCGGAGGTTTCCGGCCGCGGGCTCGTGGAGCTCGTGGCACGACGGGCGTTCACGAGGCTCGGGGCCGGACGGGGTCCGGGGGGCGTGATTCCCGGCGAGAAGGTGCGTGAGAACGCCGAGGTGGTGGTGGATCAGCTCGCCGCCGCCCGGGAGGCAGGGGCCGAGCGGGTGTGCGTCGTGGCCACCGCGGCCATCCGGCGCGCGCCAAACCGAGACGAGCTGGTGGACGCCGTGGGGCAGCGGGCCGGGCTCGTGGTGCGGGTGTTGAGCGGGGCGGAGGAGGCCCGCCTGTGCTTCCTCGGAGCCACCCGCGACCTGCCCCCCAGCGACCGCTCGGTGGCGGTGGTGGATGTGGGCGGCGGATCGGTGGAGGTGGCCGTGGGGTCGCCGGGCGGGGAGGTGGCCTGGTGGGAGTCGCTGCCCACGGGCTCGAGCCTGCTCACCGAGGCACACGTGCGCTCCGAGCCGCCCACCGAAGCCGACCTCCAGGCGCTGCGGCGGGCCGCCGCCAACGCGACGGAGGACCTCCGGCCTCCCCCGGTGCAGGACGCCATGGCGGTGGGCGGCACCGCCACGTCGCTGCGTCTGCTCGTGGGCGGCCAGCTGGGCCATGACGACCTGGAGCGCGGCGTGGCGCTGCTGGCGCGCACCCCTCCGGAGGAGGCCACCCGGCGGCTGGGGCTGGACCCCCGGCGCGCGCGCCTGTTGCCGGCCGGGATGATCCTGCTCCAGGCGGTGAGCGCGCGCCTTGGCCACGCGCTGCGGTTGGCGCAGGGCGGCCTGCGGGAGGGCGCCGTGCTGGAGCTGGCCCGCCGCGCGGCGCGGGACTAGCCTGATCCCATGGCCAGCGCCCTGCCCATCCCCGGGCTCAATCCGGGCACACGCTTCGGCGATGCCGCGGCGGCCACCGTCGAGGTGCGCACCACGGAGGTGTTCGCGCAGGCCCACCGCGTGCTCGACGTGCACGACATCGAGGGCGTACACGACATGCGCGTGGCCACCCGCCGTCTGAGGGCGGCGCTGGAGGTCTTCGCCGGCTGCTTCCCCAAGAAGGAGCACCGCAAGCTGCTGCACGAGGTGAAGGCACTGGCCGACGTCCTGGGCGAGCGCCGCGACCCCGACGTGGGGATCGCGGCACTGGAGCAGGTGGCCGCCGGGCTGGCCGCGGCCGATCGCCCCGGCATCGACGGCTTCGCCGGCGAGCTGCGCGCGGGCCAGGAGCACGCCAACGGACGATTGGCCGAGGCGCTTGACCGCGTGCGCGACGCTCGGCTCGAGCAGCGGCTGCTCGACCTGGCGGGCTCGGCCCGGCGCCTGGAGCCGCCGACTCCTGTGAGGGGCGGGCTACCCGCGTGAAGGCACGTAAGGTCAAGCGGCTCGATCCGGACGGTGCTCTGGCCGAGAACGCACGCCGGATCGTGGAGGTCCGGCTCGACGAGCTGCGCTCGTTCGCCCCCCAGGCGCTCGACCCCGGCGAGGTGGAGGCCCTTCACGACATGCGGATCGCGGCGAAGCGCCTGCGCTACGTGCTCGAGCTGTCCGAGCCGGCCTTCGGCGCCGTGGCCCGTGACGGGGCCAAGAGCGCAAGGAAGATCCAGGAGATCCTCGGCGAGATCCACGACTGTGACGTGATGCTCCCGCGTGTGCGCGCCCACGCCGACCGCCTCCGCGCCCAGGACGCCGCCGCGGTGCACGAGGGCGCCGGCAGGGCCGTCGACCTCGCCCCTGCCGCGGCGCGCGAGGCTCCGAACCGCAACCGCTATCGCGGCCTGGAGACGCTGGGCACCTACCTCACCGCCCGGCGTGCGCTGCTTCACCAGCGCTTCGTGAAGCGGTGGGAGAAGCTCGAGGCCAGCGGGTTCGCGGCCGCGCTACTGGATGGGATCAGCCGGTCTGAGCCAGCAGGCGCAGCTCGCGAGGACGGAGCAGCAGCTTGAGCTCGCCACTGTCCACGCCCGCCACGGCGCCCTTGGGCAGGCGGACCTGCGCGCCCGTCATGCGGTGCACCGCGAGCGAGAAATCGGGATCGTGGCCCACGAGCAGGACGTTCTCGCCAAGGCCGCCGGCCACGTCCTCGGGGTCGAACGGGCCACCGGCCAGGCGTTCGTCCACCGACGGCTCCAAGCCCAGCGGCTCACACGCCAGCTGCGCCGTCTGGCGGGCGCGCAGCTTGGGGCTGGTCACGCACGCGTCGAAGTCCAGCTCGAGCGCCCGGAACGCGGCGCCCGCCGCCCGGGACTGCTTCTCCCCCTTTTCGGTGAGCGGGCGCTCCGAGTCGGGCGAGCCCTCGGCCGCATCGGCGTGTCGCAGGAGCCAGATCACGCTGGGCAAGCTACAGATACGCGCAAGAATGGGACGTGCATGGAACCGGGAACCGAGACCGCGCTAGCCGACACCACCGGGGAGCGCGCCGAGGGCCCGGACCTCGACTCGAGCGAGCTCTACACCAACCGCGAGCTGTCGTGGCTGGACTTCAACGAGCGAGTGCTGGAGCTGGCCGAAGACGATCGCACCCCTCTCCTCGAGCAGGCGAAGTTCCTCGCCATCTACACCTCCAACCTCGACGAGTTCGTGATGGTCCGGCTCGCCGGACTGCACGACCAGGTGGACGCCGGCATCGACGCCCGCAAGGCCGACGGCCTGTCGCCGTCGCAGCAGATACAGCTCATCGGCGAGCGGATGCGCGAGCTGGGCACGCGCCTCTCGCGCCGGTGGGAGGAGAGGGTGCGCCCCGCGCTGGTGGACCACGGCATCCGGGTGGCGGAGATGGGCGAGCTCAGCGCCGAGGAGTCTGCGGCCGCCGAGCGCCTGTTCAACGAGCAGGTGTTTCCCGTGCTCACACCGCTGGCCGTGGGTCCCGGCCGGCCGTTCCCATACATCTCCAACCTGTCGTTGAGCATTGCGGTGTGGCTGCGCGACCCCGCCACCGACCTGGAGCTGTTCGCGCGCGTGAAGGTGCCGAAGGAGGTGCTCCCGCGCTTCCTCTCCATCAGCGATGGCACGTTCGTGGCACTGGAGTCGATCATCGCCGGCCACCTGGACTCCCTGTTCCCCGGCATGGAGGTTCAGCGCCATGCCTTCTTCCGGGTGACCCGCGACGCCGACTTCGAGGTGTCCGGAGAGGCCGACGACCTGCTGCGCGCGGTGGAGGCCGAGCTGCGCCAACGGCGCTTCGGCGAGGTGGTGCGGCTGGAGGTGAGCGCGGACATGGACCCCGACCTGCGCTCCTTCCTCGTGGAGTCGCTGGGCATCGAGGAGTCCGAGGTGGAGGACGTTCGGGGCCTGCTCGACCTCACCGACCTCTGGGAGCTGCACGGGCTGGATGGGTACACCGAGCTGCGCGAGGAGCCGTGGACGCCCGTCAGCGCGGGGCCGTTCGCCACCACGGAGGGCAAGCCCGACGTGCTGGCCGCCATGCGCTCCAACGACCTGCTGGTGCACCACCCATACGACTCCTTCGCCACCAGCGTCGAGCGGCTGGTGGAGCAGGCGGTGCACGACCCGCAGGTGCTCGCCATCAAGGTGACCGTGTACCGCACCTCCGACGACTCGGCGCTGGTGCCGCTGCTGATCGAGGCCGCCGAGCGCGGCAAGCAGGCGGTGTGCCTCGTGGAGCTCAAGGCTCGCTTCGACGAGCGGCGCAACATCCGCTGGGCGCGTGCGCTGGAGGAGGCCGGCGCCCACGTGGTGCACGGGCTGCCGGGGCTCAAGACCCACGCGAAGGCGCTGCTCGTGGTGCGCCGCGAGGGCTCGGGGGTGCGCCACTACGTGCACGTGGGCACCGGCAACTACCACGCCAAGACCGCCCGCCTGTACGAGGACTTCGGGCTGCTCACGTGCGATCCCGCGATCGCGGCCGACGTGTCCGCGCTGTTCAACGCGCTCACGGGCGCCTCGCGCAACCCCGGCTACGAGAAGGCGATCGTGGCGCCGGACTACATGCGCGACCGCCTGCTGGCCGAGATCGAGGCGACCGTCGAGGCGCACCGTCAGGGCCATCACGCCCGGATCGTGCTGAAGCTCAACTCGCTGGTGGACCGCCGATGCATCCGCGCGCTGTACAGGGCGTCGCAGGCGGGTGTGCGGGTGGACCTCAACGTTCGTGGCATATGCGCGCTTCGTGCCGGGGTGGAGGGCGTGAGCGAGAACATCCGCGTGGTCTCCGTGGTGGGCCGGTTCCTCGAGCATTCGCGCGTCTACGGGTTCGAGCGGGGTGACGAGCGCGTCTACTTCATGGGCTCGGCCGACCTGATGCCCCGCAACCTCGACACCCGCGTGGAGCTGCTCATGCCGGTGGACGATCCGCGTCTGCGAGCGGACATCGAGGACACGCTGGAGCGGTGCCTGGCCGACGACACCTTCGCGTGGGACATGCAGTGCGACGGCTCATGGGAGCGCCTGCACGGCGGCACCCGCAGCGCGCACCAGGAGCTGATGCAGCGCGCCCGCGAGCGGGCCTCGGCCGAGCCCTAGCCGCCGGTCCGCAGCCCCAGCCGGCGCTTGAGCGCGATCACCCGCTCGGCGGACTCGGCCACGCGGCCGCGGAAGGCCGCGTCGCGGCGCGCCCGGCGCAGCAGCCGGGGATACACGTGGTTCCAGCTGTCCGACCCGGTCATGAGAACCAGGTCCACGCCCGCCTCGATCGAGCGTTCAGCGGCCTCGGCCACACCCGACCGGTCGATCACGGCCTGTGCCTCGAGGCTGTCTGTGACCACCGCGCCCTCGAAGCCCAGCTCGCCCCGGAGCAGGTCCTGGATCACCGGACGCGACTGCGACGCGATCGCGTCCCCATCAAGCGCGGGGTAGAGCGCGTGGGACATCATCACCAGCGGGGCACCCGCGCTGATGCCGGCCTCGAAGGGGCCGAGCGCCACGTCCTCCAGCCCGTCGCGCGTGGTGTCGATCGTGACCGACACGTCGTCGGTGTTCTCGGTGGCCTCGCCCAGCCCGGGAAAGTGCTTGAGAGTGGCGGCCACGTCCTCGCGCTCCAGGGCCCTGCTCGTGGCCACCACCAGGCCCGCCACCGCCTCGGCGTCGCCCGGGAAGGCACGGCCGGCCACCACCGAGCTCTCCGTCTCGGCCACGTCGGCCACCGGGGCAAGGTTCACGTTCACTCCCAGGTCATGCAGCGCCCGCGCCCCGTCGCGCGCGGCTGCCCTGGCCGCGGCGGGCGTGGTGAGCGCCGACTGCGCGGGCTCGGGCGGGGCGAAGGCCACGCTGCGGATCTCGCCACCCTCCTGGTCGGTCGTCACCAGGGCGCCGCCGCCCGCTGCGCGCTGCATGGCCCGCGTCGCGGCCCTCAGGGTGTCCGCGTCCGGCGCATTGGGGCCGAACATGATCACCCCGCTGCCCTCGCCGTCGCGCAGCCGGCGGAGTATGTAGCCGGGCACCTCGGTGCCGTCGTAGCTCATCAGCAGCAGCGAGCCCACCTGGCGCTCCAGGGACAGGTCCTCGGCGGGTGCCTGACGAGCGCTCGATGACGAGGCGCCCGAGCCCGGAGCTCGGTCCCCGCCGTCCCCGGCGCCCACCACGAGGCCCACCCCGGCGGCGAGGGTGGCTGCGATCCCGAGCGCGGCCAGGCGCCTGCGGGCGGCGGGGTCCCGCGAGACGCGCAGGATGCCTAGCCGATCTTGCGCTCGCGAACGGTGCGGTGAATCTCCTCAGCGGCGTCGGGAAGCTCCTTCTCCAGCCGCCTCATGTCCCACCGGTCCAGCGTGAGCAGCTTCATGTCGGTCTCGGCGATCACGGTGGCCTGGCGCTTCTCGGTCACCAGGAGGCCCACCTCGCCGAAGTAGTCGCCCGGGCCCAGCTCGGCGATCTTCTCGTCGCCGCGACGCACCTCGGCCGTGCCCTCCTCGATGGCCAGGAACTCGTAGGCGAAGTCACCCTCGGTCACGAGCTGCTTGCCCGCCGAGACCTCGACCTGGCTCACGAACGGCGCCACGCGGCTCAGGTGCTCCTCGTCCACCGACTGGAACAGGGGTATTGCCCTCAGGCGCTCTACGTCCAAGCCACTCTCCTCCTCGCGCGGATGGTCACGACCGAGAAGAATCTAACCCAGTGGCGGGCACCGCGCCGACTGATCGGCTAGGCGGCCTCCGCCGTAGGAATGAGTGATGTCCAGGTCTCACACAGCAGCGGCCGTTCTGGCCACCGTCCGTCTCGGCTACGGGATCGGGCTCGCGGTTGCTCCCGAGCGCGTTGCATCCGGCTGGCTGGGCGAGGACGTGGAGCGCCCCGCCACCAAGCTGGCTCTGCACGGGCTCGCGGCACGAGACATCGCGCTCTCCGCCGGCGCGATCGCCTCCCTGCGCCACGAGGACGCCCTCGCAACCTGGGTGGCCGCGGCGATCGCATCCGATCTCTCCGACATCGCCTCCACACTCGCCGCTCCGGCCGGCGCCCTGCCGCCGAACGCACGCTGGGGCGCCGTGGCCCTTGGCGGCGCGTCCGCCGCGCTCGGCGCCGTGGTGCTCGCGGGGTTGAAGCGATGAGGATCGCCGTGGTCGGGGCCGGGATCTCAGGACTGGTGGCGGCACACCATCTGCATCCCGAGCACGACATCACCGTCTACGAGGCCAACGGCTACGCGGGCGGGCACACCAGCACCCACCGCGTGGACCTGAACGGCGAGACCCACTGGGTGGACACGGGGTTCATCGTCTACAACGACCGCAACTACCCGCACTTCGAGCGGGTACTGGCCGAGCTGGGCGTGGAGACCCAGCGCTCGCACATGAGCTTCTCGGTTTCCGACGACCGCGGCGCGTTCGAGTACGCGAGCACGCCGCGGGGTCTGTTCGCGAAACGCTCCCACCTGGTGGACCGGCGCTTCCAGCGCATGGTGCGCGACCTCGTGCGCTTCAACCGCGAGGCGCGGGCGCTGCTGGAACTGGCGCCGGGCGACGGACCGTCGCTGCGAGAGTTCCTCGCGCGAGGGCGGCTACTCGGACTGGTTCGTGCAGCGGCTGATCGTGCCGCAGGCCTCCGCGGTGTGGTCGGCCGACCCGGCACAGATGTGGTCGTTCCCCGCCGGCTTCCTCGCGCGATTCTTTGCCAACCACGGGATGCTGGGCTTCCGCGACCGGCCGCAGTGGCGCACGGTCACCGGCGGCTCGCACCGCTACGTGGAGAAGATCACGCAGCCGTTCGCCGACCGCATCCGCCTGTCAACTCCCGTGCGCGAGATTCGCCGCGCCCACGACGGCGTGTGGGTGTCGGCCGACGGCTGCGAGGCCGAGCGCTTCGACGAGGTGGTGATCGCGGCCCACTCCGACCAGGCCCTCGCGATGCTGGCGGATCCCTCCGTCCGCGAGCGCGAGCTGCTGGGCTCGATCGCCTACCAGCGCAACGAGGCCGTGCTGCACACCGACCGCTCGCTGCTGCCCCGCCGCCGCGGGGCCTGGGCCAGCTGGAACTACCACCTGCTCGACGAGCAGCCCGGCCGCACAGCGCTCACCTACTGGATGAACAACCTCCAGCGGCTTGCAACCGATACGCCGATCTGCGTGACTTTGAACCGCACGGATGCGATTGACCCCGAGAAGGTGATCGCGAAGGTGGACTACTCGCACCCGGTGTTCACTCCCGACGGTGTTGCTACCCAGGAGCGCCACGGCGAGATATCCGGCGTGAACCGCACGCACTACTGCGGCGCGTGGTGGGGCTGGGGGTTTCACGAGGACGGCGTGGCGAGCGCCCTGAGGGCGATCGAGAACATCGGGCGCTCCAGCTCCCTGGCGGAGGCCGCATGACCGCCTCCGCCGTCTACGAGGGATGGGTGCGCCACCGCCGGGTCACGCCCCGTGGAGCACTCGTTCACCTACCGCCACACGATGCTGCTGCTCGACCTGGCCGAGCTGCCCGGAGTGCTCGACCGCCACCCGCTCTACTCCGCCCGCCGCTCGGCCGTGGCCAGCTTCCGGCGCGAGGATCACTTCGGCGATCCCGCCCGCCCGCTCGACGACTGCGTGCGCGAGCTGGTGCAGGAGCGGACCGGGCGCCGCCCCGAGGGTGCCGTGCGCCTGCTCACCACGCTGCGCACGTTCGGGCACAACTTCAACCCCGTGTCCTTCTACTACTGCTTCGAGCCTGAGTCGGAGCACGTGGAGGCGGTGGTGGCCCAGGTGACCAACACACCGTGGGGAGAGACCCACGCCTACGTGCTCGACCGCAGCGGGACCGAGACGGTGATGCGCGACTCGATGGACAAGGTCTTCCACGTGTCCCCGTTCATCGGGATGGACAACCACTACGACTGGCGCGTGACCGAGCCCAACGGGCAGCTGCTCGTGCACATCGACGAGCACGACTCAGAGGGCAACCAGGTGTTCGACGTGACCCTCTCGCTCGAGCGCTCGGAGCTCACGCGCCCCGCGCTGAGCAGAGCCCTGGCGCGGTTCCCGGCCGCCTCGCTGCGCGTGGTGTTCCTCATCTACTGGAACGCTTTGAGGCTCAAGCTCAAGGGCGCGCCGTACTTCCGGCATCCGGAGCGAGTCAGATGACGCAGGAGCTCTCCCGCCGATTCCTGCTGCGCCTGTTCTCGGGCATCCGCCACGAGCGGCTGGAGATCGTGGCCGGCGGCACGCGCTACGCGTTCGGCGACCCCGCGGCCGAGCTGCGCGCCGAGGTGACCATCCACGACCCCGGTGTCTGGCGCCAGGTGCTGCGCGGATCCACCGGCCTGGCCGAGACCTACATGGACGGGCGCTGGGACGTGGACGACATGGTGCGCCTGATCCGCATCGCCGCTCGCAACATGGGCCCGCTGGACCGTGCACGCGACTTCTGGCACCCCGTGCTGCACCCCGCTCAGCGCCTGGCCGGGATGATCCCCCGCAACGACCACGAGGGCAGCCGGGCGAACATCTCCGCCCACTACGACCTGGGCAACAGGCTCTTCTCGCTGTTCCTGGACCCCACTCTCACCTACTCCGCCGCGTACTTCGAGTCCCCGCGGCAGTCGCTCGAGGACGCGCAGCGGGCCAAGCTCGAGCGCATCTGCACCCACCTGCAGCTCGGCCCCGACGACCACTTGCTGGAGATCGGCACGGGCTGGGGGTCGATGGCGATCCATGCCGCCACGCGCTACGGCTGCCGGGTGACCACCACGACGATCTCCCAGGAGCAGCACGATGTGGCGGTCCAGCGCGTGCGCGAGGCAGGAGTGGGGCACCTCGTCGAGGTCCTGCTGGAGGACTACCGCGACCTCACCGGCACATATTCCAAGCTGGTGTCGATCGAGATGATCGAGGCGGTGGGATGGCAGTACTTCGACACCTACTTCCGGCGCTGCTCGGACCTGCTGGAGCCCGACGGGCTGATGCTGCTGCAGGCGATCACCGCCGACGACCGCGTCTACAAGACCGAGAAGGCGTCCAAGAGCTTCATCAACACGCTGATCTTCCCGGGCGGTTGCCTGCCCTCGCTTGAGGTCATCCACGACTGCCTGGCCGAGGAGACCGACATGCGCACGGTCTGGCTCGACGACATCACCCACCACTACTCCGAGACCCTGCGGCGCTGGCGCGAGGACTTCGTGGCCCATGCCGCCGAGGCCGACGAGCTGGGCTACGACGTGCGCTTCCGGCGCATGTGGGCGCTGTATCTGGCCTACGTGGAGGCCGGCTTCACCGAGCGGCGCATCGGCGACGTTCAGATGCTGCTGGCCAAGCCCGAGTGGCGTGGCGCGCTGCCCGACCGGGAGTCCGGGGTCGAGAAGCCCTCCGTCTCAGCGCCGCGGTTCGCGGCTGAACATCCGGCCCGAGATCTGGTCAAGTAGGACGCCGGGGCCGCGCGAGGCCAGCTTGGCGATGGCGGTCCTGCCGCCGGGGCCGAGCACCGAGCGGTCGTCGCGTATCGCCTTCAGGACCTTCTGAGCCCATTCCTCCGCCGGCTGGCTGTCCCATCCGGAGGTGTCGATGTGGCGGCCGTAGGTCTCCTCGGTGGCCTCGAGCATGTCGGTGGCCACCCCGCCGGTGGCCAGGTGCAGGACGCTCACTCCCGTGTCCTTCAACTCACGCCGCAGCGACTCGCTGAAGGCCACCACCCCTGCCTTCGACGCGGCGTAGGTGCTCGCCGCCGGGAAGTACGCGTAGCCCGAGATGCTGGCGTTGTTGACCACCTTGCCGGTGCGTCGCGCGAGCATGCCCGGCACCACGGCCTTGGTCAGCTGCACCAGGCCCAGGAGGTTCACCTGGAACATCGCGTAGATGTCGTCCAGCTCCTGGTCCTCGAGCAGGCCGCCGGTCATCATGCCGGCGTTGTTCAGCAGCAGGTCGATGCGCGCGAGGTCGTCGCCGAGGCCGGTCACGCTGGTGTCGATCGATTCCCGAGACGACAGGTCGATCTTCACCGGGCGCACCTCGCGGGCGCCGCCCGCGCCGGTGGGGATGTCCTCGAAGTCGCCCGGGTTGCGCATGCCGCAGAGCAGGAGACCCAGGGGCTCCCGTGCGAGCGCCTCCGCCACGGCGCGGCCGATGCCGCGGTTGGAGCCGGTGACGAGAGCTGTGCGGGCGGATAGGTCCATGTCAGGAGGCTACGCACGCACAGGCTGATCGGACGACGAAGTCTGCACGTAGTGTTCCTCGATGCCCTCCAGTTCCCCCCAACCCCTGGCCCACGACCGCTCCGGCAGCGGCGAGCCGCTGGTGCTGGTGCATCCGCTCGGGGGCGACCGTGGCGTGTGGGAGCCCGTGATGCCGCTCCTGGCGGAGTATCACGACACGATCGCGGTGGACATGCCCGGCTTCGGTGAGTCCGCTGAAATGCCCGACGGCGCGCCACCGACCGCCGGCGCCATCGCCGCTTCGATCGAGGCCACGCTCGACTCGCTCGGGGTGGATCGAGCCCACGTGGCCGGCAACTCGCTCGGCGGCTGGGTGGCGCTCGAGTTCGCCAAGTCCGAGCGATGCCTGAGCGTGACCACGCTCTGCGCCGCCGGGTTCTGGGGGCGCCCGCTCGGCCCCCGGCCCGAGATCGCGCGCAGCACCGCGCTCAGGCTCGTCCCGGTGCTGCGGCCGCTGCTGGCCACCGAGCGCGGGAGGCGCCTGGTGCTGCGCGGGCCAATCGGCTCACCCCGAGCGGGTGCCCGCGAAGGCGGCGTACCGGCTCGTGCGCGCGTACGCGCTCTCGCCGGGCTTCGCGCGTGCGAACGCCGAGATGCGCCGCACGCTGTTCACGGGCTTCGAGGAGATCTCCGTGCCGATCACGATGGCCTGGGCCGAGCACGACCGCTCGGTGAGCGCGCCCGCTCAGGTGCCGGCGCGCGTGCGCGTGGAGTCGCTCGCGGACTGCGGCCACATACCCACGTGGGACGACCCTCAGCGCGTGGCCGAGGTGATCCTGGCCACGACGGCGCGGGCGGGGCAGGGCACCGAAGTGCGGCGCTCCGCCTAGGGATGGGCGCGACCGGGCTCGAACCGATGACCCCCACGTTGTAAGCGTGGTGCTCTACCAACTGAGCTACGCGCCCGCGGGGAAGCCTACGCGGCACGGCGTCGCGGAATCGGCCATCTAACATCGACCGCGATGAACCAGCCGCTCTTCTGGCGCTCGCTGGGCGTACAGGCGCTCGCGGTCACCGTGCTCTTCGCCGCGCTGCTCGCTCTGCCCCTGGACCGCGACTTCTTCCGCGACTGGGGCGTGCTCATCGGCCCGGTGGCGTGGGCCGCGTGTTCCCTGGTGACCGCGCGGCTGCTGTCACTGCCGCGCGGGCTGGCGCTGTTTGCCGCGCTGGCCGGCGGCGTGGCCGGGCTGCTGGTCGGGCTGGTTGCGGGTCATGCCGGAGGGCTCGTGGTGAGCCTGCTGGTGTTCGCGGCTTCGTGCGCTGGTTATGAGGGGGAGCGGGATGCGGCGGCGGCGGCCTGAGTGAGTTCCCAAAGTGCGGTGTCCGCCCTTCGCGGGTTACAGTCGAGCCACTCTGGCTGATCCAGGCCCGAGTACTCCTGGATCGCGCCATAGATGCTCTGCACGATGGAGGTGGAGTGCACGACCGCACGCGCTGTTCCGTAGAGAAGGGTGTTCTTCTGGCGGCTTGAGGATCGGGGAGATCGGTTGATGATCGGCTCCCGCAGAACTGAGCCGGGAGCCCGAGCAGCGAGAGCCAGTAGGCGTGAATCTCCTCGGATCGACAGCCCGTTGTTGAGGAAGCAGTTGACGCTTAGGCAAATCTTCTCGGGAACCACGGCGTAGCACTCGGTGAGGAACAGGACGAACAGCTTCAGCATGTTCGGATCGGAGTTCACGAACTGGACCGCGTTCCGCGATTTCGAACCCTCGGCCCAGTAGAGCATGCAACCCATGCGATGTAGTCCGTCACCCGCATTCGCTTGGAGTCGTCCTTGCTGCTGCGCGGCAAGGCGCTCGGCACGTGCCCGGCGTGAGCGGGTGGCCTGGCCTTTCATTTGACGGTTGAGCGCCGGATTGGCACGCCGGAGTGTCTCGGTCTGCTCCTCCGTCAGCTCGATGTCTCCGACCCAGAGGCTGACCGAGCTCTTTGCGACTCCGAGGATCGAGGCGATGTCCCGAATCGACATTCCTTCTTGACGCCTGAGCCTTTGGGCGTCCCTCTGCTCCAGCACCTTCATAGCGAACATATGTTCGCATGGCCCCGGGACGGAACGACTGCGTGATACCCCCAGCCGGATTCGAACCGGCGGCCTCCGCCGTGAAAGGGCGGCGTCTTAGACCGCTAGACCATGGGGGCGCGCAAGCCAGGAGTGTACGCCGCACGGGTGCGCCAGAATGCCCGTGCCCCCGTAGCTCAGTTGGTTAGAGCGGCGGCCTTTTAAGCCGCGCGGCGCGAGTTCGAATCTCGCCGGGGGCATGCTCCCCCGGGCGCCCCCTACAACTAGCCACGGACAGGGTCAGCGTCCTCGCAAGATGCGTACGGCCGCCACGAGAGCCGCCAGAGCCGACCGCCAGAGGCGGCAGGCCGAACAGGAGGTAGCTGGACGTGGAGCTGTCCTGGTAATCAGCCCAGATGTTGTGCAGTGACCCGTAGGCGATCACAGCGGCAGAGGCCGAAACGAGCACAAGCAGTCCCGCAAGGAGGTACCGCACACGGTTAGCGTAGAGCGGGACGGAAAGCTCGGGCCCTAGTGCCGGAAGTGGCGCCGCGACGGTGAACACCATCGCCACGCCGGCGGCGTCGCAGGCCTCCACCACCTCGGGGTCGCGCTTGGACCCGCCCGGCTGGATGATCGCCGTCACGCCGGCGTCGATCGCCGTCTGCGGGCCGTCGGGGAACGGGAAGAAGGCGTCGGAGGCCATCACCGCGCCGTCCAGCGGCGATGCCCGCGTCGGCGGCCTTCTCGATGGCGATGCGCACCGAGTCCACGCGGCTCATCTGGCCGGCGCCGATGCCCGCCGTCGCCGAGGTCGCGGGAGAGCACGATCGCGTTCGAGCGCACGTGCTTGCACACCTTCCACGCGAACAGCAGCTCGCCCCACTGCCTCCTCGGTCGGCTTGCGCTTGGTGACCACCTGCATCTCCTCGCGCTCCTCCGATGCCGGCGTCGCGGTCCTGGATCAGCAGCCCGCCGCGCACGCGCTTCAGGTCCTGCTCGGTGATCTCGGTGTCGCGGCGCTCCGTCGTCCTCGAGGATCCGCAGGTTCTCCTTCTGCTGAGCACCTCGAGCGCGTCGTCGTCGTAGCCGGGAGCGAACACCAGCTCCACGAACATCGAGTTGAGCTTCTCGGCCAGGGCGCGGTCGACCCTGCGGTTGAAGCACATGACGCCGCCGAAGGCGCTCATCGGATCGGTGCCAGCGCCTTGTCGAACGCCTCCTCCACGCTCGCGCCCACCGCCACGCCGCAGGGGTTGTTGTGCTTGAGGATCGCCGCCGCCGGCAGCTCGAACTCGTCGAGCGAGCTTGCGGCCCGAGTCGAGGTCGAGCAGGTTGTTGAACGACAGCTCCTTGCCCGTGGAGCTTGGACACCATCGACAGCAGGTGGGTGCGCGAGCCCACCTGGGCGTAGAAGGCCGCCCGCTGGTGGGGGTTCTCGCCGTAGGGGAGGTCCAGCACCTTCTCGAAGGACGCGCGTGTACTGCGCCGGGAAGTCCTCCTGGCGCTCGGCGAACCAGCGCGAGATGGCGGCGTCGTAGCGCGCCGTGTAGGAGAACGCCTCAAGCGGCCAGCGCCTCGCGGGTGCGCGTGCGAGATCCGTGCCGCCGGAGGCGCGCAGCTCGTCGACCACGGCGTCGTAGCTCTCGGGAGACGACCACGACGGCCGCGAAGGCGTGGTTCTTCGCGGCGGCACGGATCAGCGTGGGACCGCCGATGTCGATGTTCTCGATCACCTCTTCGTCTCGCGTGCCGCGCCGGCCGGCCGTCGCTCGAACGGGTACAGGTTCACGCAGACCAGGTCGATCGGCTCGATCCCCTGCTCGGCCAGCGTGGCCACGTGCTCCTCGTTGGAGCGCACCGCCAGCAGGCCGGCGTAGATCTTCGGGTTGAGCGTCTTCACCCGCCCGTCGAGGATCTCGGGAAAGCCCGTGTAGTCCTCCACCGACGCGGGTCGCGATGCCGGCCTCGTCCAGCTCGCGCGCCGTGCCGCCGGTGGACACGATCTCCATGCCGAGATCGACCAGGCCGCGCGCGAAGTCCACCAGGCCGCGCTTGTCGGACACGCGTGAGCAGCGCCCGCCGGACCTCACCTCGCCGGGCGGCACCAGCTCCGCCTCGGTCCCTGCTCAGCCGCTCGGCCATCGTCCGACCCGCACGTTGCGCGGTGCGCCGGGTCGACGCAAACGGCGCCCGCGGCGATCAGCTGAACCGCCCGCGGGAGCAGGCGATGCTCGATCTCGTGCACCCTTTGCCTCCACCTCCTCGATGTCGCGAGCATATGGAAGCGTCGAAGGCCTCCTGCAGGATCGATCGGGCCCGCTGTCCACGCCCTCGTCCACGAAGTGGACGGTGACCCCCGTCACCCGCACCCCGTACTCCAGCGCCTGCTCGATCGCGCGCACCCCGGGGAACGCGGGCAGCAGCGACGGGTGGACGTTCACTATCCGCCCCTCGAAGCGGCGGATGAAGGGCCCGCGCGAGCACCTCCATGAACCCCGCGAGCACCACGAGCTCGCACCGTGGCGCTCATCGAGCCAGTCGCCCAGCGCGGCGTCGCGGGCCTCGCGGTCGGCGTGATCGCCGTGGCGAACGCCGCCGTCGCACGCCGGCCGCGGGGCACGCTCCAGGCCGCGCGCCTCGGCGCGGCTGGAGCCCACGCACACCACCTCGATCCCGTCGCGGCCGTGGACCGTGTCGAGGATGGCCTGGAGGTTGCGTGCCCTCGCCCGAGACGAGTACGGCCGACGCGGAAGGCCATCTCAGGCTGCGGCGCGGCTGCACCGCCGCACCTCAGCACGGGGTACGGGCCGCCGCGTGGTCTCCACGACGCCCGGCCTCGATCAGCTCGTCCACCCGCGCGAGGATGTCGGCGCGGCGCATGTGCGACGAGCTGCCGTAGGCCGGCAGGCCGTCGTAGGAGTTGCGCTCGATCTTCTTGGTGCGCGCGCCGTGGACGATCTCGGCGCAGGTGGTCCGCCCCACCGCGGGCGGCGCCGCGGGCCACCGAGACGATCGCGCCGTCCAGGTCCGCGATCGTCTCGGCGGCAGGCGGCGGCGGCTCCGGGACCGGCCGCCGGATCGCACGCGTCGCAGCAGCGCGACTCCGTCGGGCGCTCCTGCGGATCGGCGTTGTCGCCGAAGTGGCGCAGAATCGCCGCGCGGCGGCAGTCCTCGAGCTCCACGTACGCCCAGATCTCGCGGTACTGGCGCCAGCGGGCCCGCGCCCCCTCCTCGACCGACGCGCGGCACAGCGCCGCGGCGCGGCGGTCGAAGCCGGCCGCTCAGGCGCCCGACCACGCGGTCGGGCGACGCGGGCGACGGGGAGATCACGCCCGCGCGCGCGAGATGGCCGAGCAGCGCCCGCAGGCGGTCGCCCGTCCAGCCCAGCGCCTGGGCCAGCTCCGCGGCGTCGACCGCGTAGCGCCCCTCGCCGTCGGCCACCGCCTGAGGCGATCGGCCAGGGCGCGCCGGGAGGTCCTCGTCCATCTCCTCCCGCTTGATGAAGTGCACGTGCAGCGCCTTGTCGCGGTTCTCGGCCAGCAGCAGCGCCCGCGCCGGCCTGCCGTCGCGCCCCGCGCGGCCGGCCTCCTGGTAGTAGGCCTCCAGCGACGCCGGAACGCTTGCGTGCACGCACCGTGCGCACGTTGGGCTTGTCCACGCCCATGCCGAACGCGTTGGTGGCCACGATCGACCGGCGCCTCGTCGGCCAGGAAGCGCCGCTGACCGTGGCGCTCGCGCTCGCGCTCCAGGCCCGCGTGGTAGGCCAGCGCCTCCACGCCGAGCTCCGCGCGTGAGCTGCTCCGCGATCTCCTCGGCGCCCTCGCGGGTGCCCGCGTAGACGATGGCCGGCAGCGCGTCCGGCTCGCCGAGCGCCTGGGCGAGCAGCGGGCGCTTCTCGTGCGGCGCCGGACGCGCCACGGCGAACGAGATGTTGGGCCGGTCGAAGCCCGTGGCCACCTTGACCGGGTCTTCGAGGCCGCAGTCGGCGCGCGATGTCCACGCCACCTGTGGGGTGGCGGTGGCGGTGGACGCCACGATGGCCTCGCGCCCAGGTGGCGGGCGGCGTCGGCGAGACGGAAGTAGTCGGGCCGGAAGTCGTGGCCCCACTGCGAGACGCAGTGAGCCTCGTCGACCACGAACAGCCCGATCGAGGCCCGCC
>CAVSGC010000010.1:0-42583 GCA_963727395.1 uncultured Thermoleophilaceae bacterium | reverse complement strand
TCCGATCGATGCGGAGGCGCACTGGGAGCCCGACCCGGACAAGATCGAGGCGGCGGCCGAGAAGATCGCCGCCCGCGGGTAGCGGCCCCTTAGGGCACCGCGGCGCGGGCCGTCAGGCCGCGGCCCGCGGCGAAGAACGTGACGGCGCCCAGCAGGGCCAGGACCGCGATCACGGCCCAGGCCGGTCCGTAGCCCATCTGGGCCACCCCCAGGCCGAACAGCGCGGGCCCGGCCGAGGCGCCGACGTAGATGCCCGTCTGGGTGATGCCTGTGGCCGAAGCGGGCGCCCCGCGGTGGCGGTCCACCACGGCGAGGTTGAACAGGCCCGGCCAGCCCCAGCCCAGGCAGAAGGCCACCACCGCACCGATCACCAGCAGCGTGGACTGGCCGGTGGCGATCAGCGCATAGCCCAGCGACCCGCATCCCAGCAGGACCGCCACCGGCACCAGGCCGTAGTCAGACCGGCGATCGGCGCGCTCCCCGAGGCTCACCCGCAGTACCAGGCTGCCCGCGCTGGCCACCGCGACCAGCACGCCGGCGCTTCCCTCCGAGATGCCGGCGTCCACCGCTGAGGCCACCAGGTGCGCGCCGAGAGCCGCTGGACCGAAGCTGGCCAGCGCGGCGCCCACCGCCAGCAGGACGAGCTCGCGCGACGGCGGCGGCCCGGCGGTCCGGTCGGGGCCCTGCGGGCTCCGGTGCCGGGAGCGCCCGGCGGCCAGCGCCACCGCAGCCATCACCAGCGCGAGGCCGCCACAGATACCCACGGTGGCGCGCCAGCCCAGCGGCAGCGCCACGAGCGGCAGCGACAGGCCGCTCACCAGGATGGCCGCGGGAATGGCGGACTGCTTCACCCCGAAGGCCAGCCCCTGGCGGCCGAGCGGCACCTCCTCGGCCATGAGCAGGTTGACCGCGGGCTGGTTGAGCGCGTTGGCCAGGCCGGCCACCACGAGCAGGGCCAGCAGGACCTCCAGCGAGGAGGCGAACGCGGCGATCCCGAGCATCGACAGGCCGCTGATTGCTGCGGCCGTGCGCATCGACTCCAGCGCTCCCAGCCTCTGCGACAGCCTGCCCAGCGGCGCCGTCCCCAGGGCGCCGGCGGCGAAGAACACGGTCACGCCGGCCGCGGCCTGGGCGAGGCTCACGTTCAGGTCCGAGCGGATCTGAAGCGACAGCACACCCACCAGGAAGCCCGGGATTACGGTGAAGGTGCCAACCACCACCGCGAGTGCGGATGCCCGGAGCAGTCCCAAGCCGTCGAATCTAGAGGCGCTTCAGATGAAGCAGCGGCCCTCGCCCCTGTAGGTGGGCACCTCGTCCACAACCCGCCCGCCGCTCACCAGGAGCAGCGACTCGAAGTGCTCGCACAACTCGCCGGCCTTGGCGTGGCGCATGTAGACGTTGTCGCCCACCTGCAGGTCGGCCGCCGCGGCTCCGCTCACCGGGGTCTGCACCTCGCCGGCCCCCTCCAGCGAGTCCAGCTCGAGCCCCTCCGGCAGGTGGGGGCGGGGTAGGCGATCCGCCCCCGCCGCTCCGGAGGCCAAATAGCCGCCTCCCAGGAGCGTGGCGGTGCGCCGGCCGGGCCGGCGCACCACCGGGAGGGCGAACATCGCCGCCGGACGCAGGCTGAAGGCGGAGTAGCGGTCGAAGAGGGTGGGGGCGAAGAAGCCCGATCCGGCCGCCAGTTCGGTGATGACCGGCTCGGCCGAAGTGGTGTGAAGGCTGCCGGTCCCGCCGCCGTTCACCAGCGGCAGCGGCGCCACAGCGCGCACGGCCTCCACCACCTGCGCCCGGCGTTCGGCGATCTCCTTCGCGGAGGCGCTCTGCATCCGCCGGATCACCGGACCCTGCAGCGGCTTGCCGAGAGGCCGGTCGCCCACGCCGGCTATGTGGCCCTCGTAGCCCATCAGGCCGGCCAGTTCCAGCCCCGGGCGGCGCACGACCTCGCGCGCGATCGCCACGGCCTGCTCGGGCGTGCGGATGGAGGAGCGCTTGGGGCCGATCTTCACCCGGCCGCGGGCCAGGTGAAAGCCCAGGTCGAGCTCGATGCACAGGCGCACCGGCTCGGCGGCCCTCGGGCCGGCCGCGGCGATCAGCTCCAGATGGTCGATCGAGTCCACCATCACGATGGGGCGGCCCTCGCCCTCGAGCCGCGCGAGGTCGGCCAGCGCGGCGCGATCGGCCGTGGGATAGGCCAGCAGCAGGTCGCGGAAGCCGTGGCCGTACAGCCACAGAGTTTCGTCGAGCGTGAACGTCATCAGCCCGCGGAAGCGCTGGTCTCGGGCCAGAATGTGCTCTAGCACCGGGCGCGACCGCACCGACTTGCTCGCCACGCGGATGGGCTTGCCGGCGGCGCGGGCGGTCATCTCCGCCGCGTTCAGCCACATCGCGTCGAGGTCCACGAGCGCGAAGGGCGCGTCCCGGGACTGAAAGAGCTTCTCCAGCGCGACGTAATGGAGCGGCTCGGCCTCCGCGGCCGGTGCTCCGCGCGCGCTGTCGGTGGCGGCCACGCCCGGATGATCGCGCGCGGGTAGCGTCAGCGCAATGAGCGAGGGCGCCATCAGTAGGTCGCCGGTGGACGCCGTGCCCTCCACGGTCCTGGTGCTCGGTGCCGTGGCCTCGGTCCAGGCGGGCGCATCGCTGGCCAAGTCTCTGTTCGACGAGGTGGGCCCCGGCGGCACGGTGCTCCTGCGCGTGCTGCTGGCCGCGGTGGTGCTGGCGCTCATATGGCGCCCGCGGACCACGGGGATCCAGCGACGGGACTGGCTGCTGGTGGTGATGTTCGGCGTGTCGCTGGCCGCAATGAACTTCGCCTTCTACTCGGCGCTCGACCGGATCCCGCTGGGTGTGGCCGTGACGCTGGAGTTCGTGGGGCCCCTGGGCGTGGCGGTGGCCGGCTCGCGGCGCGCGCTCGACCTGCTGTGGGTGATGATGGCCGCGGCGGGCATCCTGCTGCTGGCCGATCCCTTCAACGGCGGCGGCACGGATGCGGGGGGTGCGGCGCTGGCCCTGCTGGCGGGCGGCTTCTGGGCCGCGTACATCCTGCTGAGCGCGCGCGCCGGCCAGGCGTTCTCGGGCGGCTCGGGCCTCTCGCTCGCGATGGTGGTTGCCAGCGCGGTGCTGCTGCCGTTCGGCATCGCGGAGGGAGGCTCGGACCTGCTCGATGCCGAAGTGCTGCTGGTGGGCGCCGGCGTGGCCATGCTGTCCTCGGCCATTCCCTACTCGCTTGAGCTGGAGGCCCTGCGGCGCCTGCCGGCCCACGTGTTCGGCGTGCTGATGAGCCTGGAGCCGGGCATGGCCGCGCTGGTGGGCTTCGTGATTCTCGGCGAGCTGCTGGGGTTGCGCGAGGTGGTGGCGATCGGGCTGGTGGTCACCGCGAGCGCGGGGGCGGCGCGGGCCGCGGGCGCCAAGCAGCCGCCGGTGCTCGACTAGGGCCTTCGACGGCTCCTACGTTTGCGCTCAGGGCACGATCACGTTGTCCGGGTTCGGCCTGCGGTCCGGTGGCGCCTGGCTGTAGTCGCCGAAGGGCCCGTCGCGTTCGCTCACGGCGGCCCGGACTCCGTCGTCGTTCGCGCGGTCGATGAACTCCTTCGCGTCCGGCGTGTTTCGCATCAGGCCGTCGAGGATGGGCCCGAGTGTCTGCGTGGACGCCAGGCCCATGTTCTCGTAGGCCTGGTTCACCACCAGCTTCATGGCGGCCAGCTGGGAGGACGGGATGCCGGCGAGGTCGGAGGCCAGGGCCGCCACCGTCTCCTCGAGCCGCTCGAATGGCACCGCTTCGTTGATCAGCTCGGCATCGGCCGCCTCGGCTCCGGAGAGCGGCCGGCCGGTGAGGGCGTGGTACTTCGTCCTGGCCAGCCCAAGGCGGTAGATCCACATCCCTGACAGGTACGACCCCCACATGCGCGAGTAGGGGGTGCCGATCTGCGCGTCCTCGGAGGCGATCACGAGGTCGGCACACAGCGCGAAGTCGCTGCCGCCTCCCACGCACCACCCGTGGACCTGGGCGATCACGGGCTTGGGTGAGCGCCAGACGCTCATGAACTTCTGGGTGGGCGCCGTCGCGTGGGCCGTGGTGGCCGCGAAGTCCTTGCCCGGATCCCACTCGCCGTCGGTGGCGAGCAGCTCGCCCCAGGCCTGGAAGCCGCCGCCGAAGTCATAGCCCGCGCAGAACGACCGCCCGGCGCCCCGGAGCACGATCACCTTCACCGCGGCGTCGCGCACCGCCAGCCCCACCGCGGCCTCCACCTCGTCGGGCATCGGCGGGACGATCGTGTTCAGCTGCTCCGGACGGTTGAGCGTGATCGTCGCGACCGCGCCGTCGGTGGCGTAGAGGATCGTCTCGAAGGGGTCCGTCACCGGCGCGACGGTAGCCGGTCCGCAGGGCTCAGCGCAGGTAGACAGGATTCGACAGGATCCAGGTGCGCTCCGCGCCATGTGAGCGCAGGCGCGCCTCCACGCGGTATACCCCTGGCCCCTCGGCCTCGTGCAACAGCGCCTGGGCGTCGGCCCGGGCCACCACCCTGCCGTCGCGCAGCAGGCGGACGTCGGCCACCCGCGGCAGGCGCGCGTGGAGGGTCCAGCCGGCGGCGTCCGACTCGCCGCCCATCTCGAGCCGCTCGCCGCGGAAGCGCTCGGCAAAGAAGCGAAATCCGGTGGCCCCGGCCAGGGCGTTGAACGCGATGTAGCAACGGCCCGCCCGCAGCGCGGAGTACACGAGCTCGCGGTCGTGCTCGAGCTCTCTCCGGGGCTCCTCGTCCACGAGCACGTGTGTGCGCAGCTGCTCGAAGGAGCGCCGGTATCCCATCAGCCGCAGGGTGCGCCCGGCAACGCGGATCCCGAACTGGTGGGCGTCCAGCCCGCCGATGCCCACGACCCTCCCCGCAGCCCCGAGGCGGTCCCACTCGCGCAGGTTGTGCTCCGGGGGGTGGGTCACGAAGCGCTCGGGCCGCGTGATGAACCGCACGGCCGCGCGGATGCTGTTCAGGCCCTGGCCGTTGTCGGCCAGGAAGCTCCACAGCTCCAGACCGTCGAGGCATTCGAGGTCGTCCCAGCGCATGTCGGTTGCCAGGCGGCGGAAGCGGCTGGAGCCGGCGGCGAACGGATGGGCGGCGAACCCGAACCCGCCTCGCTCGCGCACGGTGGCCACGACCTC
Source organism: uncultured Thermoleophilaceae bacterium (assembly GCA_963727395.1). Lineage (GTDB taxonomy): Bacteria > Actinomycetota > Thermoleophilia > Solirubrobacterales > Thermoleophilaceae > JAAYBF01. Next base: position 37,431 of record CAVSGC010000010.1, on the reverse strand, counting down.
GCGCGGGGTGAGGCCGCGCCAGCGGACCTCCTCTTCGAGGCCGAAGGCGAGGTAGTGGTTACGGCCCGGCGGGCTCACCTCGTGGCCGGCCAGCACGAGGGCGTCGCCGCACCAGCCCTCCTGACCGACGTGGCGCGCGGCCAGCGTGTCGTGGTCTGTGAGCAGCACCACGTCGACACCGGCCCGCTCGGCGGCCTGCGCGATCTCGGCCACCGTGCCGGTGCCGTCGGAGTGAGTGGAGTGCAGGTGCACCACGCACGAGAGGTCGTGCAGCGGGGTCCATTCGGCCGAGCGTAAGTAATCGTTGAACCCGCGAGCCACCCCGACAGCTTCGGCGCCCGCTCCACCCTCGACGTGGGCGGCGAGAGCCACGAGATCTTCCGCCTGGACGCGCTCGCCGGCGCCCACGAGGTGGCGAGGTTGCCCTACTCGATCAAGGTGCTGCTGGAGAACCTGCTGCGCAACGAGGACGGCGACTCGGTCACCAAGGAGTCGATCGAGGCCGTGGCCGGATGGCAGCCCGGCGACGAGCCTTCGAAGGAGATCGCCTACAGCCCGAGCCGCGTGCTGATGCAGGACTTCACGGGCGTTCCGGCCATCGTGGACCTCGCGGCCATGCGTGACGCGATGGAGGATCTGGGCCGGGACGCCAGCTCGATCAACCCGCTCGTGCCCGTGGAGCTGGTGATCGACCACTCGATCCAGGTGGACAGCTTCGCCGAGCGCCTCGCGTTCCAGAAGAACGCCGAGCGCGAGTACGAGCGCAACCACGAGCGGTACGCCTTCCTGCGCTGGGGCCAGAGCCTTCGACGACTTCTCGGTGGTGCCGCCCAACACCGGCATCTGCCATCAGGTGAACCTCGAGTACCTGTCGCGCGTCGTCGAGTCCCCGCGACGGGCAGGCCTTCCCCGACACGCTTGTGGGCACCGACTCTCACACCACGATGGTCAACGGCCTTGGTGTGCTCGGCTGGGGTGTGGGCGGCATCGAGGCCGAGGCGGCAATGCTGGGCCAGCCGGTGTCGATGCTGCTGCCACAGGTGGTGGGCTTCCGGGTGGAGAACGAGCTCCCTGAGGGCTCCACCGCCACCGACCTGGTGCTCACCGTGACCGAGATGCTGCGCGAGCGCGGCGTCGTCGGCAAGTTCGTGGAGTTCTACGGGCCCGGCCTGGCCAACCTGGCGCTGGCCGACCGCGCCACGCTCGGCAACATGTCGCCCGGAGTTCGGCTCCACCTGCGCGATCTTCCCCGTGGACGCCGAGACGCTGCGCTACATGGAGTTCTCCGGACGGCCGAAGGAGCGCGTGGCGCTGGTCGAGGCCTATGCGAAGGAGCAGGGGATGTTCCACGACGAGTCCTCCGTGGACCCCGAGTACTCCGACACGCTCGAGCTCGACCTCTCCACGGTGGAGCCCAGCCTCGCCGGCCCCAAGCGCCCGCAGGACCGCGTGGCGCTGTCGGCCGCCGCCAGCGACTTTCTCGGCGAGCTGGCCGACCAGCGCAACGGCAAGACCGCCGACCACGGCGGCAACGGAGCCCGCCACACCTTCCCCGCCAGCGACCCGCCCTCCTCGATGGCCGGCCAGGACAGCGGCGAGGACGACGGTCAGCCCGCCCACCAGCACGAGAACGTCGATCGCGACACGATCCCCCACTCCAGCACCCACGTGAACTCGACGGCAACGAGTTCGACCTGGAGGACGGCGCGGTGGTGATCGCCGCGATCACCAGCTGCACCAACACCTCGAACCCCTCGGTCATGCTCGGCGCCGGGCTGCTTGCCAAGAAGGCGGTCGAGGCCGGCCTGCAGCGCAAGCCGTGGGTCAAGACCAGCCTTGCGCCCGGCTCCAAGGTGGTCACCGACTACCTCGACCGCGCGGAGCTCACCGAGCCGCTGTCGGCGCTGGGCTTCGACCTCGTGGGCTACGGCTGCACCACCTGCATCGGCAACTCGGGCCCGTTGCAGGACGAGATCTCGGCGGGCATCGAGGCCGAGGACCTCACGGTGTGCTCGGTGCTGTCGGGCAACCGCAACTTCGAGGGGCGCATCCACCCCGAGGTGAAGATGAACTACCTCGCGTCGCCGCCGCTGTGCGTGGCCTACGCGCTGGCCGGCCGGATGGACCTGGACCTCTACAAGGAGCCGCTGGGCCAGAGCACCGACGGCGAGGACGTCTACCTGCGCGACATCTGGCCGTCGGCGGCGGACGTGAACGCCGCGATCGAGTCGGCAATCGAGTCCGACATGTTCCGCAAGAGCTACGGCGAGGTGTTCGAGGGCGACGAGAACTGGAACGAGCTCGAGGTGCCCGAGGGCGACCGCTACGCGTGGGACGAGGACTCCACCTACGTCAAGCGCCCGCCCTACTTCGAGGGCATGGACGCCGACGCCCCCGACGGGTTCGAGCAGATCACCGGCGCCCGCGCGATCGCCCGCCTGGGCGACAGCGTGACCACCGACCACATCTCACCCGGCCGGCGCGATCAAGAAGGACACGCCCGCCGGTCAGTACCTGATCGAGAATGGCGTCGAGAAGCGCGAGTTCAACTCCTACGGGTCGCGGCGCGGCAACCACGAGGTGATGATGCGCGGCACCTTCGCCAACGTGCGGCTGCGCAACCAGCTGGCGCCCGGCACAGAGGGCGGCTACACGCAGAAGGACGGCGAGGAGACGGTTCATCTACGACGCCGCGATGGAGTACGCCGACGAGGGCGTGCCGCTGTGCGTGCTGGCCGGCAAGGAGTACGGCTCGGGCTCATCGCGCGACTGGGCGGCCAAGGGCCCGCGGCTGCTGGGCGTCCGCTTCGTGGTCGCCGAGAGCTATGAGCGCATCCATCGCTCCAACCTGGTGGGCATGGGCGTGCTGCCGCTGCAGTTCCCCGACGGCGAGTCGGCCGAGTCGCTCGGCCTGGACGGCAGCGAGACCTACGACCTGGCCGAGCTGGAGGACGGCGCGCGTGACGCTGAAGGTCACGGCCACGCCCGAGGAGGGGGAGCCGGTGGAGTTCGATGCCCGCGTGCGCATCGACACCCCCAACGAGTGGCTCTACTACCGCCACGGGGGGATTCTGCATTTCGTGCTGCGCCAGCTGCGCGACCGCGGCTGACCGCTGCAACCCGCCTCGTCCTTGCCAGGCTTGGTCTTCGCGGTTGACGCGACGGCGTTCCAACCGGCCCTTACGGTGCGAGGCGTGAGCGCCAGCGCGATCAGACCGACGAGAAATGATCGCCGCAGAGGTAGCCAGCTGCGATCCCTCGCCACATCGGGCCAGTGTGTCCTAAACGGAGTTCAGCTCACGGTACGGCGGAACAGCAGGCCGCAGATGGCGGCCGCGATCAGGGCGAGGATCGGCAGCCCGAGGCTGATCACGCCCACCAGCGCCAGCACGATGCCGCCGACGCCAACGAAGCCGAAGGTCGCGGTGGCCAGCGCGAACCGGTAGGCGCGCTGCTCGCGCATGCTGCGTGAAGGTCGGCGTTCGATATCGCTCATGCGCGCATCCTGGCAGGCCTGGGGTTGCAATGGCGTGGACGTAGCGGGCCTAGGGCGCGTGCTCAGCGCCCCCGAGACCACGGGAGCGGTATCAGGCGTCGAGGTGGCCGCCCGGGATGCTCTCGGCGCCCTCGTCCTGGGGCCGGGGGTGGGGGTGGCCCGCGGCGCAAGTATCAGGTGGCTGTTGGTCACGGCTTCGGCGAGGTTGACCAGCTTGCGGCCCGTCCGTCGTGAGTGAGAGCGGAGGAGCTCGAAGGCCTCCCGTTCGTCGATGCCATAGCGCTCCATCAGGATCCCCTTCGCGCGCTCGATGAGCGCCCGGCGGCCGAGTGCGCCCTCCAGGCGATGGAACTCGGCGAAGCGACGCAGGACGATGTCGACGGCGCTCTGGAGCTCCTCCTGATCACCATCGGTCACGTAGGCGAAGATCCCCCGCTTGGCCGCTTCGTTCACGAACTCGGCGTCCTTGGTCTCGAGGATGGCGATCACGGGGCAGGCGGCCTCCCGGACGATCTTCGAGATCAGCTCGAGCGCGTGCTCGGAGCTCTCGCCCACCCCGACCAGCGCCACATCCGGCATGGCCTCGGCCGTGGCGGCCGCGACTTCGGTGACCTCGAGGCCGCGGGCGATCACGTGGTGACCCATTCCCGCCACCAGCTCGGTGGTGGTCGTGAGGCGGTCCTTTCGCTCGTTGGCGATCAGAACGCGAAGCGGATCCGGTGGGTCAGAACTCATTGGGGAACCCGGTGGGATTGCCTCTCGATTCTAATCGGGCCGGGTGGTAGGCTCAAAGCGTCCGGGCCCCAGCAATCACGGCCTCGGCGAGTTCGACCTCAGCGCCCGGTCGAATGGTGTTTCGGCCCATCTTCCAGGTCGGCGGCATAGACCCGAGTGCAGGAGGTCAGCAAATGAACCGCCAGCAAGGCAAACTCCTGAGGAGAGCGGGCCAATGATTGACGCCCCTTCCACCGGCGGCCTGGAGATTTCAGTCGAGGAGTCCGAGGCCACCCTGCTCCTGCGGCTGGCGGGCGAGTTCGACCTCGCCGGCGTCGGCCCAGTTGAGAATGCACTGGACCGCCTCTCCCGTGCCCCTGCGCTTCGGCGGTTGGTCGTCGACCTGCGAGGTCTCACGTTTCTCGACATCTCCGGCCTGCACACCATCTTGAGAGCGCATGCCCGAGGGCTAACCGAGGCGTACGAGGTCCAGGTCGTACGACCGCGAGGTTTCGCCAACCGCGTCTTCACCCTCACGCAGGCCGGCAAGCAGCTCGGCATGGTCGACGAGCCTCAGGTCATCCGGTAGCCGCTTCTCGGCTGTCAGCGCTCGGCGGCCGAAGGCAGCGCGATACCCAGCGACGCTGCGCGGCGCAGCAGCGGCGCGGCCCGGTAGCGCTCCTCGTGGCGCTCCGCCCACAGGGCGTCGATCGTCTCGAGCACCTTCTCCGGGCTGAGCACCTCCGCCCACCCGAACGGCCCGCGCGGGTGGTTGAGCCCCAGCGTCAGGCCTGCGTCCACGTCCTCGGGCGAGCCCACGCCCTCGCCCACGGCGAAGGCCGCCTCGTTCACCAGCTGGCACACGATCCGCCGGAGCACCAGGCCGGGCGAGTCCCCAACCCACTCCACGTGCAGACCGAGGGCGGTGAAGAAAGCCTCCGCGGCCTGGGCGGACTCCTCCGAGGTGGCGGGCGTGCGGGTGAGCTCGGCCAGCCGGGCGGTCTCCATCGGCGGGCCCACCATCATCCCCACGGCGTCGTTCATGCCCCACCTGCTCGGCCAGGCTCGCCGTGCGGCAGGACACCAGCTCCGGCCCCACGTCGCCGTCCACCTTCAGTCCCAGGGCGAGCGCGCGGTCGCGCAGGTCGTCGGGCGCTCCGCTGAAGCGCACGCGGCGGCGCCTCGCTCTTGGCCTCGATCGGCTCCGGGTCGTCCGCGCGATACGGGCCCTCGCCGTAGTCGTACCAGCCGCGACCGGTCTTGCGACCGAGCCGGCCCGCGGCCACCATGCGCGCCTGCAGCGGGCTGGGCTTCCAGCGGTGCTCGCCGAACGACAGCTCGTCGAATGACTTGGCCACCTCGAAGCCCACGTCGATGCCCACCAGGTCCATCAGCTCGAACGGGCCCATCCGAAAGCCTCCGCCCACCCGGCAGATGCGGTCCACCTGCTCGGGGGTGGCGATCCCCTCCTGCACGATGCGCAGCGCCTCCGCGCCGAACGGCCGGCCGCAGCGGTTCACGAGGAAGCCCGGGCCATCGGCGGCCAGGATCACCCGGCGTCCCATCGCCTCGCCGGTGGCAATGGCCATCTGAAGCGCTCGCTCGCCCGTCTGGTCGGCGGGGATCACCTCGAGCAGCCTCATCAGCGGCGGGGGGTTGAAGAAGTGCATGCCCACCACGTTCTCCGGCCGCGCGGCGGCGCCGGCGAGGGAGGTCACCGGAATCGAGGAGGTGTTGGTGGCGAGCACGGCGTCCTCGCCGCAGATCTTCGACAGCTCTGAGAACAGGTCGCGCTTGAGGTCGGCGCGCTCGGGCGCGGCTTCGATCACCAGGTCGCACCCGGCGAGGTCCTCCAGCGAGGCCGAGGTGGTCACTCGCGCGGCCGCCTCGTCGGGGTCGCCGTCCAGGCGTCCCTTCTCGGCCAGCTTGGCCAGGCCCTTGGCAAGCGCGCCGATGCCCTGATCAAGCGCGGCGCCGTCCGGGTCGTGAAGGCGAGTCTCGATGCCCGCCGCGGCTGCCAGCTGCGCGATCCCAGAGCCCATCGTGCCCGCGCCCACCACGCCCAGCACGGATGGCAGTGCGCCGGCCAACGCTCAGTCGTCCTTCGCGCGGCGCCGCTCGGCCAGCCCGCGCATGGCCTCCGCGTATTCCTCGCCCGCCACCGACTGCGCATGCAGGCGCTGCTCCTCGGCCAGGCCGTCGGCCAGGTGCGTCTCCGCGGCGGCCAGCACCGAGCGCTTGGCCAGGCTCACCGCGCCGGGCGGGCGCTGAGCCACCAGGTCGGCCAGCGCCAGCGCGCGCTCGAGCCAGTCGCGCTTGCCGGCCACCTGGTTGACCAGGCCCAGGCGGGCAGCCTCCGGGGCGTTCAACCGGCGGCCGGTGAGCACCAGCTCCATCGCTCGGCGGCGGCCGAGGTCGCGGGTGAGCCGCTGCGTGGCGCCGCCGCCGGGGCTGAGGCCCACCGTGATCTCGGGCAGCCCCAGCTCGGCGGTCTCCGAGGCCACCACCATGTCGCACAGCAGCGCCAGCTCCAGGCCGCGGTCAAGCGCGTAGCCCGACACCGCCGCCACAGTTGGCGTGCGGCAGGCGGCCAGGCTGTCCCACAGGCGCAGGCTCAGTTCGTCGTTCAGCGCACCTCCACCCGTGGCGAAGGCCAGCTGGGTGCCGGCGAGCACGATGCAGCGGGTGGAGGGATCGGTGTCGAGGGCGGCCACCTCGCCCGCCAGCGCCTCGAGCAGCCCCGGAACCAGCGCGTTGCGGCCCCCGCCGTCGTCCATGCGGGCGACGCCCACGGGGCCCTCGCGCTGAACCGAGATGGCCGCGTCGGGGGCGGCCACCGTCAAGGGGTCATCGCGTTCACACCGGTCATGGCACGACCGATGATCAGCTTCTGGATCTGGGAGGTGCCCTCATAGAGGGTGGTCACACGGGCGTCGCGCAGGTAGCGCTCGACGGGATAGTCGTCCACATAGCCCGAGCCGCCGTGCACCTGGATAGCGGTGTTTGCCGAGCGGATCGCGGCCTCGGTGGCGTAGAGCTTGGCCACCGAGGTCTCCATCGTGTTCGGCTGGCCGGTGTCCTTGAGCCAGCCGGCGCGCCACACCAGGGCCCGGGATGCCTCGGCGTCCACCACCATGTCGGCGATCATCGCCTGAACCAGCTGGAACGCCGCGATCGGGCGGCCGAACTGCTGGCGCTCCTTGGCGTACTCCACCGAGGCGTTCACGCAGCCCTGGATGATCCCCACGCAGCCGGAGGCCACGCTGAAGCGCCCCGAGTCCAGGGCGGTCATCGCCACCTTGAAGCCCTCGCCGATCTCCCCGATCATCGCGTCGTCGGGCACCTCCACGCCGTCCAGCGAGATCTCGCCGGTGTCCGAGGCATGCAGGCCGAGCTTGCCGTGGATCTCGGTCGACGAGAAGCCGGCTGAGTCGGTGGGGACGGCGAAGGCGGCGAGGCCCTTGTGGCCCTTGTCGGGATCGGTCTGGGCGAAGATGAGCGCGAAGGCGGAGTGGTTGGCCAGTGAGATCCACTGCTTCTGGCCCGTGAGCTTCCAGCCGTCGCGGGTGCGCTCCGCGCGCGTCTTGAGGCTGGCGGCATCCGAGCCGGTGTCGGGCTCGGTGAGCCCGAAGCAGCCCATCGCTTCACCGGAGCACAGGCCAGGGAGCAGCCGCTGCTTCTGCTCCTCGGTTCCCCAATGCGCGATCGCTGAGCCCACCAGCGAGGTGTTCACGGACACCACCGTGCGTGCCGAGGAGTCGGCGCGGCCGATCTCCTCCACGATCAGGCCGTAGGTCCGATAGTCGATCCCGCGGCCGCCGTATTCCTCGGGCAGGATCGCCCCGATGAAGCCCATGTCGCCCAGCTTCTTCACCAGCTCGGTGTCAAAGCGCCCGGCACGGTCGTTGTCCCGGGCGCGCGGCGCGATCTCGTTGTCGGCGAATTCGCGCGCGGTGTCGCGGATCAGGCGCTGCTCGTCTGTGAGTTCGAAGTCGATCATGTGTTTGGAAGCCGAGATTCTCCATGATTGGGGTCATGAGCGAGCGTGAGCATTCGAGCTGGGAGCTGGAGGAGGGCGCGGAGATCGCGCCCGGCCGCTCCGTGCTCAAGCAACTGGGCGGCGGCAATCGGTTCGAGGTGCTGCTGGTCTGGGACGACCTGCTCTTCGCCATCACCGTGGCCAAGGTTCTCCGCCCGGACTACGCGGAGGGCGAGCGGGCCCTGGCCGACCTCAAGGAGGAGGCGGAGGCGCTCGAGCGGCTGGCCCACCCGGTGCTCGTGCGGGGATTCGACGCCGTGCTCGAGGGCCCGTATCCGCACCTGCTGATCGAGCACCTGGAGGGGCCGACCCTCAGGCGGCTGCTTCGCCGCGGTGGCACGCTGCCGCTCGAACAGCTCCTGCCGCTGGCAGCCCATGTGGCCGCGGCGCTGCAGTACATGAGCAACGAGGAGTGGGTGCACCTCGACGTGAAGCCCGACAACATCGTCATGGGGGTTCCGCCGCGGCTGATCGACCTCAGCATCGCGCGCTCGGTGGACCGGGCGGCGGGCCTACGTAGCCCGATCGGCACCGATCCCTACATGGCGCCGGAGCAATGCGCTCCCGGCGACCATCCCGGCGAGGTGGGCGCGCCCGCGGACGTGTGGGGCCTGGGCGCCACCCTGTACCGGGCGGTGTCGGGCGGAAGGCCCTTCCCGCGCCCCGATGGCGCCGGGGACAGCGACGACCCGGCGCAGCGTTTCCCGCAGATCTCGGAGGAGCCCGCACCGCTTCCCGAATCGGTCCCGGGCGAGCTGGCTGCGTTGCTCAAGAGCACCCTCGCGAGGCGACCCGAGGATCGCCCGACGGCCGGCGATGTGGTGCTGGAGCTGGAGCCGCTCGTGGACGAACTGCCTCGCAAGCTCACCTTCGGCCGCCGCGGCACCCAGTTGCGCTGAGTCTCTGAGCATTCCCACTGGCTCTCATCCAGCGCTATGCGGCACGGCGCAACCGGACGCTTGTTCGAGGAACGACCCGATTCGGTCGTGATTTCGACCCGCGGGCCGTGTTCACGTAAGTGGAAGCAGCTCCCGAACGAAGGTCTGACATGAATCAGCGACGCGCATCATCGATCTACAACACCCTGGCGGCGGACGGCACCGTGGACGCGGCCGATCAGGTGTCCAAGCCACGGAAGGCCTTCATGGCTCTTCTGCGCCGCGCTTCTGCTGCTCTCGGCGCCTCTGCTGCTGGGCCAACGCAGCGCTGGCCGGCGGCGACGCCCCCTCGGCGGTGCTCGCCAAGGACGACGAGGACAACGGGTCCCGGCGGCGGCGACGAGGACGAGGACGACACGGGAGGCGGTGACGACCAGACCAGCCAGAACACGGCTGACTCCGTTACCACCACGACTCCGCCAACACGGCCCCGGCACCAACACCAACAGCAACACCGACACCAACGGGGACAGGACCAAGGGCGAGAACACCCGCCACGACAACACCGCTGGCAACACCGTGACGGCCGGGACCAGGCCACCGGCCGCGAGACCAAGGGCCAGAACACCGACAAGCCGGGCATGGACACCGGCGTGTCGACCCGCGGCGAGACCGACGGCAACGACAAGACCGGCAAGACCGAGCGCCGCTAGAAGCTCAGATCAGGCCCCCGCGGCCGTTCAGGCCGCGGGTTCTCGATCACCGCGGCCAGCCCCTGGCCGACGCCGATGCACATCGTGGCCAGGCCGTAGCGCAGCCCGCGGCGGCGCAGCTCGTGGGCCAGCGTGCCCACCAGTCGCGCGCCGGACATACCCAGGGGGTGGCCGAGGGCGATCGCGCCGCCGTTCACGTTGAGCCGGTCGTGGTCCACCCCCAGCTCGCGCGCGCTGGCCAGCGCCTGTGATGCGAACGCCTCGTTGATCTCCACCAGGTCGATGTCGCCGATCGTGAGCCCCGCGCGCTCGAGCGCCTTGCGCGAGGAGGGCACGGGCCCGATGCCCATGTAGGCAGGGTCCACGCCCGCGGGCGCGCTGGAGACAAGGCGCGCGAGCGGCTCGCGTCCCAGCTCGCGAGCGGCCTCCTCGGTGCCCACCACGAGGCACGCTGCGCCGTCGTTGATCGACGACGAGTTGCCGGCGGTCACGGTGCCGCCCTCGCGGAAGATCGGCCTCAGGCCGGCCAGGCGCTCGGCGTTGGTATCGGGCCGGGGCCCTCGTCGGCGTGCAGCGTCAGCGGGTCGCCCTTGGGCTGGGGCACCTCCACGGTTACCAGCTCGTCGTCGAAGCGCCCGGCCTCGGCGGCGGCCACCGCGCGGCGGTGCGACTCCAGGGCGAACGCGTCCTGGTCGGAGCGCGACACGCCATAGCGTTCGGCCACGTTCTCCGCCGTCTCGCCCATGCTCTCGGTGGAGTGGGGCATGGCGGGGTTGGCGAAGCGCCAGCCGATGGTGGTGTCCACCAGCTCGGTGCCGCCGCGTGGAAAGCCGCGATCGGGCTTGAGCCCCACCAGCGGGGCGCGCGTCATCGACTCCACGCCGCCCGCCAGCATCAGCGAGCCCTCGCCGAGCTTCAGCGCCCTCGAGGCCTGCACCACGGCCTCCATGCCCGACGCACACAGGCGGTTGACGGTCACTCCCGGCACCTCCACGGGCAGGCCCGCCAGCAGCGCCGCCATGCGCGCCACGTTGCGGTTGTCCTCGCCCGCCTGGTTGGTGGCGCCCATGAACACCTCGTCCACGTGCGAGGGGTCGAGGCCCGTTCGCTGCACCGCGGCCTCCACCACCCGGGCGGCGAGGTCGTCCGGGCGGGCACCCGCGAGCGCACCGCCATAGCGACCGATCGGCGTCCGAACGGCGTCGATGATCATCGCCTCTGTCACGGCGGGCGATCTTAGTCGGACCGGCGTGGGGGCTTCCCTGGCGCCTCTAGACTCGGCCGATGGACGAGTTCGGGGTATTCGTGGTGGTTGCGCTCGTGATCGTGGTGCTGATCTTCCTGGCGATCGGCAAGTGGTATCCCGGCTCGGGCGCCGAGCAGGTGGACTGGAAGCCCACACGCTCCGCCGAGCTGGAGGCGGAGCTGGAGCTGGACGACGTGGACCAGATGATCGAGGCGCAGAACGAGCGGCGCCGCGCCTCCGGGCGCCCCGAGATCACCGAGGAGCAGGTGCGAGACGACGTGGCGGCCGAGGAGCGCCGGCGGCGTGAGCGGGCCGAGGGGCACTCCCCCGAGTAGTGGCGCGCGTGCTGATCGTGGGCTGCGGCTGCCGTGGCCGCGAGCTGGGGAGAGCGCTTGCCGGGGATGGGCACGCGGTGCGCGGCACCAGCCGCACCGTGGCAGGGCGGGATGCCATCTCCGGGGCGGGCTTGGAGGCCGTGGCCGCCGACCCGGACCGCCTCGCCACGCTCATGCCGCACCTGGCGGGCGCGAGCGTGGTGTGCTGGCTGATGGGCAGCGCCCGGGGTGAGGCTGCCGCAGTCGAGGCGCTGCACGGCCCCCGCCTGAAGACCCTGCTCGAGCGGCTCGTGGACTCCGGCGTGCGCGGCCTGGTGTACGAGGGCGCGGGCACGGCGCCGGCTGCGGTGCTGGTGGAGGGAGCCGAGGAGGTGCGCCTGGCCGGCGCCACGTGGAGGATGCCGGCGGAGGTGGTGCTGGCCGAGCCGGCGGGCCCCGAGTGGGTGCCGGAGATGCGGGCGGCGGTGGCGCGCGTACTGGGCGTCTAGGGAAGAGGGAGCCGTGGCTATGACCGAGCATGCAGTCGTGGTCGCCGGCGGAGGTCCGACGGGGCTGATGCTGGCGGGCGAGCTGGCGTTGGCGGGCGTGGACGTGGCCATCGTCGAGCGGCGCTCCAGCCAGGACCTCCCCGGCTCGCGCGCAGGCGGTCTGCTCTCACGCACCATCGAGGTCCTCGACCAGCGCGGAATCGCCGATCGGTTCCTCTCGGAGGGGCAGGTGGCCCAGGTCGGACAGTTCGCCGGAACCCCGCTGGACATCGGCGACTTTCCCACCCGGCATCCCTACTCGCTAGGGCTGTGGCAGAGCCACATCGAGCGCATCCTGGCCGGCTGGGTCGGCGAGCTTCAGGTGCCGATTCATCGCGGACGTGAGGTGACGGGCTTTGCACAGGACGCCGCCGGCGTCAACGTCGAGCTGGCCGACGGCGAGTCGCTGCGGGCGCAGTACCTCGTCGGGTGCGACGGAGGACGCAGTCAGATCCGCAAGGCAGCCGGGATCGACTTCCCCGGGTGGGATCCCACGACCAGCGCCCTGATCGCCGAGGCCGAGATGGCCGAAGAGCCCGAACTGGGCATGCGCCGGGACGCCCTCGGCACCCATGCGCTCGGCAGGGAGGAGTACGAGATCGTCGACGGCCAGGTGGTCTACGCGGATAGCGGGCCGGTACGCGTGATGGTGACCGAACCGCGCGTCGGCTCCGAGGGCGAGCCCACCCTGCGTGATCTCAGCGAGGGGCTCATCGCCGTGTACGGGACCGACTACGGGATCCACAGCCCCACCTGGATCTCCAGGTTCACCGACATGACCCGGCAGGCCGCGGCCTACCGCGAGGGACGGGTGCTGCTGGCCGGCGACGCCGCCCACGTGCATGCCCCGGACGGTGGGCAGGGCCTCCAGACCGGCGTGCAGGATGCGGTGAATCTGGGCTGGAAGCTGGCCCAGGTGGTCAACGGAACATCGCCAGAGAGGCTCCTGGACACCTACCACGCCGAGCGTCACCCGGTCGCTGCCCGCGTGCTGCGCACCACGATGGCGCACGTCGCGCTCCGCCGCCCGGACGAACGCACGAAGGCCCTGAGCGACACCATTGCCGAGCTCCTCAGCATGGACGAGCCCCGCAGACGATTCGCGGCGATGATGTCCGGCCTGGACGTTCACTACGACCTCGGCGAGGGACATCCGCTGGTCGGGCGCCGCATGCCCGATCTCGACCTGGTCACCGCCGACGGTCCGCTGCGGGTCTTCGCCCTGCTGCACGATGCCCGGCCGGTGCTACTCAACCTCGGTGAGCCCGGCGGCCTGGACATTGCTCCATGGGCCGATCGGGTTGAGCTGATCGACGCCGAATACGTTGGTGGGTGGGAGCTTCCGGCACTCGGGGCGGTGACCGCTCCCACCGCCGTCTTGATCCGGCCCGACGGATATGTCGCCTGGGTGGGAGACCCGACCGCGCGGGGGCTCGCCGAGGCGCTCACCACCTGGTTCGGACCGCCCACTGCGCCGGTGGCGCGCGTGCTGGGCGCCTAGGCGCCGCGGACGCCAGGCGCCGGCGTGAACGAGCCGGCGGGGTGCTCGAGCCCGGGGTAGCGGTCCACCGTGAACGCCCCGGCAAGGTCCTCCACCAGCCCCCGCAGGCGGTTGCCGCGCCGGGCGAGGGCCAGCTGGCGCTGCGCGCCGGTGGTCTCGCCCATGCGGGGAATGGGCTCGAGCTCGGCCTCGCACCCAAGGTCGGCGGCGTGCGGCGCGCACGCCTCCAGCAGGCGTGCCAGCTGCTCGCGCACCGGCTGGCGCATTTCCTCGTCCGGTGAGATCAGCTCGGCGTCCATGCCGTCGCGCGCGGCGATGAAACGGTTCTCGTCCAGCGCCTCCTTGGTCCGCACGAGGCGCTCGGAGGCAAAGCCCTCCTTCACCTCAAGCCGGGCGATGCACTGCACCAGGGCCGCCAGTGCGGCGGTCTCCGCCACCGCGGTCTGAGCGTCGAGGATGCGCACCTCCACCGTGCCGAAGCGCGGCTGGGGACGCACGTCCCACCACAGGAACGTGGGCTCCGGGAAGGCGTCGCAGCGCATCAGCAGGTCCACCGTCTCCACCCAGTCGTCGTAGCCGTCGAACGCGCGGGGGATGCCCACGCGCGGGAACGCCTGGAACAGGGGAGTGCGCGCCGAGCCCAGGCCGGTGTCGCGGCCCTGCCAGAAAGGCGAGTTCACCGACAGCGCCAGCAGGAGGGGGAGGTGCGCGCGCAACCGGTTCACCAGCCGGATGGCGTCCTCGGGGTCGGCAACGGCCACGTGCACGTGCAGGGCGAAGGTGGGCTCCCGGCGAGCCAGCTCGCGCATCGACCCATAGACCAACTCGTAGCGCGAGCCGGTGGACACCACCGTCTCCTGCCACACCGTGAACGGGTGGGTGCCGGCGCTGGCGGCGCACAGCCCCAGCGGCGCCAGCTCGCCGTCCAGCGTGCGGCGCAGCTGCAGCAGCTCCTCGGCCAGCGCCGCCGCCGTCTGATGTATGCCCGTGCCGATCTCCAGCGCGGACCGGTGCGTCTCGGGGGTCACGTGCTCCGAGAGCTCATCGGACAGCGCCGGCAGCACCCGATCCACCTGCTGGGCCAGGGACCAGTCGTGAGGGTTGAGGAGCATCACCTCCTCCTCGGCCCCGAGCGTGTACTCGGAGCCGCCCTTCCACTCTGCCCACTCCCTCACGCCGCCTTCAGCCCCCGGCTCGCGGTAGCTCCGCGCTCGGCGGCCTGCACCAGGCCGCGAAACAGCGCGGCGTGCTCGCGCCGGTGCACCAGCGTCTCGGCGTGCCATTGGACGCCGATCATGAAGTCTCGCCCGGGGGCCTCGACGCCCTCGATCACTCCGTCGGGGGCCCAGGCCACGGCGCGCAGGCCGGTGCCCAGCCGATCCACCGCCTGGTGATGGAAGGAGTTCACCTTCGCCCGCCGCCGGCCCATCAGACGCGCCAGCTGGCTGCCGGCCGCGATCTCCACGTGATGGGTCACGGTCTCGCCGGATGCGCTCTGGCGGTGGTCCAGCGTCACGCCCGGGCGGTCGGGCAGGTGCTGGTGAAGCGTGCCGCCGCGCGACACGTTGAGCGCCTGCTGGCCCCGGCAGATCGCGAGCACGGGCAGGCCCCTGTGGTCGGCGCGGCGTGCCAGCTCCAGCTCGAAGCGGTCCAGCTCGGACTCCACCGGGCCCAGTGCGGGGTGGCGGCGCGCGCCGTAGGCGGCGGGGTCGAGGTCGGGGCCGCCGGAGAGGCAGATGCCGTCACAGCGCTCGAGCAGCGGCTCGACCGCCTCGAGGTCCAGCGGCGGCATCACCACCGGCAGGCCGCCGGCTGCCTCGATTGCCGCAAGGTAGGTGAGCCCCAGCGCCATCTCGCGCCGGGGCGGCTCGCCCTGCGGGGTCTGTTCGACCTTCTCCCCGAGGCGCACCTCGGAGGTGGTGACCCCGATGAGAGGCCTCACGCCGGCAGCCATGTGTCCTTCGCCCCGCCGTTCTGTGAGCTGTTGACCACCAGTGAACCCGCCTCCAAGGCTACGCGCGTGAGCGCCACCGGGGCCAGGATGGCATCTGCGCCGGCGCCGATCACGTACGGGCGCAGGTCCACGTGGCGCGGTGCGAGGCGGTCGCCGCACACGGTGGGGTGGGTGGAGAGCGCCACCGTCTCCTGGGCGATCCAGGCGTCGGGGTGCGCGTCGATGAGCGCGGCCAGCCGGTGGCGCTCATCCTCGGTCGCCTGGCTGCACACGGTCACTCCCTGGCCCCCGAGGCCGCTGCGGGGCTTGACCACCAGCTCCGCCAGCCGCGGCATCACGCTCTCGCGGACGCCGGTGTCGCCCAGGTCGTAGGTGGGCACCGACTCGATCAACGGATCCTCGTGAAGGTAGAAGCGCACCATCTCCTCCACGTAGGCGTGGGCGAGCTTGTCGTCGGCCACTCCAGAACCGAGAGGGTTCACCACCGCGACGGTGCCCTGAAGCACGGGATCCAGCAGGGCCTCGGCGATCCAGGTGGGCCGGCCGTGCTCGTCCTCGAGGCGGTCCTCGTCGGTGCGGCGGTAGACCACGTCCACGGGTCGGTCGGGCCCGTCGCCCAGTCGCGCGTGCAGGCGCCCGCGGCGGGTCAGCAGATCCCCGCGGGTGACCACCGGGATGGCCGTGCGCCGCGCGATCTCGCGGTGCTCCCACCACGCGCTGTTCGACGGGCCATCGGAGAGCAGGACCACGAATGGATCGTGGACGCCGGCGGGAGCAACGCTGCGAAGGTGGGCGGCCAGCAGGTCGAACGCGGCGCGGGGGTCTGCCCGGCGGGGGCGCTCGCCCGGCAGTTCGCGGTCCCCCGCCTCGCGCGCCGCGGCTGCGTAGGCGATCCCCGACGGCGTGCGGAAGTTGTCCTCCAGCACGCGCAGCACGCCGTCGGCGCCGCGCACCAGGTCGAGTCCGGCGACGCACGCCGCCGGATCCACCTCCACACCGCTCATCCGCGGCTCGTGGTGGCCGGCGGACTCGATCACCCTCGCCGGCACCACGCCGGCCTTCACGATCTCGCGATCGCCGTAGACGTCGGCCACGTAGGCGCCGAGTGCGCGCGCCCGCTGCGTGAGGCCGGCGCCGATGTGCTGCCATTCGCCGGCACCGATGATCCTCGGGACGGGGTCCACCTGGAATGCCTCCGAGCCCGACTCCGAGTTGAAGCTCACACCGCGCTCGGCAAGGTGCTCCCGTACGCGCGCGCTCAGAGCGGCGAGGTCGGCCTGCGCCAGCGCGGCCATCAGCACGGGGTAGCCGGGACGGGGGCGGCTGCCCTCCACGGCCTCGTCCCAGTTCGCGCCGGCCTGGTAGGGACGGGCGCCGGCCTCGAGCGTCTCGCTCATCACACCGAGGCTATTGCCCAGATCGGGCCGATCTATGGCCCCATGTCCAATTCCTCGTGCCACGAGGTATGGGGCGGAGCAGAGGGCTGGTATGAATAGAAGTAATCCCAGCCTGCTTTTGAGCCAATAAGGAGGCACACGCAAGTGGCCGACTATGCGAAGGACGTCCTCGTAGACACCCAGTGGGTGGAGGACCACCTGTCAGACGACTCGATCCGGATCGTCGAGGTGGACGAGAACCCCGCCCTGTATGCCGAGGCGCACATCCCCGGCGCGATCGGGTTCGACTGGAAGACCGACCTTCAGGACCAGGTGAAGCGGGACTTCCTCGACGCCGAGTCCTTCGGCGCCCTGCTCGGGAGCCGCGGCATCTCCAACGACCACACGATCGTGCTCTACGGCGACCGCAACAACTGGTTCGCCGCCTACACATAC
Organism: uncultured Thermoleophilaceae bacterium; assembly: GCA_963727395.1. Classification (GTDB taxonomy): domain Bacteria; phylum Actinomycetota; class Thermoleophilia; order Solirubrobacterales; family Thermoleophilaceae; genus JAAYBF01. The sequence goes on along the minus strand of CAVSGC010000010.1, from coordinate 20,196 downwards.
TGGTACCTCAAGTACTACGGGCACGACGACGTGAAGCTGATGAATGGCCCGCGCGAGAAGTGGATCTCCGAGGGACGGCCCACCTCCACCGACCTGCCCGACTTCGAGCCGGCCACGTTCACGGCCCAGCCCGGCGACGACGCGATCCGCGCCAAGCGCGACGAGGTGTTCGAGGCGCTCGGCAAGGACACCAAGCTGGTGGACGTGCGCTCACCTCAGGAGTTCTCCGGCGAGCTGATCGCGATGGCGGGCTACGAGAACGAGGGCGCCCAGCGCTCCGGGCACATCCCGGGCGCGGCCTCGATCCCGTGGTCGCAGTCCGTGCAGGAGGACGGCACCTTCAAGACCGCCGAAGACCTGCGTGGGCTCTACGGCGACAAGGGCGTGTCAGAGGGCGCGGACATCATCGCCTACTGCCGCATCGGCGAGCGCTCGGCCCACACGTGGTTCGTGCTGCACGAGCTGCTCGGCGAGCAGAACGTGAAGAACTACGACGGGTCGTGGACCGAGTGGGGCAACCTCGTGGCCGTGCCGATCGAAAAGGACGTGTAGCGGCCCGCCGTCCCCCCGACGGACCTCACAGGATGGGGCGCAACCGCTCGAGCAGGTCCTCGACCATCCGGGCCGTGGCGCCCCACACGAAATGGCCGTCCACCGTGTAGGTGGGGGTCTTGATCGGGACCCCTCGCCGCAACAGGCGCTTGCTCTCGTAGCCGCGCACGAGGTCGGGCAGCGACAGCTCGAGCACGCGGGCCACCTCCGTCTCCTGCGGCCTCCAGGTGAGCCCGGGGTCGATCGCCGCCACGAACGGGTAGACGCTATAGCCGGTCACGAAGGTCCCAACGGGCGCCAGGGCGCCCAGCAGATCGACGCCGGAGGGGTCGAGGCCGATCTCCTCGTGGGCCTCCCGCAGCGCCGTTGCACGCAGGTCCTCGTCGGGCTCGTCCTGCCGGCCGCCCGGGAACGAGATCTCACCGGCGTGCCGGCGGAGATCGTTGTGACGCTCGGTGAACACGGCGGTGAGCCGGCCGTCGCGCTCGAACAGCGGCACCAGCACCGCGGCGTTGGTCTTGCCAGGCGCGTCCATGGCCGCCGCCTCCTCGGGCGAGAGCAGCAGCTCGCGCAGCTCTTGGGGCGCGGTCACCGGCCGTAGTATCGAGGGCGTGGACGACGACCGCCTGCGCGCAGCGATCGAGGGCAGCACGGCCTTCCTGCGCATGCTCGCCACGGCCGGCGAGGACGCGCGCATGGTGGAGCCCGAGGGGGTGCTCGCAACGGTCGTCCCGCTGTGCCCGGAGCGGTCGGTGGTCAACGGGGTGGTCTATGACGACGCCCGCCGGCTGGAGGCGGCCTACCCCCAGCTGGAGGAGCTCTATGCGGACGCGGGCATCGAGGCGTGGACGGTGTGGGTGCCGCCCTCCGACACCACCGCGAGCGGCTTTCTCTCGGTCCGGGGCCACGTACTGGACGGCGAGCCGGAGATGATGGCCATGGACCTGCGCGGGGTGAAGCGCCCCGCGGACACCGCCGGCGCCGCGCCGTGGGCTCGGGGCGCCGACCACGCGCTCGTGGGCGCCATCAACGACTCGGCCTACGGCTACGACGACGACTCGTTCAAGAGAGTGATGGGCGCCATTCCCGACGGCGTGGGGGAGTGGTACGTGGCCTACCTGGACGATTCACCGGCGGCCGCGCTGGTCATGCTCCATGAGGACGCCAACTGCGACGTGGACATGGTGGCCACGCTGCCGGCGGCGCAGGGCCGCGGCCTGGCCACCTTCCTCATGCGCCACGCCCTGGCCGACGCCGCCGAGCGGGGCATGGAGACGGCCACCCTGGTGGCCACGCGCGCCGGCCGGCCGGTCTACGAGCGCCTGGGCTTCCGCCCGTTCGGGTCGATCCAGATGTGGGAGCGGCGGCGCGCCGCGCCCATGTCGGGTGCCTCGCCCTCTCCCGGCCGGGGCACGATCCCATCCACTACTAGGCCAGCTCCACCCGTTCGTCGAACATGACCTCGCCCTCAAGCGTCCGGTGCACCGGGCACTTGGCCACGATCTGCATCAGCTTCTCCCGTTGCTCCTCCGGCAGCTCCTTGGGGAGGGTCACCGAGATCGTGAACTTCGTGGGCGAGCCGCGCTGTGCGGGCTCGTAGTCCACGTCCACCGACACCTCGCCGATGTCCCACCCCTTCCGGTTGGCGTACATCTCCATCGTCACGGCGCTGCACGAGGCAAGCGACGCCGCCAGCAGCTCCTGGGGGTTGGGGCCGGCATCCTCGCCGCCGTGGTCGGGCGGCTCGTCGGCGGTCAGCCGGTGCTTGCCGACCTCGATGTGGTGCCTGAGCTTGTCGCCCACGCGCCGGGCCACCGCTCGCATCCTCAGCCCCGCCCCTCGAACAGGCGGGGTTCGCCCTCGTCGGTGAAGCGGGCCATGGCGTACACGGCGTCGGAGGCCCTGTTGAGGTAGGTGAGCACCGTGATGTCGGCCAGCTCGCCGTCCTCGTTCAGCGCGCTCACCCGCCGCTCGGCGCGGCGCACCAGCGTGCGCGCCAGATCCAGGCGCGCCGACAGGTCGGTGCCTCCGGGAATCACGAACTTCGGTGGCAGCTGGACGCGGTCCATGTACCGGTCGATGTCTGCCTCCAGGCGCCCGATCATCTCGTCGGTGACCTTCGAGACGCCCGGCTCCAACCGCTCCCGCGCCTCCGGCGCCGTGGCCAGCTCCGCGCCCGCCACGAACAGCTCGGACTGGATCCGCAGGATGTCCTCGTGCACCTCGCCGCCGGGCTCGGCCACGGCGCGGGCCACGCCCAGCGCGGACGCGGCCTCGTCAACGGAGCCGTAGGCCTCGGGCCGGCTGGACGACTTGCTCACCCGGCCGCCGTACCAGAGGCCGGTGCTGCCGTCGTCGCCCTTGCGGGTGTAGATCTTCATGGTTCGCGTCCCGGTCTACTCGAGCATGTTGAACACGAGCCCCGTGGGGATCTTGGGATAGAAGTACGTCGATTTCGGCGGCATCGACTCGCCGGCCTCGGCCACCTCGGACACCTGCTCCACCGGGGTCGCACGCATGAAGAAGCCCGCGTCGTAGCGGCCGGACTCCACGGCCTCGCGCGCGTCGTCGAAGTCCTTGGAGTACCCCAGCCCGCGCAGGTGGGAGATGTCGTCCTCCGACATTCCGAGCGCGCCCTTGAGCACGATCGCCTCCAGCACCGCGGTGTCGAGGCGCCGGTAGGGCTCGGGCTTGCCCTCCAGGGCGGCGTCGGCGATCGACTGGTCCTTCAGGGTGAGCCGGTAGGGCTGCTTGTGAAAGCTGTCCATGTAGCCCAGCTGCACAGGCCGATCGCCGTTGATGGGCGAGGGCGGCTCCAGTTCCTCCCGCGAAACCTCCTCCACCTCGAAGTCGCGCCGCACCGCGTCGCGGATGGCCTCCTGCTTGGCGCTGTCCCCGGCCAGCCCGTCCAGCAGGCGGTGAGTGGGGAAGACGGTGAGGCCGGGATCGTTGAGAGAGCACAGGAACATGAGCACGTGGCGGTGCTCGCCGTCGCCCCCGATCTCATCCGCGTACACGCGGGCGGTCTCGTAACGGTGATGGCCGTCGGCGATCAGCAGCTCGGCCTCGGCCAGGGCGCCCTGGAGGGCGGCGATCGCGTCGGCGTCGGCTATCCGCCAGAGGGTGTTCTCGGTGCCCTCGTGGTCTCTCGCGGAGGCGAAGGGCTCCCCGGTGGTCGCATCGTCGAGCGCCTCGCCGGCGGCGTTGTCGGGGTCCGGGAAGAGGCTGAAGATGGGGGAGAGGTTGGCCCGGGTGGCACGCGTCAGCCGGAGCCGGTCCTCCTTGGGCCCGGGATGCGTTCGCTCGTGGGGGCGGATCCGGCCCGGCCCGTAGTCCTCCACGCGCACCCGCGCGAACAGGCCGCGGCGGCGTTGCTGGGAGCCGTCCGGCGCGGTGTAACGCTGCTCCAGCGCCCACAGCGCGGGTTCGCGCTCGCGGATGAGGATGCCCTGCTGCTGCCAGGCCTCCAGTGTCTCCGCCGCGTGCTGGTAGCGGTCGCCGCCGCCCGGTGACTCGGGCAGGTCGATCTCCACGACGTTCACGGGGCTGTTGGCGAGCAGCCGAGCGCGCAGCTCGTCGTCGATCACGTCGTACGGCGGAGCGATCACGTCCTCGAGCGAGGAGACGCTGCCGGGGTCGTAGCGGAGGGTTCGAAGAGGGCTGATCTCGGCCATGGCGGAGCGGGACGATACTCGCGAATCCATCCGCCCGTCGTGCGAACATACGTTCGCCATGACGTATCCGCCGTATCTCAGGGAGAAGGCTCGGACACTGCGCCGAGAGCGCAACATGAGCATCGACGACCTGGCCGAGCGTCTGGCGCTCTCACGGTCGACCATCTACTACTGGGTCAAGGACCTCCCGATCCCCGCCGCCACGGCCAACCGGTCGGCGGCGCAGCGGCGGGGAACGCTGGCGATGCAGAGCCGGTACACGGCTCGCCGGGAGGCGGCTTACCGGGAAGGAACCGCTGAGTTCGCTGAACTGTGCGGTGACCCGGAGTTCCGGGACTTCGTGTGTCTCTATATCGCGGAGGGGTACAAGCGCAACCGCGGTGTGGTTTCCCTAGCCAATTCCGATCCGGCGGTGATCAAGGTCGCGGATCGCTGGATCAGGAAGTTCGCAGTCAATCGGGTCAGCTACTCCGTCCAGGTCCATGCCGATCAACGGCTCGACGACCTCGCCACCTTCTGGGGCGGCGAACTGAGCGTCCCGCCGGCTTCGATCAGATTCCAGCGCAAGTCAAACAGTGGACAGTTGTCAGGGCGGACATGGCGGTGTCGCTACGGGGTTCTGACTGTTTGCGCGAACGACACACTGTTTCGAGCACGCCTCCAGGCGTGGATCGATCTCTTGCGCGCCTCCTGGAACTAGACTGAGGCCGCTACGGGGCGTAGCGAAGCTTGGTATCGCGCGGGCTTTGGGGGTCCGAGATCGCTGGTTCGAATCCAGTCGCCCCGACTTCGACGCCGCTAGGACTACGCCCGCCGTAGCGCCCGGCGCACGATGCCGGGGTGCCGCCCGACCTTCGGCCCGAGCATGAGCGCCAGTAGCGTCAGCGCCAGCCACGGGCGCAGGTGTGGGCTGATCCGCTTTATCCGCCCGTCGTCGGCCAGCTCGAACACCATCGCGTCGCCGAGCCTGACCGGTCCCACCTTCGCGGTTCCGGTGAGAACCCGAACGGGTCCGTCGCCCACCTCGTCGCGCCAGCGCAGCCCGTTCAGGCTGCCGTACACAGCGGCGAGCAGAACGCGAAGGTCGTGCTCCCCGCGAAAGACCATGCGACCGGAGATGGGGGAGACCAATTCAGCATCCGGGGAGAGCGTGTCCATGATCCCGTTGATGTCGTTCGCCTCGGAGGCGGCGCGATATCGCGCGATGGCGTCGTCCACTCGGACATCCTCGCAAAGGCCGTGGCGCCACCTCAGGCGGTGGCGCGGAACCAGATCGTGTCGCGGTCGGCGCTCACAGCCACGTCACCGAACCCCGCGGCTCCCAGCCGGCGCGGCAGCTCGCGGGGGTCGAGCACGACCTTCGTGTCGCCCACATGCAGCAGCGCGAAGCCCGGACCGCGCCCCGTGCTGTCGGTGCCGGCGAAGCGGCCGCCCGGGCGCAGCACCCGCCGCACCTCGCCGAAGAGCTGGTCCTGGGCCTCCGGCGACGGCACGTGATGGAGCATCGTGAAGCACACGGCGGCGGTGAACGAGTCGTCCTCGAAGGGCATGTCCGTGCCGTCTCCCTCCACGATCTCGGCGCGGTCTCCGAGGCGGTCGCGAAGGGGGCCGGCGAGCACCGGGTCGATCTCGAGCGCGGTGAGGCTTGGCACCTGCCGGGAGAGCACCTCGGTGGCCGGGCCGAAGCCGGGGCCGACCTCGAGCACTTGATCGCCCAGGTCGATGCCGTCGATAGCGGGCGGCACGAGCTCCTCGCGCACGTGCTGCTTCCACGCCTCGCGGTTGCAGTACCAGTGGTGCAGCCGATTCACGCGGCGAGGATGGCACAGGTGTGGCCCATTCCCGCGTCCCAGCGATAGGCCATCATTCGCCGTCGAGCCCCCGTAGCTCAGTGGACAGAGCGGCTGCCTTCTAAGCAGCGGGTCGCAGGTTCGAATCCTGCCGGGGGTATCGACGTGCGACATCGCCCGCTTGGAGTCCGATCTCGCCGCGGGCGCGGGGAACCGGCCGCGTCGGCCTTCGGCCTGCATCAGCCGCCGAGCGCTGAATAGCCCCTGTACGCTGGCCCGATGCCCACCTCACTGGTCACCGGCGGCGCCGGGTTCCTCGGCTCCAACCTGTGCGATCACCTGCTTGCCCGCGGTCACCGCGTGATCTGCGTCGACAACCTCGAGACGGGCTCGCTCGGCAACATCGAGCACATCTCAGACGACGCGAGCTTTCACTTCCTGATGCTCGACATCACGTCGCATTACGAGATCGACGAGCCGGTGGACTTCGTCTACCACATGGCCTCGCCGGCCAGCCCGATCGACTACGCGCGGCTGCCGCTTCACACGCTGAAGGTGGGGGCGTACGGCACGCACAACTCACTCGGCCTGGCCAAGATCAAGCGCGCCCGGTTCCTGCTGGCGTCCACCTCCGAGGTGTACGGCGACCCGCTGGTGCACCCCCAGCCGGAGAGCTACTGGGGCAACGTGAACCCGATCGGCCCCCGCGGCGTGTACGACGAGGCCAAGCGCTACGCCGAGGCGCTGACGATGGCCTACTTCCGCCAGCAGGGCGTGAACACGGCGATCGTGCGGATCTTCAATACCTTCGGTCCGCGCATGCGGCCCAACGACGGCCGCGCCATCCCCGCCTTCATGCGCCAGGCGCTGAGCGACCGCCCGCTCACGGTGTTCGGCGACGGCTCCCAGACGCGCAGCTTCTGTTACGTCGACGACCTGATCCGAGGCCTGGTGGCTCTCGCCGAGTCCGATGTGCACGAGCCCGTGAACATCGGCAACCCCGACGAGATGTCGCTGCTGGAGATGGCGCAGGCTGATCATCGAGCTCACCGAATCGCGCTCCGAGGTCGTCTACGAAGCGCTGCCCGTGGACGACCCGCAGGTGCGCCAGCCCGACATCACTCGCGCGCGCGACCTGCTGCAGTGGGGGCCCGAGGTGGACGTGCGCGAGGGGCTGCGCGGACGATCGACTTCTACAGCGACCGCACGGGGGAGCCGATCGCCGCGATGAGCTCGCCGGAGGCCAAGAACCTCGAGGTGATCTCGAAGGCGATCGACCAGCACAACGACAACTGCGAGTACCCCGCGATCGCCGTGGCCATGAATCCCGTTCGAGGTGGAGCGCCTGGGCTGGGACTCCATCCGCGGCCTGCCCATCCGCCCGGATCCCGAGCTGGGCACCGGTCGCTTCAACGTGATCTGCGCCGGCGACGAGGACCAGGGGCTCGAGGCGGAGGAGACGGTGGAGGCCGTCGCCGAGCAGCCGGTACCGGTCATACGCTGACCGATCGCCGCCCCGCGGTGGCGCACCAAAACGCTTGGGGCGGGTAGGGTACCCATTTGAGGTAGGGCTCAGCGCAGCGTCAGTAAGGTGGATGACGTAGTAGGACACCTGGCCGGGGGGAGACCGCCAAGGATGGCGGCCCCTTTGTCGTGCGCGTAATCGCCCTCGGAGCGGTGATCGCCGCGGTGGTGCTCGTGGCGCTGCTGCTGTTCCGCGACGGCGAGGGCTACACCGTGAAGGTGCGCTTCATCAACGCCGCCCAGCTGGTGAAGGGCAACGTGGTCGACGTGGGCGGCACCAACGCCGGTCTGGTGAAGGACTTTGCCGCTCACGCCCGACGGTCAGGCCGAGGTCGAGATCGAGGTGGACGAACGCTACGCGCCGCTGCGCGTGGGCACCCGCGCACAGGTCCGCGCTCGGCCGGCCAGACGTCGGTGTCGGGCCGCTACGTGCAGCTGATGCTGCCTCCCGAGAACGAGGCGGGCGGCGAGATCCCGGACGGCGGTGTGATCGGCACCGACCGCACCACCACGAACGTGGACATCGACCAGTTCTTCTCGATCTTCGACCCGCCCACCCGTAAGGCGGTCCAGAACTTCTACAAGGGCGGCCGCAGGCAGTACGAGGGACGGGGCGAGCAGGCCAACCGGGGACTGATGTACCTGAGCCCGCAGCTGGCGGCGTCCAGCCGGCTGTTCGAGGAGCTGCGACACGAGCCGCCGGTGCTCGAGCGCTTCCTCGTCGACTCGTCGCAGTTCGTGACCGCGCTGTCGGAGCGCCGCGACGACCTCTCGGCGCTGATCGGCAACCTCAACCAGACCACGCGCGCGCTCGGCTCGGAGAAGACCGCGCTGGCGGAGGCGATCGGCTACCTGCCCCCGTTCATGCGGCGCGCCAACACCACCTACGTGAACCTGCGCAGCACGCTGGACGAGCTGGACCCGTTCGTGGCGGCATCCAAGCCGGTGGCCAAGAAGCTGCGGCCCTACCTCGCCGAGCTGCGGCCGTTCGCCTCCGAAGCCGTGCCCACCGTGCGCCGACCTGCGTCGGCTGGTCCGCGCTTCCCCGGGCCGCGCAACGACCTGCTCGAGCTGCAGCGCACCTATCCGCCGCTTGCGGACATCGCGCTGAACACCAAGCGCCGCAGCATGAACTACGGCACCGGCAGCCGCAGTGTGGGCGAGACGCGCGGGGCGTTCCCCGAGCTGGTGGACGCGTTCAGGCCTCCACGCCGATCCTCGCCCACGGCCGCCCCTACACGCCCGACTTCGTGGGCTGGATGGACGACTTCTCACACACCGGCGCCTATGACGCGCTCGGCAGCTTCTCGCAGGCGCAGATCTACTTCAACGCGTTCACGTCGAGGACGGCCTCCCCGTCGGCGACATCCTTCCGCCCGCGACCAGCGCGGCCAGGCGTTCAAGGAGCATCGCCAACCTGGGCCAGGTCAAGCGCTGTCCGGGCGCCGCCGAGGAGGCCGCGCCGGACGGCTCGAACGTGTTCTCCGAGGACGAGCAGCGCGAGCTCGACTGCCGTCGAGGCCGCACCGCGCCACGGGGCACCTGGACTGATGCGCCGGCTGCTGCTCGCGCATTCTCCTGGTGGCCGGCGGTGCGCCGCGGCGTTCGTGCTCGCCGCGCCAATGGCGGCGGCGAGCAGCGCACTGAAGACCTACGAGATCGAGGTCGACAACGCGTTCGGCCTGGTCGAGGGCGGCGATCTGAAGATCGGCGGCGTCAAGGCCGGCCAGACCACGGGCTTCCGGCTCACCAAGACCGAGCCCTACCGCACGATCGTGACCGCGGAGGTGACCGAGCCGGGCTTCGACTCCCTGCGGACCGACGCGGCTGCGACGTGCGCGCAGCAGTCGCTCATCGGCGAGTACTTCGTCGACTGCGACCTCGGCGAGGACAGGACCGAGCTCACGGACGGCGGAACGGTGCCGGTGGAGCACACCGCCTCCACGATCCCGCCCGACCTGATCAACAACGTGATGCGCCGCCCCTACCGCGAGCGCTTCCGGCTGATCCTCTCGGAGCTCGGCACCGGGCTGGCCGGGCGCCCCGAGGACCTCAACGAGGTGATCCGGCGCGCGCACCCCGCGCTGCGCGAGCTCACCGAGACGCTGGCGATCCTGCGCCGCCAGAACACGATCATCGCCGACTTCATCCGCGATGCCGACACGGTGAGCGCGGCCGTCGAGCCGTTCAAGGAGGACGTGGCGAGCTGGGCCAACGAGTCCGAGGACGTGGCCTCGATCCAGGCGACGCGCAGCGAGGAGCTGGGCCGCTACTACGAACAAGCTGCCTGAGTTCCTCGCCGAGCTCGAGCCCACCCTCGCCGAGCTCGAGGCCACCGCCACCGAGCAGATCCCCACGCTGCGCGGCTGCGAGTCGCGCGGCTCCGGACCTCAACCGCTTCCTCCAGGTCGCTCAGCCGTTCGCGCGCGACTCGCGCGGTGCGATCCGGCCGCTCGGCGAGCTCTGCCGACGCCGGGTCCGCGGCGATCGGGGAGTCGCGCCGAGGAGATCGCCGAGCTGCGCGCGCCTGGCGCGCTTCACGCCCCGGCTGGGCAAGCCGCTGCGCCAGTTCCTCCAGACGATCGACGACCGCAGGCGCTCCACCGAGAACGACCCCGCAGGCGCGGGTCGGTGGCGCCCCCGGCGCCAGACAAGACGGCTTACAAGAGCGGCCAGGGATTCACGGGCATGGAGGGGCTGTCTCAACTACTTCTACTTCCAGACGCTGGGCATCAACGCCATCGACGAGCTGGGCCACCTGCTGCGGATCGTGCTGATCGCCGGCGGGCCGTGCGCCGCGTACTCGGCCAGCCCGACGCCGGCGGAGATCAAGGAATGCAACTCCTGGCTCGGCCCCAACCAGCCGGGTGTGAACGCGCCCGAGTCGACCCCGAGCCGGCGAGCCGCCTCCAGGCGGGCCGGGACCAGCCCCGCAGCCGCACGCGGCCGCCAGCGCTCGACGGGTGAGCCCGAGGCGCCGCCCACGCCGGGCGAGCGCGACATCTGCAAGCCGCAGGTCACGCTGCCCGACGGCGTGCGCAAGCTTCTCGACGACCTGCGCGGGCCCAGGCCGGGCCCGGCGCCGCAGGTGCCCTCGGTGCCCGAGGGCGAGAGCGCCCCGAACTCCGGCCTCCTCGACTACCTCCTCGCGCCATGAGAAGCCAGAGCCGACAGTCGCTCGTGGCCAGCCCGGTGCTCGTGGGCGCCGTGACCGTGCTCACGGCGATCATCGCGGTCTTCCTGGCCTACAACGCCAACGCGGGGCTCCCGTTCGTGCCCACCTACGACCTGAAGGCCGAGATTCCCGGCGGCTCGAACCTCGTGCGAGGGCAACGAGGTGCGCATGGGCGGCTTCCGCGTCGGGGCCGTGGAGCGCATCCGGCCCGGGGTCGCCGAGCCGGGCGAGGTGCTCAGGGCCAGCAGGTCGAGCAGCGGGCGATCTCGGTGATCGACCTCAAGCTCGACAAGCGCGTCGAGCCGATCGGCAAGGACGTCCGCGTGCAGATCCGCCCGCGCTCGGCGCTCGGTCTGAAGTACGTCACGCTCACGCCCGGCAGGGACTCCGAGAGAGCTCAAGGCCGGCGCCACGATCCCGCTCGCGCAGTCGATCAAGCCGATCGAGATCGATGAGTTCTTCAACATCCAGAACGACGAGTTCCGCCGCAACAGCCGCACGGTGCTCGAGGGGTATGGCACGGCGCTGTCCGGCCGTGGCACGGCCATCAACGAGGTGATTCGCGACGCTCGGCCGCTGTTCAAGAAGGTCGAGCCGGTGTTCCGCAACCTCTCGAGCCGAGCGCACAGAGCTGGACAACTTCTTCCCGCAGGCCCGCCGCTTCTCCGGGCAGATCGCGCCCGTGGCGAACACCTACGCGAACGCTGTTCAAGAACGTCGGCACCACCTTCGAGGCGCTGTCGCGGAACCCCGACAGCCTGCGCGACACGATCGAGCGCAGTTGCGTCCCACGCTCGACGCGGGCGTCTCGAGCTTCAAGGTCCAGCGGCCCTTCCTGCGCGACACGGCCGAGCTGTCGCGCCGGCTGCGCCCCGTGGCGGTGGAGATCGAGCGCTCGCTGCCGCTGGTGGCCGACGCCTTCGAAGTTGGCGCCCCCGTGCAGGCCAAGGCGCCGATCCTCTACCGCAACACCGAGAACGTGTTCGGCGCGCTCGAGGACCTGGCGTCCAACCCGCGCACGCTGATGGGGCTGCGCGACCTGCACCGCACGCTGCAGGTGGCCACGCCGCTGGTGGAGTACGTGGCCCCGTACCAGACGGTGTGCAACTACTTCACCTACTGGGTGACCGGGCTGTCCGAGCACGTGTCGGAAATCGTCCCCGGCGGCACCGGTCAGCGCAGCATCTCCAAGACCGGCAACAACACCCAGGACAACCGGGTGAACTCCTCGGAGGCCGACCGCCCCGTGGATGTGCCGGTGGGGCAGGATCCCAAGACGGCCACGGACCCACCGGCGCCGACCTCCAAGCGCTGCACGGCGGGGCCTACGGCAACGCGATCGACGCCCAGGGCAACGCCGACTGCGAGGTGGGCCAGCGCGGATACGTGACCGGCCCGTCCGTTGAGGACGGGCGCTACCCGCCCTCCAGCGACCCCGCCAAGGGCGGTGGCTCCCACGTGGTGCTGGGCCTGCCCCCGGGGCTCTCCGGCGGCACGTACAAGTCGCGTGAGCTGGGGATCGACAACCTGAAGGACGTGCCCTAGTGGCCAAGTTCTCCGAGCTCTCGGCGCGGCGGCGCGCGCAAGGCGGGAATGCGCCCGTTCACGGCGGGGCTGATCGCCGTCGTGCTGATCGCCGCCGCCACGTACTTCGCCTTCACCAAGAACAACCCGTTCTCCAACCCCTACGTGCTGAACGCGGTGTTCGAGAACACCAACCGCCTGGCCAACCGCTCGCCGGTCCGGATAGCCGGCGTGGAAGTCGGCCAGGTCGTGAACGTGGAGCCCCTGGCCGACGGCTCGGGCCTGGTGCGCGTGAAGATGGAGATCGCAGACGAGGGCCTGCCGATCAAGAAGGACGCCCAGCTGAAGGTGCGTTCGCGGCTGTTCCTCGAGGGCAACTACTTCGTGGACCTGCAGCCCGGCACGCCCGGGTCGGAGAACCTCGACGACGGCGACACTGTGCCGCCGAACCAGACCGCATCGCCGGTCCAGTTCGGCGCAACTGCTCACCACGCTGCAGTCGGAGACGCGCGACGAACCTGCGCACGCTGCTGCGCGAGTACTCCTCCGCGCTCAAGCGCGAGGGCGCCGCGGGCTTCAACCAGGCGATCAAGCACTGGGAGGACGCCTACCGCAACACCTCGCAGGTCAACGACGCCACCCGCGGCCAGGAGCCCCACGACCTCACCCGCGTGCTCAAGGGCCAGGCGAAGGTGTTCGGCGCGCTGTCGAAGGACGAGGAGTCGCTCAAGGACCTCGTCACCGGCCTGAACGACACGGTCTCCGGCTTCGCGCGCCAGGAGGACAACCTGAGGCGGCGATCCCCGAGCTGCGCGACGTGTTCCGGGAAGGGCCCCCCGCGCTGGCCTCGCTGGACCGCGCCCTGCCCGAGATCCGCGGCTTCGCGCGCGACGCGCACACCGGGTGCGCGTTCCACGTCGGCCAACCTCGACGCCCAGATCCCGTTCGTGCGCCAGCTGCGCCTGCTGGTGGCCGAGCGACGAGCTGGGCGGCCTGTCGCGCCAGCTGCGCTCGGCGGTGCCCGACCTCGCGCGCCTGAACACGCGCTCGCCCCGCACTTTCGCCCAGAACCGCGCGCTCGCGTCCTGCCAGAACAGCGTCCTGGTGCCGTTCGCGCAAGAAGCCGATCCCCGATCCCGACTTCGATTACCACACGAACGAGCCGTGGTTCGAGGAGTCCTCGCGCGCATTCGTGGGCCTGTCGGGCGAGAGCCGCACGGCCGACGCCAACTCGCCCTACTTCCGCACGCTGGGCGGTGGCGGGCCCACCACCGTCGTGTCCACCGGCGAGGCGGGCGAGAAGCTCTTCGGCCAGCTGGACTTCCCGCTCACCGGCGTGCGCCCCGCCCGGCCCACCGATCGCCCCGGCTTCCGTCCCGACCTCCCGTGTGAGACCCAGGAGGTGCCGGACCTCAACGCGGTGGGCGGATCTCCGGGTCAGATGGTCACGCCGTCGCCGAGCCTGCCGCTGCCGCGCGCCAGCCGCGAGCGTGAGGAGGCGCGTCCCGAGCAGTACCGCCGTCTGCGCGAGTACGCCGACCGGTGCGCGCAAGGGCCTCCCGGCGCTCGACCCGTTCGAGTGGTGGGGCATCGGTGAGCGGATGCAGCTCAAGCGCCTGGACCTGATGCGGGACTCCCGCGGACGGCTCGTGGACCGGAAGGACGGCGAGTGAAGAGGCGATCCAGTCCCACCTGAAGGACTTCGTGGCGATCATCGGCATCGTGGCGCTCGCCGCCGGCATCGGCGGGTACATCCTGGCCAACCAGCGACTGCGGTTCCCGTTGCTCGAGGAGAAGCCCTTCAAGGTCTGGGTCGAGGTCCCGAACGCCCGCGGCGTGACGCCGGGGCAGGGGCAGACCGTGCGCGTGGCGGGCATGCGGGTGGGCGACGTGGGCAATGTGGAGCTCAAGGACGGCAAGGCGCTCATTCGCATGGATCTCAGCCACGAGCACGACCGGCTGGTGCGCCGCGACGCCACCGTGCTGCTGCGCCCGCGCACCGGTCTCAAGGACATGTTCCTCGCGCTCGACCCCGGCACGCGCGCCGCGCCCGCCGTGAAGGAGAACGAGACGATCAGCTCGGCGAATGCGCTGGCCGGACACGAATGCCGACGAGGTGCTGGAGGCGCTGGACTCCGACACCCGCGCCTACCTCAAGCTGCTGATCAACGGCGCGGGCAAGGGTCTCGAGGGCCGCGACGACGACCTGCGCCAGGTGTTCGCCCGCCTGGGCCCGCTGCACCGCGACCTGGACCGGCTGAACACCGAGGTGGTCAAGCGCAAGCGCAACCTCGCCCGGCTGATCAACAACTACGGCCAGACCACGGTCGAGCGGCTCGGCAAGGAGGACCGCGACCTCAGCTCGCTCGTGGTGAACGCCGATCGCGTGTTCAGCCGCCTGGCCGAGGAGGACCAGAACATCTCCGCCGCGGTGCGCGGCTGCCCTCCACGCTGCGCCAGGCCGAGAGCACACTGGTGAAGGTGGGCCAGTTCGGCGAGGCCGCGCGGCCCGCGTTCGCCGCGCTGCGCCCGGCGGTGCGGGAGATCGACGACGCCAACGCGGAACTGCGGCCGCTGGCCGAGGAGGCCGAGCCGGTCCTGCGCGAGAAGGTGCGCCCGTTCGTTGCCCGTGCCCGCCCTTACATCCGCGACCTCAACCCCGCCGCGCGCGACCTCGGCCGGGCGAGCCCCGACCTCCGCGACAGCTTCTTCCAGCTCAATCGCCTGTTCAACATGGCGGCCTACAACCCGGGAGGCCAGGAAGCGCTCACGGGCAACATGTCCACCGACCTCCAGCGCGACGAGGGAATGCTGTTCTGGCTCGCCTGGGTGTCGCACAACTCCAACTCGCTGTTCCAGACCGGTGACGCCCAGGGCCCGTTCCGCCGCTTCATCGCCCTGGCCACCTGCTCCACCTACAAGCAGGTGATCCTCGACAACGGCGCCGCCGGCCCGCTCGTGGAGGACCTGCTCGGAGTGAACAACCTGCTCGCCGACTCCGACCTCTGCCCACCCTCATGATCAAGGAAACCCCCAGCCTCGGCCGCATGGCAGCGATGATCGGGTTCGCGTTCTCGTGCGTGGCCATCCTGCTCTACCTGTGGCTGGCCTTCGGCGGCTCCGTGCCGTTGCGCCCCGAGGGCTACCGCTTCGAGGCCAAGTTCACCGAGGCCTCGCTGCTGGTGAAGGAGGCCGACATCCGCATCGCGGGCCTCAACGTGGGCAAGGTCAAGGACAAGCGCCTGGACGCCAAGAGCGGCGCGACGATCGCCACCCTGGAGATCGATGAGAAGTACGCGCCCGCTGCCCGCGGACACCAGGGCCCTGCTGCGGATCAAGGCGCTGCTGGGCGAGACCTACGTGGAGCTCACCCCGGGCGACAAGGAGAAGGGGATCCTCCGCGACGGCGGCCGGCTGCCCAACGTGGCGATCGAGAAGGCGGTGGAGATCGACGAGATCATCTCGCTGTTCGACCGCGACACGCGGCGCAACTTCCGCGGTGGATCCGCGAGCTGGCCACGGCCATCGACAAGGGGCGCGGCGAGGATCTGAACGACGCCATCGGCAACCTGCCGCGGTTCGTGGCCAGCGCCGACGACGTGCTGCGGGTGCTCGACGACGAGGAGCCGGCGCTGCGCGCGCTGGTGCGCAACTCAGGCCGCACCCTGGAGGCGGTGAACGAGCGCCGCGGCCAGCTGCGCCAGCTGATCGTGAACGCCAACGACACCTTCGGCGCGCTGGCCTCACGCAACGAGTCACTGGCCGAGGCGATCGTGATCTTCCCGACCTTCCTGAGGGAGTCGCGCGCCACCTTCGATCGCCTGAAGACGTTCTCCAGCGACACCCGCCCCCTGGTGCGCGACCTGCAGCCGGTGATGACCGAGCTGCGCCCCACGCTGCGCGATCTGGGCACGCTGGCCCCCGACCTCGAGGCGCTGTTCCGCAACCTCGACCCGCTGATCGACGAGGCCCCCGATACCCTGCCCGCGGCCGCGCGCTTCATCCGCGGGGCCGAGCCGGTGTTCACGGCCCTGTCGCCCTACCTGAAGGAATTCAACCCGATCCTCTCCTACCTCAACTTCCAGCAGCAGCAGGTGGCCGACTTCATCATGAACGGCGCCGGCTCGTTCAGCTCCGTGCTGGCGCCGCTGAACGCGAACGAGGGCCCGCGCCACTACCTGCGCGCGTACAGCGCCATCAACGGGCGCAGCACGGGGATCTCGAGGACTCGCCCCAGCTTCGATCGCGGCAACGCCTATCCGGCTCCCAACTACTTCCGCCGCGCGCGTCCGCTCGGCATGTTCGAGGCCTTCGACTGCAAGCCCGGCGGCGTGCGGCGCGAACCGGCCAACGGCGAGCCGCCCTGCTTCGTCCAGCCCAAGTCGCTGTGGGACGGCGGCTCCTACCCGCGCCTGGGCCGCGGCGAGGCGCCCGTGCGCAAGCCCCCGCCGGGCAACGACGGATCAGCCCCGGCCCAGCCTTGAGCGACGGGCTGCCGCGCGCAGCCGTGGTCGGGGCCGGCCCGGCTGGTCTCACCGCGCTGGTGGCGCTCACGCGCGCGGGGATCGACGCCACCTGCTTCGAGAAGGGCGACCGCCCGGGTGGCCTGTGGGCCTACGGAGCCCCGTTGTCGGGCGCGTACCGGTCGCTGCACCTGAACACGAGCAGGGCTCGCACCGAGCTGGCGGGCTTCCCGATGCCCGCCGAGTGGCCGGACTTCCCGTCCCACGAGCGCATCGGCGAGTACTTCCAGCGCTACGTGGACGAGGCCGGCGTGCGCGACCGGATCCACTTCGAGGCGGGTGTCACGCGGGCCGAGCGACACAAGGGCGGGGGATGGTCGGTGAGCGCGGAGGACGGCTTCGAGGGCGACTTCGACGTCCTGGTGGTGGCCAGCGGCCACAACTGGGAGCCGCGTCTTCCCGATCCGCCGTACCCGGGCAGCTTCGACGGCACCCAGGTGCACGCGCACGACTACCGCGAGTCCGACCTGCTCGAGGGGCGCAGGGTGCTCGTCGTGGGCATGGGCAACTCGGCGATGGACATTGCGGTGGAGTCCTCCACGGTGGCCGAGCGTACGTTCCTCTCCACCCGGCGGGGCACCCGGATCGTGCCCAAGTACGTGTTCGGCAAGCCCGCCGACCAGGTCACCTCGCCCACGATGGCGCGGCTTCACTGGCGGCTGCGCCAGCCGCTCACGCACGCGCTTCTGCGCGCGGCGGTGGGCCGGCCCGAGACCTACGGGCTCCCGGCGCCCGAGGCCGGCTTTCTGCGCAGCCATCCCACGATCTCCGACGCCGTCCTGTCTCGCCTCACCCACGGCGAGATCCAGCCCAAGCCGGGAGTGGAGGCGCTCGACGGGGACGGCGTGAAGTTCATCGACGGCACGCGCGAGGCGGTGGACACGATCGTGTGGTGCACCGGCTACAACGTGACCGTTCCATACGTGGACGAGTCCGTGCTGGGCGCCGCGCCCGCCGACCTGTCGCTGTTCAAGCGAATGTTCCACCACGAGCTCGACGACGTCTTCTTCATCGGGCTGGTACAGACCACCGGCTCGGCGATCCCGGTGGTGGAGCGCCAGTCGGCGCTGCTCGCCGATCATCTCACCGGCCGCTACGCCCTGCCGGCCAGGCCGCGCCGGCGCACCGACGCCAAGCGGCGAAGGCGCGCGGCGGCCAAGCGCTATGGCGAGCGCGGCCGGCCCCATCTGCGGGTGGAGTTCGACGGGTTCATGCGTGAGCTGGAGATCGAGCACCGCCGCGGCAAGCGCCGGGCCGGGCGAAACGGGGCGCCCGCGTGAGCGCCCTGGCGGGCCGCCGGGTGCTGGTCACCGGCGCCAGCGGAGCGTTCGGGCTGGCGGTGAGCTCGGAGCTACGCCAGCGCGGTGCGCTCGTGGCGGGGCTGGACATCGTGGGGGATCCCGAGTCCGACGTGGTGGCCTGCGATCTCACGTCGGCCGAGGACGCCCGCGACGGCGTGGCGGAGGCCGTCAGGCGCCTTGGCGGGCTGGACGTGCTCGTGAACAACGCGGGCGTGGGGGGGCCGATCGACAGCGGGGAGTCGCCCGGCCCGGAGGCGCGCAAGATCGTCGAGGTCAACCTGTTCGGCGCTTGGAACGCCACCGCCGCGGCGCTGGACACGCTGCTCGAGAGCCGCGGGCGCGTGGTGTTCGTGGGCTCGCGGATGGCGTTCCTCGGGCTGCCCCTCGGCGCCGCCTACGCGGTGTCAAAGCGCGGCGTGACCGCCTACGCCGACTGCCTGCGGGCCGAGTACGGCACCCACATCTCCGTGACCTGCGTGCACCCGGCGATGGTGCGCACGCCGATCCACGACGCCACCACCGCCGCGGGGCTGAGCCTGGAGGGGGTCTCCAAGGAGGAGCCGCTGGAAGCCGTGGTGCAGACCCTGGTGCGCGCCTGCGAGTCGCCCAGGCCCGGCCGCGACGTGGCGGTCACCGCAGCCGGCCGGCTGCAGCTGTTCGCCGCCCGCCACGCTCCGCGGCTGGTGGATCGCGTGGTGGCGCGCCAGATCCGCAAGCGCGTGGAATCGGGCGCGTTCGATGGCGCCGAGATCGCCTCGGGTCTGCGCGAGCGCCACGGTCGCAGCGCCTGACGCGCCAACCCTCGCGTCCCCGTCGCACGGGAGAGCTAGATTCATCCCGTGCGCCGCACCAAGATCGTCGCCACCATCGGCCCGGCGTCGGATAACCCGGACACGCTGGTCCGGATGGTCGACGCCGGGATGGACGTGGCGCGGCTGAACTTCGCGCACGGCTCGGCGGAGGAGAAGGTCGAGACCGCGGCACGGGTGCGCGAGGCGGCCGAGCGCGCCGGGCGCGCGGTGGCCATCCTCCAGGACCTCCCGGGGCCCAAGCTGCGCATCGGGCCGCTGCGCGACGGGGTGGCCGAGGTCAAGCCGGGCGACGCCCTCACGATCGTGTGCGGCTCCGAGGAGGAGGGCGACGACCGCCGGATGTCCGTTTCGTGGCCCGGCCTGGCCGAGGCGCTCGAGCCCGGGGAGGTGATCTACCTCGCCGACGGCAGCGTCCGCCTGCGCGTGACGGAGGTGCGCGAGGGCGACTGCGAGCTGGACACCATGGTCGAGGTGGGCGGCGGCGTCTCGTCGCGCCAGGGGCTGAACGTGCCGGGCGAGCTGGCCGCCCTGCCATCCGTGGCCGAGGATGACATGCGCCGCCTGCGCATCGGCGAGGAGATCGGCGTGGACCTGGTGGCGCTCAGCTTCGTGCGCCGCCCCGAGGAGATCATCGACCTCCGGGCCCACACCGACATCCCCCTGATCGCCAAGATCGAGAAGCCCCAGGCGGTGGAGAACGCCGAGGCGATCATCGAGGCGTCGGACTGCGTGATGGTCGCCCGCGGCGACCTGGGCATCGAGCTGCGGATCGAGGACGTGCCCTTCGTCCAGAAGCACATCATCGGCCTCGCGGGAGAGCTCGCGCGGCCGGTGATAACGGCCACGCAGATGCTCGAGTCGATGGTGGCGTCGTCGCGGCCCACCCGTGCCGAGGTGACCGATGTGGCTAACGCGATCCTCGACGGCACCGATGCCGTGATGCTGTCCCAGGAGACCGCGGTGGGCGCGTACCCGGTGGGCACGATCGAGATGATGGCGTCGATCGCCGAGCGCACAGAGCGCGAGGCGCCCTACAGGGAATGGAACGAGCACCGCGTGCGGCGCAGCAAGCGCTCGGACCAGGACCCCGCCTACACCATCGCCTACAACGCCTGCTCGGCCGCCGGCCAGCTGGACATCGCCGCGCTGGTGATCCCGACGCTCTCCGGGCGCTCCGCCCGCCTGATCTCAGCGCACCGCCCGCAGGTGCCGGTGTACGCCCTGTCTCCCTACGAGGACACCGTGCGCCGTTGCGCGCTGATCTGGGGCGTGCAGGCGGCCCTGATGCCGCGCCACGAGATCACCGAGGAGCTGATGGGCG
>CAVSGC010000009.1:0-42376 GCA_963727395.1 uncultured Thermoleophilaceae bacterium | reverse complement strand
ACCGCCTGCACGTCCCCCTCCTCGGTGGAGAAGGAGACGCGTAGGTCGCGCACGTCCAGGATCGGTTCGCCGCCGCTCACTGAACCCTGATCCGCGGATCCAGAAAGCCGTAGACGATGTCGACGACGGTGTTGAGCAGCGACGATGAAGAAAGCGCCGAACAGCGTGACCGCCAGCACCGGCGGCACGTCGAGCTGGCCGATCGAGTCCGCGGCGTACTGGCCGACGCCCTGGAGGTCGAACACCGACTCGGTGAGGATGGCGCCACCGCCGAGCACGGCGCGCGAAGTCCAAGCCCCAGCAGGGTGACGATCGGGATCAGCGAGTTGCGCAGCACGTGGCGGACCGATCACCTGGCGCTCGGAGAGCCCCTTCGCGCGGGCCGTGCGCACGTAGTCCTCGTTCAGGGTGTCGAGCACGTTGGAGCGCAGCACGCGCGAGTAGAACGCCGATGAACAGGATCGCCAGCGCCGATCCACGGCAGGATCAGGTGGGTGAACCAGCCGACCGGGTCGGCTGGTGAACGGCGACGTACCCGCCGTTGGGAAACCAGCCGAGCTTGAAGCCCGAGGTAGTAGTTCAGCAGCGCGCCGAGCCAGAAGACGGGCAGCGAGATGCCCGACGCAACGCGGCGATCGTGAGAACGCGGTCGGCGAATCGTCCGGCTCTCAGCGCGCCGTAGCAGCCCGAAAGCCGATCGCCGACAGCCATCCACAGCAGCGGCCGCCCCGATCGCCAGCGACAAGCGTGCGCGGGATCCCGCTTGACTGATCTCCTCGTCCACGTTGAGCTGGGTGAAGTAGGAGCGCAGGTCGACCCGTGAAGACCTTCTTCATCGTGCGTCCCGTACTGGACGAAGATCGTGCTCGTCGAAGCCCCACTCCTGGCGGATCGCCTCGATGTTGGTTTCGGTCGTGGACCGTTGCCCGGCCATCCGCACGGCCGGATCGCCGTTGGGGATCACGTCGAAGATCAGGAACGTGAGCACCGAGACGGCGAACATCACGACCACCATCTGAACCAGCCGTCTGATCGACGAAGCGCGGTCATCAGTGGTCCAGTCTGACCTTGGCGCGCGGGTCCAGCGCGTCGCGCACGCCGTCGCCGAACACGTTCAGGGCCAGCACGGTGAGAACCAGCATGACCCCGGGCACGATCGCGAGGTGGGGCGCCGTGGCGATCCGATCGCACGCCGTCGTCGATCATGGTGCCCCATGACGGCGTCGGGCGGCCGCACCCCGGCGCCGAGGAACGAGAGCGCGGCCTCCAGCAGCATCGGCGTTGGCGATCAGAAGCGTGGAGAAGACGAGGATCGTCGACGCGAGGTTGGGCAGGATCTCGGAGAACATGATCCGCGGCGGGCTGGCCCCCTGGGCCCTGCGCGGCCTCGATGAACTCCTTTTCGCGCAGCGCGAGCACCTGGCCGCGAACCGGGCGTGCCATGTAGGGCACATAGACAACCCCGATCACGAGCACCGGGATCAGCAGCGAGTCGCCCGCGATGTTGATCGGCCCAAGCTGGAGCCCGCCGAGCGCCAGCGAAACCCCGAGCGCCACACCCAGGATGATCACCGGGAACGACCAGACGATGTCCAGCAGCCCGCGGATCGCGGTGTCGACCTTGCCCCGCATGTAGCCGGCGAGCAGCCCCAGGAAGACCGACAGGACTGTGGTGAGCAGCGCGGCGGTCACACCGATCATCAGCGAGTTGCGCCCGCCGTAGAGCAGCCGCACCATGATGTCGCGACCGTTCTCGTCCGCGCCCAGGAAGTACTTCGCTCGGTAGGTCGGGCCGATCGGCACGCCGTCGAGGCCGACGACGTTGACCTCCTTGCCGTCGACCATGGTCTTGTCGGAGAGATGGTTGGTCAGCGGGCCGGTCTCCGCCACATGATACGCCCAGAGGGGAGCAGCCAAGCAGGCACCCACCAGCAGGACGAACAGCAGGCCGAAGGCCAGCGCCACCTTGTTGCGACGCAGCCGCCGCAGCCCCAGCCTGAACGGACTCAGCCCGGCGACGCCCTCACGCGCCTCCTCCTCGACCAGCTCATCCGGCACGTCGGACGAGAAGTCGGCGGCTGAGTCTGAGGTGGTCAATTCATCGACCTGAGCGAACTGCGGGGAGGGCGCCGGCGGCACCCTCCCCTGAGTTCGACGACGCTACTTGAGGCAGAAGCTCGAGTAATCGTTTTGGTAGACGGGATCGCCAACGAGCAGTTGTCGAAGTCCATCCGCTCCGACATGAACGTGGCGAGCTTGCGGTAGCCGTAGGGGGCCAAGTGCGCCTCCTCAACCACCTGCTGATTGACCTCGCTCCACTGATTGACCACGTCGTCGGAGAGCTCCGGCTCCTTGGTCAGGTCGATGATGCCCTCGTTGATCTGCGGATCATCGATGTTGCCGGGGTTCTGGTTGTTGGTCGGCTGGATCGTGGCCCCGTCCACCAAGAACATGAAGTTCTTCGGGTGCGGGAAGTCCTGGAACCAGTTGAGGAAGCCGGTCTGGGCCTTCTCCTTCGCGTTGCCGATCGTCTGGAAGTACACGCCGCCGTCGAGGATCTTCGGCTTGGCGTCCAGGCCCATCTTGTTGAGCATGTCGGCGTAGGCCTGCGTGACCTTGGGCGTGGGGTCGTCATTGTTGCCGTAGACGGTCACCTTCGTGCCGTCGGCGCCGGCCTCCTTGATCAGAGCCTTGGCCTTCTCGATGTCGGGCGGCTGGCTCGGATCGCCCCACGGGCAGTCGGAGTCCAGAGACTCGCTGTAGCCCGGCAGACCGGGCGGCAGGAAGGAGCAGCCGGGCTGCAACTCGCCCGCGAACAGCCTCGCCAATGCCGGCTTGTCGATCCCGAAGTTGACCGCCTGGCGCACCTTCGGATCGTCGAACGGCGCCACCCGGTGGTTCATGAAGAAGTAGTAGGTGGAGACTGTGGTGAACTCCTCATAGCGGTCCGAGTACTTCGCCTTGACCTCGGGCTTGATGTCAGCCGGCGGCGGATCCTGCATGTAGTCGAGCTCGCCGGTGATCACATCCTGCGCCTGACGCTGCGCGCTCTTGATGATCTTGGTCGTGATGGTCTTGATGTTGCCCTTGGGGATGTCCGGAACGTTGAAGTCCGCCACCTGCTGGAGCACGAACTCGCGGTTGGGCACCGACTTGGTGATCTCGTAGGCCCCGACACCCGGGGGCGGCGTCTTGGTCATGTTCTTGAACGGGGTGTCTCCCGGCACGACGCCCGCGAAGTTCATCGCGAGCACGTTCATGAAGCTGCCGTCGGCCTCGTTCAGCTCGATCGAGACCTCGCCCGTCTCGTCGTCCGTGGTGATTCCGGAGATGTCGGCCTCCGCCTTGCCGCCCTTGATGTATTTGTCCGCGCCTACGATCGCCTCGTAGAACGGTGCGCCACCAGACTCCAGGTTGAGCACGCGCCTGATCGTGTGCTCGAAGTCAGAGGCCTTGACCGCCTTGCCGTTGGAGAACTTGACGCTGTCGCGGATCTTGAAGGTGTAGGTCTTGCCGTCCTTGGACACCTCGGGGATCGCCTCCGCCACGCCCGGGATCAACTTCTGCCTCCCTCACCCTCCTCGTGTGCGTAGGTGACGGGCGGCGTGTAGACCAGCCACATCGGCTCCCAGCCGTTCACCGTGTAGCTGAGCGCGGGATCGAGGAAGTCCGGCTGAGAAGTCTGGGAGATGGTGATGCTGCCCCCCTTCTTGCCTCCGCCGCTGCTGCCGTTTCGCCATCCTCGTCGTCCTGCCGCACGCCGACAGCGCAACAGTCGCGAGCAAGGCAGTAGCAAACGCCGCCAGCAACAGTCCAAGCTTCCTCATGTGTATCCCTCCGAAGTTTTCTCTCTTGACGCTCCCGGCGAGGAATGTACTCCTTCCGGCGGGGAACCACGCTCTCGGAGGGCTAGCTTCTGGAGCACTCCGGCGAGTCCTGCCGGTCTCCTCCTGTCCCGGCCCCGGGCTCAGCGCAGGCAGAGCCCCGACCAGTCAAGCCCGTAGATCGGGTGGACGGCGGAGTCGAGCGGGTCATCCGTTCGGCCACCAGCACGCCGACCTCCTCCAGGCCGTAGGGAGCGATCAGCGCCTGCTCCACCACCTGGCGATCCAGCGCAGCCCACTCCTCCGCGAACTCCCGGGGCGGGCCCTCGTCTTCCTGTAGGCGAACGCGGCTGTCCACCACCACGTCGTCGACCGTCTCCAGGTAGCGAGCGGGGAGCGGTTCGGCGGGAAGGATGCTGGCGAACCTCAGCTCTGCCTGCGCGCGCTCAGCGGGAGTCCGGGCCGCTTGGGCAGGCCGATCTTGCGAAGCGTGACCAGAGATAGCGCTCGAGGGCGCGACGGCCTGAGCCGCCGATCCGCGAGGCCACGCGCACGGGGCGGGCACGGGGGCTCACCTCCTCCACCAATTCGCTTGCGCGCACCAGGTCGGGGTTGCCCTGGCGATCTCCGTAGGGACAGGGATTCCGCCGCCGGCTCCCGGCCACCTGGGGCGGAATCGCGTTGCACGTGGGTTCGAGGAACCCGTCGCCGAGTCGTGCGAGCGTTTGCAGGTCCAGCGAAAGGCTCACGGCGCGGCGCAACTGCTCGTTGCGGAACGGGGGCCGGTTGACGTCCATCGCGAGGTAGTCGAGCGCGAGCGTCTCGTTCTCCTCGTCCCGGTCCTTGTACTTCGACCGGATCCAACCAGCCGCTCCACCGGCGGGCGCCCCTCGAAGGCGTCCGCGCGCCCGTCGATCGTGGCCTGTGCCGCGGCGGCGGGGTCGCTGATCACCTTGCCAACGATCTCGTCGGCGTCGCCGCCGGGCACCCCGCTCAGGTCGAAATCACGCCGGCGCTCCAGCACGAATGCCGTACCCTTGCGCGCCTCGCCGGTGAGGTAGGGGCCGATCCCCGGAGGCGGGCGCGCGGCAAGGTCGCGCACGGGACTCGCGGGGGCACGGGACTACCCGGGGGACGCGAGGGCGTACGCGAATGATGGGTCGGGCGCAATCAGCTCGATGCGCACACGGCGGCCATCGACGGTGACCCCCGCAAGATGGCCGTCAGGGCGCCCCGACCTGGCGAAACCGCTCGCCCCGCGGATGCCGCCGTAGATGGCGAGCGCGCCGGGATCGAGCAGCAGTGAGCGCTTGAGCGCCGCCTCGAAGTCCTTGCCCGTGAGCGCGCGGCCGGCCGGAAACCGCATCCCGCGGCGCAGCGTGAAGGCGAAGGTCCGCCCGTCATCCGAGGGCTCCGGCACCTCCTCGGCCAGGGCCGGGATCAGCCTCGTGCCGGCGGCGCCCTCCGCGCGAGCGTAGGTGAGCGGCGCGAGGTGGGTGTAGGCCAGCACGTGCCGCGCGTCGGGGGTGGACGCGGTGGCCGGGTCCAGCGAGCCGGGGGGCCGTGGCGAGCGCCACCGTTACCGACCCCCCCTTGCGGGCCTCACCGCGCTGGAGCTCGGTCCCGGCACAGCCGGCCAGCGCCACCGCGGCCGCCGCGGCCAGTGCGAGGAGCGGGCGCCGGGCCAAGGGTCTAGTCGAGCTCGTCGCGCACCGCGGCGAGCGACTTACGGATCTGGCGGGAGAGTATCTGGGACAGGCCCACGTGATGGGCGATCTGCGTCTGGCAGCCCCTCCTCGAAGCGCATCCGGAGGATCTCCCGTTCGCGCGCGGCCCAGGCGGCCGAGCGCCGGCTCAAGCTCGGCGCGGTCCTCGGTGCGCTCGTACCCCGTGTCCTCCTCGCCGATCGTCTCCAGGGATCGAGCTCCTCGTCGCCCCCCGGCCCGGCCGACAGCGACACCGTGGAGTACGCCGAGCCCACCTCTAGCGCCTCCAGCACCTCCTCGGGCGTGGCTCCACCTCGCGGGCGATCTCGGCGATCGTCGGCGAGCGGCCCGCCTCACGGTGAGGCGCTCGATCGTCCGGGAGATCGCCGCGTTCAGCTCCTGCAGCGCGCGGGGCACCCGGATCGCCCACCCCTTGTCGCGGAAGTGGCGCTTGATCTCGCCCACCACCGTGGGCGTGGCGTATGTGGCCAGCGACACCTGGCGCTCGAGGTCGAAGCGGTCGATGGCCTTGATCAGGCCGATCGCCCCCACCTGCTCGATGTCGTCCAGGGGCTCGCCGCGGTTGGCGTAGCGCCGCGCCAGCGAGCGCACGAGCGGCAGGTGGCGCGCGATCAGCTCTCGCGGGCCGGATTCCCCGCCCTGCTGGTAGCGCCGGAGCAGCTCGCGGTCCTCGGTGTGGGCTGGGAATGCTCGTCCACCCTCATCGGCTCCCGGTTCAGCTTCTCCAGCCGAACCACGATCTCCCCGGACGACGACCTCGAGGCCGTATGAGTCCACGACCGTCTCCAGCACCCGGCGCAGGGTCAGCTGGCCGGGCGCGGTCCGGCCCCTGGAGTGCCTCGGCGAGCGCCGACTCGCGCAGGGGCCCGATGCGCAACCGCACGCTGCGGTCGCTCACGTCGAACCGCAGCTGGACCGTGCCCCCCGCGTCGGCCAGCAGGCGCTCCACGGCCAGCTGGAGGTCGTCGAGGTCCTCGAATGCGGATCCGCGCGCTCGGCGACGCCCCCGACCACGATCCGGATGACCGGCGGGAAGTCGCCCTCGAGCGGCGCCTCCACGGGGTCGCGAGCGCTCAGGCTGTCCGCCCGGCGATCGTGCCCCAGCCCACGACGGGCTCGCCCGCATCAGGCAGGCCGTCTGGCCGGGAGCCACGCGCGCGCGGCCGGGCTTCCGAGGGTGGGCGTGAGCTTGTCGTGGGCGCCGGGGTCCGGGCCTCCCCGCTCCACGCGCTCGCAGGGCAGCGCGGGCGCGTGGTAGCGCAGGCGCACCGAGGACACCTTGGCCGCGGGCCGGTACAGGCGCGCCGGGGCGACAGCCGACGCGGCGGGCGGCCAGCCGGGCGCTCGGCCCGACGGCCACGCGGTTGGGCCGGGCGTCCTTGCCCAGCACGTAGACGGGCTCCGGCGGCCACACCCAGCCCCGGCGCTGGCCGACGGTGAATGGTGGTGACCGCGTGGCGGCCGACCACCGCCCTCGCCGTCACGGTGTACCGGCCTCTCCCGCGCGGCGCCCGGAGCGGCTCTCCCGTGGCGGTCGAGGAAGCGCTTGCCCACCGTGCCGGCGAGGAAGCACAGGTCCTGGCTCTCGCGCTTGTCGGCCACCGCGAGACCGGCGCGGCGCGCCAGCTCGCGCACCCGGGGCTTGGGGTGCTCGCCCAGGGGCAGCCAGACGGTCCAGCTCGGCCCCGGCCAGGCGGGCCAGCACGTAGCTCTGGTCCTTTGCGGGGTCGGCGCCCGCGCGCACCAGCGGACCGCGCCCGTCGTCCGCCACGCGCGCGTAGTGGCCCGTGGCCAGCCGCGCGGCGCCCAGCGTGGCCGGCGGCCAGCATCGCGCTCGAAGCGCACCAGGCCGTTGCACCGCACGCACGGGTTCGGCGTGTCCCCGCCGGCGTATCCGGCCAGGAAGTCGTCCACCACCCCGGCGCGGAACCGCTCGCGCAGGTCGAGCGTGATGTGCGGGAGGCCCATGGAGTGCGCCAGCGCACGCGCACCGGTTACGGCCTGGGGCGAGCAGCAGCTGCGCTCGCCGTCGGTGGCCGGGTCCGACCACAGCTCGAGCGTCACCGCCACCACGTCGTCCCCGCGTCGAGTGCGAGCTGCGCGGCGGCGGCGCTGTCCACGCCCCCGCTCATGGCCACCAGCGTGCGACCCGGCGCGAGCGGCCAGGGCGCTGGCGCCGTCGCGCACGGCCGCGCCGAGGGCGCGGTGCAGCGCGTCGGCCGCCAGCTCCGCGGCGTGCGAGGCGGCCGGCGACAGGCCCCCCAGCTCGGCGGCGATCGCCTCGGGGAGATCAGCGCCGCGTCAAGCACGGGCGTCCCCTCGACCAGCTCCACCACGGCGCTGCCGGCCGCCCGCGCGGCCGAGCAGCCACGGGCGTCGAAGCCCGCCCACGGAACGCGATCGCCCTCCACTCGACCGACACGCGCACCAGATCGCCGCAGGCCGCTCCACCGGCGGCGCCGGTGTGTGGGTGCGCGCGCCAGGCGCCGAGGCCGCGGGGATTCTCGAGGTGGTCGCGGAGCGAGGGGCCCTCAGTGGTCGGGGTGCGAGCCGGCATGGGCCAGGTATATGCGTGTCGCATTGGATCAATGCCGCCAGTAATTGCCGGCCCCAGCTTGCCGCTGCCGCACTTGGAGTTGGGCCTGCTTTAGCAAGCTTGGGTGTCCTCCGGATGGCCCTGCGGCACGCGCCTGGTACGCCCCGAGTCGGACTCCCACCCCAGTGGTGTTGGCCCAACGTGTTGGGCCGGCTGGCGCACAAGCTCGGGCCGAGGTGGAAGCTAGCAGTGCCATTGACGCTCAGCCACCCTCGGCCGAGGTTCCCCGGCGGCCCCGCGGCCGGGCCGCAGCCGCATCCCAGCTCGCGCAGCTGGGCGTCGGCGACCGGCGCGGGGGCGCCCGTGAGCGGGTCGACCCCGCTGGCCGTCTTGGGAAAGCGATCACGTCGCGGATCGTGTCCCGCCCGGCCAGGAGCGCGACGATCCTGTCGATCCCGAACGCGATCCCGCCGTGCGGTGGCGCGCCGAAGGGCAGGGCGTCGAGCAGGAAGCCGAAGCGCTCGCGCGCCTCCTCCTGGTCAGCCCGATCGCGGTCGAACACCTTCGCTGCACCTCGGGGGTGGAGATGCGGATCGACCCGCCGCCGATCTCGTTGCCGTTCCACACCATGTCGTAGCCGCGGCTGCGCCACGTGCCCGGGTCGGCCTCCAGGTCTCCGCTCGGCGCGGTGAAGGGATGGTGCAGGGGATCCCATCGCCCTCCTCCCGTCCCAGTCGAACATCGGGAAGTCCACGACCCACACGAGGTCGTGCCCGTCCGCGGGCACGCCGACCTCCAGGCGCAGGTCGCCCAGCACGCGCGCGGCCACGGCGCGTCGTCGGCCACCGCCAGGATCGCGTCGCCCTCCGAGGCTCCGGTCGCGGCGATCAGGCCGGCGATCTCCTCCTCCGACAGGAACTTGGCCACGGGCGAGCGCCAGCCGTCGGGCTCCAGCACCCCCCAGACCAGGCCCTTGGCGCCCAAGCGCTGGGCCTGCTCGGTGAGCGCGTCGAAGCGGCCGCGGGAACTCGCCGCTCGCGCCGAAGCCGCGGACCACGCCGCCGGAGCCCAGCGCGCCCGAGAACACCTTGAACTCCGACGCCGGGAACACCTCGCCGAGGTCGGCTATCTCGATCGGCATGCGGCGGTCGGGCCGGTCGGTGCCGTAGCGGAGCATCGCCTCGTCGTAGGCGATGCGCTCGATCGGCTCCGGCACCTCCATGCCGCCCAGGGCCAGCACCTCGCGCATCAGCGGATCGCATGGTGGCGATCACGTCCTCCTCCTCCACGAACGACAGCTCCATGTCCAGCTGGGTGAACTCGGGCAGGCGGTCGGCGCGCGGACTCGTCGCGGAAGCAGCGGGCGATCTGGTAGTAGCGCTCGAAGCCGCCGATCATCAGCAGCTGCTTGAAGAGCTGGGGCGACTGCGGCAGCGCGTACCACGTGCCGGGCGCGACGCGGCTGGGCACCAGGTAGTCGCGCGCGCCCTCGGGCGTCGAGCGGGTGAGATGGGCGTCTCCACCTCGAGGAAGCCGCTCTCGTCGAGGCGGCGGCGGATGGTCGAGATCACCCGTGGCGCAGCGCCATGGCCTCGGCCATCGCCGGCTTGCGCAGGTCGAGGTAGCGGTAGCGCAGGCGCAGCTCCTCGCTCACCGGGTCGTCCTCGTCGATCTGGAAGGGCGGCGTCTCGGCGTCGGCCAGCAGGTCGAAGCTCGACACGGCCAGCTCGACCTCGCCCGTGGGCAGGTCGGGGTTGACCGTGCCCTCCTCGCGCCGCACGAGCTGCCCGGTCGCGCTGATCACGTCCTCGGCGCGCAGGCGGTTGGCCGCCGCGTGGGCCTCCGGCGCGTCCTCGGGGTGGAACACCAGCTGCAGCAGCCCCTCGCGGTCGCGCAGGTCGATGAAGATCAGCCCGCCGTGGTCGCGGCGGCGGTGCACCCAGCCGGCCACGCGCAGCTCGATCGCCCACGTGGTCCGCGCGCACCTCGCCGCACCAGGCGTCGCGGTAGCGGTTGGAGAAGTGTCGGTCATCGGTCACGCCCGCTCCACGGCTCTGCCGCGACGCCACCACGCGCTGCTCGCCGCTGCCCATGTCCTTGACCTCCAGCGCGTCGCCCACGATCACGGCCCGTGCGCGCGCCGATGCGGTCGGCCTGCTTGATCTGGCCCTTCATCGAGCGCCCCGCCTGCTCCATCTCGGCCGCAGCGCCCGCGGCCGCAGCGCGCGCATGAGCGCGAAGGCCTGCGCGCGCGCCGCTCGGGCTTGGCCACGGCGACGTAGACGGCCGGCGCGCCGCCGGTCTCCGGCTCGCCGGCGCGCCAGCAGGATCCGCTCCACCCCCGCGGCCCATCCCACGCCGGGCGTGGCGCGGCCCGCCGAGCTGCTCGACCAGCCCGTCGTAGCGCCCTCCGCCGCCCACGCCGCTCTGGGCGCCGAGCGCGGGGCTCTCGAACTCGAACACCGTGCGCGTGTAGTAGTCCAGGCCCGCGCACCAGCGTGGGATCGAGCTCGTAGGCGCAGCCCGGCCTCGTCGAGCAGCGCGCGCACCTCGGCGAAGTGCTCGGCGTCCTCGGGGTCGAGGCGGTCGATCAGGCGCGGCGCGCCGGCCATCACCTCGCGCGTGCCGGGGTGGTCGGCGTCGAAGGCGCGGAGCGGGTTGGAGTCGATGCGGGCGCGCACCTCGTCGGACAGCTCGGCCTCGTGCGCGCGCAGGTAGGCGCGCAGCTCCTCGGCGTAGCCCGCGCCGGGTCTCGGCGTTGCCCAGGCTCGAGAGCCGCAGCCGCGCCTGCCACCCGGCTGCCGAGCATCTCGGCGAGCAGCAGGATCAGCTCGGCGTCGAGCGACGGGATCGTCGGAGCCCAGCGCCTCGGCGCCGATCTGGGCGAACTGGCGGTAGCGGCCCGCCTGCGGCGCCTCGTGGCGGAAGAACGGGCCCGCAGTACCAGAGCTTCACCGGCTGGGGCAGCTTGTGCATGCCGTGCTCGACGTAGGCGCGGCAGACGCCGGCGGTGCCCTCGGGCCGCAGCGTCAGCGAGCGCCCGCCCTTGTCCTCGAAGGTGAACATCTCCTTCTGGACGATGTCGGTGGACTCCCCCACCCCGCGCGCGAACAGCGTCGGTGTCCTCGAACACCGGCGTCTCGAAGTGCCGTAGCCGGCGCGGGTCCAGACCGCGTGCCGACGCGTCGCGCAGCGCGGCCGGCGGCGCGCCGTCGTCGGGCAGCACGTCGAACGTGCCCCGCGGGGCCTGCAGCTTGCCGCCGCCACGGCTCTACCGGGCCAGCTCGGCCAGGAAGGGGTTGCCGGCGCGCTCGGCGCCGAGCGTGGTGATGCCCATGTGGCCGGGGTAGACGGTGGTCTCCGCCGGGCAGCGTGTCCACCAGCGTGCGGATCGACTCCAGCAGCGTGGGCCAGTCGCCGCCGGGCAGGTCGGTGCGGCCCACCGATCCCTGGAAGAGCACGTCGCCGGAGAAGACCGCCTGCTCGTCCGGGATCGAGAAGGTCACGTGGCCCGGGCTGTGGCCGGGCGTGAAGATCACGTCGATGTCGAAGCCGGCCAGCTCGAGCTTCTCGCCGCCCGCGACGGTGTGCTCGGCGTCCCAGCTCTCGAACGGCCCGAAGCCCGGCCACGGCACGTAGCTGTTGATGTCGGCCAGCACCTGCTTCTCGAGCTCGGGAACCCACACCTCGGCGCCGGTGGCCTCGGCCACCGGCGCCACCGCGCCCACGTGGTCGAAGTGCGTGTGGGTGAGCAGGATCCCGTCGAGCTCGACGCCCAGCTCGTCGATCGCGCGCAGCAGCTTGTCGGCCTCGTCGCCGGGGTCGACGATCAGCGCCCGGTCGGAGCCGTCGCGGCGGAACAGGAAGCAGTTCTCCTGCACCATGCCCGACCGTGAACATGCGCACGTCCATGGCTCTGAGCTTACTTCTGCGCTTGCGCCGGCGGAAGTTGTAGACGCGCGGTCGGTGTAGTAGCCCGAGCGGGATGTAGAGCAGGAACATGAACACGGCGAGCGAGACGGCCGCCTGCGGCGGCCGGCGCGAGGACGACGACAGGAGCACGCCGAAGACCACCGCGGCGATGGCCGCGCGGTTGACCGAGCCCCGCCAGGTGGGCTCCTTGTTCGAGGCGCTCGGCCCGGCGCTGGCGGGCGATCTTCTTTGCGTCCTGCTTGACTGCGCGAGCGCCCGGTGCGCCCGGCGCGCGCTCGATGGTGCCCGCCGGGGTGCCGCGGTGCTTGCGCCTGCGCTTCTTCTTGGTCTGGGCCATCAGGGTGACCGAGCGTAACGCGTTCTCGAGCAGGTGCCGCTCGGGCGAGAAGCCGCGCAGCGGCACGTCCTCCGGGAAGCCGCGAAGGCGGCCTCGGGCGCCAGCCCGACCAGCTCGGCCTCGGCGACCTCGGCGTGCGCGCGGACCGCCTCCACCACGTCGCGCAGCGGGGT
The DNA here is from genome assembly GCA_963727395.1 of uncultured Thermoleophilaceae bacterium. Lineage (GTDB taxonomy): Bacteria > Actinomycetota > Thermoleophilia > Solirubrobacterales > Thermoleophilaceae > JAAYBF01. Next base: position 29,846 of record CAVSGC010000009.1, on the reverse strand, counting down.
GGCGCGGTAGTCGTGCACGTTGGTCGACACCTGCGCGCGACCCCGCGTCGGCCAGGAAGCAGGCCGATCGCGCGCACGCCGGGCAGCCCGCCGCCGGACTCGCGGATCTCGCGCCGCGATCCGCTCGGCCAGCTCCACGTCGTCGCTCACGAGGTCCACGTTGAAGGCCACCAGCGGCGGGCGGGCCGCGGCCAGGACACCCCGGCGGTGGGATGCGCGCGGCGGGGCCCGAAGTCCGGCACACCTCGCCCGCCTCGATGCGCTCCGCGAGCGCGCGCCGAGCCCCCCGGCGCAGCTCGGCGCGCTCGGGGTGCTCGGGGCGGGTGGCCAGCTCGCCGTAGAGGACCACGGGCACCTCGAGCTCGGCCCCGATCCGCCCGGCCGCCGCGAGCACCTCGGCGCACGCCGGCCCCGCGCTCGGCCGTCGTCGAGGTAGACGACGGGCAGCACGTCGAGCGCGCCCACGTGCGGGTGCAGGCCCTGCGTGGGCGCAGGTCGATCGCCTCGACCGCCGCGCGCGGCCCCGCGACGCAGGCCGTCGGCCAGCTCGCCCTGCGGCGCCGCGAGGGTGAAGACCGCTGCGGCCGTGGTCGGGGTCGGCGTGGATGTCGAGCAACCGCGCGGGGGCGAACGCCCTGCCGAGGCGCTCGACCACGCCTCGTCGCGGCCCTCGCTCACGTTGGGCACGGCCACGAGCATCGGCGGCGGCGGAATCCTTTCTGCCGTCAAGAGCTAATCTTGCCGGGCGGGCCACCGCGCGGCTCCGTAGCTCAGCGGTTAGAGCGCACCACTCATAATGGTGAGGTCCCTGGTTCAAATCCAGGCGGAGCTATCAGTCGCCGCCGAGACCGATGACGTTTCGGTTCGGTTCCAGGCGTCCTCGCGATCGGTGACCGCCAAGAACCGGGAAGTGGGGTGGACGTGCGGACCTAGCGTGCGCGGTAGATGCGGCCACCGCCACCCAGCCCGGTCGGTGTTCCTGGCCGAAGCAACTGAGTGGCCGCACGTTCGACCGTCCCCGCGACGCTCGTTCTCAAACCGCCTCACTACCCCGTGCCGTGGACGGGGCAGAACCTAGGGCGGTACTCGAACGCACCACAGGGGCTCGCTGAAGGTCGCCGACGGAGAGCGCGGGGAATCTCAGGGCGCCCAGCGAATGCCCGCTATCGGCACTCCCGCTCTCGCTGGTCGTCCACACCCTGGCGCCAGGGGCGCAGCGGCCTGCTGACAAGCCCGAGCCGGTGCGAGCCGCTGTCTCGCACGGGCACCGGCAACGTGGTCCCGTCGACGGCCGCATCGACCACCTGGCCGTTGAGCACACGCGAGGGACCGCGCCGGATTCCAACGGCCGGGCGGGCGCCAGCCCACGAGACAGGCAGCCGCGCCGGGTGGGGCCTGGAGCTCGAAGGTGGCCACCGCCCGGTCCAGGAGAGCGGCCGTCCGGCATGGGTCTCCTCGGCGTGCACGCCGAGCCACGGTGGAAGCTCCGTCGTCTCCGGGGTTCCGGCGAAGTACTCCATCGCGCCGCACGCGCGCCACACGCCTCCCACATCGCGCGATACACGCGCTGCGAGGGCCGGCGCCGGACCGACTCGACAGACATCCGCAGCCCGCCGCCAGCCGAGCAGGCGGACCCGCGCTGTCAAGAGGCGCGGCCGCCCGGCCGGCAAGGGCACTGATACATAGCCGCGCCGTTGCCCGCGTGGGCACCGCCGCAGGCAGCCGAGCCGCCACGAGCTGGCGCAGAAGGCGCCGCGCCCCCGCTGACGAGTCGCCCTCCCGCCTCGCTCGGCCCACTCCTTCGGCTCGTGAGGTATGCGAGCAGACCTTCCTCGGAGCCTCCTGCCAATAGCGCATCTCGCCCATCGCGAAGGCCCGGACATGCTGGAGCAGCTCGGTCAACTCGCCGGTGTAATGGTGGTGGACCGTGGACTGCGCGCAGAAGCCGAGACGGTGCCGGCGCTCACGCAGGGCTATCGCCAGGGCCCAGGGCGCGCAAAGTCGCCGTAGCGGGCGGGGAAGCCCCCAGCGTCCGTAACACCGACGTGCGGATCGCCAGCGAGTGAATGAGGACCTTCCGCCAATGACCGTCGTCGCTCCCCCGGCGTCAGATGCTCTTCGAAGACCTCCCGCTCCAGATCACCCATCTGTCCGTGCCCGACGCCGACTGACACGCCGCGCGCACCGGGCTGCCCGGTGCGCTCCAGGTGCTCCAGCATGGCTTCCAGGCAGTGCGGCTGGGAACGCAATGGACCTCGGTGAGGAAGACCCAGGGTGCTTCGGTCAGCTCCGCCCCCCGGTCGAAGAGGGCGTACTCGTCGGCCCCGGCACCTCACCCACCTGTCGTGGACGCCCATCACCTCTCGCGCCGTCCGCTCGAGCCGAGGATCCCCGCCGGGTGCCAGCAGCACGAGCTCGTATCGGCTCGCGCGGAAGCGTCTGATTGGCCCACGCCTGAACCGAGGCCTCGCCGAAGCCGCGCGCCTCCAGCAGGGGCAGCAGCACGGCGATGGTGGGCTGGGGCATCCTATGCCCACCAATGCGGTACAGGCGGAGGTTGAGAACCCGCTGATCCGGACCCGGTACCAACCCACCGGGCACGCATCGGAGGTGGAGCGAGACCTGCTCGCCGGCCGGCGACACGGCAGCGCAGGCGCACCCGCCCTCGCTCCAACGGTCCGCGTGCGCCGGGGCGAACCGCCTGCCCTCGCGGTCCACGAGCTCAGCTCGTAACGGCGGCACGCCGACCCCCGGACCGGGCTCGATGTCAAGGACCAACCCGCGACGGCGTCCCGACGAGCGGGCCACCACGATTGCGGCATCGTCCCGACCCAGGGAAGTCCACGCCATCCTCGCGCTCGGGAGCATGGAAGCCCGGGCCCAGACCAGCCGGTCGCAACGCGGCGGTCGGCCGCAGCGTGGGTCAACTCGCGGACCTGCTCGGCCACCAGCCGGCGCTCTCGGCGCAGCGCCCTCGCCCCGACCTCTTCGGCGAGCGCCGCGGAGGAGCGGGCGCCGGGGCGGGAGGTCGCCGTTGGGCGCCGGCTTTGGAGCCGTCCCACCTGGCGTCGCGCTCCTACCTGTGGCCACCAGCGTGTTCGTCGAGCAGCCCCTTGAACTCCTCGAGCAGCGCGCCGTGGAGGTGATTGCGCCAATCACCCACGACGCCCTTCCGATCGTGCGATGTGGGGTCCTCGTCGCCGGCGTCACGCCCTACGCCCCCGAAAGCTCGCGGGCCTGAGGAGCCCCACCAGCTGCCGATCGGTCACCTCCAGACCGCAGTGTCCGAGGAGGCGGCGGAATCCGGCGGCCTCGTCGGCCACGAGCTCCTCGTAGCGAACCAGCGGCAGATCGGCGTGCAGCCAGGAGAGTTGCATGCGCGCCACATCCGCCAACCGGGTGCGCATGCAGACCGCACGTGTCCCCTCCTCGTAGGAGGACTCCCGGACCGTGCGCAGCCTCGTCGATAGCGCCGGGTCGTCGATGTCCGGGTGGCTGTATCGATAGCTGTATACATGGACACCAGCGTGTCGCGGAGATCCCGGATGACCACGACCCCGCCGCCGGCCAGCCCGGCGGAAGGTCGCAGGACTCGACCTCCTCGCGCGTCAGATACACCGTGGGATAGACCAGACCGGAAAGGATGGGGTACCCGGTGGCGTGCGCGCTGCTTGCCATTGGGCGCACCACCCTTCCCCCGGAAGGCGTGGGCCAACACCTGGTAACCACTGCGACCCCGCCTTGGCGTGAGTGATGTGCAGGACCGGCGGGTCCATCAGCCCACCCGCACGCCGGCGCGAGATCGGGATGCCCAGCCTCGCGTGGCTCGCGGCGCCCTCCCGTGCCCGGCAGCGGCGCGGCCACCAGGCCAACCTCGGTGACCTCCACCGGGACCTCGAACGTCAGCCCGTCCTCCGCTGCCGGTGGCCCACAGCGCGGCCGTGAACGCGCAACACGCACGCGCCGCCCTCTCCCAAGCTGCCCGGCGGGCAACGTCTCGACCACCACCTCCCGAGGAGGCCGGCCGGCACCGCCACCTCCGCTATGGCGACGGGACCAGTCCAGCGAAATTCCACGCCGTCGAGGGTTTCTCCCGGTAGAAGCCCAAGAACGGGTCCTCGGTGGAGTCGGATCGAGAGGCCGCATGGCGGGTGGCCAGGTACTCCCCACCGCCCGGCTCGAGCGGCCGCCTCCCACATCCGGCGATAGACCTTCTCGGACGGATCGCGTCGCAGGTCTTCGAGCCGCATGCGCGCTCGCCACCAGCGGAGACGTAGTGACGCCGGCCAGGAGGATGCCCGTGGCCCGAGCACGGCGTGCGCGACCACGGAGCGGCCCGTGCGGCTGAGCAGCGCGCGAGGGACACTGGGAGGCCGCGAGCGCCCGCAGGCGACGCCGGGCGCCCTCCTTGCTCACGCTGCGCCGTCGCAACCACTCGTCCGGCGCCTCCAGCAGCTTCGCGGTGCCTTCGGCGGTGTCTCTTCCCAGAATCGCATTTCCCATGGGCGAAGTCCCGCACGTGATCGGAGCAGCTCGGGCAGTTCCCCTGTGTAGTGATGGCGAACCGCCGCGCCCGGGAAGGACCCGAGCATGTGGCCCCGGTCACGCAGCGCGACGGCCAGCGCCCACCCGCTGAAGTCGCCATAGCGTCGATCGAACCGGCCGACCTCATTGAACGCGTCGCGGTCGATCGCAAGGGAGTGGATGAGCACCTTGTTCCAATGGTCCTCCACGGTTCCAGGGGCAGGTCCCCTTCGTAGATTCCGTCTGCTCGAGCGCGCCGAGCTTGCCGTGCGCCACGCCGATCGAGCGACCCCGCGCGCCCACCTGGCCCGTGCGCTGAAGATGGTCGAGCATCTGCTCCAGGCAATCCGGCTCCGGAACGCAATGCACCTCGGTCGGAAGACGAACTTCGCGCTCGTGCTGCGGGCACCGAGGTTGAACAGCTCGTACTCGCTTGCCGTGCGGTGCTCGATCCAGCGATCGTGCTCCGCCAGCAGGTAGCGCACCGATTCCTCGAGGGACGGATCCTCTCCGGCAGCCAGGACGACGAGCTCGTAGCGGTCGCGCGCGAGAGTTTGTCCCTGCGACCACGCACGAAGTGAATCCGCCCCCGCGCCCCGCTCCTCCTGGAGCGGCAACAGGACCGCTATCTCAGGCATGTCCCTCGTTCGCCGTGTCCGTGAGCCAGTCAACGAGGCGGATCCGCGGATAGGGGACGAACTCGCTGACGCGGTAGGGGTAGTGATGCCACAGCAGTTGATGCACCAGGTAGGGGCGCAGGCGAGCACCCACGTCCTGCGCCGTGACCGGCTCCCCGGCCGTGCGCCGGCGAAGGTACTCGGTCTCCTTGTCCCCGACGTCTGACCACGCGGTCGTCTTCTGCCCCTTGTGAACTCGGAACGCCCCTTGGAACCTCGGGATTCTGTGGAAACGCGCGCCCGCCTCGGCGAAGCGCAGGAACAGGTCCCAGTCGAGTGCATAGTGCAGCGAGTCGTCGAGGCCGCCCACTCGCTCCCACAGCGAACGTCGCCACAGCACCGTCTCCTGGGGGATGTAGTCGGCCATCCGCAGCATCTCCGCGTCGTGACGGGGTGTGACCCAGATGCCCACCCGGCGGTCGTGGACGTCGATCATCATGCGGTGCCCGTAGACGACGTCGACTTCGGGATGCGTTTCGAGAAACCGGGCGGCCGCATGCAGAGCGCCCGGCAGCAGCAGGTCGTCGGAGTTCAACCAGCCCATCAGCTCCCCGTCGCCCAGCGCGAACGCGCGGTTGATGGCGGCGGCCTGCCCCGTGTCGGGCTCCGATCGCCAGGTCCACCAGTCGCCCGCGAGCTCTCGCAGCGCGTCCACCGTTCCGTCCGTCGAGCCACCGTCCTGGACGTGATAGGAGAGGTTGTGGGTAGCCCTGCCGCTGGACGCTGCGGATGGTGCGCTGATGAACCTGCCCTGACCCAGGGACGGTGTGACCAACCGGATCGAGGGGAGGGCCTGGCCCGAGGGGCGCGGCGCGTACCAGCTGGGCAGCGTGGCCGGGCGCGGGGAGCGCTGTACCAGGACCCCGAGCCGCGGGCCGATGATTGGTGCCCGATAAGCCGGTAGGGAGTCGTCGCCCCCACGGAGCGGGCGGCCGTGGGTGACCACCCGGGCCGCCCTGGCCAAGAGGGCGTCCCGCAGCCACCGGGGCACGAGTGCCCCCTTCCGTCGAAGCTCCCGGGCGCTCATCCCGGTCCGCTCCAGTCGAAGTCCGTGAGCACGGCCTGGTGTGCCTCGGACGGCCGCCGGCCCGTCCCATGGAAGTCGCCGTCCAAGACCACCAGTCTCGCCGCATGGCCGATCATGTCGAGCGGCTCTCCGGTGGCGACCGCCGCGATGCTCAACGGATAGGTCCCGGCCGGGAGCGGCAAACGGGGGATCCGGCATCGCACGGTGCCTTCATCCGACAAGGGCGTGAGCAGCCCGCGGACGTCGCTCGCGAGGTGCAGGAGCAGCCCCCCGAGCGGGTTCGATATCGAGATGGAGAAGACCGCAGACCGGACGGGCGGTCCGGTCATCCGATAGTGCAGCAGAACGGTGACGTCGTCGCCACTGCGGACGGTGTCCGTCAGCTCGCCGTCCACCTCGAAGGCGGTTGCCGTGAACCGGAGGCGGCCGGACCCGGCACGGTCCGCACGATCCTCGAGCGGCACCAATTTCTCGCTGCGGACCATCTGCACGTAGGTCTTGAGCACCTCGTCGGTGGGCCCCTCGGTGATCTTCTGCCCCTGCCAAATGAGCAGCGACCGGTCGCACAGACGGCTGACCGCCGCGAGATTGTGGCTCACGAAGCACCGTCCGCCCCTCACCGGCCACCACCTCCATGCGATCCAGGCACTTCTCCTGAAACGCGAGATCGCCGACGGACAGGACCTCGTCGACGATCAGGATGTCGGGCTCCACGTGCGCGGCTACGGCGAAGGCGAGGCGCAGGTACATCCCACTCGAGTAGCGCTTCACAGGCGTGTCGATGAAATCCTCGACCTCGGCGAAGGCGACGATCTCGTCGAAGCGACTGGCCACATCGCGGCGGCTCAGTCCCAACAGGGCGCCGTTGAGGTACACGTTCTCTGCGCCGGTCAGCCGGCGTGGAAGCCGGTGCCCACCTCCAGAAGCGCCCCAACCCGCCCATGGAGATCGACGCCGCCGGTCGACGGCGGCTACACGGCTGAGGATCTTCAGGAGGGTGGACTTGCCGGCCCCGTTGTGTCCCACGATGCCGAACGTGGAACCGTGCTCCACCTCGAAGTCCAGGTCTTTGAGCGCCCAGTGTTCCCTGCGAGGGGGTTTTCGAGGTCGCCTCAGCGCCGCGGAAAGGCTCTCCGTGAGCAGCTTGTAGCCGCCTACCTCCTGACCCGTCAGGTAACGCTTGCCGAGGCCGAACGCCCGGATGGCCGGCTCGCTCATACGACGTCCGCGAAGGTCTGTTCGCTGCGGCGGAAGTAGACGACGGCGACGGCGGTGATCACGACGGCCAGCGTTATCGAGACCACCAGCCGGAGCGGATCCGGCGGTGCCGTGCCGATCAGCGCCCAGCGAAGACCGGTGGTTGCGTCCGCCACCGGATTCAGCGCGAAGAGGAATCGCCAGTTCTCGCTCACCACCGTTTCGGGATAGGTCACCGGGGTGAGGAAGAGCCAGAGCTGCACGAGGAGAGGCAGGACGGCGCCCACGTCGCGATACCGGACATTCAACGCCCCGGCCCACATGGCGATGCCCGTGGCGGGGAGCGCGAGGAGCAGCAGCCAGCCGGGCAGCGTGAGGATCTCTATGCCCGGCGGATACCCGAAGGCGGTGGCCACCGCCACCACCACGACCAGCGCGATGGCGAAGTCGACCAGCATGGACACCGCCTTCGCGAGCGGGAGGATGGTCCGCGGGAAGTACACCTTGTTCAAGAGACTGGCGTCCGCCACGAGGCTTCCGGCCCCGTTGGTCACCGTCTGAGCCACGAACAGCCAGGCGGTGAAGCCCACGAGCACGAAGAGCGAATACGGGACCCCCTGGGAGGGCACGTCGAAAAACCTCCCGAAGACCAGCGAGAAGATCGCCGCCAGTGCGAGTGGCTGGGCGATCGCCCAGCCGATTCCCACGAGGCTCTGGTTGTAGCGAACCTGGAGCTCGCGCTTGGAGAGGAAGTACAGGACCTCGCGGTATCCCCAGAGCTCCCTGATGCCGGGGCCGCGCCACGAGGCGGCAGCGGGGCGGATGCGCACGGGGGCACCGGACTCACCGAGAGCTCCGCGCGCCATCCGCGTCACGGGCGCCGGCTTGGGCCACCGCTTCCGTGGAGGCAGCGATTTCCTGCTGCACGTCAGCGGTCATGAAGTCCGCACTTTCGCACGGCGGGCGCTGTCGGGCGTTACGCGGGTGGCCGCCGGCTGGCGACAACGCTGCCGGGCACGCCGCTAGGCGTAGTTCCTGACGCCCGGCCCTGGCGGCGGTCACCCCAGCGCCAGCAGCACCACCCCGGCCAGCGCCGCCGCAACGCCCGCGGACTGCAGCCGGCTGAGCCGCTCCCCGAGCAGCGCGAAGGCCAGCGCCACCGTGACCACCGGGAACAGCGATCCGAGCACCGAGACCACGCTCAGCTGACCCTCGGCCGTGGCCGCCGTGTAGGTGACAGTGCCGGCGAACAGGAGCACGCCCGGAAGCGCCAGCTTGGGCAGATGCGAGAGCTTCACGCGCAGGGCGGCGCCGCTGGCCAAGGCCACTCCCACCAGGACCACGAGCAGGCTCGCACGGCTCACCAGCACGGCCCAGAAGACGCCCCCGTCGGAGGCGGGCGCCATCGCCGAGAGGAACACCCCGAAGCCCACGGCGGACACCGTTGCCCACAGGGCGCAGCCCCGCACGTCCCCGTGCGGGACCGGGGTGCTCTCCCGCCGCGCGGCGAGCACCACGCCGCCCACGGCCAGCACTATGCCCGCCACCTGGTCGGGGGCCAGGCTCTCGCCGCCCGCCACCCCGATCACCACCGGCATGATTGCTGCCGTGGCCCCGATCGGCGCCGCCACCGACAGCGGACCGAGCGATGCGGCCCGGTAGAAGGCCACCACCCCCAGCGCGTTGCCCACGCCGGCGGTCAGACCGGCCGCCAGTTCGTTTCCCGCGGGCACCGCAGTCCCCTGGGCCGCCACCACCACGGCGCTCACACCGAAGGCCACCACCTGCCCGGAGATGAGCACCACGAACAGCGGGTTCTCCCGACTGAGCAACGGCCCCAGGAAGTTCGAGACGCCGTAACACAGGCAGGCGATGAGGGCTAGGGCTGCGGCCATCCGGGCGGGGCACGCTACAGCGGCTCCGGGGTAGGCCGGGCCGGACTTGGGTAGACGAACGCAATGACTGAGACCACCACAGCGAGCATGGCTGGTACCACGCGACTGGGAGACCTCGAGGTGAGCCGCCTGGGCTTCGGCGCCATGCGCATCACCGGCGACGGTGTGTGGGGTCCGCCCGCGGATCGCGACGAGTGCCTCCGCGTACTGCGCCGCGCGGTGGAGCTGGGCGTGCAGCTGATCGACACCGCCGACTCCTACGGGCCCGATGTGTCCGAGGAGCTGATCGCCGAGGCGCTTCACCCCTACCCCGAGGGCGTGGTGATCGCAACCAAGGGCGGCCTCACCCGCACGGGCCCGGGCGAGTGGCCGCGGGACGGCCGGCCCGAGCACCTGCGCGAGGCCTGCGAGGGCAGCCTGCGGCGCCTGCGCGTGGACCAGATCGACGTCTACCAGCTGCACTCGCCCGACGACGACGTGCCGTACGAGGAGTCGGTGGGTGCGCTCGTGGAGCTAAAGGAGGAGGGCAAGATCGCCCGCATTGGCCTGAGCAACGTGAACTCCGGCCAGCTGGCCGCCGCGCGTGGCCTCACCGAGATCGTGTCGGTGCAGAACCGCTTCAACCTGTCCGACCGCTCCAACGAGGACGTGCTCGAGACCTGCACCGACGACGGCCTCGCGTTCCTGCCCTGGTTCCCGCTCGGGGCCGGGAAGCCCGCCAAGGTGGCCGGCGAGATCGCCGAGGCTCGCGGCGTGAACGCGCACCAGGTGGCGATCGCCTGGCTGCTGGCCCGCTCTCCGGTGATCGCCCCGATTCCCGGGACGTCGAAGGTGGTCCATCTCGGCGAGAACGTGGCGGCCGCGGAGCTGGAGCTCTCCGACGGCGAGCTCGAGCGACTGTCCAACGCCGCGTAGCCCGCGGCGCAGGCCGCGCGACGCCGGGGCCCGTACCCAGGGTGTGAAGGTCCACACGCTCGAGCGCGAGCAACTGCTGCCCCACCCCGTCGACGAGGTCTTCCCGTTCTTCGCCGACGCTCGCAACCTCGAGCGAATCACCCCACCGCTGCTGCGTTTCGAGGTGGTCACGCCCGGGCCGGTCGAGATGCGCGTGGGTGCGCTGATCGAGTACCGCCTGCGACTGCACGGGCTGCGGCTGGACTGGCTCACGCGCATCGAGGAGTGGGAGCCCGGGGTGCGCTTCGTGGACATGCAGCTGGCCGGGCCCTATCGGCTCTGGCACCACACGCACACGTTCGAGCAGCGAGGCGAGGGCACCCTGATGCGCGACGTGGTCCGCTATGCGCTGCCCGCGTGGCCGCTGGGCGAGCTGGCTCGCCCGCTGGTGCGGCGCGATCTCCGCCGGATCTTCGACTTCCGCCGGGACGGGGTGTCCAGGCTCCTCGCGCCGCGGGCGGAGCCTCCTTCACTAAGTAAAGTAATAGGTCGATGGCCGTTTTCCGACGTCTGCTTGGCTTCCTTCGCCCCTACCGCTCGGGTGTGGTCATCTCCTTCGCGCTGGCCGTCGCGGCGATGGGCACGGGTGTGCTCATCCCCTATCTGATCGGTCGCACGGTGGACGACATCGACGCGGGCGGCGGGAACCTGACGGTGCTCGCGGGGGCCATCGCGGGGGTGGCGCTCCTGCGGCTGGCGTTCTCGGTCGTGCGCCGCCTGGTGGCCGGCCGGGTGTCGCTGGGTGTGGAGGTTGACCTGCGAAACCGCATGTACCGCCACCTGCAGTCCCTGGAGCTCGAGTTCTTCGACACCCAGCAGACCGGCCAGCTGATGTCGCGGTCCACGGTGGACCTGCAGTCGGTGCGCTTCTTCCTCGGTTACGGGCTGATCTTCATGGTGCAGTCGGTGGTCACGATCCTCGTGGCCGCCGCGGTGATGCTGGCCGTGAATCCCACCCTCGCACTCGTGGCACTCGCTCCTACCCCCTTTGTCATCTGGGTGGCCTTCAGCTATGGCAAGCGCAACCGGCCCGCCACTCAGGAGGTCCAGCAGCGCGTGGCCGAGCTCACCGCGGAGGCCGAGGAGAACATCTCGGGCGTGCGCGTGGTCAAGGCCTTCGCCCAGGAGCAGCGCCAGCTGCATCGCTTCAACCACGCCGTGCGCCGGGTGTTCGACCAGTCGATGGTCTCGACGCGGCTGCGGGCCTTCTACAACCCCTTCATCGGCTTCCTGCCCCAGCTCGGACTGGCCGGGATCCTGCTTGTGGGCGGCCGGCAGGCGATCGACGGCTCGATCTCGATCGGCGACTTCGTGGCCTTCTACGGGTACGTGCTCATGCTCACGTCGCCGATGCGCACGCTCGGCGTGTCGCTTGGCATGGCCCAGCGAGCCGTGGCCTCGGGCGCGCGCGTGTTCGAGATCCTCGACCGCCAGCCGCAGCTCACCGCAGCTCCGGACGCACCCGCCCTGCCCGAGGGCGGCGGCCGCGTGGAGCTTCGCGGGGTGAGCTTCGGCTACGGCGAGGGCGAGGACGTGCTGCGGGACGTGAGCCTCGAGGTGGACGCCGGCCGCACGGTGGCGATCGTGGGCGGTACGGGCTCGGGCAAGACGACCCTGGTGGCGCTGATCCCGCGCCTCTATGACGTACGGCAGGGCACCGTGCTCGTGGACGGCGCCGACGTTCGCGAGGTGGATACGGCGTCGCTTCGCAACGAGATCGCGCTGGTCTCCGACGACGCGTTCCTCTTCTCCGCCAGCCTGCGCGACAACATCGCCTATGCCCGCCCCGACGCCAGCGACGAGCAGGTCCTCGCCGCATCGCGCCGAGCCGGCGTGGAGGGCTTCGCCCAGGAGCTCCCCGACGGCTACGACACGCGGGTGGGCGAACGCGGCCTGACGCTCTCGGGCGGCCAGCGCCAGCGCGTCGCCATCGCTCGCGCGCTGCTTGCCGAGCCCCGCATCCTCATCCTCGACGACGCCACGTCCAGCGTGGACGCATCGACCGAGAACACGATCAAGGAGGCCTTGGCCGAGGTGATGGAGGGGCGCACGACGTTCGTGATCGCCCACCGTCTGTCCACCATCGCGCTGGCCGACGAGATCGCGGTGCTCGAGGAGGGCCGCATCGTGGCCCGGGGAACCCACGAGGAGCTGCTGGATCAGTCTGAGCTCTACCGCGAGATCGCCGAGCGCGGGCTGCCCGACCAGGTGTTCCTCAACCGCAAGCCCGAGGAGGCCGAGGTGGCGGGACTGTGAGCGACACCATGCCCGCCGGCCGAGGGCGCCGCACGTGGGAGACGGTGCGTGGCGAACGCGGGCGAACGCGCAAGCTCGGCAAGCTGCTGGCGCTGCTGCGTCCCTACCGCGGGCGGGTGGCGCTGATGTTCGTGGCTCTCGTGATCGCCACAGCGGCATCGCTGGCGCCGCCCTATCTCGCCTCCCGTGCCATCGATGACGGCATCCGCGCCGGGGACACCGGCGCGCTCACCTGGGTGCTGATCGCCTTTCTCGTGGCCGCGACCATGAACTGGGGCGCCACCTACGTGCAGACCTACCTGGTCAGCTGGGTGGGCCAGCGCGCCCTGCAGGACCTCCGCACGCGGATCTTCTCTCACCTGCAGAGCCTGTCGATCGGCTTCTACTCGCGCAACAGGACGGGCGTGCTGATCTCCCGGCTCACCAACGACGTGCAGGCGCTGGACCAGCTCGTGACAGACGGCATCGTCACGCTCTTCTCGGCATCGCTCACGCTCGTCGGCACCGCGGGGATCCTGCTCTTCCTCGACGCCAAGCTGGCGCTGGTCACGTTTGCCGTCTTCCCTGTGCTGCTGGCGGGCAGCGTGGCCTTCCGGATCGCCTCGGCAGGTGCCTACCGGCTCACCCGGGAGAAGATCGCACTGGTCACGGCCTACCTGCAGGAAACCCTTTCCGGCGTGCGGATCGTGCGCGCGTTCGGCCAAGAGCCACGCCACATCCGCCAGTTCGCCGAGCTCAACGACGAGCACCGTGCGGCGAACATGCGCACCGTTCACCTCAACGCGGCCTACTTCCCATCGGTGGAGCTGCTGTCGGCGGTGGCCACCGCGGTGATCCTGCTCTATGGCGGCCAGCAGGTCGTGGACGGCGCGGTCACGATCGGCGTGCTGGCCGCCTTCGTCTTCTACCTGCAGACGTTCTTCGACCCGATCCAGCAGCTGTCCCAGCTCTACACCACCTACCAGGCGGGTATGGCGGCGCTCGACAAGATCTTCGACCTGCTGGACGAGCAGCCCGAGATCTCGCGGACGCCGCCGGACGCCGTGGAGCTGCCGCACGTGAAGGGCGAGATCGTCTTCGAGGGAGTGGACTTCGGATACGCGCAGGACGGCGGGGCGCTGGCTCTGCAGGACGTGTCGCTGCGCGTGCCCCCGGGCCAGACCGTGGCGCTGGTGGGCGCCACGGGCGCGGGGAAGTCGACCCTGGCCAAGCTGGTGGCGCGCTTCTACGATCCCACGCGCGGGCGCGTGCTGATCGACGGCCACGACCTGCGCGACGTGACCGAGCACTCGCTGCGCTCACAGCTGGGCGTGGTGCCCGCAGGAGGGCTTCCTGTTCTCGGGCACGATCGCGCGACAACATCGGCTTCGGCCGCCCCGGCGCCGACCGCCGAGGAGGTCCGAGGCCGCGGCGCAGGCGGTGGGCGCGCACGAGTTCATCGAACGGCTGCCCGACGGCTATGAAACCGAGGTGGGCGAGCGGGGCGGGCACCTGTCCGCCGGCCAGCGCCAGCTGGTGGCCTTCGCCCGCGCGGCTGCGGCCGACCCGCGCGTGCTGATCCTCGACGAGGCCACGTCGAACGTGGACGTGCACACCGAGGCGCGCATCGAGCACGGGCTGCGCCGGCTGCTGGCGGGGCGCACGGCGATCGTGATCGCCCACCGGCTGTCCACGATCCGCGACGCGGGACGCATCGTGGTGATCGACGGCGGGCGCATCGCCGAGCAGGGCACCCACGACGAGCTGCTCGAGGCCGAGGGGGCCTACGCGCGGCTGTATCGCGACTGGGCGGAGCAGGCGGCGGCCTAGTAGCCGCCGTGGCCGTCCGACGCCGGCCTGGTCGTCCTCGGGCCGCTGGCCGCGCTGCTTGACCTTGTCGAAGGCGATGAAGACATAGCCCGTCATCCCCTGCTGCTCGTGGTTCCCGATCGGGCAGTACCACTTGTACTTGCCGGGCCTGCTCATATCGACGGTGAGGTTGGCCGTCTCTCCGGGCGCGATCTCGTCTGTCTCCTGCTCGCCCTTGGGTCCCTCGACGTCCAGCGCATGGGGAATCTTGCCGGCGTTGGTGACCTCGAACGCCACCTTGCCGGCGTCCTGCACCCCGGGGTTGGCCGGGTCGAGCTTGAACTCGGTCTCCTCGACCTCGATCGTGGCGACCACGTCCTTGGCGGCGGGCTTGGCGGCGGTGGTGGACTCTTCGCTCGTAGCTCCGCCACCGTATGAGGAGGAGCGGGAGCCCGAGTCGTCATCGTCACCGCACCCGGCGAGGGCGAGGGTCGCAACGACCGCGAACAAGAGGAGGCGAGGTGCGCGAGGCACGGTTGAGGATGGTACTCCCGGTGAGCGGCGACGCGCCAGCGCTCAGGCGGCCCGCCGCCCTTTGTTGAGCGAGCCGAAGTTGGGCGTCTGCGTGTGGCAGTTCGGGCAGAGGATCGCCAGGTTCTCCAGGCGATTGTCGAGCCGATCGCCGTTTACGTGGTGAAGGGACAGGAACAGCGGCCTGCCCCGCCAGGAGGAGATGCCGCACTCCTCGCACTGCAGCTTCTTGTGACCCTCGGCGACGAGCCGACGCTTCAGGTGGCTACGACTTACCACGCGCCCCTTCACGAGATATCGCTCGAGAGGCGCGGCGGCAGGGCGGCGGTCAGCGCCGCCCCGTTGCGACGGCGTCATATGCCAGGTCTTTGAAGTGAAGCCGAAATGGCCCATACAGCGCCTTACGGTATGCCCAGCTCGTGGTAATGCTGCACCTCGTCCCAGTCGTATCGGCGCGCTGCAGCGCTCACCGACCTCGGAATGCCGAGCCGCCGGCGTGGTAGGAGACCGCGGCCTGGCGACATCCCCAGCTCTGGGCCACAGCTGCGTCAGGCGCAGGCCTCCGATCGAGCAGCGCCGCTAACGGCTTCGCGGGTTCAACTGTCGATCTCCCGTGCCCCATACACGAACATATGTTCGCAGCCTGATCGGACGGGAAGAACGGCCCTCCCGACGCTAGAGATGAGCCGCCGCAGGCGATGGGGAATCGCGATAATCGGCACCAGAAGCTGGCCTCTGGAGCCGTCAGTCCTGGCCGAATCGGGTCCCCAGTACGCCGCTCAGGATCCGAGGCCTGCTCGAGATCCGCCAGGACCTCTGCCCCCGGCGCCCCGCCCCCGGCCATCCAGCGCCGGGCGTGCTCCAGGTCCTCCGAGCGCCCCACTGTGAGCGCCGCCGTGACCTCGCCCTGGTCGACGTAGAAGGCCGTGAACTCGCCGTCGTCCAGCGAGCCGCGGATCACCGGCTCGCCCGAGCCCGGGCCCACGTACTCCATCGAGGCCCAGTCGGCCAGATCGGAGAAGAAGTAGGGGATGGTCTCGTGGGGCGTTTCGCGGCCCAGCATCCCCAGGGCGGCGGTCTTGCCCTGCTCGGAGGCCACGTCCCAGTGCTCCACTCGCAGCGACCGGCCGTGCACCGGGCTGTCGTACTCGCAGATGTCGCCGGCGGCAAACACGTCCGGCGCCGAGGTGCGCAGCGAGGACGAGCACTTCACTCCCCCGCTCTCGCCCAGCGTCAGGCCGGCCGCCTTGGCCAGCATCACGTCGGGAATCACGCCGGCGCCCACCACCACGCAGTCGGCGTCCAGCTCCAGCCCCGCCTTGGTGACCACCCTGCCCACCCGCCCGCCGGAGCCCTCGAAGCGCTCGAGCTCATCGCCTCCGTGCACCGAGACTCCGTGCTCCTCCAGCACGCGCTGGAAGAAGCCCCCCACCTCGGGGCCGAAGTGGCGTTCCAGCACCACGTCCTCCTGCATCACCAGGGAGCACTCCACTCCGAAGGCGGCCACCAGTGACGCCGCCACCTCGCAGGCGATGTAGCTGCCTCCGATGAGCACCACGCGCTCGGCCTTCGAAGCCTCCTCGCGGACGGCGTCGGAGTTGGCGAAGGCGCGCACGTAGTGGATGCCCTCGAGCTCGCAGCCGTCCACGCGCAGCCGGCGCACATTGGCGCCGGTGGCCAGGAGAGCCTTGCCGAAGCGCACCTCCTCCTTGTTCGAGAGCGTGGCCAGGCGCTCGCCGGCGTCGAGCTTCATCACGCTCGTCCCCGTGAGCAGCTCCACGTCGTTCTCTGCCCACCACGCATCGTCGTGCACGTGGCCGTCCTCGCGGCTGGCCTCCCCGCGCAGGTACTCCTTCGTCAGGGGCGGGCGATCGTAGGGCGGGTCGGGCTCGCGGCCCACGAGCAGGATCGCGCCGTCGGCGCCCTCCTCCCGCAGCTTCGCCGCACATGCCGCAGCGGCCAGGCCCCCGCCTATGAGCAGGTGATCGACCTCCCGCACTAGCGGCCGTCGGCCCCGGCGGTCTCCACGCGCCGCGAGAAGCGCTCGGTGACCGTCTCCTCGAGCCCGATGTCGAGCACGAGCAGCACCGAGTCGCCTCCCTGCATGACCGAGTCGCCGCTGGGCACGAAACCGCCCCCGTCACGAAGTATCGAGATCACCAGCGACCCGTCGGGGAGGTCGAGGTCGCGAACCGCGGCGCCGTCGGCCACCGATCCCGCGGCCACCTCCATCTCGATGATCTCCAGCTGCTCCTGCTTGAGGTCGAGCAGGTGCACGAGGCCGTACTTGCGGCACCTCGTGCTCGATCAGCCGCAGGATCAGGTCGGTGGCCGACACCGCCGGCTTGATCCCGAGCAGGTCGAAGTGCTGGAGGTTGCGCGGGTTGTTGCAGCGTGCCACCACCCGCTCCACGCCGTACTTCTCGCCCGCCATCTGACAGATGAGGATGTTGTCCTCGTCGTCGCCGGTAACTGCGATCACGAGGTCGGCACGCTCGATCCCGGCGCGCTCGAGGATCCACAGCTCGGTGCCGTCGCCGTAGTGGATCGAGTGCTCCAGCTCTTCCTCGACCGTCTCGTAGCGGCGGCGGCTGCGCTCGACCACAGTCACCTCGTGGCCCTTGTCCTTGAGCTCGCGCGCGAGGTTCCAGCCCACCTTGCCCGCGCCGACGATCAGTGCATACATCAGCCGGAAACCCCCTCGAAGCGCACCTGGCCGCGCACGGCGGCCTCCAGCAGCTCGATGGCCGTCTGGGTGGGGCACACCGTCTGCAGCCCCTGCTCGGCGTACCACTTGGCTCGACCCGGGTCGAGCACGCGCACCACCACGCGCTCCACCTCGAAGCGGCGCTGCGCGATCTGGGCGATCACGAGATTTGTGTTGTCGCCGTCGGTCGACGCCACGAACGCGTCGGCGTTCTCGATTCCGGCGGCCAGGAGTGCGTCGATCTCCAGCGCGGTGCCCACGGTGAAGGCTCCGCCCTGATCCTCCCAGGTGATCTCCTGGCCGCGGTTGAGCAGCGCGATCGCCTCGGGGTCCTCGTCGAGCACCGACACCTCGTGGCCCTCGGTGAGCATCGACTTGGCGATTGCCGAGCCGACTCTCCCGCAACCCACTACCAACACGAACATTGCGCCCACAATAGCCGCTGTAGGCGCTGTCAGCCGGTGATCGGGCGTGCCTCGCCGTGCGCCGCCGGCTCCGCCGTCAGAGGGCGGCGCGGTGAGGATCACCTTGCAGGGCGCCTTCTCGATCACGTAGCGGGTCATGTCGCCCGCGAAGCGTTCGCGCGCGAGCCCCTTGCCGCCGAACATCGCACCCCCCGCGGATACGGCTCGGCGCCTCAGCCGCGAGCACGATCGCCTCCACGCCGCGACGCTTGGCCTCGGTGACGATGGCCGCGCCGATCGCCCGTCCGCGGGCCATTGCCGTGGCCACCTCCACCCCCTCGTACTCCTCCCCCACCTCCTTGGCTCGCGCCAGCGCCTGGCGTGCGCGGTCCACTCGTTCATCGGACACGCGCGCGTCGATCGGCAGCGACATCGGGATCTCGAACACGTAGAGGGCCTCGAGCACGGCGCCCCCCTCCCCCTCGTCGGCGTCTTCGGAGGCCAGCCGGCCCGCGGTCCCCGACGATGTCGTCGTCCAGCGGCTCACCGAAAACCGGCACGAGGATGCTGCCGTAGGAGGTGTCCGCGATCTCCCGCAGCGCCTCCTCGGGGATCGTGAAACGCTTAGTGAGCGGCCTCCCCTGCCGAGCGCCGGTAGATCACGTAGATGGCCAGGCCGACGGCCATCCACAGGCGTGCCCGCCACACGCGCGCCATCGGACAGCAGGATCGCGGTGGCCCAGCCCATGGCCCAGCACCACGCCCAGCACGGAGGGCAGCGGCACCTGCACCCCGCCGCACGGAAACGTTCAGCGGCACCGCGAAACGGCCGCACCCGGTCCGGCTCGCGGAAGCGCAGCACGATCACGGACAGGTGGGCGATCGTGAAGGCCAGCATCGCCCCGAACGCGAAGATCCCGGCGAGGAACTCCACGTCATCGGACAGCGCCAGGCCGAACGCCAGCGCCGCGGCCACCAGGAT
This sequence comes from uncultured Thermoleophilaceae bacterium, assembly GCA_963727395.1. Lineage (GTDB taxonomy): Bacteria > Actinomycetota > Thermoleophilia > Solirubrobacterales > Thermoleophilaceae > JAAYBF01. Next base: position 10,904 of record CAVSGC010000009.1, on the reverse strand, counting down.
CGTCACGTAGGGCGTGGAGTAGCGGTCACCCAGTCGCGAGACCGCGCTCGGGATCTGGCGGTTCACGCCGAGCGAGTACGCCAGCCGCCCGATGCCGAGCATCTGCCCGTTGGCGGCCTGAGCCAGCACCACCGCGGCCACGCTGCCAACGGCGTACCGCAGCGACTCGGCCAGCCAGTCGGGGTTCAGCTGGGCGACCACCCCGAGCACCGGCGCCTCGACCAGCGCACTCCCGAGGGCTGTCTGTCCATCAACCACGGGCACCGCCATGAGGGCCACGGCCGAGAACGCGACGAACAGCAACAGGACCCCGGCCGACCCCACGGCCACCACCCTGCGGAGGCCACGCCGCGGCCCACCCTCATCTCGCCCGCGAGACCCGACGCCGCCTCGATCCCCGTGCACGCCACCGTGGCCACCACCGCCGCGAACAGCAGGTCACCCACCCGCGGCGTGGAGCCGAGGTCCACGGCGCCGGTGAGCAGACGACAGGTCGAACAGCTGCGCCAGGCCCAGAATCGCGATCAGGGCGAACAGGGCCAGGCTGAGCAGTGACAGCGCCAGCACGGTGCGGTAGCGGTCGGGGCGTACCCCGCGGATGTTCGTCCACGCCACCAGGGCGATCATGGCGCCCGCGAACGCCAGCTCGACGCCCGGATCCCCGGCGGGCTCCCAGAACGCCGTGAGGTAATGCGGCACCGACAGCGCGGCGATCGCCATCACGATCAGGTAGTCGATGAGGATCGCCCAGCCGGCTATGAAGCTCCACAGCTCGTTGAAGGCGTAGCGGGCGAACACCGACGCGCCTCCGCGCTCGGGGTGCAGCGAGTTGCCCTCGACGTAGGTGAGCATGGTGAGCACGAAGAACACGCCCGCGGCCAGGAAGACGAGCGGCGTCAGGGCCAGGGCGTTCGCCGGCCACGACGCCCCAGGCCGAAGTACATCGACGAGCCGACCGCGCTCAGCGCGATCGCCAACAGGGCGGGCTCACCGAGCCCGCGCGCGATCCGCTTCTCGGCGTCCACCCCGGCCGCTCAGCGGGCTCGCGGCGCCGCCGGCCACCGCGGGACGGGCTCACCGCTGCCGCGGCCCCCCGGCCGCTCCCGCCAGCCAGCAGCCGCCCCGCGCCGAGCACGGCGAAGCATCACGCCGAGCACCACGCCTAGTGCCAGCGGGCCGCCGCCGCGCGCGAGCGTGGTCACCACCATCGCCACCCCCATCACGCATCAGCAGGGCGCCCAGCAGGCGCGAAGAAGCGAGGTAGGCCCGGTCCACCGTCGCGATCCTAGCGCCGCGGCGGCTGCGCGGGCTCTTGCTCCACCGAGGAGTCGATGATCACTCGGCACGGGCGCTGGGCGAGCACCGTCTCGAGCGTCCGCCCGAAGATCGTGGAGCCGGTGCGCCGCGGCGGCAGCGTCATCACCACGGCGGCGGCGTGGATCTCCTGGGCCTCCGCCACGATCCGGCGCCCGGCCTCGCCCGCACGCACCTTCTCCCAGTGGCCGGTCACGCGCCGTCCGCCGCGCACCCGCGCGGAGTCGATCGCCGCCTGCGCACGTGCGCTCGGCCTCGGGCATCTCGGCGTCGATCGGCGCGTTGGCGGGCACCGTGATGGTCACCAGCACGTGGATGCCCGCGGCGCGCGGCGCGCCGCGAGCTTGGCCGCGGTGGACACCGCCTCGCGCGAGTACGGGCCGTCCTCGAACGCCACGAGCACCGACTCGTACTCCACCTCGTGCTCCACGATCGGCTTGGGCATCACCACCTTGGGGGTCTGGGTGAGCTCAGCCCCTGGCTGCGCCGGTACAGCACGTAGCCACGAGCCCGATCGCCAGCCAGACCGTCCCGGGACCAGCGCGCCCAGGTCCAGCACCGCGACCACCACGAGCGCGCTGCCGGTGCCGAGCCCGCCGAGAACCGCCAGCAGCGGCAGCTCCGCGCCGCGCTATTCGCAGGTTGCCCGGGCTGCGATACGGCCGCTCGTGGTCGGGCTGGGTGACGCGCAGCACGCACACCGACACATGCGCGATCGTGAACGAGAGCATCGCGCCGAAGGCGTAGATCATGCCCAGGAACTCGGCCTGGCCCGGCACGATGGCCAGCGCGGCCATCGCGCCGAACACGAGGATCGCCACGTAGGGCGTGCGGTACCGCGGGTGCAGCTGGCGCAGCCGCTCGGGCAGCTGGCGGTACTGGCCCATCGAGTAGGTCAGCCGCGACACGCCGATCAGCCCCGCGTTGGTGGCGATGAACAGGATCGTGGCCGCCAGCATGCCCACGTAGATCTCGGCCGCGCCCTGGAGCGCCGCCGAGGTCCATGTTCTCCACCACGCCGAGCACCGGGTCGTCGGCGTAGCCGCCCTCCTCCTTGGACAGGGCGAGCACGGTCGTCCCGTTCTCCACCGGCATCGCCGACAGCGCCACGGCCGGCAGGAAGCGTAGATCACGGCCACCGCGACCACCACGCCGCCGATCCCGCGCGGGATCGTCTTGCCGTAGTCGCGCGCCTCCTCGGCCATGTTCGAGATCGTCTCGATGCCCGTGTAGGCCACCATCGCCACCGGGATGGCGATCAGGAAGTCGCCGACGGTCGGGCGTGGTGCCGAAGTCCACGTTGTCCACCAGCGTGTCGGGCGAGAGCACCAGCACCGACGCCCACGACCACCAGCAGCACCTGGGTGAGGAAGTCGGTGACCGCGAAGAAGATGTTCACGCCCGGCGGACTCCTTGGCGCCGACGATGTTCACCGCCGCCAGGATCGACCACCACCACGATCCCGCCCACGATGTCGCCGGGCGACTCGCCGAGCGGCGCCCAGAAGACGCCCAGGTAGTGGGGCACGAAGAAGGCCGAGATCGAGACGGTGATGATGTAGGTGAGCATCTGGCCCCAGCCGGCGAAGAAGGACCAGAACTCGTTGAATGCCCGGCGCGCGAACGAGGCCGAGCCGCCGGCCTCCGGGTACATCGTGGTGGCCTCGGCGTAGGTGGCGGCGGTGGCGGCGAAGATCAGGCCGGCGATCAGGAAGACCACCGGGCGTCATGCCCAGCGCGAAGACCGCCACCAGGCCCAGGGCGTAGTAGATCGAACTGCCCACGTTGCCGTAGGCGGTGGAGAACAGCGCGCCGGTGCCGAGCACCCGCTCGAGTCCCTGTCCCTTTGGGCGCCGCTCAGCCATCGGACGCGAACGCTACCCGCACGGTTCCCCGAGCGCCCCGCCGGGCGACGGTCGTCACAGCTACCGACCGGGGGCGATCGACTCTGCCTCAAGATCGGAGGCGCGTCTCGCGCCACTCAGTGGCCGGGCGGGACGCCGGCGGGATGCCCGGTGAGCCCTGCGGAGGCTAAACCAGGAACGGGATGATCAGGATGGCCACGATGTTCGCCACCTTGATCATCGGGTTGATCGCCGGGCCGGCGGTGTCCTTGTAGGGATCGCCCACCGTGTCGCCGGTGATCGAGGCCTCGTGGGCCTCGGAGCCCTTGCCGCCGTACTCGCCGTCCTCGATCAGCTTCTTGGCGTTGTCCCATGCGCCGCCGCCGGCGGTCATTGACACCGCCGTGAAGAAGCCCACGACGATCACGCCGATCAGCAGCCCGCCGAGGGCCTGGTAGGACAGAATGCCCACCACGACGGTGACCACGATCGGGATCAGCGCCGGAGCGATCATCTCCTTCTGGGCCGCCGCGGTCACGATCGACACGCAGCCGCGCGTAGTCGGGCTTCTCGGTGCGGTCCATGATGCCCGGCTTCTCCTTGAACTGGCGGCGCACCTCCTCCACCACGAGCCCGCCGGCGCGACCGACCGACTCGATCGAGAGCGCCACGAACAGGAAGACCATCATGCCCCCGATCAGCAGGCCGATCAGCACCTCGGGCTGAGAGATGTCGAACGTGACGGCCGCGCTCTGCCCTCGCTCCGGGCCTCCTCGCGCAGCTCCTCCACGAAGGCGGCGAACAGCACGAGCGCCGCGAGCACGGCCGAGCCGATCGCGTAGCCCTTGGTCACGGCCTTCGTGGTGTTGCCCACCGCGTCGAGTGGGTCGGTGATGTTGCGCACGTCCTGGGGCATGTCCGCCATCTCGGCGATGCCGCCGGCGTTGTCGGTGATCGGGCCGAATGCGTCCAGCGCCACGATCAGGCCGGTGAGCGAGAGCTGCGCCATCACGGCCACGCCGATGCCGTAGATGCCGGCGAGCTCGTTGGCGGCCAGGATGCCCAGCGCGAGCAGGATCGCCGGGGCGGCGGTGGACTGGAAGCCCTGGGCGAGGCCCTGGATGATGTTGGTCGCGTGGCCGGTCTGCGACGCCCGCGCCGTGCTCTTCACCGGCGAGAAGCGGGTGGACGTGTAGTAGTCGGTGATCACGAACAGGCCGGCCGTGATGCCGATTCCGATCAGCGTGCAGAGCCAGAAGTCGAAGCCGCTGGCGACCGCTCCGCCGCCGGTGATCAGGGCGGAGGCGCCCTCCTTGAAGGTGATGTCGTCCATCAGCCAGAGGGTGATCGGCAGGAAGGCCAGCGCGGCGAGCACGCCCGAGACGATCAGGCCCTGGTAGAGCGCCCGCTCCACGTTCCCGGCGCTGCTCCTGACGGCGAAGGTGCCGATGATCGAGGCGATGATCGACACGCCGCCGATCACCAGCGGGTAGACCGACACCTCGCCGAGCTGGTTGAAGGTGAGTACGCCGAGGAGCATCACGGCCACGGCGGTCACGGCGTAGGTCTCGAACAGGTCGGCCGCCATGCCGGCGCAGTCGCCCACGTTGTCGCCCACGTTGTCGGCGATCACCGCGGGGTTGCGCGGGTCGTCCTCGGGGATGCCGGCCTCGATCTTGCCGACGATGTCGGCGCCCACGTCGGCGGCCTTGGTGAAGATGCCGCCGCCCAGACGGGCGAACACGGAGATCAGCGAGCCGCCGAAGCCCAGGCCCACCAGGGCGTCGATGGCGTCCTTCTCCTCGGTGCCGGTGGCGAGCAGGATCCCGTAGTAGCCGGCCACGCCGAGGAGGGCGAGGCCCGCCACGAGCATGCCGGTCACGGCGCCGCCCTTGAAGGCCACCTCGAGCGCGGGGCCGATGCCGCCGCGGGCGGTCTCCGCCACGCGGGCGTTGGCCCGCACCGACACGTTCATGCCGATGAAGCCCGCGGCGCCGGAGAAGGTGCCGCCGATCACGAAGCCGATCGCCGCCTTCACGTCGAGCGCGACGGCCAGCACGATGGCCAGCACCACCGCCACCACGCCGATGATCTGGTACTGGCGGGTGAGGTAGGCCTTGGCGCCCTCCTGCACGGCTCCGGAGATGCGCCTGCATCTCCTCGTTGCCGGGGGACTTGGCGAGCAGCCAGCGCGTGGTGATCACGCCGTAGACCACTGCCGCGCCGGCACAGGCCAGGGCGACGATGATCCCGTAGTCGGTCAGAAAGTCAGTCAAGGGGGTATTCCTCCGTGTGGTTCGGTCGGGGCGGGCGCCGGAGCGGGGCGCGCAGAGGCGCTCGACGAGGCCGAGAAACGGCGCCGCCCGCAGAAAGCGTCGGGCAGCCTAGCGTCCGGCTCCCCGGAACGCGGCCCAGGCGCGCCGCCGCTCAGTGGACGATCGCGCTTGCCAGCGCGGTGGCGCAGATATCGTCCGCGGCTGTGGCCCGACTCGTCGGCACCGCCGCGAACAACAGCGAGCGGAGCCGCTCGAGGTTCTCCCTGAACACCTCGAACGCCGCGTCGGCGGACACCGGCAGCACGTCGGGCATGCCGTCGAGCCCCACGTCGTAGTCGGTCACCAGCGACACGTTGGCGTAACAGAGCTCCAGCTCACGGGCCAGCCAGGCCTCCGGATACTGGGTCATGTTCACCACGTCCCATCCGGCCTGGGCGAACCACCTCGACTCGGCCCGGGTGGAGAACCGCGGCCCCTGGATCACCACCACGGTGCCCGTGGTCCGCCACCGGGATGTCCAGCTCGCGCGCGCACTCCAGCAGGGTCTGCGCGCAGGCCCGGGGCAGTAGGGATCGGCGGCGGACACGTGGGTGGTCTGAGGCCCGTCGTAGAAGGTGTCCTCGCGCCCGCTGGTGCGGTCCACGAACTGGTCGCAGATCACGAAGGTGCCCGGCTCCAGCTCCGGCTTGAGCGACCCGCAGGCCGACGGCCCGATCAGGCGCGCGGACCCCCACGTGCTTCATCGCCCACACGTTGGCGCGGTAGTTGATGCGGTGCGGCGGCAGCGTGTGCTCGTCGCCGTGGCGCGGCATGAAGGCCACGCGCGCGCCGTCGATCTCGCCCGATCCGCATCCGCGCCGAGGGCGGTCCGTACGGAGTGTCGATCGCCTCCTCCTCGACATCGTCGAGGAGCCGGTAGAAGCCCGACCCGCCGAAGATCCCGACGGTCTCGGTCACGCCCCTGGGGGCGTCCAGAGCTTGGACCGGGCCTTCGCCCGCTCCTCTTCCTCGTGTGAGGGCTTCGCGTCGGGCGGCTCGCCGGGCGGCTGGGCACCGAGATCAGCGGCGCCACCCTCGGCGCCCTGGGTCTCCCGCACGTATGCCATCTGCAGCTGGCGTGAGGGCCTCCCTGATCGGGGCCTCCTGCTCCTGCGGGCTCATCGGCGCCAGCGCCCGGGCGCCGTCGATGGCGAGCTTGGCCTGCTGGACGTCCTTCTCTTCCGGGTCTCCCGCGAGGCCGAGCCGGCGGCCGGCGAGGTTGATCAGCGTGGCGGTGGTCTGGAGGATCACGTCCTCCACGCGAATCTGGCGCATCTGCTCCTCGAGCGCGGCGCGCAGCTCCTCTTCGGTGGGCTGTTGTTCGGGTTGGCCTGGCATTCGTCAGGTGGTGCTGGTGACCCCTGCCCCAGCATACGTGCGCTGAGTGTCCGACACCGCGGCGGCGAAGATCTCCCGCATGGACGCGCCGTCCGCCAGGGCCCGGCGCTGGCGCTGCGCCCCGTTCTCGGGCGCGAGCGCGGGCTCGATCCGCAGCGCGGCGCGCGCCGGCGCGGTCCAGGCGAGCAGCCTGTCGAGATCACCGAGGCGGGCAGCTCCTCACCCCGCTCGAGGTCGATCAGGCGGCCGTCGAGGCCGGACCGGATCGCACGCCAGAGGTTCTCCTCGATCAGGCGCCCGGGGGTCTCTCGGGGCCTCGCCCTCGTCGTGGTCCATGGCGGCCTGGGCGACGCAGGCCACGATCAATCCCGCCAGCGCGCTGGAGTCCTCCGCGCTGGTCTGGGCATCGCAGATCCTCACCTCCACCGTGCCGAAGGAGTGGTGCGGGCGCACGCTCCACCACAGCTGGGTGTGCTCCACGATCGAGCGCGTTCGCACCAGCAGGTCCACGTAGTCGGCGTAGTTGGCGAAGTTGCCGAAGGGGTCCGGGATCCCGCAGCGGGGGAAGCTCTTTGTGAAGATCTGGGTGCGCGCCGAGTGCAGGCCCGAGTCGCTGCCGTCCAGGAACGGGGAGTTCGCCGACACCGCCAGCAGCTGGGGTAGGACCGGTCGCAGCCGGTCGCAGACCGCGACCGCCCGGTCGGCGCCCCTTATCCCCACGTGCACATGCAGGCTGAAGGTGTTGTTGCGCCGGGCCACATAGCCCAGGTCGTGCTCCAGCCGCCGGTAGTGCTCGGTATCGATGATGCGCTGGTCCTGCCACCGGCTCCAGGGATGCGTGCCGGTCGAGGAGAGCAGTGCGTTGCGCTCTGCCATGAGCCCGAACAGCCGCGTTCGGGCCTCGCGCTGGCGGGCCAGCGCGTCCGCCAGATCCTCCCCGCGTCCGGAGCGGATCTCGATCTCCGATGCGATCAGCTCCCCGGCCACCGAATCGGCGAGCACGTCGTCGGCCTTGGCGGCCTCGCTCAGCTCCTCGTAGCGGTGATCCAGCTCGAGCGTGGCCGGGTCGAGGATCCCGAACTCCTCCTCGATCCCCACCGTGAAGTCCTGTGAGGCCTCAAAGACCTCTCGCGCCAGCTTCATGTCAAGCATCGGAAGAGAGAGTTAGGCGAGGTAGAAGTACAGCGCGTAGAGCAGGTCCACCGCCGGGCTCGAGGTGTGCACGGTGACCTCGGGCGGGACCTGCAGCAGGGCCTCGGAGTAGTTGAAGATGATCTTCACGCCGGCTGCCACGAGCTCGTCGGCCACCTGCTGGGCGGCTTCGGTGGGCACCGCGATCACGCCGACCACGATCTCGTCGTTCTCCACCACGGTCTGAAGCTCTGCCGGGCCCCGCACCACCAGCTGCTCGTTCACCCGCTTGCCCACCTTGCGCGGGTCGGTGTCGAACACGGCCACCACGCGGAAGCCGTGGTCCGCGAAGATGTCCGACCCGGCGATGGCCTGGCCCAGGTGGCCCGCGCCGAACAGCGCGATGTTGTGATGCCCGCTGGTTCGCAGGATCTTGCGGATCTGCGAGACGAGCGATTCCACGTTGTAGCCCACTCCGCGCTTGCCGAACTTGCCGAAGCCCGACAGGTCACGGCGGATCTGGGTGGAGTTCACGTGCGTGTAGTCGGCGAGCTCCTGAGAGGAGATCGTCTCCTTGCCCATCTTTCGCGCCTGGGTGAGCACCTGCAGGTAACGCGACAGGCGCGCAGCCACCCCGAGCGACAGGCGCTCCGGCGCAAGGTCTTCGATGGGCGAGCGGGGGGCCAATGGCTCGCGAAAGCTCACGCGTCCACTCTACCTAGCAATTTCCGCAGCGCCGGGGCGTCGAAGCCCAGCTCCAGGGCCTCGTCACCGTCCACGTCGAGCACCGGGATCCGCTCCCCGTACTCCCGGAACAGCCTTGGGTCGACCGATATGTCCACCTCGCGAAGCTCGAAGTCGAACTCCTCGCGAACCTCGGCCACCGCGGCTCTTGCGTCGTCACACAGGTGACAGCCGGGCTTCCCGTAGAGGGTGAGACGGCGCACTAAGGGCGAGCTGCGGCATCGAGGTCGAGGTAGTCCGGATATGGCAGTGCCTCGGTGAAGCGTGCCGCCGCGCCGATCATCGCCGCATTGTCGGTGCACAGGTCCGGCGGCGGCGCGTGGAGGCGGATGCCCAAATCGGCGCAGAGGTGGGCCAGGTGGGTGCGCAGCTCGGAGTTGGCTGCCACGCCGCCGCCGACGGCCAGCCGCGGCACCCGCTCGCGTCCCAGGGCTCCCGCCACCCGGGCGCCCAGCGCCCCCACGATCGCTCGCTGGTAGGACGCCGCCAGGTCGGCCCGCCGGTGGGCCGTCTCCTGCTCGCCGAGGTCGCGGACGCGGTACAGCAGCGACGTCTTGAGCCCGCTGAAGCTGAAGTTCAGGCGTTCGGCGGATGGTCCGCCCGGCGCCGAGCGGGGAAAGTCGAAGGCGCCCGGATCCCCCTCCCGCGCCAGGCGGTCGATCTCCGGACCGCCCGGGTACCCGAGACCAAGGATGCGGGCGCCCTTGTCGAAGGCCTCACCCGCGGCGTCGTCGAGCGTCTGGCCGAGGATGGTGTAGTGGCTGGGCTCGTCCACGCGGGCCAGGAAGGTGTGGCCGCCGCTGGCCACGAGGCAGACGTAGGGCGGCTCGATCGGGTCGGGCTGAAGCGTGCTGGCCACCACGTGTCCGTGCAGGTGGTCCACCGCCACGAGCGGGAGGCCCCGCGCCGCCGCGAGCGCCTTGGCCGATGAGACTCCCACCAGCAGTGCGCCGATCAGCCCGGGCCCGCGTGTGACAGCCACGGTCTCGACGTCGCTCAACTCGGCGCCGGCGTCCTCCAGCGCGTCCGCCGTCACGGCGTCCATCAGCTCGAGGTGGCGCCGCGACGCCACCTCGGGCACCACTCCGCCGTAGCGGGCATGGAGCAGCCCCTGCGAGGCGATCGCGTTGGACCGCACCTCGCCCTCCCGGGTGACCACCGCCGCGCAGGTTCGTCGCAGCTGGTCTCCAGCGCGAGGATCACGCCTCGGCGGCGCGGCGGGCCGTCTCCGGCGAGGCCGCAGCCGCCTGTCCCGCGGTGCGCCACATGATCACGGCATCCTCGCGGTTGTCGTGGTAGTAGCCACGGCGCCGCCCGGCCGACCGGAACCCGAAGCCCTCGTAGAGCTCGATCGCAGCCGTGTTCGACGTCCGCACCTCGAGGGTGTACTGCGCACCGGGCCGGTCGAGCGTGCCGAACAGGTCCCTCTATCAGCGCCGTGGCAATGCCCTCGCGCCGCAGCCGGTCGTCAACGGCCACGTTCATTACGTGCCAGACCGTGTCGTAGCGCGAGCAGACGAGGTAGCCCACCAGGCGCTCCCCTCGCAGGGCCGCAAGACAGACGCCGGTGCACTTTGACAGCTCCAGTACGAACATCGCCAGCGACCACGGCGTGGTGAACGCCCGCCGCTCGATCGCGATCACCAGCGGCAGGTCCGCGTACACCAGTCGCCGGATCTCGAGGTCGGGGGTCATGGCTTGGGGCTCTGGGGGGTGGCGTCGGGCAGTCGCAGGTAGTCGGGAAGGACGGCCTCGGGAGGCGTGGCGGGCGAGTCTGCAGCGGCCCGGCAGATGTACAGCCCGCGCACCATGTGGGCGGGCGAGCCGGTCGGTGCCACGCGCGCGCCCGCGGCCTCGAGGACGTCAAGGAATCGTAACGCCCCATCCCCGGCGACAAGCGGGTCCAGGCCTGTCTCGTGCACCCTCTCCACCACCTCCTCCGGTGCCGCGGCGAACGCCTGCAGCCGTGGCTCGCCGTTCTCGTACAGGGCGGCGAACAGCTCCCCGCGGCGGGCGTCGATGAGGGGGAGCCGGACCGGCTCCCCGATGCCCGCCGCCAGGGCGGCGAGCGACGACACGGGGCGCAGCTCGGCGCCGGATGCGTGCGAGAGGGCCCGCGCGGTGGCCACCCCGATCCGGAGGCCGGTGAAGGCCCCGGGGCCCACCCCCACGGCGATCACGTCGAGATCGGGGTACCCGAGGCCGGCCCGCTCGAGGCA
>CAVSGC010000008.1:0-126847 GCA_963727395.1 uncultured Thermoleophilaceae bacterium | reverse complement strand
TGTCTCACTTCTGATCGGGTGGGAGCCATCCAGGCTCCTAACCCGAACAGCAGCTTGAATCCCAGCCAACTGTGCGGTTTTGAGGGCCCGGCGTAGGGCCTCGGTCTCGCAATTTCTCGGTGGCACTAGCGAGAGGGAAACACCTCTTCCCATTCCGAACAGAGCAGTTAAGCCTCTTTGCGCCGATGGTACTTGGTCCGAAAGGGCCTGGGAGAGTAGGTCGCCGCCGGTTCTTTAGCGTCACGGGCCGCCCCTCGGGGCGGCCCTTTCGCGTTCTGGGGGGCGGGCCTTCGGGAGCGATGTATACCCTGCTTGCGTGTCCACTCTCGAGATAGTTCTGATCGCTCTTGCAGCGGCCATCGTGCTGCTTTTCATCGGCGGACTCCTCGGCGCGCGCATGCGCGACCGCCGGCGCGCGCCCCAGTACGCGGAGCACCTGCGCGCGGCCGACGAGGCGCTCGAGGCGGCCCGTGCCGCGGATCGCGGATGGGACCGCGACGTGATGGAGGGCGTGGTCCGAGAGACGCTCGAGCGCGAGCATCCCGGCCAGGACTTCGACCGGGTCGAGCTGGTGCTGGTGGATGACCGCCCCGGCGTCGAGGAGGACCGCGCGCACTTCGACGCGGTCGACGGCGACCGCCGCGTTCGCGTCGTGGTGGCCCGCTCGGGCCAGGGCTGGGCTCCCGAGCACGTGGCGTGACACCGCGCCTGTGAAGGCGGGGGCAACCGCGGACCAGCTGGTCCCTGGCTTCTACGCCGAGGACGAGCGCGAGCGCTGGCTGGCCAAGGATCCCGTGGTGGTGAAGGGGCTCGCCTGGGGAAGGCCCCGCGACTCACACCCCGAGGGGCCGGTGGGCCAGCACGTGGCGGATCTCCTGCGCGCGATCGAGCAGTGGGGGGAGCGCGAGCCCCGTCGGCGCGAGCTTCGGTTCATCTCACTGGTGCACGACTCACTGAAGTGGCGGGTGTGGCGCTGGCTGCCCAAACGCGGCGAGAACCACCACGCGAAGCGCGCGCGGCGCTTCGCCGAGGGCTACACCGATGACGAGCGCCTGCTGGCCACGATCGAGCTGCACGACGCCCCGAATGCCGCCTGGCGGCGATTGAGGCGCACCGGCGAGTTCGACGAGGAGCGCTTCCACCGCATGCTCGATCGCGTGCCCGACACCGACCTGTTCCTGCGATTCGTGGAGCTGGACGCGTCAACCGCGGGCAAGGACGCCGAGCCGGTCGAGTGGCTCAGGGAGCAGCTGGCGCGTCGCAGCGCCGGGCGCTAGCCCGCCCGCCGAACGGGCACTGATCGCGGCTCAGCCGCGAGGAACGGGCCGGCGCCGGTTCCGCCGGTGCGGCGTCGGCCAGCGCCAGCGGCCGGCCGTCGTCGCCTAGGCCGTACTCCCCAAGGGTGGACAGCTCGATGAGCACGTCCAGGCGGTCGAGCGTGGCGCTGCTGATGCGGTGTCGTAGGCGCGGGAACACGTGTTCGTAAAGGTAGGAACGCCGGCGGACGGAAGCCCTCCGTTTCTGCAAGATGGCTTGCAGGATAGGGGTCCGTCAGCGCCGCACGCGCACGATCCCGGAGGTGCCCGCGGGGGCGTCGTAGCGGTAGCGGTACTCGCCGGGGCGCCGGCCGCGTAGCCGGAAGCTGAAGTAGCCGCTGCGGTTGGTGAGCACCTGCGCCACCATCCGAAAGCGCGCGCCACGCCGCGGCCGGCGCTCCACGCGGACGCGATGGGCTCGGCCCCGGCGCACCTGGCCGAAGAAGCGGTCGCCCTTGATCACGAACGGGTGCGCAAACACGCGGTAGGCGGGCTTTCGCATCCCATCACGGAACTTGAGGCCCGACTGGAACTCCTCGAACCGGCGTGCGCCGGAGCCGGCCAGGCCGCCATCGGTGAGACGGAACTGGTTCAGCCCCCGCACCCGCGGGGTGCGGTATGCGATGAACGCGGCCTGCTGGAGATAGCTGCGCTGGGCCGAGAGCGACACGCCCGCGAACGGATCGGGCGGGTTGGTCTGGTACCCGAACTCGGTGTAGAAGATGTTGGGCCGACGGCGGGATGGCCGCAGGGCGCCTCGGCGGATCAGGCGGTCCAGATAGGTGGTGAGGCGGCGGCCGTCGCTGATGGCCGCGTCGAAGCGGTTGCGCGAGCGGCGCTCGGGCGCCAGGAGCAGCTGGTAAGGGTGATGGCCGAGCGCGTCGAGCGGAACCGGCTGAAAGCCCCTGCAGCGCCCGCCCCGAATGCGCCGGAAACGCGTGTCGCGGCAGCCCATCGCCAGCAGGAAACGCAGCGGGCGCATGCTCACCTTCGCGCCGCGCCCGTCACGTCCGCTGGCGGCCAGCTCGCCGACCAGGGCGGTGGAGTCGGGGTCGATCGCCTTGATCCGGGGATATGCGGCGAGCACCAGCCCGCGGTAGAGATGGGGGGAGACCGCGCCGCGCCGGTCGCTCTGTGGCTGTAGCCATACGCCCTGGTTGGGCTCGTTGGAAATGCCCCAGTGGTCCACGAGCGCGGCGTAGCGGCGCACCACGGCCTCGCTGAAGTCCGCGAAGTCGGCCGGCCGTGGCTTCCAGACGGGGTTGTCGCGGGCCGGGTCGGCGCTGGCCCAGACCGGGACCGGGGTGGAGATCGAGACCATCACGCTCAACCCGTGGGCGGAGGCGGAGTTCACCACGCGATCCAGCGCGGCGAAGTTGTACCGGGGCTCGGAGGGGTTGGCCGCGTTGAAGGCCAGCGGCCGCGTGCGCGCGGTGGGGGCCGGGGCGATCTGGTTCCAGAACGCGGACACGCGCAGGCGGTCCACACCCGAGGTTCACGAAGGTCTGCATCTCGCGGTCCACCTGCTCCTGCGAGGTGGCGTTCAGCAGCAGCTGGTCATCCATGATCGACACCTCCGCGCGGCTGTCGGCCAGGGCGGACCCCGGTGATGCGAGTAGGGCGACGAGGACGGCGAGCGCGGCGAGCGCGCTGCGGGGGGTGTGGGAGCGGGCGGCTGACATTCGCTGCCTCAACCGCCGAGCGCACCGAAAGTCTCGGCGGAGGGCGCCGCATGATGGCAGTACGCTGGCGCCGTGGCCCCGCCGTTCGTGCACCGGCTCCGCGTGCGCTACGCGGAATGCGACCTCCAGGGGGTCGTGTTCAACGCGCACTACATGACCTACGTGGACGAGGCCATGACCGAGCTCTGGCGCCAGCGGGTGGCCGGGGGCTACCAGGACATGGTTGCCCAGGGGACCGACATGGTGGTGGCCGAAGCCCGGCTGCGCTTCCTCTCACCGGCACGCTTCGACGACGAGGTGGAGATCGAGGCGCGGACCACGCGGCTCGGCACGACGGGCATGACCACCGAGCTGCGCCTCGCCCGCGACGGCGAGACCCTGGTGGAGGCCGAGCTGCGACACGTGTTCGTGGCCACAGACGGCAGCGGCAAGGCGCCGATCCCGGACGAGGTCAGGCGCGGGCTCGAACCCGCTCTATCACCTCGTCCGTGAATTCCGTGGTGGAGGCGTGGCCGCCGAGGTCGGGAGTGCTCACCCCGCCGGCCACGGCGTCGAGCACGGCCTCGTATACCGCTTGGGAGGCGGGCTCGGCGGCGGCGTGGCCGAGCACCGCCGCGTAGTGCAGGAGCGCCGCCACCGCGAGGATCATGGCCATCGGGTTGGCCACGTCCTTGCCCAGCAGCGCCGGGGCGGTGCCGTGCGGGGCCTCGGCCATCACCGCGCGCGGCTCGTACTCATCGTCGAGCGCCAGCAGCACCGACTCCGCGCCGGCGATCGAGCCGAACATGGGCAGCACGAGGTCCGAGAGGCAGTCGCCATCGCGGTTCAGGGCGGGAATCACGAGCGGGGCGTCGGGTGCGCTGCCGATGAGGCCGGCGTAGGTGGCGTCGATCAGCACCGGGGAGTACGGAACGTCGGGGTGGCGCTCGCGCCGCCGCGTCCATCTCCTCCTTGAGCATTCCCTCGTACACCGGGCTCACGGTCCACTTCGGCCCGCCGTACACCTGCCCATCCAGGCGCTCGGCGGTGCGGAAGGCGTATTCGGCCGTGGCGGTGCACACGCTGCGAGAGATGCGCTCGGTGCGCCAGGCCACCTCGTCGCCATCCACCTCGTCGCGTCCCTGCTCGGCCCCGTAGGCGTCGCCCACGGCCATCCGTACGACGGCGATGGGGTGGTGCACACCGGCCACGGGAGTGATGCCCGGGATCCGGCGGCCGGTGCGGATGATCACCCGGCCATCCAGCTCCTCGCGCAGGATCCGGTTGGGCGAGCCCACGTCGTCCGCGCCCTCGGGGGTCACGGTGGCGGCCTTGATTCCCAGGTGCGACTCGCGCATGGCGGCCGCGGCCTCGCTCACCACCTCGTTGGAGGTGGCGCGGCGGTTGGCCAGTGACAGGTCGAAGCGCTGCAGTTCGCACTCGATGCCGGTGACCTTCGGGTCGAGCACCCGGAGCGCCTGCTCGAGCAGCTCCTGGCCGGTCTCATCGCCCTCCAGGACCGCTATGCGGAGGGCATCGGCCACCTACGCCTCGCGCGGCCCGAGGCCGAGCTCCTCGGAGCGCTCCTCCATCGCTGCGATCACGATGCGCAGGTGCTCGTCGAAGTCCTCGCCGAGGTCCTCGGCGGCGCTGCGCACCTCATCGCGATCCACCGCCGCCGCGAAGCTCGGCTGCTTGAGCTTCTTCTTCACGGACTTGGGCGCCATGCCCTCGATCCCGGTGGGTCGCACCATTGCGCAGGCCGCGATGAAGCCCGACAGCTCGTCCACGGCGTAGAGCGCCTTGGCCATGCGCGTCTCGCGCGGCACGCCCAGCCTCTCGGCGTGGCCGGCCACGGCGTCGATCAGCTCCCGCGGGTAGCCCTTCTCCTCGAACAGCTCGAGGGCGATCCGGGGATGGCCGGTCTCGAGATCGGGGTGCTTCTCGTAGTCGAGGTCGTGGAGGATCCCGGTGACCGCCCACAGCTCCTCGTCCTCGCCGTACCGGCGGGCGTAGGCGCGCATCGCCGCCTCCACGCCCAGCACGTGCTTGCGCAGCGAGTCGGACTCCGTCCACTCGCAGAACATCTGCCAGGCCTCGTCTCGCGTGGGGGCGGCCACGACGGCAGGGTATCGCCGGCGCTGGGCGAAGTCCCGGCCTGAGATGGGCTTCGCTACCCTCATCGAGCCGCTGGCAGCGCACACCTCGGCCCCTTCACGCACGATGGAAAAATTCGTAATAGAAGGCGGGCAACCGCTCTCCGGCACGCTCTTGCCTGCCGGCAACAAGAACGCGGCCCTGCCGATCCTCGCCGCCACGCTCCTCACCGAGGAGGAAGTGGTGCTGCGCAACGTGCCGCGCATCCGTGACGTCCAGGCGATGCTGGACCTGCTCCAGGGCCTGGGGGCGACGGTGGACCGCCGCGAGGACGACTCGGTGGCCATCTGCACCGCCGGCGTGAACCACACCGAGCTGGACACCGGGCTGTCCGAGCGCATCAGGGCGTCGTTCCTGCTGGCCGGCCCCCTGCTCGCGCGGTTCGGCCGCGCGGACATGCCGCCGCCCGGTGGCGACGTGATCGGCCGCCGGCGGCTGGATCCCCACCTCGATGCCTTCCGCGCCCTCGGCGCCACCGTGGAGACCCCGCGCGGCTCCTACCGCCTCACGGCGCCGGACGGCCTCCGCGCGTGTGACTTCTTCATGGACGAGCCGTCGGTGATGGCCACCGAGAACGCCCTCATGGCCGCGGCGCTCACGCCGGGCTCCACCGTGATCCACAACGCCGCCTCCGAGCCCCATGTGCAGGACCTGGCCCGGCTGCTGCTGCAGATGGGCGCCCGCATCGAGGGCATCGGGTCCAACGTGCTGGTGGTGCACGGCGCCGAGAGCCTGGGCGGCGCCGATCACACGATCGGCCCGGACTACATCGAGGTGGCCAGCTTCATCGCGCTGGCCGCCTGCACCGGCGGCGAGCTGCGGATCAAGGACGTGGTGCCCTCGGACCTGCGCATGACCCGCCTGGCGTTCGAGCGGCTGGGCTGCCGGATCGAGTTCGAGGGCAACGACGTGGTGGTGCCGCCCAACCAGGAGCTGCGGGTCAAGGACGACGAGGGCGACGCCATCTCCAAGATCGAGGACGGCCCCTGGCCCGCCTTCCCCGCCGACCTCACCAGCATCGCGCTGGCGATGGCCACCCAGGCCGATGGCATGGTCCTGATCTTCGAGAAGATGTTCGAGAACCGCCTCTTCTTCGTGGACAAGCTCGTCTCAATGGGCGCTCGGATCCTGCTCTGCGACCCGCACCGCGCGGTCGTGAGCGGACCGAGCCGGCTTCACGGCGAGCGCATGGAGAGCCCGGACATCCGGGCGGGCATGGCGCTGCTCATCGCGGCGCTGTGCGCCGAGGGCCGGTCGGAGATCGGCAACGTGCGCCAGATCGACCGCGGCTACGAGCGCATCGACGAGCGGCTGCGCGGCCTGGGCGCCCGCATCGAGCGGGTGCGCGACAGAGCCCGTCGCAGTCTGACGAGCGGCCGAACCGCCGAGGGATGAGGCAGGCGTGATTCACCCGATCCCACCGGGCACGCGCGACGTGCTGCCGGACGAGATGCGCGAGTTGCGCGCCATCACCACGGCCTGGGCGGCGCCTTCGAGGCGCGCCGGCTACGGCGAGGTGTTCACGCCGGCGCTCGAGTACGAGGAGGTGCTGCGCACGGGCGACGCCGGCGCGGCCGGCGCCGGCTACCGCATGTTCGACGAGCAGGGCCAGGTGCTGGCGCTGCGCTCGGACATGACGATTCCCATCGCACGGCTGGTGGCCACCCGCTTCCGCGGGCCGAGGGGCCGCTGCGCCTGTCCTACTCCGGCCACGCCTACCGGTCGGTGGCGCACGGCTCCGGCCAGGCGCGCGAGTTCCTGCAGAGCGGCATCGAGCTGATCGGGGTCCCGGGCGCCGAGGCGGAGGCGGAGGCGATCGCGCTCGCGCTGACGGCGCTCGACGAGGCCGGCTTGGCGCGCCACCGCGTGGGCCTGGGCGACGCCGCGCTGTACCGCACCCTGCTCGACGGCCTCGAGGTGCCCGAGGGGCGCCGCGCGCCCCTGCTGGACTGCCTCTCACGGCGCGACCTCGTGACCCTCGGACGCCACGTGGAGCAGCTGGGCCTGGAGCCCGGCGCGCGCGACCTGCTCCTGCGCCTGCCCGAGCTGCGCGGCGGACCCGAGGTGCTGGAGCGCGCCGACGGCCCTGGCAGCAGCCTGGCGCGAGAGGCGCTCGACGGCCTGCGCGATCTGCTCCAGGCGCTGGCCGAGCGCGGCGTGGCCGGCCGGGTGATCCTGGACCTCGGGCTGATGCTCGAGCTGTCCTACTACACGGGCGCGGTCTACGAGGTGTACGACCCGGCCGTGGGCTTCGCCCTCGGCGGCGGCGGGCGCTACGACGACCTGATCGGGCGCTTCGGCGATCCGCGCCCCGCCTGTGGCGTGGCGCTCGACGTGCAGCGCGTGCACATCGCGCAGGCCGCGGAGGAGAGCCTGCGATGAGCGAGGACGGCCTCGACCGTCGCCGTCCCGCGCGGCGCGCTCTTCGGGGACACCCTGGACCTGCTCGACCGCGCTCGGCCTCGACACCGCCGAGGTGCGCTCCAACGACCGCAAGCTGCTGTTCGAGGAAGCGGGCATCGTGACCATGCGCCCCAGCGACGTGCCCACCTACGTGGAGCACGGCGCGGCCGACATCGGCATCACCGGCAAGGACGTGCTGCTGGAGCACCCGAGCGCGACGTGTACGAACTGCTGGACCTGGGCTACGGGCGGTGCGAGATGGTGGTGGCCGCCCGCACCGGCGACGACGCCCTGGGCGAGGCCCAGCGCCGCCTGGGCCGGGTGCGGGTGGGCACCAAGTACCCGCGCATCGCCGCCGCAGCACTTCGCCGAGACCGGCCGCCAGGCCGAGATCGTGGCGGTGAAGGGCTCGGTGGAGCTGGCGCCCCTCACCGGCCTGGTGGACGGCATCGTGGACCTCACCGCCACCGGCCGCACGCTGTCGGAGAACGGCCTGGAGGTGGTGGAGGAGATCGTCACGTGCACCGCGCGGCTGATCGCCAACCCGGTGGCGCACAAGCTCAAGGCGGACCGCGATCGACGCACTGGTGGAGCGGATCCGGGGCGCCGTGAAGGTCGTGCGGATCGTCCGCGAGCGCCCGCCGCCCGCCGGGCCACCGACGTCGGGCCCGTGCGGGCGATCGTGGACGAGGTGCGCGCGCGGCGGCGACGCCGCGGTGCTGCGCCTCACCGAGCGCTTCGACCGCGCCGAGCTGGGCCCGGACGAGCTGCGCGTGCCCCCCGCCGAGATCGACGCGGCGGTCGCCTTCCTGGAGCCCGCGGTGCTGCGAGCGGGCTGCGCACCGCCATCGCGCAACGTCCGGGCGGTGGTGGACGCGCAGCTGCGCGAGCCGGTCTCCGTGGACCTGCCCGAGGGCCAGCGCGTGGAGGTGGCGGAGGTGCCGGTGCGCGCGCGCCGGCGTCTACGTGCCGGGCGGCCGCGCCGCCTATCCGTCGACGGTGATCATGTGCGCGGTGACCGCGCGCGCGGCCGGCGTGGAGCGAGGTGGCCGCGTGCGCGCCGCCCGGGCCCGGAGGGCCGCGCGCATCCGGTGATCCTCGCCGCATGCGCGCTCTGCGGCGTGAACGAGGTGTACCGGATGGGCGGCGCCCAGGCGATCGCCGCGCTGGCCTACGGCACCGAGTCCGTGCGCCCCGTGGACGTGATCGCCGGGCCGGGCAACGCCTACGTGCAGGAGGCCAAGCGCCAGGTGGTCGGGCAGGTGGGCATCGACGGCATCGCCGGCCCCAGCGAGCTGGTGGTGGTGGCCAGCATCGGCGCCGACCCCGAGCTGATCGCCCTGGACCTGCTCGGCCCAGGCCGAGCACGGCGAGGACAGCCTGCTGGCGCGTGATCTCAGACCACCCGCAGCTGCTCGATCAGGTGGTGGCCGACGTGGAGCGGCATGGCCGCCGGCCGGCCCAGCGTGCCGCGACGCCGAGCTGGTGGTGCTGCGCGCCTCCGGCGTGCGCGAGGCGCTGCGCATGGCCGAGGCCTTCGCTCCCGAGCACCTCGAGCTCGCGGGAGGAGAGGCGAGGCGCTTGCCGACCGCGTGACCCGCGCCGGCTGCGTGTTCGTGGGCAACGCGGCCGCCACCGCCTTCGGCGACTACGTGGCCGGCTCCAACCACGTGCTGCCCACCGGGCGGCGCGGCTCGCTTCCAGTCGGCCCTCTCGCGCGTCCACGTTCCGGCGCCGGATGGCGCGCGTATCGCTTGCCCGAGGGCGCCGCCGCCCGCCTGGCCCCGCCCGGCGCCGCGCTCGCACGCGCCGAGGGCTTTCCCGTACACGCCGAGTCGATGGAGCGCCGGGCGTGACCCGCACCGCCGACGTCACCCGCACCACCTCCGAGACCGACATCCGCCTGTCGCTGGCGCTGGACGGCGACGGGTCGGGCGAGCGCTCCACCGGCGTGGGCTTCTTCGACCACCTGCTCGACGCGCTGGCGCGCCACGGCCGGCTGGACCTCGACGTGGCGGTGGAGGGCGACCTGCGAGACCGGCCCGCACCACACCGTGGAGGACACCGGCATCGCGCTCGGGCGCGCGCTGGACGAGGCGCTCGGCGACCGCGTCGGGCATCCGCCGCTACGGCCACGCCGTGGTGCCGATGGACGAGGCGCGCGCCTCCTGCGCGCTCGACGTGTCCGGGCCGCGCCGTACGCGTCGCTGGAGGGTGGCGCTCCCGGCCGAGGCGATCGCCGACTTCGACTCCGACCTGCTCGAGGAGTTCCTGCGCGCCGTGGCCAACACGGCCAAGCTCACCCTGCACGTGAGCATCGAGCGCGGGCACCAACACCCACCACATGGTCGAGGCGGCGTTCAAGGCGCTCGCCCGCGCGCTGCGCGAGGCGGTGTCGATCGACCCGGACGAGACCGGCGTGCCGTCCACGAAGGGCCTCCTGTGAGCGGCGTCGCGATCCTCGACTACGGCATGGGCAACCTGCGCTCGGTCGAGAAGGCGCTTCGAGCACGTGGGCGTCGAGCGCGGAGGTCACCCGCGACCACGACGCGCGTGCGCCGCGCCGACGGCGTGGTGCTGCCCGGCGTGGGGGCGTTCCCGAAGGCCATGGAGCGCGTGCGCGAGCTGGAGCTTGACGCGCTGCTGCACGAGCGCCGCGAGGCCGGCGTGCCGCTGCTCGGGCTCTGCCTGGGCATGCAGCTGCTGTTCGAGCAGCACCACCGAGCTGGGCGGCGCCGAGGGGCATCGGCCTGCTGGAGGGCGCGGTGGACCGCGCTCGACGCACCCGGGCTGAAGGTGCCGCACATCGGCTGGAATCCGGTGTCCTGGCGCGCGCGAGTCGGATCTGGCCGCGGAGCTGCCCGATCCGTGCGCCTTCTACCACGTGCACTCGTTCGTGGCGCGTCCCGCGCACGAGCACGACGTGCTCGGCACGGCCTCCTACGGCAGCGAGTTCGCCAGCGTGGTGGCGCGGCCGCCGTGTACGGCACGCAGTTCCACCCCGAGAAGTCCGGGCCCGACGGCCTGCGCCTGCTCGGCGAACTTCGCGGCGCTGTGCGCCGCGTGGCCGCATGATCCTCTTGCCGGCGGTGGACATCCGCGACGGCCGCGCGGTGCGCCTGCGCCAGGGCCGCTTCGACGACGAGACCGTGTACGCCGACGAGCCCGCTGGAGGCCGCCCGCTCGTTCGTGGAGGCGGGCGCCCGCTGGCTGCACGTGGTGGACCTCGACGGCGCTCGCGAGGGCGAGCCGGCGAACCTCCAGCACCTGGAGCGGATCGCCGGCGAGCTGGGGGTGCCGGTGCAGTTCGGCGGCGGCCTGCGGTCGATCGACTCGATCCGCGCCGCGCTGGCCGCCGGGCGCCGCGCGCGTGGTGGTCGGCACGGCCGCCTTCACCGACCCCGACTTCCTCGAGCGAGGCCCTGGAGGACTGGGGCGAGCGCGTGGCCGTGGCGGTGGACGTGCGCGGCGGGCGACGTGTCGGTGTCCGGGCTGGACGCGAGAGACCCAGATGCTGCCCGAGCAGCTGATCGAGCGCCTGCAGGACCAGGGCGCCGACCGCTTCGTCTACACCAACGCCGACCGCGACGGGATGCTCGAGGGCGTGGACCTGGACGAGGTGCGCCGGATCGCCGCGGCGGTGCGCGGGCGCTTCATCTTCTCCGGGCGGCGTGGCTCGCTGGACGACCTGCGCGCGCTGCGCGACCTGCGGCTGCTCGAACCTGGCCGGCGTGATCTCCGGCAAGGCGCTGTACGAGGGCCGCTTCACCGTGGCGAGGCGCGCGAGCGCTGGACGCGCGCCGGGCCTGATGGTGCTCAAGCGCGTGATCCCGTGCCTGGACGTGGACAAGGGCCGCGTGGTCAAGGGCATCGAGTTCGTGGACATCCGCGACGCCGGCGACCCCGTGGAGCTGGCCGCCCGCTACCAGGACGAGGGCGCCGACGAGATCGTGTTCCTCGACATCACGGCCTCCCACGAGCGGCGCGAGACCGTGGCCGAGCTGGCGCGCCGCTGCGCCGACGAGGTGTTCATCCCGTTCACCATCGGCGGCGGCATCCGCTCGGCCGAGGACGCCCAGGCGGTGCTCGACGCCGGGCTCGGACAAGGTGTCGGTGAACTCCGCCGCGGTGGCCGCGGCCCGAGCTGATCGGCGAGATGGCCGAGGTGTTCGGCGCCCAGTGCGTGGTGCTGGCGATCGACGCCCGCAGGCGCGCCGCGGGCGACGGCTACGAGGTGGTGGTGCACGGCGGGCGCACCGAGACCGGGCGCGAGGCCGTCGAGTGGGCGCGCGAGGGCGTCGAGCGCGGCGCGGGGGAGATCCTGCTCACGAGCATGGACCGCGACGGCACCGAGGACGGGTACGAGCTCGAGCTCACGCGCCTGGTGGCCGACGCGGTGGAGGTGCCCGTGATCGCCTCGGGCGGCGCGGGCACGCTCGACCACCTGGTGGAGGCGGTGGACGAGGGCGGCGCCGACGCCGTCCTGTGCGCCTCGATCTTCCACTACGGGCAGTACTCGGTCGGCGAGGCCAAGGAGCGCATGGACGCGGCCGGCATCCCCGTGCGGCCTGGCGATCCGACGGGCCGTGAGCTCCGGCCAGCGCTCGACCCGCGATCTGCGCGAGCGCGTGGCAGCGCCCTGCCCGGCATGGACCGCCTGCTGCCCGCGCTGGACGGCCTGCCGCCCGCCTACCTGGTCGGCGGGGCGGTGCGCGACCTGCTGCGCGGGGCGGCGGCCGCTGGACCTCGACCTGGCGGTGGAGGGCGACGCCGCGGCCGCGGCCCGCGAGCTGGCCGAGCGCCTGGGCGGGCGAGGCCGTCGAGCACGACCGCTTCGGCACGGCCACCGTGCGCGCCGGCGGCCTCGTCTTCGACCTGGCCACCGCACGCGCGCGAGACGCTACGCGCCGCCCGGGCGCGCTGCCCGAGGTGGAGCCCGCCCCGCTCGACGAGGACCTCGCGCCGGCGCGACTTCACGCGTGAACGCGATGGCCGTCGCCCTGCGCGGCGCCGGACCGCGGGCGCGCTGCACGACCCCCACGGCGGCCGCGCCGACCTCGGCCGCGCGGCCGATCCGCGTGCTGCACGACCGCAGCTTCCTCGACGACCCCACGCGGCTCCTGCGCGCGCTGCGCTACGAGGCCCGGCTCGGGTTCGCGCTCGAGCCGGGCACCGAGCGCCTGGCGCGCGAGGCCGTCGGCGGCGGATGCGCTCGCCACGGTCTCGGGGCCGCGCGTCCGCGACGAGCTGCTGGACCTGCTGGCGCGAGCCGGAGGCGCCCGCGGCCGTGGCGCGCATGGGCGACCTGGGCGTGGCCGCGGCGCTGCACCCGCGACCTGCGCGCCGACCCCGAGCTGGTGGCGTCCGCGGCCGCTGGGGGCGGCGGAGACCGGGGCCGACCCGGCGCTCGCCGCCCTGGCCGCGCTCGTGCGCGCGGCGCCCGCGGCGCTCGAGCCGTTCGTTGGCCGGGCCTCGGGCTGCACGCGCCGCCGAGCGCGACGCGGTGATGCGCGGCCGCGCCGCCGGCGCCGCGCGCTGGCCGCGGCGCTGCGCGCCGAGCCGCCGCCCTCGAGCTGCACGCCCTGCTCGCCGCCGAGCCGCCCGAGGCCCTGGCGCTGGCCCTGGCCCTCGGCGCGCCCGCGGAGCCGTCCTGCGCTTCCTCACGAGCCTGCGCGACGTCCGGCTGGAGATCACCGGCGACGACCTCCTGGCCGCCGGCGTGCCCGCCTCGCCGGCCATCGGGCGCGCGCTGGAGGAGACGCTGCGCCGCAAGCTCGACGGCGAGGTCTCGGGCCGCGACGAGGAGCTGCGCACCGCGCTGGAGCTGGCGCGGGGAGGGCGCATGAGCGAGCTGGCCTCGAGCGTGACCTGCCGGGCGCCCGGGTCGGTCTTCTCGACCCGCAACGGCGGGGTGAGCGAGGGCCCGTACGAGTCGCTGAACCTGGGCATCCTCACCGACGACGAGCCCGGAGCGGGTGGTCGAGAACCGCGCGCGCGGCTCGCCGAGCGAGGCCGGGCTGGACCCGGCGCGCGTGGCGATGGGGTGGCAGGTGCACGGCACCGAGATCGCGCACTGGCACGGGCGCCGCCCGGCCGGCGGGACGGCTACGCCACGCCGGGCGCCGAGCTGCCGAGGTGGACGGCCACACGACCACCCGAGCGCGACCTCGCCCTGCTCGTGCTCGTGGCCGACTGCCTGCCCGTCGCGCTCGCCAGCGGCGGCCGGGTCGCGATGCTCCACTGCGGCTGGCGCGGCGCTCGCCGGCGGCATCGTCGAGAAGGCGCGTGGAGCTGCTTCGACGAGCCGCCCGCGGCCGCGATCGGCCCCGGGCATCGGGCGCTGCTGCTACGAGGTGGGGCACGAGGTGCTCGAGGCGTTCGCCGACCTCGACGGCGTGGCCGACGGGCCGGATGCTCGACCTGCGCGCGGTCGCCGAGCGCAGGCTGCGAGCGGGCGGGCGTGGCGAGCGTCGAGCACGTCGACCTCTGCACGCCCTGCCGAGCCGGACCTCTTCTTCTCCCACCGCCGCGACGACGGCGTCACCGGCCGCCAGTGCGGCGCTGGCGTGGCTGACGGCATGACGCGCGAGTTCACCGGCCTCGACCCCGCGCGCGTGCGCGCCAACCTGGAGCGGGTGCGCGAGCGGATCGCCGCCGCCGGGCGCGACCCCGCCGCGGTGGAGATCTGCGCCGCGGTCAAGTACGTGGAGGCCGACGAGCTGCCGGCGCTGGCCGAGGCCGGGATCGAGCTGGTGGGCGAGAACCGCGCCCAGGACCTGCTGGCCAAGCAGGAGCGCGCACGGCGACCTCTTCGAGTGGGACTTCATCGGCGCGCTGCAGAGCCGCAAGGTGCAAGCGACGTGGCGCCCGCGGTGCGCCTGATCCACTCGGTGGCCTCGGACTCGGCGCTGGCGCAGCTCGAGAGCCAACCCGGCGCGCGAGGTGCTCGTGCAGGTCAACGTGGCGGGGGAGGAGGGCAAGGCGCGGCATCGCGCCCGCGGAGCTGGGCGACTTCATCGAGCGCTGCCCGGTGCCGGTGGGCGGCCTGATGACGATGCCGCCCTTCGCCGAGCGACGCCGAGGACAACCGCCCGCCACTTCGCCCGCCTGGCCGAGCTGGCCGCCGAGCACGGCCTCGCGCGCCTCTCGATGGGCACCACGCAGGACTACGAGGTGGCGGTGCAGGAGGGCGCCACGATCGTGCGCATCGGCGCCGCGCTGTACGAGTAGGCGGTCCTGGGTCGCGGTGGGCCACCTTTCCTTGCATATCAAGGCAAACGCGGCCCACCGCGCAGGAATCGCGATCTCTCGCGAGAGCTGCGCCCGCGCCACGCCAGCGGCGACTCGCCCTCGTCCTCCACCACCAGCTTCGCCCGGGGCAGCCGGCGCGCGTACTCCTCGCCACGGCGAGCGGGTGGCCGGGGTCGGTCTCGTCGCGGCTGCCCACCACCAGCACGGGCACGTCGAGCCCGTCCAGCCCGTCCAGGCCGTCGAAGCCGCCGAGCGGGGCACCACGCGCAGGGCGTCGGCCACCGCGCTGCGAGGTGCTCGTGGCGCTCGAGGCGCTGGCGCACGGCGCGGCGCGCGCACGTCGCGCAACTCTCCGGCAGGCGGTTCACGCCCGAGCAGGTCCACGAAGGCCTCGATGTCCGCCTCGTCCAGCGCGCGCGCCAGCGCCTCCCATTCCTCGAGGTCGGCGGGATCGGTGCGCGGCGCGCCGTCGTAGGCCGGGCGTGATCTGCACCAGCGCGGACACCCGCTCGGGCTCCTCGAGGGCCAGCGCCAGCGCCGTGGCGGCGCCCATCGAGCTGCCGGCCAGCACCGGCCGCTCCAGCCCGAGCTGGTCGAGCACGCGGCGCAGGTCGGCCACCAGGTCGGCGTACTCGTAGGCGGTGGGCTCGGGGGCGGGTGCGGACTCGCCGTGGCCGCGCGCGTCGTAGGCGATCAGGCGGTAGCCGCCCCGCGCGAGCAGGCCGCGATCCCTGGAGCACGTAGCGGCGCGTGGCGGTCAGTCCGTGCAGGAGCACGAGCGGCGCGCCCTCGCCCGCTCCTCGCCGTCGAGCTCGGTCTCCGGATGGCGCGCGAATGGGGCTTTTGCAGGGCTGTATATGCGGGCATCCTCACTCGATAACGTGTCCACAAGGGTTTCGGCCTGCGTCCCGAAACTGCACCCCTGATGGCCATAAGCGACACATGGCACCGCGCTCTCGTCTACTTCGGCCTCGCCGAGGAGGACGACCCGCGCTACGAGGCGGTCGCCGACCGACGAGCCGAGCCCGAGGCAGAGCTCGAGGACCGCTACCGCGAACGCCCCAACGTGCGCCGGCTCCAGCGCCGCCGCCGCGACGAGTTCGACGACATCTTCGCCGACGACTCCCCGCGCGAGGCGCGGCCGCGAGACCCGCGTGCTGCGTCCCGTGGGTCCGGCAACGGCTCAGCACGGCCGGCGACCTCCAGGTGCACCTCGTGGTGCCCAAGAGCTTCAACGACGCCCAGCAGATCGCCGACCAGTACAAGGACCAGATCCCCGTGATCCTCAACCTCCAGCAGACCGACACCGACCTCTCCAAGCGCCTGATCGACTTCGCCTCCGGCCTCACCTACGCGCTCGACGGAGGCATGCAGCGGATCGCCGACAAGGTGTTCCTGCTCACCCCGCGCAACGTCGAGGTCTCCGCCGAGGAGCGCGCGCGCCTGATCGAGAAGGGCTTCTTCAACCAGAGCTAGCCCGGTCCCGGAGCCGCGATGAGCGTCGCCGGCGGGTCATCGCTCCTCATCAGGCGGCTTGCCATGGTTCCTTGCCATGCCGCCCCTCGCGGCTCAGGCCCGGCGGGCTCGACGAGAGTTGCGGGCCATGAAGTCGGCTCATAGGCGCCGAGCACTCGCGCTCGCGCGGTCGGCGAGCCCGTGCTCGTCACGACCCGGAGCGGGAGCGCGCGCGCGGCTCGCGGGCGGGTGCACGGAACGGCCGGCTCAACTCGCCCTGGCCGAGGCCGCCGACGTGGTGGTGCTCTGCCACAAGCCGGCCCAGCTGGACGAGGTGGCGGCGCGAGGTCGGCGGCGCGGGCCGAGGCGGTCGCGTCGATCCTGGCCGCCACGCGCACCGACGCGGCTCGAGGCGGCCTACCCGGGCGTCCCGGTGTACCGCTTCATCCCCAACATGCCGGCCGAGGTGGGGCGGGGGGTGCTCTGCTACGCCCCGGGCGCGCTGGCCGAGGACGGCCCCGAGGAGGAGCTGCTCGAGCTGTTCGGCCGCGCGCGGCATGGTGATCCCCCTCGACGAGCCGCTGCTCGAGCCGGCGATGGCGCTCATGAGCTGCGGCCCCGCGTTCCTGGCGCTGGTCGTCGGAGGCGCTGGCCGAGGCCGGCGCGCGCCACGGGCTCGAGCCGCGCCAGGCCACGCGGCTGGTGGTCGAGACGATGGCCGGCACGGCCGCCTACCTGGACGCGAACGACCTCGAGCCGCGGCGAGCTGCGCGCGCCGGGTGGCCACGCCCGGGCGGCTCACCGAGAAGGGGCTCGGCGCGCTCGAGGAGCACCGGCTGCGCGAGCCGCTTCGACGCCGCGGTGGACCTGGTGGTGGAGGCCACGGCGCGATGACCCTGCTGGCCGCGATCGACCGCGGCGACGTGGCCGACTACGTGGACACGCTGGTGCTCGTCTACGTGGTGCTGATCTTCGTCCAGATCATCGTGAGCTTCATCCCGCGGATGCCCTACAACCGCTTCCTGAGCGCGTTCCTGACCTTCGTGGCCGACGTCGTGAACCCCTACCTGAACCTCTTCCGCCGCTTCCTGCCGCCGGTGCGGCTCGGACCCGGCGCGCTCGACCTCAGCCCGATGGTCGGCACGTTCGTGCTGCTGATCGTCGGCGGGATCGTCAGCGGCCTCATCCGCGGCTGACGGTGAGCCGGGCGGCCGGGCTGGGCGCGGGCCGCGGCCACGCTCGCGGTGGTGCTGGCGGTCGACCAGGCCACGAAGGCGCTCGCGGTCGCGCGCATCGACGCGCGGCGAGCAGCGTCAACGTGTTCCTCGGGCTCGACCTCACCAACACCCGCAACCGCGGCGTGGCGTTCGGCGCGCTCGAGGGCAGCGGCGCGGTGCGTGGGAGCTGCTCATCGCGCTCGCGCTGGCGCTGCTGCTGGGCTACTTCGCGCTCAACGCCGTCCCGGCCGCTGCTGTGGCTTCCGGTCGGGCTGCTGCTCGGCGGCGCGCTGGGCAACCTGGTCGACCGGGCGCGGGAGGGCGCCGTGATCGACTTCATCGACCCGAGTCTGCTGGCCGGCCTTCAACCTGGCCGACGCCTCCATCGTGATCGGCGTGCTGGCGCTGCTCTACGTGGTGGAGGGAAGGCGAGGAGTGACCTGGCGATGCCGGCGCCGCGAGGCCGGGATGCGCCTGGACGCGGCGCTCGCGGCCCGCGGCGCGGCGCCGCCTCGCGCTCGGAGGCGCAGCGGCTGATCGACCGCGGGCTGGTGACGGTGGACGGTCGCGCGCGGCCGAAGTCCCACCGGGTGGCCGACGGCGAGATCGGTGGAGGTCGACGCCCGAGCCGAGCAGCCCCGGGCCGCCGCGGAGCGAGGCGCCGTTCGAGGTGGTGTTCGAGGACGAGCACCTGATCGTGGTGGACAAGCCGGCGGGCGTGGTGGTGCATCCCGGCGCCGGGCGCCGCCACGGGACGCTGGCCCAGGCGCTGGCCGGACGCGCCGCCGGCGGGCCCGGACCCCGAGCGCGCGGGCATCGTGCACCGCCTGGACCGCGACACCTCCGGCCTGCTGGTGGTGGCCAAGTCCGAGGCCGTCGCACGCGGCCCTGCAGCAGCATGATCCGGGACCGCGCGATCCAGCGTCAGTACCTGGCGCTGGTGGAGGGCCGCCCGGACGCGCGCCGCGGGACCATCGACGCCCCGCTGGGCCGGGACCGCGACCGGCGCACCGCGATGTCCACCAGCACCGACCGCGCCCGGAGGCCGTGACCCACTTCGAGGTGATCGAGGAGCTGCCCGCGCACCGCCCTGCTGGAGGTGCGCCTGGAGACCGGGCGCACCCACCAGATCCGCGCCCACCTGGCGGCGATCGGCCATCCGGTATGCGGCGATCCGCGCTACGGCGGGGCCGCGAGCGGACGCAGGCTTGGGCTCACGCGCCAGTTCCTGCACAGCGCGCAACTCATGTTTGACTCACCCATTCACGGGGGAACGCCTTCTGTGCGAGTCCAAACCACCCGCCGACCTTCGCTCGATCACTCGACGAGGCCCGGCGGGAGCCAGTCTCCGGAGGGCCAGACGGAGGCTGACATTCGAGGCGAGGCGGTCTTCGGACCGCCTCGTTTCGTTTCTGCGGCCGCCCGCTCCTCAGGCCCTGAGAACAGAACGGGGCGGCCTCTCGGCCGCCCCGCACTGGAACGAAGACGCGGACCGGACCACCGGAGGTAGGGGAAGGGAGGCCGGCCCGCCCATTCACAACGATCGCGCTCGCGCCAATCTTGCGTTCTTTATGCTTGCGGCCGACGTTCCAATCCCATTTCCCCGCCGGGCCGGCGCGACCCTGCCCGGGCGAGCTCACGGCCCGGGTCCGCGCAGCGGCCGGCGGGGAGCACAACGCGACACCAAAAGGGAGTAACAGTTGGCTCAAGTAACGCTCAGAGAGCTGCTGGAGGCCGGGGTACATTTCGGCCACCAGACGCGCCGCTGGAACCCGAAGATGCGCAGGTTCATCTTCGGTGAGCGAAGCGGCATCCACATCATCGACCTCCAGAAGACCGAGCGCCTGCTCTCGGAGGCGCAGGCCTTCGCCGCCAACGTGGCGGGCCGGGGCGGCACGGTTCTGTTCGTGGGCACCAAGAAGCAGGCCCGCGACACCGTGGCCAAGGCCGCGGAGGAGTCGGGCATGCCCTACATCCACCAGCGCTGGCTCGGGGGCCTGCTCACCAACTTCCAAACCGTGTCCAAGCGCATCAAGCGCCTTCACGAGCTGACCGAGTGGACCGAGAGCGGCCAGCTGGAGCTGCTGCCCACGCGAGAGCGCATCTCGGCGATCAAGGAGCGCGACAAGCTCGAGTACAACCTCGGGGGCGTGCGCAACATGCAGCGGCCGCCCGACGCGATGTTCGTGGTGGACATGAAGACCGAGGTCACCGCGGTGCGCGAGGCCCAGCGCCTCCAGATCCCGATCATCGGGCTGGTGGACACCAACTGCGACCCGGACCCCGTGAGCTATGTGATCCCCGGCAACGACGACGCGATTCGCTCGTGCGCGCTCGTGGTCGAGGCCATCGCCGGCGTCGTGGGCGAGCAGCACAAGCGCTTCCGTGCCGAGGAGGAGGCCGCTCGCCGCGAGGCCGAGGAGGCCGCGCAGCGCGAGACCGAGGAGCGCCAGAAGCGCGAGGCCGAGGAGGCCGCGCGCCGCGAGGCCGAGGAGCAGGCCCAGCGCGAGGCCGCCGAGGCCGCGCAGGCGGAGGGTGGCCAGCCCGAGGGCCAGCCCGCCCCGCCACAGCCGGTGGCGCCCCCCGCGCCGCCGCCGCCCTCCGAACAGCGGGTCTTCGACCCCAACGAGGAGAGCTAGGCATGAGCGGCGAGATCACCGCGGCTTCCGTGAAGGAGCTGCGCGAGCGCACCGGCGCCGGGATGATGGACTGCAAGGCCGCCCTCCAGGAGGCCGATGGCGACATGGAGAAGGCCATCGAGCTGCTCCGGGTGAAGGGGCAGGCCAAGGCCTCCAAACGCGGCGAGCGCGCCGCCAGCGAGGGGCTGGTCACCAGCTACATCCACCACAACGGCAAGGTCGGCGCGCTGGTGGAGATCAACTGCGAGACGGACTTCGTGGCTCGCAACGACGAGTTTGCCGAGTTCGCCCGCGAGGTGGCCTCGCACGTGGCGGCGGCCGCGCCGCTGTACGTGTCGGCCGAGGACGTGCCCGACGACACCCGTGAGGCCGAGATGAAGGTGTTCGCCGAGCAGGCCGCGGCCGAGGGCAAGCCCGAGGAGGTGCAGCAGCGGATCGCCGAGGGCCGAATGAAGAAGTGGCTCGAGGAGAACGTGCTGCTCGACCAGTCCCACGTGAACGCCGACAAGCACGACGGCGCCACGATCGAGGAGATGCGCGCGGCGCTGTCGGCCAGCACGGGCGAGAACGTTGTCGTGCGCCGCTTCTCGCGCTTCCGGATCGGGGAGTAGGGGAGATGGCCGAGAACGGAGGGCCCAGATCGTTCCCACGGCCAAGTTCCAGCGCGTGCTACTCAAGCTCTCCGGCGAGGCCCTGATGGGCCCGCTGGAGTACGGCGCCGACCCGGACCGGATTCGCGCCATCGCCACCCAGATCAAGAAGGTGTCCGACCGCGGCGTGGAGATGGCCGTGGTGGTGGGCGGCGGCAACATCTATCGCGGCGTGGCGGGGGCGGCCGCGGGCATGGACCGCGCCACGGGCGACTACATGGGGATGCTCGCCACGGTGCTCAACGCCCTGGCCCTGCAGGACGCACTGGAAAAGCAGGGAGCCGTGACCCGCGTCTTGTCGGCCATCGAGATGGCCGAGGTGGCCGAGCCCTACATCCGCCGCCGCGCCATGCGCCACCTCGAGCACGGCCGGGTGGTGATCTTCGCGGCGGGCACCGGTAACCCGTTCTTCACCACCGACACCGCCGCTGCCCTCAGGGCCCTGGAGATCCACGCGGAGGCCATCCTGATGGCCAAGAACGGGGTGGAGGGCGTCTACACGGCCGACCCGCGAAAGGTGCCCGACGCGAGCTTCATCGCCACGATCAGCCACCGCGAGGCCATCGAGCAGCAACTGACCGTGATGGACGTGACCGCCCTCTCGCTGTGCATGGACAACGGCCTGCCGATCCACGTGTTCAACATGGACGACGAGGCCAATATCGACCGGATAGTGTGCGGCGAGAGCGTGGGGACGGTGGTTTCAACTGGCGGATGACGACATCCTCAAGGATTTCCTCGACGACGCGAGGGATCGCATGGGCAAGTCGGTGGACGCCACCCGCAACGAGTTCTCCACGGTGCGAACGGGCCGCGCCTCACCCCACCTGCTGGACCGTGTGGAGGTGGAGTACTACGGCGCGGTGACACCGCTCAAGCAGCTCTCCAACGTGTCGGCAAGCGAGGCGCGACTGCTCACGATCACGCCGTACGACAAGTCCGCCATCAAGGCGATCGAGAAGGCCATCCTCGAGTCCGACGTGGGGCTCACGCCGTCCAACGACGGCCATCTGATCCGCCTGACGATCCCCGAGCTCACGGAAGAGCGCCGGCGCGATCTCGTAAAGGTCGTGCACAACATCGCCGAGCAGGGCCGGGTGGCCATCCGCAACATCCGCCGCGAGGTGATGCACGAGCTGCGCGAGCTCAAGAAGGAGGGCGAGATCGGCGCCGACGACGAGCACCGCGCGGAGACCGAGCTGCAGAAGCTCACCGACGCCCGCACCGGCGAGATCGACGACCTGCTGGCGGGCAAGGAAGAGGAGATCCTGCAGGTGTGACGGCCGACGCCGCGCCCGCGGCCCGGTACGTCGCGATCATCACTGACGGAAATGGCCGCTGGGCAGAGACCCGGGGGCTGCCGCCGATCGCCGGCCACCGCGCCGGCGCCGACGTGGTGAAGGAGCGGCTGCGCGACGCCGCGCGGCTGGGAGTGTCCGAGCTCACGGTCTACTCGTTCTCCACGGAGAACTGGTCGCGGCCCAAGGCCGAGGTGGACGGGCTGATGGCGATGTTCGGCGAGCGCATCGACCGCGAGACGCCGGAGCTGCACGAGGAGGGCGTGCGGATGCGCTTCATCGGCCGGCGCGAGGGGGTTTCCGCGGAGCTGCAGCGGCGCATGGACTGGGCTGAGGAGAAGACCCGCGGCAACGAGCGCATCACGCTGTTCGTGGCCTTCAACTACGGCGGCCGAGCGGAGATCGTGGATGCGGCGCGAACCTTTCAGGGTGAGACCGAGGACGAGTTCCGGAGCCACCTGTACGCCCCCGAGATGCACGACCCCGACCTTCTGATCCGCACCAGCGGCGAGTTGCGCACGTCGAACTACCTGCTGTGGCAGTGCGCGTACTCCGAGCTGGTGTTCCGCGACGAGCTGTGGCCCGACTTCACGCGGGAGGCATTCGAGGCATCGCTGCAGGAGTTCGAGCAGCGCAAGCGGCGCTTCGGGGCGCGCTGAGCCCATGAGCGGACGAGCACGGACCGGGGAGCTGCGAGCAGGGGAGCCGCGCGACCGCAGGCGCAGGTCGGATCTCGTGCCGCGCGTGGTGGTGGCCGTTCCCGCGATCGCCTTCGCCGTTTTCATCGTGATGTCGGGCGGAGGGATCTTCGCCGCGGGCCTGATCCTGCTCGGCGTGGTGGCGCTGCACGAGCTGTACGGGCTGATGCGCCGCGCCCGCCCGGTGGACCTGGCGGGCTACCTGACGGTGGCCGCGATGGTGCTGCTCGCGCTGAACGGCGAGCCCGAGGACGTGCTGATCGCCCTCGTGGCGGCGTTCCCGCTGGTGTTCGTGCTCGCCCTCACGCGCGCCCACCTGGACAACGTGGCGTGGGGCATCGCGGCGACGATTCTCGGAATCGCGTGGATCGGCCTCCCGCTGGCACACGCGATCTTCCTGCGCGAGCTGCCCCACGGCGACGGCCTGCTCATCGACGTGCTGGTGGGCACGTTCATCGGCGACACGTTCGCCTACTTCGGAGGGCGGCTCTACGGCCGCCGCCCGCTGGCGCCCGACATCTCGCCCAACAAGACCGTCGAGGGCCTCCTGGCCGGCATCGTGGGCGGCACCCTGGCGTTCTGGTTCGCCGGGGCCTACCAGGACTGGTTCAGCGGCACCGACGCCCTGATCATCGGCTTTCTCGTGGCGCTGGCCGCCCCGCTGGGCGACCTGTTCGAGTCGGCCGTGAAGCGCGACCTGGAGGTCAAGGACACAGGCCGCTTCTTCGGGGCCCACGGGGGAGTGCTCGACCGCCTGGATGCCGTCTTCTTCACCGTGGTCGTGGGGTATTACGCGGCGGTTGCGCTGGGGTACGGCTGAGTGGCCGGGGGCGAGGATTTCGCCCCCGATCCGCACCCAGTGCCGCCACGGGAGCCGCTCCCGGCCTCAAGTGACGTGATGTCAGCGCCGATATCAACGGGAGTGATGTACTCGAATCGCACCGCCCCTCATCACGGGCGCCGACGGTCGATGCCCGGCGGCGTGACCGTGCCCATGGGCGCACCGCTCCCCGGGAGCGATGACAAGGTGGCCCACGCCGACCGCGAGCGCGAGGCGCTCACGCGAGTTGCGTCCGCGGCAGCGGGGGCCCAAGAGCTCGGGGACATGCTCCAGACGGTGGCCGATTCGTCGGTGTCCGCGCTGCCCCCGGGCTCGCTCGCAATCGGCCGCTGGGACCGCGAGGCGCAGGAGCTCGAGGTGCTCATCTACGGCGGCGACTCACGGACCGAGGAGCAGGGGAGGCCGCCCGACGACCGCTACCCGCTCGCCGAGGTGGCCGTCTTCGCGCGGATCCTTCACACGGGCAAGCCCTACTTCACCGCCGTGGACGACCCCGATGCCGACCCGGCCGCCGTCGCGCTGCTGCGAAGGCTGGGCAAGGAGTCGAACATCGGCGTCCCAATCCTGGTGGACGGCGAGGTGTGGGGCGACATCTGGGCCAGCTCGTCACCGGGGGCGCCGCGGTTCCGGGCCCGTGACGTGCGCTTCCTGGAGGCGATAGCCGCCCAGCTCTCCGCGGTGATCGCCCGCGCCGAGCTGTTCGCCGACGTCTCGCGCGTGGCCTACGAGGACACGCTCACGGGTCTGCCCAACCGCGCCTCGATAGAGGAAGCGCTGACCGAGGCGCTCGCAGCGCCGCGCAGCCTCTCCCACCCGCTCGCGCTCATGGTTTGCGACGTGGATCACCTCGAGGCGATCAACGACGGTCGCGGCCACCAGGCCGGTGATCGCGCGCTGCGCCGGGTGGCCGATGCCCTCATGGCCGCCACGGCGCCTTTCCCGGGCGCCACCGTCGGCCGCCTTGCCGGCGACGAGTTCGGCGTCCTGCTCGACGGGTTCGGCCTGGATGCGGCGCGCGAGGTCGCCCGCACGGCCCTACGACTGCTGCGCGAGGACCGCGACGTGACCCTGTCCCTCTCCTGCGGCGCGGCCCTGGCGGAGCCTCATCACGATCGGCCCGAGGCCCTGCTGCGCGCAGCGGACACGGGCCAGTACGCGGCCAAGTGCCGCGGCGGCGCTCAGCTCTGCACCGCCGAGGATTCGCCCGAGCT
Source organism: uncultured Thermoleophilaceae bacterium (assembly GCA_963727395.1). Taxonomy (GTDB): domain Bacteria; phylum Actinomycetota; class Thermoleophilia; order Solirubrobacterales; family Thermoleophilaceae; genus JAAYBF01. The sequence continues at coordinate 102,050 of CAVSGC010000008.1, read as the reverse complement.
GGGCGGGCAGGCGCCCCGAGGGCGGCGAGCCAACCGCCGCGGGTTGTCGGAGCGCATCGAGCAGACCACCGCCACCCTCCTCTCCTCGCTGGACGCAGACATGCGCGACCGTTCGACGCTGGACCGCCTGGAGCTGGTGATCACCGGCTTCGCGGGGGTGGTGAATGGTGCCGCGTGGACCGTGTCCTACGCCGAGCACGGCAGCGCGGCGATCCAGAGCGTGTCCAGCGCCGATGATCGTGACAGCCGGCTCCGCGGCGTGCGCGTGGGCCTCGAGACCGAGCAGTTCGCGCTCAGCGAGTTCCCGCTCACCGGCCAGCTCGTGACCCAGGGGTCCGGCACCTTCATCGTGGATCGCCACGACGGCGACGCCGACGCCGCCGAGCGGGTCGCTGCTGACCGACCTGGGCTACTCCTCGGTGCTGGCGGCGGCCGTCTCGGACCTCGGCGGGGTATACCTGCTCGAGATCTACGGCGACGGCGACACCGGCGCGCTTGCCATGGCCGCGCTTCGCCTGGAGTTGCTAGGCCGCGCGGCCGCGGGCGGGTCCTCCGAGACGGCCAAGGGCGTGCGCCAGATGAACAAGCGCACCAAGCTGCTGGAGACGGCGGGCTCGCTGGGAACGCGCCTCAGTGGCCTGCTGGACCCGGCTGAGATCGCTCAGGTGGCCGCGGACGGGCTCTACCGGGAGCTTGGGTTCCCCGTGTGCGCGATCGTGCGGCGCACCGAGGACGCCCGGATCGAGATCGTGTCGGGCCGCGGCGGCGCCGTGGAGAGACTGCAGGCGGCCGGATGGAGCCAGCCCGCCGGGCTGGGCCTGATGGGACGCGCGCTGCGTGAGGGCGAGGTGGTGGTGGTGGGCGACGTCCGGGACGAGCCCGATTACCGCCTGACCCCCGAGACCGGCACAACCCGCTCAGAGATATGCGCGCCACTGTGGGTGGGCGGCGAAGCGTGGGGCGGGATCGACCTGCACGACGGCCGCGAGGACGCATTCGACGAGGACGACGCCCGGCTGGTGCGCCTCGTGGCCGGACAGGTGAGCGCCGCGCTGCGCTCGGCGGAGCTCTACGAGCAGCTGGAGCGCGCCTACCTCGGGACCGCCGAGGCGCTGGCCGCCGCGCTCGAAGCAAAGGACTCCTACACGGCCAGCCACTCCCGGTCGCTGGCCGCGAACACCGACGCCGTGGGCCGCGCTCTGGGCCTGGACGACCATGCGCGCCGCACCCTGCGGTTCGGGGCGGCGTTCCACGACATCGGCAAGCTGGCGATACCGGAGTCGATCCTCAACAAGCGCGGCCCGCTGCTGCCCAGCGAGCGTGAGAAGATCGAGCAGCACACCGTGATCGGCGACCAGATCCTGGCGCCGATCGAGTTCCTCGCCGACGTAAGGCCGCTGGTGCGCCACGGCCACGAGCGCTGGGACGGGACGGGCTATCCGGATCGCCTGTCCGGCGAGAACATCCCGCTCGGCGCCCGCATCATCTTCGCCTGCGACGCTCTCGACGCGATGACGACCGACCGGCCGTACCGGGCCGCCCTTGGCCTGGACGGCGCCTGCGCAGAGCTGCGCCGCTGCGCGGGCACGCAGTTCGACCCGGCGGTGGTCGACGCCCTCCTTGAGGTCCTCGCCGACGCCGCGGCGCCCGCCGCGACCTGACGCCCGGGCGCCCCTCCTACACTCAGTCGGATGCGCAGGATCGTGATCGCCGGCTCCACCGGCTCGATCGGCACGCAGGCGCTCGACGTGATCGCCCGCAGCGAGTCGCTCGAGGTCGTGGGCCTCGCCGCCCACCGCAACGCCGACATGATGCTCGAGCAGGCCGCCGAGCACGGCGTCCGCCGTGTGGCTTTGGCCGACGAGGATGCCGCTGCACGCGCCGCCGAGAGCTGGACCGACGGCGAGGTGCTCGGCGGGGCTGAGGGGCTGATCGCGCTGATCACCGAGGGCGACTGCGATCTGGTGCTCAACGCCCTGGTGGGCTCCGCCGGGCTCGGCCCCACCGTGGCCGCGCTGGGTGAGGGCATCGATCTCGCCCTTGCCAACAAGGAGAGCCTCGTGGTGGGCGGAGAGCTCGTGATGGCTCTGGCCGAGGCCACCGGCGCCCCCCTGCTGCCCGTGGACTCCGAGCACTCGGCGCTGTTCCAGCTCGTGAACGCCGAGCCGGCACGGGGCACGATCGACCGCCTGGTGCTCACCGCCTCCGGTGGCCCGTTCCGGGGCCGCACCGACCTCTCCGGCATCACCCGCGAGGACGCGCTGGCGCACCCCACGTGGGACATGGGCGGGAAGATCACGATCGACTCGGCCACCCTGATGAACAAGGGCCTCGAGGTGATCGAGGCCCACCACCTGTTCGGCGTGCCCTACGACCGCATCCGCGTGGTGGTGCACCCACAGTCGATCGTGCACTCCCTGATCGACCTCAACGACGGCGCCACGCTGGCCCACCTGGGCCATCCCGACATGCGCGTCCCGATCTCCTACGCCCTCCACCATCCCGACCGCGTGGACGTGCCGGTGCGGCCGCTGAACCTGGCCGAGGTGGGATCGCTCAGCTTCGAGGAACCCGATGAGCGCACGTTCCGCTGCCTGCGCCTGGCGCGCGAGGCGGGGGAGGCCGGCGGCACGGCGCCGTGCGTGCTGAACGCGGCCAACGAGGTGGCCGTGTACGCCTTCCTGGCCGGAGCCTGCCGTTCACGGGCATCGCCGACGTGGTGGAGCGGACGCTCGGCGCACTGCCGGCTCAGCCGCTGCGCCACTTCAACGACCTCTATGCGGCGGACGCGCAGGCCCGTGAGTGCGCGCGCGAGATCGCCGAGGGCGTTCGGGTCTCGTGAGCTGGCTGCTGGCCTTCCTGGGCTTTGCCCTGCTGGTGATCCTGCACGAGCTGGGCCACTTCACCGCGGCCAAGCTGGTGGGCATGCGCGTGGAGAAGTTCTCGTTGTTCTTCCCGCCCACGCTGGTCTCGAAGACGATCGGCGAGACCGAGTACGCGATCGGGGCGATCCCCGCGGGCGGCTACGTGAAGATCACCGGGATGAACCCGGACGAGGAGCTGGCGCCCGAGGTTCGCGACCGCGCCTACCACGCCCAGCCGGTCTGGAAGCGGATCGTGGTGATCCTCGCCGGCCCGGCGGTGAACGTGGTGCTGGCGCTCGTCCTGCTGTTCATCTTCTGGTCGGCGATCGGCCCCGAGACGCGCACCGACCGGATCGGCGTGATCGAGAAGCAGTCGCCGGCCGCGGCAGCCGGCCTCAAGCCCGGCGATCGCCTCGTCTCCGTGGACGGCAAGGGCGGCGACACCACGAAGCTGTCGCAGCGGATCTCATCCCACCAGCTGCCCGGGCGGCGCGCACGCGACGGACTGCCGGGCGGCGCAGCCCGGCCGAGATCGTCGTGCAGCGCGACGGCCGCGAGCGCTCGTTCTCGATCACCCCGAAGTACGACGGCGCCGAGGGGGTGGAGCGCACGCGCGTGGGATTCGGCTACGCGCGCAGCGGCAAGCACGAGACGCTTCCGCTGGGCGACGCGCTGGACGTGTCCCTCGACCAGTTCTGGTTCATCACCAAGACCACGGTGAGCCTTCCCGCCCGGTTGTTCAACACCGAGCAGCGCGAGGAGATCTCGGGCATCGTGGGCTCGTACGAGGCCACCCGGCAGACCATCCTCGCCGACGTCGGCGAGGTGGTGCTGATCCTCGCGCTGGTCTCGCTGTCGCTGGCCATCGTGAACCTGTTCCCGTTCCTGCCGCTCGACGGCGGGCACATCTTCTGGGCGATCGTGGAGAAGGTGCGCGGCAGGCCGGTGCCCCTGGCCGTGATGGAGCGCTCCGGCGTGCTTGGCTTCATGCTCGTGATCGGGCTGTTCATCCTCGGGCTGACCAACGACATCGGCCGACTGACCGGCGAGGGATTCACCCGCCCTAGGAGCTCTGCCGAGGTAGGCTGCGCTCCAGAGCGAGACGGAGGAGACGAGCACACATGGAGAGCGCAACGACCACCCGCAGCACCGGCCGCGTGGCCTCGACGCCAACACGATGTCGGCGGCCTTTCAGATCACCGCGAGGACAACGCCGACACGCCCGGCCATCCGCACCAAGGACGACGAGTTCAGCGTCACCTGGGCGGAGTACGCCCAAGCGCATCGAGAGCATCGCGCGCGGGCTGGCCGCCCTCGGGCTGGAGCACGGCGACACGATCGGCATGATGCTCACCAACCGCCCCGAGTTCCACCTCATCGACACCGCCGCGCATGCACCTCGGCGCCGCGCCCTTCTCGATCTACAACACCTACACGGCGACCAGATCGAGTACCTGGCTCAGGACGCCGGCAACACGATCTTCGTCACGGAGAAGGCATTCCTGGACGCGATCCTCGCCGTCCGGGACAAGGTCGACGGGGTCGAGCACGTGGTCGTGGTCGACGGCGACGGCTCGAACGACACCCTCACGCTCGCCGACCTGGAGGCAAAGGGCGAGCCCGACTTCGACTTCGAGGCGGCGTGGAAGGCCGTCCAGCCCGATGACCTGCTGACCGTGATCTACACATCGGGCACCACCGGGCCGCCCAAGGGCGTGGAGCTCACCCACGCCAACCTCGTGAGCGCTGTCGCGGCGATCGAGCACATCATCGACTTCCCCGAGGACGGCCGCGTGATCTCCTGGCTGCCCTACGCCCACATCGCGGAGCGGGCGTGCAGCCACTACCTGCCGATCGTGCTCGGATTCACCACCACCGACTGCCCCGACCCGCGGCAGGTGGTGGCCTACCTGCCCGAGGTGCGCCCCACATGGTTCTTCGCCGTGCCCCGCATCTGGGAGAAGCTCAAGGCCGCCATCGAGGCCGGGATCGAGCACGAGGAGGACGAGGGCAAGAAGAAGGCGATGCAGGGGGCCCTCGACCTCGGCCTGAAGAAGGTGCGGCTCGAACAGGCGGGGGAGGAGGTGCCGGAGGAGCTGGCGCAGAGCTACGCGCAGGCGGACGAGCAGGTGTTCTCGAAGATCCGCGAGCGGCTGGGCTTCGACCGGGCCGAGTCGGTGAACGTGGGCGCTGCGCCCACGCCGCCCGAGGTGATCGAATTCTTCCACGTGCTCGGAATCCCGCTGGCGGAGCTGTGGGGGATGTCAGAGACCTGCGGCGCGGGGTGCATCAACCCGCCCGACAAGATCAAGATCGGCACCGTGGGCCCGCCCACGCCCGGCGTGGAGATCAAGCTGGCCGAGGATGGCGAGGTGATGGTCAAGGGCGGCGTGGTGATGAAGGGCTACCGCAACCTGCCCGACAAGACCGCCGAGACGTTCGCCGAGGACGGCTGGCTGCTCACGGGCGACATCGGCGAGTTCGACGACGACGGCTACCTGAAGATCGTGGACCGCAAGAAGGAGCTGATCATCAACGCCGCCGGCAAGAACATGTCGCCGGCCAACATCGAGTCGAAGCTCAAGTCCGCCGGGCCGCTGATCGGCCAGGCGATCGCCATCGGCGATCGAAGGCCCTACAACGTGGCGCTTCTCACCCTCGATCCCGACAGCGCGGGTGACAAGTCGGCCGACGATCCTGAGGTGCTCAAGGCGGTCGAGGCGGAGATCGACAAGGCCAACCAGCATCTGGCGCGCGTTGAACAGATCAAGAAGTTCAAGCTGCTCGACGGGGAGTGGCAGCCGGGCGGCGAGGAGCTCACGCCCACGATGAAGCTCAAGCGCAAGCCGATCAACGAGAAGTACGGCGACGAGATCGAGGCGCTCTACGCCGACTGAGCTCAGCGCACCTCGAACACCCGCCCCGGCCGGACACCGTGCAGCCGGCCGTCGGGGAGCCGTGGGTCCGGCAGGCCGGCGGTGGAGATCGCGGCCCTGGCCGGCAGTGGCGCTGCCACCGTCGCGGCCGAAGCACGGCCCTTGCGCCCGGGCTTCGTGAAGCGGATAGCCAGCGTCCTGGTCACGGCCCGGGAGCTGCCGGCGGGGGTGAAAGAGACCTTGAGTGCGTGACGGCCGGGCTTCATGCCCCTGGGCAGGCGCACCCGCTGGGCCATGGAGCCGGCGGCCAGTACCGCCGTCGCGCGGGCGCGCACCCTGCGCCCCCTGGTCAGTGCGACCTTCAGAAGCCCCGGCCGGGCGGTGGTCACACCGAGCAGGAACGACCGCCGCCCACCCTTCAGCGCCACGCGCCTGGGAGCCAGCACGGTCATGTCGCCCACCCGAGCGCTCTGCACCGTGCCGCCGCCGGCGGCCTGCGCGACCTGTGCGGCTGTGGGCCCGTTGGCGCTGGGCTTGCCCGAGCCGGAGTTCGAACCCTGGTGCGACGACGGGCCGAGCACGGTGACGGCCTTGGTGGCGGTGGTGGCGTTGCCCGCCACGTCGGTCACCTTGAGCTGCACGGAGTAGGTGCCGGCACGGGTGAACGTGTGGGACACGGAGTCGCCCGACGAACCGGCGGCACCGTCGTTCCAGCTCCACTCCACCGGATCGGCGCTCAGGCCCGAGGTGGCGTCTGATGCCTGGGCGGTGAACGCCACGCTCTCGCCGGTGGCCACGGTGGTGGCCGCCGTGTTGATCGTGGCGCTCGGGGGCGTGCGGTCCATCACGACGGAGTCGCATGCCTTCTCAGAGAGATTGGCCTGATCAGGCGTGCTGCCCTGGTTCGACGACGTGGGGTTGTCGGGGATCGAGGAGTCCGCCGCGATCGCGCACACGAACAGCGGACCGTCCGGGGGATTGATCCCGCTGGTCTCCATCTGACAGTCGAACGAGGTGTTCTTGCCGCCCGCGGCGGGGGTACTGCAGGCCGGCGTGAAGCCGAAGATGGCGCTGCCGCAGGCGGTTGTGGCATCCGGACCTGGCGCCACGCACAGGAAGTTGGCCGGGAACGGGGGGGAGACGTCGTCCTGGTAGCCCAGGTGCACCGCCATCAGCGTGTTGCGCACCGCTGTCGCACCGCCCGCGACGTCGACCGAGGCCGCCGGCTTCGACCGGTCGATCGTGGTGCTCGTGCGCTTGCCCGCGTTGGTGCCCGCCGTGCACGAGGTCGGTCCGTCCGAGAAGAAGAGGCTGTCATTCGGGAGCGAGTACTGGCCCTGTACGCAAATCCCGTATGAGCGGCCATGCTCGAGCGCGGCCACGCCGGACCAGTTCAGCCAATAGTTCGACGCGCTTAGGGCGACGTCGTAGGTCGGGTCGGCGACCTCCACGGTGTCCCGGCGGTAGCTGGCGCGAATGCGGTAGGCATCGGCACCCGACACCGCCGGCCACTCCACCCACTGGGTGTTCTGGGCAGACCTCGTGTACGCGGGCTCACCGGTGCCCGCGGGCAACACCTGGGCCGATGCCGAGGCGGGAGCGAGAACGGCTGCCGCCAGCGTGACGGCGACCATCAGGATGCGGGGGGCCGTGGGTTCCTTCCGGGTCAGTGGCATGACACCGACCATCCTGCGCCGAGGGGTCCCGGAAGGGAAACAGCCAGTTCGTGTTTCAGCTACGCGTTGCTGTTGTCGATCGCGAGCGGCGGCGTGCGGTGAAAGGCATCACACGCCGCGGCCACGAAGTCGGTGACCAGCTCGCGGCTGTCGCCCGTGCGCCAGGCGACGGCAACGTCCGCGGGCTCGAGGCCCACGACGGGACGAAAGACCACGCCCGAGCCCTGGCCGAGCGAGTCCACGATTCGCTCGCGGATGATGTTCACGCCGAGGCCGCTGCGAATGCCCTCCAGGAGGCCGTCCAGTCCCCGGAACTGAGCAACGATTCGCGGCGGACGCCCGCCGCGATGATTGGTGGCCATCCAGTAGTCGCGGAAGATCGGGTCCTCCGTGAGGAAGTCGAAGGTGGGCTCCGCCACCATCTGTTCCATCGTCACCTCGGGCCCGGCAGCCAACTCGTGATCGGCGGAGATGGCCACCCCGCGGGGGTCTGTCCACAGCGTCGCCGTCTCCAAGCCGCTTCGGTTGAACGCCCCGACCACGATCGCGACATCAGCCTCGCCCCCCAAGAGGCCACCGCTGGGGTCGGGCACCTCCCCGAAGTGCACGCGCGTCTCGACGTCCGGCCTGCGCTCGGCAAAGAGGGTCATCGCCGGGCGAAAGGCCTCGTAGTCGGCCGGTACGACCAGTCCCAGGGTGAGCTGTGGGGTCTCACCCCCCGCGGCCCGCACCGCGGCCATCGCGCGCTCGGTGCCCGCCAGGACCGAGCGCGCGTGCTCGAGCAGGGCCTCTCCGGCGGGAGTCAGCTCCACCTTTCGGGTCGTGCGCTCGAGTAGCTGCACGCCGGTCCGCTCCTCCAGCTGACGGATCTGGCTGCTGAGAGCCTGCTGGGCCATATGCAGGCGCTCCGCGGCCCGCGTGAAGTTCAGCTCCTCAGCCACGGCCACGAACGACCGCAGGTGCCGCAGCTCAACGTTCACGGCGGCAGTCTACGACCGGCGCGGGGCGGTCACAACGGAACGGCGTGGGTGACACAGCGGATCGCTGTTTCCCTTTCGGCCCGCCCCGACCCAGGATGGGTGGCCGGATGCCCTCCACCCTCTCGAAAGGACCCGCACGATGACCATCACCGCCACCCCAGGCCACGACCTGCGCCCCCTCCGCGAGTCGGTGAGCGGCCCCGTACTCGCCCCGGGCGACGGCGGCTGGGATGCCGGCCGCCAGGCATGGAACGTGCTCGCCGACCAGCGTCCTGCGGGGGTGGTCTTCGCCGAGAGCGCAGGCGACGTGGTGGCGGCTGTGCACTTCGCGCGCGAGAACGGCCTGCGGGTGGCGCCGCAGGGCACCGGCCACGCGGCCACGGCCCTCGAGCCGCTCGACGACACGCTGCTGCTCAAGACCATGCGCATGGGTGAGGTCACGGTGGACGCGGCCGCGCGCACCGCGCGGGTCGGAGCCGGCGCCCTGTGGGGCGAGCTGGCTGTCGCGGCCGGCGAGCACGGACTCGCCGGGCTGGCCGGCTCCTCGCCCGACGTGGGCGTGGTCGGGTACTCGCTCGGTGGCGGCATCGGCTGGCTGACGCGCAAGTACGGGCTGGCGGCCAACTCGATCGTGGCCGCTGAGGTGGTCACCGCCGACGGTGAGCTGGTGCAAGCGGACGCCGACCATCACGCGGACCTCTTCTGGGCGCTGCGCGGCGGCGGCGGCAGCTTCGGAGTGGTCACCGCCCTGGAGCTGGAGCTCAAGCCGGTGCCGGAGGTCTACGCGGGTAGCCTGATGTGGCCCGCTCAGCACGCCTCCGAGATCCTCCACGCCTACCGCGAGTGGGCGGCGACGGTGCCGGTCGAGCTCACCTCGGGCGTGCGCTTTCTCACCCCGCCTCCGATCCCCGAGGTGCCCGAGATCCTGCGCGGGCGTCCGATGATTGACGTGACGGGGGCGTTCCTCGGCACCACCGCGGAGGCTGAGGAACTGTTGGAGCCGTTGCGCTCGGTGGTCGAGCCCATGATCGACACGTTCGCGCAGATTCCCGCGCCCGGGCTGTGCCGCATCTACGGAGACCCCGAGCAGCCAACGCCCGGCATGACCCACCAGACCATGCTGCGCGAGCTCACCGAGGACGCGGTGAACACGCTCGTGGAGGTCGCCGGCCCGGCGTCGGGCAGCCCCCTGCTGATGGTCGGGCTGCGGCACCTCGGCGGAGCGGCGGGCATCGCTCCCGCCGGCGCCGGGGTCCTCGGATCCCTCGAAGGCGAGTACGCCATGTATGGCGTGGGGGTGCCGATGGCTCCCGAGATGGCACCGGCCATCGACGCCCACCTCGATCTGGTGGTGTCCGCGATGGCGCCGTGGAGCACAGGGCGGGACTACCTCAACCTGGCCGACCGGCCAGGCGACGCGTCGGCCGCCTTCGACGAGGCCACCTACCGGCGATTGGGCGAGGTCAAGCGGCGCCTGGACCCGGACGATCTCGTCCGCTCGAACCACCCGGTTCGTCCAGCGCGGGTTTCGGGGTAGGTTCTCCCTTCAACCCACGGAGGAGGAGCAAATGGCCGACAGCAGTGTCTACCGAGTAACAGAGGTGATCGGACTGAGCAGTGAGGGCTGGGCCGAGGCGGCGGCGAACGCCGTCGCAGCAGCCGGGAAGACGGTGCGCGACCTGCGCGTGGCCGAGGTCGTACGCCAGGACGTGACGATCCAGGAAGGCGCGATCGTGAACTACCGCGTGCGCCTGGCGATCTCGTTCAAGTACGAGTCCGGCGAATAAGGGCTGAGGCGGGCGGCTCCGATCCTGGAGCCGCCTCCACGCCCAGATACCCTTGATGCATGGCCTCCAAGCGGCAGATCGATGTAGGCGGCGTGAAGATCGGCGGCGGAGCGCCCGTGGCCGTCCAGTCGATGACCAAGACCGAGACGGCGGACTACGAGGCCACGATGCGCCAGATCCGCGCGATCGCGGACGCCGGCGCCGACATCGTGCGTTGCGCCGTGCCGCGCGACAAGGACATCGACGCTCTGAAGCGGATCGTCGTCGAGTCGCCGATTCCGGTGATCGCCGACATCCACTTCAACCACACCCTGGCGCTGAAGGCCATCGAGGCAGGCGCTCATTGCGTGCGGCTGAACCCCGGCAACATCGGGGGGCCCGAGAAGGTTGGCGAGGTGGCCGATCTCGCCCGGAGGCACGGCACACCGCTGCGCATTGGGGTCAACTCAGGCTCGCTTCCGCGCCACCTGCACGAACTCGAGCGCGAGAACCCGGTCGAGGCGCTGGTCACCGCCGCCACCGAGTTCGTGGACTTGATGGAGCGGCTCGACTTCTACGACTTCAAGGTGTCGATCAAATCCACCTCCGTTCCCAACACGATCGCCTCGAACCGGCTGCTGTCCGAGCGGATCGACTATCCGCTGCACCTCGGAATCACCGAGGCCGGCACCAAGTGGACCGGCTCGCTGAAGTCCGCGGTCGGCCTCGGCACGCTGCTGGCCGACGGCGTGGGCGACACCGTGCGCATCTCACTCTCCACCTTCCATGCGGAGGAGGAGGTCAAGGTGGCCTGGGAGATCCTCAAGGCGCTCAAGCTGCGCGAGCGCGGCCCCGTGCTGATCGCGTGCCCCACCTGTGGCCGCCTGCAGTTCGACATGGACACGGTGGTCGTGGACATCGAGAAGCGCCTCGAGGCCTACGACGAGCCGATCGAGGTGGCCGTGCTCGGCTGCGCGGTGAACGGCATCGGCGAGGCCTCGCACGCCGACTTCGGCATCACCGGCGCCAAGAACGAGGGCCTGATCTTCGCCGGCGGCGAGCCGCTGCGGAAGGTCCCCCAGGACCGTCTGGTGGACGAGCTGTTCGCCGAGATCGACCGCTCGCTGAAGATCGGCCGCGTGGAGCGCGACGCGGCCCAGGCTGCCGAGGGCGCCGAGTGGCTGGCCAAGATCGAGGAGGAGAACGCCGGGGAGATGACCCCCGAGCGAATGGCGGCGATGGAGGCCAAGGCGGCGGCCGAGGAGGCCATGGCGGGCGGCCAGGAGCTGCCGATGGCGCCGTCCAAGTCAGCCGAGCGGCGCCCCGTGAAGCTCGACGAGGATTCCTCGCCCACCGCGGGCCGTCGCTTCAGCCGCACCTAGACGGCGCTGGGCCACATTTGCCTTGCATATCGAGGCAAAGGTGGCCCACCGCCCCGCGGGAGGGCGGCGAGGTGACTGAGCACCCGGCTCTAGACTCCGGGCGCCCATGACCCGCCTCTCCCGCTACCTGCTGCCCACCGAGAAGGAGGCGCCCGCGGACGCCGAGGCGGCGTCGCACAAGCTGATGGTGCGCGCCGGCCTGGTGCGCCAGCTGGGTGCCGGGATGTGGACCTGGATGCCGGCAGGCTGGCGGGTGCACCGCCGCGCGGAGCAGATCGTGCGTGAGGAGATGGACGCCATCGGGAGCCTGGAGATGCTCATGCCGGTGCTCCAGCCCGCGGAGCTGTGGCAGAAGTCGGGGCGGTATCCGATCGAGGAGCTGTTCAAGCTGAAGGACCGGCGCGGCGCCGACCTGGTGCTCGCGATGACCCACGAGGAGGCGCTCACCTACCACGTGGCCCGCGAGGTGCGCTCCTACCGGGACCTGCCCAAGCTCCTCTACCACTTCCAGATCAAGGAGCGCGACGAGCCCCGCCCGCGCGCCGGGGTGCTTCGCACGCGCGAGTTCATCATGAAGGACGCCTACAGCTTCGACCGCGACGAGGAGGGCCTGGCGGCCTCCTATGAGCTGCACGCCGGCGCGTACGACCGCATCTTCGACCGCACGGGGCTCGAGTGGTACAGCGTGGAGGCCGACGTGGGCATGATGGGCGGCATCGGGGCCCACGAGTACATGGCGCCCTGCCCGGCGGGAGAGAACGACGTGGCGCTCTCGAGCGCCGGCTACGCCGCCAACCTCGAGGTGGCGAGCGCCACTCCGCAGCCCGTGGACGGCCTGCCGGGGCGCCTGGACGCCCCCGAGGTCGTGGAGACGCCCGGCGCCCGCACGATCGAGGAGGTCACGCGCCAGATGGGCGTGCCGGCCGGCGCCCTGATCAAGGCGCTGCCCCTCATCGTGGGGGAGCGGGAGCCGCTGCTGGTGCTCGTGCGCGGCGACCACCGCCTCAACGAGCTCAAGCTGGAGACGCTGCTCGGCGAGCCGGTGCGCGCGGCCAACGAGGACGAGGTGAAGTCGCGCTTCGGCGCGCCGGCCGGCTTCATTGGCCCCGTGGGGGCCGGCGCGCCGGTGCTCGCCGACCGGGCGCTCGAGGGCATGGGTGGCATGGTGGCGGGAGCCAACGAGCCCGGCCGCCACCTGCGCGGCGTGGAACCGGGCCGGGATTTCGAGGCACGGTTCGGCGACGTGCGTTCGGTGGAGGCGGGCGACACGTGCCCGTCCGGGGCCGAGATCCGCATCGAGCCGGCGATCGAGGTGGGGAACATCTTCAAGCTGGGCACCCGCTTCGCCGAGCCGCTGGGTGCCACCTATCTCCACGAGGACGGCACCGAGCGGGCGATCTGGATGGGCAGCTACGGCATCGGCCCGGCGCGCATCGCGGCCGCCGCCGTCGAGCAGTTCCACGATGAGAAGGGCATCTCGTGGCCGCGCCCCCTGGCGCCCTTCGACGTGGAGCTGGTGACCCTGGGCAAACCGGGCGAGCCCGCGCACGAGACCGCCGAACAGATCTACCAGGAGCTCCGCAACGAAGGACTGGATGTGCTCTACGACGATCGAGACGCCAGCCCGGGTGAGAAGTTCGCCGACGCCGAGCTGCTCGGCTGCCCGCTGCGGCTCACCGTGGGCAAGCGCGGGCTGGAGGCCGGCGAGGTGGAGGCCCAGGTGCGCAGGGGGATGGAGAAGCGCTCGCTGCCGCTCGAGGGGGCGGGCGCGGCGGCAGCCGACCTGTACCGGTCCCTGCCGTGAAGGAGCGGCTGACCCGCAGGCGCCTGCTGGGCATCGACCGCTCCGGTGGGCCGCCGCCCGCAACGCAGAAGGGCCAGCCACTGCGGCCCTTCACGATCCCAAATGCCGTCTCCTACACACGCATTGCGCTGCTGCCCGTGTTCCTCGCGGTCGCCCTCGGCTCAGACGACGGCCGCGAGTTCTGGGCCGCCGCTCTCTTCTGGCTGATCGCCTGGGGCGACCAGCTCGATGGCCTGGTGGCGAGGCTCACCGGCCAGTACAGCCGCCTGGGCGCGCTGCTGGACCCGCTCACCGACCGGGCGCTGGTGCTGTCCGGGGCGGTGGTGTGCTTTCACCACGACCTGCTGCCGCGCTGGGCGCTGATCGTGCTGGCGGCGCGCGAGCTGTTCATGCTCGTGCTGACCCAGGTGGCCCTGCGCAAGGGGATGGACCTGGGCATCAACATGGTGGGCCGCTGGGCCGTCTGGCCGGTGATGCTCGCCATCTTCCTCACGCTGCTCACGGACACCTGGGTGGCCGAGGCGTCGCTCTACGTGGGGCTGGTGCTCACGCTCTGGGCGACGGTGCTGTACGTCCGGGATGGGATGCGCTTCCTGCGCTCGGGTCCGCCTCGGTAGCGCCCCCCGGGCCGGAGGCCACGCGGGCGAAGGCGGCCACAACGTCGGGGTCGAACTGCGTGCCCGCGCAGTCCTGGAGCTCCTGGAGCGCGGCTTCGGCGCTCACGGCGGACCGGTAGGAACGGTCGGTGGTCATGGCGTCGAAGGCGTCGCAGACGCTCACGATGCGAGCTCCTATCGGTATCTCCTCGGCCGCCAGGCCGTCCGGGTAGCCGGCGCCGTCCCAGCGCTCGTGGCTCGACCGCACCAGGCCGGCCACTGGGCGCAGGGCGGGCGCGGCCAGCAGGATGCGCTCCCCGATGATCGTGTGGCGCCGCACGAAGGCCCACTCGGCCTCGTCCAGTGAGCCGCGCTTCTGGAGGATCTCGTCGGGGATGGCCACCTTCCCGACGTCGTGCAGCTCCGCCGCACGCGCCAGCTCGTCGAGGGCCTCCGGGGGCATCGCCATCTCGCGCCCCACCTCGAGTGCCAGCTCGGCCACGCCGCGCAGGTGGGCGTGCAGCTCGGGCTGGCGCTCGGACAGGGTGCGCAGCAGCACGTCGCGCGACTGGCGTCCGGCCGCCGAGCGCTCACCGCCCTTCTGGGCATACATGCGCCTGTCGGCCAGCTTGAGGGCGGCCATGGGGGAGTCGGCCTCCTCGGGGACCAGCGCCACGCCGAAGGACGTGGTCACGCTGAACCCCTCGCCGCGCTCAGCCAGGGCCGCCACGCACACGGCGGAGATCGCGTCGATTCTGGCTCCAGGGGCCACCAGGGCGCAGAACTCGTCGCCGCCCAGCCTGTAGGCCGCGCCGCAGTCTGCCACCGCCGCCGCCAGCCGCTGTCCGAGCCGCGCGAGCAGAGCGTCGCCGGCCGTGTGTCCGAAGCTGTCGTTGTAGTGCTTGAAGCCGTCGAGGTCGAACAACAGGAGGGCCAGCGGGCGCGCAAGCGTCGCCGAGGGCAGGTCGCGCTCCAGGTCGGCCATCAGGCAGCGGCGGTTACGCAGGCCCGTGAGCGCGTCCACCATGGCCTCTTGGCGGCTCTGCGAGAGCATCCTGTCACGGTCGCGGAAAGCCATGGCCATCCTCAGCGTCACGAGGGCGAGGGTGGCGCCGGTGAGTCCCACGGCCACGCCGCCGAGCCGGTCGAAGTGGTCGTACATGAGCAGGCCCAGGGCCACGACGCCACTGAAGAACGGGACCGCCACCACACGGGAGCTCTCAAGCGAGATGTCACGCTCGGCGGCGGCGGACTGCCAGGCGGCCAGGCCGATCAGCAGCGAGCCGAGCGGCCAGAAGATGTCGAGCACGGTGCCCTCGGTGTAGGTGCCCTTGTTCAGCTGCAGGAAGTAGACGACGTCGGCCACCGCAGTGGCCGAGAAGCCGGCGCCCAGCAGGGCCCAGGCGCGACCCGGCCGCCACCCCGACACCCCGAAGACGCCGATCACCAGGCACAGCAGCACGAGGTCGAAGATCGGGTAGGCGAGGCTGGTGGCCACCGCCAGCCCGGTGCCGGTGGTGCCGGCGATGATCGGGTCGATGGCGAGCGCCGCCACGACCGCGCCCATCGCCAGGGCACCTATCGCGCCGTCGAGCCACAGGCCGCGGGACACCAGGCGGTCGCGGGAGCGCACCAGCAACAGCAGCGCGGCGTAGAACGCGGGGTACTGGAGCAGATACAACGGGTCCGCAAGCGAGGGGAAGGGCGCGTCGGGGTCGTGGGCCAAAAACAGCGACCAGTAGGTGTCGCCCACCGTCCAGACGGCCATGCCGAGCCCCGCCACCAGCCAGGGCGCGCGGTCCTCCTTCACGAGGGCGGCCCGCAGCAGGCACGAGGAGGCGCCGGCCGCCAGCAGGAACGTGGACACGCCGACGTCGAACAGGTTGCTCAGCGATCCCGGCCAGAACACGCTGCGCACCACGAAGGCGGCCAGTGCGACGCCAACGACGCCCCAGAACAGCCTCAGTCCGAGCGGGATCCTCACCCTCAGGTGATCGGCAAATCGGGCGCAAAGGTCAAGCACCGCGCCCCCACCCTCAAGCTCAACTTGACACCTCGGTCTATACTCGCCGTTCCTTGAACTGAAAGGACGCGCGAATGGAAACGTTCCCCGACCTTGGGGCGCTCTCAGACCACGAGCTGAAGGAAATGATCCAGCAGCTCATGGATGAGGAGCAGGAGGTGTCCTACCAGCGGCGCATCCTGCACGGCAAGATCGACATCCTGCGTGCCGAGCTGGTCAACCGGCTGCGCAAGAAGCACGAGGACGGCGAGTCCGCCATCAGCGGCGCGGACGTCCAGGCGCTCACCGACATCCTGTCCGGCAAGTCCATGCCCAGCAGCAGCTCGGACGACTGAGGGCGCGGACGGGCGCGTAGTCAGATGCACTGCCCCGAATGCGGCTTCGTCAACGCGGAGGGCGCCAACTACTGTCAGAAGTGCGGCGCCTTCCTGAGCGACGCCGAAAAGCAGGAGGGCGACACCACAGCCGCCTACCAGCTTGACGAGACCGGCGAGCTGAAGCCCGTCGACATGGAGCAGGTGGCCGCCGAGGGCGCCACGCTTGCGATCCGCTCCGGCGGCGGCCGCGCGGGCGAGCTGTTCACGGTCGCCGGCGAACGGATGACGATCGGGCGCAGCCCGGAGGCCGAGGTGTTTCTCGACGATGTGACCGTTTCGCGCAACCACGCGCTTCTGGTGCGCCGCCGCGACGGCCTCTACATCGACGACCTCGGCTCGCTGAACGGCACCTACGTGAATCGCAGGCGTATCGAGTCCCATCGTCTCCAGAACGGCGACGAGCTGCAGGTGGGCAAGTACAAGCTCACCTACCTGGAGCGGTGAGGAGACGGTCATGGGCGTCCAGGACGGAGCCGAGGCGCCTCCCGCCGGTAGCGGCAAGGCACTGACGATCGGGGCCGTCTGCAAGCAGCTGGAGCGTGAGTTCCCCGACATCTCGATCTCGAAGATCCGCTATCTGGAGGACCAGAAGCTGATGGCCCCCAGGCGGACCGCGGGTGGATATCGCCTGTTCAACGCGTCCGACGTGGTGCGCCTGCGCACGATCCTGCGCCTGCAGCGCGACGAGTTTCTGCCCCTGCGGGTGATCCGCCAGGAGCTGGCATCGGGCCGCGCCGAGCAGGAGGAGATCTCTCCGGGCGACGGCTCGGGCTCGGACCCGCGCTCGGGTGGCCGCCGGGCCACCGTGGCCATGCGCTCGGGCGGGTCACTGTACGGGCTCGACGAGGTGCTCGACGAGACCGGGGCTGACGCGGCGCTGGTCAAGGAGCTCGAGGAGTACGGCGTGATCCGCGGCGAGAAGCAGGACGGCGAGACCGTGTACGACGACACCGAACGCGAGATCGTGCGCGCGGTCACCGAGCTCAAGCGCTACGGCGTCGGCGGGCGCAACCTGCGCGTGTTCCGCACCTCGGCCGATCGCGAGGCGGCCCTGCTCGAGCAGATCCTCGCCCCGGCGCTGCGGTCGCGGAACCCCGAGCGGCGCAAGGAGGCCATGCAGGCCCTCGAGGACCTGGCCACCACCGCCTCCTACCTCAAGCACCTGCTGCTCATCCGCGATCTCCGCAAGCTCGCCAAGTGACGGCCGGCCCGTCCGATCGGATCCTGCGCGCGCTGCGTCGCGCGACATCCCTGACTTTCCCAAGCCGGGGATCGTGTTCAGAGACATCACCCCGCTGTTCCTCGACGCCGCTGCGCTGCGCGCGGCCACCGAGGCGCTGGCCGGCTACGCGAGGGGCGTTGGGGCCGACTACGTGGTGTCGGCCGAGGCGCGTGGCTTCGTGCTGGGCGGGGCGATCGCCGCGCACGTGGGGCCGGCTTCATCGTGGCGCGCAAGCCGGGCAAGCTGCCCCGGGAAACGGACTCGGTGGAGTACCAGCTGGAGTACGGCGTGGACGCCCTCGAGATGCACAGCGACGCGCTGAGCGGCGGGGCCCGCGTGCTCGTGCACGACGACCTGCTGGCCACCGGCGGCACGGCGGGAGCGCTGTGCGACGCTCGTGGAGCAGGCCGGCGCAGAGGTGGCCGGCTGCGCCTTCGTGATCGAGCTGGCTTTCCTCGGCGGCCGCGAGCAGCTGGCGCCGCCGCCACGTTCACAGCCTGATCTCCTACGACTCGGAGTAGCCGGTGCCCACGATCATTCGCTCGCGCACCGTGCCCGCCGCCCCGGAGCGACTCTGGTCGCTGGTGTCCGATCCCCGGCGCTGGCCCAGCTGGTGGCCCAACGTGGCGCGCGTGGAGGAGGCCTCGCGGATGCGTGGACCGCGGTGCTCACGAGCGCCAATGGCCGCACGCATGCGCGCCGACTACACGCTCGAGGAGTCCGAACAGCCGCGGCTGCCTGCGCTGGCGCCACGAGGTGGAGGAGTCCCCCTTCGAGCGGATCATGGCCTCCTCGGTCACCGAGCTTCGGACTGGAGCCGGCCGGGCGAGGACTCCACCGTGGTGCGCCTCGAGCGCCGGATCCAGCTGCGCGGCTTCTCGCGGTTGGGCGGGTTCCAGGTCACGCCGCGCACCAAGCGGCAGTTCGACGGCGCTCTGGACGGTCTGCAGGAGCTGGCCGACGGCTGGGAGGACTAGGCGTGCGCTGGTGGGGGTGGGGAGAGGACGCCGCCGCCATGACGCTCCCCGAGCCGGCCGCGCACCTGCTGCGCGCAGAGCTGGACCTCGGGCGACGAGCGGGGCGAGCGGGTGGAGCTGGCCGGACGTGACGCCTGGCCGACCCGCGCTGCCGGCGCGCGGCACGCCGCGCGCTCGAGGCCGTGGTGGGGCAGGAGAACGTGCTCGACGACGCGCAGGAGCGCGTGGCGCACGCGGCCGGGCGCAGCTATCCCGACCTCGTGCGGCTGCGCGCCGGCGACGCGCTCGGGCGCCCCGGACGCCGTGGTACGTCCCGCGCGGTGGGGACGAGGTGGCGGCCGTGCTGAGCGCATGTGCGAGCGCCGGGGTGGCGGTGATTCCATTCGGCGGCGGCACCAGCGTGGTGGGCGGGGTGGAGGCCGCTGCGGGGCTCCCACGCGGCCGCCGTGTCGCTGGACCTGCGCCGCATGGACAGGGTGCTCGGGCGTGGACCGCACGTCGCTCACCGCCCGCTCGAGCCGGGCATCCTGGGCCCGCGCTGGAGCACCGGCTGGGCGCAGCAGGGGCTCACCCTGGGCACTTCCCGCAGTCCTTTGAGTTCTCCACCGTGGGCGGCTGGGTGGCCACCCGCTCGGCCGGGCAGGCCTCCACCGGCTACGGGCGCATCGACGAGCTGGTGCAGGTCGCTGCGGTGCGAGTCGCCCGGCCGGCCCGCTCGAGCACCCTCGACGTGCCGGCCACCGCGGCCGGGACCCTCGCTGCGCGAGCTGATCGTGGGCTCCGAGGGCGCCCTGGGCGTGATCACCGCGGCCACGTGCGGGTGCGCCCCGCGCCCGCCTCAGCGCCACTACGAGGCCTGGTCGTTCCGCTCGTTCGAGGAGGGCGTGCGAGGCGCTGCGCGCGCTGGAGCAGGCGCGGCGCCGCCCCGGACGTGGCCCGCCTCTCCGACGAGCGAGGAGACCGCCTCACGATGGCGCTGGGCTCCACCGGCAGCGCGCGGCGGAGCGGGCCGGGCGCGCCTACCTGCGGCCTGCGCGGCCACGAGGGCGGCTGCCTTGTGTTCACCGGCTTCGAGGGGCCGGCCGAGGATGTGGCCGCCGGCGCGGGCGCTGCGCGTCGATCCTGCGCGCCGCGGGAGGCGCTGTCGCTGGGCGAGCGGCCCGGGGCGCGCCTGGCTGCGCGGGCGCTTCGCGGCGCCCTACCTGCGCGACGAGCTGCTGGATCGCGGCGTGATGGTGGAGACGCTGGAGACCGCCACCACCTGGAGCGGGCTGCACGGCGCTCTACTCGAGGCGTCGGCGCAGGCGCTGCGCGAGGCCTGGCGGCGCGCGGCACGCCACCCGCGGTGATGTGCCACGTGTCGCACCTGTACCCTCGGGCGCCTCCCTGTACTTCACCTTCATCGCCCGCCAGGAGCGGGGCGCCGAGCTGGAGCAGTGGCGCGCCGCCAAGCGGGCGGCGCTGCGACGCGATCGTGGCCACGGGCGGCACGATCACCCACCACCACGCCGTGGGCGCGACCACGCGCCCTGGATGGAGGCCGAGGTGGGGGCGCTGGGGCTGGAGGTGCTGCGCGCCGCCAAGGAGCGCCTCGACCCGCCGGGCGATCATGAACCCCGGCAAGCTGCTGCCGGCGGGCTAGGGCTGGCCGGGCGCCTGCGGGGTGGTCTGCTGCGGTGCGGCGTCGCCCTGGGCGGCGGGGTCCTCGGCCGCGCTGGATCTGGTCCAGCCGCCCGCGCAGCACCGAGTCGCCGCGAGTGGCCGTCGTCGCCGTCGGATCGTGCTCGCGCGAGACGTCGATGAACCTGTACTTCTCGAAGCCTTCGGGCAGCTGACCGGCGCCCTGGAACGCGCCCTTGCGTCGGCCACCTGGGCGCCCATCGACTGGCGTCGCCGTCGGCTGTTGTAGAGCCACACCTGGTAGGCCTGGCCCTCCTTGTTGGGCGGCAGCTGGGCCTGCACGATCAGCTGGCGCTGGCCGCCGCGCTGGGCGATCACGGCCACTCCGCGCACGTTGCGCTGTCCCTTGGTGCTCTCGACCGGGCTGCAGCGCCAGCTGGCCGACGAGGCGCGCCTGGCCTGGCGGCGTTCTGGGTCTCGCTCGAGCCGCCGCTCTGCTCGTCGTCGTCGCCGCCGATGCAGCAGGCCGATGGGCCAGCAGCCAGACGAACACCAGCAGCAGCACCAGCAGCGCCGCGCCCCCGCCGCGGCCACCGACGGCGGCGGCGCACGGCGGCGCTCGCGGCCGGCGAGAGCGAGCGCCGGGACGGCGCTGCCTCGGGCTCCGTGGCCTTGTCCTTCTCCTTGGCCTCCTTGTCGCGCTTGGCTCGGCGCGGGCGCTCGCGGCGCGGCGGCCGCGGCGTCGCCCTCGGGGATCGCGGGAAGCTCGCCCGTCGTAGAACGCGTCGAGGGAGTCGAGCACCGAGCGCGACCATCCGCGCGCGGCCTCGGAGCGGCGCAGGTGGCCCTTGGTGGCGGTGGACTCCGGGCCCGGTCTGCTGGTTGAGCAGGTAGTCGGCGATCTGGCCGCGCCAGTCGTCGTCCACGGCGGCGGCGCTCACAGGCGACAGGCGCACGAGGGCCTCGCGGGCCAGCTCGCGCACGCGGGCGGTGCCATGTCGAGCATGTCGCTCAGCTGCCGTAGGTCTGCCCCCGCTTGAGAACGAGCTCGATGATCGCCCGCTGCTCGGCAGAGAGCTGGTCGAACGTGGCCATGAGCGGCGAAAGATAGCCTGCCCGGCATGACCGAACCCCCAGTCGGACCCGGCCGACCGCTTCGCCGCCACGCATGGTCAGCACCCTCGGCTTCGAGCTGATCGAGGCCGGGGAGGAGCGGGCACGGGGCGCTTCGAGGTCACCGACCGCGTGCGCCAGCCGATGGGCATCGTCCACGGCGGCGCCTACGCGGCGATGGCCGAGACGCTGGCCTCCGCGGCCACCTACATGAGCGTGGCGGGCGACGGCAACGTCGCGATGGGCCAGTCCAACCACACGAGCTTCCTGCGGCCGGTCGCCGAGGGCACGGTGCACGCCGAGGGCAGGCGCCGCCACCGCGGGCGCACGAGCTGGGTCTGGGAGGTCGACTTCACCGACGACGAGGGCCGGCTGTGCGCGATCACGCGGGTGACGATGGCCGTGCGGCCCGCGCCGACAGAACGCCGGCTACGTAGCGGTTCGTGATCGGCAGCCGCCGGTCGCGCCCGAACGCCTTGGTGGAGATGCGGATCCCCGGCGGGGCCTGACGGCGCTTGTACTCGGCGCGGTCGACCATCCGGATCACGCGCTCGACCTCCTCCGCGGGCAGCCCCTGGCGCACGAGCTCCGCGGCGTCGAGGTCCTGCTCCACGTAGCCGGCGAGGATCGCGTCGAGCACGTCGTAGGGCGGGAGCGACTCGTCGTCGCGCTGCTCGTGGCGCAGCTCGGCCGATGGCGGGCGGTCGAGCACCGATGCCGGCACGAGCTCGCGTGCGGCCTGGCTCGTTGCGCCACCGCACCAGGCGGTAGACCCATCCCTTGAACACGTCCTTGAGCACCGCGAAGCCGCCCGCCATGTCGCCGTAGAGCGTCGCGTAGCCCACCGACAGCTCGGACTTGTTGCCGGTGGTGAGCACCAGCCAGCCGAACTTGTTCGACAGCGCCATCACCAGCGTTGCCCCGGATGCGCGCCTGGAGGTTCTCCTCGGCGATGTCCGGCTCGCGTGCCCGGCGAACGCCTCCGCGAGCAGGCGCTCGTAGGCGCGCCATCGCGTCCTCGATGGCCAGCTCGAGGAACTCGGTGCCGAGGTTGGCGGCGATCGCGCGGGCGTCGGCACGGGTGCCCTCGGAGGAGTAGGGCGAGGGCATGGACACGCAGACCACGCGGTCGGCCCCCAGGGCGTCCACGGCCACCAGCGCCACCAGCGCCGAGTCGATCCCGCCCGAGAGCCGATCACCACGCGGTCGAAGCCGTTCTTGTCGACGTAGTCGCGCAGGCCGGTGCGCAGCGCGGCGTACACCTCCTCCTCGGGCTCCAGCAGCTCCGCCACCGGGCCGCCCACCTCGCGCCGGGTCGCGGCGTCGACGAGCCAGCGACGCGAGCACCGGCACCGCCTTGCGCTCGCGCTCGCGCGCACCGCGGCGCGGTGGCGGGTGTCGCGCAGGCGGGCGGCGGCCACGGCGCCCGGGTCCACCGTGCACAGCGTGAGCGCCTCCTCGAACTGCGGCGAGCGCGCGAGCACCTCGCCGTCCTGGTCGATCGCGACGCTGTGGCCGTCGAAGACCAGCTCGTCCTGGCCGCCGACCGTGTTGCAGAACAGCACCGCGGCGAGGTTGTCCCGCGCGCGCTGCACCAGCATCCGCTCGCGCTCGGCCCCCTTGCCCGCGTGGTAGGGCGACGCGGAGAGGTTGACGATCACCTGCGCGCCCGCCAGCGCCTCGCGAGCTGGCGGGCGGCCCGGGCTCCCAGATGTCCTCGCAGACCGTGAGGCCGATCGTGATGCCGTTCAGCTCGATCAGCGCGGGCTCGGTGCCGGCCTGGAAGTAGCGGTGCTCGTCGAACGACGCCGTAGTTGGGCAGGTGCACTTGCGGTAGACGGCGGCCACCCGGCCGTCGGCGAGCACGGCGGCGGAGTTGTACACGTCGTCCGCGCGCTCGGGGAAGCCCACCAGCGCGACGATGCCGCTGGACCCCGCCGGCCAGCTCCTCGAGCGCGGCGCCGGCGGCGTCGAGGAAGTGCGTCTTCAGCAGCAGGTCCTCCGGCGGGTAGCCCGTGAGGCGCGAGCTCGGGGAAGACCACCAGCGCGGCGCCCTCGTCACGCGCGCGGCGCGATGCTCGCGCGATCTTCGCGGCGTTGCCCTCGATGTCGCCCACCGTGGGGTTGATCTGCGCGAGGGCCACCCGCAGCGGCTCCGGACGCGTGCTCATCGTCCAGTTGCACCCTCGCTTCGCCGTTTCAGCCCCTGCAGCCGAGGGCCAGATCCAGATAGCGCGAGCCGCGGTCGCGATGGTCGAAGTGCCACCACTCGCGGTGTAGTTGACGAAGCCGAAGCGCTCCATGGCGCGCACCAGTATCAGCCTGTTGCGCAGCACGCGGCCGCGCGCGTTGCAGGTGTTCGCGGCGGGCCCGAGGTCGTCGTAGGGGCCCATCCTGATGCGCTTTCCGTCCCGTCGCGCGCACCAGCGTGAGGTCCACGGCGCTGCCGAGGTTGTGGTTGCTGCGGCGGGCGATGTAGGTGCCCACGAGGTGCCCCGTCCGTTTCGCTGCGCCCAGCGCACGAGCGCGCGCGAGTCGCGCGGGCGGGGCGGTAGGCGTCGAAGATCGCCAGGCTCGAGCCCGCGCCGGCGCAACCGGCGTTGCACCCGGCCGAGGTCGCGGGCGAGGGCGCGGCGCATCAGCGCCCAGGCCGGCAGTAGCCGGGAAGGCGCCTGCCGGTCACGTTGCGCCTGGTGGCGTAGCGGATGTCGAGCGGCTAGCGCCGGGCGCGAACCGCTCACGTCCACGAGCCCCGCGCGGCGATGCGCGGGCGAGCCGGCCTCGCCGGGCGGCCAGCTGCGGGGGAGGGGAGCGGCGCCGACGAGTGCCATGGCCACGGTCCAGCCAGCTCCCGCGATGTGTTCATGTTCGCGCACGCCCATCACTCCGGTCGGGCCTAGGCGCCGTCGCGAGACCACGCGTCAGCCGCGATGGCCCCGGTGCACTCCAGCAGCTTGCGCGGATCCACCTCGAACAGGCTGTTGCCGTCGCCCCGCGGCGGCGCAGACCCGCTCGTGGTCGAGCAGCGACTCGTCGAACACCACGGGCAGGTCGTGGCCGAAGGGCGGCACGCCCCCCACGGAGAAGCCCGTGGCGGCGCGAACCTCGTCCGGGCTGGCCTGGCGCACCTCGGCCACGTCGAGGGCGTCGGCCAGCCGGCCGGGGTCCACCCGGTGGCTCCCCGACGCGATGCACAGCACCGGGTCGCCGTCCGCCACGAACACCAGCGACTTGGCGATCTGCGCCTCCGGCGCAGCCCATCGCGCGCGCGGCGTCGCCCACGGTGGCCGTGGTCTCGGTGGAGGCGGCGCACGTCCACCTCGAGACCCAGCTCGCGGGCCGCTGTCGATCACCTTCTGCGCATCTCAGGCCCTCAGACTACGTGGGCCAGCTCGTCGCGCACCACCGGCGGCGGCTGGGTGGTCAGCTCCACGCCCGGCCGCATCCGCCAATTCGGCCGAGCGAGTCGTAGAGGTCGCGCGGCCAGGTCGTCGATGTCGTACATCACGTCGTAGTCGCCCACCAGGCCGAAGTTCATCTGGCCGTTGTAGCTCATGATCGCCATGCCCAGGCCCTGGTTCTTGGCCAGCGGGACCATCGGGAACGGGTCCAGCGCGCGGCGGCCCATCAGGTACAGCGGGAACTGGGGCCCGGGCACGTTGGTCACCACCAGGTTGAAGAACCGCTGGCGGCTCATCAGCCGGGAGGCCTGGCCCATCACCGTGGGCGGCGCGAAGCCGCGTGAGGCTCGGTCAGCACCTGCGCGCCCGACGCGCCTGGCCGCCCTCCTTGAGGTCCGTCATCTGCTCGCGGCACGATGTCCAGCCGCGCCACGGGCTCCTGGCACCACACGGGCAGCGGGGCCATGATCGCCGCCACCTGGTTGCCCAGGTCGCCGCGCTGGTCGTCGCGGCGCACGCTCACGGGCACCATCGCCTTCAGCTCCAGGCCGTCGGTGCGCTGGCCGCGGCGGCGCAGGTGGCGTCCCAGAGCACCCGCCACCGCGGCCAGCACGACGTCGTTGACCGTGCCGCCCAGCTCGTTCTTGATCGCCTTCATGTCCGCCGAGGCTCGGTGCGCACCCACGTGAAGCGCCGGTGGGGGCCGATCGGGCTGGTTGTAGGGGCGTGGTGGGCGCGGGGCTCAGGCCCGCCCAGGCCATCGCTCCCACGCCGGCCGCGGCGCCGCACGCAGCGGCGCCAGCGATCTGCCGCGGGCGCGCGGAACAGCGCGCGCACGCTGCGCGCACGGCCTCGGCCGGGCATCGTGGCGCGCTCGACCAGCGCCTCGCCCAGCAACTGGGCGCCGGACGGGAGCGGGCCGCGGCAGCCAGCGGCGGCCCGGGTCGGTGGGCGCAGCGGGCTCGGGCGAGGTGTCGAACAGCACGCTGAAGATGTCCACGCCGGAGATGCCGTCCACCAGCGAGTGGTGGGTCTTGGACAGCATGCGCGAAGCGCCCGCCCTCGAGTCCCTCGACGAGCCAGATCTCCCACAGCGGCTTGTCGCGGTCCAGCTGCTGGGCGAACACGCGGCCGGCCAGGGCGCGCAGCTGGTCCTCGGTGCCGGGCGAGGGCAGGGCGGTGGCGCGCACGTGGTAGCGCGAGGTTCAGATGGGGGTCGTCCACCCACCGCGGGCGGCCCTGGCCGAGCGGCACGAAGGCCAGCTTCTGGCGGTAGCGGGGCACCAGGTGCAGGCGGCGCTCGATCGACTCGAGCAGCTCGTCGTAGGGCGGCGGGTCGCCCTCGAAGATCATCACGGAGGCCACGTGCATGTGGGCCGAGGCGTCCTCCAGGTGCAGGAAGGACGCGTCGAGCGCGGTGAGTCGGTCTCCGGACATATCGCTCCAAAATGGACCGGTACCTACGCCTGCAAGGCGGCGTGCACGCCTTCGCGGCCGTGTGACGCGGCTCACAGTGCCGCCGTCCCGGCTCCGTAGCCTGCGAACAGTTGTTCGATTCGGCCACGCCGAGCGGCGCGCTTCAAGCGCCGCGGACGGGGGACCCAACGCCGCCATAAGGGCGGCAGGGGCGAATCGGCCGCCGGTGCGCAAGGCGCACCGCCGGCCGTAGCGGCGTCCAGATCGGCCGGCGCGAGCCCGGCAGCTAACCCCGTAGGCATGGCCGGGAAAGGCACACATCTCAGACAGCAATCGACCGTGCGCGGGCGCGGGCTGGCCCTTGCCGCCCTCGCCGCGTGCACATCACAGCAGCGAGTCGCCGCAGCGCGGCGTACCGCAGCAGCCCGCGGCGGCCGAGCACCGCGTCCGTGACGCATGGCGGGCACAGAGGACCCAGAAGGTGCGCTACGGCAAGCGCGTCCGCATCAGCCGGCCGCGTGCCGCCGCCGGCGCCGGTCAAGCCGTGCGCCTGGAGTACGCGCCGCGCGGCGGCCGCTTCCAGCAGGTGGCCACGCACCACACGGCGGCCGACGGCTCCTACCGCTTCGCCGCGAAGGCCACGCCGCTCGGGCTCCTACCGGACCGTGGGCGTGCCGGCGCCAGCGCCGTCCAAGCGCGTGACCGTGCTCGCGTCGCTGAAGGCCCGCACGTCCACCCGCCACGTGCTCGGCGGGCGCACGGTCGCGCGTCGGGGCCGCCTGCTGCCCGCTATTCGCGGGCGCAGGGTGGCACGCTCCAGGTGCGCAGCGGGCGCAGGCTGGCGCACCGTCGACGCGACCCGCACCGGCCGCGGCGGACGCGTTCCGCGCGCGCCTGGCGCCGGACCGCCCCGGGCGGCACAGGCTGCGCCTTCGCTTCGGCGGAGACCGCTACGC
The DNA here is from genome assembly GCA_963727395.1 of uncultured Thermoleophilaceae bacterium. Classification (GTDB taxonomy): domain Bacteria; phylum Actinomycetota; class Thermoleophilia; order Solirubrobacterales; family Thermoleophilaceae; genus JAAYBF01. The sequence continues at coordinate 75,001 of CAVSGC010000008.1, read as the reverse complement.
CGCAGCCGCGGGCGACCGCTCTGGCGGGTCAACAGCTACCGCGCCGGCCACGCGTCGTGGTACGGGCCCGGGCCTGTACGGCAACAAGCTCGGGCTGCGGCGGCACGCTCACGCCCGGCACGGTGGGCGCGGCCCACAAGACGCTGCCCTGTGGCACCAAGGTCACGTTCCGCTACCACGGGCGCTCGGTCACGGCCCGCGGTGATCGACCGCGGCCCCTACGTCGGCGGCCGCGAGTGGGACCTCACCGAGGCCTCAAGCGCCAAGCTCGCTTCGGCTCCACCGGCACGGTGCTGGACGACCCGGTAGTCGCCGCTACGAGGGCTGAGCTCCAGCTGCGGCTCGGCGCCGTCGCCCGCATCCGCGGGCGCGCTCGCGCGTCCAGCCCCGCCACCCGCACGCCCAGCAGGCGCACGGGGCGCTGCGGGTCCAGGGCGCGCAGCAGCTCCCGCGCCACGCCGCAGCACCGTCGGCGTGTCGTTCACCGGCGCGCGCGAGGGTCCGGGCGCGCGTGTGGGTGGAGAAGTCGTCCAGCCGCACCTTGATCCCCACCGTGCGCCCGCGCCGCCCGTGGCGCTCCATGTCGGCCGCAGAGCTGCGCCGGTCAGGCGCTCCAGCACCGGCTCGAGCTGCCTCGAGGCCCGCGCAGGTCGCGGTCGAAGGTGGTCTCGCGCGACTCCGACTTGCGGATCCGCGCGGTCTCGATCGGCCGCTCGTCCTCGAACCGCGCCAGGCACGCCCAGGTGCGGCCCCAGGCGTGAGCCGAACCACTCGGCCAGAGCTGGGGTCGGGCGCCTCGGCGAGCGCGCCCAGGGTCTCGATGCCGCGCGGCTCAGCCGCTCCACGCTCTTGGGGCCGATGCCGGGGATGAGACCGGGGGAGTGGGAGGCGAAGCGCTCGCGCGCCTCGGCGGCGGTGAGCGCCAGGAAGCCGTCGGGCTTGTCCGCGTCCGAGGCCACCTTGGCCACCAGCTTGTTGGGGCCGATGCCGATCGAGCACGCCAGCCCGGTGGCCTCTCGCACCGCGGCCTTCATCCGCCGGGCGGCCGCTTTCGGGCTGCTCCAGCGCCGGTCAGGTCGAGGTAGGCCTCGTCCAGACCCACCACCTCCACGGTCTCGATCTGCTCGCCTCACGGTCTCCATCACCGCCCGCGAGCGCTCGCGGTAGTGGTCGAACTCGGGTTGCACGAACACCGCCTGCGGGCACAGCCGCCGTGCCCGGGAGGCGGGCGTGGCCGAGAACACGCCGAACCTGCGCGCCTCGTAGCTGGCCGTGGTGACCACCGCCCGCGGGCCGCTGCCCGCCACCACCACCGGCAGGCCGCGCAGCTCGGGGCGGCGCTGTAGCTCCACGCTCACGTAGAACGCGTCCATGTCCATGTGGGCGATCACGCGGGGCCATTCGGCCGGGCCTGCCATGCGGGCCAGACTAGGACCTGGCATCGACGGCACGGGCCCGCCTCGTGGCCGTTCTTGCGTCCTGGCGCAGCCCTAGTCTCGGTGACCGTGGCTACCCGAATCGTGTTCTCCAAGGACCTGACCCTCGAGGTGGAGGAGGATCTGGCCGAGGTTCGCCGCAAGCTGCAGGTGGACGAGTGGCCGGAGTTCCAGTCGCCCACACGCGGGGGCAGCGTGGTGGTGCGCAGCGCCCAGGTGGCCTACGTGCAGGAATCCGCCAGCGCCGTGCACGCCTTCTAGCGCTCGAAGCCCCCTGATTGGCTCACCAGGCCTACAGCGGCTGGTTCACAGGCCGCACGAGGATCTCGTTCACGTCCACGTGCGGGGGCTGCGAGAGCGCGTACATCACCGCGCGGGCGATGTCGTCGGCCTTCAGCGCGTTCTCCTTGGGCTCGTCGAAGAACGGCGTGTCCACCATCCCCGGCTCGATCAGGGTGACCCTCATCGGCGTGTCGGCAACCTCGGCGCGCAGGCTCTCGCCCATGGCGGTCACGGCCCACTTGGTGGCCGAGTAGAGCGAGCCGGGCAGCGCCCTGCGGCCGGCCACGGAGCCGGTGAGCAGCATGTGGCCGGCGTTCTGCTCGCGGAAGTGGGTGAGGGCAGCGCGGATCGACAGCGCGCAGCCGTACACGTTGGTGTCGACCATCGACTTCCAGTGCTCCACGGACTCCTCGAGAAAACCGCGTGCGGCGCCGAAGCCGGCGTTGGCGAAGTAGGCGTCCACCCGGCCGAACCGATCGATCGTCTCCTTCACGATGCGCTGCTGGTCGTCCCAGTCGGTCACGTCGCAGCGCAGCGCGATCGCGTGATCGTCGCCACCCAGCTCGGCGGCGAGGTCTGAGAGCTTTTCCTCCGAGCGCGCGGCCAGGCCCACGCGCCAGCCGTCGCGGACGGCGTGGCGGGCGGTCTCGGCGCCGATGCCGCTGCTGGCGCCGGTGATGAGCAGGACAGGATCGTCGGCCATGAGGGGTTTCTACCAATAGGCTGCCCGCGCCATGGCCGTCCCCCGGCGCTCGAGCGCCCGCTTCCCTCACGTGGACCCGCCGGCGGGTCACTACGAGAGCTTCTATCTGAAGGCGTCGCACCCCTCGGAGGGCGTGGCGCTGTGGATCCGCTACACGGTGCACAAGCGGCCGGGGGAGGAGCCCACGGGGTCGCTGTGGTGCACGCTGTTCGACCGCTCCGAGGAGGGCGCGCCGTGGGCCGTGAAGCAGACCACCATTGACGTGGGCGCTCGCGAGAGTGAGTACATCCACGTGAGCGACAGCGTGTTCGCGCCCGGAACGGTCACCGGCCGCGCGGAGGGGGAGGGGCGCAGCGCGTCCTGGGATCTGTCCTTCGACGCGGGGGAGGAGGCGCTGCACCACCTGCCGCGACGGTGGATGTACCGCGCGCCCATACCGCGTACCAAGCTGCTCAGCCCGCACCCTGCGGCGCGCTTCAGCGGGCGAGCGGAGGTGGACGGGCACTCCGTCGAGCTCGACGGGTGGCGCGGCATGGTGGGGCACAACTGGGGCGCCGAGCACGCCGAGCGGTGGATCTGGATGCACGGCGCCGGGTTCGCCCAGGACGAGGATGCGTGGCTCGACGCGGGCCTGGGCCGCGTCAAGGTGGGCTCCTACACCACGCCATGGATCGCGAACGGCGTGCTCTGCGTCGGTGGCGAGCGCCTGCGGTTGGGTGGCCCGGGGCGCATCCGGCGCACGGACGTTTCGGAGAGCCCCTCGAGGTGTGACTTCACGCTGCCCGGCCGCGGCCTTACCGTCCAGGGCACGGTGGAGGCCGACCGCGACGACATTGTGGGGTGGGTCTACGCTGACCCCGACGGCTCCGAGCACAACACCGTGAACTGCTCGGTGGCCGATATGCGCCTGGCCGTCTCGCGCCCCGGCAGCGAACCCATCCAGCTCGATCTCGAGGGCGGGGCCGCGTACGAGCTGGGCATGCGAGAGACCGGCCACGGGATCCCGATCCAGCCGTTTGCGGACGGATGACGACCCAGCGGAAGATCCACGGCGTGATCTGGGTGCTCGCCGGCACGCTGCACTTCCTGGTGCCCAAGCGCTACGAGGCGATCATGCCGGCGTACATTCCGGCGCACCGCGAGATGGTGCAGGCCAGCGGCGCGGCGGAGGTGGCCGGCGGCCTGCTGCTGCTCACGCCGGGGCTCGAGAGGCCGGCCCGCTGGTGGCTGCTGGCCCTCCTGGTGGCGATCTTCCCGGCCAATGTGCACATGGCACTGCACCCCGGCGAGATAAAGGGGCTTGCGCCGATCCCACGGTGGCTGCTCTGGGCGCGGCTGCCGCTTCAGGCCGTGTTCGCGGCCGCCGTGGTGAAGGCGACCGAGGAGTAGCCCCGCTCAGCCCCCGCAGGCGGCGGGGGTTGGGACCTCGGGCGTATCGGTGTAGCCGCCCTCGCCGGCCTGTCCCACCGTACGGCAGAAGCCCACGCGCCCGGAGCGGAAGTGCACCAGCGCGACGTAGGGATAGCCCAGGGTCACTCCGGTGGTGCGCTCGCTGGCGTCCAGCTCGGAGGTGACCGCCACGCACGACACGCGCACGCTGGCGGCCGAGAGGTCGCCGGCCGGAGGGGCAGCGGTGGAGGGAATCCGCTCGCAGCGGGCATCCCGGATGCGCGGGCTCTCGCGCCGGCGCGCGTCGGCCGCGATCGCCTCCCGCACGCGGCTCAGCGCCGCACGGCGGGCCGCCGTACGCTCGGGAATGGGGGCGGAGGGCGTGTCCACCGACGCCACGGTGAGGGTGCGCGGCCGCATCAGCTGCCGCAGCTCGGCCAGGCGTGCCTTGCGTGCCTCGGCAGCCTCCACCTGCGCGCGCTCGCGAGCGGTCTGCTTCCCCTCACGGATCCCGGGAATGGAGAGCACCGTCGCCGCCACGATCGCAATCCCAGCCGCCGCCACGAGCACCTTGCCCGCCCGCGGGAGCTTGCGCCACAAAAAGCCGGGCAGCCGGCTGATGCCCGGCATCGGCTCATAGCGGTCGGGACCGCTCACGCCTCAGTCCCTTGGAGAGGGCACCTCGGGTTCGCCGATCCCGAAGGTCTCGTAGGCGCCGAAGCGGGCAAACATCTTGTGGTCCGGCCCGTGGAAGTCCGACGACGCTGTGGTGGCCAGACCGCGGTCGCGGCACAGGTCCACCAAGAACTGCACCTGCTCGCGCGTGTGGGAGGGGTAGAACACCTCAACGCCCTCCAGATCCAGCTCCTCGATCAGGTTGCGCACCTCATCGGGCTGATCGAGATCCCAGAACGGGTGCGCCAGAACGGCGGCTCCGCCGGCCTCGTGGATCAGGTCGATCGCCTCGGGAGTGCTGGGCCAGCGTCGCGGGACATAGGTGTCACACCCGGGGATGAGGTACTTCTCGAAGAAGGGGCCCATGTCGGTCACGCCGGCGGCCTTGGCGATGTGGGGGCGGCCCACCGAGGCGGCGTCGCCCGCCTGGGCGATCGCCCCCTCCAGCGTCACCTCCACACCGGCTGCGTTGAGGTTGGCCACAATCTCCTCGGCGCGATTGACGCGCTCCTGCTGGGCCCTCTCGCACGCGGCGCCCATGACCCGGGGATCGATCCAGTAGCCGAGCATGTGCAGCTCCTCGGCCACCGGGTGCGCACAGGACATCTCCGCGGCGGGCACCAGCTCGATCCCGTGCTGATCGGCCGCCTCCGCGGCCTCCGCCAGGCCGTCCACCGCGTCGTGATCGGACAGCGCGAAGGTGGTCACGCCCGCGGCCGCCGCCGCGGCCACCACGGCGGCGGGTTCCAGCTCGCCGTCGGACACGGTGGAGTGCGCCTGAAGTTCGATCACGTTCTACAGCGTATGGCCCGCGGCTTCGGGCGTCCGCGCCGGCGGGCTGGAGAAGCGCAGCTGTTCCTCGTCGATCTCGCCGTGGCGCAGGGCCACGAGGTCGATCGGGTAGTTCTGGTTCAGCCGCCACGGGGCCTTCGACCCCTGCTTGGGGAACTTATGCAGCGAGCGCATCACGTAGCCCGCCTGGAAGTCCAGGAACGGCTGTTCCTCGACCTCTGGGTCGCGCCGCTCGGGCACCATCTGGCGCTCACCCAGCGCGTCCATGTGATTGAGCAGCCGGCAGACGTGCTCGGCCACGAGGTCGGCCTTCAACGTCCACGAGATGTTGGTGTACCCGATCGTGTAGGCGAAGTTGGGTACGCCGCTGAGCATCATGCCCTTGTAGGCCATGGTGTCGGGAAGGTGCACGTCCTCGCCGTCCACGGCCAGCTGCACTCCGCCGAAGGCCTGCAGGTTCAGGCCGGTGGCGGTCACGATCACGTCCGCCTCCAGATCCGCGCCCGACTTCAGCGCCAGCCCCTTCTCGGTGAACGTGTCGATCTCGTCGGTGACCATCGACGCGTCGCCCGCGCTGATGGCTTCGAACAGGTCGCCGTTGGGCACCAGGCACAGTCGCTGGTCCCAGGGGTTGTAGCGGGGCTTGAAATGCGAGTCCACGGCGTAGTCTGCCGGCAGCTGGCGCTTCACCAGTGTGCGCAGCAGACGCGTTATCTGCCTCGGCAGCCGCTGGCTCGCCTGGTAGACGAGGATGGCCAGCGCCACGTTCTTCCAGCGGACGATGGGATACGCCACGCGATCGGGCAGGAGCCTGTTGAGCACGGTTGCGATCGGGTCCTCGTCGGGCATCGACAGGATGTAGGTGGGCGAGCGCTGCAGCAGCGTCACGTGCTCGGCATCGGCGGCCATCGCGGGCACGAGCGTCACCGCCGTGGCGCCGCTGCCGATCACCACGACCCGCTTGCCCCGGTAGTCGAGGTCCTCGGGCCAGTGCTGGGGGTGGACGATCTGGCCGCCGAACCGCTCAATGCCCTCGAAGTCCGGGGTGTAGCCCTCGTCGTAGCGGTAGTAGCCGCCGCACGTGAACAGGAAGTTGCAGGTCAGGTGGGCGGTCTCACCGGTGTCGGTGCGCTCCACCTCCACGGTCCAGGCCGCGTCGTCGCTCGACCATTCGGCGCGGACAACGCGATGGTGGAAGCGGATCCGGTCCTCGATCCCGTACTCGCGCGCGGTGTCGCGCACGTAGCTGAGGATCGCGGGGCCGTCGGCAATCGCCTTCGCCTCGGTCCACGGGCGGAAGCGGTAGCCCAGCGTGTACATGTCGGAGTCCGACCGCACACCCGGATAGCGGAACAGGTCCCACGTGCCGCCGATGTCCTCGCGCGCCTCGAGAATGGCGTAGGACTTGCCCGGACAGCGCTCCTGCAGGTGAACCGCGGCGCCGATGCCCGACAGCCCGGCGCCGACGATCAGGACGTCGTGGTGATCGGGGGGCATGAGGCCTGACGATATATGCGCGGCGCCTGCTGTCCCCCGAAACTCATTCAGAGCGCTCGATAACACCGATTATGGGTACCTGGCGCTTTTTTCTAGGAACCCTCAGGCAAATCCGGCAGCCCCCGCACGAACGCGTCCCGCGCCTCTCTGAAGCTCGCGCCGCCCGGGCGGTCGCTCACCTTGGGGAGCTTCTTGCCGGCCTCCTGGATGCCGTCGAGGATCTGCTGGTCGCTCAGGTGGTCGGTGTTCTTGCCAAGGCGCCTGAAGTCCACGCGCATGCGCGCCACCTCCAGGCGCAGCTGCGGCGAGTTCGAGAGCGCCTCGCCGGCTCTGCGGTGCGGATCCCTCGCCGCCATGGGCCAAGGTTACGTGACCGAACGCACACCAACCTTGACATCAATCGCTGTAACATAGGCCGCTGTCACCGACTGGAGGAGTCAAGAGACTCGATGACCGCCCGCGCAACCACCCTCGCGCTCAGCACCTTCGCCGCACTGACCGTCCTGCCGCCCAGCGCCTTCGCGCAGGGCGAGGAGCCCGCGGGCGGCGCCGCGCTCGGCGAGATCGTGATCGCCACCGGCGGCGCCGCGGTGGTCACCACGCTGCTGCTGGTGCTCGGCATCGGCCACCGCAGCGGCAAGATCGGCCTGCTCGAGAGCCTGGGCAGCTTCGGCACGCGCGTGTCGGGCCTCCCCGGATGGGCCGCCGTGCCGTCGGCCCTCGCCGCCAGCTCGCTGCTGATCGCGGTCTTCGGCATGTACTGGGACATCTCCCTGCACATCGACGTGGGCCGCGACGAGGGACCCCTGGCCAACCCGGCCCACTACTTCATCCTGATCGGCCTGTTCGGCATCTTCGCCGCCGGGTTCGTGGCGATGGTGCTGCCGCGCGAGAAGCCCAGCGCGAGCGCGGTGAGGATCACTCGCGACTGGCACGCGCCCCTCGGCGGCGTGCTGATCTGCGCCTGTGGCGCGTTCTCGCTGATCGGATTCCCGCTCGACGACGTCTGGCACCGCCTCTTCGGCCAGGACGTGACCCTCTGGGGCCCCACCCACCTGATGCTGATTGGCGGAGCGTCGATGACGCTGGTGGGCATAGCCGTGCTGCTGGTGGAGGCGCTGCGCTCGCCCGAGACCAGGGACGGAGCCGAGCGGCACTGGACCTTCGTCGTGCGCCGCACGGCGCTCGTGGGCGGCCTGCTGATCGGCCTGTCCACGTTCCAGGCCGAGTTCGACTTCGGCGTGCCCCAGTTCCGCTTCGTGTTCCAGCCGATCATGATCATGGTGGCCGCCGCCGTGGCCCTGGTGGCCACGCGCATCTGGCTCGGCCGCGGCGCCGCACTGGGTGCGGTGGCCTTCTTCATCGCGGTGCGCGGCGGCCTGGCGCTGCTGGTGGGTCCCGTGCTGGGCGAGACCACCCCTCACCTTCCGCTGTACATCGTGGAGGCGGCGCTGGTGGAGCTGGTGGCGCTGCGGATGGCGCCGGCGGCGCGCCCGCTGGCCTTCGGCGCCGTGTGCGGCGTGTTGATCGGCACGGTGGGGCTGGCGGCCGAGTGGGGCTGGTCGCACATCTGGATGCCGATCCCGTGGCCCTCCGAGCTGCTGCCCGAGGCCGCGATCCTCGGCTTCGCCGCCGCCGTGGCCGGGGCCCTCGTGGGCGCGTGGATCGGCGCCCGGCTGTCCTCCGACGCCATGCCGCGCACGACATCGCTGCGCACCGCGGCGGCCGCGGCGTCCGCCGCGCTGGCGTTGATCGTCGGGTATGCGCTCTACAAACCGGCCGACTCCGGCGTGAGGGCCGACATCCAGCTGCAGGATGTGGAGTCGGGCCCCAGCCGCACGGTGTCCGCCGACGTGCGCCTGGATCCGCCCTCGGCCGCCGACAACGCCGAGTGGCTCACCGTGACCGCGTGGCAGGGCGACGGCCTGGTGGTGGACCGCCTCCGGCGCACGGGGCCCGGCCGCTACCGGACCACGGAGCCGATCCCGGTGCACGGCAACTGGAAGGCGATCCTGCGCCTGCACAACGGCAACTCGCTCACCGGCGTGCCGATCTTCCTCCCGGAGGACAGGGCGATCCCGGCCAAGGAGGTGCCCGCCACGGCGAGCATCAGCCGCGAGTTCGTGGCCGACCACGAGATCCTGCAGCGGGAGCAGAAGTCCACCGCCGCGGGTCTGACGGTGCTCGCCTACGGCGTGGTGGTGGCCATCGCGCTGGCCCTGCTGGCCCTGCTGGCCTGGGGCCTGCACCGTCTCGCCCTGGCAGCTCCGGGAGCCGGTGAACGCCCACCGAGGGGACCGGGCGCACCCGATCGCCGCCCAACAGCGCGCCACGGCGCACCCGCCACCGGCTGATCGGCTCGACCGGCCGTCCGCCGGACTATATTTCCGGTGATGGCACGCGCGGACGCTGGGAGGTCCTCCGCAGGCGCCGCTCCCGCACTGAACGGCGCCATCCCGGAGTTCGACGAAAAGGCAGCGCTCGAGGGCCTGCGGCGAGGCGATCCCGAAGCGCGTCGCCTGCTCATCGAGCACTACCTGCCGCTCGCCCGGCGGCTCGCGGGGCGCTACCGGCACTCCGGCGAGTCGGTGGACGACCTCGAGCAGGTGGCCAGCCTCGGGTTGATCAAGGCGATCGACCGGTTCGAGCCCGGCGTGGGGGCGTTCGCCCGCTATGCGGTTCCCACCATCGTGGGCGAGCTCAAGCGCCACTTCCGCGACAAGGGCTGGGGCATCCACGTGCCGCGCTACCTGCAGGAGCGGGTGATGGACGTGAACAACGCGGTGGAGGTGCTCGCCACCGAGCTGGGCCGCTCCCCCACCCCCCGCGACGTGGCAAAGCGCACCGGGCTGGGCCTGGAGGACGTGCTCGAGGCGATGGACGCCGCCGGCGCCTACAGCCCGATGAGCCTGGACTCGCCCCAGCCCGGCGCCGGGGAAGATGACGACAACACGCTGGGCCAGCGCATCGGCGCCGAGGACTCCGGCTTCGAGCTGGCCGAGTGGAGGCCCGCGGTGGCCCCGGCTGTGGCCGCGCTCCCGCCTCGCGAGCGGGAGATCCTGCGGCTGCGGTTCGTGGAGGACCTCACCCAGTCGCAGATCGCCACGCAGGTGGGCGTGTCTCAGATGCACGTGTCGCGCCTGCTGCGGCGCTCGCTGGACAAGGTCGCGGCGGCGGCTCAGCCGGACGGCGAAGCACCCTGAGTCACAGCGGCCGGGTCCGGCCGCCGCGTAGGCTCCATACACGTGGAGCACATGGAACTGGTCGTCTTCGGGCTCCTCGTAGCCGTGGCGGGCCTGGCCCTGGTGGCACGGCTGGCCGGCATCCCCTACCCGATCCTGCTCGTGCTCGGCGGGCTGGGCTACGGCTTCGTGCCAGGCGTGCCCGAGATGCAGCTCGAGCCGGACCTGGTCCTGCTGATCTTCCTCCCCCCGCTGCTCTACGCCGCGGCCTTCTTCGCCAACCTGCGCGAGCTGCGGTTGAACGCGCGGCCGATCGGCATGCTGGCGATCGGCCTCGTGATCGCCACCATGGTCATCGTCGCGACGGTGGCGCACGAGGTGGTGGGCCTCTCGTGGCCGGTGGCGTTCGTGCTCGGCGCCGTCGTCTCCCCCACCGACGCCGTGGCCCCCGCGCAGATCCTGCGGCGGCTCTCGGTCCCGCGGCGTGTGGTCACCGTGGTGGAGGGAGAGAACCTCACCAACGACTGGACCGCGCTGGTTGCCTACAAGTTCGCCGTGGCCGCGGTGGTCACCGGCAGCTTCTCCCTGCTGGAGGCCGCACCGGAGTTCATCTACACGGGCCTGGCCGGCGTGGCCGTGGGCGTGGCCGCCGGGGCGGGAATCGCAGCCGTGCGGCGGCGCGTGGAGGATCCGCTCACCGAGATCACGATCTCACTGCTCACCGCCTACGCCGCCTACCTCCCCGCCGAGGCGATCGGTGCGTCGGGGGTGCTCGCCGCCGTGAGCGCGGGCGTGTGGCTGGGGTGGCGGGCGTCGGAGCTCACCAACCACACCACCCGGCTGGAGCTCACGGCGATCTGGGAGCTGCTGCAGTTCCTGCTCAACGCGGTGCTCTTCGTGCTGGTGGGCCTGCAGCTGCCGTCGGTACTCGACCAGCTCTCGGGCCGGGCGGCCGGGGAGCTCGCGGCATGGGGCGCCCTGATCGCCGTGGTCGTGGTCGTGGTGAGGATCGTGTGGGTGTTCGGCCTCACCGTGCTCATCCGCAAGCTCAGCAGTGACGTGCGCGACCGGATTCCCGTGGCCAACTGGGATCAGACCACGCTGGTGGCGTGGGCGGGGATGCGCGGGTCGGTGTCGCTTGCCGCGGCGCTGGCGATCCCCACCGAGATCGACTCAGGTGCTCCGTTCCCCGACCGCGACCTGGTGATCTTCCTCGCATTCTGCGTGATCCTGGGCACGCTCGTGATCCAGGGCCTGCTGATGCCCGCCCTCATCAGAGCGCTGGGCATCGAGCCCGACACGATCGACCAGGACGAGGAGCTGAACGCCCGCCTGGAGATCGCGTTCGCCGCGATCGACCAGGTCGACGAGCTGGAGGGGGCGGACTGGGTCCATCCCCAGACCGTGGAGCGCACGCGCGCGCTGTTCGACTATCGCCGCCGCCGGTTCAGCTCGCGGATCGGCAAGGACCCGTCCGACGACGACGAGGAGCGCGACGACTTCGACTACGAGGAACGCGCGCAGTCCTACCGGCGCTTCATGGGCGAGGTGTTCGGCGCGCAGCGCGCCAAGCTGCGCGAGCTGCGTGACCAGGGGCACGTGAGCGACGAGGTGCGCCGCCGGGTGGAGTACGACCTCGACCTGGAGCAGGCCCGTATCGACGAGGGGAACTAGGCACCGGGGCGAGGTCCCACGAGGAGGCTCTGCGTTGCCCGCCCGATCGCACCCTGCTCGTCGTGCAGGCGCGTGTCCGAGAGGCCGATGCCGTCGGGCTCGGCGTAGGTGGCGGCCTCCAGACCCACCCACTCGCCGCGCGGCAGCCGCCGCAGCGCCACCGACAGGTCGGCGTTGATGAACAGCCAGCGCCGGTAGTCGAGCGGGGCGCTCACGCCGTTGCCCGAGTCGGCGGCCACCAGCACGCGCTCGAGCGGCGAGGGGTCCTCCCCGTCCACCAGCGACGGGCGCATGCGCATCCATGCCCGCGCGGGGCCGGGCTCGAGGTAGGCGCCGGACACGAACCGCACCTCCATGGCCGTGTGGTAGCCCACGTCCTGCCCGGTGGGGAAGAAGTCCCGCGCGTGGGCCTGCGCGGGCGGCGCCATCGGGGCGTCGGAGAGCGCCGGGGCGTCCGGCTCCATCTCGGTGGTGCGCACCCGCCACGCGCGGGCGCGCAGGATCTCCGTGTCCCCGGCGGTGAGCGAGCCCTCCACGAGCTCCACGCTGCGCCCCGGACGCACCACCCGGGCGGTCACGCCCAGCGGCGCGATGGGCACGGGGCGCAGGATCTCGAACGTGATGCGCGCGACCCTCGCCGGGTCCAGCGCCCCGGCGCGGTCCATCTCCGCGCCAAGCAACGCGCAGGGCGGCCCCGCGTGCTGGCAGTCGGGATCCCACGGCCCCCGGGTGAGCTCGGTAGAGCGATAGTGCGGTCCCGCGGGCACGTAGAAGGCGTCGGCCACGCGCGGATCCTAGGCCGTGGCCGCGTCTGCGAAACTTGCGCCGTGGCCAAGCAGCGGCAGATGAAGATGCAGCAGATGCAGGTGGGCGCGCTGGGAGCCATCCAGCAGCTCGAGCCGCGCACGGACGAGCAGCTCAAGAGCGAGTCCAAGCACCGCGTGGCCGCCAAGGCGCTGCTGGGCGCGCGCGCCGCGGAGCGCTACGACGCGAAGGCCGCCCGCGCCTACTTCAACGAGGCCCTGGCCGGCTGCCACCCGCAGGAGCGTCAAGCGCTGCGGCAGATGATGAGGGCCTCGATGGCCCTCGCCGAGCGCCGCCCCGACGAGCTGAAGGCCGCGGTGGAGAAGCTCGGCCAGGCGCCTCCCTCCAGCCGCCAGCTGTTCATGCTGAGAATGATGGGCCTGATCGCGCCGTCCTCGGGCGCCAGCCTCGCGGTGCGCATGCGAGGCATCCTGATCCTCCTCGCGATCGTGGTCGTGCTCGTGCTCGTGGGCTTCGGGCTGGCCAAGCTCGTGGCCCTGCCATTCGGCGGGGTCGGCACCCTCGGCGGAGTGCTGCTGGGCCTGCTGATCGTGGTGGCGGTGCTCGGCCTGCTCACGCTGTTCGGCCGCCGCCGCCAGGCGCGCGTGAAGGCCGAACGCGCGGCCGGCGCCGGCTAGCGCTCCTTCAGGGTCGCCCTGTCGATGACCACCGGCTGAAGCGGCATCTCCGTGGCGGGATCCCCGAGCTTCCCGATCCGCTGGGTCACGTCCAGGCCGTTGACCACCTTGCCGAGCACCGCGTAGGCCGGGGGCAGCGGCGCCTGCTCGCCCGTGACCACGTAGAACTGGCTGCCGGCCGTACCCGGGGGCTCCACCTGGGTCTTGGCCATCGCCACCACCCCGCGCGTGTAGGCCGTGTCGGCCGGCGGCTTGTCGCGGGTGGAGTAGCCGGGGCCGCCCTGCCCGCTGGCGGTGGGATCGCCGCCCTGAATCACGAAGTCCGGGACGATGCGGTGGAACACCATGTCGTCGAAGAAGCCTCTGTCCACGAGCGCCGCGAACGACGCGGTGGTGGCGGGAGAGGTCCTCTGATCCAGCCGGATGGTGAACGTGCCGCAGTTGGTCTGCATCTCCACCTCGTAGGTCTTCCCCGGATCCAGCCTGCTCTTGGGCTTGCTCTGCCCGCCGTCCGGCTTGGGCGCCGGCGCCTTCGCCTCCAAACAGCCGCCCTTGCGCGACGGCTGCTCCTCCGAGGGCTGGGCGGCGTTTCGCTCGCCGGCCTCGTCGTCGTCACCGCACCCGGCGGCGAGGAGGGCGAGCGGGATCAGCACGAGGGCGGCTACGCGGCGCACGCGCGGCAGGGTAGTGGGCGAGCGCGCGTCTAGGATCGACGGGCATCGGATGACATCCACCCTCTCCCCCCTTCTGCGCGGCTATGACCAGGTGATCCTGGACCTCGACGGGTGCGTGTGGGTGGGCGAAGACCCGGTGGAGGGCTCGGCGGAGGCGATCGCCACGCTGCGGGCCGCCGGCAAGCGCGTGGCCTTCGCCACCAACAACTCCTGGCACCCCGGCGAGGACCACGTGGCCCACCTGTGGCGGATGGGCGTCCAGGCCTCGCTGGCCGACGTGGTGACCGTGGGCGGGGCCATGCAGCACCTGCTGGCCGACACGCGCACGGGCCAGGCGGCTTTCGTGATCGGCAGCCCCGCGCTCACGCGCACGTGGCCGACGCCGGCCTGAGGCTGTCAACGGCACCGACCGGCCCACCAACGCCGAGGTTGTGGTGATCGGCGGCACCGACCAGGTGGACTACGACGCCCTGCGCACCGCGTCGCTCGCGGTCCATCGCGGAGCGCACCTGATCGCCACGGGGCGCGACCCCACCCTGCCCACGCCAGATGGGCCCTGGCCCGGTACCGGCGCGATCCTGGCGGCTGTGGAGACCGCCACGGGCCGGCAGGCGGAGATCGTGGGCAAGCCCGAGCCGCGGCTGATCGAGACCGCGCTGGACCGTCTCGGCGAGGGCCGCACGCTGGTGGTGGGCGATCGCCTGGACGCCGACGTGGAGGCGGCCCACGCCGCGGGCGTGGACGCCGCGCTGGTGCTCAGCGGCGACGGTTCCGGCTCTGTGTCCGCCGACGGCAAGAGCGCGAAGCCGGTGGAGGTGGCCGACAACCTCGCCGCACTGGTGAACGGCCGGGGTTGAGCACCGTGGCGCGCAAGACCCACCACAAGCACTCCTCCAAGAAGGGCTACCGCCGGCTGCTGGACGGCCTCGAGGCGATCGAAGCCGTGCACAGCGTGGCCACCGGGCGCGTGAAGCCGCGCATGGGCTCGGGGCGCCCCATCGCGCAGATCTCGAAGGTGAGGCGCACGGAATCGGGGCTCTCGATCACCATCAACACCGAGGGCGCGATCGTGGACGCCTACGTGGTCACCGACCGCCCCGCCGACGTGGAGGCCGCGATGGCCGAACGCGGCTGGACCGCCCCGTAGGACACGCCGAGCAGCTCGGCACGCCTCCGGGCTCACCACCAGCCCCGCCTCGGCCGCGGCCCGCAGCCCCTCGGCCGGGTCCACGCCACGCGTGCCATACAGATGGGCCGCGCACACCGCCGCCACGAAATCGGTGTGGCGGTTGCCGTGGATGGCCACCGCGCCCCTGCGCCTCGTCTCCCGGCGCAGCAGCCCGAGCAGCTCCTCGAGGGCGTCCGCTCCCTCGGCTGCCGACGCCACGGGCAGGTGGTGGGCCTCCAGGCCCGCCGCCTCGTAGTGGGCCAGGTTGTGGCGCGTGGTCATCGTGGACACGCACAGGCGCACGCCGTGGCGCTTCAGCCAGGCGATCTCCGCCTCCCGGCGGTCGGGCCGGTGGCTGCGCCCGCCGCCGCCCGGGCGCTCCAGCGCGCACAGCTTGCGCGGCCTGGCCCACCAGATCCTCTTGGGCTCCCTCATCGCGACCTCCCTCGTTTATCCCCCAAGGGAATGGCGCCGCGCTTTTCGCCCCCGCCCCCGACATACTTTGAGGCCATGTGCGGCGCGCCGGCGGCGATGAACGAGTGACTCGCCGCCTGCTCGTGCTGGTCAACCCCGCTGCGGGCGGCGGCCGCTCGGTGCGGCGGCTCCCGCAGGTCACGGCAGAGCTCGAACGGCTCGGGGCCGAGCACCGCGTCGTGCACACCCGCGATATCGAGCACGCCCGCGAGGAGGCGGGGCGGGCGGCCGAGAACGGCGAGACGGTGGTGGCCGTGGGAGGCGACGGCCTGCTGCGCCCGCTGGCGGAGGTGCTGCGCGACACCGGAGCGTCGCTGGCGATCGTGCCGGCGGGTCGCGGAAACGACCTGGCGCGAGTGCTCGGCATCCCCACCGATCCCACAGCGGCAGCGGCGGTGGCCGCCCAGGGGAAGGAGCGCATGATCGACGTGGCCGCGGTGGACGGCGTGCCCTACCTGGGCATCGCCAGCTTCGGCTTCGACTCCGACGCCAACCGGATCGCCAACGAGTCACGCGTGATCCGCGGCAACCTCGTCTACCTGTACGCCGCACTGCGTGCGCTGGCCGCCTGGAAGCCCGCCTCCTTCACCGTCACGGTGGACGGCGAGCGGCACGAGATCGTGGGCTACTCGGTCGGCGCCTGCAACTCCAAGGCCTACGGGGGCGGCATGTTCGCGGCGCCGCAGGCCGAGCTGGACGACGGCCTGCTCGACGTGGTGGCCTGCGGGCAGGTCTCCAAGCGCCACTTCCTCTTCTCCGTGCTTCCCCGTGTGTTCAAGGGCACTCACCTGTCCGATCCCAGCGTCCAGACGATGACCGGCTCGGCCATCGAGGTGGACGCCGACCGCCCGTTCGCCATCTACGCCGACGGCGACCCGATCGGCACGGTGCCCGCCACCATCACCGTCCGCCCGCGCTGCCTGCGTGTGGTCGTGCCGGAGTGATGTCCCGGATCCTGGAGACGATCGCCCGTGGCGTGCGCCTGCTCTCGCGCCGGCTGGGTCGCGGCGGCGGAACCACCCTCCCGGGCCGGCTGCTCATGCGAGCCGACCACCGGGCGCTTGGGCGGATGGCCTCCCGGCTGGACGAGGGCGCGGTGGTCGTGTCGGCCACCAACGGCAAGACCACCACCTCGGCGATGGTGGCCGCCGTGCTCGAGCGCGCCGGCAGGCCCGTGGTGCACAACCGCGCGGGCTCGAACATGGGCTGGGGCGTGGCCACCGCCCTGCTCGACGCCGGGCGCGAGCCCGGCCAGCTGGGGCTCTTCGAGGTGGACGAGGCCTGGCTTCCAGAGCGTGGCCGAGGCCGTGAGGCCCCGCACGTATCTGCTGGCCAACCTCTTCCGCGACCAGCTCGACCGCTACGGCGAGCTGGAGCTGCTGGCCGACCGCTGGGCCGAGCTGGCCGAGACCGAGGAGGCGCGCGGGGCGCGGTTCGTGCTCAACGCCGACGACCCGCTGGTGGCCGACCTCGGCCGGGGCCGCGAGGGCGTGACGTACTTCGGCGTGGACGACGACTCGCAGGCGGTCCCCACCCTCCAGCACGCCGCCGACTCCAAGCACTGCCGCAACTGCGGGCATCCCTACGTCTACGAAGCCGTCTACCTCGGCCACATGGGCCGCTACCGCTGCCCCAACTGCGGCCGCCAGCGGCCCACGCCGTCGGTGTCCGCCCGGCAGGTGGAGCTGCATGGGATGTCCGGCGCGCGGGTGGTTATGGAAACCCCGGCGGGCCCCCTCGACCTCTCCCTCCCCCTTCCCGGCCTCTACAACGTCTACAACGCGGTGGCGGCCACGGCACTGTCGCTGGAGCTGGGCGCCTCGCTGACGCAGATCGGTGAGGCGCTCGAGGGCTTTGCCGGGTCGTTTGGGCGGGTGGAGACGATCCCGGTGGACGGGCGCCCGCGTGTCGATCCTGCTGGTGAAGAACCCGGCCGGGGCGAACGAGGTGCTGCGCACCCTCATCCTCGAGGACGGCCAGGTGGACCTGTGGCTGGCGCTGAACGACCGGATCGCCGACGGCCGCGACGTGTCGTGGATCTGGGACGCGGACTTCGAGCTGCTGGCCGGCCGCGTGCGCCGCGCGACGTGCTCGGGCACGCGCGCGGAGGAGATGGCGCTGCGGATGAAGTACGCCGGGATCGACGCCGAGATCGCCGTGGATCGCGACCTTGCCGACTCGCTGGACGCGGCCGTGGCCGCCGGGCGCGAGGACGGCCGTCCGCTCTACGCGCTTCCCACCTACACCGCGCTGATCGAGCTGCGCGACCTGTTGGCCGACCGCGGCCTGGCCCGGCGGTGGGCGGACTGATGGAGCATGTCTTCGGCTACGCCTCGCTGGTGGGCGACTGGGCGGGTCAGGGCTTGCCGGCGCGCCTGCGCGGGTACCGCAGGCGCTTTGGCGTGGCCACCGACAACACCGTCGCCATCCCCGGCTACAAGATGTACCTGCGCCGCTCCGACGGCGTGCGCCCCGCCGTGTTCGTGGCCTTCGTGGACATCGAGCCGGATCCCGGCACCACCGTGGGCGGCCTGGCCCGCCCGGTGGACGACGCGGAGCTCGAGTTGCTGGACAGCCGCGAGCGCAACTACGACCGCGTGGACGTGACGGACCGAATCGACGGCGTGGACGGCCGCGTATGGACCTATCGCGGCAAGGAGGAGGGCCGCGAGCGCCTGCGGCGCGGGAGGGCCGAGGGGCGTGTGGTGGTCTCGCGCGACTACATCGAGCGAGTGCGCGCGGGCTTCGCCGCGCTGGGCGCAGCCCAGCAGCGCGCCTTCGCCGAGTCGTCGGACCTGGACGACCTGCCGGTGTGGGACCTCGAACGCCTCGACCTCCCCGAGGACGCGCCCGCGCCGCGGGAGGTGCCGGTGTGAGCGGGCGCTCGCTCACCCGCCCGGACGCCGCGGCCTGGCACGACGTGGAGTGCTCTGGCTACGCGGCCGACCTCCCCGCCTGGCGCGAGCTGGCCGAGCGCCGCTCCGGCGGCGCCGTGCTCGACCTGGGCTGCGGCACCGGCAGGGTGGCGCTGGACCTGGCCGCCCGCGGCCACGAGGTGGTGGGCCTGGATGCCGACGCCGAGCTGGTCCACGCGCTGGAGGACCGCGCCCGTGCCCGGGGGTTGCCCGTCCGCGGAGTGGTGGCCGACGCACGCAGCTTCGACCTGCCCGGGCGCTTCGCGCTCGCCATCGCCCCGATGCAGGTGGTTCAGCTGCTCGGCGGGCCGGCCGGGCGCACGGCGATGCTCGGGTGCGTGCTCGCCCACCTCGAGCCCGGCGGCGTGCTGGCCGTGGCACTCGCCGACCCGTTCTCCTCTGTGCCCGCGCGCGAGGCGCTCCCTCCCCTGCCCGACGTGCTGGAGATCGACGGCTGGGTGCTCTCCTCCATCCCGGTCGACGTGCGCGACGAGGGCCACGCCGTGTCGATCCACCGCCAGCGCCAGGCGGTGTCGCCCGCGGGTGAGCTCACCGAGGAGACGTTCACGATCCGGCTGGACTCGGTCACCCCCGGGGGGCTGTCCGAGGAGGCCGTGGCCGTGGGACTCACCGCCACCGAGCTGCTCACCGTCCCCCCCACTCGCGACTACGTGGGCAGCTCGCTCGTGCTCCTGGAGGCGCCGCGATGACCGCCACGCTGCGTGTGTGCGCGCTCTACCCGGAGCTGATGAACATCTACGCCGACCGCGGCAACATCGCGATCCTGCGGGCGCGCTGCGAGTGGCGCGGGCTGGGCTTCGAGCTGGCCTCCTCCACCGTGGAGGAGCGGCTGGACGGCGGCGCCCACGACCTCTTCTACATCGGCGGCGGCCAGGATCGCGACCAGATCGCGGTGGCCGAGGACATGCAGCGCACCAAGCGCGAAGCGCTGCACGCCGCGGCGGACCGGGGCGCCGCCGTGCTGGCGGTGTGCGGCGGCTACCAGCTGCTGGGACACAGCTACCAGCTGGGTGAGCGCGAGCTGCCCGGGGTGGGGCTCGTGGACCTGTACACGGTGCGCGAGGAGGGCGAGCGGCTGATCGGCAACTGCGCCATCGAGGCCGACCTGGGCACGGGCCCTCGCACGATCGCCGGCTTCGAGAACCACGGCGGGCGCACCTACCTCGGCCCGGACGAGAAGCCGCTGGGTCGCGTGCTCGCCGGCCACGGCAACAACGACCGCGACGGGTTCGAGGGCGTGCACCGCGCAAACGTGGTCGGCACCTACCTCCATGGCCCGCTGCTGCCCAAGAACGTGTGGCTGGCCGACCGCCTGATCGAGCTGGCGCTCGGTGTGGAGCTGGAGCCCCTGGACGACGCGATGGAGGAGGCGGCGCATGCGTCGGCGCGGCGGGCGGCGGGGGTGTAGGTAGCGTTTCGAAGGTGGGCACCCAACGCACCGCATTCGTGACCGGCGGGTCGGGCTTCATCGGCGACGTGCTGCTGCGCCGCCTGGCCTCCGAGGGCTGGAAGGTGCGCGCACTCGCTCGCTCGGACTCATCCGCCGCGAAGGTGGCCGAGGCCGGCGCCGAGCCGGTGCGCGGAGACCTCGACGACGTGGACTCGATGCTCGCCGGCGCCCAGGGCTGCCGACGTGGCCTTCCACTCCGCCGCCAAGCTGGGCGCGTGGGGCACGCGGGACGAGTTTGTGCGCGGCAACGTGGCGGGCACCGTGAACGCGCTCGTGGCCTGCGGCGCGCGCGGGCGTGCGGCGCTTCGTGCACGTGGGCACGGAGGCGGCGCTGCTCGCGGGCAAGCCGCTGGTGAACGCCGACGAGACCGTGGCCGCTGAGGCCCGACTCCACCGCCCACTACCCGCGCCACCAAGGCGATGGCCGAGCAGCGCGTGCGCCGCGCCGCGGGCAGGGACTTCGAGACCGTTGTGGTGCGCCCGCGGCTGGTGTGGGGCCCCGGCGACACCACCCTCCTCCCGCCCCTGATCCAGGCCATGGAGAGCGGGCGCTTCGCGTGGATCGGCGGCGGCCGGCACCTCACCTCCACGACCCACGTGGACAACGTGGTGGAGGGGCTGCTGCTCGGCGCCGAGCGGGGGCGCTCCGGCGAGGCCTACTTCGTGACCGACGGCGAGCCGGTGCAGTTCCGCGAGTTCATCACGCGCCTGGTGGCCACGCGCGGCATCGAAGCGCCGGACAAGGAGATGCCGGCCGCCGTGGCGGGCCCGGCGGCGGCGGTTGCCGAGAAGCTGTGGTCGGCGCTGCCGCTGCCGCGGCGAGCCGCCCGTGACGCGCCTGGCCGTGTGGCTCTCGTCCCAGGAGTGCACGCTGGATATCGGAAAGGCGAGGCGGGAGCTGGGCTACAGGCCGGTCATTGCGCGCGATGAAGGCCTGGCCGCGATGGCGGCCTAGCTTCGCGCCTACGTTCTCGGCTCGTACCGCATCGCCACCGCCCCCGAGCCGAACTCCAGCCGGCCCACGAGCTTCAGGTCGAGATACTTCGACAGCCCCGCGAACAACGTCGGCCCGTGGCCCGCCACCCTGGGGTGCACGACGAACTCGTACTCGTCGATCAACCCCAGCTCCGCCAACGCCAGCGGGAGCTTCACCCCTCCCACGAACAGTCCCTCACCCGGCTCCTGCTTGAGCTGCTGAACGGCCGTCTCCAGATCCCCGCGCAGGAGCTCCGCGTTCCAATCCACCTGGTCCAGGGTGCTCGATACGACGTACTTCTTTGCCGCGTCGATCGTCCGGCCGAAGGGCACCATCCAATCTGGCATCGCTTCCGTCTGCCCCGGCGGCCTCCAGGCTGACTCCATCATCTCGTAGGTCACCCGGCCGAAGAGGAGAGCATCGGCCTGGGCGATGATCTCCGTGGCGTGACGATGGGTCTCTTCGTCCGGGGAACCCGCGCGGTGATCGCAGCACCCGTCCAATGTGATGTTGATGGAATACCTAAGAGGTCGCATTCAACGCCCCGTGGACCCGAACCCGCCCTCGCCCCGCGCGCTCTCGGCCAGCTCCTCCGCCTCGACCACCTCCAGCGCCTCGTGCCGCACCAGCAGCAGCTGCGCTATCCGGTCGCCCACCTCCACCGAGAAGCTCTCCGAGCGGTCGGTGTTCAGCAGCAGCACCCGTACCTCGCCGCGGTAGCCGGCGTCGATCAACCCTGGCGCGTTCACCAACGCGATGCCGTGCCGCGCCGCCAGGCCCGATCGCGGCAGCACCAGCCCGCCGTGGCCCTCGGGAATCTCGAGGGCGATCCCGGTCCCCACGCTCGCCCGCTCGCCCGGCCCGAGCTCGGCCTGCTCGGCGGCGCGAAGGTCATACCCGGCGTCGTCGGCGTGGGAGCGCTCCGGGGCGGCCGCCCCGGCCACCAGGCGGCGGAAGCGAAGGACCGTCAAGGGCGGTCGGCTGACGCGCCGTTGGTCACAAAGCGCTCGAAGCGCGCGGCCACGGCAGCCGGAACACGGGCGTGCACGCGCACGCCCTCGGCGGTGTCCTCGCGCTCCATCTCGCCGGCCAGCTCGTGCAGCTCCGACAGTCGCCCGCCCTCGTCGTAGGGAAGCAGCAGGTCCACCGACTGCAGGGTGGCGAGGAAGCGGCCCTCGATCGCGCCACGCAGCAGATCGAGCCCCTCCCCCGTCTCGGCCGACACCTGCACCGCGTCGGGGAACCGGAAACCCAGCTCGCGACGCCGGTTCTCGTCGAGCAGGTCCACCTTGTTCAGCGCTAGGAGGCGCGGCCGGTCGGCGGCGCCGGTCTCGTCCAGCACCTCCTCCACAGCGGCCAGCATCCCGCGCAGCTCCTCCTCGGGCGCCGAGGCGTCGGCCACGTGCACCAGCAGGTCGGCGCCCAGCGCCTCCTCCAGCGTGGCGCCGAAGGCCTCCACGAGCTGGTGGGGCAGCTTGCGTATGAAGCCGACGGTGTCTGTGAGCAGGTAGCGCCGGCCCTCGATCTCGAATGACCTCGTGGTGGGGTCGAGCGTGTGGAAGAGGCGGTCGCGCACGCCCACGTCGGCGCCCGTCAGCGCGTTGAGCAGCGTGGACTTGCCGGTGTTGGTGTACCCCGCCAGCGCCACCGTGGGCAGGGCGGCGCGCTCGCGCTCGGCGCGCATGATCTCGCGCGATCCGCGCGTGCCTTCGAGGCTGCGCCGCAGCGCCGCGATCCGGTTGCGCGCCAGCCGGCGGTCGGTCTCGATCTGGGTCTCGCCCGGGCCCCTGGTGGCCACGCCGCCGCCCGTTGCGCCGCCCAGGCGCTCGAGGTGCGTCCACAGCCCCCGCATGCGGGCCATGTTGTATTCCAGCTGGGCCAGCTCCACCTGCAGCTTGCCCTCGGCCGAGCCGGCGTGGTCGGCGAAGATGTCGAGGATCAGGGCGGTGCGGTCGATCACCGGCACCCCCACTCCCTCCTCCAGGTTGCGCTCCTGGCGGGGCAGCAGCTCGTCGTCGCACACCACCAGGTTGGCGTCGTTGTCCTTGATCGCCTGCTTGAGCTCGGTGAGCTTTCCCTTGCCCAGGTAGCGGTCGGGATCTGGCTGCGCGCGCCGCTGGGTGAGCTCCCCGGCCACCGCCACGCGGGCCGTGGCCAGCAGCTCGCGCAGCTCCGAGAGGTCGGGCTGTTCGGGCGCGGCCGCGATCAGCAGCGCGCGCTGGCGGGCGCGCTGGGGGCGGGTGGTCTGGCCGTTCTGCACCCCATCCAGTCTAGGCGCGGCCGGGGAGCGGCTCAGCTAGCCGGCCCGGTCGCGCGCGCGCTCGCGCACGTTGGCCTTCTCGTCGAGCGTCATCGCGCCCGGGTGCCCATCGCCCGGCCACGGCGCCAGGAAGAGCAGCAACTTCGCGTCGACGGTGGCACGGACTTCGTGGTCCTCACCGGGTTCGAACTCGGTGAGCAGCCCGGGGCCTCCGGAGACGGTCTCGCCGGCCTCGATCTCGATCTCGCCGTCCAGCACGAGCACCCAGGCACGCTCGTGCACGCGGTGCTCCTGCAGGCACTCGCCCCCGGGGACGCACAGCATGATCACCCTCGCCGCATCCTCCGATGAGAGCACCACCGGATGGTGGGACTCCATTTCCATGTTTGTCAGCTCCCAGCTCCTCATGGCAGAAACCTACCTCCCCGATCCGTCGCGCTATCCCCCGAGGCTGGAGCGCAGCCGCTCCATCGCCTCGGTGAGGCGGTCGTCGTCGATGGTGAGCGAGATCCGGAAGAAGCCCTCGCCGTTGGGGCCGTAGGAGCCGCCCGGGGAGACGACCACGCCCGACTCCTCGAGCACCAGCTCGCAGTACGAGGCCGACGTGTGGCCTCGGGCACCGGGCGCCCACACGTAGATCGTCCCCTTGGGCGCGGTCACGTCCACGCCGATCGCCTGCAGCGCGCCCACCACGAGGTCGCGGCGGCGCTGATAGACCTCGCTCATCTCCCGCGGCACGTGGTCGCCGTAGTTCAGCGCCTTCGCGGCGGCCAGCTGCACCGCCTCGAACATCCCCGAGTCGATGTTGGTCTTGAGCTTCCAGTACGCCTCGATGGCCTCGGCGTTGCCGACGATCGCGGCCGTGCGCCAGCCGGTCATGTTGTAGCCCTTCGACAGCGAGAACATCTCGATGCCCACGTCCTTCGCGCCCGGCGTCTCGAGGAAGCTCGGCGCCACGTAGCCGTCGAAGGTGGTCTCGGTGTAGGAGGCGTCGTGCACGATCAGGACGTCGTGCTCGCGGCCGAACTCAACCGCCCGCTCGAACAGCCCGTCCGGCACCATTGCGCCCGTCGGGTTGTTGGGGTAGTTGAGGAACATCATCCGCGCGCGCTCGCGCGCCTCGGCGGGGATCGCATCCAGGTCCGGGGCGAAGCCCAGCTCGGGCACCAGCGGCATCAGGACCGCCTCGGCCCCCGCCAGCAGCGGCCCGCCGGTGTAGACCGGATAGCCGGGATCGGCCGCCAGCGCGGCGGTGCCCGGGTCGAGGAAGGCGAGGTTGAGGTTGAACACGCACTCCTTGGCGCCCAGCGCCGGAACGATCTCGGTCTCCGCGTCGAGCTAAACGCCGAAGCGCCGGTCGTAGAAGCTCGCCGACCGCCTCGCGCAGCTCGGCCCGGCCGCGGTTGGAGGGGTACTGGTGCGTGCCGGGGTCGTGCGCCGCCTCCGCCAGCGCGTCCACCACGAGCTCCGGCGTCGGCGTGTCGGGATCGCCGATGCCGAGGCTGATCACGTCCACGCCCGCGGCCTTCTTCGCGGCGATCTTGCGCTCGAGCTCGGCGAACAGGTACGGGGGCAGGCGGTCGAGCCGCTCGCTGGTCTTCATGAGGTCTCCTCCGCGGGGCCTCCGGCCCCGCGCTCTGAGAGCCAGGATCGGCGTCCAGCCTCTCTATTTGCTCCAGGAATTCGTGGCTGAGCTCGCCCCGGTACACGGGGACCGCCCAGCCGGTCAGGTCGACGTGAAGGTCCTCGCCCACGTCCACCTCGAGCTCGCCGCCGTCGAGACGAACGGTCACGGGGCTGTCGACGCCACGCAATACCGCGGCGACGGCGGCACCGGTGGCGCCGGTGCCCGAGGACATCGTCTCCCCCACCCCGCGCTCGAAGATCCGTGCGCGGATGGCGTCCCCGGACTCGCGCCGCCAGAACGACACGTTGGTGCGGTTGGGAAACAGCTCGTGGTGCTCGATCGGCGGGCCGAGCGTGCTGAGGTCGAGCTCCTCCAGGCCCTCGGGCACCTCGATCGCGCACTGGGGGTTGCCCATCGACACGTGCTGGAAGGCGAGCTCGCGCCCGCCGGACTCCAGCTTGCCCGTGCCGTCCTGCTCGCCCGATGGGAAGTCCTTCGAGCGCAGGCTGGCGCGGCCCATGTCCACCGTGCAGGTGGTCGGGCCCGTGATCCGCGGGCGCACCTCGCCGGCGGCGGTCTGGATCGAGAAGGTGTCGCTGTCGGTCCAGCCGTTGCGGCGCAGGTACATCACGGCCTCGCGCACGCCGTTGCCCGACAGCTCGGCCTCCGAGCCGTCCGGGTTGAAGATCCGCAGCGCCGCCACGAAGCCGCGCTCGGCGGGCTCGGACAGCAGCAGGATGCCGTCGGACCGCACGCCCGTGTGGGGCTCGCAGAGCGCCTGGATCCGCCTCGGCGTCAGCTCGAAGGGGAGGTCGCGCTCCTCGACGATCAGCGTAGTCGTTGCCCAGGGCCTGCCACTTCTCGAACCTCACGGCGGATGACCCTACGATGGATCGATGCTCGACGCACGTCATCCGCGCTCCGGCCAGTTCGCTCGACCGGCGCTCACGCCGGCGCAGTCGCGACCGCGCTGTCGTCCGACGCCGAACGGCGGGCGCCGGCGCGCGTCTCGAGGCACCGCGGGCAACTCGATCGCGGTGGCAGCTGCGAGGATCGGCATCGTGCGATCGTCGCCATCGCGAGCCCGTCGCCGCGGTGCAGTCGCGGGGCCAGCGTCCTGCAGGTGCGGGAGCAGGCGCTCGTGCGCGCGCCGCGACCGAACAGGCGGCGCCGTCCGGGATCGGCCGGCGCGACGGGCTCGTGACCAGCGTCTCGAACCCGAAGCGGCGGTCTTCTTCGTCGCCCTGTTCCCCAGTTCCGCCCCATCGCACGCGGCGCTGCCGCCGCGCTCGTGATGGCCGCGACGATCGTCGCTTCGACGCTTGGCTCCGCCTCGCGACGATGCGTCGCGTACGCGCAGGCGTTCCTCGATCGCGGCAGGACCGCTTCGAGCGGCTGAACGGGCACCGTGCCTCGTCGGAGCTCGGCGTGCGCCTCGCGCTCGAGCGCCGCTAGGCCAGCCCGCGGCGATCTCGGCCGCGGCGTCCGGCGTCGACGCGCCCATGTCGACCTCGAGACGTCCGGGAGCTTGCGCATCCAGGTGAGCTGGCGGCCGCGCGTAGTTGCGGCTGCGCTTGCTTTATCGTCTCGACGTCGCCGGCGAGCAGCTCGTCGAAGCCGAGCGCGACTTGCGGGCGGTGCGCGATGCGCCGAGCGTCCGCGCTCGGCGGACCTCCTCCTCGGCGCCGGCGGCCACGATCGCGTCGATCCGGGCGTCGATCCGCTCGTAGAGCGCGTCGCGCTCCATCGTCAGGCCGACCAGCAGCGTCGGATGGCGGGTGTCTGGCGACCACAGCTCGGTCTCCGCCGCGCCGGCGCCGCCTTGGCGCAGCGACAGGTCGGCCAGCGCGGCGCGCATGTAGAGGCCCGTGCCGCCCACCACGATCGGGCGTCCGGCCCGCGTCCAGCGCCGCGTCGATCTCCGCGTGCGCCAGCGGCATGTACTGGCCGACGTCGAACTTCTCGGTGACCGGCACGAACCCGATCAGCCGGTGCTCGAGCCGCTTCTGTTCGCCGGCCGCGGCCGCGCCGGTCAGCGCGCCCAGCCCCTCGTAGACCTGGAGCGCGTCGGCGCGAGATCGCGACCGGGTCGCCCCCGCGGTCGCGGAGCAGCTCGCGCGAGCGCGATCGCCACTGCCGTCTTGCCGACCGCGGTCGGGCCGAACAGCGCCACGACCGCCGGGCGCGTGTCAGGCAACGCGGGAGAGCAGCCGCTCTTCGCCGGCCAGCGTCGTGCTGGTGGCGGAGGCGATCTCCACGTCGACCAGCTCGCCCGGCTCGCCGAGCCCGGTGAAGTTCACCGTCTTGTTGTGGCGGATGCGGCCGCGCAGCCGCGACGGGTCGGTGCGCGACGGGCCCTCCACCAGCACCTCCATCGTGCGGCCCACGAAGCGCTGCGAGCGCTCGGTGGCGATGCCGCTGGACCGCCTCGACGAGCCGCTCCATCCGCTCGCGCTTGACCTCGTGCGGGAGCCGGTCGGGCAGCTCGGCGGCGGTCGTGCCGCGCCGCGGCGAGTAGATGAACGTGAACGCCGAGTCGTAGCGCACCTCGTTCGACCACCTCGAGCGTCTCCTCGAAGTCCTCGTCGGTCTCCCCCGGGAAGCCGACGATGATGTCGGTCGCTGAGCGCGCAGTCGGGAACGATGTCGCGGATCATCGCCGACGCGGTCCAGGTAGCGCTCGCGGTTGTAGGTCCGGCGCATCGCCTTCAGGATCGCGGCTCGAGCCCGACTGCAGCGGCAGGTGGATGTGCTCGCAGAGGCTCGGCAGCTCGGCGTGGGCGCGGATCACGTCCTCGCGCATGTCCTTGGGGTGCGGGCTGGTGTAGCGCACGCGGTCGATGCCCTCGACGGCGTCGACCATCGCCAGCAGCTCGGCGAACGTCGCCTTCGCGCCCACCGGCAGGTCGCGGCCGTAGGAGTTCACGTTCTGGCCGAGCAGCGTCACCTCGCGCACGCCGTCGGCGGCCAGGCGCTCGATCTCCTCGATCAGCTCGCCGGCGGGACGCGAGACCTCGCGCCCGCGCGTCGAGGGAACGATGCAGTAGGAGCACGACGCAGTTGCAGCCCACGGAGATCTGGACCCAGGCCTGGAATTCGCGCGCGCGGCGCATCGGCAGGTGGCCGGTGAAGCCCTCGAACTCGAAGAAGCCCTGGGCGGTGATGCTGTCGCTGGTGAGGAACTCGGCGAGCTTGTGGACCTGGCCGGGGCCGAAGGCGACGTCGACGAACGGGAACTGCTCGAACACCTTCTCCTTCATCGACTGCGACCAGCACCCGCCCACGCCGACGAGCTTCGCGCGGGTCCTCGCGCTTCAGGCGCTTGGCCTCACCGAGATGGCCCGCCAGCCGGTTGTCGGCCTTCTCGCGGATCGAGCAGGTGTTGAAGAGGATCAGATCGGCGTCATCGCGCGCCGGCGCCTCGTCGTATCCGAGCGACTCGAGCATGCCCTTCATCCGCTCGGAATCGTGCTCGTTCATCTGGCACCCGAAGGTGGTGAGGTGGTAGCGCTTCATTGGGGCGTGAGGGTACTCGCGGCTACCGCTTCTCGCGCGGAGCGGTGTCGTGTGCGGGCCGGCACACGAGCGGAAGATTGACGGGGCTATAGCCACGTTGAGGCTCCAGTCGTTGACGAAACGAGCGCTTCCGCGGGAAAGCAGTGGCCGCACACCGCACGCTCACCCCTCCGCGGGGCTGCGCAGTGGCCGCCCCCTTGGACGCCCTAGCCGAGCTCATCGCTCCAGCACCTCCTTCAAGGTCGCCACCCGCTCGCGCCAGAACTGCTTCATCCGCTCGGCCTCCGTCGGCGTCGGGCAGCCTCTCGTGGTCCAGGCCCACCGTGCTCTTGTTCTCCCCCTTGGCCTCGAACCCCACGACCACGCGCGTGTAGCCGTCGCCCCAGTCGTACCGGGCGGACCGCGGCCTGTTCGCCGTCCGCTCCAGCAGCTCGCCGTCGGCAAGCCAGCTCGACCGCCGCGACTCGTCGACGAACGCGTCGAACAGCTGCTCGACCGGCACCGCCACCGTCTTCGAGGCGGTGACAGAGAAGCCGTCGGCCTTCTCCCCGACGGCGCGCATCCCGCGTGCGCGCTCGTAGCTCACGGTCATCGCCTGCGCGCACCAGCCGTCGCGTCCCCTGCTCCTCGCGGAGCCAGCCAGCGATCTCGCGATGCTTCTTGCTCGGTAGCGCCCGACCCGTCGAGCAGGTCGAACCACTCCTCCCAGCCGCGGCCGGTCCGGCCGCCGGATCACTGTCGTCGGAGACCGTGAGCTTGGCGGCCCTCGGTCGGCTTGGCTCGTCGCAGGCGGCCAGCAGGGCGCGCGCGCCGCCGTGTAGCTCTCCCCTGTCTTCTCCGTCCGCGCGCGGACGAGGCGCTTGAAGGACTTCTGCCTGGTCATCGTCGTGCTCCTCTCGTGGCAGCGGCCCCGCGACTCACGCTCACGGGGGCCCCACCGGGAAAGGGCACGACATCTGACCGGTGTCCCGAGAGCTCGAGCCCCCTTTGCCTCCGCTTGAGCCGGCGGCGTGAGCGCCGGAATCGGAGGTTGGGCGCGGGACCGCGCCGGCAGCGAAATTACCACCGGCCGGGTGAGCGGGCAACTTGTCTCCTCCCCACGCCTGGCGTATGGTCCGCCGCTCCATCAACAAGCTGAGCGTTAGCCAAACCACCGATACGCGCAAGGCTGGCCTCTTGGTGATGGTGGGTTCCTACTCTGGCTGGCCCCCACCACGGCACAGGCGGCCACCCAAGCCCGCGAGGATCCCTCCGACGCTCCCACCGGCGCCTCCGGAAAGGCTGATCTCCGCAGGGTCGCCTGGGACGTGGACGGTACCTTGGCGACCCTGACCGTCGACCTCGACGCGAGCACTTTCGGGGCGGAACGCGCGCCGAGATCGGCGTGCACGTCCTGATCGACACGGGTGGCGATGGGATCGCCGATCACGAGATCGTGGCCACCCGCAACGCCGATGGCGTGACGGTGGACGTGGCCCTTCGTGACCTCGACCGAACGCTCAGTAGCGCGGACTGCCAAGACCTGGCGGGCCAGCTGGCGGCCGCGCCGACTGCGGTTCCCACCACGGTCACGAGTGGGATCGAGAGCTTCACGCTGTCCTTCGACCCGAGCCTCGTGCCGGGCAGCCTCGCGGCGTTCCGCTGGGCCGCGTTCGGGCAGCCCCACCCGACAGCGCGGGGCCCTGGGACGTAATGCCCGACGCCGCCAATCCGGACCCGGCGGCCGCAAATCCAGGCGACCGCCGCTGCGCCGCCGGGAATACCGGCCTGGCCGTGCGCATGAGCGGGGGCGTAGCGTTTCCCGACGCGGCCCCTGCGCCCACGCCCGCCGCAACGGCCACGCCCACATCGCCGCCCGACACCACCAAGCCCGCTCTCAACTCGCTCTCACTCTCGCGGACCCGCTTCCGCGCCGCGGGCTCAGGCCCGAGCATCGCGACTCCTGCCGGCACGCAGGTCTCATATGCGCTTTCCGAAGCGGCGGCGGTCAAATTCACGATCGAGCGAGCTGTCCAAGGTCGGCGGGCAGGTGGGCGCTGCCTCAGAGCAACGCGCTCCAACCGGCGGGCGAAGAAGTGCACCCGCTACAAGCTCATCCGGGGCAGCTTCATCCACCAGGGTCACGTGAACTCCAACAGGGTCACCTTCAGCGGCCGCCTGCGTGGGCGCAAGCTGAAGCCCGGCCGCTATCGCCTGCGCGGCGTCGCGACAGACCTGGCGAGCAACAGGTCTCGCCTGAAGCGCATTCGATTCCAGGTCGCCAGGCGCTGACCAGCGCCAGGTCGCGCCTACTCGCTCACCACCTGCTCAAAGCCGCCCCAGAACATCCGCTTGCCGTCGAAGGGCATCTCCATATTCATCATCTCGGGGTCGGCGCTCATCTTCTCGTTCGCGGCGTCGCGGGTCGCCTTGTCCGGATATTCGACCCAACTGAAGATCACGGTCTCGTCGTCCTTGGCCTGGACGGCCTTGTAGAAGTCTGTGAGCTTCGCCCTTCGGCACGTCGTCCCCCCAGCACTCGATCACGCGCGTCGCGCCGAGGTTCTTGAAGTACTCGGCGGCCTCGGTGGCGTGCTCGATGTACACGTCCCTGTTCGCGGTGGGCACGGCGGCGACGAAGCCTTCGACATACGGCATTTGCGCCTCCTGCTCGGGGACTGGCGACGATACCGAGTGCAGTGCGCTCGTCACCGGCCCATGGACGCCAGAGCTTCATCATCATGCGGAGATGCCCTACGACGAAGCCCTCGCCGATCGAATCCGCGCCCTCATGACCGACGAGCAGGCGGTCACCGAGATGCGGATGTTCGGCGGCCTTGCCTTTCTGATCAACGGTCACATGGCGGTCGCAGCGAGCGGGCAGGGCGGGCTCCTCGTGCCGGTCGACCCCGACGAGTCCGACACCCTGGTGGACGGCTCCTCCGCCGAGCCGATGGTGATGCGGGGGCGCCCGATGAGCGGCTGGCTGCGCGTACCCGCGGCCGATGTCCAGAGCGAGCCCGAGCTCGAGCGCTGGGTGAAGACCGGGGTGGCCTATGCCGGCTCGCTCCCGCCGAAGGGCTAGTGACGCGCCTGAGGCTCAGCCGGCCGGAGCGCGACCGCTCACGATCCACGTGGACATCTGCGCCCGCACGCCGTCCTCGGTGGCGAAGCGTTCCAGCGCCTCGCGCACTGCCTGGACCAGCTTGGGCCTGATCTCCTCGGCGTCCTCACCCGCCAGGCGGATGATCTCCCCGGCCGGGCCGAGTGCGGTCACGAGGTCGATCGCCTCGTCGAGGTCGGTGCCAACGATCATCTGCAGTGTCTGAGCGGTCGAGGCGGATGTCCTCGTAGCCGGCGCTCTCGAGGATCCCGCTGGTGGTGTCGGCGTTGGCCATCGAGAAGGGACCGGGGCCGCAGGTGGGCTCGTCGGGGTTCTCACGCCGCTCGAGGTACCGCTCGACGGCCACCTGGGCCTCGTACATCCACGGGTTCTCGACCTTCTGGCGCCAGACGACCATGCACAGCTCGCCGCCCGGCACGAGCGCCTCGCGGACGTTGCGCAGCGCCCTCACGGGATTGGCGAAGAACATCGTCCCGAAGCGCGAGAAGACGCGGTCGAAGCCGCCCCCGAAGCCAGCCGGCCTCGACGTCGGCGATCTCGAAGCGGACGTTTCCGACGCCAGCCTCCTCGGCCTCGGCGCGGGACGCGTCGATGAAGCGCGGCGAGGCGTCCACGCCCACCACCTCGCCCTCCGGACCCACCATGGCGGCGATCTGCTGGGTGACGTCGCCGAAGCCGCAGCCCACGTCGAGCACCCGCTCGCCGGGCTGCGGTGGATGCAGTCGAGCGCCCGATCGCTCTGGGCGCCGTTGCCGGCGAGGATCAGATGGCGGAACTGGGAGAAGCGGTCGAAAAGCACGCCGTCCCAGGCCTCGACAGCCTCTTCGTTGGCTGTCGCGACCTTCGCTTCCACACGCCCATCATAGTCCGACTCGGTGGTCGGGTCGATTACGTCAGGGGGCGATGCCCGCAACCGCGCGGCTGCGCTGCTCGGTGCCCGGCCCGCCGTACGGGTAGTCGGCCGCGGCCGGGTCGCTCGCGGTGTCCAGCCGCGCGGTCTCGTCCTGGCTCAGGTGCAGGCCTGCGGCGCCGAGGTTGTCCTGCAGTTGCTCGACGGTGCGGGCACCGAGGATCACCGAGCTGACGATCGGCCGGTCGACCAGCCACGCGAGCGCCACCTGCGCCATGGTGACTCCGCGTGACGAGGCGACCGACTCGACCGCGTCGATCACGTCCCACGTGCGCTGGTCGCGGCTGCGACGGTCGTAGGCCTCGACGCCGCGGTCGGGGTTCTCGCCAAGTCTCGTGGCGCCGGTCGGCCGTGCGTCCTGGGTGTACTTGCCGGTCAACCAGCCTCCGCCAAGGGGCGACCACGGCAGCAGCCCCAGCCGGGTCGATTCGCAGGCGGGCACGATCTCCCACTCGATCTCCCGCACGAGAAGGTTGTATTGCGGCTGCAGGGTGACCGGACTCGCCAGGCCGCGGAACTCGGCGAGGTCGACCACCTTCTGGACCTGCCAGCCGGTGTAGTTGGACAGCCCGATGTAGGAGATCTTGCCCGCACTCACGGCGTCGTCGAGGAAGCGCAGCGTCTCATCCAGCGGGGTGTGCGGGTCGAAGGCGTGCAGCTGATAGAGGTCGACCGACTCGACCCCGAGCCGCCGCAGCGAGGCGTCCAGCGCGTCCCGCAGGTGCCGGCGGGAGACTCCGGCGTCGTTGGGGCCTTCGCCCATCGGAAAGCGTCCCTTGGTCGCGAGCACCACCTGGCTGCGTATACCGGTCGGCTGCTTGCCGAGCCAGCGCCCAATGATCTCCTCCGAGACGCCGGCGCTGTACACGTCGGCGGTGTCGATCAGGGTGCCTCCCGCCCCAACGAAGGCGTCCAGCTGCGCGTGAGACGCGTCCTCGTCAGTCTCGCTGCCAAACGTCATCGTGCCCAGCGACAGGGTCGACACCGCGCAGCCGCTCCGCCCAAGGGTGCGGTACTCCATTGTCACGTCCTCTCGTCATGTAAGTCGTCCGGCGAGCCGGCCTCCGCGGAGCGCGGCGCGTGACTACTTCGCATAGTCGGTCGACCGGCTCTCCCTGATCACCGTGACCTTGATCTGCCCCGGGTACTCCAACTCGGCCTCGACCTCACGCGCGATGGTGCGTGACAGCAGCGTGGCCTCGTCGTCTCCGATCTCCTCGGGGCGCACGATCACGCGGATCTCGCGGCCCGCGTGCATGGCGTAGACCTTCTCCACCCCGGCGTGGCGCGAAGCCAGCCCCTCGAGGTCGTGCAGGCGTCCCACGTAGCGCTCGAGCGACTCGCCGCGCGCACCCGGGCGCGCGCCCGACAGCGAGTCCACGATCTGCACGATCACGGCCTCCACCGTCTGGGGCTCCACCTCGTTGTGGTGTGACTCCATCGCGTGGGCAACGGCCTCGTCCTCGCCGTAGCGGCGAGCGAGCTTGCCTCCCACCAGGGCGTGCGGGCCCTCGGTCTCGTGGGACACCGCCTTGCCGATGTCGTGCATCAGCGCGGCGCGTGCGGCGATCTTGGGGCTGGCCCCCAGCTCGGAGGCCAGGAGGGTGGCCAGGCGGGCGCACTCGAGCGAGTGGGCCAGCACGTTCTGGCCGTAGCTGGTGCGGTACTGCAGCCGGCCGAGCAGCTTGGTGAGCTCCGGATGCACCGTGCCCACGTTGGCCTCGAAGGCTGCCTGCTCGCCCACCTCCGCGATCCGCTGGTCGATGTCCGAGCGCGCCTGGTGGTAGGCCTCCTCGATCCGCGCCGGGTGGATGCGCCCGTCCTGGAGCAGGCGCTCCAGCGCCAGGCGGGCGATCTCGCGGCGCACCCCGTCAAAGCCGGACAGCAGTACCGCGCCGGGGGTGTCGTCGATGATGAAGTCGATCCCGGTGAGCGTCTCCAGGGCGCGGATGTTGCGTCCCTCGCGCCCGATGATGCGGCCCTTCAGCTCGTCCGACTTCAGCTCCACCGTGGACACGGTGGTCTCGTGCGCGTGGCCGCCGGCCACGCGCTGCATACAGGTGGCGAGGATGCTGCGGGCGCGCCGGTCGGCCTCGTTGCGCGCCTCCTCCTCCACCTGGCGCACCATCCGGGCGCTGTCGTGGCGGACCTCGTCCTCCAGCTCGTGCAGCAGGAGGTGCTTGGCCTGGCCGGCGCTCAGGCCCGCCACCCGCTCCAGCCCACGAACGTGCTCGCGCTTGGCCTCCTTGAGCCCCTCCGCGTTCACCTCGAGGTTGCGCGCACGTTCCTCCAGCGACGCCTCGCGATGCTCGACCGATCGCTCACGCGCGCTGAGCGCGTCCTCCTGAGCCCGCACGCGCTCCTCCCTGCGGGCGATCTCCTCGCGCCGCCCGGCGAGGTCGGCGTCGTCCTGTCCGCTCACAACGGCGGGACGGGCCGGAGCGGCGCGGCGGCCACGCAGGGGGCTCTCGCCGGAGGCGGACGGGGCAGCGGCGGCCTCGGCGTGCGTGATCATGGGCGACACCTCCATCGGCGGGCGCCGGCGCAGCCCTATGAGGACCACGGTCGCGGCCACGGCGGCGGACACAACGGCCGCCAGCAGGATCTCCATGTCGCAGTCTCCTCCCCCGGCCCTCAGTGGCCGGGTCCGGTTTCTCGGTCGAGCGCTCGGCTCGGTACCGCGAGACACCAGGGCTGCTCCAAGCGGGCGCGCGCCTTCCGGTGGCGCGCGGCACTTCATCTACGGACGCGCTCGGGCACTCCTTTCGCGCTTGTCCCGGGGCGGTCCGTTCTCTGTTGAAGTTGATCTCATCGGGTACCGGAAAGTCTCAAAAACCGCTGCAAAGAAGCCAAGTATCGAATCTGGTTGCTCACGGCGACCACGCGGATCGCTCTTGCGTCGAGCGTACTCCGGCGCGCGCGCGGGCGCAACCGTCAGGCCGCCGCGCGGCCGGCGCCATCGGGCATGGCGGGCAGGCGCCGCACCTCAGGAACGAGGCCAACCACCATGAGCCCGATCGCGAACAGCCCGAAGGCGCTCCATAGCGCTGCGCTGATCCCGATCGCCTCGGCCACCGGTCCCCACACGATCAGACCGAGCGGGAAGAAGGCCATCGATCCGAGCCAGTCATAGGAGCTGACCCGCGAGAGCGAGGCAGCTGGGACGTGGCGCTGGAGCGTCGACTCCCAGATCGAGTTGCCGTACATCATTCCGGCTCCCGAGAGTGCCGCTCCCGCGCTGAGGACGCAACAACGGCGGGGCTAGCGCGAGAAAGGCGAGCGCGGGTGCGAAGAGAGCTTCCGCGACGATGATCGTGAAGAGCGGGCGACTCGGCCTCGCTTGGGAAGCCACCAGGCTGCCGATCAGGGCCCCGGCCCCGAACGCCCCCAGAACAGTTCCCCATGCGGCGGCGCCGCCCAACTCGCTGTCCGCCACGACCGGGCCCAGCACGCTCCACGCACCCCACATCATGTTGACGAACGCGAAGTACGCCACGAAGGTCCAGAGCCAGCGGCGCGACCGAAACGCCGCCCACCCCTCACGCAGTTCGATGACGAACGGCCTCCGCTCGGC
The DNA here is from genome assembly GCA_963727395.1 of uncultured Thermoleophilaceae bacterium. Classification (GTDB taxonomy): domain Bacteria; phylum Actinomycetota; class Thermoleophilia; order Solirubrobacterales; family Thermoleophilaceae; genus JAAYBF01. The sequence goes on along the minus strand of CAVSGC010000008.1, from coordinate 39,261 downwards.
TCCGCGGTGACGGGCGACGCTGAGCATCAACAGCAACGTTGCACTGACGGCGAAAGTCGCCGCATCGACGGCGATCGCCCAACCCGCCCCCGCCGTCGCGACGAGCACACCGGCCACCAGGGGTCCAGCGATCTCCCCCGCAGAGACCGCGCTGGCGCGGAGCGCATTCGCCGGTTGGAGTGCGTCCGTGGGACACCACATCGGGCAATAGGGCGGTCGAAGCTGGATTGAAGAACCCGGTTGCGGCGCCGGTGAGAGCCGAGAGCACCGCCAGCATCCATATCTCGGCCACTCCCGCGAGAAGCAGACCGGCGATCGCGCCCTGGCTCACGACGCGCACGAGATCGGCGACCACCATCACGCTGCGGCGCGAAACCCTGTCGGCCACCACGCCCGCCACGAGCAAGCTGGCGACCAGCGGCACCCAGTTGGCGGCCAGCACGATCCCGATGTCCGCCGCCGATCCACCGGTCTCCAACACGGCGAACGCGAGGGCCACGGCGAGCATACGGTCGCCGAACACAGACACCCCCTGCGCACCGAGAAGAAGGCGGAAGTCGCGGTCGCGCAGGACGCCAAAGCCTTCCCGCAGACGTGCCATGGCGCCCGCAGGTTAGATCAGTTACGTGACGGCGCGGCGGCCAAGCTCGCGCACCGCCTCGTACGCCAGCTCGGGCTCGTAGCCCTTGCGCACCAGCAGGCGCCACGCCCGGTCGCGCTCGCGGTCGTCCACGGGCGGCCCGGCCTTCTCCGCGAGGATCTCCACCGCCGCGGCCAGCTCGGCGTCGCGGTCCTGCTCGCCCGTGGCGGCCACGATCGCCTCGGCGGGCACCCCGCGGCGGCGCAGCTCGCGCTCGATCCGCTCGCTGCCCCAGCGCTCGATCGTTCGCTTGTCCTCGGCAAAGCGCTGGGCGAAGCGCTCGTCGTCGAGCCACCCGGCCTCGGCCAGCTCTCCGAGGGCGTGCTCCAGCGGCTCGGGCTCGACGTTCTTGCGCTCGAGGAACGCACGCACCTCGGCCACGGTGCGGTCGCGGCGCGAGATCGACCGGTAGGCCAGCTCGACAGCGCGCTGGAACGGATCGGTGCTCATCCGCGGCCCGCGACCGGGCGAGCGGCGCTAGGCCGCCTGCTCCTCGACCGCGGGCGCCACCTCGGGCGGGTCCGCGACGGCGGCCACCACCGCGCCGCCGCCGGGCTGAATGCCCAGCGCCTCGTAGATCTTGGCCTCGATCTCGCGCATCTTGTCCGGGTTCTCTCGCAGGTAGGCCTTGACGTTGTTGCGCCCCTGGCCCAGCCGCTCGTCCCCGTAGGAGAAGAACGAGCCCGACTTCTGGACGATGTCGTGCTCGATCCCCGAGGTCGAGGACGCAGCCCTCGGAGGAGATCCCCTGGCCGTACTCGATGTCGAACTCGGCCTGGCGGAACGGGGCGGCCACCTTGTTCTTGACCACCTTCACCCGCACCCGGTTGCCGACCGCCTCGGTGCCCTCCTTGAGGGTCTCGATGCGGCGGATGTCCAGGCGCTGCGAGGAATAGAACTTCAGCGCGCGCCCGCCCGGCTGCGTCTCCGGCGAGCCGAACATGACCCCGATCTTCTCGCGGATCTGGTTGGTGAGCATGCAGAGCGTGTTCGCCCTGTTGAGGTTGCCGGCCAGCTTGCGCATGGCCTGGCTCATCATCCGCGCCTGAAGGCCCACGGTCTGGTCGCCCATCTCGCCCTCGAGCTCGGCCTTCGGCGTGAGCGCGGCCACCGAGTCGATGGCCACCACGTCGATCGTGCGCCGGAGCGGATGAGGAGATCGGCGATCTCAAGCGCCTGCTCGCCGTTGTCCGGCTGGGACACCAGCAGCTCGTCCACATCGACGCCCGATGCGCTTGGCGTAGATCGGGTCCATCGCGTGCTCGGCGTCGATGAATGCACAGATGCCGCCGCGGCTTCTGGGCCTCGGCGAGCACGTGGTAGACCAGGGTGGTCTTGCCCGACGCCTCCGGGCCGAAGACCTCGACGATCCGCCCGCGCGGCAGGCCGCCGACCCCGAGCGCGAGGTCCAGCGACAGCGCGCCCGTGGATATCGCCTGGACGGAGACGGCGAACGCCTCGTCCCCCATCTTCATGATCGATCCCTCGCCGAACTCGCGCTGGATCTGTGTGATCGCGCTGTTCAGCGCGGCGTCGCGGGCCTTTGCGGCCTTCTCCTGATCCTTGTCCATTTTGCGTCTCCTCGAAATTTCTGGAGGGCACAGGCTGGCAGGGGGATCGGACGGCTTGGGTGACGCGTGTTACGGCTCTGCACAGGGATGCAGACAGGGCTGGAACAACCGCTCAGATCGCGTCCGGAGCCCCCTCCCGGCGCAGGAGCAGCAGCGCCGCCGGGATGGCGGCAAGAGCGGCGAGGGCGGCGATCAGGAAGATCGCGTCGAGTCCGTCCACGAAGGCGACTCGCGTGGCCCCTCCGAGGGCGTCCAGGCGCGCCCCGGAGGCGGCCACGCGGTGCTCGAACACCGCCCCGAGCCCGGCGATCCCCACCGCGATGCCGAGCTGTCGGAAGGTGTTGTTCACGCCGGAGGCCAGGCCCGCGCGGTCCACCGGCAGCACGCCGATCATGGCCGCCGCCAGGGCGGGGCTGATCACCCCGATGGCCAGGCCGCCCACCACGAATCCGGGGAGCAGCGCCGTCCAGTCCGAGCCCGGCTCGAGGCTGCGCATGAGGAGAAGGCCGCAGCCCATGAGCGCCAGCCCCGCCGCGAGCATCAGGCCCACCGGCACCCGCCCGGTGAGCTTGCCCGCCAGCGGCGCCACCGCGAACAGCACGAGCGTCACGGGCAGGAGCCGCAGGCCCGTCTCGAGCGGGGTGTGGCCGAGCCCGTCCTGGAAGTACACCGCCAGGAACAGGAACATCGGGTAGATGGCGAACGCCTGCGCGAACGCCACGACGGCGGTGCCCGTGAAGGCGGGGACCCGAAACAGCCGCAAGTCGAGCATCGGATGGGTGGACCGGACCTCCACCACCACGAACACCACGAGCGCGGCCGCCCCCGCAGCGATGGCGCCGGCGATCGGCGGGCTGCCCCAGCCCTCGGCGTTGCCGCGGATCAACGCCAGGGTGAGCAGGAAGGCCGCCGCCATGAACGCGACCGTGCCCGGCCAGTCCGCGCGCCCCGGACGGGGGTCGCGCGACTCGTGCAGGCGCCGGCGGGTGGCATACAGCAGCGCCACGCCGAGCGGGAGGTTCAGCAGGAACACCCACCGCCATCCGGGGCCGTCCACCAGGGCCCCACCCACCAGCGGCCCCACCGCCAGCGCACCGCCGCTGATCGCGCCCCACACCCCGAGCGCAAAGCCGCGATCCTCAGCCGGGAACTCGTTGGCCAGCAGCGCGAGCGAGGTGGCGAACATGGCCGCGCCCCCCAGCCCCTGGCCGGCACGGGCGAGGTCGAGCATGACCGGCGTCGAGGCGGCCGCGCAGGCCACGGAGGCGCCGATGAAGACCAGCAGCCCGGCGGAGAACACGCGGCGGCGACCGACGCGGTCGGCCACCACCCCCGTGGTGAGCAGGACCGCGGCCAGGGCGAGCGCGTACGCGTCGATCACCCACTGCAGCTCGGCGAACGACGCGTCCAGGTCCGTCCTGATCGCGGGCAGGGCCACGTTCACCACCGTCACGTCGAGCAGCAGCAGCGCGGTGGCGGCCGAGACCACCCCCAGCGTCCACCGGCGCGTGGCCCGGTCCCCCGTCATGGGTCGTGATCTTCATGGATCCTGCGGGCGCCTGCCAGAATCGCCCCTCGATGGACGATCCATTCGAGACAGCGCTCACCTGCGAGGAGGAGCTGCGCGAGCTCTATCCACCCGTGCTGGAGCGCGCCGTACGCAAGGACATCGGCCACATCGACGGGTTGTGCCGGCGCCTGATCGGCGGCGCCTCGATCGTGTTCGTGGCCACCCACTCCGCCGAGGGGCGCTGCGACGTGACGCCGCGGGGCGGCCAGCCGGGCTTCGTGACGGTGCTCGACGAGCACCGCCTCGCCATCCCCGACGCCACCGGCAACCAGCGCCTGGACACGCTCTCCAACGTGTGGAGAGCGGCAGGATCGGACTGATCTTCGTGATCGGCGGCCGCGACACCACCCTGCGCGTGAACGGGCGCGCGTGCGTGTCGGCCGATCCCGAGCTGCTGGAGCGCCTGGAGCGTGTGGGCAAGCCGCCGCGCACCGCGATCGTGATCGAGGCCGAGGAGGTCTACGCGCACTGCCCGAAGGCGTTCGTGCGGTCCCGGCTGTGGGATCCGGAGTCCTGGCCGGCGGCAGGGTCGCTGCCCTCCGCCGCAGAGGTGTCGCTGGCCCACCGGCGCCAGCCGGGGCTCACCCTCGAAGAGGTCGAGGCCGAGCAGCGCGAGTCGCTGCGCACGCGGCTTGCCTAGACCGCGTCTCCGCGCGGCAGCGCCAGGGACTCCACGGGCACGTAGCGCGCTCCCTTCGGAGACGGCTTGGAGCGGTACATGGTGAGGGCGTGCGCGGTGAAGGCCGCGAAGGGCAGCTCCTGGGAGACCTCCAGAGGCCGGGGCCGGGCGCCGCGGCGTACGCGGGCCAGCGTCACGTGCGGCCAGAACCGGCGCTCGTCGGTGCCGAGGGCCTCCGCCACGAGGGCGTGCAGGCGCCCCGCGCGATCCCCGGCGTCGTCGAGCTCGAGCGCGAACAGCCGCGGCCTGCGCGCCGGCACGGGCGTGACGCCCTCGGGCGTCAGGGTGGGAGCGGGCAGGCCGGATGCGGCGGTGCAGGCGGCCTCCCACAGGCCACGTGCCCGGGCCGGCGGCGTGGCGCCGAGGAACACCAGCGTCACGTGCAGCGACTCCTCAGGAACCAGACGCAGCTCGGAGCGCCCGTCCATGGCCGCGTCGCGCCAGCGCGCCAGCCCGGCGCGAGCGGGCGCGGGCAGGTCGAGCGCGAGGAACAGGCGCCACGGGCGCTCGCGGGCGTCGGCGGGCGGGGTCAGACGGGTAGGTCCTCGCCGCGCAGCAGGCGCCGCAGCATGTGCATCGCCACGGTGGTCGAGCGGTCGCGGATCTCGGCCCGGTCGCCGGGCATTTGGACGTCGCGCGCGAGCACGCCGCCGTCGGCCAGCCGCGCGCACCAGCACACGGTGCCCACCGGCTTCTCCTCGCTGCCGCCGCTGGGCCCGGCGATTCCGGTGATCGCGATCGAGGTGTCCGCCCCGAAGCGCTCCAGCGCGCCGAGCGGCCATCGCGTCGGCCACCTCCGGCGACACCGCCCCGTGCGCCTCGATCAGCTCGGGGTCCACGCCCAGCTGCTCCACCTTGGCGCTCGTCGGCGTATGTGACCGACCCCGCCCAGCAGGTAGTCGGAGGCCCCCGGGCGCTCGGATCAGCCGGGCGGCCATCAGACCGCCGGTGCAGGACTCGGCCGTGGCGATGCTCCGGCCGCCGAGCAGCTTCGCCACCTGCTCGTCCACGCTGGAGCCGTCGGTGGAGAACAGCGTGTCCGCGTGGCGCTCGGCGACGAGCGCCTCGCAGCGCCCTGCAGGCGTCGCTGCGCATCCGGCTCCCAGCGGATCACCACCTCCACCTCGCCCCGGCGCAGGCAGGTGGTGATCTCCAGCTCGCCGAGGCCCTCGATCTGCTCCTCGGCCTCGCGCAGCGTCTCGCGCGATCTCGGACTCGGGGATGCCGAACAGGCGCAGCATCGTCTGCTGGTATTCGTGGACGTCGCCCGGCGCCGCCCTGAAGGCCTCCGTCGCCGACGGCCTCGCGCCACATGGCGTGCAGCTCACGCGGCGGGTCCGGGAGCACGACCATCGTCGGGCCGCCGTTGCGCGGCGGGACCACCATCCCGGGCGCGGTGCCGGCGGGCTCGATCACGGTGGCCCCCTCGGGCACCAGCGCCTGCTTGCGGTTGGCCGCACGCACGGCGTCCCAGTCGAGGTTCTGCCAGCGCTTCGTCAGCGGGTCGAGGATGTCGGCGATCCGCCCCTCGAGCGCCTCGTCGAGTGCCAGCGGACGCCCGGCGAACTCCGCCACGACCGCCAGCGTCAGGTCGTCGGCCGTCGGGCCCAGGCCGCCGCTGGTCACGATCAGGTCGACGCCCTGTGACTCCGATGGAAGCGCAGCTGGGCCTCCATGTCCTCGGGCCGGTCGCCGCAGATCGTGATCTGGGCCAGGTCGATGCCCAGCTCGCATCAGCCGGTCCGACAGCCACGGGCCGTTGCGGTCCTGGCACCCGGCCGGTGAGCACCTCGGTGCCGGTGATGACGATTCCGGCGCGCGCGCCTCACGCGCAGGGCCGCTCACCCGCAAGGGGTGGTGCCCTCCTCTCGTTCGCGCCCGACGGGTGAAGTCGTATCCGACCGGCTCGGGGCTGTCCGGGATGCTCACGGCCTTGCCGTTGGCGCGCATGTCCACCGCGCTTGCCGAGGTTGATCGCAGGCGGCGCTGGCGTCCTTGAACGTCCGCGCGCTCTCCAGCGTGCCCTCGAACACCACCGGCGGTGCCCTCGCCGTTGTCGATGCAGGCGTAGGTGGCGTCGGTGGGAGTTACCGCGCACCACGCCGGTGGGACGGCGGCGCCGCTTCGGCGCGGCCGGCTCCTCCGGCGTGGTGCTCGCGTGCCGTCTCCTGCGTGCTCGAAGCCTTGCCTCTCCGGGCTCGTCCTCGTCGCCGCCGAGAGTCCGAGGGCACGAGCAGGAACGCCGACCACGATCACGCCCGCCAGGGCCGACCAGGGCGAGGGCCCGGGCGGGCCCGGCGCGGTGCGGCCGGCGGCGCTGCGGCGCGGCTGCGTGCGCCGCGGGAGGGCCGCCGCGAGCGGCTGCGGGCCCATCTCCTCGTCGCGGCTCGTGGCCGGCGCGGTACTCCTCCACCAGCAGGTGGGGGTCGAGGCCCACGACCTCGGCGTAGGTGCGCAGGAAGGTCTTGACGAACGTCGGGCCCGGGCAGCGAGCCCCATTCCTCGTTCTCGAGCGCGCGCAGGTACTTCGCGCGGATCTTCGTCCGCTCCTCGACATCGGCGATGTCGAGCTTCTGGCGCATGCGCGCCTCGCGGAGGGTCTCGCCGATCGGGGGCATTCCGGCCCTATTCTGGCGAAGTCGCGGTCAGGCCTGATCGCCGACCGGCTCCGGCTCGGCGCCGATGCCGCGGCTCCGCGAGAGCGCGTCGAGCACCCGCGGCAGGTCGGCCTCGGTGATCAGCACCTTGCGCGCCTTCGACCCCTCGTAGCCCGAGATCACGCCGCGGCGCTCGAGCATGTCGATCAGCCGCCCCGCGCGGGTGTAGCCCACGCGCAGCCGGCGCTGGAGCATCGAGGTCGAGGCCGTGTCCATCTGGATGACGGTGCGGATCGCCTCCGGCAGCAGGTCGTCCTGGTCGGGGTCGAAGTCCCCTTGGCCCGTCCTCCTCGGGTTCCTCGGACTCGACCGGGCTCGAGCAGCTCCTCGTGGAGCTCGGGCTCGCCCTGGCGGCGCCAGTGGGCGGTGAGCTTCTCGATCTCCTCCTCGCCGATGAAGGCGCCCTGGATGCGGTTGAGCTTCGAGCCGTTGCCGGGCTTGAAGAGCATGTCGCCCTTGCCGAGCAGCGACTCGGCGCCGTTCGGGTCGAGGATCACGCGCGAGTCGGTCTGCGACGAGACGGCGAACGCGATCCGCGCCGGCACGTTGGCCTTGATCATGCCCGTGATGATGTCGGCGCTCGGGCGCTGGGTGGCCAGCAGCAGGTGGATGCCGACCGCGCGCGACTTCTGCGCCAGGCGGATGATCGCGTCCTCGACCTCGGCCGAGGCGACCATCATCAGGTCGGCGAGCTCGTCGATCACGCAGAGCAGGTACGGCAGCGGGCCGCTCGCCGTCGCGCACGCGCGCCGCGGTTGAGCTCCTCGAGCTTGCGGGTGCGCGACTTGCTCATCAGCGAGTAGCGCTCCTCCATCTCCCGGATCAGGTTCTGGAGCACGTTCGCGGCGATCCGCGGGTTTGTGACGACGGGCGTCAGCAGATGCGGGATGTGCTCGTAGAGGTTGAGCTCGACCTGCTTGGGGTCGACCAGCACGAGCCGGACCTCGTTCGGGCGTCGAGCGCATCAGGATCGAGGCGAGCATCGCGTTGACGCAGCCGGACTTGCCCGAGCCGGTCGTGCCCGCGACGAGCACGTGCGGCTGGCCGGCCAGGTCGATGCCGATCGCCTTGCCGTCGATGTCCTTGCCGAGCCAGACGGCGAGCGGCGAGAAGCCCTCCGGGCGCATCCTGGGCGACGTCGCCGAGGTTGACCATCTGGCGCAGGATGTTCGGGCACCTCGACCCCGACCGCCCGCTTGCCGGGGATCGGGGCGAGGATGCGCACGTCGTCGGCTGCCAGCGCGTAGGCGAGGTCGTCGCGCATGTTCGAGACCTTCGACATCTTGATGCCGGGCGCCAGCCGCAGCTCGTAGCGCGTCACGTGCGGGCCGGTGACGCGACCCGACGACCTTCGCCTCGACCCCGAAGTGGCCGAGCGCCTCGATCAGCTGCTTGCCGACGCGCTCGTCTCGAGCGCGGCCTGCTTGCTCCCGCTTGGAGGTCTTGGAGCGCTTCGAGGAAGCCGGCCTTCGGAAGCACGTAGTTGAAGTCGTCGGCCTCGGTCACGCCCGAGCGCGCCTTGCCCATCGGCGTCAGCTCGCGCTGGACCGGCTCGGCGGCTCGGCGCGACGTCCTCGGGCCTGCTCGGCCGTGTCGCCCGGCTCGTCCTCGGCGGGGTCCTCGGGCTCGGGCTCCGCCTCGGGCGCGGCGGCTCGTCGGCGTCTCCGCGGCTCCGGCGGGCTCGGCGGGAACAGGTCCGGGTAGCGCTCCTCGGCGTCGAGCGCCGGCGCCTCGACGTGGGTCGCGTGCACGACGGGCTCGACGCCCGGCGGCTCGGGCGGCAGGTCGCGGCGGCGCGGCGCGGGCTCGCGGCGCAGCTCGCTCGTCGCGAGCGCGGCCGCACGTGCGCTGACGCGGGCGGTGGCGCCACGCGCCGGCCGGTGGCGTCACGACCCCGGCGATCGACGCGCCGGTCACGAGCAGGATCCCGGCGACCATCAGGAAGGCGAAGAGGATATGCGCGCCGACGTCGGAGAACAGCGCCGCGGCGCCCGGTACTCCAGCTCGCCGAGCGCGCCGCCGCGCGCGGACACGTAGTCCGAGTCGAGCAGCGGCGCGTGCGCGTGCCCCGGGGCCGAGGCCGAGCGAGCCGGCCGCGAGCCCGAGCGTGAGTCCGAGCAGGAGGCAGATCGCCCCGGCGCGGAACGGCTTGATCGACGGGAAGATCTCGCGCAGGACGACGATCGCGCCCGTGACCACCAGCGCGGCGGGCGCGAGGTAGGCGGCGCCGCCGAAGAGGAACCGCAGGCCGTCCTCGCCGCCCTCGCCTGCCCGGCCGCCGGCCTCGGTCGAAGTAGAGCACGAAGCCGAGGAACACGCCGAATGCGACGAGCGCCGAGCCCGAGCAGGTCGACGTGGTGGCGCTCGAGGCTGGAGCAGCGGCGACGCGAGGCGCGCGGCGCGCGCCGGCTTGCGTGCCGGCTTGCGGCGGCCTTCTTGGCGGGCTTCCTGGTGCCGCTGCTGCGCGCCATGACTGAGTTCAGTTCGTTCGACACCGGACGCCGCGCCCCTCCCTACCATGGCGTCCATGGAACGACTCCCCGCGTCCTCGTGGTCGAGGACGACGCCGACATCGCGGACGTGCTGCGCCGCTCGCTCGGCATGGAGGGCTACGAGGTGCGCCTGGCGCGCGACGGCGAGGTCGCCCTCGAGGGAGCCGGCCTGTTCGAGCCCGACGCCGTGGTGCTCGACCTCGGGCTGCCCAAGCTCGACGGCGTCGAGGTGGCCGAGCGCCTGCGCGAGCAGGGCGACGTCCGATCCTGATGCTGACCGCCCGCGACGGGGTCGAAGACCGCGTGACCGGCCTCGACTCCGGCGCCGACGACTACCTGGTCAAGCCCTTCGAGCGCGCCGAGCTGCTCGCGCGCCTGCGCGCCCTGCTGCGCCGCCGCCCCCCGCGCGGCAGCGCCTTCCTGGTCTGCGGCGACCTGCGGCTGAACCCCGGCGGCCGCGAGGTCTTGCGCGGCGACGCGCGAGTCGAGCTGACGGCGCGCGAGTTCGAGCTGCTCGAGTACCTGATGCGCAACGAGCGCCTGGTGGTCTCGCGCGACCGCCTGCTCGAGGAGGTCTGGGACTACCACCCGTTCGCCGAGACCAACACGGTCGACGTGTTCGTGTCGAACCTGCGCCGCAAGCTCGAGGCCGGCGGCGAGGAGCGCCTGCTGCACACCGTGCGCGGCTCCGGCTACGTCCTGAGGCCCGACGATGAGCCCGCGATCCGCGCCGCGCCGCGCCATCGCGGCGCCTGCGGCTGCGGCTGCCGATCCGGCTCAAGCTCGCGCTCGTCTCGGCGACGCTGACCTTCGTGATCCTGCTGCTGTTCGCGATCGTCGTCGGCACGTTCACCGAGCAGAAGCTGAGCTCGAGCTTCGACTCCGAGGTGCGCGCCACCGCCGCCGACCTCCAGGAGCGGCTGCGCGTGCAGCCGACGAGGACGGGCGCCGCAGCTCGCGGTGCCCGCCGCCGTGCTGACGCGCGCGCAGCCGCCGGCGGCGCGGTCATCCGCATCGTCGACCGCAGCTCGCGCGTGATCTCGCAGCAGCCCACCCGCGCGCCCGATCTCGGGCCCGCCGGTCGAGGGCGTGCGCGACCTCGCCGACTACCGCGTCGTCGCCCGGCCGCTGTTCGCCGACTCGCTCGACCGCTCGAGCGTGCTGGACCTGCCGAGCAACCCGATCGACGGCACGGTCGCGTTCGTCCAGTACGCAAGCCCGAAGGCGCAACCTCGAAACGACGCTCGCGCCGGCTGCACTTCTTCCTGACCCTCGGCGTGATCGGCGGCACGGCCCTCGCCCTGCTCGCCGGGCTCGCCGTCGCGCGCCGCGCCATGCGCCCGATCGCCGGGCTCACGCGCGCCGCGCGCGAGGTCGCCGTGCACCCGCAACCCCGCCGCAGCCGCTGCCCAAGCCCGAGGCCGACGACGAGGTCTCCGAGCTGGCCGACACGCTCGAGGTCATGCTGCGCGAGCTCGGCGCCGCGCGCGCCGAGACCGAGGCCGCGCTCGAGCGCCAGCGCGAGTTCGTCGCCGACGCCTCGCACGAGCTGCGCACCCCGCTGACGAGCATCCTGGCCAACCTCGAGCTGCTCGAGGAGGAGCTCGTCCCGCGACGGCGGCCCGCGCGACGCCACCGCCGCGGCCGAGACCGCCGGCTCGGCGCTGCGCTCGTCGAAGCGCATGCGGCGGCTGGTCGGCGACCTGCTGCTGCTCGCCCGCGCCGACGCCGGGCGCCAGGCCCCGCACGTGACCCTCGACGTGGCGACCATCGTGCGCGAGGCCGCCGCGGAGGCCGAAGCGTTCGCGTCCGGCCACACCGTGTCGCTCGACCTGCCCGGCGAAGGCGAGGCGCTCGCCGAGGGCTCGCCCGACGAGCTGCACCGGCTGGTGCGCAACCTGATCGAGAACGCCCTGCTCCACACGCCCGCCGGCACCCCGGTCGTCGCGCAGCGTCCGCGGCGGCGAGACGATCGTCGTGCCAGGTCGCCGACCGCGGCCCCGGCGTTCCCGAGGAGCTGCGCGAGCGGATCTTCGAGCGCTTCGCCCGCGAGGACGGCGACAGCTCGCAGCGGCGGCAGCGGGCTCGGCCTGGCGATCGTCCGCGCGGTCGCGGTCGCCCACGGCGGCTCGTCGAGGTGCGCGCCGCCGACGGCGGCGGCGCGCTGTTCGAGGTCCGCACAACGAGGTCCGGGGCGCCGATGTGCGCAACAGCACCATCACCGGCCGCGACGTGGCCCTCAACGCTCTCGGCGGCCAGGACATCGACGAGTCCAAGCTGGGCAAGTTGCGCGACGCGGACTCACTCGACGGCTCTGGACTCGGGCGCCTTCGTGCGCCCTGACGGCAGCGGCTTCGCTCCCCATTCCCCGCGCTGAGCGGGTCACCCGCCACCCGAGTACAACGTGGACCCGCTCGGCTATGTGCACCTGCAGGGGCGAGATCGACGCGCAGCGGCGGCCGGCTGCCGGCTAGGTGCGCGGCCCGGCTCCACCGACGGCGCGTTCGCCGTGGCGCAACGGCGCCAGCACGGGGTCGAGCGCGTCACGATCGCACCCGACGGGACGATCAGCCACGCCGGCCGGAAGTTCCTCGCTCGACGGTGTGATCTTCCACGCGGCGAGCAGTAGCCGCGCGGCTAGACCTCTACGACGACCGGCAGGACCATCGGGCGGCGCTTCAGCCGCTTGTAGACGAACTCCGCGAGGTCGTCGTGCAGGTGCTGCTGGATCAGCGAGATCTCGCTGATGTCGTCGGCGGCGGAGTCCTCGAGCGACTCGATCACCGCCGTGCGCAGGTCGCCGAGCAGGCCCGTCGGCGTCGTCGATGAAGGGAACGCCGCGGAAGATGATCTCGGGGTCGGCGACCGAGCCCCGTCCTGCTCGGAGATCGTGGCGACGACGATGAAGATGCCGTCGGCCGACAGCATCCGGCGGTCGCGCATCGCCACGTCCTCGACGTCGCCGATGTCGACGCCGTCGACGAAGATCAGGCCGGCCTGCTCGCGCTTGCCGAACCGGGCGCCCTTCTTGGTGATCTCCAGCGGCAGGCCGTTCTCGCCCCGGAAGATGCGCTCCGCGGGGATGCCGACCGCCTCGGCGAGCTGCCCGTGGAGGCGGATCCGCTTGAAGTCGCCGTGCGCAGGCAGCACGTACTGGGGCTTGGTCAGGTTGAGCATCAGCTTCAGCTCCTCCTGGTAGCCGTGGCCGGAGGCGTGGATCGGCGCGTCGCGGGTGGTGATCACGTCGGCGCCCAGGTGGTAGAGGCGATCGATGGTCTCGTTCACCGCGCGCTCGTTGCCGGGGATCGGCGTTGCCGAGAACACCACGGTGTCGCCCTCGTGCAGATCGACGTGCTGGTGGTCGCCGCCGGCCATCCGCCGCAGCGCCGACAGCGGCTCGCCCTGGCTGCCCGGTCGAGATGATCACCAGCTTCTCGTCGGGGAAGTCCTCGATCTCGCTGCGGCTCCACCAGCATCCCGTCGGGCACCTCGATGTGGCCGAGCTGGCGGCCGATGTTCACGTTCTTGCGCATCGAGCGCCCGACGAGCGAGACCTTGCGCCCGAGCGCGTGCGCGGCGTCGACCACCTGCTGCACGCGGTGGATGTTCGAGGCGAAGCAGGTGACGACGATGCGGCCCTCGCAGTGCGAGAAGGTCTCCTCCAGGCTCGGGCCGACCGAGGACTCCGAGAGCGACCAGCCCGGCCGGTCGGCGTTGGTCGAGTCGCCGCAGAGCGCGAGCACGCCGTCGCGCCCGAGCTCGGCGAGGCGCGCCACGTCCGCGGGGATGCCGTCGACCGGCGTCTGGTCGAACTTGTAGTCGCCGGTCACGAGCGTGGTGCCGAGGTCGCAGGTGAGCGCGTAGGCGAACATGTCCGGGATCGAGTGGGCGAGCTTGACCGGCTCCGACCTCGAACGGGCCGCAGTGGATCTCGTCGCCGGGGCTGCACCTCCTCGAGGGCCACGTCCTTGAGCTTGTGCTCGTCGAGCTTGGAGCGCACCATCGCGATCGTCAGCGGGCCGCCGTAGATCGGCGGCTGTCGTCGAGCTCGCGGATGACGAACGGCAGCGCCCCGACGTGGTCCTCGTGCCCGTGGGTCAGGACGATCGCGTCGATGTCGGCCGCCCGCTCGCGCAGGTAGGTGAAGTCGGGCAGCACGAGGTCGACGCCGAGCTGGTCGGGCGTCGGGAACGCGCAGCCCGGTGTCCACGACCACGATCCGGCCCGCGTACTCGAGGACCGTCATGTTCTTGCCGATCTCGCCGAACCCGCCGAGCGGGAGGATGCGCAGCGTGCCGCTCAGGGGGCCTAGACCCTTTCCAGCAGGCCCTGGCTCTCGAGCGCCGTGCGAATCGCGCTCGCCTCGCCGTCGGTGAGATCCACGTACGGCAGCCGCGGCCCGGCACGGCGTGACCGAGGATTCGCAGCGCAGCCTTCGTCGAGGCGGCCGGGCGGCGCGACGGCCAGCGCCTCGTAGCAGCGGCACCAGCGACTCCTGGATCTCTTCGCGCTGCGTCGGGCTCGTCGATCATCCGGCGCATCTCCGGCCCGACGAGGTGCGACGCGACGAGGATGCCGCCGGTGCCGCCCATGTCGAGCACCTGCGCGAGCGCGTCGTCGTTGCCGGCCAGCAGGTCCAGGCCGTCGATCGGCGCGAGGTCCTCAGTCCGCGCCTGCTTGACGGCCACGACGTTCGGGCTGCGCCGATCTCGGCGAGCAGGTCGTTCGGCATGTCGACCGCCGACCGGGACGGGATGTTGTAGGCGATGATCGGCAGATCGGTGGACGTCGGCGACCGTCGTGAAGTGCGCCGCCAGCCCGCGGCGGTCGGGCTTGTTGTAGTACGGCGCGACCACCAGCGCGCCATCCACGCCGCACTCCGTGCGCGCGCTCGGTCTGCTCGACGGTGTGCCGCGTGTCGTTGCTGCCCGTGCCGGCGATGATCTGTACGTCGCCGCCGGTCTCGGAGACCCCGATCTCCCCAGGCGCACCTCCTCTTCGTCGGTGATCGTGGCGCCCTCCCCGGTGGTACCGGCGAGCACGAGGCCGTCCGACCCGTTGGCGAGCAGGTGGCGCGACAGGCGCCGGCGCGTCCTCGTCGAGCGCGCCGTCCGCGCGAACGGCGTCACCATCGCCGTGATGACACCGCCGAAGGCCACGAGCTACTGGATCGGCTTGAAGGGATCGGGCGTGGCGTTCGCGTCGCCCCGGGGCGGCGCGGGAGGAGTCGTCTGCTCACCGGCCTCCTCCGGCGGCTGGGGCACCCCGACGCCCTCTGCCACCGCGGGCTCGCTGGCGGGGGGCTCACCCTCCGGCCCCGAGGGGATCGGACGGCCGTGCTGGTCGTACTTGACGCCGCCGCCGGAGCCGCCCTGGGACTTCGCGGCCTGGCTGTCGTTGAACTGCTTCTGAGTCTCTTCGATCTTCTGCTGCGCCTGCTCGGCCATCTGCTTGGCCTTGTCCATGAATCCCATGTGAACCGCCTCCGTTTGCTGGCTGAGCACCTTACCGCGGATCGGTGGATGCGGCACGTCGCTTGCACGCTCGCGGGGCACCTTCCGTAACTGGCACAATTGAGGCCGACCATGGCCGAGAAGGACTACAGCCACCGCTCCGTCGTGCAGAAGTTGGGCGTCAAGCCGGGCCAACGCGTCGAGATCACCGGCGACGTCGGCTCCGGCCTGCGCAGCGAAGTCAAGGAAGCCGTCGGCCGCGGGCTCGTGCGCGCCGGCGAGCTCGACGGCGCCATCGTGCTCGGCGAGTCGCTCGAGGACGCCCAGGAGGTGCTCGTGCGCTACCGGGCCCGCCTGCGCGACGACGGCTACCTCTGGATCGTCACCCGCAAGCGCGGCCACGAGAACTACCTCAACCAGATGAGCCTCGTCCCCTACGCCAAGCGCGTCGGCATGATCGACAACAAGACCTGCTCGATCGACGACGACCGCTCGGCGATCCGCTTCGTAGTCCCACGCGCGCTGCGCAGCGCAAGGCGAAAGCGCCGAGCCCTCGCTGAGCCACATTTGCCTTGCATATCAAGGCGAAATGCGGCCCACCGGCCTAGAACAGAGCTTCTCGAGCCCGACCGGGCTCGATGCCCCAGCTCGCCGACGCGCCGCACGGCCAGCAGCACGCCGGGCATGAACGACTCGCGCGAGATCGAGTCGTGGCGGATCGTCAGCGTCTGGCCCAGGCCGCCGAAGATGACCTCCTGGTGGGCGACCAAGCCGGGCAGGCGCACGGAGTGGATCGGCTCGTGGACGTTTGCGCCGGCCTCGCGGATCACGTCGGCGGTGTGCGCCGCCGTGCCGGAGGGCTCGTCGAGCTTGCCGTCGTGGTGCAGCTCCACGATCTCGCACTCGGGCATGTGTTTAGCGGCCAGCTTGGCGGCCTCGATCATCAGCACCGCGCCGATCGCGAAATTGGGCCCGACGAAGAGGTTGGCCGTGCCCACGCCCTCGAGTCTGGGAAGTCGGCGCCGCTGGTGCCGACCACGCAGTGCACGCCCGCTTCCAGGCACGCGCGCGCGTTGGCCAGCGCGGTGTCGGGCCGGCTGAAGTCCACGACCACCTCGGCATCGCCCAGCACCTCGGAGAGGCCGACTCCCAGCGCGGGATCGGCGCGGCCCATCAGCTCCATGTCGTCCGCGCCCTCCACGGCGCGGCACACCGTCTCCCCCATGCGCCCGGCGGCGCCCGAGACGGCTACTGCGATCAAGCCGCCGCGGCCAGCCGGGGATCCACGGCTGCGAGCGCCTCGCGGAACCTGGACTCGTCAGCACCCACTCCGGCGGCCGACATCCGGCTGGGATCGAAGAGGTTCGGTGGCCAGCTCGCTCACGTCGTCCAGGGTCACGGCGTCGATCCTGGCGAGGATCTCGTCGAGGGTGAGCAGCGGCACGTCCATCAGCAGCGAGCTGCCCAGCCGGTTCATCCTGGCGGAGGTGGACTCCATGGCCAGCGTGGTGCGGCCCTTGGCGTTCTCCCGGGCCCGCTCCAGCTCGTCCTCGGTCACGCCCTCCGCGGCTATGCGGCGAAGCTCGTCGCCGATCACCTCCATGGCCTCGGTCACGTTGTCGGGCCGGGTGCCCACGTACAGGCCCACCTGCCCGGAATCCACGTACTGGCTGGCGTAGGAGTAGACGGCGTAGGCCAGGCCGCGCTTCTCACGCACTTCCTGGAACAGCCGCGAGGAGGTGGAGCCTCCGAGCATGGTGTCGAGCACCCGTAGCGCGAACCGGCTCTCGTCGCCCCGCGCCAGGCCGGGCGCGCCCAGGCAGAGGTGGTATTGCTCGGTGTCCTTGCGGTGAAAGCCCACCGTGGGGGTGACGTCGGTGGGCGCCGGCTCGGGCTGCTGGGCGCCCGCGCCGTTGCCGGCAGGGCCGCCGTGCCTCCAGGGCCGCTGTGGTGAGATTCACCAGCTGCTCGTGGTCGATGCTGCCCGCGGCTGCCACCACGAGGTTGCCGGGCCCATACCGGGCGCCGTGGTAGGCGGAGATGTCGGGCACCGGCACCGAGGAGACCACCTCGGCTCGGCCGATCACAGGCCGCCCCAGCGGATGGTCGCCGAAGATCGCCGTGGCGAGCACGTCGTGCACCTTGTCCGAGGGCTCGTCCTCGTACATCGCGATCTCCTCGATGACCACCTGGCGCTCGGAGTCGATGTCCGGGTAGCTGGGGCGCAGCACCATGTCCTGCAGCACGTCGAAGGCGCGCTCCAGATGGCGGTCCAAGAAGCGCGAGTAGACCGACGTGGTCTCCTTGCCCGTGCCCGCGTTCACCTCCGCGCCCATGGCGTCGAAGGTCTCGTCGATCTCGAGCGAACTGAACCGGTCGGTGCCCTTGAACAGCAGATGCTCGAGGAAATGCGAGAGCCCGGCCTGCGCCGGGGTCTCGTTGCGAGACCCCGTGCGCACCCAGAACCCGAGCGCGACCGAGCGCACGCCCGGAACACGCTCGGAGACCACGCGCACGCCGGACGCAAGCTCCGTTACCTGTGCATGGTCCGCCATCTGTGAGCCGACTAGCGCCGCTCGCGGCGATGCCCGCCGCCGCCGTCACGCCGTCCGCCGCCGTCGCCGCCGCGACGCGGGCCGCGGTCTCCGCCGCCGCCCTTGTCGCCGGAACCGACCGCGGCCAGCTCGTCGGCCGACTTCCCGGCGATATCCGGATCGTCCGCCAGGCGCAGGCCAACGCGGCCACGCTCCTTGTCCACCTCGACCACGCGGACGTCGATCTCGTCGCCGCGGTTGAGCACGTCCTCGACGGTGTCCACCCGCTCGCCGGGCTTCACGTTGGAGATGTGCAGCAGGCCGTCGTTGCCCTTGGACAGCTCGACGAACGCCCCGAACGTGGTGGTCTTGACCACCTTGCCGGTGAACTCGTCGCCCACCTCGACCTCCTTGGTCATCGAGCGGATGCGCTCGATGAGGGCGTCGCCCTGCATGCCGTCGACCGCGAACACGCGGACGATGCCGTCGTCGTTCACGTCGATCTGGGCCTCGAACTCCTCCGACAGGGCGCGGATGGTCTCCCCGCCCTTGCCGATGATCATGCCGATCTTCTCGGTGTCGATCTCGATCTGGCCGATGCTCGGCGCGTGACGCGAGAGCTCCGGGCGCGGACCGTCGATCGCCTCGGCCATCTTGGCGAGGATGTGGGCGCGGCCGTCGTTGGCCTGCGTGAGCGCGTCACGCAGGATGTCGAACGTCACGCCCGTGATCTTGATGTCCATCTGAAGGGCGGTGATGCCCTTCTCGGTGCCGGCCACCTTGAAGTCCATGTCTCCCAGGTGGTCCTCCACGCCGGCGATGTCGGAGAGCACGATGTAGTCGTCGCCCTCCTTGATCAGGCCCATCGCGATGCCGGCCACCGGGCGTGTGATCTGCACGCCGGCGTCCATCAGTGCCAGCGATGAGCCGCACACCGACGCCATCGACGAGGAGCCGTTGGACTCGAGGATGTCCGACACGACGCGAATCGAGTAAGGGAACTCCTCGGGGTCGGGCACCACCGGCACGAGCGCGCGCTCGGCCAGCGCGCCGTGACCGATGTCGCGGCGCTTGGGGCCGCGCATGAAGCCGGCCTCTCCCACCGAGAACGGCGGGAAGTTGTAGTGGTGCCAGTAGCGCTTGGAGGTCTCCAGGCCAAGCGTGTCCAGGCGCATCTCGTCACGCGTGGTGCCGAGGGCAGCCACGCGTGAAGGCCTGCGTCTGCCCGCGGGTGAACACGGCGGAGCCGTGCGTCCGGGGAGCCACGCCCACCTCGATCCAGATGTCGCGGATCTCGTCGGCGGCACGGCCATCGGGGCGCTTCTTGTCGACGGCGATGCGGCGGCGGATGGTGTCCTTCTCCAGCTTGTCGAAGGCCATCTGCGCGGCCGCGCGCCTCTCGCTGTACTCCGGGTCGTCCGGCTCGCCGGAGAACTCCTCGATCGCCTCGGTCTCGACGGCCTTGGTGGCGTCCTGGCGCTCGAGCTTGTCGATCACCTGGGTGGCCTCGGACAGCTTGGAGCCGAAGCGGTCCACGAGCTGGGTGAGCACCGACTCGTCCACCTGCGGGACCTCGACCTCGGTCTTGGGCTTGCCGGCCTTCTCGGCCAGCTCGCGCTGGGCGGCACAGATCTTCTTGATCTCGCCGTGCGCGATGTCAAGCGCGTCGAGGATCTCCGCCTCCGAGATCTCGTTGGCGCCCGCCTCGACCATCAGGATGGCGTCCTCGGATCCCGAGACCACCAGGTCCAGCGGGCTTTCGAGCATCCACTCCTCGTCGGGGTTGACGACGAAGTTGCCCTCCTCGTCCTGTCCGATCCGCACCGCGCCCACGGGCATGGGGAACGGAATGTCGGACACCATCAGCGCGGCGCTGGCGCCGTTCATGGCGAGGATGTCGTAGGGGTGCACGTGGTCGATCGACATGGGGATCGAGACCAGCTGGGTCTCGCGCCTCCAGCCCTTCGGGAAGAGCGGGCGCAGCGGGCGGTCGATCATGCGTGCGGTGAGCGTGCCCTTCTCGCCCGAGCGACCCTCGCGGCGGAAGAAGCTGCCGGGGATCTTGCCCGCGGCGTACATGCGCTCCTCCACGTCGACGGTCAACGGGAGGAAGTCCACGTCACGAAGGTTTCCTGCCGTGGCGGTGGAGAGGACCATCGTGTCCCCGCTCTGCACGACCACGGATCCACTCGCCTGCTTGGCGAGCTTGCCGGTCTCGAAGCTCAACTCGGTAGTACCGATCTCGAGCGAGACACGGCTGACGTCAATACTCATATGTTCCTTTCAGCGGCCACCCGGTTGGCGGCCTGGCTTACAGACTTCTCGTTAGAGGTCGCCGACGAGGGTAGCACCGGGCCGGCTAGAGCCCGCGCTTGTTCCAGGCGCGCAGGAAGCGCACGGTGCCGCGCCTGGTGGAGGTCAGACGCCTGTTGCCCAGCCCCAGCTCGCGAACCCTGCCCCCGCGGGTGCGGAACAGCAGCCGGCTGGAGCGGCCCTTCGCGGTGAACCACACGGTCGTGCCGATCCTGAGGCGCCGCTCGCCCCGCAACCGCCTGCGCAGCATGCGTGTGGATGTGCCCACGCGCGAACGCCGGATGCGGAACCTCCTGCTGGTGGAGATCGCCAGGACCACCCTGCGCCTCATCCGCTTCTTGGTACGCGCGCTCCTGCCGGCGTTCAGAGCCCTGGTGGGGTAGCCGACCCGCATGGTGCCCCCACCCTTCACGCAGTAGCGGTCGATGCCGCGGCGGGCCTTCAGCCGCCGTGCCCTGCCGAAGCGCCGGCGCTGGCGGGTGCGGTTGCGACCGAGCACCGCGCGTCCGACGGACCTGCGGCGCACCTTGCCCTTGGTCGGGGTGCACCGGCTGCTGGGCGCGGTGTTCGTGGCCGCCGCGCACTCCCTGCCGAAGCTCGCGGCCTTGGCCTCACCGCGGGCAATCTCGATCTGCCGGCTGGCCAGCACGCGGCCGCCGCCCGTCTCACACGTGAGCGTCCAGCTCTCGGTCTTCGCCGGCACGAACGGCTCCGGGCTCAGGAAGGTGATGCTGAGGTCATAGGTCGATCCGCCGCTGAAGTTGACCACCCGCGCGACGTAGTTCCCGGGCGCCGGGTCCGGCCCGATCTTGGTCTGCTCGGGGTTGGACCCGCCCGCGGAGGTGCCCAGCGGCTCGCCGGTGGCGTTGCCGGCCGCGTCGGCCTTGTAGACCTCGAGGTCCATGTCGGCCTCGTCGGGGAAGGCCACCTTGACGGTGAAGAAGCCGTTGTCCACCCCGCCGCCGTTGCCCGGCACGGTGAACTTCTCGTCGGTGAACCCTCCCGCGGCACATGTCGCGGGGCTGCCCGGCGGGAAGTAGGTCGGGCACGGGGGCTGCGAGGCCAGCTGCCCGTCGCGCACGATCCGCGGACTGGGCGAGCCGGTGTTCGGACGCCCCTGCGCCTCTGCCACCACGGGTCGTGTGGAGGGGTTGATCCCCCAGGCGATCCGGCCGGAGTCGGGCACGTCGAACACGGTGCTCAGCCTGTCGTCGAACAGGATCTTCGCGCCCTCGTTGCCCTCGGCGTCGATCACCGGCGACGTGGCGGTCTTGAAGTCCTTGCGCACCCGCAGGACGGCGCCCGGGGGCGCGGTGCCGTTCAGCGTGGAGTGGCGCGCCTTGCTGGCCGTGCTCTCCATGGCCACGAAGTACGCCTCGCGGTTTCCGCCCCGGTTGGCCGCCGCCGCCGAGGTGCCCTCGTACTCGGCCACCGTGTCCGCGTAGGGCGGGTGGAAGTTGCCGGCTCCGATCTCGAAGGTGAAGCCCAGGCCGCCGGTGCTGTAGTAGCTCCAATCCTCGGTGCCCCCGGTGGTGTCGTAGAGCTGGTAGCTGGGCTCGCTGGAGTAGCCGTTCCTGGACGCCATCGCGTCGCCCAGCGCCTTGTAGACCGGCTCGTCCGGGGGCGGGCCCTGAGCCTGGATGCCCGGCGGACGCAGCAGCAGGTTCGAGAAGGTGTGGTTGGTGATCAGCGTGGTCACCTGCCGCGCGGACACCAGCCGCTGGACGTTCCTGGTCTCGCGCTCGGAGAACGGGCCGTCGCCGCGGTAGTCCTGCGCGAAGTCTCCGAACGGAGCGGCGCCGCCCGGGTTGGCGCCGGGGCCGCCCCAGAAGCCGCCGTAGTTGCGGTTGGGGTCGGTGCCGAACTGCGACACGCCCACGTTGGGCCTACCGGGCTGCACGCAGTCGCCCTGCTCGGGATCGTCGCCGTCCGGGTTGTTCACGCGGCAGTTCTTGCGCTGGTACTCGTAGGGGAAGGCGAGGTTGGGCGTCTCGTCGGGCCCGCCGCGGCCGTCGTTCATGGCGCTGGCGGCCTCTCGCGAGGTGTTGAAGCCCTCGGGGTTCACGATCGGGACGACGATCGTGCGCACGTCGCCCATCAGCCGCCGGACGCGGGCCTTGCCGCCCCTGTGGCCGTTGACCAGCTCATACGCCCACTCCATCGCGTGCTCGGCGGACGGCCACTCCCGCGCGTGGTGGGCACCCATCTGCAGGAAGACCGGCTTGCCGTCGCGGCGCTGGACGTTGGTGGAGATCTCGATCCCCTGCACGCTGTAGCCGGTGAGCGTCTTGAGCGGCAGGGTGAGCGGCTTGACGATGCCGGGGTTGTCGGCCGCCAGCTTCTTCATCTCGTTGTTGTAGTCGGCGAGCCTGCGGTAGCCGGCATTGCGGCCGCTGGGCAGAGCGGATGCGGAGGCCGACTGGCGGACGCGGCGGTCGGCGGCGCTGTCGCGCGCGCTGCGGGCGGCCAGGTCGGCGATGCTGGTCACGTAGGTGAACTTGTGCTCGCGCAGCCGGCGGGTGTCGGCGTGGCCGTGCACCACCACCTCCACGAAGCCGCGCCCTCCGTGCTCTGTGAGGTCGAGGCCCAGCGAGGACAGCTCCTCCTTGCGGGCGGCCGTGGGAGTGGAGACCTTGACCAGCGAGATCGTCTCGGGGGTGTGCTGGGGACCGCCTCGGACTCAACTGTGAGCTGGGCGCTCTCGGCGGCGCCCGAACGGCGGCAGGCCTGCACCACCAGCTCCTGGCCGCCGGCCACGAAGCCCTGGGCGATCTCGTCGGAGCCCCAGAACGCCGATCCGGCGACCCGCTTGCCGGTTGAAGCCTCGAACACGCCCAGGTCCCAGTCGCCCGATCCGGCCGACAGGCGCGCCGTGAGCATCCCCGGCCTGGAGGGGGCGACCGATCGCTGAGCCACTGCGGCGCCCGAGAGCGAGCGGTCGATACAGCTCTGGGCCTCGGCCTCGGGCGCCGTGACCTCACTCGCGAGCAGCTCCGAAGCGCCCGCTGCGGGGGCGCCCGCCAGGAGCCCGGCGCCCACCAGGGCCGCGACCAGCGCGCCGCGGGGCCCGTGGGCAGGGCGGCTGGGGCGGGACTGCATCGTCGAAGTGTTTAGCACGGCAGCGTCAGCGCAGGCGTGCCAGCAGCTGCTCGCCGGGGACGCCGGGGTGCGCCCGGCCGTCCACGAAAAGTGTGGGCGTGGTGATCACCCCAGCCCGGATTCCCGAGCGGAAATCACGCTTTACCCGCTCGGCCACCTCGGCGGACCGGCGGTCGGCCTGGAAGCGGTCGAGGTCGAGGCCCAGCTGCTCGCAGCGCTGCCAGAGGTGTGGGTCCTCCAGTCGCGACTGATCGCCCATCAGCGACTCGTGCATCTCCCAGAAGCGCCCCTGCAGCGCGGCAGCCTCGGCCGCATGGGCGAGCACGGTGGCGCGCGGGTGCTTGGAGTCCACCGGGAAGTGGCGGAACACCCGCAGGACGGCCGTGCCGGCCAGTAGAGCGTCCGTCTTGGCGCAGAACGGGCACTCGTAGCTGCCGTACTCGATAACCACCGGGCCCTCGCCCCGCACGTGGTCGCCTGGGCCGGGCGGCGGGACGTCGGCGCTGCGGAGGTCCTCAGGCAGTGCGCTGCTCGGCGAGCGCGTCGAAGATGAGGTTGGCGCCCGGGATCTCGAGTGGCGTGGGCGCCTGGTGGGACCACTTCACCTCGAGATCGGGGCCGATCATCACCAGGGCCCGCTGGTTGTGCCCCCGCTCGTCGATGTAGGCGCCGTAGGCCCTGGCCACCTCGCCCTTGGGCTCGAAGTCGGCCAGCAGTGGGATGCGTGGTGCCGAGGTGGTCCTGGAAGGCCTTGTGCGCGAACGCCGAGTCCACTGAGATGCCGTAGAGCGTCGCCCCCTTCTCCTCCAGCTCGCCGAGCACCTCCTGGTAGACGTTGAGCTGGTCCGTGCAGGTGGGGCTGAAGTCCATCGGGTAGAAGACCAGCACGCTGGTCTGCCCCTTCAGGTCCGACAGCGAGACGTCGTTGCCGTCCTGGTCGGAGAGGGTGAAGTCGGGCGCGGCGGTGCCCGCCTCGATGATCGGCATGGCTATCGGCGCAGGCCGAGCTCGGCGATGAGCGCGCGGTAACGGTCGAGATCGGTGCGCTGCAGGTAACCCAGCAGGCGCCGGCGCTTGCCCACCAGCATCAGCAGGCCGCGGCGCGAGTGGTGGTCCTTGCTGTGCTCGCGCAGGTGCTCGGTGAGATCGTTGATGCGGGCGGTCAGGAGCGCAACCTGCACCTCGGCGGACCCGGTGTCCCCCGGAGCGCGGCCGTGCTTCTCCACGATCTCCTGCTTCTTCTCGACTGTGAGCGTCATCGGCCGCAGAAAGCTAGCAGAGCACGCCCGGTGCTCCGGGGCGCTCAGATGCCCGCGCGCCCGCCGCGGTCCCAGGCCCGCAGGAAGCGGATCGTGCCGCGGTGGGTGGCGGTGATCCGCTTATCGCCGAGTCCGAGCTCGCGCACTCGGCCGCGCCGGGTGCGGAACACCATGCGGCTGCTGCGGGCACGTCCCACGTACCAGACGTTGCCTCCCACCCGGATGCGCCGCTCGCCACGCAGGCGCATGCGCACGGTACGCGTGGAAGAGCCCACCTGCAGGCGACCCAGCCGGAACCGCCGTGAGGTGCTCAGCGTGAGGATCGCCCGTCTGCGGATCCGGCTTCGCGTCCTGCGGCTCACCCGCGATGGTGAGGCGGCCGGTGGGATAGCCCGATTCGTGCAGTACCGCCGCCCTGCGACGCAATAGCGGTCGATTCCGCGCCGGCTACGCAGGCGCGGTGACCGCAGCATGCGACGCTGCTTGGCACGGGTGCGGCCCAGGGCGGTGACGCCCAGCCGCTTGCCGCGGACACCGCCGCGGGTGGTGCAGGCAACGCGCGGCCGCGCCGCCGTGGGAGGTGCCGCCCACGCCGTTGGAGCCAGAGGCCGGGGGGCGGGGACAGGCCGAGCCGAAGTTCGATCGCCTTCTGCTCGCCGCGGGCGATCAGGAGATCCTGGGGATGCCCGCACTTCGCCCTCCGGGGTCTCGCACGAGAGCCTCCAGGTCTCCGTCGTGCCGGGCTCGAACGGCTCGGGGCCCTCGAAGGTCACGCTGAAGTCATACGTGCCGGCGGCGGCGTAGTTGATCACGCGGGCGAAGTAGTCGCCGGGCGCGGGATCCGGGCCCATCTTCGGTGCTCTCCAGGGACGTTCCGCCCTGTGCGGATGAGGCGACGGGCTCGTTCTCGGGCTCGTTGTCCTCGTTCACGTCGTCCAGGTCACCGTCGCCGTTGGCGTCGCGATAGATCTCGAGGTCGAAGTCGAGGTTGGAGTCCACCCACTCGATGGCGACCGTGGCGAAGCCGTTGTCCACGCCGTTGCCGTTCGCGGGGATCTCGAACGGCACGTCCTCGTATCCCCCGGGAGCACACGACTCGGGACCTGCCTCGAAGTAGGTGGGACACGGGACCGGCGGGCCCGAGCTTGCCGTCTCGGCGATCGCGGGGCTGGGGCTGCCCTGGGCATCGCGGCCGCGCGACTGGGCGACCAACGGCCGGGTGGAGCGGGTTGATGTGCCACTCGAAGGCGCCTGAGGCAGGCACCGTCATGGTGCTTTCAAGCGTCGTCGGGGAAGGTGAGCGGCTCATGGATCACCTCGTCGGAGTTGTCGATGATCTCCGACGTGGAGGTGTCGAACTGCTTCTTCAGCCTCAGGACCGATCCGGCCGGAGCGCCGCCACTGATCACCGAATGCCGATCGGCGTTCGCCGTGTTCTCGAGCGCGGTGAAGTAGGCCTCGCGGTTACCGCCCCTGTCCTCGCCGGCGGAGCCGGCGCCGCCCTCGTACTCCGCGACGGTCTTCTCGAACTCGGGGTGGAAATTGCTCGCGCCGATCTCGAAGGTGAAGCCCAGGCCGCCGGTGGAGTAGTAGGTCCAGTCCTCGGTGCCGCCGGTGGTGTCGTACAGGCGGTAGCTGGGCTGGTTGCGATAGCCGTTGTGGGCGGCCATCTCACGGCCCAGGCCTTGGCGGTAGACGCCCTCGTCGAAGGGCGGACCCTGAGCCTGGATGCCCGGCGGACGCAGCAGGAGGTTGGAGAAGGTGTGGTTGGTGATGAGGGTCGTGACCTGCCGCTCGGACACGAGCGCGCGCGACGTTCCGGGTCTCCGGCTCCGAGAAGGGTCCCGTGCCGCGGTAGTCCTGCGCGTAGTCGCCCCCGGGAGGCCCACCGCTGGCCGACGCGCCGGGCCCGCCCCAGAAGCCGCCGTAATTGCGATTGGGATCGGTCCCGAACTGCGAGATGCCCACATTGGGCTCACCGGGGCGGGTGCAGTCGCCCTCCTCGGGGTCGTCGTCCGCGGTGCTCTCGAAGTCGTCGTCGTCGGTGTTGTTCAGTCGGCAGTTCTTGCGCTGATACTCGTACGGGAACGCCAGGTTGGGGGTCTCGCTCGGCGCCGCCTCGACCGTCGTCCATCGCCGATGCTGCCTCACGGGAGGTGTTGAAGCCCTCGGGGTTGACGATCGGCACGACGATCGTCCGAGTGGAACGGAGCAGCCGGGTGACGCGGCGTCGCCGCCCCTGTACCCGTTGACGAGCTCGCGGGCCCACTCCATCGCATGCTCGGCCGAGGGCCACTCGCGCGCGTGGTGTGCGCCCATCTGCAGGAACACCGGCTTCCCGTCCTTCGCGTCCGGGTTCTCGTGATCTCGATGCCCTGGACGTCCAGGCCGGTCCACGTCCGGAACGGCAGCGTGATCGGCTTGACGAGGCCCGGGTTCTCCTCGGCGAGGGTCCTCATCTCATTGTTGTAGTCGTCAAGGCGCCGGTATGTGTCCCGCCCGCTGGGGAGGGCCGAACGCGCGACCGAACGTGAGAAGCTGCGGTCCTTCGCTCGGTCCGCCTCGCTCGCGCGCCGCGAGGTCGGCGATCTCGGTGGTGAACGCGAACTTCGCCTCGCGCAGCTTCCGCGCGTCATCCGCGCCGTGCAGGACCGCCTCGACGAACCCGTCACCACCGTGCTCGGTGAGGTCCAGCCCGGATCGGTGAGCTCTGCCTTGCGGGCCGCGCTCGGCGTGGAGCACCTTCACCAGCGACACGTCTGGGGTGCTGGGGGCCGAAGGCCCTCGATTGGACCGTGAGCCGCGCGGCGCCCGACGCCGCCCGTGCGACGACACGCCTGCACGGGCAGATCCTCGCCGCCGGCCACGAACCTCGGCCGTCTCGTCGGACCCGAAGAAGGCGGACCCGGCCACGCGCTTCCCGGTGGCGGAGTCGAAGATCGCGACGTCCCAGTCGCCCGATGCAGCCTCCAACCGGGCGGTATCCAGCCAGCGTCCGGGGCAGTGACCCTGCGCGTGGCGACGCCATCGCCGGCGGGCAGGTCCCGTGCGATACAGCTGCGCTTCACGGCATCGGCCGCCGTGACGTTCGGCTCAGGAGGTCAGTGGCCGATGCCGGCGCGGCGGCGGCGGCGAGGAGCGCCAGGCCCAGGGCGGCTGCTCCGGCAGCGCGAGCCCAGGATCGAGGGGCGGGACCGAGGACGCTGAGAAAGCTGGCATGCAGGTCACAACGCTGTGGGGCGGATTTCCGTCGCGTTTGGCCAAGCGGCCACCGCCACCCGCGGCGACCGATGTTCGGTCGAGCCACGGGCGGGGCGGTGACAGCCAGGCGCCCGGCGTCCGTGCCGGGCCGTGTTGCGTACCCCTACGCAAGTTCGGGGGCCATAACGCAGCCCGCGCCGAAAACTTGCGCGAAACCTTCGGAACCGCTCAGGTGGCGTCGGGGACGCGCTCGCCGGCGCAGATCTCCCGCGCCCGCTCCACGTCCCGCTCCATCTGCGCCACCAGCTCGTCGACCGAGTCGAAGCGCTTCTCGCCGCGCAGCTTCTCCACGAAGGCGATCCGCAGGGTCTCCCCGTAGAGGTCGCCCTCGAATCGATCAGGTAGGGCTCCACCAGCAGGCCCCGGCCCGTCTCGAACGTGGGCCTCACCCCCACGTTGATGGCGGCCGCGTGCCCATGGGCCCAGCCGGCGTACACGCCGTGGCCCGGAGCCACCAGGCGGTCGTCGGGCACGATGTTCGCGGTGGGCATCCCCAGCTCGCGGCCGCGCTTGTCGCCGTGCACCACCTCGCCCTCGAGCAGGAACGGGCCGCCGAGGAACCTCGCGGCGTCGCGCACCTCGCCGGCCGCCACCAGGCCGCGGATCTGGCTGGAGGACACGGTCTCGCCGCCAACGTCAACGAGCGGCACCACCCGCGTCTCGAACTCGTCATATGAGGCCAGGAACTCGGGCGTGCCCCGGCGCTCTTGCCCGAAGCGGAAGTTCTCGCCCACGGACACGTGGGGGCGCCCAGCCGGGCGATCAGCACCTCCTCCACGAAGCCCTCCGCCTCTCGCGAGGCGAACTCGCGGTCGAACGGGATCACCACCAGCTCCTCCACACCCAGCCCGGCGACCAGGTCCCGCTTGATCTCGAACGGCATCACCAGCTTGGGGGTGGCCTCCGGATGGATCACCGACATGGGGTGAGGATCGAAGGTGAGCACGGTGTCGTTGCCGCGAATCACCTCGCGGTGACCCACGTGGACGCCGTCGAAGGTGCCGATGGCCACCCGGCGCGGCGGCGCATCCGGAAGGGCTCCACGGGCAGCTCTGGAAGACGTATGACCCTCACCCGGCGAACACTACGACGGGTTGCAGGTCGGGGCCGCGCCGCTCGGCGAGTGCCACCAGCCGTCCCTCGTGGGTCAGTCGCACAGGTCCCTCCAGCCCCTCCACGCCAGGCACCCTCACGCCATGGGCCACCCTGTCGGCCTCGGCTGCCTCCAGTGGGCGCTCCGGCAGAAACGCCAGAGCGTCGCCGATCGGCACCAGCGTCTCCGGGTCGGCGCGCGCGAGGTCGAACGGGCCCACCGCCGTACGCCGCAGCTCCTCGCAGTAGGCATCGCCCAGATCGGCCACCAGGGCGCGGACGTAGGTGCCCGCGCTGCACTCGATCTCGAACTCCACGCGATCGCCCTCGTGGGAGAGCAGTTCGGCGCGATGGACGGTGACCGGCCGCGGCTCGCCCTCCACCGCCTCCCCCTCCGCGCCCTGGCGTAAAGCCGTTCCCCGGCCACCTTCACGGCGGAGTAGGCGGGCGGGCGCTGCATCTGCACGCCGGTGGGGATGGCCGGACAGGCGGGCACGCGGCCGGTGTGCTCCAGCTCGCCGTCGCGGTCGCCGGTGTCCGAGCGCCATCCCAGCCGCGCGACGGCGCGGTAGGTCTTGGGCAGCCCGAGCAGGTAGCGCTGGACCCTCGTGGCGCGGCCCACCAGCACCAGCAACAGCCCCGTGGCGAACGGGTCGAGCGTGCCCGCATGCCCCACCTTGGTACCGCGCGGGAGCGAGCGGCGCACCGCGGCCACCACGTCGTGTGAGGTCTTTCCCGCCGGCTTGTCCACGAGGATCACGCCGGGCTCCCCTGGCGAGGCAGCCGGCTCGGCCGGCTGCGCACGATCCTCGTTCACCGCGGGCGATCGGTCAGGGGGTCAGCTGCTCGGCGACCTGCTTGCGCAACGTCGCCACCAGTTCGTCGCGCGGGAGGTCTGCGGTCAGGCCCGCGGCCTGGCGGTGTCCGCCGCCGCCCAGCGTGCGGGCTATGCGCGACACGTCCACCTGCCCGTCGGTGGAGCGCAGGCTCACCTTCCTGCAGCCGCGCTTCTGGTCGGAGAGCAGCTCGCGCATCAGGATGGCCACCTTCGTGCCGTCCACCGAGCGCAGGTGGTCGACCACTCCCTCGGAGTCGGTCTCCAGCCCGCCCGTCTGCTCGAAGTCCACTCGCTCGAGCGAGGCGATCGTGATGGCCCCGTCGTCGTAACGGGCCACGCTCTGCAGCGCACGGGTGAGCAGCTGGAGCCTCCGGAAGGGCAGCTCCTCGAACAGGCGCCGGTAGACGGCATGGGTGTCCACACCGGCCTCGATCAACTCCGCCGCCATCCTGTGGGCGGCCGGGGTGGTGTTCTCGTACATGAACTTGCCCGTATCGGTCACGAGCCCCACATACAGAGCGTCCGCGATCAGGGGTGTGATCTCCGCACCCAGCTCGTGCGCCAGGTCGAGCACGATCTCGGCGGTGCACGAGGCCTCCGGCACAACGAGGTTCACCGTGCCGAAGCGCGTGTTGTCGTGGTGGTGGTCGATGTTGAGGATGTGGATCCCGTCGCGCTGGAGGAAGTCCACCGGCATCCGGTCGATGTTGCCGCAGTCCAGGAAGACGACCGTGCGCTCGTCGAGGTCCTCGGGCGGGGCGCCGAGCAGACCGTCGAGGACCATGTGCCGGTACTCGTGGGACAGGGGGAACTCCTCCGGCGACATGTACATCAGCGAGTCCTTGCCGAGCTGCTGGAGGATCCAGTGCATCGCGGTCAGCGATCCGAGGGCGTCGCCGTCGGGGTTCTCGTGGGTTGTGAGCAGCAGCTTCTCCGCCGAACGCAGCTCCTCGATCACCTGATCGGTCTCGGTCGTAACGGTCACGAGCTGTAGTCCTCGTGGGGAGGGTTCGGCATGGATGCCGAACCCTCCGACGCCTCACCGAGC
Source organism: uncultured Thermoleophilaceae bacterium (assembly GCA_963727395.1). Classification (GTDB taxonomy): domain Bacteria; phylum Actinomycetota; class Thermoleophilia; order Solirubrobacterales; family Thermoleophilaceae; genus JAAYBF01. Next base: position 8,755 of record CAVSGC010000008.1, on the reverse strand, counting down.
AGCTCGGAGATCCGGAAGCCGTGATCGATCGATTCGTCGTGCACGAACTCGAGCGTGGGCGTGTGCTTGATCCGCAGCTCCTTGGCGATCCCGGCCTGAAGGAAGCCGTGCGAGGACTGCAGCCCCGCCAGGGACTCCTCGCGATCCTCTTCGTCCCCGAGCACGCTCACGTACACACGAGCGTGGCGTAGGTCGGGGCTGGTGTCCACTGCAGTCACGGTCACGAATCCTATGCGCGGGTCCTTGAGGCCTCCGGTCACTTTGGCCGAGAGGATCTCTCGCAGCGCCTCGTTCACACGCCTCATTCGACCCGAAGCCACCCTAGCCTCCTGTCACATCGTCAGTGGAGAGGATCGTGCGCTCGCACCGTACTCCGTCGCCCACCTTGAACTCCGTGAAGCGGCGGACGGCGTCGGCGCCCTCCTCCACCGTTCGCCGCTCGCGGCCGATCAGCGCCACCGACAGCGTGGAGCGCTGCCACTTGTCGTGGTGGTCTGTCTCGGCCACCGCGGCGCCGAAGCGCCGGTGCAGCTGGTCCTTCAGCGACTTGAGCTGCTTGCGCTTGCCCTTCAGGTCTCCCGTGTCGGGGAAATGCAGCTGGAAGGTTAGGAGGCACAGGAAGGCCATCTGGTCGGCCGTCGGCAGCTGAGCGTCAGCTCAGTTCCCGCTCCACCTGGCGCGTCTCGTACACCTCGATGACATCTTCCTGCTTCACGTCCGAGAAGTTCTCGAGCACGATGCCGCACTCCATGCCGCCGGTGACCTCGCGCACGTCGTCCTTGAAGCGCCGCAGCGAGGCGATCCGGCCGCTGTAGACGATCGTGCCGTCGCGCACGAGGCGGCAGGTGGCGGCGCGGCGGACGGTGCCGTCGGTGACCATGCAGCCCGCGATGGCGCCGATCTTGGAGGCGCGGAAGATCTCACGCACCTCCACGGTGGCCACCGTGGCCTCCACCTCCTCCGGTACGAGGAGGCCCTCCATGGCCTGGCGCAGCTCCTCGACCACCCTGTAGATCACCGAGTAGGTGCGGATCTCCACGCCCTCGCGGTCGGCCACCTGGCGAGCCTCGCCCACCGGGCGCACGTTGAAGCCGATGATGATCGCCGCGGAGGCCGAGGCCAGCATCACGTCGGACTCGTTGATGCCTCCCACGGCGTCGTGGATGAGGTTCACCTTGACCTGCTCCTGGGGCAGCTTGGCCACCTCGTCGGCGAGCGCCTCGAGCGAGCCGGCAACGTCCGCCTTCACGATCAGGTTCAGCTCGGCCTGCTCGCCCATCTGGGCGCGCGCCATCACGTCCTCGAGCGATACGCGTACGCCGGCGCGGCGCGCGATCTGCTCGGTCTTCAGGCGGTTGGCGCGCTCGCCGGCGATCCGCCGCGCCTCGCGCTCGTTGCCCACCACGCGGAAGTGCTCGCCCGCCTCGGGCACGCCGTCGAAGCCCAGGATCTCGACCGGCGTGCCGGGCGGGGCCTTCTTCACGACCTCGCCCCGGTAGTCGTGCATCGCGCGTGCGCGCCCGGAGTGCGCGCCGGCCACCAGAGCGTCGCCCACCGACAGCGTGCCGCGGCCGATCAGGACGCTCACCACCGCGCCTCGGCCCGGGTCCAAGCGGGACTCGATCACTGTGCCCGACGCCTCGGCGTTCGGGTTGGCCTTCAGCTCCTGGATCTCGGCGAGGGTGATGATCGTCTCCAGCAACTGGTCCAGGTTCTCGCGCGTCTTGGCCGAGACGTCCACGAACTCGGTGTCGCCGCCCCAGTCGGCCGGCGTGAGTCCCTGCTCGGCCAGCTCGCCGCGAACACGGTTGGGGTCCGCGCCCTCCTTGTCGATCTTGTTGACCGCCACCATGATGGGCACGTCGGCCGCCTTGGCGTGGTCCACGGCCTCCACGGTCTGGGGCATCACGCCGTCGTCGGCGGCCACCACCACCACCGCGATGTCGGCCACCTGGCCGCCGCGGGCGCGCATGGCGGTGAAGGCCTCGTGGCCGGGCGTGTCGAGGAAGCTGAGCGTGGCGTCCTCGTGGTGCACCTGGTAGGCGCCGATGTGCTGGGTGATCCCTCCGGCCTCGCCGGCGGCCACCTCGGTCTGGCGGATCGCGTCCAGCAGCGAGGTCTTGCCGTGGTCCACGTGACCCAGGATCGTGACCACGGGCGGACGCGGCACGAGCTCGTCCTCGGCATCCTCGAAGGCGGGCTCGTCCACGACCTCGTCGGCGGCGTGCTCGATCTCGATCTTCTTGTCGAGAGCGTCGGACAGCACCTCGATCGCCTCGTCGGAGAGGGTCTGGGTGAGGGTGGCCATCTCCCCCAGCTCCATCAGCTTCTTGATCACTTCCTGCGCGGACAGCCCGAGGGACTCGGCCACCTCCTTGACGGTGGCGCCGGACTGCACCTTGTGGACCTGGACCTCGGGCTCGCGCTCGGGCTGCGCCGTGAGGTCGGGCTCGACCCACGGGGTGCGCCGGCGCCGGCCGCGGCGGCGAGGCGGCGAGGACTGCTGGGGCGGCGGGCCCGGGGAACGGCGCGAAGCCTGCGAGTCGATCACCACGCGGCGGCGGCGTCCGCCTCCGCCGCCGCCTCCACCACCTGCGGCCTGCTCGCCGGGCGGCCGCTGCGGGCCGGGCGCGCGGACTGTGCGGTCCGGCCGGCGCCATCGCCGCCGTTGTCGGCGGGAGCCGCCTTTGCCGCGGGTGCCGGTGTGGCCGCCTCCGCGGCGTCGGCGTCGGCGCCGTTGCCGGCGTCCTTGCGCGGGGCGCCGTCGAAGGCCACGGCGATGTCGTTCTCATCCACGCTGGAAGCGGCCGCCTTCACGTTGAAGCCGGCTGCCTGGAGCTTGGCGAGCACCTCCTTGCTGGGGATGCCCCGCTCCTTCGCTATTTCGTGGACTCTCTTCTTTGCCATTTCTCTATGAAGTCTAGTGTCGCCTGATCAACCGTAATTCGCGTTCTGAACGCACGCGAGAGCGCCCGTCCGTCCTCAATGGCCTCCCTGCACTCCGGCGCGGCGCACACATACGCCCCCCGTCCCTGTGCCCGCCGCTCCGGATCCGGTCTGGCATGACCATCCCGATCGTGCGCAAGCCGCAGCAGCTCGCCCTGGTGAAAGCCGCGCCCGCAGCCAACACAGCGGCGGCGAGGCGCTACGTCGCGTCCTCCGCCTGCTCGGCCACAGGTTCGCCCTCGGCCACCGGCTCCTCGCCCTCGGCCACCCCGTTTGCCTCGACGGGATCGGACTCGGACGGCGCCATCTGGTCGCCCTCCTGATCGGCCAGCGCCTGGTGGGCGGGCAGACCGCAGTAGCGCGACCCGGGCACCGAGGCGTTCGGGCACCGCTTGCCATTGGACAGGATCGCCGCGCAGCGGCCCGGAGACCTCCTCCTCCTCGTAGCCCATGGACGCCTCGTCCTCGGCGAACTCGCTCTCCGAGCGGATGTCCACGCGCCAACCGGTGAGTCGTGCCGCCAGGCGGGCGTTGAGCCCGTCCTTGCCGATCGCCAGCGAGAGCTGGTCGTCGGGCACGATCACCGTGGCCTGCTTGCCGTCGTCGTCCACGAGCACCTCGCGCACGCGGGCGGGCGACAGCGCCTTGGCCACGAACCGGGCCGGCTCCTCGTTGAAGGGGATGATGTCGATCTTCTCGCCGCGCAGCTCGGACACGACCATGCGCACGCGCGAGCCGCGCGGCCCGACGCAGGCGCCCACGGGATCCACGCCCGAGGTGTGTGAGATCACCGCGATCTTGGAGCGATAGCCGGGCTCGCGGGCCACGTTCTGGATCTCCACGAGGCCGTCGGCGATCTCCGGCACCTCGAGCTCGAACAGCGAGCGGATCAGCTCGGGCGAACGCCGCGAGACGATGATGCTCGGTCCCTTCGACTGCGAGGAGACGTCGGTGATGATCGCCTTCACGCGCGCGCCGTGGTCGTAGCGCTCGCCGCCCACCTGCTCGGAGCGGGGCAGCAGCGCCTCCACGCGCTCGCGCAACTGGACGAGTGTGTAGCGCGAGTCGGACTGCTGGACGATGCCGGTGATCAGCTCGCCCACGCGGTCCTGGTACTCGTGGAACATCATGTCCCGCTCGGCCTCGCGGATGCGCTGGAGCATCACCTGCTTGGCGGTCTGCGCCGCGATCCGCCCGAAGCCCTCGGGCGTCACGTCGCGCTCCTCGATCTGGTCCGAGTACTGAGCCAGCACCTCGGGGTCCAGCTCGGGCTCCTCAGGCTCGCGCATCTCCCCCGTCTCGGGGTCGATCGTGGGCTCCTCCTGCTGCTCCTCGGCCTCGGCCAGCAACCGCTCCTCCAGCTCGGCGGGCAGCAGCAGCTCGAACACGCGGAAGTCACCCGTGTCGTGGTCGATGTCCACCCGCGCGTACTTCGCGGAGCCGGGGCTCTTCTTGTAGGCCGAGAGCAGAGCGTCTGCCAGTGCGTCCATCAGCGTGTCGGCCGAGATGCCCTTCTCCTGCTCGAGGCCGTGGATGGCGTCCACCAGCTCCTTGCTCATGCTTCCCCCCTTTGCGTCAGGTTGCTGCGGCGGATATCGGTGTACGGGATCGTGACCAGCCCGCCGTCGGCGGCCACGATGACCTCCTCGTCGGAGGCGCCCACCAGCTCACCCGTGAAGCTGCGGTGCCCGTCCTTCGGCTCCCGCGTGCGCACGCGAGCCTTGCGGCCGATGAAGCGGCGGAAGTGCTCGGGCTTGACCAGCGGGCGCTCCGGCCCGGGCGAGGACACCTCGAGGGCGAACTTGGCCAGCAGGTCGCGGAGATCCTTGCGTCACCAGTTCGCACAGCTCCAGCGTCACACCGTCCGGGTGGTCGATCACCAGCCGCAGCCGCTCGGCAGCGACGCGCTCGACCGCGAGCACCTCGACGTCCGGCCGGGTGGCCGCGAGGCGCTGCTCGATGTCGGTCGTGCTGGTGGTCTGTGGGTCGTGTCGATTTTGGTCGAAAAAGGTGGGCTGCGAAGCCCACCTCCAGGCGCGGCCGAGGCCGCCGAAGCTTCTGAAAGTCCTAGCGAGAAGTTAGCACTTGCCCGGGCGGCTGGCGCCCGGCTGCAGGCAGCGGCTGACCATTGACGGCCTCTTGGCCTTACGGATGGTCAGGATCCCACCGCGCCGATTGCGCCGGGTCTCGTGGCCCGGATCTCCAGCTTCGCGTCGACCGGCAGCGGCTTGCGCTCGAAGGACCTCAGGCCGACGTTGCCGCGCGCATTCGACTTCCTGAAGTTCCGCGTCCGCGCGCAGCGCTTGCGGCCCTTGGTCTTGCAGGTCACGGTGAACCGCGAGCCCCTGGGGACGCCGTGGGCCATAACCCTTCTCAGCCGGTCGAGCGGCGGCCAAACGACCCGCTGATGGTGGGCCTGCCGAGGGTGAGCCGTACCAGGGAGGTGGTAGTGGATGCGGCGTGCCGGTCCCGCTCCGGGACCGCCCGCGGCGCCGCCGCCGGTGTTGCTCGGCGCGGGGTCGCAGTTGGTGCGCGTGTCCACAGCGTCGGTGAGGGCCGACGCGAGATCAGGACCGCAATCCACGTCGTCCGCGATCGCGTCGCGCGCCTTGATCGAGTCGAAGCCCGACCCAGCACGCAAAACGTCAGGGGCCCCCAAGCCATTCATCGAGTCGGCGCCGTGCCCCCCCTCGAGAAGATCAGGGTCGTCGTCCCCCGTGAGGGGCCCGTTGCCCTGGTCGCCCCGCAGGGTGTTGGGACCGTTGCCGCCGGTAAGGCTGTCGCCGCTGTCCCTCCCCTCGAGGGTCAGTGGGAACCCGAGCGAGTTGCCGTTCAGCACATCGCGGGCCGCGCTTCCGATGACGTGCTCGACATCGGTGGTGCTGATCGTGTCCCGGGAGCCGGCCGCACCATCCTCAGCCGAGCCGTCGTCTGCACCAGCGACACCGAGGTTCACGGTCACGCCAACACCGCGACCCGCATAACTCACACGGTCATCCGACCCAGGACCTCCAGCGATCGTGTTCCGCCAGGTCCCCCGTCGAGCGTGTCGTCGCCGTCGCCACCGGCTAGGTCGTCGTTGGCCGGGCCGCCGGCGATCACGTCGGCGGCGTTGCCGCCGATGATCGTGTCCGGACCATTGCCGCCGTTGAGGCTGTCGCCGCCATCTCGCCCCTCGATCGTGAGTGGAAACCCCAGCGAGTTGCCGTTGAGCACGTCGCCGCCCTGGCTTCCGACGATGCCCTCGACGTCGGTGTTGTTCACCGTGTCGCGGGAGCCCGCCGCCCCGTCACGGCCGACCGTCGTCGGCACCCGCCATGCCGAGGTTCACGGTGACCCCGTCGTCCGCCTGGCATAGCTCACGACATCGCCCGTACCGGCGCCGCCGTTAATGGTGTCGTTGTCGAGGCCCCCGTCCAGCACGTCGTTGCCGCTGCCGCCGTTAATGGTGTCGGTGCCGGAACCTCCGTTCAGCGTGTCAGCTACAGAACCGCCCGTCAGTGAGTCGTTGCCGGGGCCGCCAGTCGCGCTGACGGGCACGTTGATTCCATCGCAGAGGGGGTGATGGTGAGAGCGTTGTTCCGTCGCCGAGGCCCAAGGACCACGCCGTCGGCAGGGGGCAGTTTGAATAGTTTCCGGCCGCCACAGTGGTCCCGGCGTTCGTGCAGCCCGAGGCGGAGGCGACGAGTAGTTCGAGCCGGATTCCCGCAAGAACATTCGGCCGCCCGACTCGACGATGTCCACGTTGTTCGACACCACCGACCCGTCGTCAACATACGTCAGGGTATCCGCACAAGGACAGGGTGCCGCCTCGCCGGCCTGCGCCCCGACTAGACGTATGGGAGATGGCGAAGATCGCCGCGAGTCCCCCACGCATGAGGCCAGCCTAACCCCGATCGGGGCATCTCGCTACAGGAGAGTTGATACCTGAGGTCGCTGCCCCCGAACGATGCCAGCGGGTTAAAGGCGCCGCCGTCGATCTCGATCAGACGGAGGTTCTAGCTCTCGATCAGCAGTGTCACGGGTCCGTCGTTTACGAGCGATACCTCGTCCGGGCTCCGAATAGTCCTCGGCGCCCACGGCGTCACACACCCTTCGTACAGCCGCTCGGCCTGCTCGGGCCGCGCCGCATCCACGAAGCTTGGCCGATTGCCCTTGCGCGTGTCGCCGTACAGGGTGAACTGCTCACCACGGATCTCCCCGCCGGCCTCCGCGACCCACCGGTTCATCCGGCCCTCGTCGTCCTCGAAGATCCGCAGCGCGAGCAGCTTGCGAGCGAGGCGGTCCGCATCCTCGAGGCGTCGTCGCGGTGAACACCCAGCAACACGAGCATGCCGGCTCCGATCGCCGCGACCCGCTCGCCGCCGACATCCACCGACGCCTCGCTCACCCGCTGCACGATCGCCCTCACGGCCGCGACCGTACTCTCTGCGAATGGCCGCGGTCGATGTCTCGACACCTATCTGGAGGGTCTCCCGGGCGAGACCCGGCGGCTGGCGCACGGCGAGTGGGGCGTCACGCTCCAGGAGGAGCAGGCCGCTGGGTGGCCGCTGCACGTGGGGCTGCGTCTCGTGGAAGGCGTGCTCCACGCACAGGCACCCGCGCTGGACGATCCGGAGGGGATCGATCCCTGGATGCTGCTCTGGTGGAACCGCTCCACCCGCTTCGTGCGCTTCACGTGCACGCGTGGGCGTGAGGTGTGGGTGCAGGGCGACCTGGCCGCGAGCGACGTGGACGAGCGCTCGCTGGACCGGCTGCTCGGGCTGGTGGTGGAGGGAGCGGTGGCGGTGCGGCAGTTCGCGCAGGCGCGGGCGGAGGCGGCTGAGGCGCCGGCTTCGTCGTGGTTGCGGGACGGCTGAAGGGCAGGCAGGGAGGACGCCCGCCCACGACCATTATCTGACGAGCGATGACGTCCTCACGAGGTGCTCCACAGGGTGGTCGCAGAGCGACCAGATCGTGGAGCGCCTCCAACTCAGCCGATCGCGAGTCAAGTTATGGCCGCTAGGAGCAGTCCTTCCTTGCCGCAGCTAGGACATCAACCGCTACGACCCGCGCAACCGGTCCCGGAACGCTCGGTAGTCCGCCCGGTCGGGCCGCATGCCCGCGGCGAGCACGGCGTGGTGGCGCGCCTCGCGGAGCCGGCCCGTCTTCACCAGCGCCTTGCCCAGGCAGAAGTGCGCGAAGTCGTTCACCGGCGCGCGCTCCACCACCGCCTCGAACTCCTCCCGCGGCCGGGCCGAAGCGCCCCGAGCGGAAGTAGGCGCGCCGAGGGCCTCACGGATCGAGGTCTTGTCGGGCTCCAGGCGCCTGGCGCGCGCCAGCGGAATGGCCGCGGCGGCGAAGTCGCCTGCCTCCAGCAGCTCGCCGCCACGCCTGTAAGAGGTCATAGACGCTGCTCGCCCCGCTCCTCGGGACTTTTGAGCGAGCCGCTCACGACCGCTTCCCCTGGCGGTACGGCTGCCTGAGCTCCTGCACCCCGTCCAGGATGGCAGCCGCGACTGCGCTCTTGGGTCCCATCGGCACGGCCCGGCTCTGCGGGCGGCGGTGACGATCAGCACCTCGTTGTCGGGGAGTCGAAGCCGACGTCCGCGCGGGCGATGTCGTTGAGCACTACCGCGTCGAGCCCCTTGCGGGCGAGCTTGGAGCGAGCGTGCTCCAGCCCGCCCGTCGCCGTGCTCCGCGGCGAAACCGATCAGGGTCTGGTCGGACTCGCGGCGCGCGGCGACAGCGCGGCCAGGATGTCCTCGGTCGCCTCGAGCTCGAGGCTGAGGAGCAATACGTACTCGAGCCGAAGCGGCGGCATAGACCA
>CAVSGC010000007.1:0-40002 GCA_963727395.1 uncultured Thermoleophilaceae bacterium | reverse complement strand
CCGTGGTGGTACCACGGGTCGGCGTCGAGCGCCCGCTCGCAGCGCCTCCCGCCCGCCCGACAGCACCGGCTCCCCATGGGTGACGAGCACGCGCTCCACGTCGAGCTCGAGCAGCGGCCGCAGCGTGGGGTTGAAGCGCTCGCGGTAGAAGCGGCGCACCTTCTCGTCGATCTTGTCGTGCGCCCACACGCGCAGCTGCCCGTCGTACTCGACCACCGAGTCGCCGAACACGAGCGCCCGGTGGGAGGGCACGTGCAGCGGTTGCTCGCCGCGCGGCCGCGGCTTGCCGATCTGAAACGAGCGCACGCCGGCCGGCAGCTCGTCGCCCGCCGCCATCGGCGTGAAGCGGTCCTCTGAGGACAGGCGCCGAGCCACTCCCGGAGGCCCGAAGATCTGCGCATCGAAGCGCGAGGCCAGCTTCTCCGAGCTGCGCACGTGATACGGGATCGAGATCAGGATCGAGACCCGCTCGACGCCCTCGAACAGCTCGTCGAGGAAGGAGCCATCGTCGGACGACAGCAGCGGGTCGATCAACAGCCCCTCGCCCCCCGCCCGCACCGCATACGACGCCACCTCCGCCCCGAAGTCCCCCGCCCTCCACTCGGGATGCGGCTCGGTCCAGCGTACGAGACCCTCGGCGAGCTCCTTCACCGCAGCCTGCGCACCACCAGCACCAGCACGATGATCACCGCCGCCAGCGCTCCCAGCTGCACGGCCACGATCACGCCGGTGGACGAGTCCTCGGTGGCTCGCCGCAGCCCGCCGAACAGCACCGTGCCGCCGAAGAACAACACCAGCAGCCACAGGAGCCGCCGCTGGTCCATCAGACAGGCTCGCCCGGATGCTCGCGCTCGAACGGCCGCCAGCCGTTGATCACCGGCATGTGAAGGTCCTTGCCCCACGCCCGCGCCGTGATCTTCACCCCCGGCGAGACCATCCGGCGCTTGCGCTCGCTGCCGATGATCAGCCGCAGCACGTCCTGGACCGTCCTGCGGTCGAACCCCGCGGCCACGATCTCCTCGATGCCCTCGGCGCCCTCGATGATGCGCTCCACGATCTCGTCGAGGACGCGGTAGGACGGCAGCGTGAGCTCGTCGCGCTCGCGCACCGACGGCGTGCGGTCGAGGATGTCGTCGGGCAGGTCCTCCTTGCCCTCACAGGCGTTGCGCCAGCGCACCAGCTCATAGAGCAGCGTCTTGGGGCAGTCGCGCAGCGGCGCGAAGTCCCCCGTCATGTCGCCGCCGAGCACGCCTGCGCCCACCGACAGCTCGGACTTGTTGCCGGTGGCCAGCACCATGGCCCCGAGCGCCTGGCCCATCGTGCGCAGCATTGCGCCCCGGGCGCGCTGGTTGAGCTCCTCCAGGGCGTCGCCCTCGGGCGCCTCGGCCACCTGGTCGGCCGCCCCCTCGAGCCCCGGCGCCACGTGGTGCAGCGGCCGCTCCTCGAGCTGCACTCCCAGCGACTCGGCCACCGCGCGCGCGGCGTTCAGCTCCTCGTCGTCCTCGCCCGGCGCGGGCATCGCCACGGCGATCACGTTCTCGGCCCCGAGAGCGTCGAACGCCACCGTGGCCGTGACGGCCGAGTCGATGCCGCCCGACAGCCCGAGGATCGCCTTCTCGAAGCCGTTGCGGCGGGCGAAGTCGCGCACGCCGAGGGCGAGCACGTGCCAGATCTCGTCCTGCAGCTCGAACACCCGGGCCGGCTCCGGGGGCGGGGCCGCGGGACGCAGGGGCTGCACTCGCGCGTGCACGGTGCGCACGGGTCCGCCGGTGATCGGCCGGGGGGCGGCCACGGGAACGTCGAGCGCGAAGCGGGCGCAGTCGAACTGGGGGCCGAGGTAGCGGATCTCGCCGTCCGCGTCGGCGATGATCGAGCCGCCGTCGAACACCAGGTCGTCCACCCCGCCCACGCAGTTCACGTAGATCACCGGCACGCCGTTGCGGCGCGCCACGCTGGACGCGGTCTCACGCCTGACATGGCGCTTGTCGCGGTAGTAGGGCGAGCCGTTGGGCACGAGCAGGATCTGGGCGCCGGTGGCGGCCTGCAGCTCGGGGGGGCCGTCGCCCGACCACAGGTCCTCGCAGATGCAGATTCCCGCCACCACGCCGCCGATGCGCCACAGCGCGCCGGGCTTGTCGCCCGCGGCGTAGGTGCGCGCCTCCGAGAACACGTCGTAGGTGGGCAACAGGACCTTGTGGTAGACGCCGCGCAGCTCGCCGTCGCACAGCACGGCGGCGCCTATGGCGGTGGTGCGCTCGAAGGTGTCCCAGCCGCGGCGGGGGGGCACGCGGTCCACGGTGCCAACCACGGTGACCATCGCGCCCGACTCCGCGGCGAGCTCCCCCAGCGCCTCGAGCGAGTCGTCCACGAACTCCCTGCGCATGGCCAGGTCCTCGAGCGGATAGCCGGTGAGGGACAGCTCGGGCAGCACGAGAACGTCGGCCTGCTCGCTCTCCCCCCACTCCATCGCCGAGCGGATCTGCGCCGCGTTGCCGTCGATGTCGCCCACCACGTTCTCCAGCTGCGCGCAGGCGATGCGCAGGACCGGCGACTCGGAACCGTTGGTCGACATCTGGGTTGGAACTTAACCGCCTATACGATCCCGCGCCGTGGACTTCGACCTCACCGACGAGCAGGCCGCCATCCAGCGCCTGGCGCGCGACTTCGCACAGGGCGAGGTGAAGCCCGTGGCGGAGGAGCTGGACCGCGAGAAGCGCTTCCCCTACGAACTGGTGGAGCAGATGGGAAAGCTCGGCCTGATGGGCATCCCCTACCCGGAGGAGTACGGCGGCGGGGGCGCCGACACGCTCTCCTACGCGCTCGTGGTGGAGGAGCTGGCGCGGATCGACTCGTCGGTGGCCATCACGCTGGCCGCCAACACCTCGCTCGGCACCTGGCCGGTGTACGCCTTCGGCTCCGAGGAGCAGAAGCAGGAGTGGATGCCGCTGCTCACGAGCGGGCAGAAGCTGGGCTCGTTCGGGCTCACCGAGCCCGAGGCGGGGTCGGACGCCGGCAACGTGCGCACCACGGCCAAGGAGGACAACGGCGACTGGGTGATCAACGGCGCCAAGCAGTTCATCACCAACTCCGGCACCGACATCTCGGGCTTCGTGACGATCACCGCGCGCACCGGCGAGAGGGAGGTGTCGAACATCCTCGTGCCCAACGGCACGCCGGGCTATGAGATCGGCGAGGCGTACCGCAAGATGGGCTGGAACGCCTCCGACACCCGGCCGCTGTCCTTCGACGACTGCCGCGTGCCCGAGGAGAACCTCGTGGGCCCGCGCGGGGCGGGCTTCCGGCAGTTCATGAACACCCTCGACGGCGGGCGCATCAGCGTGTCGGCGATGGGCGTGGGCCTGGCCCAGGGCGCGCTGGACGAGGCGCTGGCCTACGCGAAGGAGCGGGTGGCCTTCGGCAAGCCGATCGCCTCCTACCAGGCCATCCAGGCCAAGCTGGCCGACCTCTCGGCCGAGATCGAGGCCGCGCGGCTGCTCACCTACAAGTGCGCCGCCCTCAAGGACGCCGGCAAGAACTTCACCCTCACGGCCGCCCAGGCCAAGCTGAAGACCGGCCGCCTGGCGGTGCGCGCCACCGAGGAGGCCGTGCAGATCCACGGCGGCTACGGCTACATCGAGGAGTACCCGGTGTGCCGCTTCTACCGCGACGCCAAGATCCTCACCATCGGCGAGGGCACCGACGAGGTGCAGCAGATGGTGATCGCCCGCCAGCTGGGCTGCTAGCCCGGGCGATCGCTAGCTTCCGCGCCCGTGACCCGGCGCGCGGCAGCCCTCTGGCTCCTGCTCTTCGCCGTCTACGCCTCCACCCTGGGGCTCGACGCGATCGGGACGGCCGACTACGCCGGAGACGAGCCGCACTACCTGCTGGCGGCGAAGTCGCTCGCCCAGGACGGCGACCTCGACGTGGGGGACGACTTCGCGGCGCGCGAGTGGCGCGAGTTCGTGCCGGGCGACCTTCAGCCGCAGGCCGGCGAGGTGAGCGGGCGGCTGCGCGAGCCCCACGCGGGCCTGCTGGCCGTGATCGCCGCCCCGGCGTACGCGATCGGTGGCGACACCGGCGTGGAGCTGCTGCTGGCGGCCCTCGCGGCGCTGGCGGTGGCGCTGGCCTACCGGCTGGCGCTGCGCGTGGCGCCCGACCCGTGGGCGCTGGGGGCGAGCCTGGCCGTGGGCGTGTCGGCGCCCGTGCTGGCCCACTCCACCGCGGTCTATCCCGAGCTGGCGGCGGGCGCCGTGCTGGCGGGCGCGGCGCTGCTGGCGCTTGAGCTGGACGAGTCGGTGGGGCGCAGGCGGGCGTTCGCCTGCTTCGCGCTGCTGGGCCTGCTGCCGTGGCTGGGGCTGAAGTTCGTGCCCGCTGGGGTGGTGATCGGGGCCTACGCCGCGCGCTCGATCTACCGCGCCCGCCGGCGGGTACTGGCAGTGGGGGCGGTGGAGGTGTCGCTGTTCAGCGTCACCTTCTTCGTGGCGCTGAACGAGTCGCTGTACGGCGGGCCCACCCCATACTCGGCGGCCCTGCCCGGCGAGGGCGCGATCGAGGCCGGGTCGGCGGTGGGGGTGCTCGAGCGCTCCTACCGGCTGGTGGCGCTGCTGATCGACCGCGACTTCGGCCTGCTGCGCTGGGCGCCGGTGTTCGCGCTGGTGTTCGTGGGACTGTGGTTCACCTACCGCTCGCGGCGCGAGCTGCTGGCGCGCGCGGTGCCTCAGCTGCGCGAGATGGAGCGCGCGGCCACGATGTGCGCCGCGGCGGTGGCCGCCCAGATGCTCACGGCCGCCTTCCTCGCTCCCACGATGTTCGGGCCGTGGTTCCCGCCGCGCTACCTGGTGGCGGGGCTGGTGCTGGCGGTGCCGCTGGTGGCGCTGGGCCTGCGCCACATGCCGCGCCTGGGTGTAGCGCTGGCGCTGCTCTCGACGGTGGCCAGCGTCTGGCTGTGGCTGGACGTCCGCGTGGGCGGCGGCGGCCTGGTGGACCCACGCCCCGAGGCGCCGTTCGGGCCTCTCACCTCGCTGCTGCCGCGCTTCGACGACTCCTGGTGGCCCTACGCGCTCGCGGCCGTGATCGGCGTGGCGGTGGTGGGCGGCGTGACGCTGGAGCTACGGAGAAACTACGACAGCGCTCAGCGGGCGCGCGCGGCCTTCATGACCTTCTTGGGCACCTTCTCCAGCACGAGGTAGGTGCGCTTGCCGGTGCGCTCGGCGTAGCCGGCGTTCGACAGCCGCTTGTACGCGGCCGGGCAGCGTTTGCACCGTGGACCGGACTTGCAGCACTTCTTCTTGACCTTGACCTCGCGTGCCACCTAGTGCGCAAGTTACCACGTTCGGTTAGGGCGCCCTAAATGCCTGCTCAGCGGCGGTTGCGGGCGTGCCGGGGGCCGGGCTCGCCGGGGTCGAGCAGCCCTCCCCCGCGCGAGCGCCGCACGAAGTACATGACCACCGTGGCGCCGATGATCGAGAGCGTGATGCCGCCGTAGTTGCGCCCGAGCAGCGCGTAGCTGATGAGACCGGCGCCGAATGAGCCGAGCAGGCCCACGCCGATCGTCTGGAAGATCGTGAGCGGGTCGCGGCCGGGGAGCGCCAGCCGCGCGAGGGCGCCGACGAGGAGGCCGGAGAGGGCGAGCAGGAGCAGGTAGGTGAGCAGGCCCATGGGGTGGCGTGCAGGTTAGAGGGTGTGTGTGAGGGCTCGACCGGGTTGGTTGCAGCTGTGTGACTGGGTGTTACAGAAGGCGCAAGGGGGTGGTGCGAGCGCGGGGGTTGTGGGCTATGAACGTGGCGTGGGCAGGGGTTTTACGGGAGATGAGCACGACAGTCGTGCACAAGTCCCGACAGACGCGGGCGATCCCGCTGCGGCGGCGATCGCGGCACGCCAGCGCGGGGTGATCACCCACCAGCAACTGGTGGCCGCCGGCCTCGGTCGCGGCGCCATCAGGCATCGGCTCAAACGCGGCCGCCTCCATCCCCTTTATCGAGGTGTCTATCTCGTGGGTCACTCCGTACCGGTGGACCTGGCGCGCGAGCAGGGCGCGGTGCTGGCATGCGGCCAGAGCGCAGTCCTCAGCCACCTCTCCGCCGCGCATGTATGGCGATTGCCGATCCAGCGCGGGAGCCAGGTGGAGCTCACGGTCGCGGGCCGAGACGTGAGGCACCGCAACCTGCGCATCCACCCCGTGCCCGTGCTTCACCACCGCGATGTCCGGCGCCACAAGGGTCTACCCCTCACGGCCCCCGCTCGTACGCTGCTGGACATCGCGGCGCTGGTCTCCCAGCCGAGGCTGGAGCAGGCCGTGGCCGAGGCGATGGCACGGCGGATCGTCTCGATCACCGCCCTCCGCGAAGCTCTTGCGCGCACGCCGCGACGCCATGGCGCCAAGGCCCTCCGTGAGCTGCTCGACCGGAAGGCCCCGCCGGCCTGGACCCGCTCCAAGGCGGAGCGGCTGATGCTGGCGCTGGTGCGCCGCCATGGCCTCCCCGAGCCCGCCACCAACGTCCAGCTCCAACATTGGAACGTGGACTTCCTGTGGCGGGAACAGGGACTCGTGGTGGAGGTGGACAGCTACGGCTTCCACTCCTCCTCGGCCGCGTGGGAGCGCGATCACGTGAAGGAGGGGGATCTCGATGACAGCGGTCTGAGGGTGCGCCGGGTGACCTACCGGCAGCTGCTTGACGAGCCGGAGCGAGTGGCCGGCAGACTGAAGCGCTGGCTGAGCCCCTAGCCCAGCCGCTCCAGCAGCTTCGTGGCCGCGCTCGCCGGGTCCAGCCGGCGCTCCACCACCTGGTCGAGCAGTTCCTGCAGGCCCTGGTCGTCCTCCACCGTCTCCTCCAGCTCGCGCCGCATCCGCCCGGCTGCCAGGGCCAGAACCTCGTTGCGCAGGTTGCGCCGGCGGCGCTCGGCGAGGGTGCCCTCCTCCTCGATGAAGGCGCGGTGTGCCGCGATCTTCTCCGCCAGCTCCTCGATGCCCTCGCTGCGCGACGCCTCGGTGCGCACGATCGGCACGCGCCATCCCTCCTGCTTGCCCAGTGAGAGCACGCCGCGGATCTCGCGGATCATCGTGTCGGCCAGCGGGTGGTCGGACTTGTTGACCACGATCACGTCGGGGATCTCCATCACGCCGGCCTTGAGCGCCTGGATCGAGTCGCCCGCGCCGGGCATGAGCACGAGCACCACGGTGTCGGCGTGGTCGATGATGTCCACCTCGGCCTGACCGATGCCCACCGTCTCCAGGAAGACGTCGTCCTTGCCCGAGGCGTCCATCAGCAGCGCCGCCTGCAGGGTGGCCTCCGACAGCCCGCCCAGCGAGCCGCGGCTGGCCATCGAGCGGATGAACACGCCCGAGTCGAGGAAGTGCTCGGTGAGACGGATGCGGTCGCCCAGCAGGGCGCCCTTGGTGAAGGGCGAGGAGGGGTCGATCGAGAGCACGGCCACCTGGCGCTCGGCCCTGCGGGCGTTGGCCACGAGGGCGCCGATCAGGGTGGACTTGCCCACGCCCGGAGGCCCGGTGAAGCCGACAACGGCGGCCCTGCCGGTGTGCGGGTAGACCTGGCGCACGAGCTCCCAGCCCTCGGGATCGTCGTTCTCCACCAGCGAGATCGCCCGCGCCAGGGCGCGCTTCTCGCCCGCGAGCAGGTCCTCGGCGAGCTCCTCGGCTGTCCGTCCGGTGGTGGCCACGGGGGCGCTCATCCTAGGGGTAGGGTGGGACTGTGAGCCGGATCGACCTCGGCCCCTGCGCCGCCCTGCTGCACGAGCGCGATGGCGACCGCTGTGTGGTGCTCCTGCCGGGCGCCTGGTATCCCACCAGCGCCCCCCTGCTGTGGTTCGCGCGCGAGGTGGCGCTCAGCCAGGACTGGAGCGTGCTCGAGGTGCGGGACGAGCTGCCCCAGGGCGAGGAGCCCCTCGCCTGGGCGATCGACCGCGCCACCCGCGCGCTGGACGCCGCCCCGGGAGACAGGACCGCGGTGATCGGGAAGTCGCTCACCAGCGCCGCCGCCGGGATCGCGGCCGACAGGGGCCTGCCCGCCGCGTGGCTGACGCCGATGTTGCGCCAGCCCACGGTGGTCGAGGCCCTCGGCCGCGCCTCGGCCCCGACGCTGCTGGTGGGCGGCACCGACGACAGCGACCACTGGGATCCCGCGGCGCTGCCGGACAACCCGGTGATCGAGGTGCTGGAGCTGGAGGGGGTGGACCACGCCCTCCAGACCGAGGGCGACCTGGGCGCCTCCCTCGCCGCGCTGATGAAGGTCACCGGCACCCTCGCGGCCTTCCTGGACCGCAGCGAACGCAGCTACTCGTAGGCCAGCGCGTCCAGCACGTCGAGCCGCGAGGCCCTGCGCGCCGGCCCGATCGCCGCCACCACCCCGGCCACCAGCGCCAGGACCAGCAGCACCAGCAGGGTGCCCACCGGGATCGAGATGATGAAGCCCTCGTCCGCCAGCGGGCGGCTCATGATCAGCGCGAAGATCACCCCCAGCAGGGATCCCAGCACCGCGCCGATCGCCGCCGTGATCACCGACTCCCACCGGATCACGCGGCGCACCTGGCGGCGCGACATCCCCACGGCGCGCATCAGCCCCAGCTCGCGCGTGCGCTCGTGGATCGACAGCGCCAGCGTGTTCACGATCCCGAACAGCGACACGATCACCGCCAGGAGCAGCAGCGCATACACCACGCCGAGCAGCGAGTTGATCTCCTCGCCGATGAAGTCCTTGAACTCCTGCTGGCTGCGCACCTCGATCGTGGGGAACGCCCCGCCGGCCAGCCGGTCGATCTCCCTCTGGACGGCGGCCGAGTCCGCACCCTCGTCGAGGCCCACCAGTACCTGCTGCACGCTGTTGGGCTCGCCGTAGGCCGCCGCGTTGGCGTCGGAGGCCACGTAGTCGCCGTTGAAGTCGGCTCGATCGACGAACGTGCCGGTGATCTTGTAGGTGATCGTCTCGCCGTTGGACACGCCGGTCTTGAAGGTGTCGCCCACCTCGAGCTTCTTCCCTCGGGCCCACTTCTCGTCGGCCACGGCATCGGTCGGGCCGAGGCCCGACAGCAGGCTGTCGTCGCCCTCGTCCCAGTCGAGCGTCTGGACCTCGGTCACGGTCTCGGGGTCCACGAGCGAGACGTAGCTGCCCTTCTCCCCCGCCACGTTGGCCTGGGTGAAGCGCGCCGGGCGAGGCCACGCTCACGCCCTCGATGTCCTCGATCGCGTCGGTGACCTTGAGCGAGATGTCCGAGAAGCCGTCCTTGTTGGTCACGATGAAATCGCCCTGGATGGTCTTGTCGAATGCCGCGTCGATCGAGCCGCGCAGGCCCGCGGCGAAGATCGCCACGAACGAGACCAGCGCCAGGCCGATCATCAGCGCGGCGGCCGTGGAGGCGGTGCGGCCGGGGTTGCGGACCGCGTTCTCGCGCGCCAGCCGCCCGGGCACGCCGCGGAAGCGCTCCACGGGCCTGCCCACGATCGACGCCATCGGGCGCACGAGCTTCGGGCTGAGCAGCGCCACGCCGATGAACGTGGCGCCGGCGCCGATGCCCACCCACGCCTCGCCCGGGCTGAGCACGCCGAAGACGCCCGAGGATCATGGCCACCAGGCCCAGGCCGGTGAGCACGGTGGCGATCGCCGTGCGGCGGCGGCCGCTGCGCGATGTCTCCAGCACCGCGCCCTCGCGCAGGCCCGCCACCGGCGGCACGCGCGTGATGCGCAGCGCCGGGATCAGCGAGGCCAGCACCGTGAGGCCGATGCCGATCACCAGCGAGACCACGATCGTGCGCGTGGCGATCACCGTGCCCTCGTTGGGCAGGTCGATCTCCAGCGCCTGGAACAGGGAGTTGATCGCCGGCGCGAACCCGATGCCCGCGAGCAGGCCGAGCACCGACGCGATCAGGCCGATCACGAACGCCTCGATCACCACGCTCAGCACCAGCTGGCGGCGGTTGGCGCCGAGCGTGCGCAGCATCGCGAACTCGCGCGTGCGCTGGGCCACGGTGATCGAGAAGGTGTTGAAGATCAGGAACGCGGCCACGAACAGCGACACGCCCGCGAAGATCAGCAGGGCGGTCTTGAGAAAGCCGATGAACTCGCCCACGTCCTCCTTCTGGGAGGCGGTGTTCTCGGTGCCGGTCTCTGCCTCCACCGTCTTGGGCAGCGCCTGCGACAGCCGCCGCTTGAGCTCGGCCGGCGACACGCCCTCCGTCGCGGCCACGCTGATCTGGTCGAGCTGGCCCTGCTTGCTCGTGACCCGCTGCGCCTCCTCGAAGGTGAAGATCGCGATGCTGGCGCCGCCGAAGGAGTCCACGTCGCCGAGGGTGGCGATGCCCGCCAGCTCGTACTCCTTGGCGTCCTCCTTGCCCACGACCTTGATCGGGTCGCCGACGGAGTAGTCGCCGCGGTCGGCGGTCTGCTTGTCGATCACCACCTGGTCGTCGGAGGCGGGCTTGCCGCCCTCCACGTACTTGAGCGCGTCGAAGGGCGGATCGAGCGTGGACGAGCCGAAGGTGGGCGCGCCGTTGCCGCCGATCGGCTCGCCGTCCTTGTCGAGGATCGAGACGGTGGGGTCGAGAATGCCGCCCTGCGCCTTGGCCACACCGTCGGTCTCGCGCACCTTGGCCAGCACGCTGTCGTCGAAGGAGGGCTCCTGGTTGTCGTCGGTCTCCACCGCCTCCTTGGAGGTGATGACCGCGTCGATCCCGCGGTTGCCCTCGGCGAAGATCTTGCCGAACGACTGGTCGATCGTGTCCGTGAGCACGTAGGTGCCCGCCACCATCATCACGCCGAGCACCACCGCGAGGGAGGTGAGGAAGGTGCGCAGCTTGCGCGACCAGAGGTTGCGCAGGGCGATCGATGTCATGCGGTGGTCTCGACCTTGAGCAGGTCGTACACCTGCTCGGCGCTGCCGGCCGGGGCGTCCTGCACGATCTTGCCGTCAACCAGCACGAGCACGCGGTCGGCGATCGCGGCGGCGTTGGCGTCGTGGGTGACCATCACCACGGTCTGGCCGAACTCGTCGACGGCGCGGCGCAGGAGGTGGAGCACCTCCTCGCTCGAGGTGGAATCGAGGTTGCCGGTGGGCTCGTCGGCGAACACCACGGCGGGCTTTGACACCAGCGCGCGGGCGATCGCGACGCGCTGCTGCTGGCCGCCCGAGAGCTCCGACGGGCGGTGCGAGAGGCGGTCGCCCAGGTTCACGGCGTCCACGAGCTGGCCCATCAGCTCGTCGTCGGGCTTGCGCCCCGCGATCGACAGCGGCAGGCGGATGTTCTCCTCCGCGGTGAGCACGGGGAGCAGGTTGAAGAACTGGAAGACGAAGCCCACCTTGTCGCGGCGCAGCTCGGTGAGCCGCTTGTCGTCGAGCTCGGCGATCTCGGTGCCGTCCACGACCACCGACCCCGAGGTGGGCTTGTCCAGCCCGGCGAGGATGTGCATGAGGGTGGACTTGCCCGACCCCGAGGGGCCCATCACGGCCGTGAAGTTGCCCTTCGGCAGCTCCAGGGACACGCCGTCCAGCGCGTCCACGGCGGTGTCACCCTCGCCGAAGCGCCGGCGCAGGTCTGTGGCTCTGACGATCGGTTCGGAGGCGTTCATGGCCGCACTGTCCCATCCGCGGCAGATGGTTGCGGTACGGGTAACCGAACGGTCACACGCGCAGGAACGTGAGGACGGCCAGCACGCGCCGGTGGTCCTCTGCCGTGGGAGCCAGGCCGAGCTTCCCGAAGATGCTCGTCACGTGCTTCTCCACGGCCCGCTCGGTGACCACCAGCGCCTCGGCGATCGCTGCGTTTGACCGCCCCTCGGCCATCAGCTCGAGCACCTCGCGCTCGCGCGGGGTGATCTGCTCGAGCGGGTCGTCGCGGCGGCTGCGGCCGAGCAGGCGGGCCACCACCTCGGGGTCCAGGGCGGAGCCGCCACTGCCCACGCGGCGCACCGACTCGGTGAAGCGGTCGATGTCGGCCACGCGGTCCTTCAGCAGGTAGCCCACGCCGCCGTCGCCCTCCCCCACGAGGTCGAGCGCGTAGCCCTCCTCCACGTACTGGGACAGCACGAGGACGCTGGTCTCGGGCTGGCGGTCGCGGATCTCCAGCGCGGCGCGCAGGCCGTCGTCGGTGTTGTCGGGCGGCATCCGGACGTCCACCACCGCCACGTCGGGCTTGTGGGCGTACACCTTGCGCCGAAGGTCGTCGGCGTCGCCCGCCTGGCCCACAACGTCGAAGCCCGAGTCCTCGAGCAGGCGCACCACGCCCTCGCGCAGCAGCACGGAGTCGTCGGCCACCACTACGCGCACGGGATCTGCGCCCTCACGCGCGTGCCGCGGCCTGCCTCGGATTCCACGGCCAGCCGGCCCTCGAGCGCCAGTACGCGGTCCTTGAGCCCGCGCAGGCCGGTCCCGCGCTCGGGGTCGGCCCCGCCCACGCCGTCGTCGGCGACCTCCACGAGCACGTGGCCGTTGGTGCGCGCCACGTCCACCCGGGCATGGGTGGCGTCGGCGTACTTCACCACGTTCGTCAACGCCTCGGAGATCACGTAGTAGGCGGCCAGCTCCACGGGCTCGGGGAGGCGGTCCACGGGCAGTACCCCAACCTCCACGGGCACGGGCGAGCGCGCCGCCAGCGACTCCAGCGCCGCGGGCAGGCCGCGGTCCGAGAGCACGGCGGGATGGATGCCCCGCGCCAGCTCGCGCAGCTCGGAGATCGCGAGGTCCAGCTCGTGCCCCGCGCCGTCGAGCAGCTCGCCGGCCTCCGGGTTGCCCTCGAGCCGAGCGCGCGCCGTGCGCAGGGTCAGCGCGAGCGAGACCAGCCGCTGCTGAGCGCCGTCGTGCAGGTTTCGCTCCAGGCCGCGGCGCTCGGCCATGCCCACCTCGATCAGCCGCATCCGCGAGCTGCGCAGCTCCTCCACGTGGGCGCACAGCTCGGCGTCCAGGCGCTCGTTCTCCAGCGCCAGCGCCGTGGCCCGGCCGATCGTGTCCACCAACTCCGGGTCGTCCTCCACCATCGAGGCGTCGTAGACGATCGTGGCCACGCGCCGCCCATCGGTCTCCACGTGGGACAGCCCGCGACCCTGGCCCGCGTCGGGCAGCTGTACCGGATGCCCGCGCGCGTCCACGTAGGACGCGGTGTTGGGCAGCCAATAGGCGAGCATCAGGGAATCGTCGCCAAGCGCCTGTGCGAGGGCATCGCGCAGCTCCCCGCGACGGGGCGCATCGGCCAGACGTGTGACCAGCTCACCCACCGCGCCGGCACGGGACATCCGCGTGCGCATCAGCCCGATGAGAAACGCGAACGGAACGGACGCCAACAGGGTCAGGCCGGCCCAGTCGAGCGCCTCCTCCGGGGTGCCTGACACCCCCATGAGGTCGGCCGCGAGGGTGAGCACCAGGGCGACCGAGACCAGGGCGCCGGTGAGGATGACCGGAGCCAGCCCGCGGCGCTGGACGGGGCTCCCGACGCGCCAGCGCGTATACAGCGCCACGATCAGGGCCGCGATCACCAGGATCCCGATGACCGACTGCGAACTGGAGATGGCCTCGGAGACCGTCTGGTCGTCCCACAGGAGGATGGGGTTGGCCGGGCACCCGCCGCACTCCTCGTGGGTGGTGTCGACGGTGAGGACCCAGCCCAGCTGCATGACCGTGGTCACGAAATAGCCCGCCGCGACGATGGCGATGGCAAATCGCCCCTCCAGGGCGCCGCGGGGGAACGCGAGCAGCATGTGCACCAGCAGGCCGTACGGCAGCGTCCCGAGCAGCAGGCCTGCGATGAACAGCCCGGGGACATCTGCCACCCACAGCCCGCCGATGCACCAGGTGAAGCCCACGGCGGTCATCAGGGGTCCGAAGCGGTTCTCCGGCCGCCGCCACCAGGCGAACAGGCCGGTGCCGATGAACGCCCAGCCGATCAGCGGCCCGAAGACCACGGTGAGGGCCCTGTTGTCGAGATGGTCGCTCTCGAAAGCGAGGGCCAGCGGCACCGCACCGCCCACGATCCCAAGGAATGCGAGCAGCCACAGGGCGCGCCGCAGGCTGGTCATCGCAAGAGCGCTCCAAGCGTCGCGCCCGACAGCTCGGACTTGGTGATGAAGCCGCGCGCGCCGCTGCCCTCGGCCATCGTTCCGTAGTCACAGCCCTCGCGGCTGGAGGTGAGCACCACCGCCGGGCCGCCGCGGCTCAGCCGGGTGGTCACCTCGAAGCCGTCGATGTCGGGGAGGCCCACGTCGAGCAGCACCACGTCGGGCGAGAGGCGCGCGGCCTCCGAGAGCGCGGTGGCGCCGTCGGCGGCCTCGCCCACCACCGTGTAGCCCTCGCACTCCAGGAGCATGCGAGCGCTGGCCCGGAAGCTCGGGTGGTCGTCCACGATCAGCACCTTCAGGGGCATCTCCCCGTTGATTGTCGCCGCAACAGTCATCGGGCATCAATACGGGTAGCCACACCCGCACGCTCCTATCATCCGCCGCTGCATGGAGCCGTCAGCCCAGGCCGAGAGCACCTCCCCGCCCAGCGGCGTGCCGGACGAGGTGCGCCGGGCCCCGGCGCCGCTCCACGGGGGTCCGCTGGCACTGCTGCGCTTCATGCGTCGCCACCGCATGCTCACGCCGAAGTACCTCCGCCTGATCGCCCGGCTGCTGCGCCGCCGCGTGTTCTCCAGGCGCCTGCATACCGACGGGATCGCCTTCATCGGCCCGAATGTAGTGCTGCAGACCGGCTCGTCCGGTCGCATCGAGCTCGGCCGCTGGTCGTGGCTCGGACATGGGACCAAGCTGCGCTGCCACGAGGGCGCGATCTCGATCGGCGCCAAGACCGTGCTCGGCCAGGAGTGCACGATCTCCGCCTATCAGCACGTTTCGATCGGCCGGGAGTGCGTGATCGCCGACCGCGTGATGATGATCGACTTCGATCACGGCGTGGTGGAGGTGGAGCGCCCGATCCGCCTCCAGGGCATCTACAAGCGCGACGTGCGCGTGGGCAACAACGTGTGGATCGGCTATGGCGCCTGCGTGCTGCGAGGCGTGACCATCGGCGACAACGCGATCGTGGGCACCAACGCGGTGGTCACGCGCGACGTTCCGGCCAACGCGGTGGTGGCCGGCGTGCCCGCGCGCGTGATGAGGATGCGCGAGGAGCCCAGGCAGCTGCGATGGGAGTGAGCGGGCGCGGTGCCGGGCTGCTGGCGCGCGGCCCGTGGGATCCCGGCCGTGTGAGCGCCGGCTGGTCCGAGCAGCCCTTCGAAGCCGAGCCCGAGGCAGACGCGAGGGCCGACGCCGCGATCGCCGCGCTGCGCGAGCGCGGCTCGCCCACCCACGACGGCCTGAGCGCCCGGATGGCGTCGTTCTCCGAGGACGGCGATCAACTCGCGCTGGAGCTCCAGCCGGCCCGGTGGTCGTTGCGCCTGGGCGACGACGCGCTGGACAGCATGTCCGCGCTGTGCGTGGTGCGCGACCCGGCGGGGCGCTGGCTGGCCGGACGCCGGGCGGCGTGGGTCGCCACCTGGGCGGGCCGCTGGGCGCTGGGCGCCGGGGGCGCCGTGGACCTGGGCGAGAACCCCGCCGGCACGCTGGCGCGCGAGCTGGAGGAGGAGTGGTCGGTGCGGGCCGAGCGGCTGTCGGTGGAGGCGCTCGTGCGCCTGCCCACCGGCCTGGTCCTGCTGGTGGGCATGGCCCACCTGCCCGAGGGCGCTCAGGTGGCGATGGATCCCGAGCACGACGCGCACGCCTGGTGGCCCGCCGACCCGGCCGACTGGCCCGCCGAGGCGGACCCCCCGCTGCGGCTGATGGCCCGGATGCTGGCTCCGTAGAGGCCGGGCCGGGACAGCCCGACCTCCACCTGCATACCGCTCGGGCTTATTGCAAATTCGTGCCGGTGGGGAACAAAATGTGCACCCCAGGCACAGCTGAGCAATAAGCCGGAGCGCGTGTGGGGCGGCCTGGACCTGCCGCTATGCCTGGTGGCCGCCGGATCTTGCTCGGCCCCAGCGGGGCCGCGCAGCCGCCCAGGAGTGGGGCCAGCCGCCCCCGTCCGGGCGGATAACCGCACACACCGACGCCTGCTAGCCACCTTCCGGCACCAAGCGTGCGGGAGCAGGCTTGTCTCGGATTCGCTCGACACCTGGAAAAGGAGCTCGCCATGCAACCCACACGCAACCTCGCGCTGCTCGAGGGCTCCGACGAGGGCGTGGGCGAGTCCCAGCGCGCGGACCGACGTTCCCGCGCCGGTGGAGCAGGACGACCGCGAGCGAGAGCTCGTGGGCGTCTGATTGCGCCGCTAGCGCGGCGCCGGTGGGCCCTGCTCGATCGCCACGGCGTCGAGGTCCACCGGCCCGCCGCCCAGCGCAACCAGGCGCGGGCGGTACACGCTGGGACGCAGCAGGCGAGAGCGGAACAGGACGGCTCGCCCACGGCGAGGGCCGCGGAAGGAGACCACCTTCTCGCGGCCCCCCAGCTGCACCAGCAGCGACCCGGCTCGCGGCGAGCGCCGCCCGATCAGGGCCAGCCGCTCTCCGCGGAACACCACTGCGGCGACGGCGCCGCGCCTGCGCGCGCGGCGCAGTGTGCCCTCATAGGCGTGCACGCTGCGCAGCCTGCGCCACCCGCCCGCGAAGGCCAGCCGCGGCGAGCGGTCGTCCCGCGGCACCGTGGTGAGGCCGTAGGAGTAGCCGCTCAGGTTGCCGAAGCTGTCGCGCGCCCGCAGGCGGAAGCGGTAGGTCTCACCGGGGCGGCCCCGGAAGAGCGCACTGCGGCGCACCCTGTCCGCCCCGAGCCGGCGCCAGCGAGTGGACGCGTTGGAGTTGGGGCGGACCTCCAGCGTCATCTCCTCCACGCCGTTGGAGTCGCGCGCCGACAGCCGGATGCGAAAACGGGGCCCGCGTGCCGTGTCGCTGGCGTAGCGCGGCGTGTTGATGCGAACCACCGGGGGCGTGTCGGCGGCGGGCGCGGACGCGGAGGCGGGCAGCGCGGAGAGCGCAGCGAGGGCGGTGGCTATCGCGACGGCGTGGCGGGGCACGCACCTGAGGGTAGGCGTCAGCGTGCCGGCGCCGCGGCAGCCAGCGTCTCGCCATAGATGCCCTGAACCTGGCGAGCCACGTCGGCCCAGTCGAAGGTGAGCACGTGTTCGGTGGCCTCGGCCACGAGGCGGTCGCGCAATTCGGAGTCGGTGAGCAGCCGTTCGGCCATCTGGCCCAGCGAATCCGGGTCGCGCGAGCGAAAGCGCAGCCCCACCTCCTCGTTTGGCACCACCTCGCGCAGCCCACCGGTGTCGGACACCAGGCACGGGCTGCCCGAGGCCATCGCCTCCAGCGCCACGAGCCCGAACGGCTCGTAGATCGAGGGCACCACCGTGAGGTCGGCGATCCGGTAGAGCGAGTGCAGCACGTCGTCGCCGATCCACCCCACGAACGTGCCGTGCGCGTCCAGGCCGAGATCGCTCGCCTGGCGGCGCAGATCCTCCTCGGCCGTGCCCGAGCCGGCCACGATGAAGCGGGTACCGGGCACCCGCTCGATCAGCCGCGGCAGCGCCTCCAGCGCCAACTGGAAGCCCTTCTCGTAGACCAGGCGGCCCACGAGCAGGACGAGCTTCTCGTGAGGCTCGGCGAAGCTTGCCCGCAGCGAGGCGAGGTCGTCCATCGGCACCAGCTCGGACGGGTCGATGCCATTGGGCACCACCGCCACGCGATCCTCCTCCAGGCCGTAGATGTCGGCCACGTGGTCGCGCATGTAGGCCGAGCACGTGATCAGCTGCTCGCAGCGGTTGGCCATCCAGCGCTCCACCCCGTGGATGTAGGACTGCGGGTGCTTGTCCACCCAGCCCTGGTGGCGCCCGTACTCGGTGGCGTGGATCGTGACCACAAGCGGGCAGCGGAAGCGCTTGGCCAGGTGGTCCCCGGCCGATGCCACCAGCCAGTCGTGCCCGTGCACCAGATCGAAGTCATACCGGTCCCCCACCTCCACGCCGGCGGCCAGCATGTCGGCGTTCATGTGCTCGATCCAGGTGACGAACTCGCCCAGCTCGCGCGGGCGCTCGGGCTCGCGCACGCGGTGCACCAGCACGCCGTCGATCTCCTCCTCGCCCGGCGACTCCTCCAGCCCGCGAGCCAGCACGTGCACCTCCACGCCGCGGGCCGCCAGGCCCTCGGCCAGCTTGCGCACGTGGCGCGCCAGGCCGCCCTCGATCAGGGGCGGGTACTCCCAGGAGAGCAGCAGGACGCGCATGGCTAAGGGGTCAGGAGCGGGGCCAGGTCGAGATCGGGCGCCAGGTTGCGCAGGGCGGAATCCGGCGGCACGGCAGCGGAGTCTCCCAGACCGCCCAGGGCCGCGTCGTGAGCGGCGGCGTGGCCGGCCATCCGCTGCTGCGGGTAGTCGGCGGCGAGGTCGTTGGTCACCTGAAATGCCCAGTCACTGGACTGCAGCGCCAGCAGCTCGCGCGCGGCGCGCTCCAGCGCCGCCCGGCCGGCGTCGGTGAGCGTGCCGGCGCGGGCCGCGGCGGCCACCGTGTGTAGCTCGGCACGGCGTGCGTCGAAGGCGATCTCCGCCACCTCGGGCCGGTCCCAGGTGGAGAAGTCCTTGCCGTCGCCCCAGCTCGAGGCCGACAGCTCGCGCTCCACCGCGGGAACCCGGTCCACCCCCTCCTCGAGGGTGACCAGCTCGAGCCCCTGTGAGGAGGCCTCTTCGAACACGGCTCCCAGCCACGTCTGGCCCTCGTACCACCAGTGACCGAGCAGCTCGGTGTCCAGCGCGAAGGTGAGCAGGCCCGCACTGCCCCGGTCCGCCCGGTGGCGGTCCAGGCGCTCGATGCAGTGGGTCACGAACTCGCGCGCATGCCGGCGTGCCAGCTCGGCGGCCTGCTCGGGGCGGTAGGGATCGCCGCCGTTGCTCCAGGGCCGCAGATCGTGCACGGTGCGCCGGTGGTAGTCGCGGTAGACCGGGTGGACGGGATAGCCGTGGGTGGCGCTCCAGACCAGCTGCACGGTCTGCCAGTCGATCGGCACCGCCACCACCTCGGCCGCCGTGGCCACCGGCTCCAGCTGCTCGGGGGCGCCAAGCGCCGTGCACGTCGGTCTGGTCCACGCAGAAGCGGCGCACGCCGTGGTCGGCCAGCTCGCGCTCCAACCCGGGCGTGTAGGCGCACTCGGGCAGCCACATGCCGCCCGGCCACGGGTGAAAGCGCCGCTCGTGGGACGCCACGCCGCTGGCCAGCTGCAGCCGCAGGCCGGCGTCGCTGGCCAGCAGCGGCAGCAGCGCGTGCGTGGCCGAGGAGGTCATCAGCTCCACGTTCGCGCGCTCACCCAGCGCCGCCAGCCGCCTCAGCGGGTCGACGGCCGCCGTCGCGCAGCGCCTCCTCGGCGCGGGAGTAGTCGAGTGCCGCGCGGCGCACCTCGGCGGCCAGCTCGGGATGGCCGGTGTCCTCCAGGCCGCGAGAGTCCTCCTCGTGCACGGCCCGGCGCGTGTCGGACAGGAAGGCCAGCAGGCGCTCGCCGGGCTCGCCCGGGAGCGTCTCGAGCTGGTCGCACAGCACGGGCGTGACGCCCACGGTGACCGCCGCGCCGCTGCCCTCGAGCAGGTCCAGCAGCGGCAGGTACACCGTGGCCATCGCCTCCCACAGCCACTCCTCCCCGAACGGCCAGGTGCCGAAGCCCTCCACGTAGGGCATGTGCGAGTGCAGGACGAGCGCCATGGCGCCGCGGTCGCGGCTCATGCGCGGGCGGGCGGCGGGAACGGTGACGGCGCCGGGCCCAGGCGCTGTGCGGCGAGCACGCACGCGGCGAGCACGCCCACGCCCACCGCGAGCGGCAGGATCAGGGTGGCGGTGGTGTCGGGGTCGACGCTGGCCACGGTGTTGAAGGCGGCGTGGATGGCGATCACGGCGAACACGCTGCCGGTGGCCTCGTAGACCAGGCACACGCCGAAGCCGAACACCGCGATCACCGGGAGGATCACCAGGGTGTCGAGCCCCTGGAAGTGCAGCATCCCGAACACGGTGCCGTTCACGAACACCGCCAGCCAGATCGGCAGATGGGTGCGCAGCGAGCGGTAGAAGAACGCGCGGAAGAACAGCTCCTCGGTGACCGGCGCCACCACGATCACGGCCAGGGACAGGGCCAGGACCGCGAGCGCGCCCTCGCCCGTGAGGTCGTCCACGTTGGTCTCGTCCACCCCCAGCAACTCGATGTAGCCGAACTCGAAGCCGAAGAGGGCCACCGTGGCCCCCACCACGATCGCCAGCGTGCGCCTGGGCGGCGTGGCGCGCAGGCCGAAGTGCCACCGCGTGCAGCCGCCCCTTCAGCCGGGCGAAGCAGCCGGCGGTGAGCACGAACGCCACGTCCTGGACCAGGAGCAGAGTGAGCAGAGCGATCGCGCCGAGGGCCCCGGTGTCCGCGAGCAACAGCACCGCCGGCACGAGCGGGATCGCCGCCACGGAGACCACCACGATGCCCGCGCCCATCGCGGCGAAGCCCATCCAGGCCGGCCACCGCGGCCGCGCGGCGGCCGGCAGCTCGGGCGGATCCGGCGGCGGAGCCGGAGCGGCGAGCGCGGCGCTCATCGCATCACCGCCAGGAAATCCAGCGCTCGATCCAGCGGACCGGGCCGCAGCGCGAAGTCCGAGGCGGACATCGCGGGAACGAAGCGGTCGTAGAAGGGCTTCGTGATGCCCAGGCGGGGATGCAGCGAGTCCCACCCCGCGCGGATGGCCAGCTCGTGCAGGCGCAGCTTGCGGGCATGGAAGAGCCCGCTCAACCGCACCTCGTCGAACGATGACTGACACAGCTCGCGGAACTCCTCGGCGCGGTACTCGTGCACGTGCCAGGGGTTGCCCGAGCGATCGGCGCCCTCGGGCGCCAGGGTGAGCACGTTGGGCGTGGACACATACGCGGTGCCGCCGGGGCGCAGCATGCCCCTGAGGTGCTCCAGCACCGCATGGGGATCCTCCACGTGCTCGATGGTCTGGAGGAACACCACCGCGTCGCACGGCTCCTCGTAGCGGTCGATCAGCTCGCGCACGAAGCGCACGCCGGGCCGCGAGTAGCGCAGGCGGGCGTGCTCGTGGGCCTCGGGGTTGGCGTCCACGCCGGTCACCCGCGCGGCGCGGCGGGCCAGGACATCGGAGCCATAGCCCTCGCCGCAGGCCATGTCCACCACGTTCAGCCCGCGGCAGCGCTCGGCGATCCACTCGTAGACCACCAGGTGGCGGCGGTACCAGTAGTTCTCGGCGGGCACGTCGGGCAGCGTGCGCTCGCCGGTGAGGGCGAGCGGGGGCACGCCCTCGGGCTGGTCTCGCTGCAGGTACTCGGCAGGCTCGGGCAAAGCCGCGCGGAGTCTAGGGACGGCGCTCGCGCCCACGGTCTTCGTCCCCGCTCAGGTACCGTCCGGCGGCCGATGGCCCCCGCCGCGACCACCGAGGACATCCACGCCGCCAACGTGCGTTACCACGACCTCGCGGCCGCGCATTACGACGCGAAGTGGGGGATCGACTACGGCGAGCGGGGCGAGGCGCAGGTGCTCGGCAAGCTGCGCAAGGCGCTCGGGAACCGCCGCCTGGGGGCCTATCCGCGTGGGCTGGAGATCGGCGCGGGCACCGGCTACTTCGGGCTGAACCTGGCGCTGTCCGGTGTGGTGGGCCAGTACACGGCCACCGACATCTCCCCCGGAATGCTGGACACCCTGCGCGCCTCCGCCGACCGCCTGGGTGTCGACGTGCAAACGGCCTGCTGCGACGCTGCCGCCCTCCCCTTCCCCGACGACACCTTCGACCTCGTGTTCGGCCACGCCGTGCTGCACCACCTGCCCGACCTGTCCGGCGCGATGGCCGAGCTGCGGCGGGTGCTGCGCCCCGGCGGGGCGATCGCGTTCTGCGGCGAGCCGTCGTACTACGGCGACCGCTTGGCCGAGCTGCCCAAGCGGATGGCCTTCCGTGCCGCGCCGGTGTGGCGCGCGCTCGTGGGCGCCCCGGCGGCCGAGCGCAACGGGCACCACCACGGGCCCGAGGAGGATCTCCTCGAAGCCGTGGTGGACGTGCACGCCTTCACCCCGGCCGGCCTGGCACAGGCCGCGCGCCTGGGTGGACTCGAGGCCGTTCGGGTGCGCGGCGAGGAGCTGGCCGCCAGCCTGTTCGGCTGGACCAACCGCGCGCTGGAGGCCACGGCCGACCCGAAGGGCGTGCCGCACCTCTGGCACCAGTACGCCTACCGCGGCTACATCGCCCTCCAGGCTGTGGACCGGGCGCTGCTGGAGCCCCGGTTGCCGGCGGCGATCTTCTACAACCTGCTGGTCTCCGCGCGCGTACCGCGGCACTGAGCGGGGCTCAGCCCGCCGGGATGCCCACCGAGGCGACCCCGGCGCGGCCGCGATCGCCCACCGGCCTCGACCGCTCGATGATGCGCGTGAGCACCTCGACCACGGCCGGGTTGAACTGCTTGCCCGACTCGGCGCGCAGCTCGGCGAGCGCGTCCTCCACCGGCATCGCGGCGCGGTAGGAGCGGTCGGTGGTCATGGCGTTGAAGGCGTCGCAGCAGGAGACGATCGTTGAGCCGAGCGGAATCTCGTCGCCGACCAGCCCGTCCGGATAGCCCGAGCCGTCCCAGCTCTCGTGCGAGGAGCGCACGATTCGCCCCACCGCGCTGAGCAGGCCGCCGACCCTGTCGAGCATCTTCTGGCCCTCGATCGTGTGCGCCTTGATCACCAGCCACTCGTCGCTGGTCAGCGGACCCGGCTTGTTGATGATCTCCTTCGGCACGGCGATCTTTCCGACGTCGTGCAGCAGAGCGCCGAACTCCACGTTGCGCCGGTCCCCGAGGTGAGCCCCATCTCGTCGGCCACAGCGACCGACAGCGATACCACGCTCTGGCTGTGGATGCCCGTGTACTCGTCGTCGGCCTCGAGCACGTCGCCGAGCACCAATGTGGTGCCGCGGTACGCGCGGCTGAGCTCGAGCGCCTGGCTGACCCGCGCCCGCCGCTCGTTGGCGAACATCGCGAGCAGCCCCACCAGTGGCATCACCAGCAACACGCGGTATGGCGCTCCCGCCGCGGCGATCGCCGCGAGCAGGCCGACCGGCGAGAGCAGCACGTCCACGAGCCCCACCCAGCCGATCAGGTCGGGCTGGAGCTTGGGCGAGACCCCGAGCGCGAGCCACTCCCGCAGGGTCGACGAGCCGGCGTCGAACACGATCTGGGCGGCCAGCGGCGGCGAGCAGGAGCGGCCACGTGGACAGGTCGGGCGCGGCCACCGCCCGCGACGCCCGAGCACGAGCGCCGGCCCGACGGCATGCCAGGAGTCACCCGGTAGGAGCACCAGCCGGCTGTAGGTGGCTGCGCCCGGTCAGGTACTCGGGCAGGTTGCCCACGATGATCCCGGCGGCCACGAACAACGGCACGGCGCCACCGGCAGCAGGAAGAGCATCGGCACGAAGACGAGCTGGGTGGGGACGGTGAAGCCGTAGCCGATCGCGAATCGCACCCGCGAGGACCACCGCGTAGGCGCCCACGAGCGTCAGGGCCACCGGCATCGAGAGCCCGCGCTGACCGGGGATCAGGAGCACCATCGCCACGGCGGTCGCGAGAAACGCGGCCGCAACGGCCGCCTCGACGACCAGCTCGCGTCGGGGCAGGGGCCTGGGCGAGCTGCTGTCGAACCCCTCGAGCAGCTCCTCGACTGCCGGGCTCAGGCCAGCGCGCAGTTCTCCAAAGATCGTCATCTCGAGTTCTGTATGACGTATCGGCAGGTGGGCTCTCGTCCGTGACCGATTGGACATTTGTCCAGGTCGGTCATGTTCGAGTGTCCGGTGCGCGCCGATGCCCGGAGGTCGATGGACCTCCAACGGAGGTTATCCAATGACCGCGAGCAAGCTCATCGACAGGAGAAGGCCCGCACCGTGCTGGTGACGGTGGCCATCTCGATCGGCGCCAGCGCGCTGGCGGCCCCGACCGCAAGTGCGGGCCTGCTCGTGGAGTCGGCTCCCAGCTGCACCGGGCCAGGTCCTCGAGCAGCCCTTCGCGCGGTTCGGCGACCGGGCTCAGTACACGCTCATGCGGCGGCGGGTCCTTCGAGGACGGCGCCCCCGGCTGGCAGCTCTCCACGCGCCACAGTGGAATCGGGGAGCAACCCCTACCAGGTGAACGGCGGGGGCCACACAAAGGCCCTCCGGATCGCTCCCGGCGGCGTTGCCACCTCGCCCGACGATCTGCGTCGGCCTCGAGCACCCCACCATGCGCTTCTTCCTGAAGAGCTCTGGCGGCCTGCTGTCGCTCTCCACCATGAGCGTCGAGGTGATCGCCGAGGACCTCACGTCGGCCTCGTGGTGCCGGTGCCGATCGGGGTCGTTCTGCCGAGCACCCAGTGGCACCCGAGCGCCGTTCACGTGGTCGTCGCCAACCTGCTGCCGCTCCTGCCTGAAACTACACGCCGGTGGCGTTCCGCTTCCGGGCCATCGGCGGGGCCACATGGACGATCGACGACGTCTACGTCGATCCCATGCGGCGCGGCTAGGCGAACAGCGCCGCCGCGGGCGCCACGGCCCCCACGAGCAGCACCGCATCCATGCCGCGTGCCCTGAGCGCCAGCTCCGGCGCGCGCTCGGGCGCGCGGTAGTGCGCCGCCTCCCGTGCCACCCAGCCCAGCACGGCGTCCACGAAGGGCCCGGGGCGGTTGGGGACACCGTCGATTGCATCGAGCAGTGCGCGCCCCGCTGAGGCCAGGCGGCCCTCCGACCCGATCATGTCGAGCACCTGCGCCGCCTCGCGGGCGCTCGGCAGCGCCCGCAGGCGCCCCAGCGCGCGGCGCGAGACCTCTCTCAGCCCGTCGGCCCCCGCGGCCGCACGCAACCAGGTGGCCACCAGCACCAGCAGCGTGGCGCGCAGGGCGCGGCGCAGCGCCACCTCCACCCCCAGGCCGGCGCCCAGCGAGAACACCAGCGCACCGAATGCCAACACTCCCGCCAGCGCCAGGCCGGTGGGCACAGCGCGCCGATCGGGGCGCGAGACCAGCCAGGCCACGGCCAGGAACGCCGTGACAGCGCCCAGCACGATCCACTCGGTGCCGGCCAGCAGCACCGCGAACAGCGCGGCCGCCGCCAGGGCGATCACCCGCGGGTCGAAGCGCCCGGAGTGCTTGGGCTCCGGCTCGGGCGCCGTGGCCTCGTGGGCCCCCGGAGCCGAGGGCCACGAACGCAGTGCGCGCCGGTACACGGTGACCTGCACCACACTCGCGAACGCTCCCCATCCCAGCAGGCCGAGGATGGTGAGGATCACCGTGCCGCGCTCGCCCAGCTCCAGGCCCACGAGGCCCGCGAGGTTCTCGTAGCTTCCGGCGAAGGCGTCCAGCCCGCCGGCGATCACGAACACGAAGAACGCCACCCCCACCGCATTGGAGAGCACCCGGATCGCTGCGCACGCCAGGAATTGGGCCACCGCCCCTCGCCCGCGCGCCTCCAACCGCCCCATCAGGGGGGCGCTCAGGGCCTGCGTGAACGGCACGCCGAAGCGGGCGGGACCCATGATCGCCACGGTCTCGAGCATGGCCGCCCAGCTTGCGCCGTAGCCCTCGCGGGCCCCGCGGCGCTGAGCCACACGGGCCAGCGCCGTGCCGCCGGCCAGCGCCACCCAGAAGCCGCCGCTGGGCACGGCGCGCGACGCCAGGAAGGAGACGGTGGCCACGTGCCCGAGCCCCGCGGTGCCGGTGTCCCGCGCCGCTGTGCTCACTCGCCGCGAACGACCCGCGCCAGCGCCGCGGCGAACCCCTCGTTCTCCTCGTCGGTCCCGCCGTCACGCGGATCGCGCCCGGCGCGCCGAAGCCGCCGAGCGCGCGCACGATGAAGCCCTCCTCCTCGAGCAGCCGCCGGCCAGCCCTCGCCGTCCCCGTCCGGGCACGTCGGCGTAGACGAAGTTCGTCTGCGACGGCACCGGCTCGCAGTCCCGACCGCCGCCAGCGTCTCGCGCATCCGCTCGCGCGCGCCGCGGGTGTGGGCCACGCGCTCGCGCCACCGCGTCCTGTGCTCGCCAGCGATGCCACCGCCGCGTCCTGGGCGGGCTGGTTCACGTTGAACATGGGCCGCACGCGATCGAGCGCCGTCGCGCCACCTCGGGCGACGCCAGCGCGTAGCCCACGCGCAGCGCCGCCAGCCCGTAGACCTTCGAGAACGTGCGCAGCACGCACAGCCGCGGACGCCCTCTCGCAGGAGCGCCGGGCCCTTCCGGCTCGAGGTCGGCGTACTCGGCGTAGGCCTCGTCGAGCACGCACAGCACCCCGGTCGGGCAGCGCAGCGAGGAAGCGGCGCAGATCGGACGCGGTCCAGCAACGTGCCCGTGGGGTTGTTGGGATTGGCGATGAACACCACGCGCGCGCGCCCACCGCCGGGCGCGGCTGCGCGCACGCCGCCAGCACCGCGTCGAGATCCACCGCGCGCGATCCGTCAGCGGCACCCTCGTGGGCCTCGGCGCCGTGCACGTTGCCGCCGACGACGTAGCTCGCGAACGACGGCCATGGGAAGACCGCGCGCGTCGCCCGCGTCGAGCGTGGCCACCGCCGCACAGGCGGATCAGCTCGTCCGCACCGTTGCCGAGCACCACCTGCTCCGGCGCCACGCCGTGGCGCTCCGCCAGCGCCGCGCGAAGGCGCGTCGGCCGCCGTCGGGGTAGCGGTTCAGCTCGGCGGCCGGGCCTCGTACGCCGCCACGGCGGCGGGCAGCGGGCCGAACGCCCCCTCGTTGGAGGCGAGCTTTACATCCGCTCCAGCCCCAGCCGCTCGGCCAGGACCCCGGCACGGCGGTTGCGGGCGGTAGGGCTCGACCTGTGCAAGCGCGTCCCGCAGTGGCACGCGGCTAGCCTAGGATCGCGATGGGCGACTCGATCGACCGCTTCCCCCTTTTCCCCTCGGTCTCGTTCTGCTGCCCGGAGGAGCCGCAGCCGCTGCACATCTTCGAGGACCGCTACAAGGCTGATGATCGGACACTGCCTCGACGACGAGACCGAGTTCGGGATCCTCTGGATGGGCGACCACGGGCTGCAGGAGGTCGGCTGCACGGCGGCGATCACCCAGCTGCTGAGGAGGCCGAGGACGGGCGGATGAACATCCTCGTCCAGGGCTCCCACCCGTTCCGGCTGCAGCGGCGGATCGACGACCTGGCCTATCCAGCCGGCGACGTGGAGCTGCTCGACGACGTGGACGGGCGAGGCCGAGCACCGATGCCGTGGCCGGAGCAGGCGCGCGCGGCGCGGCTACGCCGACCTCGTCGAGCGGGTGACCGACACCCGCCCCAACGAGCGCGACCTGACGGAGCTCGGACGCCTACGGCATGGCCGCCACGATCGCCTTCGAGCTGGACGCCAAGCAGGAGCTGCTCGAGATGCGCTCCGAGACCGAGCGCCTGGCGCGGCTGGCGGCGCTGTGCGAGCGCGCCCTGGACCACCTGCAGTACTCAGAGCAGGCCGCGGAGCGGGCTCGCACCAACGGCCGCCTGCACCACTGAGGCGTCAGTCCGCGGTGGCGGCCACGCCCGCCGCGGCGCGGATCGCCGCCGCCGCGCAGCTCGCCCGCGCCGTCCTCGCGGGCCACGGCCTGGACACCGCCGAAGTAGAGGTTCGCTCCGCGAAGCGGCGCAGCGCCAACCGCGCCCCTCGCAGCGACGTCCAGCGCCCGCGCGTCCACGCCCGGCTCGGCGTCCACGGCGCCGTCCTCCACGTGCAGCCGGGGCGCGTCCACCGCCGCCTGGCATCGTCGCCGCGGTCGATCACGACGGCCAGACCGTCTGCAGGATCGCCGACCGGATGCGGTTCGAGCCCGCGGAGCCCGAGCGCGACCTCGGGCCGCGCCGTCGCGCAGCACGACGGTCGGGGCCATCATGCTCGGCACCCGGGCGCCCGGCCGGTGGCGGTGGAAGCCCTGCGGGTTGAGGTCCTCCTCGCCCGAGCATGTTGTTCAGGTGCATGCCGGTGCCCGGCACCACGACGCCGGAGCACGACCCGTTCGAGCAGGTGACGCGGCGCAGTCGCCCTCGGCGTCCATCACCGAGATGTGGGTCGTGGAGCCGAGCTCGAGCGCATCTCTCCGCGCCACGGCGTCCAGCGCTTCGCGCGGCGCAGGAAGCGTGCTCGAGAGCCCTCGCTGCGCAGGCCCTCCAGGAAGTCGCCGTCGCGGGCGCGGTTGGTCGAGGCAATCACCTCGGCGATCGTCCGCATGTCGCCGGGCCGGTCCATGCGCTCAGGATCCCGAGCGCGTCGGCGATCAGGATGCCGCCCGACGACGGCGGCGGGTTGGTGAGCACCTCGCGGCCGTGGTAGCGCACGCGTGCGGGCTCGCGCTCGATGACCTCATAGGTGGCGAGGTCCTCCTCGCGTGAGCAGGCCGCCGCGCTCCAGCACCCAGTCGCTCGCCGCGCGCCCCGCGTCGCCGGTGTAGAGGAAGTCGGGGCCCTCGGCGCCGAGGCGCTCCAGCAGGTCGCCCAGCTCGGTCAGCCGGATGGTGCTCGCCCGTCGCGCAGCAGGCGGCCCTCCGGGCGCGTAGATCGCCTCCGCCTCGGGCGTCGAGCGCAGGATCGGCTCCAGCACGCTGAACAGGAAGCCCTGCATCGCGGTCACCTCCACGCCCTCGCGCGCCGCCCGCGCCGGCCCGCCGCAGAGATCCGCCAGCGACAGCGTGCCGAAGCGCCGCAGCGACTCGGCCATCCCGCGCGTGGTGCCGTACGCGCCGCACGACGACGGGCCGGCGTTGAAGCGCTGCACGGCGCCCTCGGCGAAGGTCACGTCGATCGGCACGAGCGCGGCCGGCTGGGAGCCGCGAGCCCCTTGTCCGGGCGCGCCCACGAAGAAGTCGAGCAGGTGGTCCTCCCCGCCGGCGGTGTGGACCAGCATGAACCCGCCCGCGCCGGTCCCGTCAGCGGCGACTCGGCCACGAACGACATCAGCACGCACGCGACAGCGGCGTCGACGGCATTGCCGCCGTCGCGCAGCACCTCGGCGCCCGCGTCTGCGGTCAGCGGATGGCCGGCTGCGACCACGCCATTCACGCGGACTGCGAGGCTCCTGGCGCGAACCGAGCAATCAAGGACGCAGGGAGCGACGCGTGCGTAGCACGCGGCGACGGGAGCGAGTCGCGGCTACGGTCAGCCGGCGACGACTCGGGACCTGACGTCGTCCACGAGCTCGTGGACCGGACGCGCTGCGGCGCGCGACGCGCGGCTCGTGATCGGCCGGCATCGCGGTCGCCGCGCTGCTCCCCGTTCGGGCTCGCCGCGGACGCGGGCGATCGCCGTAGCCGGTGGCCACGACCGTGACCCAGACCTCGTCCTCGAGCTTCTCGTCCACCATGGCGCCGAAGATGATGTTGGCGTCCGGATGGGCGGCCTCGGCCACCGCCTTCGCGGCCTCGTTGACCTCCCACAGCGACAGGTCCTTGCCGCCGGTGATCGAGAGCAGGATCGAGCTTCGCGCCCTCGACCGAGGTCTCGAGCAGCGGCGACTCCACCGCGTGGGACGCGGCGTCCATCGCGCGGCTCTCGCCCGTGCCCATGCCGATTCCCAGCAGCGCCTTGCCGGCCTTGGCCATGATCGTGCGCACGTCGGCGAAGTCGAGGTTGATCAGCCCCGGCAGCGTGATCAGGTCCGAGATGCCCTGCACGCCCTGGCGCAGCACGTCATCGGCCACGCGGAAGGCCTCGACCATCGAGGTCTTCTTGTCGAGCACCGTGAGCAGGCGCGAGTTCGGGATGGTGATCAGCGTGTCCACCTCGGCCGCGAGGTCCTCCACGCCGGCATCGGCCTGGGCGCTGCGGCGCGCTCCCTCGAACCCGAACGGCTTGGTCACGATGCCCACGGTGAGCGCGCCCACCTCGCGGGAGATGCGCGCCACCACGGGCGCGGCGCCCGTGCCGGTGCCGCCACCGTCGCCGGCGGCGATGAACACCATGTCCGCGCCCTTGAGCATCCCCTTCAGCTGGTCGTACTCCTCGATCGCGGCCTGGCGCCCGAGCTCGGGGTCCGAGCCCGAGCCGAGCCCGCGCGTGGCGTCTCGCTGCCGATGTGCACCCGCGTGGGCGCGCTGGACTGCTCGAGCGACTGGAGGTCGGTGTTCACGGCGATGAACTCCACGCCCTCCACCTCGCGCCTCGATCATCCGGTTCACGGCGTTCACGCCGGCGCCGCCGACGCCGACCACTCGCAGGACGGGCTCCTGTTCAGCGGCGCTGGGGCCGGTGGACTCCTCCTGCTCCGGGGCAGGC
This sequence comes from uncultured Thermoleophilaceae bacterium, assembly GCA_963727395.1. Lineage (GTDB taxonomy): Bacteria > Actinomycetota > Thermoleophilia > Solirubrobacterales > Thermoleophilaceae > JAAYBF01. Next base: position 9,822 of record CAVSGC010000007.1, on the reverse strand, counting down.
GCCACGGCGCACCTCGGGGGCGCGCTCCATGATGTTCTCGGGGATGTCCGAGGAGAACACGGAGCGCAGGCGCTCCTCGGGCGTGGGCACGCCCTCGTAGCGGCTGGTGGCCGGGCGGCGCTCCGGCTCGCGGGCGGGCTCCGCCTCCGGGGTGGCGCGGCTCGGGCTCTCGTCGCGCAGCAACTCCGGACGCGGCTCGGGCGCCGGGCGCTTGCGCGTCCCGGCCGCCTGGGCACGGCGCTGCTCGGCGCTGGGGTGCCCGGCCTCCCGCGGCGCCTCGTCCTTGCGTGGACGCTTCTTGTCCTCGCTGGGCTCTTCCGTCTGGCGGAAGAGGTCCGCCAGGGGCCCTTCGCGCATACTCGCCCGCTTACCGCTTGCCATGTGAGAGGACCTCCTTGGCCAGCTGACGGTAGCTGTAGGCCGCCTTGCCGTCAGGATCGTATTTGAGCACCGACATTCCCTTCACGGGCGCCTCGGCGAAGCGCACCGTCTTGTTGATGCGCGAAGCGAACACGCGATCCCCGAAGTTCTCCTCCAGCAGTTCGATCGCCTCCTTGGCGTGAACCGTCCTGCTGTCGACGAGCGTGGGCAGGATCCCCTCGATCTCGACGTCCGGGTTGAGGTTCTCGCGAATCATGGACAGCGTGTTCTGGAGCTGGACCAGCCCGCGCATGGAGAGATACTCGCATTGCACGGGGACGATCACCTTGTCCGCCGCCGTGAGGGCGTTGATCGTGAGCAGCCCCAGGCTCGGAGGAGTGTCGATGCAGATGAAGTCGTAGTCCTCCTTGACGGGCCGGATCGCCTTCTCCAGCGACCGCTCGCGGCCGATCTTGGTGGACATGGCGATCTCCGCGCCGGCGAGGTCGATCGAAGCGCAGGCGATGTCCACCTCGCGCTTGCGGATGACCTCGCGGATCGAGGTGTCATGCACGAGCACGTCGTACATGGACAGCTCGAGCGAGTCGGGATCGATCCCCTGGCTCATCGTGAGGTTGCCCTGCGGATCGAGGTCGATGCAAAGCGCTCGATGACCGCTCTCGACGAACGCGGCAGCAAGGTTCAGCGTGGTGGTGGTCTTCGCCACACCGCCCTTCTGGTTGGTGAACGCGATGACCTTGGCCTGGTCGGTCACTGGTGCCTCCGGTTCGGCGTGCGATAGGTCGGCTCTGCCATTACGCAGTGCCTATTCGCACGTGCGAGAAACATTCCTTCCCATCCGGAGCACGTGCTGCCCCGTAGGCTCACCGAATGGCGGACCTCCTGAACAGGCGATTGGTCTATGTGACCGGCAAGGGCGGCGTGGGCAAGACGACCGTCGCTGCCGCACTGGGACTGGCCGCAGCGAGGGCCGGGAAGCGCACGCTGGTGTGCGAGGTGGCCGAGCAGGAGCGCATCACCACGGCTTTCGGCCGTAAGCCGGCCGGTTTCTCGGAAGTGGAGGTGGCGCCTGACCTGAGCGCGTTCTCGATCAACCCCGAGGACGCCAAGCAGGAGTGGCTGCGCCACCAGCTGCGCTCGGGTCGCCTGGCCTCGCTGCTCAGCTCGAGCCGGATCTTCCAGTACCTCACCGCCGCGGCGCCCGGCCTGGCGGAGGTGGTGACCATGGGAAAGATCTGGGAGCTGGCGCAGCTCGAGCGGCGCGCGAAGTCGGGGCGTCCCTATGACCTCGTGATCGTGGACGCGCCGGCCACCGGCAACGGCCTGGCCCTGCTGCGGGCGCCGCGCACGTTCGCCGACATCGCCAAGGTGGGCCCGATCCGCAACCACGCGGAGACGATCCACCGCTTCACCGTGGATCCCCGCCAGAGCGCCGTGCTGGCCGTGGCGCTGGCGGAGGAGATGCCCGTGAACGAGACGATCGACCTGGAGGGGCGCCTGAAGGACCAGATGGGGCTGAAGCTGGCGCACGTGCTGGTGAACGGCGTGCTGCCCGAGCGCTTCACCGGCGCGGAGGTGAAGGCGATCGCCTCTGCCAACGGCGACGCGGGGCCCGTGGCCCGCGAGGCGATGGAGGCCGCGCTGGTGGCGCACCACCGGGCCAAGGCGCAGCGCTCCCAGGTGGCGCGCCTCAAGCGCGGCACCAAGGCGCCCGTGGCCACTCTGCCCTTCTTGCCGATGCCCGAGCTCGATCTGGCGGGCCTCGAGGAGCTCTCGCACGAGCTGGAGCGCAAGCTGTGAGCCCGGCGGCCGCGGGCGTGGGCAAGCTGATCGCGCGCAAGGAGGTGGTCATCTGCGCGGGGTCGGGCGGCGTGGGCAAGACCACCACCTCGGCGGCGATCGCCGCCGGCGTGGCCGCGCAGGGGCGCACCGCCGCGGTGCTCACGATCGACCCCGCCAGGCGGCTGGCCAACTCGCTCGGGCCTGCCCGAGCTGGGCAACGAGGAGCGCCAGGTGGACGCCGCCCGGCTCGAGGCGGCGGGCCTGGGCGGCCAGGGCGAGCTGTGGGCGATGATGCTCGACGCCAAGCGCACCTTCGACGACCTGGTGGCCACCCACGCGCCCGATGACGCCACCCGCGACGCCGTGCTCTCCAACCCGATCTACCGCGAGCTGTCCAACGCCGTGGCCGGATCGCAGGAGTACATGGCGATGGAGAAGCTGCACGAGCTGCACCTGGAGGGGCGCTACGACCTGCTGGTGCTCGACACCCCGCCCACCCGCAACGCCCTGGACTTCCTCGACGCTCCCAGACGCCTGGCGCGGTTCATCGACTCCCGCTCGCTGTCGCTTCTTCCGCGGCGCCAGCAAGGCCGGGCTGGGCATCTTCGGGCGCGGCACCGGACTGCTGTTCTCGGTGATGAAGCGGGCCACCGGCGTGGACCTGCTGCAGGACCTGGCCGAGTTCTTCAATTCCTTCGGGGACATGACCGACGGCTTCCGCGAGCGCGCCGAGCGCGTGGAGGCGCTGATCTGCAGACCACCGCACCACGTTCCTGCTGGTGACCTCCCCGCGGGCGGCCTCGATCGAGGAGGCGCGCTACTTCGCCCGCAAGCTCGCGGCCGACGACCTGCCCTTCGGCGGCGTGGTGGCCAACCGCGTGCGCGAGCCCGTGCGCGGCGCGGGCGGCGCGCGGCTGCAGACCGAGCTGGGCAAGGTGCTCGACCCAGACCTCGCCATGAAGGTGGGGAGCAACCTCGAGGAGCAGCGCAGCCTGGCCGAGCGCGACGCCCACAACCTCGACCTCCTGCGCAAGCGCATGGGCCGCAAGCCGCTGGTGGTCGTGCCCGAGCTGGCCGGCGACGTTCACGACCTCGAGGGGCTCGCCGCCATGGGCGAGCACCTGTTCTCGGCGGGCGCGCTGCGGGGCTAGGAGCGCAGCAGAGGCTGGTGTTCCAGCGACCATTTCATGGCAAGCGATCCGCTTTCTGAGAGGTGCTCCACCAAGCGTGGCTATAGCGACCGCAACGTGGAGCACTCCATCCAGAAGCGATCGCCTGCCACGTTTTGGTCGTTGAGCCGCCCTCGGGGCTAGACCGGGGCCGACCAGAAGGCGGGGTCGTCGAGGCGCGCCTGCTCCTCGTCGACCTCGGCCCACTCTGTCTTGGGCGCGGTTTCCGGGGCTCGCTGGAAGCGCTGTGGCTCGGGAGCCACCTCGGGTGCCCGCATCTCCAACGGCTCCGGCTGATCACTACCTCCGGTAGTACAAGCGAGCAGCATGTCGTCGGCCACGCGAGCGAGGTCGGGGTCGAGGTAGCCGCAGAGCACATCGCGCAACAGGGCGCGCAGATGGCGCTCCAGCTCCGCCACGAGCGTGCGCGGGGCCTCCGAGCCCACGGCGTCGAGGTAGTGGTCCCCGTCACCGTCGCCGATCACGAAAGTCTCCAGTGCCTGCGCCAGCTCCACGCGGCGCTGCACGCGCTTGCGCTCGGACTCCTCCGCGCACAGCACGGCCACGCGCAGCGCCAGCCCGGCGGAGCGCTCGCCGTCGGGGCCGGCGTCGAGCAGGGCACGCAGCGCGAGCAGATAGTCCGACAGCGCCTCGGACTCCAGGCGCCGCCCGCAGCCCATTTCGAAGCGCGACATTGCCCACGCCACGCGGCCGCCGTGGCTGGACCGGACCACGGCATCGAGCACGTCGGCCAGCTCGTCCTGCTCGCCCTCAACGAAGATCCATGGCTCGCCGCGCGCGCAACCGGTGGACTCCAGCTCGAAGGGCTGCCAGCGCCCGTCGCCCGTGCGCCGCCAGGCCACGCCCGCAAGCGCCACGCCGCCGGGCTTGACGAGTCTCAGGCCGCGTGAGCAACACACGGAAGCGCCGCAGGGCCTCCTCCACCGGCAGCGGATCCTCGGGCGTCACGTCGCGTTCGAGCACGAGCAGGGCGTTGGGCTCCGAGCGCGCCTCTCCACCCGTGGGGTCCCCCCAGATCGCCTCGTCCGGCGCCTCGCAGTGGTCGCCGCGCACCACCGCCACGCCATCGCCGAGATCCACGCGCTCGATCTCCATCGTGAGGCCGTGCACCGGCACCAGCACGGTGGCGGCCTGGGTCTGCTCGAACAGCGTGCGCTCAACCTCCGCGTACACGCGCTCGAAGCGCTCCTCGGGGAACGTGAAGTCGGTGGCCTCCTCGTAGAGGCGCTCCAGCATCGCCCGCAGGGCGGGCTCGGCCGCACCGCCGCGCATGCCGTTCACGCGCAGGTACGCCGTGGCGCCTGAGCCCAGCGCCTCGACCGCGTGCTCCTTGGAGGGCAACAGCCTCAGCCGGTGCCAGCGCTCGCCGATGTACTCGCTCGTGAGCGGGCGGTAGTGATAGAGGATCGCGCCCGAGCCGCTGCCCTCGTCGAGGTCGAACTGCACCTCGGCGCCGTGCAGCTGGTCGTCGCGCAGAAGCTTGGCCGACTCGAGTGCGAAGTCGCGTAGGGCGTCGTGCAGCTCGCGGTTTCGCATGAGTCGCGATTTCGCCGCCACCGCGCCGGCTCCTCCCGGGCGTCCGGATACGGTGCTCTGCCACCATGACCCGATCGCCATCGCCCCCGCCCGCCGCCACATAGCACCGCAGCTGCGAGCCAACTACGCCGCCTGCCGGCGGGCTCAGCGCCGTCACGATCCCACCTTCTTCTTCGCCACCCTGCGGTTGCCGGCGGAGATGCGGCCCGCGGTGCATGCGCTGTACGCATTCGTGCGCCAGGCCGACGAGCTGGTGGACGGCCCGGGCCGCGCGCCCGACCCCGCGTCACGCCGCCGGGCGCTGGACGACCTCGAGAGCGAGCTGTTCGGAGCCGCCGGCCCGACCTCGGGCAACCACGCGGTGGCCGCGCTGTCCGACGCAGCCGAGCGCCACGACCTCCCGCTGCAGGAGCTGCACGCATACATGGACTCGATGCGGCTGGACTGCGGGCCGGTTCGCATGGCCACGAGAGCCGACCTCGACGTCTACATGGACGGCAGCGCGGCCGCCGTCGGGCGCGTGATGGCCCCGCTGCTGGGCGCGCCGCCGGCCGCCTCGGAGAGCTTCGCGCGGCTGGGCGTGGCCTTCCAGCTCACCAACTTCATCCGCGACGTGCGCAAGGATTGCGCGCTCGACCGCATGTACCTCGCCCGCGAGGACTTCACCCGCCTGGGAGTGCGCGAAGAGGAGATCCACCGCGGTGAGGCCACCGCAGCGTTCCGGGCGCTGGTGGCCGAAGAGGTGGGCCGGGCCCGCGAGCTGTTCTCCGACGGCACCGCCGCGGTTGGGTCCGTCGGGCCGCGCGTGCGGCCCGGGATGCGAATGGCGCGCGCGGTGTACCTGCGGGTGCTCGATCGCGTCGAGCGGCTGGACTACGACGTGCTCCGGGGGCGGGCCGCCCTCAGCCCGTGGGAGGCCGGCCGGACGATGCTCGGCTCGCTGCGAGCCGCGGGATGACCCGCCGCGCCACGCTGGCGCGGGGCGAACGCCGGCCGATCGAGCGGCCCGCCGCCGACGTGCTGGTGTGCGGCGCCAGCTTCGCGGGACTCGCCGTCGCGCGGGAACTGGCGGGCTCAGGCGCCGACGTTCTGCTGGTGGATCGCTACGAGGTGGGCGAGCGCCAGACGTCGGCCTGCGCTGCCCCCACGCCGTGGCTGCGCGAAATGCGGGTCGAGGGGGCGATTCGCCAGGAGCTGCCGTGCATGTCCTTCCACACACCCCATGGCTCGGTGCGCTACCGGCTGCCGTGGAGCTGGTCGTCGTTCGACTACCGCGAGCTGTGCCGGCTCCTGCTGGAGCAGTGCGACGCCCGCTTCGAGATCGCCAAGGTCCAGGGCCGCGACGGCGATGCGGTACTCACCGACCGCGGCCCGTTGCGGGCCCCGCTGGTGGTGGACGCGCTGGGCTGGCGCCGGGTGCTCGGACGGGACGGCTACCAGCCCCCGGACGCGCCGCTCTCGCGTGGCCTGGAGGTGCATCCCGAAGGTGGCGGGGAGGACCTCGACGTGTGGGTGGACCGCTCGCTGGTGCGCCACGGCTACTGCTGGAGCGTGCCCGCGGAGGGCGAGCAGCGCGTGGGTGCCGGCTCCTATGAGCCGCGCCACCACGTGCGCCGGCCCACCGAGGAGCTGGCCTCGCGCCTGGACGTGCCCGCCGTGCGCTACCAGGGCAACTGGTTCCCCCACCGCCTTCGCCGCGCCGCAGAGGACGGCACCTTCTTCGTGGGCGACTCGGCCGGCCACTGCCTCCCGCTCTCGGGCGAGGGCATCCGCACCGCCTTTCACTTCGGCATCGCCTGCGGCCGCGAGCTGCGGGCGGTGCTCGACGGCGCGCGCACGCGCGAGGAGGCATTGCGCCGCTACGGGGCGTTCAGCGCCGGGCATCGCCGTGCCTTCGCGATCGGGCTGGCGCTGCAGCGGCTCGTGCCGGCGCTCCCGCCGCGCGTGCTGGCGCTGGCGCTACGGGCGCTCGGCCGCCAGCGCGCGATCGACGCGCTCTTCGGCTGGTACCTGGAGGTTGCCGCGCCGCCGGGTCAGGCTGCGGCGGTGGCCACGGGCTCGGCGCGCTCGGCGCCGTCGGAGCAGGCTGCGGTGAGCCACTCCTTGCCGTAGGTGCGCATGTCCTCGATGAGGGGCAGCAGCGCGCGGCCCTTCTCGGTGAGCGAGTACTCCACCCGCGGGGGCACCTCCGGGAACGTGTGACGCTCCACGATCGCCTCCTCCTCGAGCGCGCGCAGGCGCAGCGAGAGCGTGCGGGGCGAGATTCCGGCCAGCGAGCGCTCCAGCTCGCAGAAGCGGGTGCGGCCGTCCGCGAGGTCGCGGATCACGAGGATCGTCCACTTGCCGCAGACGATGTCCGCGGTCGCGCAGACCGGACAGGCCTCATCCATCGATCTGCTTGCCATCGTCTGCGCCACGAACCCAACTCTAGCGCAATGCTTCACCAACTGAAGCGTGGGACCCGCCCTGAAAACAGCGGTGACCGGAGCGCATCGGACGCTCCGGCCACCCGCTCTCCCCCCTCGGGCTCTAACCCCCCAGGTTGCCCAGAACCCCGCCACCACCGCTGGCGGCCACGACGGGACGCCCCTCGCTGGGCTGCACCAGCACCCAGCCGGCGCCCTGGAAGGACATCTGCAGCGACTCGCCCGAGCCGCGGCCGATGAAGTTCTTCAGCTTCACGTCGGTCTTGATCGAGGTGGCCACCCCGCTGGACCACGTGATCGCAGCCTGTGGGTCGGCGAACGTGGGAGCGTCGCCGGTGTTCAGCAGCACGGGGGGGCCGTCGGAGATGATCGCCACCCAGCCGCTGCCCTGCAGCGCCATGTTGAACAGGCCGCCGGCCATCATGGCCGAGGCGCCGCCCTGGACCTTCTGGATGTCCCAGTCGATGCCCGAGTCGAATGCCAGAACGTTCTTGCCGTTGCACGTCACGGCGTCGTTCTCGAGCTTGATCAGGTGGATTTCCTGGGCGGTGTCGGCCAGGAACACCTCACCGGTGCCGCTCATCTTCATCAGCGTCGTGCCCTCGCCCGACACCGCCTTCTTGAGCATCCTGCCCATGCCGCCGGAGCCGGCATGCTCGAAGCTCACCTCGCCCTGGTAGGCCACCATCGCGCCCTGCTTGGCCTGGATCGTGACCTGGTCCAGGTGCACCTTCAGAAGCTTGCTGTTCTGGAGCGTGAACGACTCTGTGGACTGCGTCTCCTGGTATTCGCCAAGGGTGCTCTGCACGCCGCCTCCTTTGGAGGTTCTGTTCGATGGGATCTGGACCCCGCACTCTCGGCGGTCACTGCCCGTCAGTCAAGGCGAACTTTCGTCGAGGCGGGAGGGCGAGCTAGGAGACGGCCGCCGCATCGGGCTCTTCCTCGGAGGCGAACACGCCCTCCACCGAGGTGGACCGCTGGCCGTCGGAGGCCACGAGCAGCTTGAAGTCGTGCGGGTGGGTGGCCGCCTTCAGCGCGTCCTCCATCGAGACCCGGCCCTCCTGCACGTGAGCCATCAGGGCCTGGTCGAAGGTCTGCATGCCGTAGTAGCCGCCCTCCTTGATCACCTCGGGCAGCTGTCCGGTCTCGTCGGGGTTGAGGATCATGTCCTTCACCCGCCCGGTCATGCGCATGATCTCGCAGGTGGCCACGCGGCCCTGGCCGTCGGGAGTGGGCACAAGGCGCTGGGAGATCACGCCCTTCAGCGTGCCCGCCAGCATCGCGCGGGCCTGGCGCTGCTCGCCCATCGGGAAGAAGTCGATGATGCGGTTCACGGTCTCGGCCGCGTCCACGGTGTGCACCGTGGAGAGCACGAGGTGGCCTGTCTCGGCGGCCGACAGCGCTGTGCGCACCGTCTCCTCGTCGCGCATCTCGCCCACCAGAATCACGTCTGGGTCCTGGCGCAGGACGCGCCGGAGCGCGAGCTTGAACGAGCCCGTGTCCTCACCCACCTCGCGCTGGTTGATGATCGACAGCTTGTCCTTGTGGAGGAACTCCACCGGGTCCTCGATCGTCACGATGTGCTTCGAGGAGGTGGTGTTGATCCGGTCGATCATCGCCGCCAGGGTGGTGGACTTTCCCGAGCCGGTGGTGCCGGTGAGCAGGACGATCCCGCGCTCCTCGTCGGCGATGTCGTTGATCACCGGCGGCAGCTGGAGGTCCGCCACCGTGCGGATGTTGAAGGGGATCGCACGGCAGACGATCGAGACCGAGCCGCGCTGGCGGAAGGCGTTCACGCGGAAGCGCGCCAGGCCGGGGAGCGCGTAGGAGAAGTCGATCTCGTTGTCGCGCTGGAAGTCCTCCATCTTCTTGGGGTTGTTCAGCATCATGGTGAGCACCGCCTCCGTGACCTCGGGCGTGAGGGGCTGGCAGCCGGGCACCGTCTGCAGCTTTCCCTGGGTGCGGATGATGGCCGGGGCGGGCACCTTCAGGTGCAGGTCTGACCCTCCCGTCTCGATCACGCGTCGGAGAGCCTGCTCGAGGTCGAACATGCTTTCTTGATCGGCCAGCCCGGCGCGGGCCTTTAGCCGCGGGAGGTGGCCACTGCCTGGCCCGTGACCCTGCGCAGCCCGGGGTCGCCGGTCTCCATCAGCGCCAACTGGGCCTCCACGCGCCAATCGCCACGGTGAACGACATCGCCGTGCGCGCCGGATGCAGCGCCGCGGCCCCTCCCGCGGGATCGGGGGCGGCGTATCCGTCCCCCTCCTCACGGTCGATCTCCAGCGGCCCGTCGGAGAGGTTGCGCACCACCGTCCGCAGGGTGTCGCCGAGCACCGCCACGTCGAGCCGGAACAGGCCCTCGGCCAGCAGCACTGCCACGCGGGCGCCGTCCTCCACCTCGGCGGCGCGCGACAGGGCGATCCGCCGCCCGCCATCCTGCTCCAGCTCCGTGACCACCTGCCCCTTCACGGGCGGGCCAGCTCCAGGGCCACCCACTCGTCCAAGTA
>CAVSGC010000006.1:0-102526 GCA_963727395.1 uncultured Thermoleophilaceae bacterium | reverse complement strand
TGCAGCGCGGAGTCTGCGATGTGCAGGTCGACCAGGCGTCCGCGCCCGGTGACCGTGGCGGTCACCGAACCGTCGGCCGATTCGGCTGGGTAGCGGATTCGCGCGAGTTCCGCGTCCAAATCCGCGGCTGAAAACGCTTGCGTCACCTGGTCCTCCCCTGAAGCCCGGCTTGCTGATGGTAGCTGTTCGTGCCCGTTGCGTATCCGTTTTCCTCCTATTGCCCGAGTGATTCCGCTGCGAACAGTGGTTTCCTTGACGGGGTGGAGGGAGCGGACCCAGCCCGGCTGGGGGCCGTTCGGGGTATTCGCGATCGCCCGCTGGCGGCTGTGGCGGTTGCCCGACCGGTTTCTCGTCGGCTATGTGCTTGCGGTCGATCTGATCGCGCTGACCGGCGCGGCGGTGGCGTTCTGCGCGCTGCCGGTGCCCGAGCGCGACTGGCGGCCGTTCTGGATCCTGCTGGCGTGCTGCCTGGTCTACGTCGAGGTGTCCCGCTCGATCGAGCGCAGCCGCGCCGATTTCCTCGACGGGCCGCATATCGACCTCAACTCGGTCTGGATGTTCGCCGCGGCCCTGCTGCTGCACCCCGGGCTGGCCGCCGTGGTCATCGCGGCCTCGTTCGCCTACCGCTGGCTGCGCGTGCGCCACCGCCCGGTCTACCGGCAGACCTTCAGCGCGGCCGCCTCGATCGTGTCGGCCTACCTGGCGAACCTGGTGCCGTTCGCGCCGCAGGAGTTCGCGATCTTCGCCGCCGCGCTGATCTACGGGCTGAGCAACACCGCGCTGATCACCTTCGCCGTCCACCGGAGCAGGCCCGGCACCACCCTGCGCGAGGCGTTGTTCTCCCCGGCGGACTACGCGCTCGAAGCCTCGACCATCGCGCTCGGTGGCTGCTGGCATGGGCGCTGGTGGACTGGCCGCCGGTGCTGCTGCTCATCATGGGCGTGACCCTGGTGCTGCACCGCAGCACGCTGGTGCAGCAGTTCCGCGAACAAGCCGGTGCGGACGGGAAACTGGCCTGCTCAACGCGGCGAAGTGGGCCGAGGTGGCCACCGCCGAACTGGGCCGCGGGCGGCGGCGCGGCCTGCCGTCGAGCGTGCTGATGCTCGATCTCGACCACTTCAAGACGATCAACGACCGGCACGGGCACCTGACCGGCGACCAGGTACTGCTGGCCGTCGCCGCGGCCCTGCGCGCCGAAGTGCGCAGCGCCGACGTGCTCGGCCGGTTCGGCGGGGAGGAGTTCGTGATCCTGCTGCCGAGCACGAACAGGTTTGACGCGGTGACCATCGCCGAGCGCATCCGGCACCGGGTGGGTCAGCTGATGGTTGCCGTGCCGGACGGGGAAATCGGCATCACCGTGTCGATCGGCGTTGCCGCGCAGCCACGGGACGGCCAGGCATTGGACCCGTTGCTGGCCGCCGCGGACCGCGCTCTTTATGTGGCGAAGGAAGCCGGGCGGGACCGCGTGCGCACCATGCCGTGAATGTGGCTTTCACGGCACCTCACGGGGTCATCGTGATGGCGTCCAATTTGGACTTCAGGTAGGTGGAAGCGACCACCTCGGGATAGGTGGTCCGGCCCAAAGGCGGGGCCAGTGAATTGATCCGCGCGTTGTGATCGGTTTCGTAGAAGAAGATCAGCGAGACCAGGTCCTCGTCGGGGGCGTCGGCGGGCGGCGGCAGGACACGGTGGCGGGTGGAGCGCCAGCGGTCGCCGGTCCAGCGGGCCATCAGGTCGCCGATGTTCACCGTGAACGCGGCCGGGTCGAACGGCGCGTCCTCCCACTCGCCGTCGGCGGTGCACACCTGCAGTCCGCCGACGCCCGGCCTGGCGGTCCAGCACGGTCACCGTGCCGAAGTCGGTGTGCGGGCCGATCCGGAACTGGCCCGGCTCCGGCGCGCCGACCGCGGTCAGCGGCGGGTACCAGTTGATGTTGAAGGTGTACGTCGGGTGCGCGGTGTGCCGCGGTGAAGTGCTCCGCGGGCAGGCCGAGTGCGGCGGCGAACAGCGCGAGCAGTTCGTCGGACATCGCGCGCATCTGCGCGCATGTACGCCGTCACCGTCCGATCCAGCGCCGGGCACCTCGTCCGGCCAGACGTTGGGCTGGAACCAGAACGAGTCGACCGTCCGGATCGCCGACCCGGGGGTCCGCGCCCGACCGAGAAGGACTCCTTGAGATCCGGCGGCGTCTCGGTGCCCTCGGCGTACGCCGTTGGCCTCCACGCCCGGCGGCAGCCAGCCGCGGCCGCCGACGGTCACCGCGTACCGCTGCTTGACCGACGCCGGCAGGGCGAAGAACTCCCGCGCCAGCCGCCCGGGTTTCCGCGCGCAGCGTCCGGATCCACGCCGTGCCCGGTGATCAGCAGGAAACCGATGTCCTGCAACGCGCCGGTCGACCGCGGCGGCCACCGCGGCGCGATCGGCGGCGTCGCCGTGAACCACGGGCTGGCAGGTCGACGAGCGGCACGGCACCCATGCTCAGTCCTTTCGGACGCCTCGCCGATGTCTTCGAACCACAGCTCCGGGCGCGCCGCGATGAACTCCGTCATCAGCCCGACGCATTCCGGGTCGTCGAGCACGGTGATCGCCGACGCCGTGCTCGGCCAGCCAGTCGTGGCCGCCGTGGAAGGTCTTCGCCTCGCCGATCACCACGCGGCCGATGCCGAACTGGCGGACCAGCCGCTGAGCAGTACCAGCACGGCGACAGCGTGGTCACCATGATCGTGTCGCGGTAGTGCGGGCGGCGTCCCGCGTTGCGGAACGCCGCCGTCTCGGCGTGCATCGACGGGTCGCCGTCCTGCACGCGCCGGTTGTGCCCGCGGCCGAGCAATTCCCCGTTCGCGCCGAACAGCGCCGCGCCGATCGGCACTCCGCCCTCGGCCTTGCCGAGACGTGCCTCTTCGCGCGCGATGGCCAGCATGCTCACCTCGTCCATGAGCCCAGCTTATTGCAGTGAACCGAAGAACCCCCGGATGTCCGCGGCCAGCAGGTCCGGTGCCTCCATCGCGGCGAAGTGCCCGCCCCGGTCGTACTCGGCCCAGTGCACGACCGTGTGCTCCAGCTCGACGGTCCGCCGGATCGACACGTCGTGCGGGAACACCGCGACCCCGGTCGGCACGGCCGATTTCGGCCGCCGCGCCCCATGCCCCGGAATGCGCGGTTTCGTAGTACAGCCGTGACGAGGAAGCGGCGGTGCCCGTCAGCCAGTAGAGCATCACGTTGGTGAGCAGCCGGTCGCGGTCGACCGCGTTCTCCGGTAGCGCCGCCGCCGGATCGGTCCACTCGCGGAACTTCTCCACGATCCAGGCGAGCTGCCCGACCGGCGAGTCGTTGAGCCCGAACGCCAGCGTCTGCGGCCTGCTGATCTGGATCATCGCGTAGCCGGACTGCTCATTTTCGAGGTACTCCAGCCGCGCCACCCGAGCCTGCTCGGCTTCGGTCAGCTCCTCGCCGGGGCCGACCGGGGGAACGCGGTGAGCCCGTTGCAGTGCACGCCGATGACCCGATCGGGGACCAGCCGGGCGATCTCCGGCGACACGATCGCGCCGGTGTCCCCGCCCTGCACGCCGAACCGTTCGTAACCGAGCCGGTCCATCAGCTCGACCCAGGCGCGGGCGATCCGCGGTGAGGTCCAGCCGCTCTCCGCGGTCGGCCCGGACAGCCCGAAGCCCGGCAGCGACGGGATGACCAGGTGGAACTCGCCGGTCAGCAGCTCGATCAGGTCGAGGAACTCGACGATCGAGCCGGGCCACCGAGCGGGTGCAGAAAGTCCAGCTCGCCGCCGGACGGCACCACCAGCAGGCCGTCGGGCTTGGCCACCCCGCTGGCCACCTTGGCCAAGAGCCTGGTGGTGGCCACCCCTACGGTGATCGGCAGGCCCACCTGATCGCGTACCTCACGCCGCAGGCGCGTGGCTATCTCCGCCGGCGAGCCCGCGAACCGCCTCAGTCCCGCCGCGTCCAGGAACGCCTCGTCGATCGAGAGCTTCTCCACCACCGGGGCGGTCTCGGCGAACACGGCGAACACCGCCCGGCTCGCCTCGAGGTAGGCCTCCCACCTTGCTTCGACCACGATCGCGCGCGGGCAGAGCCGCCGGGCCTGGCCGCCACCCATCGCGGAGCGCACGCCGTGCGCGCGGGCCTCGTAGCTGGCGGCCAGCACCACCCCCGAGCCCACGATCACCGGCCGTCCGAGCAGCGCCGGGTCGTCGCGCTGCTCGACCGAGGCGTAGAAGGCGTCGAGGTCTGCATGCAGGATCGTGGCCTCGGTGCGCACGAACGTACGTTCGCATACGAGCCGGCGATTCGCAAAGTGCATAATCCCAGTCGGCTTTACGACCAAGCGATTCCAAGGGGAGCACAGATGAGCGTCACCGATGAGCTGCTGAACAACGCCGAGGCGTACGCCAAGAACTTCGACAAGGGTGACCTGCCAATCCCTCCGGCCAAGAAGGTCGCGGTGGTCGCGTGCATGGACGCGCGCGTCCACCCGTACGGCCTGCTGGGTCTCGAGGAGGGCGACGCCCATGTGATCCGCAACGCCGGCGGCGTGATCACAGACGACGAGATCCGCTCGCTCGCGATCTCCCAGAACCTGCTGGGCACCGAGGAGATCGTGCTCATCCACCACACCGACTGCGGCATGCTCACCTTCACCGACGAGGAGTTCGCCGCCAAGCTCGAGGACGAGACGGGGTCCAGGCCCGAGTGGTCGGCCGAGACGTTCTCGGACCTCGACGAGAACGTGCGCGACTCGGTGGCCCGAATCAAGGAGAGCCCGTTCATCCCCAAGAAGGACAGCGTGCGCGGGTTCGTGTATGACGTGGAGAGCGGCGGGCTGCGAGAGGTCGACTCATAGTGGGCCGGCCTGGACGCGAAGCAGGGACGCTGCGGGCGCCGTGAGGGTGCTCAGAGCAGTTCGGCTATCCGAGTAGCGGCCCGCCTGGCGCCGTCGGTTTCCACCGGGAGGTAGTCCACTTGGCGAGCGATCTCCTCTGATATCGCCTCGGCGATCACCTCCGGCGTGGACTCGTCGAAGTCCATGCGCCGCCCGGCCCCGTAGCGCTCGAGGCGGTGGCGGACGTGGAAGTTCTGCTCGAAGTGGTGGCGCAGGGGGAAGTAGAGGAAGGGTCGGCGGGACGCGGTCAGCTCCATCGACGTCGTCAGCCCGCCCTGGACCACCGCGAGGTCGCACGCGGCCAGATGTCGGTAGAGGTTGTGGACATAGGTCACCACCTCGAGCCCGGATGCCGCCGGCAGTGACGGCGGGTCAATGCGCGGCCCACAGACGACGATCATCCGCAGGTCGGGCACGCGCTGCTTGGCCTCGGGGAAGGCGGCGATCACCCGCCGCAGGAGATCGGCGCCGACGCCCGAGCCGCCTACGGTGACCAGGCAGACGCGCTCGTCGTCGCCGTAGCCGAGCTCAGCACGCAAGCGGGTGCGATCGGCGAACTCGGCCGGGTCGAAGCCGGTTATGTAGCCGGTGAAATCGAAGTGCTCCTCGGTCCAGTCGCCGATCATGGGCAGTTCGGCACCGAAGGACTCCTGCACCACATCGTCGCGGTTGCCTACGAACAGCGCTCGGTCGCGCACGCGCGGGAAGCGCTCGATGTGCTCGATCATCTCGGCGTTGTAGTCCGCGGTCAGATGGCCCTCGTGGCCGCCGCCATCCTCCATCGGCAGCCAGCCCACGAAGTCGGTCAGCCACACGTAGGCGGCCCGCTTCTGCTCCGGGTTCTCGTGCAGGTAGTAGTCGAGCTCCCACGCCTCGTCGCCGATCCACAGGTCGTAGTCGCGCTCGCGCACGAGGTCGTGGAAGACCATGAAATTGGCGACCAGGATCTCGTCCATGCGCCGCCAGGCCTGGAAGCAGTGCAGGTCGTGCTCGGCCGACTCGGACTCGATGTGGCGCGACTCGTTCGCCAGCTCCGCGCTCAACGGGTGGATCCGCTCGCCCTCCCCCTCGAGCACCCTGGTCACCGGGTCCTGGGCTAGCCAGTCGATCTCGAGGTCGGGCACGAGCCGCCGCAGCTCCTTGGCGATCGCGACGTCGCGCTGGGCGTGGCCGAGGCCGATCGGTGAGGAGATGTACAGGGCGCGGCGGCGGCGGCTCTTCCCGCGGGTCCACACCGAAGCCTTCGGGCGGGGCGGCTCCACGAACTCGCGTAGCAGCAGGTTCACCTTGACCGGGTCGCGCGCGTGAGGGCCGTGCCCCGAGCCCTCCAGCGAGACGAGCTCGCCGCCCGTCACCTCCGCGAGCGCCGCCCCACCCGCGTGCGGGCGGACCGCGTCCTCGGTGCCGTGGATGACCATCACCGGACAGCGCACCCGTTCGCAGCTCTCCCGAAGTCCTCGGGGGAGCAAGCCCGCGGGTGATGTCGATCATCGTCTCGGGGTCGGTCTCGAGGCCCCAGCCGATGCAGTCCTCGATCTGCTTGGTCGAATGCGGTTCGGTGAACATCCGGCCGAAGAAGAACTCGAGGAAGCCTCGGTAGTCCTTCAGGAAGTAGTGCCGATTGAGCTTCGCCCAGCCCTCATCGGTCTCGTGCCGGTCCTCGAAGGGGTAGCGCAGGCGCTCCGGATGCCCGGGGACGAGCGGCACCGCCGGCGCCGATGTATACGACCCCATCGACCCGCTCGGGATGGTCCGCGGCCAGCAGCGTCGCCCAGAGCGCGCCGGCGGAGAGCGCGACGAGGAGCGCGGTCTCGGTCCCGGTGGCATCCATCACGGCGAGCGTGTCCTCAGCGAAGTGATGAGCGAGGTAGGCGTCCGTGCCCCGTGGCCGGTCGGAGCGCCCGTTGCCCCGGCCGTCGAAGGTGAGCACCCTATGGTGGCGCGCGAAGTACGGGATCTGCGCCTTCCAGTGCCTCGAGTGGATGATCGACCAGGTGGGCAGGAACAGCACGGTGCGCTCACCCTCGCCGTAGCGTTCGTAGAAGAGCCGCACGCCGTCACGCTCGACGTAGCCGTCCTCGTCCGGGTAGCGAGCGCGCGACTGCTCGACCCGCTGCGCTCGGCCCGGCTGCACCTCTGTGGTCACCGTCATCGCTTCGCCTCCTCCAGGGACTCGAGCCAGCGCTCCACCATCTCCATCAGCTCGCGATGCCCGGTGGAGATGCCGGACAGACGCTCGACCATGACCCCCTCGTTGAACGTCATCACCAAGCTGACCATCGCCGCGAGCGGGAACCGCTCGCGGTCCACCCCGTACTCGTCCATCATCCGGTCGAAGGCGTCCGTGAGCACATCGCGCCACTCGCGGTTGACCTGGGTCACGCGCTCGGCGATGTCGGGGCGGTTCCAGCCCAGCGCCTGCAGCTCGAGCCAGATCTTCGGGTAACCGGCCGCCAGGTCGGACTCGAGGTAGCCCGCCGCCATCTTCCACTTCTCCACGCCGGAGATGTCGGTCCGCGCGTACATCTCACGCTGACGGGCGACCAGGCGCTCCGTGAACCGTTCGAGCACTCGCACGAACAGGTTCTCCATCGAGCCGAAGTAGTAATGGACCAGGCCGTGGTTCGCGCCCGCCTCCTCAGCCAGGCGCCGGGTGGTGATTCCCGAGTAGCCGACGCCTATCAAGAGCCGCTCCGCGGCGTCCAGGAAGGCGTCCTCGGTATCCGCCCGCGTCGACGGTTGAGACGCCGCCCTCAAGGATGTCTCCGCCATCGACGGCGTGCGAGCTGCGCGATACCCGCCCGCAGGAACAGAAGCGAGCCCGTCAGCCCGCCCCCGCTCGCCGCGGTCAGGATCAGCTGCTCACCCGCGTGGTTCGCCGTACCCTCGTGCAGACACGCGACGTAGAGGAACCGTTCGGAAGGGGCCCCGAGCGCTTCCGCCGGGGATGCGTGGAAGGACTGCGGCCGCTGCTCGTCGGTTTCGGAGCGGCTAGTCATGGGGTACTCCTCTCGTGGCGTGCTTAGACGGGCATCTAAGTCGTCTGTATTAGTCAGTTGACCAGATGGTGGCTGAACTGTCAAGCTGCGCGCCGGCGGCGACCGAACCGTCGAGCGCGATCTGTCGCTGCCTCACGAAAGGCATCTCGAGTGGGCCGGCCTGGACTCGAACCAGGGACCTACGGATTATGAGTCCGCTGCTCTGACCAACTGAGCTACCGGCCCTGCGGTGATGCTAGAGCGGAATCGGTCCCCGCCCCGCGTCGGGTCGAATACCGGCCGTTTCCCGGCCCGCAGGCGAGCGGGGGTCGTTGCGCGGTCTTCTCGGGCCAGAAGAGGCGCCGGCCGACCGGGCCTACCCAGTCGCTCTGGAACCCCGCGACCGGCAGTCGTGGCGCGCTGCGATCATTCCGGCGCCCGCCTGCACTGCGGCGGGCGCGCGCATGGCAGACCCTGACAAGCCGAGAGAGGACGCCCCGCCGTCCGAGCACCCGGCCGCCGAGGCGGTCGGATCCTCGCCCGTGGAGCCCGTGACCCGCACCTTCGAGGGGCGCTTCTCCGTGGTCGGAGGCGTCCGGCGTACCGTGGCCCGCGGCACGCTGGTGAACGCCGGCTTCCTCGTGACGGTGAGCCTGCTGGCCTCGTCAAGGGCGTCCTGGTTGCGGGCTTCCTCAGCACCGAGGACTACGGGCTGTGGGGAATCGTGGCGGTGTCGGTGATCACGCTCACGTGGCTTGCCCAGTCGGGCATCGGCGACAAGTACGTGCAGCAGGACGAGGGCGACCAGCAGATCGCGTTCCAGAAGGCGTTCACCCTGGAGCTGGCCTTCTCTCTTGCCGCCATGGTCTTCGTGGCAGTTTGCATACCGCTGGTGGGCGTCGCCTACGGGCGCAGCGACCTCGTGCTGCCCGGCCTGGTCCTGGCGCTCGCCCTACCGGCCACCGCCTTCACGAGCCCGGTGTGGGTCTACTACCGCCAGATGCGCTTCGTGCGCCAGCGCCTGTTGCTGGCGGTGGATCCCGTTGTGGGCTTCGTGGTCACGATCGCGCTGGCGGTGGCCGGGGCGGGCTACTGGAGCCTGGTGGCCGGCCTGGTGGTGGGACCTTGGGCGGCGGCCGCGGTGGCAGCGGCGGCATCTCCCTATCGGATGCGGTTGCGGTGGGACCGCGCCACCATGCGCGAATACCTGTCGTTCTCGGCTCCGCTGTTCATCCAGGGGGCAAGTGGCCTGCTGATCGCCCAGGGGGCGCTGCTGGTGGGCGAGTGGCAGCTTGGCCTGGCAGCGGTCGGCGCGATGACCCTCACCGCGCAGGTCACGCAGTTCACCGACCGCGTGGATGCGATCGTGACGGGCGCGCTCTACCCCGCCATCTGTGCCATGCGCGACCGGCGCGAGCTGCTGTACGAGTCGTTCGTGAAGTCCAACCGCCTGGCCCTGATGTGGGGCTTCCCGTTCGGGGTGGCGGTGGCACTGTTCGCCGAAGACCTGGTGCACCTGGGCCTGGGCGATAAGTGGTCCGAGGCCGTCCCGCTGCTGCAGGCGTTCGGCCTGATCGCCGCCGTGAACCACATGGGCTTCAACTGGCACGCCTTCTACCGGGCCGAGGGCCGCACGTGGCCGATCGCCGCGGTCGCTGGCGCGATGGCGGTGGTGGCGGTATGCGTGACCCTGCCGCTGATCGCGTCGGAGGGGCTGGACGGGTTCGCGATCGGCTCGGCAGTGATGGTGGCGGTGGGCCTCGCCGGGCGTGCGTACTACCTGACACGCCTCTTCCCGGGCTTTCGGATGTGGCGCCACATGGCGAGGGCCATGGCGCCCACCGTTCCGGCCGCCCTCGCCGTGCTCGCGCTGCGCTGGCTCACCGGCATGGACCGCACTGTGGTGGTGGCGCTCTCGGAGCTGGTGCTCTACGGGCTGGTCACCGCCGTGGCCACGATGGCCTTCGAGCGGCCGTTGCTGCGCGAGGTGGCGGCCTACATCCGCCCCGAGCGGCCGGCTGCCGCCGCTAGCGCCTGAGAGCCGCGTCCACCGCCCCCTCCAACTCGGTCGCGCTGAAGGCGCCCTCCAGCCGGGCGGCCACCTTCCCCGAACGATCCACCGCGAAGGCCCACGGCTCGGTGGGAAGCTTCCATGAGAGCACCTGCGGGCGGAAGCCTCTGTCCACCTGGTTGTCGTTGTAGATCTCCTGGTGCACGAACTTCACGTCGCCGCCACGGGAGGCCTTCACCTGCTCGGCCACGTCGACAACGGGGCCGCAGACGCGGCTCTTGCACAGCGCGGGGGTGGCGAACAGAAGGATCACCGGCTCCTTGCCCACCACATCGGCGAAGCTCACGTCGTGCATCGAGGACGGCGGCTGGCGCGTGTCGATGCGCTTGATGTCGCCGCCCACCCCCGCGGCGGTGGGGGTGTCGATGGAGGGCGCGCGGTCGCCCACGTCGGGCACCCCCCCGTCCGTCGTCACCGTGAGGTCGGCGCCGGCGAAGGTGGTGGTCACGAGCCGGTCATCCAGGCGCGCAACTCCCAGCATGTCGTAGCGCCCGGCCTTGGGCATCTCGAGCTGAGCCACGTAGAGCGACCGCGCCGTATCGGGATCGGCGGACACCGAGCGGCTCTCGAACGGGGGCTTGACCTTCAGAGACTCGTACCGGGCCACGAACGGCCCATGGGCGGGCCCGCCGCCGGCCGCCGCCACGTAGAGGCCAACCGGGGCATCGGCGATCTGCGCACGCTTGCGGTCGAACAGGCCGAAGCCGAAGCGGTTCGCGCCCGGCTCGAGTTGGGACACCGAGGGCACCAGCACGGGGCCCTCGCCACCGAGCTCCCTGCGCAGATCGGCGATCGAACGGCCCCCGGGGTCGGGGAAGTCCTGCGGCGTCGCGGGCTGGAGAGGCGCCGTGGTGTCGTTCCCGTCAAGCCCGCCGCAGCCTGCCGAGAGCGCGACGGCCAGCGCCGCACACGCCAGGATCAGGAAGCGCCGGCCGGATCTCCGCGTCACCTCCCCAAGCGTACGAGAACGCCCGCCAAGGGGCCGCAGGCCGCCCGCGCGAGCCGGGATAGGGTTTCCCGCGTCCGACTGCACAGAGAGAGGGAGAGCCTTGTCAGAGCGCGCAGCACTCATCACCGGCGGTTCCAGCGGCATCGGCCTGGCCGTGGCCCGGATGCTGGGCCAGGAGGGCTACGGGCTGACGCTGTCTGCCCGTCGGCCCGACAAGCTCGAGGCCGCCGCCGAGGAGTTGCGCGGCGAGGGCCTCGAGGTGGAGTCGTTGCCCACCAACATGGTCGATGAGGAGGAGATCAAGCACCTGGTGTCGGCCCACCGCGAGCGCTTCGGACGCCTGGACGTGCTCGTGAACAACGCCGGCGTCGGCATCGGCGGCCCCGTGGCCGAGCACGAGACCAAGAAGCTCGACATGCAACTGAGCGTGAACCTCCGCGCGGTCTACCTCACCACACGCGAGGCCCTGCCGATGCTGAAGGAGGCGGGCGCCGAGCACGGCAAGGCCCTGCTGGCCAACACCGCGTCCATCGCCGGCAAGCACGGCGAGGGCTGGCTGGCGGCCTACTCCGCCACCAAGGCGGGAGTGGTGGGCCTGACGCAGGCGCTGCACAAGGAGCACGGCAAGGACGGCATCCAGTGCACCGCTCTGTGCCCGGCGTTCGTGGCCACCCCGATGACCGACTGGGTGGACGGCGTGCCCAAGGAGGACATGATCCAGCCCGAGGACATCGCCGAGGCGGTGCGCTACCTGCTGCGCACCTCGCCCGCGTGCATGGTGCCGGAGATCCAGTTCATCCGGCCCGGCGACGCCCTGTAGTCCCCGGCGCTCTCCAGGTCGTCCAGCGCCTCCTCGACCCCCGGCGCGGGCGCGTGATGCTCCTCGCGTACAGCGCGGTCCACCTGGGCGTCGCGGTGGTCGGCGATCGCCGCGCCGAGCGCTCCCTCCCCGCAGCTGGCCTCGAGCCCGATGCTGGACTCGAGCATCGCGATCAGCGTGCGCAGCTCGCGCTCGGAGGCCGGGCGGGCGCCCTCGACCGCACCGGTGTAGCGGTCCCACGCGCGCGCGAAGCTGGCGAAGTTCGTACGGCCCCCGTTGCGGTGCGCGGCCAGCATCGGGCACATTCCGCCGTCCGGCCCGGTGTAGGCGCCCACGATGATCGAGTTGCGCTGCACCGCTTCGAGCATCGCCCCGCGCGTGTCGAGCGGCATGCAGTCGATGGCCGTGCGCAGCTGGCGGGCCGGTCCGCGTCGTCTCACTCAGTAGCTCTCTTCCATCGGTGACATACGATCCCCGCCCCCGCGGGTCTGGCCAGGGTAGGCGGGGGTGTGGGGCACTTCAAGAACCTCCTCCTGGCTGAAAGGAACTTTGCATGCGCCTGGGTCTGCACGTGGGGTACTGGGGGCTCGGCCTGACCGCCGGGCAGCAGCTGGAGATCGTGCGCGAGGCGGAGTCCGCCGGCTTCGACTCTGTCTGGGCCGCCGAGGCCTACGGCTCCGACACCGCCACGGTGCTGGCATGGCTCGCGGCCAGCACCGAGCGCATCCGGATCGGCTCCGCGATCTTCCAGATGCCCGGCCGCACCCCGGCGATGACGGCCATGACCGCCGCCACCCTGGACAACATCTCGGACGGCCGGATGATCCTCGGGATCGGGTCGTCGGGACCACAGGTGGCCGAGGGCTGGCACGGCCAGCCGTTCGCCCGCCAGCTGCAGCGCACCCGCGAGTACGTGGAGATCCTGCGCAAGGCGCTGGCGCGGGAGCGGCTGGAGCACGACGGCGAGATCTACACGCTGCCGCTCCCCGACGGCCCCGGCAAGGCGCTCAAGCTCACAATCGGCACCGTCCAGGAGCGGATCCCCATCTACATCGCGGCGATCGGGCCGAAGAACACCACGCTCACCGGTGAGATCGCCGACGGCTGGCTGCCCACCTTCTTCTCACCCGAGCACGTGGGCGAGTTCCGCGGGCTGCTCGAGGAGGGCGCCGCGCGGGCCGGCGGGGGGAAGGCGATCGACGGGTCCTTCGACATCGCCCCCAACGTGAACGTCTCGATCGACGACGACGTGGAGCGCGCCCGGGACGCCATGCGGCCGCTCCTGGCCCTGTACGTGGGGGGCATGGGCTCGCGCGAGAAGAACTTCTACAACGCGCTGGTGCGCCGCTACGGGTTCGAGGAGGCGGCCGAGGAGGTGCAGGACCTCTACCTCGACGGCAAGAAGGACGAGGCCGCCGCCGCCCTGCCCGCCGAGTTGATCGACAGCGTGTCCCTGTGCGGACCCAGGGAGCACGTGGCCGAACGGCTGGAGGTGTACCGCGACGCCGGCGTGGGCACGCTTGTGTGCTCGCCGATGTCCTTCGAGCCGGAGGGCCGCAGGCGCATGATCCGCGAACTGGCGGAGCTGGTCTGACGGCCACCGCCACGGCGGTTCCTGCTCGCCGCGTTCGGCGACCCGGGCCATGCGTTCCCGGCCATAGCCCTCGGCCGGGCGCTCGTGGCGCGCGGCCATGCGGTGACGCTTCAGACGTGGTCGCGGTGGCAGGAGCAGGTGGAGCGCGAGGGGATGGCCTTCTCCCCCGCCCCCGAGTACGAGGTGTGGCCGCGGAGCCGCCACCTCACCCCCTACCAGGCCGCCGTGAGGGCGGCCCGCGAGACCGTCCCCCTGATCCGCGAGGTGGACCCCCACGCCGTGGTGGTGGACATCCTCACCGTGGCCGGCAGCCTGGCCGCCCAGATGGAGGACCGCCGCTGGGCCACCCTGATCCCCCACGTGTTCCCCGCGAGCGAGCCCGGCATGCCCCCGTATTCCGTGGGCGCGCGGTTGCCACGCACCGGCCTCGGGACGTTGGGCTGGGGCATGCTCGACCCGCTGCTGCGCGGCGGCGCCGAGCGCGGGCGGCGTGAGCTCAACGGCGCGCGCGAGCGCGTGGGCCTGGCCCCGCTCGATCACATACACGGGGGGATCTCGCGCCGGCTGGCGCTTGTGGCCACGTTCCCTCAGCTGGAGTACCCCCGCCACGACCGGGATCCGTCGGTCCGCGTGACGGGCCCGCTGCTGTGGGAGCAGCCCTTCGACGAGGTGGAGCCGCCGCCGGGTGAGGATCCGCTCGTGCTGGTGGCTCCCAGCACCTCGCAGGATCCCGAGCACCGCATGTTGCGCGCGGCCCTCGACGGCCTGGCCGGCGAGCCGGTGCGTGTGCTGGGCACCACCAACCGGCGTCCGCCGTCGTCGCCGCTCGACGTGCCCGCGAATGCCCGCGTGGTGGACTGGCTGTCCTACGCGCGCACCATGCCCCGCTGCGCCGCGGTGATCTGCCACGCGGGCCACGGGACGGTCGTCCGCGCGCTGGCCAGCGGCGTGCCGGTGGTGGGCTGCCCCGCCGCGGGCGACATGGCCGAGAACGCAGCCCGGCTGGCGTGGTCGGGCTGCGGGGTGTCGCTACCGAGGCGGCTGGTCACGCCGCGCGGGGTGCGGCTGGCGGTGCGCAAGCTGCTGGCCGACGAGGGCTACGCGGCCAGGGCGGCGCAGCTGAGGGACTGGAGCCAGCGCCACGACGGGGGTGCGGTGGCGGCTGGTGCTCTTGAGGAGCTGGTGGGCGCCTGACGGGTGAACCCCGCGCCATACGTCCGACACTCACGCGAACATATGTTCGTGACTCGGACGGTGCTCGAACAACTGCTTGCAGAGGGCCTCTCCCTCTCCGAAATCGGCAGCCGGGTGGGGAAGGATCCAACGACCGTCAGCTACTGGGTCCGCAAGCACGGCCTCCGCGCAAACGGCCACGCCAAGCACGCGCCGAGGGGTGGGATTGCGCGGGAACAACTTGAGGATCTCGTGAAACGTGGCCTTACCCGAAACCAGATCAGCCGCGAGCTCGGGTGCAGCACGTCAACCGTTTCGCATTGGCTCAGGAGACACGGCCTGAAGACCCAACGGGCTCGGCAGGCGTTCGTGGTGTCCGGGCCCCGCGAGGCGGTGGGCCGTTGTCGCACTCATGGCGAGACGGCGTTCGTGCGGGAGGGCCGCGGCTACTACCGGTGCAAGGCCTGCAGGAAGCAACGTGTCATCGAGTGGCGGCAGAGAGCCAAGCGCAGGCTCGTCGCCGAGGCCGGGGGACGCTGCCGCCTATGCGGATACCACCGATATTCCGGCGCCTTGCATTTTCATCATGTCGATCCCACGCTCAAGGAGTTCGCCCTGTCCCAGCGCGGACTGACAAAGTCGATAGAGAGGTTGAGAGCCGAGGCCTCGAAGTGCGTTCTCCTCTGTTCGAACTGCCATGCTGAGGTGGAGGCCGGTATCGTCAGCCTGCACCCGCCACCGCTATGCAGCGGCGAGTGACTCATCGGTGCGGAGTAGCTCAATTAGGCAGAGCGGCGCCCTGTTAAGGCGACGGTTGTGGGTTCGAGTCCCACCTCCGCAGTTTCCGCAGGGTCGCCCTGCTACCCCTCCTCCGCCATCCCCTCGAGCCGCTCCGCGCGCCCCGAGCGCTTGAGCAGCTGCAGTGTCTTCACCTCGATCTGGCGCACGCGCTCGCGCGTGAGTCCCACGCGCTTGCCGATGTCCTCCAGGGTCATCGGCCCGTCGGGGTCCAGCCCGTAGCGCAGCTCGATCACGCGCCGCTCCCGGAACGGCAGCGTCTCGAGCACCTCCTGCACATGGGTCTCGCGCATCACCTTGGCCACCTGCTCGTCGGGCCGGTCCAGCGCGTCGTCTGAGAGGAAGTCGCCCAGCTGGGCCGAGTCCTCCTCCGCTCCCCGCACGGGCGCCTCGAGCGACACGGGCTCCTGGCCGATCTTGAGCAGCTCCTCCACCTTGTGGACCTCCATGTCCACGGCCTTCGCCAGCTCCTCGGGGGTGGGGTCGCGCTCCAGCTGCTGGGAGAGCTGGCGCCGCGCGGCTGCCACGCGGTTCATCCGCTCGACCATGTGGACGGGGATCCGGATGGTGCGCGACTGGTCGGCCAGCGCGCGGGTCATCGACTGCCGGATCCACCAGGTGGCGTAGGTGGAGAACTTGAAGCCGCGGCGCCAGTCGAACTTCTCGACCGCGCGGATCAGGCCCATGTTGCCCTCCTGGACGAGGTCGAGCAGCGTGAGCCCACGCCCCTGGTACTTCTTGGCCACCGACACCACGAGGCGCAGGTTGGCCTCGATCAGTGCGTTCTTGGCGGCCATGTCGTTCTGCTCGATGCGCTTGGCCAGCCGAACCTCGTCGCCCTTTGTGAGCAGCGGTACCCGCCCGATGTTGTGCAGGTACAGCCGCACGGCGTCCTCCACCCCGCCCGCCGGCTCGGCCACCGGCACGCCCGCGGTGATCACGCCACCTTCGTCGTACTGTTCGTAGGCGTCGCGCGAGGGGGCGGCACCGCTCATCGCCGGCGCCTCCAGCTCGGCGGCTGCCACCTCGGGGTCCAGCGGCTCGCTGTCGGGCTCCTCGGTGTCTCGGGGTGTGTCGTTCACGTGGCCTGCCCCATCACGGAGTCCATCTCGTTGCGCACCCGCTGCCGGTCGCTCGCCAGTTCGCTCACACGTGGGAAGTCACCCTCGCGGCGCGCCTGGCGCACCTCGCGCTCGATCCGCCGCATGTCCAGCGCGAGGAAGCTGAGCTGCAGCGAGCTCTTGCTCACCATCTGGTCATCGTCAGAGTGCAGGAACACGCCCGCCACGAGCTCGCGCAGCTCGGTGTCGTCGGTGGGCAGCCCCGCGAGGGGATCGTCGAAGTGCTCGGACAGGTACTCGCCGGCGCGGCGCGTCAACGAGGACGAGAAGTGCCCCTCCTGCAGGCGACCCAGATACTCACGTCCCACC
Organism: uncultured Thermoleophilaceae bacterium; assembly: GCA_963727395.1. Taxonomy (GTDB): domain Bacteria; phylum Actinomycetota; class Thermoleophilia; order Solirubrobacterales; family Thermoleophilaceae; genus JAAYBF01. The sequence continues at coordinate 85,817 of CAVSGC010000006.1, read as the reverse complement.
GAGCCCGAGGCCAGGCACAGGCCGAGGAACACCCGCTCGGACTCCAGGGACGCCGCCCCGGGGCCGGCGGGAGCGGGCGCGCCCGCAGCCGGGGGACCCTGTTCGCGCTCGGGCCCAGGATCCTCCGCCGGGCCCGATCGCCGCGCCGAGGCCGCCTGCCGCGGCGATGCGGTGAGGGCGCCGGAGGTCACGTAGTCCGCGGGCACGTCCAGCCCATCGGCCACCAGGCCGACGAGGTGGTCACGGCGTGCGCTGCGCTCTGGGGCCTGCGCGATCAACGAGCGCGCCTGCGCCAGAGCGCGGTCTCTGCCCTCGGGGCTGTCGCGGTCGGCGTCGGCAAGAATCCTCCCGACAGCGAACTCAAGCACAGAGAGGGCCCCCTGGAGCCGCGCCCCCACACCCTCGCGGCCCTCGGCGGCCGCAAGGTCCGCAGGATCCGATCCGTCCGGCAGCTCCACCACCCGCAGCTCCAGCTGACGCTCCTCCGCCATCCGGGCCGCTCTCAGCATCGCCTCCTGTCCCGAGCTGTCCGCGTCGAGCGCCAGGAAGATCCGCCCCTCCTGGCCCACCGCTCGCGCCAGCTCGGCCAGCTGATCGCCGGTGAGGGCCGTGCCCATGATCGCCACCGCCTCCTGCACCCCCGCCTGATGCAGCGCGAGCACGTCGGTGTAGCCCTCCACCACCACCGCACGCCGTTCGCGGGAGATCGCCGGTCGGGCCTGGTCGATGCCGAAGAGGTGGCGGCCCTTGTGGTACAGCTCGCTCTCCGAGGTGTTGAGGTACTTCGCGCCCTGCTCGGAGCGCATGGCGCGCGCGCCGAAGCCCAGAACGCGGCCGCGGGCGTCGGCGAGCGGGAACGTGATCCGCTCGCGGAAGCGGTCGAACACCCGGCCCCCCTGGCTGCGCTGGGCCAGCCCGGCGGCGTGCAGCTCCTGCTCGGTGAAGCCGTCGCGGCGGGCACCGGTGAGCAGCCTGTCCCACGCCGACGGCGCGTATCCCACCCGGAAGGCCCGCAGCACCTCCTCCGACAGCCCGCGCCCGGCCAGGTAGTCGCGGGCCTTGCGCGCCTCGGTGGAATCCCACAGGTAAGTGGCGTAGAAGCCGGCGGCCCTGTCAAGCAGCCCCAGCAGGCGCTCGCGGCGCCTGCGCCGCTCCTCTTCCTGGGGGTCCTCGCGCTCGCGCTTGAGCTCCACCCGGTAGCGGTCGGCCAGCGCCTCCACGGCCTCGGCGAAGTCCAGCGCCTGGCTCTCGCGTACGAAGGTGATCGGGTCCCCGCCCTTGTGGCACCCGAAGCAGTAGTAGAGCTTCTCGCGCGGGTCCACGGTGAACGAGGGAGTGCGCTCCTCGTGGAATGGGCACAGCCCCACCCAGCGCGAGCCGCGCTGGCGCAGGTCGGTGCGCTGGGAGACCAGCTCCACGATGTCGATCGCTTCGCGCAGACGCTCTATCGAGTCCTGGGTGTAGCGCGCCACGCCTAGAACCCCTGCGGAACGCTCAGATCGGAGAAGGCCCGGATGGCGTAACGGTCGGTCATGCCGGCCAGATAATCCACGACCCGCTCGTGCTCGGACGCGTCCGGGTCCGGCGAGGGCGGTGGGTCGGAGGCGTAGTGATCGAAGAGCGTGCGCAGCATCCGTTCGATCCGGGCGCGCTCGCTCTGGGCACTCGGCCCGAGGTACACGCGCTCGAACATGAACTTGCGCAGCCTCAGCATCGCGCCCCCCACGTCGTCGCCCTGAACGATGTCGCCGGCGCCGGAGGACCGTTCGAGCAGGTCGTTCACCAGCGTCTCGATCCGGTCGGAGCCCGTGGGGCCGAGCACCTCGAGCTCGGCCTGCGGAAGGTCCTCCTCGCCGATCACCCCGGCGCGCAGCGCATCGTCGATGTCGTGGTTGATGTAGGCGATTCGGTCGACCACCCGCACGATCTTGCCCTCCAGGGTGGCCGGGGCGTCGGGCCCCGTGTGGCGCAGGATGCCGTCGCGCACCTGCTCGGTGAGGTTCAGGCCCTGACCGTCGCGCTCCAGGCGCTCGACGGTGCGCAGCGAATGGTGGTTGTGGCGAAAGCGGACGCCGTAGCGATCGGTGAGCCGCTCGTCGAGCACGGCCTCGCCGATGTGCCCGAAGGGCGGGTGGCCCAGGTCGTGGCCAAGGCCGATCGCCTCGGTGAGGTCCTCGTTGAGCCGCAGCGCCCGCGCCACGTTGCGCGCGATGCCGCACGCCTCCAGCGTGTGGGTGAGCCGGGTGCGGTAATGGTCGCCCTCCGGGGCGATGAACACCTGCGTCTTATGCTTCAGGCGGCGGAAGGACTTTGCGTGCACGATCCGGTCGCGGTCGCGCTGGAAGGGCGTGCGGTGTGCCGAGTCCTGCTCGGGACGCTCACGCAGCGCGGGATAGGACGGCGTGGCGGTCTCCGACAGCCAATCCTGCTCGGCATTGGCGATGCGCGCGGCGAAGTCGCCCCCCTCCATGCGCAGTTCCCCAGATCTCACGCATCCATTGTCGCAAGCGAGCGGTGAGCCGCGGACATCAGTTCGCCGCCTCGGCGATCGCGGCCTGGGCGGCGGCCACCCGCGCGATCGGCACGCGGTAGGGCGAGCAGCTCACGTAGTCCAGCCCCGCCATGTGGAAGAACCGAACCGAGTCCGGATCGCCGCCGTGCTCGCCGCAGATGCCCAGCTTGAGGTCGGGCTTGGCCTCGCGGCCCACCCAAGCCGCCAGGCGCACCAGCCAGCCGACGCCCGGCTTGTCGATCGTCTCGAACGGGCTGCGGTCCACGATCTTGCGGTCCATGTAGCGGTTGAGGAACCCGCTCTCCACGTCGTCGCGCGAGAAGCCGAGTGCGGTCTGGGTGAGGTCGTTGGTCCCGAACGAGAAGAAGTCGGCGTGCGCAGCGATCCGGTCGGCCACGAAGCACGCGCGCGGCAGCTCGATCATCGTCCCCACGTGCAGGTCCAGGTGGCCTCCGTTCTCCTCACCGATCACGCGGTCAACCAGCCCGCGCATCAGCTCCAGCTCCTGCTCGTAGGCCACGAGCGGAATCATGATCTCGATCTGCGGCGGGTCGCCGGGCCCCTCGTTCGCCGCCAGGCCGGCGCGTACGATCGCCCGCAGCTGCATCTCGTACACCTCCGGGTGCAGGATCCCCAGCCGCACCCCGCGCGTGCCGAGCATCGGGTTGGTCTCGGCCAGCTCGTGCACCCGGTCCAGCGTCTCCTGCATCTTCTCCACGTCCGCCGAGCCCTCCGAGCGAGCGTGCTCCAATTCCCCGGCCAGCTCCTCGCCGCTGGGAAGGAACTCGTGCAGCGGCGGGTCGAGCAGCCGGATCGTGACCGGCAGTCCGCTCATCGCCTCGAACAGGCCCTCGAAGTCCTTCTGCTGGAGCGGCAAAAGCTCGTCCAGGCACTTCCGCCGGTCCTCCTCGGACTCGGCCATGATCATTGCCCGCATCTTGGGCTGGCGCTCGGACGCCATGAACATGTGCTCGGTGCGGCACAGCCCAATGCCCTCCGCGCCGAAGTCGCGCGCCTTCCTGGAGTCCTCCGGGGTGTCCGCGTTGGTGCGCACGCCCAGGGTGCGCAGCTCGTCCGACCATTCGAGCACCTGATCGAACTCGCCGCTCACCTCGGCGTCCTGGAGGGGGACCTCATCGGCCGTGACCAGCCCCCGGCTCCCGTCGATCGCGATCACGTCCCCCTCGGACAGCTCGGTGTCGCCGGCGCGCACCGTCTTGGCCTTCAGGTCGATGTCCAGCGCTCCAGCACCGGCCACGCATGGCTTGCCCATGCCGCGTGCCACCAGCGCCGCGTGGCTGGCCTTGCCGCCCTCGCTCGTGAGGATCCCCTTGGCGGCGTGGAAGCCGCCCACGTCTTCGGCCTCGGTGAAGGGGCGGACGAGAATCACGTCGCGCCCCTGCTCACCCGCGGCCACGGCATCCTCGGCCGTGAACACGATCTCGCCGCGTGCCGCGCCGGGCGAGGCGGCCACGCCCTTGGCGATCACGTCGAACCGCGCGTCGGGCGCGAAGTGCGGATGCAGGAGCGCGTCGAGGGTGTTGGCGTCGATCGTCATGAGCGCGGCGTCGCGCGCGAGCAGCCCCTCCTCCACGGCGTCCACCGCGAACCGCACCGCGGCCTGCGCCGGCCGCTTGGCGTTGCGCGTCTGGAGCATGTAGAGGCTGCCCTCCTCCACCGTGAACTCGGTGTCCTGCATGTCCCCGTAGTGGCGCTCGAGCTCTCGCAGGATGTCCATCAGCTCGCCGTAGGCGTCGGGCATCTGGTCCTTCAGCTCATGCAGGTCGCGAGGAGTGCGTACGCCGGAGACCACGTCCTCGCCCTGCGCGTTGGGCAGGTAGTCGCCGGACGGAGTGGGTTCGCCGGTCACCTCGTCGCGTGAGAACGCCACGCCGCTGCATGACGTGTCGCCCTTGTTGCCGAACACCATCTGCTGCACGTTGACCGCGGTGCCCCAGTCGTCGGGGATGCGGTTGATCCGGCGGTACTTCACGGCACGGTCGCCCTGCCAGGAGTCGAACACCGCCACGATCGCCTGCTCGAGCTGCACCCGCGGCTCCTGGGGGAACCCCTCGCCGGTCCTGTCCTCGAACAGCGCCTTCAGGTCAGCCGTGAGCGCCTTCAGGTCGTCCACACCAAGCTCGGTGTCCTCCTCGACCCCGGCCGCCTCCTTGCGTGCCTTGATCGCGTCCTCGATCTGATCGCCGGGCACGCCGCGGCACACGTTGCCGAACATCTGCACGAAGCGCCGGTAGGAGTCCCAGGCGAAGCGTTCGTTGCCCGTGGCCTTCGCCAGCCCCTGCACGGACTTGTCGTTGAGCCCCAGGTTCAGCACGGTGTCGAGCATCCCGGGCATCGACTCACGAGCGCCGGAGCGCACCGACACGAGCAGCGGGTCGTCGCTGTCGCCCAGCCCCTTCCCGGCCTGTCGCTCGAGCTGCTCGAGGGCCTCGTCCACCTGCTTCTGCAGCCCATCGGGAAACTCTCCGTCGCCCTCCATGTAGGCCACGCAGGCCTCGGTGGTGATCGTGAAGCCTGCGGGCACGCGCTCCTCGCCGAGCACGCGCGTCATCTCGGCCACGTTTGCGCCCTTTCCCCCGAGCAGATCGCGCATGTCCCGCGAGCCCTCTGAGAACTCGTAGACCAGCTTGGTTGCGGCGGCGGCCTCCAAGGGAGTTGCAGTCTAATCCCGCGAATGGGGAGACTCCGCATGTGGAGATCCTCCTGGCCCGGCACGGCGAGACCGAGTGGAGCGCCTCCGGGCGCCACACCGGCCACACCGACGTGCCGCTGACCGACAACGGACGCGAACAGGCACACGCCCTTGGCCGGCGCCTCGCGGGGCTCTCGTTCCATCTCGTGCTCTCCAGCCCGCTGCAGCGCGCACGCGCGACCTGTGAGCTGGCCGGCCTGGGCGATCAGGCGCTGCTCCGTGACGACCTCATGGAGTGGGACTACGGCGCCTACGAGGGCCTCACCACCCCGCACATCCGCGAACGCGAGCCCGGCTGGACGGTGTGGACCCATCCGGTGGTAGACGGCGAGACCGCGGAGCAGGTGGGAGTGCGCGCCGATCGCGTGATCGCCGAGCTGGCCGGCGCCACGGGCGACTGCGTGGTGTTCGCCCACGGCCACATCCTGCGCGTGCTGGCCGCCCGCTGGCTCGGTCTCCCGGCGGCCGACGGCGCGCTGCTGGCGCTGAGCACGGCCACGCTCAGCGTCCTGGGGTATGAGCGCGAGCGACGGGTCGTGCGCCTGTGGAACGACGCTTCGCACCTCGTGTGAGCCGGCTCCGGGGGGGTGTTGTTCAGAACGGACGCATTACGTCCGCATCGAACAAGACCCCCCCCCCTCAAGTGACGTCAGGCGACGCGCCGCAGACGCACATGCGCGTGGTGCTCCAGCGTCTCCCCCAACGCGCGGTCGGCCTGCGCCAGGGCCCGCTCGGGCGCGGCGGGTGAGTCCGCCAGCGGGCGGGCCAGCGCCTGCACCATGAACTCGTGGGCGTGGCCGTCCATCGGGAACGAGCCCGCCTCGCAGCCCGAGCACACCACGCCCCCGGCCGAGGGCGAGAAGCCGCACAGGTGCTCGGCCTCGCCGCAGGTGGCGCAGGAGGCCAGCTCCGGCGCGAAGCCGGACGCCAGCAGCAGCTTGGCGCGGAAGGCCAGCGACTGGGCACGGGTGGCCACGGCGGGATCGGCGTCCAGCAGCGCGAGCTGGTTGCAGAGCAGGTTGTAGGCGGCGCGATTGGGCTCGGCGGAATCGAACAGGCGCAGCACCGCCTCACACGCCTGCGACGCGCGCTCCAGCGAGGCACGGTGCTCGCGCAGCGCCGCGTGTGCGTTCACGCTGTCCACCGCGCTCACCGTGCACAGCTCGCCCCGCCCCTCGTGCAGCACCAGGCGCACACGGCTGAGCGGCTCCAGCCGCCCGCCCAGACGCGACTTCACCCTCCTGACGCCCTTGGCAACCGCCCCCACGCGCCCGCGATCGGCGCTGTAGAGATGCAGAACGCGGTCTGCTTCCCCGAATCGGATCGATCGCAGCACCACCGCCTCGGTCTTGAAGGATCCGCCCACACCTACACTTTGAGGTATATGACGGACGCAAATCAGTCATCCAACGGCAGCGACCCCGTGCGGCTCTACACCACCGAGCCGTGCTCGTTCTGCCGGCAGGCCAAGGCGCTCCTCGACAGCCGTGGGATCACCTACGAGGAGCTCAACCTGGCGCGCGACCCCGAGGGCCGCGCCGCGCTGGTGGCCCTCACGGGCCAGATGACCTTCCCGCAGCTGCTCGTGGGCGAGCGCTCGATCGGCGGCTTCCGCGAGCTGATCGAGGCCGATCGTGACGGCAGCCTGGAGGGCCTCCTCACCGCCTAGGGCGCCCGGCCCGGTTGCCCTCAAACGGGTGGCGTGAAACGATCGGCCGCCACTCGACAGAGAGGGGAAGGAAGCGATGGACGAGCAGAGGGTACTCTCGATCCCGCTCTTCGCCGGGCTCTCCAAGGCTGAGCGCCGGACGATCGCGAAGCACGCAGACGAGCTGGACTTCGAAGCGGGCAAGCACCTCGTGCGCGAGGGCGAGTTCGCGTACGAGTTCTTCATCCTCGAGGAGGGGCACGCCGAGGTGACCGCCAACGGCGAGCACCTGGCCGACCTCGTCCCCGGGGACTTCTTCGGTGAGATGGGGCTGGTCGAGCACGTCAGGCGCAACGCCAGCGTCGTCACCACCTCGCCCGCCAAGGTGGTGGTGATGACCGCGCAGCACTTCCGCCAGATGAGGCGCGAGCTTCCGGAGGTGTGCGACAAGATCGAAGAGGCGACCGAAGAGCGCTGCCGCGCGATCGCACCCGCGTCAGCCTGAGGCGTCGAGCTACTTTCGAAGTCGCGGCCGCGGCTGACACTTCGGGCACACGTAGGTCCCGCGGCCCGCGGCGCGCATCTTGCGGATGGCCGTGCCGCAACGCGGGCACGGCTCGCCCTCGCGGCGGTGCACCTGAAAGCGGTCCTGGAAGCTGCCGCTGGCCCCGTCTGCGTGGCGGAAGTCGTCGATCGTGGCGCCTCGGGCGTCGATGCCGGCCTCCAGGGACTCCACCACCGCGTCGCGCAGCGCGGCCAGCTGCGGGCGCTTGAGCGTGCCCACGGGGCGCAGGGGGTGAATTCGTGAGCGCCAGAGGGCCTCGTCGGCGTAGATGTTCCCCACGCCCGCGATGCGCTCCTGAGTGAGCAGGAACGCCTTGGTGGGCGCGCGCCGGCCGGCCGCCAGCTCCCGCAGGCCCTCGGCGGTGAACTCCGGGCTCAGCGGCTCCACGCCCAGGCGGGCGTCGAAGTAGGCGTCCAGGGCCTCGTCGCCCAGCAGCACGATCCCCGTGCCGAACCGGCGCTGGTCGGTGAACAGCAGGCGCCGGCCGTCACTGAGTCGCATCCGCACGCGCAGGTGGGGGCGCCCGGGCTCGTCCTCGTCCTCGGTCACCAGCAGCAGGTTGCCGGTCATGCGCAGGTGCATCACCAGCGCCACCTCGTCCTCGAGCAGGAGCATCAGATACTTGCCGCGCCGGGCCACCCGCTCGATCAGCCGCCCGCGCACGGCGTCCGCCAGCTCGGCCGGCGGCGCGGGGTCCGACCAGCGCGAGTCGAGCACCTCCATCGCCTCCAGGCGCCTGCCCTCCAGGTGGGGCGCCAGCTGGCGGCGGACCGTCTCGACCTCCGGCAGCTCTGGCACTCAGCGGCCCGCCGGCCGGCGCACCTCGCCGGTCACCTCGAGGGACTCCTCGATCACCTCGAAGACGGCCCGGTCGAGGCGTTCGAAGTCCTCGGGGGGCACGGCCAGCTCGATCACGTACTCGGCCCGGCCCTTGTAGACGTGCAGGCTGTGCGTGCGCAGGCGCGCCCGGGCGATGGTCTGGTCGCCCACCAGCTCCACCGCCCTCGAACCCCCGGCCTCGGTGGTGGCGGATCTGATCGAGTCGTAGCTGTCGCTGCGCTCCTCGGCCGCGTCCACCAGCCGCCGGCGTGCCGCCTCAAGCTGGCGGTCGTTGGCCGGGATCTGCTCCTTGCGCCGATATGCGAACGCCGACACGAAGCCCTCCCCCACGCCCGCGCGGAACACCCCGGGCGTGTCCACGGCCGCCACGTCGAGGTCGGCGGGCAGACTCAGTGTGAGCCCGGCGCGCGGGTACTCCAGTGACTGCGTGTCCTTCGACGGCGTGGGCGACAGCGAGCCCACCGGCTCCACCTGGTTGCCACAGCCGGCCATGGCGGGGGCGGCGAGCAGGGTCAGGGTGAGGAGGGCGGCTGGGCGCACGCCCGCCGTTCTAGCAGGCCGGCCCGGCGCGTCAGCCTGAGCTGGCCCTCGGATGCGCGCGGAAGTAGACGTCCTTCAGCCGCTCGCTGGAGAGGTGGGTGTACAGCTGGGTGGTGGCCACGTCCGCGTGACCGAGCATCTCCTGGACCGAGCGCAGGTCACATCCCCCGGCGAGCAGATGGGTGGCGAAGGTGTGACGCAGCGTGTGCGGGCTCATGCGGTCCTGCAGGCCGGCGGTGGTGGCGTGGCGGCGCACGATCTTGTAGAGCCCCTGCCGGGTGAGCGAACCGCCGCGAAAGTTCACGAACAGGTGGGTCTCGGGCCGGGTCTGCACCAGCCCGGGACGGCCGCGTTCCAAATAGCGCCGCACGGCCTCTGCGGCCGCTCGCCCGAAGGGCACCAAGCGTTCCTTGGACCCCTTGCCCCTGGCCCGCAGGACAAGCTCGTCGAGGTCGAGGTCCGACAGCTCCAGGCCGATGGCCTCCGAGGCTCGCAGCCCACACGCGTACATCAGCTCCAGCAGCGCCTGGTCGCGCAGGTCGCACGGCGCGGTGCCGCGGGGGGCCTCGAGCAGGCGCCTCACCTCCCCCCGGGTGAGCACCTGGGGCAGCTTGCGCCCACGCCGCGGCGGCGTGAGGCTGGCGGTGGGATCTGTCTCCAGCACACCGTCGCGGCGCAGGTGGCGGTAGAAGGACCGCAGGCACGCCGTCTTGCGGTGGATCGTGGCCGGCGAGGCCGTGCGGCCGTCGGTGCCGCCGAGCGAGGCGAGGAAGTCCGACAGGTCGGCGGGAGTGGCGCTCAGCGCGTTCAGCCCCCGCTCCTCGAGGAACCGCCCGAACTGCAGCAGGTCGGACCGGTAGGCCTCGAGCGTGTTGCGCGACAGCCCGCGCTCGAACTCCAGGTAGGCGAGGAAGTCCAGCACCAGAAGCTCGAGCGGACGCTGGCTGACGGGTTGCGCAATCGTGGCCACGTCCTCTGCTTCGCGCGGATCCGCACGGCACCTTGGCCCTGCAAGCTCGCCTTCAGAGCGCCGTCAGGCGGCGTCGCGGATGTAGGACCGAAACCAGAGGAGGCCGATGAGCGTCTTGGCGTCACGTACCTGCGGGATCGCCTCGTCAAGGCGGTCCACCTCCAGCGGCACGATCTCGATCCGCTCCTCCTCACCGGAGTCGCGACTCTCGTCGTACAGGTCCTGTGCGAGGAAGAGGTGGTTCTCCTCCGCCAGGAGGCCGGGAGAGTTGTAGAAGCTCACGAGGTGGCGCCAGTCCTTCGCGCCCTTGCCGATCTCCTCCGCCAGCTCGCGCCGGGCGGTGGCCTCCAGCTCCTCCCCGGGAACGTCGATCTTGCCCGCGGGCAGCTCGAGCAGCGCCTGTTCCCCTACGGGCTCGCGCGGCTGTCGCACCAACCAGACGCGCTCGCCGTCGAAGGGCAGGATCGTGACCGCGCCGGGGTGGCTCACGATCTCGCGGGTGGCCTCCGAGCCGTCGTCATAACGGAAGGTGTCCACTCGCACCCCGCCGATGTGGCCCTGCCAGATCTCCTCGCTGGCGATCCGCTCGAACCCCATCAGGCCTCCACCTCGGCGCACCCGTCGATCAGGGCCAGTGCCACGTCGAGCATTGTCTCCAGCGCCTCCACGGTCACGCTCTCGTCGGGCTGGTGGTTGCGCTCGGTGCCGTTGGCCAGGTTCAGCGTGGGCAGGCCGGCCGCGATCAGGGCATTGGCGTCGCTCCCGCCGCCGGTGGGCACGTAGGAGGGCTCGATCCCGAGGGATTCCAGGGCGGCGGTTGCGGCTCGCACCGGCGCGGCGGTGCGCGGCAGGCGGTAGGCGCGGAAGAGCTGCTCCACCGTGGTCTCCACGTCGCAGCCCGTCTCGCTGGCGGCCTCTGTGCAGGCGTCCACCATCTCGCTCACCACCCGCCCGGCCTCGGCGTCATCCAGGCTCCGGGCCTCCAGCCCCAGCAGGGCGTGCTCGGCCACCACGTTCGCGGCCGTGCCGCCCTCGATCCGCCCCGCATTCGTGGTGGTGCCCTCGTCGAGGCGGCCGATCCGCATCCGGGTGAGCGCCCTGGCCGCGGCCACGATCGCGTTGCGACCGCTCTCGGGCCGGATCCCCGCGTGCGCCGCAACCCCCTGGAAGCGCGCCTCCACCCCGTAGTAGGTGGGCGCGGCCACGATGATCTCGCCGATCGGGCTGGCGTGGTCGAACACGAAGCCGAACTCGCTGCGCAACGCGGAGCGATCGACCTCCTTTGCACCGCGCAGCGCGAGCTCCTCCGCCGTGGTGAACAAAAACTCCACCCCCACGGGCGAACCCTGCGCGGCCAGCCGCCGGGCCACCCCCAGCAACACGGCCACGGCGGCCTTGTTGTCGGCGCCGAGGATCGCCTCGTTGCGGTTTCGGAACACGCCGGCGTCGCGCTGCACGTCCACCGGGGCGGCCAGCGGCACGGTGTCCAGGTGCGCGCACAGGAGCACCGTACGGGCGCCCTCGGGTCCCGGAATCCTGGCGATCAGATTGCCGCACTGCGAGCCCACCGCGTCCGCGGTGTCGTCCTCCTGCACCTCGAGCCCGGCGGCGCGCAGCTCAGCACCCACCGCTTCGGCCGCGGCCCGCTCCTGCAGCGACGGGCTCTCGATCTCGCACAGGCGCACGAAGTCGAACGCCAGCCGCTCGCGCTCCTCGGCCGAGGCCCGGCGTGCCGAGTCGCGAGCGGTAGGCACTAAGCGCGGGCTTCGGTGTCCACGCGGTCGCCCGCGTCGACGGAGGGCTCGACTTCGGGCGCGCGACCGCGCGCCCGCTCGAGCGCGGCGCCCACGAACTCACGGAACAGCGGCTGTGGGCGCAGCGGGCGCGACTTGAACTCGGGGTGGAACTGCGACGCGACGAAGAACGGGTGGTCCGGCAGCTCGACCACCTCGACCAGCCGGTCGTCGGGCGACGTGCCCGAGCACACGAGCCCCTCTCGCTCCAAGCGCTTGCGGAGGTGATTGTTGACCTCGTAGCGGTGGCGGTGGCGCTCATAGATCACGGCCTCGCCGTAGATCTCGCGGGCGCGGGAGCCCTCGTGCAGCTTCACCGGGTCGGCACCGAGGCGCATGGTGCCGCCCATGTCGCGCACCTCCTTCTGCTCCGGCAGCAGGTCCACGACGGGGAAGGGCGTCTCGGGATCGAACTCGGTGGAGTTGGCCCCGTCCATCCCCGCGACGTGGCGGGCGAAGTCGGCCACCGCGATCTGCATGCCGAGGCATATGCCCAGGTAGGGCACGCCCCGCTCCCGTGCGTAGCGCGCGGCGCGGATCTTCCCCTCGATCCCGCGCACGCCGAAACCGCCCGGAATCAGGATCCCGTCGCACTCCGTCAGCTCGGCGAGCTCCTCCTCACCTGTGAGCTGCTCGGAGTCGATCCAGCGCACCTCCACCTTGCCGCCGTGATGAGCGCCGCCGTGCCCGAGCGCCTCGATCACCGACAGGTAGGCGTCCTCGAGCTTGGTGTACTTGCCCACCAGGCCGATCCGCACGACGTCGGTGGCGGCCTCGTAGCGCTTGACGCCGGCCTCCCACTCCGAGAGGTCGGGCTTCTCGGTGCCCTCGATCCCGAAGTGCTCGAGGATCTGATCGTCCACCCCCTCGGCACGGAAGTAGAGCGGCACCTTGTAGATGTGGTCGACGTCCCGCGCGGAGATCACCGAGTCCACCGGCAGGTTCACGAACAGCGCGATCTTCTCCCTGATCTCGCGCGAGAGCGGCTCCTCGCAGCGGCACATGACCATGTCCGGCTGGATGCCGATGCGGCGGAGCTCCTGGACCGAGTGCTGGGTGGGCTTGGTCTTCAGCTCGCCTGCATGCCCGAGGAAGGGCACGAGCGTGAGGTGCAGGAACATGCACTGGCGCCGGCCCTCGTCGACCTGGAACTGGCGCAGAGCCTCGAGGAACGGCAGCGACTCGATGTCTCCGACCGTGCCGCCGATCTCGGTGATCACGATGTCCACGTCATCGGCCTCGGCCACGCGCCGGATGCGGCCCTTGATCTCATCGGTGATGTGCGGGATCACCTGGACGGTGCCGCCGAGGTAGTCCCCGCGGCGCTCGCGGCGGATGACCGAGTCGTAGATCGCGCCGGTGGTCACGTTGGACGCCCGCGACGCGTTCACGTCGGTGAAGCGCTCGTAGTGGCCCAGGTCGAGGTCGGTCTCGGCGCCGTCCTCCGTGACGAACACCTCGCCATGCTGGAACGGGCTCATCGTGCCCGGGTCCACGTTGATGTACGGGTCGAACTTCTGGATCGACACCGACAGGCCGCGCGCCACGAGCAGTTGACCGATCGACGCCGCGGCGATGCCCTTGCCGAGTGAGGAGACGACGCCGCCGGTCACGAAGATGAACCGGGTCTGACTCACGGACGGTACCTCCTATTCGGCACGTCCCGAGAGTAGCGGTCGCCGAGGACGAAGGTGCGTGTCACGCCGCTGCCTCCAGAAGCTCTTCCGCGTGGCGCCTTGCGCCCGCGTCGGAGCTCTCCGCTCCGAGCATTCGGCACAGCTCCTCCACGACGCCGTCGTCGGCGATCGGCTCCACGCTCGTGCGAGCCAGGTCTTCATCGGAGCTCTTGGCGATCCGGAAGTGGCGCTCGGCCAGCGCCGCGATCTGGGGCAGGTGGGTGATGCAGAGCACCTGGCGGGTGCCGGCCAGGGAGCGCAGCCGCTCGGCCACGGCCCGGGCGGTCTGGCCGCCCACACCGGCATCCACCTCGTCGAACACCAGTGTGGTGGTGCCGCCCTCGCCGGCGGCCGTCATCAGCGCGAGCATCACCCGCGACAACTCTCCGCCGGACGCGCTCTCGCGCACCGGCGCCGCCGGCACGCCGGGGTTGGGCGCCAGCAGCAGCTCCACGCGCTCGGCGCCGCTCGGGCCGATCTCATCCCGGGCTCGAGCTCCACCGAGAACGACGCGCCCTCCATCGCCAGTGCCGCCAGCTCTGCGCGCACGCGCTCGGCCAGGCGTGGGGCGGCCTTGCGCCGGCCCTTCGAGAGCGTCGCCGCCAGCGACTGCCGCTCGTCGATGGCCTCCGACAGCTCCGCCGTGGCGCGCTCGAGCGCGACCTCCGCGCTCTCCAGCCGGTCACGCTCGGCCCGGCAGCGCTCGGCGTGCTCCAGGACCGCGGCCACCGTGCCGCCGTGCTTTCGCTTCACGCGCTCGTAGGAGTCCAGGCGCTCCTCGATCTCGTGCAGGCGCGCAGGGTCGGCGTCGAGGCCGTCGAGATAGGAGCGAAACTCGCCGGCCAGATCCTCGGCCTCGATCCGCAGGGCGCGCAAGCGCTCCGCGAGGGCGTCCAGCGCGGGATCGGCGCCCGCGACCGAGTCGGCCGGACGCTCGGCCTCCGCCAGCAGGGCCGCCGCGCCGGAGCGCTCCGGATCGTCGGGCGCGATCGCCTCGCCACCGGCGGCCGCCGCGGCACGCAGGCCGTCCACCTGCCGCAGGCGGGCCCGCTCAGCGTCCAGCGAGCGCTCCTCGGCCTCGTCGGGGCCGAGCTCCTCGATCTCCTCGATCTCGAACGCCAGCAGATCCAGGTCGCGGTCACGGGTGCCGGCGCGCTCACGCAACTCGGCCAGCTCGCGCTCAGCCGCGCGCACGCGGCCGTGGGCGGCGGCCACCCGGCCGCTCAGCGCCAGATGCTGCTCCCCGCAGAAGTTGTCGAGCAGCTCCAGCTGGGCGGACGCCACGGTGAGCTTGCGGTGCTCGTGCTGGCCGAAGAAGGCAACCAGGCGCCCACCCAGCTCCCGCAGGTCGGCCGCCGTGGCCGAGCGGCCCTGCACGTAGGCGCGCGTGCGCCCCTCGGCGCTCACGCGGCGCGCCAGGACCAGCTCGTGGCCGTCGCCGTCGTCGAGCCGCTCCCGCAGCTCGGCCAGCTCGGGCGCATCCATCAGCCCCGGCGGCGGATCGAACACGCCCTCGACGTAGGCCTCCGAGGCGCCGGGACGCACGATTCCCGGCCGTGGCTTGCCCCCGAGCAGCAGATCCAGGGCGTGCGCCAGCACCGTCTTGCCCGCCCCCGTCTCACCCGTGATCACGGTGAGCCCGGCCGCCGGGCCTGCCGGACGCAGCTCCGCCCGCTCGATGAGCAGGAGGTTCTCGATGCGCAACTCCAGAAGCATCGATCCTGTCTACCAGCGGACTCCGACGGAGCGGGGCCAGAACCCCGCCCGAGCGCCGAATCGGCACCGAAGGTGCGGGATCAGTAGCTGAGGCGGCCGAACTTGTCGCGCAGGCGGTTGTAGAAGCTCGCCCCCCGACCTGCGCCAGCTGCGCCATCCCGTCGCGGAAGCGGACCTCCACCCTCTCCCGGGGGTCGAGCGTGCAGACCCGGCGGCCGTCGGTGGTCACGTCCACCGGCTCCTCGTCCGACAGGTTGACCACCCGCAGCACATCGTCGGGCGCCACCACCAGCGCCCGGGCGGTGAGCGTGTGGGGCGCGATGAACGAGACCACGTACCCCTGTACCCCCCACGCCATCACCGGTCCGCCGTTGGCGAGGTTGTAGCCGGTGGAGCCGGCGGGGGTGGCCACCACCAGGCCGTCGCAGCGGACCTCGCCGAGCTCAGCCCCGACCACCGAGTAGCCCAGCTCGGCCACGCGCAGGTCCTGGCGCCGGTGAAAGGAGATGTCGTTGACGGCCAGGTGCTCGCCCGACGAGGTGCCCACGGCGAGCGCCGGCAGGCGCAGAACCTCGAACTCGCCGGTGAGCGCGCGGCTGATCGCGTCGTCCAGGCCATCGCGCTCCACGGTGGCCAGGAAGCCGATCGCGCCGAAGTTGATGGCGAACACGGGCACGTCGCGCCCGGCGTAGCGGCGCATGGCTGTGAGGATCGTGCCGTCGCCGCCCATCACCACCGCGAGGTCGGTGGGCCCGTCGGGATCCGCACCCAGCTCCACCCCGGGCAGATCGGAGAGGCCGTGCTTGGCCACCTCCTCCTCCGGCACCCGCAATGTGATGCGAAACTCGGCCGCCAGCTCGGCCAGGCGGCGGACGGCCCCCTCGGTCTCGCCGGGAGCGCGGCGCGTGAAGACGGTGACGGTGCGGGGCGGCGAGCTCATGGCTCGACCGTTCGCGCGGCCGTCTCCAGATCCTTCACCGGCGTCTGGCGGCCGGACTCGGCCAGCCAGACGAATGACTCGCGGTTGCCGGCGGGCCCCGGCAGGCCCGAGGAGGCAAAGCCCAGCACCGCGCAGCCGAGCTCCTCGCGCGCGAATCCGGCCACGCTCACCATCGCCTCGCGACGATCGGCCGCCTCGCGCACCACGCCGCCGCGCCCCACCCGGCCGCGGCCGAGCTCGAACTGGGGCTTGACCATCGCGAGGCAGTCGAACACAGGCGCGGCCGCCCCGAGCACGGCGGGGAGCACCTTTCGCAGGGAGATGAACGACACGTCGGCCACGATCAGCTCGGGCGGCCATGGCAGCCGATCTGCCTGCAGGGCGCGGGCGTTGGTGCGTTCGAGCACGGTCACGCGCGGATCGTCGCGTAGTGAGAGGTGCAGTTCGCCGTAGGCAACGTCGAGCGCAACCACCTCGGCCGCCCCGCGCTTGAGCAGGCAGTCGGTGAAGCCCCCGGTGGAGGCACCCACGTCCAGGCAGCGCCGCCCGGTCACGCTCAGCTGCAGCTCCTCGAGGGCGTTGCGCAGCTTCACCCCGCCGCGCGAGACGAACGGCGGCGGCTCTGCCACCGCCACATCGGCGTCGTCAGCCACCATCTGGCCCGGTTTGAGCGCCCGCTCGCCCTGGCCTCCCAGGCGCACGTCGCCCGCCATCACGGCCGCGGCCGCTCGCGAGCGCGACTCGAACAGACCGCGCTCGGCCAGCAGCGTGTCCAGCCGGCGCTTGGGCATTCGAGCAGAGTAACCCGGGGGCGTGTGATCACCCTCACACTGCGACTCCTGCGGCCTTCACGTCCACCCGATGAAGGGCACTATCTTCGAGAAGTCCACGACCTCTCTACAGCTTTGGTTCTACGGCATCTACTTGGTGGCTAGCACTCGCTGTGGAATTTCCGCGAAGCAGTAGAGCTCGAGCTAGGTGTCACCTACAAGACCGCGCACCGGATGATGAAGAAGATCCGGCACCACCTCATGAACGACGACGACGACGGCGAACTGTTCGGTGACGTTGAAGTGGACGAGACAGGTTGGGGAGGCAAGCCCCGCACAAGCTCACTTTCTACAAGGCCGCGGCGTTCCGCGAGGCCAAGCCCACCATCCTCGGGTATGGTCGAGCGCGGCGGGCGGGTACGGCTGCGCGTCATCCCCTCTCGACGTGGCCCTGCCTCTTAGTAGAACCGTGCGGGCTCAACGTCAACCCGTCGTCAATGCTCATCACCGACACTGGGTGCCGTACAAGCCCCTCCGACGCGAGTACCTAGACCACCGGACCACAGAGGTCGCCCCCAAGCGAGCGTACGTTCGTAGCGTGACCTTTTCAGCCGACACCCGCGCCGCACTTGTGACCTTCATCGGCGCCTCCACCCTGCTGGCCCCGCTGGTCCTGGGCCTGAGCCTCGTCGCCATGGCGATTGGCATCGGCGTGGGCGCCGTGGCCATCGGCCTAGGCCTGGCCGGCACGGCCGACGAGGGCCGGGGCGTGCTGCCCCTCTCGGCCCAGTCGTCCTACGACCAGGGCCTGGCATTCGGCCTGCTGATCTGCGCGGGCGCCTTCATCGTGACCGCCCAGCCGCTGGCCGCTCTGGTGTTCGGAACCGCCGCCATCGCGCAGGCAACGGTCACGCTGAGCACGCGCTACACCCACGCTCGGCGCATCTCACAAGACTTCCTCTAACAGATCACATACGCATCACTCCTCCCTCGGAAACGGCCCGCCATCGGCGGGTCGTTTCCTTTTGTGGGGGCCAATCGCCGTTAGGCAACCGCCTCGGGGCAGTGCACCAGCACGGCACCTTCACGCCCGCGCAGAACAGGAATCGGCCGAGTGGCGCGTCAGTGGGCCAGCGGCAGGACGAGCCGCGAGCCGCCGCCGTGGTGCACCGTGTAGGTGCCCCCGGGCGGCAGGGTCGGAACCGCCCAGACCGTGTTCGACCCGGCCACGATCAGGCCCAGCCGGTGCCCGGCCCTGACGGTGTGGTCCTGCGGTGAGAAGAGAACGGTGCCGCGGACGCTGCGCCCGGGCGGCACGGGCTGCTCGCGGCGCAGTCCGTTGCGGTAGCGAAGGTTGAGGTGGCCACGGGACAGCGTCTTGGCGCTGCCGTCCGGGGCGATGTCCAGCAGCGTGGGGCTCACCTGGCCGCTGTCGCGGTCGGCGGTGAGCTCGATCTCGAGCCGCGGGGTGCCGGCGATGCGCGTGTCGGAGGCCAGCGGCGCGGACCTGTACGCCAGCCAGCCGGCCTCGGCGCCGAGCGCCCGGCGGGCGGTCTCCTCGGTGTTCGCGCCCGAGTCGGTGTAGGAGGCGTCGGCCCGCCCGGCACGGCCGAAGGTGAGCGTGCCGCCCGTGAGCTCGCGGCCCAGCGACACGCGCGTCTCGCGCATCCCCGTCGGCGGCCAGGTCCGCTCCTCGCGGAACTCGCGCGCAGCTGTGAAGTCACGGCCCTGCGTGATCACCGGCGGCGCCAGGTCGGGGCCAGGAGCGGCTCCCTTGAGGGTGGTGTCGAAGAACTGGTCGAGCACGGCCTGGAAGCGCTGGCCCGAGGGCGACTGGTGCCCGCCCTGGAACATGTACATGTGCTTGAAGGGCCGCGTGGCCGACGCCGTGGTGCCCAGCCGCAGTGCCTCGAACAGGTCCACGCCCTCTGACTGCTTGACGTTGTAGTCCTGCCAGCCGTGCACCACCAGCGTGGAGGCCCGGAACCGGCGGGCATCCTTGCGGTAGTCACGCTCCAGCCAGAAGCTGTCGTAGTCGGGCGAGGTGTCGTAGCCGCGCTCGGTGTGCTCCGCGGCGTCACACGGGTTCAGGCGGTCGCGCATGGCGTCGACCAGCTGCGGCGTGGGCTGCGTGGGAGGCGTGCGGGTGATGCCGAAGTCGAACGCCAGAGGTGTGTCGAAGCCCTCGTCGGTGGGGCGCTCGGAGTTGGCGAAGTAGCGCACGCCGCTGCCGTAGGCGTAGCCGTACCAGCGCGAGATCGCCAGCTCGGGCACGATCGCCTTCAGGCCCGGAGCGTCGCCGCCGCGGGCGGCCACCATGTTGGCCGTGGTGCCGTCGTAGGAGCCGCCGATCATGCCCACCTTGCCGTTCGACCAGGACTGGCCCGACAGGGCATTCACGAGGTCCACGCCCGACTGCTGCTCCTTCAGTCCGCCGTAGTCCCAGCAGCCGCTCGAGTTGCGCGTGCCGAGCACGTCGGCCACGGCGCGGGCGTAGCCCCGCTCCACGTAGCGCTGGCCCAGGTCGTCATTGGCCAGGTTGGGCGTGGTGCCCTCGGACAGGCTGTTGTAGGGCGAGTAGGTGAGGATCACCGGCACGTTGGCCTGCGCCGGCCGGGCGGGCGATCTCCACGTGCAGGCGGTCGCCGTCCACCGTGGGCACGGACATCGTCTCGTACACGGTCTCGACCTGCGCCTGTGCGGCGGCGGGCACGAGCATCAGAAAGAGCAGGGATGTCCCCAGGGCAAGGCGCCTCACGCCCTACATATCGCCGGACCGCCCGCTTTCTAATCCTCCGGAGGCTCGCGCGTCGGAGGAGGTGCTTCCCGCCGCCGCACTCTTCGTGATGATCGGAGCCGTCCCGCGCACGGACTGGCTGCCGGAGGAGATCGCCCGCGACCCGAGCGGGTTCGTTCTCACCGGCGGGGACGTGCCCCCCGCGCGGTGGCCGCTGGAGCGAACGCCGCTGGCGCTGGAAACCTCGATGCCCGCCGTGTTCGCAGCAGGTGACGTGCGCCACGGGTCGATCAAGAGGGTGGCGTCAGCCGCGGGCGAGGGATCGATCGCGATCCAGGCCGCTCATGCGCTCGCGGGGCCCGGCTACGCGTAGGCGCCGCGGGGGTCCAGCACCGCTTCGGCCACCTTCGCGGCCACGGCCTCGGGCGTGAGGCCCACTTCCTCGCGCAGCAGCGCCGGCTTGCCGTGGGTCACGTACCGGTCCGGCAGGCCGATTCGCAGCACCCGCGCCTCGCCGGCCAGGTCGTGGTCGGACAGGTGCTCCACCACCGCGGAGCCGAAGCCCCCGGCCAGCACGTTCTCCTCGACCGTCACGAGCACGTCGTGCTCGGCCGCCAGCGACGCGATCAGCTCGGCGTCCAGCGGCTTGGCGAAGCGAGCGTCGGCCACGGTGGGCTCGATGCCGTGCTCGCTCTCCAGCAGCTCGGCGGCGCCCAGCGCCACGGGCACGCCGTAGCCGTAGCCGAGGAACGCCACGCGCTCGCCCTCGCGCAGCACCTCGCCGCGGCCGATCTCCAGCGCCTCCGGCCGGTCGGGCAGCGGCACGCCCTCCGCCTCCCCGCGCGGGTAACGCAGGGCCACCGGGCCGTCCTCGTGCTGGAGGGCGGTGTGCAGCATGTGCACCAGCTGGGCCTCGTCGCGCGGGGCCATCAGCGTGATGTGGGGCAGGCAGCGCATGTAGGAGATGTCGAAGACGCCGTGGTGGGTGGGGCCGTCGTCGCCCACCAGCCCGGCGCGGTCCATGGCGAACACCACGGGCAGCTTCTGCAGGCACACGTCGTGCACGATCTGGTCGAAGCCCCGCTGGAGGAAGGTGGAGTAGATGGCCGCCACCGGGCGCGCGCCCTGCAACGCCAGGCCGGCGGCGAACAGCACGGCGTGCTGCTCGGCGATGCCCACGTCGTAGTAGCGGTCGGGCATCTCCTTCTGCAGGATGTCCAGCCCGGTGCCGGTGTTCATCGCGGCGGTGATGCCCAGTACGCGCTCGTCGCGCCTGGCCTCGGCCACGAGGGCGTCGCCGAAGACCTTGGTGTACTGGGCGGGCGCCGGGTTGGGGTCCTTGGCGGGCTTGGGCTTCTTTGGCGCCGGCTCGCCGTTCACGATCGACGCCGGCTTGGCCGCGTGCCATGCCTCCATGCCCTCCAGGCCGCCATCCTCGGCGGGCGCGAAGCCCTTGCCCTTCACCGTCTTGCAGTGCACCACCACCGGGCGGTTGGCCTCCAGCGCCTCGCCGATGGCCTCGCGCAGCGCGCCCACGTCGTGGCCGTCGATCACGCCCATGTAGGCCAGGTCGAGCTCTTCGAAGAACAGGCCCGGAGCCCAGTAGGCCTTCAGCGACTCCTTGACGATCGGCCCGAGGCGCTCGATCCGCTCGCCGATGCCCGCGGGCAGGCGCGTGAGCGTCTCCTCCACGTCCTCGCGGCGCTTGTGCAGCTTGGGGTTGAGCCGGACGCGGTTGAAGTAGCGCGACAGCGAGCCCACGTTGGGGGCGATCGACATGCCGTTGTCGTTCACCACGATCACGATCGGCAGCTGCATGCCGCCCGCGTTCTGCAGCGCCTCGAAGGCCACGCCGCCTGTGAGCGCGCCGTCGCCGATCACAGCGACCACCTTGCCGTCCTCGCCCACGCCCGAGCGCATGGCCTCCTTGAGCCCCACCGCATAGCCCACCGAGGTGGAAGCGTGGCCGGCGCCCATGATGTCGTGCTCGGACTCGGACACCGAGCAGAACGGGGCGAGCCCGCCGTACTTGCGGATCGTGGGCAGCTGGTCGCGTCGTCCGGTGAGCACCTTGTGCGGATAGGCCTGGTGGCCGACGTCCCAGAGCACCTTGTCGCGCGGCGAGTCGAGCAGGCTGTGGATCGCCACTGCGATCTCCGCCGTGCCCAGGTTGGCGCCGAAATGCCCGCCGATCTCGCCGATCGTGTCGATGATCAGCTCCCGTACCTCCTGGGCCACCTGCGCGAGCTGTGCGTCGTCCAGGCCCTTGAGGTCCGCGGGGCCGTCGATGTTCTCCAGGAGCGGGGTCATGATTGTCGGGTGAGGATGTAGTCGGCGATCTGCTCTAGCTGCCCGGTGGCACCCTGAACCTCCGCCAGCGCGGCCCGGGCCTGGGCGTGCGATCGGTGGGCCAGTTCGCGCGCCTTCTCGAGGCCGAACACGCTCACGTAGGTTCGCTTGCCGTGACGCTCATCCGAACCGCTCGGCTTGCCGAGCTCCGTGTCCTCACCGGTCACGTCGAGGATGTCGTCGACGATCTGGAACAGGACTCCGAGCTCCGCCGCAAAGCGGCCCAGTGCCAGTGTGGCAGGTCCATTCACTCCGAAGAGAAGCACTACGCAGACCACCGATGCGCCTATCAGCCGGCCGGTCTTGAGCTCGTGCAGCCGGCGAAGCACGGCCGGGTCCTCCGCAACAGTCCCGTCGGCCCGGCCGTCGGCGCTCACATCGAGGTACTGGCCGCCCACCATCCCGGCGGCGCCCACCGCGGATGCCATCTCCCGTGCCGCCGCGATCACGTTTGCCGAATCGCCCGGCTGCTCGGTGAGGGCCACTCGGAACGCCTCGGCAAACAGCGCGTCGCCGGCCAGGATCGCCACGTCCTCGCCGTAGGCCACGTGGCAGGTGGGCTGCCCGCGCCGCATGTCGTCGTCGTCCATCGCGGGCAGGTCGTCGTGGATCAGCGAGTAGGTGTGGATCATCTCGATGGCCGCCGCCAGCGGCAGCACCTCATCCGGGTCGTGGCCCAGGGCTTCCGCGGTGGCCAGGGCGAGCACCGGGCGGATGCGCTTGCCCCCGGCCAGCAGCGAGTAGCGCATGGCCTCCTCCAGACGGGCGGTGCCGGGCTCGTCCGTGAAGCGCAGCCCCTCCAGGTAGGCCTCCACGCGCCGCTGCAGCTCAGCCGGGTACGCGGTGGCCAGGCCGGCGGGCGCCTCGGCGCCGGCACCGCCGTTCACAGAAGCTGCTCCTGCCCCTCCGACGGCTCGTCGCGCTCGGCATCGCGACCGGCTCGGTCCAGCTGGGAGCCCACCCGGGCCGCGAGCTCGGAGCAGTGCTCCACGAGGGCCGCGGCTTCGTCGGCGTCGATGTCCCCGTCGCGCAGGCGCGCCGCGGCGTCTCGCAGCTCGCCCACGAGTCGGTCGAGGTCGTCGTTCATGCGCCCACCCTCTCACGATGCACCGCACCGAGAATGCCGTTCACGAAACCGGGGGCATCCGCGCCACACAGCTCCTTCGCGGCCTCGACGGCCTCGTCGATCGCCACCTCGGAGGGCACGTCCTCGCGGCGCAGCAGCTCGAACAGCGCCACGCGCAGGATGCTGCGCTCAACCGGGGCGATCCGATCCAGCGTCCACCCGACGGCGTAGCGCGCGATCAGCTCGTCGAGCCACTCGCGGTCGTGCTCCACGCCGGCCACCAGCTCGCGCGTGAACTCGCGCGCTGTGGGCTCCAGCAGATCGCCGGGCGCACGCGAGGTCACGTCGCCCTGGTAGAGCGCAACCACCGCCGCTCGTCTCTGGTCAGTGCGGCGCACTCTGCACCTAGGCCCGCGACATGTACTCGCCCGAGCGCGTGTCCACCTTCACGCGATCCCCCACGTCCACGAACAGCGGCACGCGCACGCTCACGCCCGACTCCAGCGTGGCCGGCTTGTCCCCGCCGCCGGAGGCGGTGTCGCCACGCAGACCGGGCTCGGTCTCGGTCACAGCCATCTCGACCGACGAGGGAATCTGCAGGTCGGTGGGCTTCTCGTCCACGTAGAGCAGCTCCACCTCCTCGTTCTCGGTGATCCACTGCAGCGAGTCCGCCACGCTCTCCTGCGGGACGGTGATCTGCTCGTAGGTCTCGGAGTCCATGAGGTGGGCGTCGGTGCCGTCGGAGTAGAGATAGGTCATCCGGCGCGTCTCGGTGCGCACCGGGCGGAACTTCTCACCGGCGCGGAAGGTGCGGTCGATCACGGCGCCGTCGGCGGCGCGCTTGAGCTTGGTACGCACGAAGGCGCCCCCCTTGCCGGGCTTGACGTGCTGGAACTGCACGACCTTGAAGATCGTGCCCTCCACGTCGATGTGGGAGCCGTTTTTGAGCTGGTTGGTGCTGATCACTCCCGCACAGGCTAGCCCGCCGGAGCGCTCACCTCACTCGAAACCACGAGGTCGCGGTGCTGCGGGTAGGCGGCTGCTTCCTCGACATCGGCCCAGGCTAGCCACGATCTGTTCCGCCAAGGAGCCCCGGCTCCACGCCGTCAGGGAGCCGTCCCTCATCGGCCAGCTTCTCCAGGTGGGCGCGCAGGGTCAGCCCGGCCGCCGGGCGCAGGTGCTCGGCCACGTCGGACCATGCGTGGTCGAGCAGCCGGTCCTCGGTGCGGGCGCCGGCCTCCAGTGCCTCCAGCAGCAGGCGCTCGCGCTCCAGGCGGTGGGCGATGTACTCGTCGAGCTTGGCGGCCGGGTCCCAGACGTAGGGCCCATGGCCGGGGCAGAGCACCTCGAGGTCCAGCGCACGCAGGCGGCGCAGCGAGTCCATGTAGGCCGACAGCGATCCCTCCCCTGGCGGGATGAACACCGAGCCCTCGCCGAGCACCGTGTCGCCGGCGAATGCGGTTGTCCGGGAAGGATTTGGCATGGATGGCGAAACCCTCGAACCCGGTTCGAACAGCAGGCAAACGTGGTCGGGCGAGTGGCCGGGGGTGGCCACCGCCACGAACGGGCCCACCTCCTCGCCATCGGATGGAAGCACCACGGGCACGCCCCCCGCCCGAGCCGCCAGGGACTCGGCCCCCTCGGCGTGGTCGATGTGCGAGTGGGTGAGCACGATGCCCGCGATGGCGTGACCTGACGCGGCGAGCACGGCGTCGAGATGCGCGTGATCCTCCGGGCCGGGGTCGATCACCCAGCCGCCGGCGCCGTAGACGTTGGTGCCGTCGAGCGTGAGGGGCGAGGGGTTGGGCGCGCGCACGCGCCAAACGCCTGGGGGATCGCGATCTTGCACGGGTATCGGCGGGAATCCTGACAACTTGCGGCCCAGGGGTGACAAACCTGGGTGCGCGGCTAAGGCAATGTTGGCCAAGTGACCGAATAGGGGCATAGGTCCCTGTAGCGAGGGGGCCCAACGTCCCCAGCCCAACGAGTCCGGAGACCGCAACCCTTGGCCATGACGCAGCAGACCACCCCACGGCGACCCGATAGCGGTTTCCAGTTGCAGGTGGTCGGCGGACCGCGCGCTGCCTCGCGGGCCAGGACGGAGCTCTCACGGCTGAGTGAGGAACTCGAGCCGCCGGTGCTCGAGAGCGCCAGGCTGCTGGTCACCGAGCTGGTGACCAACGCCGTCCGCCACGCGGGCGTGGGCACGATCGAACTGACCGTGGAGGTGCGTCCCGAGAGCCTGCGCGTGGACGTCTCCAACCGCGGCATTCCCTTCGAAGCAAACGCGCGCCTACCGCGCGCCGACCAGGAGTCCGGCTGGGGCCTGTTCCTGGTGGATCGCCTCTCGGACGAGTGGGGCGTGGTGAAGGAGCCTGGACGCCAGCGCGTCTGGTTCGAGCTGCGCCGTTAGCTGCGACTGGACCGAAGGTCGGGACTGAGCAGGGGATCTTTGGCCGCGGGGCGGAGGAAATCCATGTCCGCGGCGCCGAACATGGAGGCATGGACCAACGTCTGCCCATCACCCGTTACGCGCTCGTGCCCCGCACGGCCGAGACGGCGGCATCGGCGGTGCGCGTGCGCCGCTACAGCCTGGCCAGGCTCGGTGTGAGCCCGCGGTCCGCGCTCGGCGAAGACCGGCACGAGCGCATGGAGCGCGTGGCCTCGGCGAGCCGCAACGGGCGGCCGCGCTAGGCGAGCCTGAGCTGGCCGTCGTCGGGCGGGGGCCCGGGGTCCTGGCCGAGCAGGGCACGGAATCGCCGTGCAGCGGTGGGAGCGTCGTCGTCGCGGTTGTTGTTGAAGAACACGTGCACCTCCGCCGCATTCTCCGCCAGCCCACGTGCGCGGCCGGCGATCTCCTCCAGCTCCTCGTCGCCGTACACCCAGCCGAAGCGCTCGGCCACCGAGTCCCCCTTGAGGTATCCCTGCGTGTCGCGTCCGTGGATGCGCACGTAGGCGAGGTCGTCGCGGGTGACGGCGTCGAGCTCGGACGGCATGATCGGCGTGGCGTCGCCGGGCGGCGCGTCCACGTTCACGAACGCCACCTCGTTCTCGTCGAACCAGCGCAGCGTGTGCTCGGTGCGCTCGTCATCCACCCAGCGGCGGTTGCGCAGCTCGACGGCCAGGCGGTGGGGCTGGATGGCGTGCACCAGGGGCTCCAGCTCGGACAGCTCGTTGCGCTTGGGCGAGAACGCGGGCGTGAGCTGGAGCAGCAGCCCGCCGAGCTTGCCGGCGTCGTCGAGCGGCTCGATCGCCCTGAGCATCTCCTCGATCAACCGGCTCTCCAGGGCGGGGGTGAGCTGTACCCGCCCGCGAGACGTGGTGGTGGCCTCGTCGCGCAGGTCGGGCGGCAGCGAGTCCAGGCCGGCCGAGTGGCGCGAGAGCAGCCGGTGCAGCTTCACGTCGAAGGTGAATCGGTCGGGGGTGATCTCGGCCCAGCGCCGAACGGTGGGCAGTTCCGGTACGGCGTAGAAGCTCGAGTTCAGCTCCACGCCCTCGAAACGCTCGGCGTACCACGGCAGCCGGTCCCGGGCCGGCATCCCAGCCGGGTACCAGTCCTTGATGAAGCCGGGGTCGGCCCAGCTGGAGGTGCCGATCAGGATGCGGCCCGGCATGGCTGTCACGTTAGTGCGGCTAGCCCCTGCCCCGTCCGAAGCTGTTGGCGGCCGGCACCGCAGCCGCGATGTCAGCCGACGAGACGCCCTCGCCCGCCTCGGACGACCACGTGCGCCGCGGCTCGATGTGGCGCACCTGCGCCCTGGGCAGGTCCCCTCCGGAAGGATTTGGCATGGATGCCAAATCCTTCGCACCTTCTCCCAGCCGCCGCACTTCATGTACCAGCACGTTGATCACCCCTTCACGGTGCTCCAGGCGGCCGTCTGCGACCACCAGCGGCTCGCCGCGCACGGCCAGCCGGCAGCGGTCGTGCACCGGCGGGGGCACGATCAGGTTGATCGTGCCGTGCTCGTCCTCCAGCAGCATGAACGTGACGCCCTTCGCGGTGGCGGGGCGCTGGCGAGCCACCACCAGGCCCGCCACCGTGACCAGCCGCCCGTGGCGCGCGGTGGCCAGCTCGGCGCTGGACAGCGCGTGCTGTGGCAGGCCCGGGCGCATGAGCTCCAGCGGGTGCTCGCGCAGCGTGACTCCGGTGGACCCGTAGTCGGCCAGCAGCCGCTCCCAGGCGTCGAGGTGGCGCAGGCCGGGGGCGTCGTGGGGCTCCAGCGGCAGCGCCAGCTGGGTGCCCCCGCTGCCGTTGCGACCCACCGGCACGCCAGGCGCGGCAACGCCGAGCAGCCACAGCGCCTGACGCCGGCGACCCTCCTCGGGCCCCTCCACGAGCTCGTCGCACGCCCCCGCCCAGGCGAGCCTGCCCAGGGTGTCGGCTCCGGCGCCGGAACGCCCCGCCAGCTGGGCGATCGAGCGATACCGACCACCGCGACCGCGTTCGGCCACCAGGGCGCGCACCTCGGCCTCCTTCACTCCGTTCACATGACCCAGGCCAATGCGCACCTTTCCACTCTCCACCGAGCACTCGGCCCCTGACGCGCTCACACACGGCGGCAGCACCTCCACCCCCCTCCGCTGCGACTCGTGCACCAGCGTGTCGGAGGGATAGAAGCCCATCGGCTGCTCGTTCATCAGCGCGCAGAGGAACTCGGGGGCGTAGTGCACGCGCAGCCAGGTGGACTGGTAGGCGAGCAGCCCGAATGCCGCCGAATGCGACTTGGGAAACCCGAAGCCCGAGAAGCCCACGATCTGGTCGTAGACGCGCTGGGCGATCTCCGGGTCCACCCCTCGCGCGACCGCTCCGGTCACGAAGTTCTCCTCGTAGGAGCGCATCGCGGCCTCGGAGCGCTTGCGGCTCATGGCGCGGCGCAGCCCCTCGGCCTCGCCGGCCGAGAAGCCGGCGAACTCCATCGCCACCTCGATCACCTGGTCCTGGAAGACGATCGCCCCGAGCGTGTCCTTCAGGACCGGCTCCAGCGAGGGGTGTTCGTAGGGGACCTTGAAGCCCGGGTCCTCGCGCAGCGCCTTCTTGCGCTCGATGTAGGGGTGCACCGCCCCGCCGAGGATCGGCCCGGGGCGCACCAGTGCCACCTGCACGGTGAGGTCGTCCAGCGACTCCGGCCGCGTGCGCTTGAGCATCTGCATCTGCGCGCGGCTCTCGATCTGGAACACGCCCATCGTCTCCGCCGCCTGGATCTGGCGGTACACCTCCCTGTCGGCGAAGTCGATCCGCGACAGGTCGATGCGCTCGTTGCGTGTGCGGTCCACCATCGCCACGCAGCGCTCCACCGCCGAGAGCATCCCCAGGCCCAGCAGGTCGAGCTTGAGAAAGCCGGCGTCGGCACAGGACTCCTTGTCCCACTGCACCATCTGGCGGCCCTCCATCGCCGCCGGCTGGATCGGGCACAGGTCGATCAGCGGCTGGGTGGAGATGATCATGCCGCCGGGGTGCTGGGACTGGTGGCGCGGCAGGCCGGCCGCCTGGCGCGCGAGCCGGATGAGTGCCTGCCAGCGTGGGGACTGACCGCGCGCCGCGGGCGTCTCGGACACCTCGCTCTCGATGTCGTTGTCGGACTTCCACGGGTCCACGGTGCGCGCCAGGCGCTCGATCTCCCCGGACGGCAGCCCCAGCGCCTTGGCGAAGTCGCGCACCGCCGAGCGCACCTGGTAGGTGGCGAAGGCGGCCACCAGCGCCGAGCGGTCGTGGCCGTAGCGGTCGTGCACGCGCGGGATCAGCACCTCGCGGATGTCGCGCGGGAAGTCGAGGTCGATGTCCGGCAGCGCGGTGAGGTCCTCGTTGAGGAAGCGGCCGAGGTGCAGCTCGTTGGCGAGCGGGTCCACGTGCGAGAGGCCGGTGAGATAACAGACGATCGAGGCCACGCTGGACCCCCTCCCCCGCCCCGGCGGCAGCACGGCACGGGCGGCATCGGCGCCGCGCACCTCGGCCGCCACCTCGCGCGCCAGCTCGAGCATGTCGCGGTGCAGCCAGAAGAACCCGGACAGGCCGAGGTGGCGGATCACCTTGAGCTCCTCCTCCAGCCGCGCCTGCGCGCGCTGCCTGGCGGCGCCGGCGGGATAGCGCTCGGCCAGCCGGTGGGCACACGCCTGCGCCAGCTTGCTGTCGGCGTCGGAGTCCTCGGCGCCGGGGTAGGAGTAGCCGAGGTCGGAGGTGATGTCGAAGCGCAGCCGCTCCGCCAGCATCGCCGTCTCGGCCACCGCCTCGGGGTACTCGGCGAAACGGTCCGCCATCGCCTCCGGCGGCGCGAGCACATGCGAGGAGTTGCCGCGGCGCTGGGGCTCGCACTCGTCCAGCGTGCGGCCCAGCCGCACGGCCACCAGCGCGTCCTGCAGCAGTGCGCGCGAACGGTGATGGGCGTGCACGTTGCCGCTGGCCGCCACCGGCACGCCCAGGCGCCCGGCCAGCCCCGCGAGCAGGCGGTTGCGACGGCGGTCATTGCGGGCGAACGGCCGCTGCAGCTCCACCCGGAGGTGGTCCGGGCCGAAGATGCCCCTCAGCCGCCGACCGGCCTCGGCGGCCTCGGCGTGACGGCTCTGCTCGACCGCGCGCGCGAGTGCGCCGTGGCGGGCGCAGCCGGTCAGGCACACCAGCCCCTCGGCGTGTCTTTCCAGCGCCTCGTACGTGGTGAAGGGCGGCAGCGGATCTTTTCCCTCCCCGGGCCGTGTGCCGGCGTGCGCCTCGGTGATCAGGCGGCAGAGGTTGCGATAGCCCGCGCGGGTCTCACACAGCAGCGTGAGATGGCTGGCGTCCTCCATCGACAGCTCGGCGCCGGTGATCGGCCTGACCCCAAGCGGCTTGAGCGCCTGGGCGGCCTCCATCGATCCGTGCAGGCCATCGTGGTCGGTGATCGCCAGCGCCGCGTGACCCTGCTCGGCCGCCGCCCCCGCCAGCTCCTGCGGACCGGATGCCCCGTCGAGGAACGAGTAGGCGGTGTGGCAATGCAGCTCGACGTAGGACACGAACACATGTTCGCATCCGGACAGGGCTGTCCGCAAGGGCTACTCGTACACGACCACGTCCGGCGACGGACGCAGGGCGTTCACCTCGCGCGGGCTCATAAGGCCGGTGTCCTCGCGGTAGAAGAGCTTGAAGCCGGCGTGGTAGCGGCGAGGCACGAGCTCGCGGTACTTGGCCAGCTTCTGGGCCTTGGTCCCGAAGCCGTCCACGTTGAGCGTGACCGCCAGGTTGCCGGGGTGACGCAGCTCCTCGGGGCGCTCGATCATGTCCTCGGTGAAGCGGTGCACCAGCAGCAGCTTCTCCGGCAGGTCCTCCTCGGCCACGATCCCCGACAGCCACGACGACACCGCGTTCACCTCGGACGCGTCCACCGACCCGATCGTCTGCCCCGGCACCTCCGCCGCATCCATGCGCCACTCGGGATCGAGCGCCAGCCCCACGTCGGGCTCGCGCAGCCAGCGCTCGAGCACCTTGGCCTCGGTGAGGAAGTCGGCACGGCCGGGCTGGATGTCCAGCAGCAGCATCGCGCCGGCCTTTCGGGCCGCTCGCAGGTAGCGCCGGATCACCGCGCCCGGCTGGCGCGTGCGGTAGAGGTCGCCCTCGCCAGGATCCGCCGCGGCCACCACCGCGAGCAGCTCGAACGCCGGCAGTACCGGTCGCCCGCGGGTGGCGTAGGGGCGCGCCTGCTTGGCGAGCCGCTCGGCCGCCTTCGCCGGCGTGCCTATCCCCAGCTCGCCCAGCTCCTCGTCCTGAGGAGCGCCGTAGAAGGCGACCACGCGGCGGTCGGGGAACAGCCGCCGCCCGCCGCCGGGCAGCTCCGAGGGGCGGTCGGCCGCCACGGCCGGCTCCTCGCTGTCCCCGCCGTCGCGCGCGCCCACGACCACGCCGGCCAATAGCGCCACGGCGGCCACAGCGGCCAGCAGGAACAGGCGGCGCTGACGCACCGTCTGGGCACGCTGCGCCTCACGCCGGGTTCGACGTTCCCCCAGGTCCATCGCGGCACCTTTTCAGGTCAACCGCGCTGGGTGAACCACCCTCCTCCGGACAGGTCCCGGAATACCACCACGTTACGACCGTCCTCGAGCACCAGCTCGAAGTAGCGCCTGCGCACCGGGCGGCCGGTCCACCAGCGGTCCTCCACCACCCAGTCCTCACGCACCGAATCCACCGCCGCGCCGGCCAGCGATTCCGGTACTCCGCCCTGCCCGATACGGACCTGGGCCGTGCGCGGCGTGGTGAGCCGCTTGGACGAGCGGGCGTTCACCGGCGTTTGCCCTTGGGCATGGAATCCACGAACGGGGTGAGCACGCTGCGCCGCTCGGGCACCCGCGAATCGGGGTCCACGTCGAGCACGCGCATCGCGGCCGACTCCCCCGCGGCCTGGCGTGCCTGGCGCACGGCTTCGCCGAGGCGGGCGCGCCGGGCGGCGCCCTCCTCGTCGAGCAGCCTGCCCTGGTCCTGAGCGGGGGGCCCGAACGCCTCCACCTCCAGCGCCACCGACTCGGCAGGCGAGGGCAGCTCGGCCAGCCTGGAGCCGAGCGCCAGCCGGATCCGCTCGGGATCGGCGCTGGCGATACGCAGCGTGGCTGTCTCACGCCAGGTGCCGCCGGCCACGAAGCGCGCCGACACCGCCAGCGCCCTCAGCGACCGCCCGCGTCGCTCGCGTCGCGCCAGCACGCGGGCGATCAGCATCTCCAGCGCACGCTCGAGCTGCTGGCCGGAGGCGGCCTCGGGGAGATCGATCCTCTCGGACACCGGCTCGGGCGGCCGGCGCGGCTCGAGCGGGATGTCGCGACCGCGCGCCAGGTCCAGCGCCAGCAGGCCCGGGTGGCCGAAGCGCTCGGCCACCGAGCGCGAGGGCAGCGCCGCCAGCTCGCCAAGGGTGCGCACGCCCAGGCGGTCGAGCATGTCGGGCAGGGCGCCCAGCTCCGGGCGCGAGCGCAGCAGCGTGGCGGGAAGCCGGGAGAGGAAGTGGGCGGCCTCTCGCTGCGTCACCACCACTGGCGCCCGGCGCGGGCGCGCCTCGCGCGCGGCGCAATAGGAGGCGAAGCGGCTGGGCGCCACTCCGATACGACTGCCGCGGCCCAGCGAGCGGCGGGCGGCGGCGAGCACTCCCGCGAGGTCGCCGCCGTGGACGCCGTGCAGGCCGTCCGCCTCGAAGAAGGCCGCCCCGGCGTGCTCTGACTCCGGTGCGCCACCGATCCGCTCGATCCGGTCGAGCACCTCGTGCCAGAGGCCGCGCACCGCCTCCGGGTCGGGGGGCACGAGCCGCAGCTCGGGACAGCGCGAGAGCGCCTCACCCAGCCGCATGCCCGCCACCACCCCGAACGCCTCGGCGGGCGCGGAGACCTCCCCCACCATCTGCTCTCGGCCCGCCTCGGGGGCCAGCGCCACCGGCTCAGCCAGCAGCGCCCTACGGTCACTCAGGGCCGCCAGGAGGGCGAATCGGTGGATCAGGACACAGACGACCACAGGCGAACGCATGTTCGCATACGGCTAGGCGGTGCCGGGCGCCAGATTGCGGCCGGTGCCGCGAGTGCTCTAGCGGTGATTGCCGGTGGGCTCGCGCAGGCCCGCAGCGTTGCGCGACTCCAGCGGCAGCGGCGCCTGGTTGAGCGCCAGCTTGAAGTCGTGCCCGTCGGTGGCGAAATCGATTGCCTGTGTCTCGGTGACCGTGCCGGAGGCCACCAGTTCGATCAGCGACTGGTCGAAGGTGCGCATGCCGTAGTAACCGCCCTCCTCGATCGCGTCGTGCAGTTCGCTCGCCGCTCCGGCGGTGGAGATGAGGTCACGGGCGCGCGAGGAGTTCACGAGCACCTCCGCGTTCAGGACCATCGCGTCGTGTGCGGTGGGGATGAGCCGCTGGGAGACCACGCCCACGAGGGTGGACGACAGCATCTGGCGCGCGAGCGACGCGCGCCGCTCGCCAAAGAAATCCACGAACCGCTGCACCGTCTCGGCGGCGTCGATCGTGTGCATCGTGCAAATCACGAGATGGCCGGTCTCGGCCGCGCGGAGGGCGGTCATCGCCGTCTCCTCGTCGCGCACCTCGCCGATCATGATCACGTCGGGGTCCTGGCGCATCGACGCGCGCAGGGCCACGTGGTAGCTGGGCGCGTCGAGCCCGACCTCGCGCTGGCAGACCATCGCCTGGCGGTCCGGGTGCAGGAACTCGATCGGGTCCTCGATCGTGAGGATGTGACATGCGCGTGACCTGTTGATGCGGTCCAGCAGCGCCGCGCAGGTGGTGGTCTTCCCCGAGCCGGTGGGGCCAGTGACCACCACCAGTCCGCGCATGGCGTCGGCCCAGCTCATCACCGTGGGGGGCAGTCCGAGCTCCTCCGCGGCCGGGGCCGCGGGCACCACCCTGAAAACGAAGGAGGCCGAGCCGCGCTGGGAGAAGGCCGACACGCGGAAGCGGCCCGTGCCGTTGAAGAAGGAGAAGTCCGACGAGCCGTTGTGCTCGTACTCGCGCAGCTTGATGTCGGACGGCATCACCCGCTCCTTCACCGCGAGGGTGTCCTCCGGGGTGAGCGCCTCGCGCCGTGGAAGCGCCATCAGTCGCCCGGCCACTCGCACACGCGGGACTGAAGGGACCTTCAGGTGCAGGTCGGAGGCGCCGATTCGAATGGTGTCGGCGAGTGCTGAGTCCAGATCGAAGGCCATCGGGACAGTGATCGTCCGTCTGGGCCTGGGACTTGAGCGCTTTTGGGCGGTCTTGCCCGGTTCAAGGACGATGGCCGGAATACCGATAACAAGGCATACCCCTCCACGGTGGGGCGTCGGCGTGCCACACCAGGCCGCCGGCCCCCGCCGGCAGTTCCCCCTCCTGAATGAAGCTCACACTCAAGATCCTCTTTCTAGTGGCCCTCATGGCCGCCTCCCTGGCGACCGCCCTGACGCTCCCCGCATCCGCCGAGCGCAGGAGCGTGACGGTGCGCATGACCGACGGCACCACCCAGGCCTTCGTGGTCGAGGTGGACCCGGGCACACCGCTCGCGGGCATGGCCGGCATGGTGCCCGGCGAGCCGCTGGGCTACACGGTGCTCGAGGAGCAGGCTCCGGCTGAGGCGCCCCCGGCGGCCGAGACCTTCACCCCCACTCCTGCACCGCAGGCTCCCGCCGAGGAGCCCACGGGTCCCGCACCCGCCCCGGGCGGGGCGGCGGACGCGCCGCCGGCCGAGGCGCTGGAGTTCTCCGAGGACAGGGCTGAGCACGACCGCGCCGAGCGCGAGCGCCCCGAGAAGGAGAAGCGCCTGCGCATGGGGCTGCCCCCCAAGAAGCGGAAGGCCGCCGATCACGGCGACGCCGGCCCGACGGGCGGTGCACAGCCCCGGGAGACGGCCCCGCTGCGCAACTCGGATGGCTCGCCGGCCACGTCCAACCCAGGCCTCGTGGATGCGCTGCCCGGCCCATCCACGGCTACGGGTGTGCCGAATTTTGTGATTCGTAAGTTCCGGGTGCCGGTGTTCTTGTTGCCGATCTATCAGGCGGCTGGGATTCAGTACGGGGTGCGGTGGGAGGTGTTGGCGGCGATCAACGAGATCGAGACCGACTACGGCCGCAACCTGAACGTCTCCAGCGCGGGTGCGCTGGGGTGGATGCAGTTCATCCCCTCGAGCTGGCGGGCCTATGGGGTCGATGCGAACAAGGACGGGCGCAAGGACCCCTATAACCCCGTCGACGCGATCTTCGCCGCCGCCCGCTACCTCAAGGCCGCCGGCTATGAGCAAGACGTGCGCCGGTCGATCTTTGCCTACAACCACGCCGACTGGTACGTCGACTCGGTGATGATGCGCGCCCGGCTGATCGCCGGCGTCCCCGCCGACCTCGTCGGATCGCTCACCGGCCTCACCGAGGGCCGCTTCCCCGTCGCCGCCCGCGCCCGCTACGCCGACGACATCCAGGAAAAGGAAGCGCTCAAGCGCGTCAAGCAAGGCCAAAACGCAGCCAACGTCGTCGAAACCAACGACGACCGCCGCACCGTCCAGATCTACGCCCAAAAAGGATCGCCGGTAGTCGCCACCAACGACGGCCAAATCAAAAAAATAGGTGTCTCGAACCGCGTCGGGCGCTACATCGTCCTCCAAGACGTCTACGGCAACCACTACCGCTACACCGGCCTCGGACAAACCGCCAAGTACTACCCCGTACCGCGTGAGGAGGCAGCCACCGAGCGCTCGGCCCGCGCGCTGAGCGCCAACGCCAAGGCCAACCGCGACTCCAAGCCGGCCACCCCCGCCTCCAGCGGCCGCCAGCCCAACCTCCACAGCGCCACCGACTCCAGCGGCCCGGCCTCCGAGGATCAGGCCTCTGTGCCCGTCAAGGAACGCATCTTCGCCCACCCGGACAGCCCGGGAGCGCGCGAGTCGGGCGGCCTCGAGCAGCTGATGGACATGAAGGCGGTGCGCGACGGCGGGTTCGCCACCTACGACAACCGCTTCGCGCGGCCGATCCGCCTCGACCCCAAGCGCTTCCGCCTGCGCCGCCTGCGCAAGGGCGCCAACGTGATCGGCGGAACGGTGCTCGGCCGCGTCGGCCGCCCCGTGGAGGGCAAGGCCGCGCACCTGGAGTTCGGCATCCGCCCCGCCGGCCGCGGCGCCCCCCGGATCGACCCCAAGCCCATCCTCGACGGCTGGAAGCTGCTCGAGGCCACCGCCATCTACCGGGCGTCGGGCAAGAACGCGCTGCACAACGACACCGATGCCTTCTCGATCGGGCAGATACTGCTCATGCCCAAGCGGATGCTGGAACGCCGCGTGCTGGGCGACGAGCGGATCGAGCTCTATGCCGGCGGTCGCGAGGACGTGCGCACAGGCCAGATCGACCGGCGCGTGCTGGCCTCGCTCGCCTACCTCGCGGAGTCGGGCATGCGCCCCACCGTGACGAGCCTGAAGTCCGGCCACGGCTTCCTCACCAGCTCGGGCAACGTGTCCCACCACAGCTCCGGCAACGCGGTGGACATCGCGGCGATCAACGGCATTCCGATCATCGGCCACCAGGAGCCCGGCGGCGTGACCGAGCAGGCGGTCCGCCGGCTCATGCGCCTCCAGGGCACGATGGCCCCGGACCAGATCATCTCCCTCTTCGACATCGGCGGCGCCACGCTGGCGATGTCCGACCACGCCGACCACATCCACCTGGGCTTCCAGCCTCGCTTCGGGGCCAACTCCAAGCTCGGCAGGCAGGCCCAGGCCGTGCTCAAGCCCGGCCAGTGGCCGGAGCTGCTCAAGCGCCTGGAGGAGATCGAGAACCCGATCGTGCCGACCAAGCCCTCGCCCTACTCCCTCCCCACGCGGCGGCTGAAGAACCCCGGCGGGCTCTAGACGGTCACCAGTTCCTTCGGGAAGCTCGTGAGCACGTCCGCGCCGTCTTCGGTCACGGCCACCAGATCCTCGATCCGCACGCCCAGCCGGCCGGGCAGGTAGACACCCGGCTCGACCGACACCACGTTGCCGGCCACGAGGAGCTCGTCGTCCTCGGCGCGCGGGCTCAGGCGCGGCTCCTCGTGCACCTCCAGGCCCACGCCGTGCCCCAGCGAGTGGCCGAAGCGCTCCCCGTGGCCGGCTCCCTCGATCACCCTGCGGGCCTCCGCGTCCACCGCGCGCGACTGCGCGCCGGCGCGCACGGCGGCCAGCCCGGCCGCCTGTGCCGAGCGCACCAGCTCATACACCTGGCGGGCCTCGTCGTCGATCTCGCCGGAGGCCACGGTGCGGGTGCAGTCCGAGCAGTAGCCGTCCAGCCGCGCGCCCCAATCGATCACCACCAACTCGCCCGCGTCGATCTCCATGTCGCGCGGCACGGCATGCGGCAGCGCACCGCGGGGGCCCGCGGCCACGATCGACGGAAACGAGGGGTCCTCCGCCCCGCTCCGGCGCATCTGCTGCTCCAGCTCCAGCGCCACCGCTCGCTCGGTGCGGCCCGCCAGGCCCTGCTCGAGCACCGTCTCGAGCGCGGCGGTGGCCAGCTCGGCGGCAGCCCGGATGCGCCGCAGCTCATCGGGGTCCTTCGCCTGGCGCAGGTCCTCGACCAGGTCGCCGGCCGCCACCAGTTCCGCGTCCTCGGGTGCCTTCTCGGCGAGTTTTCGGTGCTGGCGGACGCTCACGTGGGCGTCCTCGAACCCCGCCCGTCCGCTGAGGCGCTTGGCCAGATCGCCCGCCATGTCGCGCCCGATCGCGACCTGCTCGAAGCCCTGCACCTGCTCGGCGGCCTGCTCCACGTAGCGGAAGTCGGTGAAGAACACGCGCTCGTCCCGGGTGATGATGCAGGCGCCGTTGGTGCCCGTGAAGCCGGTCAGGTAGCGCACGTTGACCATCTGGGTGACGAGTAGGCAGTCCAGCTCGCGCTCTCGAATCACGGCCGCAAGGCGGTCGGCGCGTGCGGCGCTGTCGTGGCCGGTCATCGGCTGAGGGCCTTGTGCAGCATGCCGAGCGCGTCGCGGTAGCCCTCCAGGCCCTTGCCCTGCACGTGGCCGATGCACACGTCGCGGATCACGGAGTGGCGGCGCCATTCCTCGCGGTTCTCGATGTCCGAGATGTGCACCTCCACGGCGGGGAGTTGAGACACCTCCAGAGCATCGCGGACGGCGTAGGAGTAGTGGCTCCACGCGCCAGCGTTCACGATCAGGCCGTCGGCGCGTTCGCGCGCGAGGTGCAGCTCCTCGCAGAACTCGCCCTCGAAGTTCGTCTGGAAGAACGACAGCTCGAGGTGCAGATCGAGCTCGCGCGCGTAGTCCTTCACCTGGATCTCGAGATCCGACAGCGTGAAGTCGCCATAGATCAGGGGGTCGCGGTGGCCGAGCTGGTCGAGGTTGACCCCGTGCATCACGTCCACCCGCACGTTCATCCGGCGTAGACCTCCTCCAGGGCCGCCAGCACGTCGGCGGGCGCCACGGCGTGCCCGGGCGTCACGTCCCCGGGGGATTGCACCAGCACGAAGCCCACCCGCCCGCGGCTGCGCTTCTTGTCGCGGTCCACAAACGCCACCACCTCATCCGGCGTCGCGCCTTCAAAGGTCGTGGGCAGGCCCCGCACGGCCAGCAGGTCGGCCACCTCCGCTCGCAGCGCGTCGCGGCCGGACAGACGCAGCGCCACGAGCAGTCCCACCCCCACGGCCTCGCCGTGGCGGTAGCGCGAATAGCCGGTGGCGCCCTCGATCGCGTGGCCCACGGTGTGTCCCAGGTTCAGCACCTGTCGCTGCCCGGCGTCGCGCTCATCCTCGGCCACCACGGCCAGCTTTGTGCGCAGGCAGCCCAGCACCGTCTCCTCGTCCACCTCGCCCCCGGCTCGCACGCGGGCCCACAGCGGGCCGCCGGCGATCAGCGCTGTCTTGACGACCTCCACGTAGCCCGCCGCCAGCTCGGCGGGCGGCAGGGTGGCCAGCGCCGAGAGGTCGCAGACCACGGCCGATGGCTGGTGGAAGACGCCGGCGTAGTTCTTGCCCTCTGGCAGGTCCACGCCGGTCTTCCCGCCGTAGGCCGAGTCCACCTGCCCCACCAGCGACGTGGGCACCTGCACATGCCGCATTCCTCGCTGGTAGAGGGCGGCGCAGAGCCCGGCGAGGTCCCCCACCACCCCACCGCCCACGGCCACCACCAGGTCGCCGCGCTCGGCGCCCGCCTGGGCGAGCCGCCGCAGCACCAGCTCGGCGGTGTCGAGCGTCTTGGCCGACTCACCGGCGGCCACGGCCACGGTGTGCTCGGCGTCGACGCGGTGGTGGCGAGCCACGTTCTCGTCGGTGACCACGAACCGGCGGCCGTCACGCGGCCAGGTGAAGCCCGCCTCGATCAGGCCACGGCCCACGAACACGGGGTACTGGGAGCGGCCCGCGGCCGCCCACACCAGGCGGATGGAGTCCAGCCCCGCGGCGCGCGCCTCGCGCAGCGCCACCAGAGCGGGCAGCGCCTTGCGCGGAGCGTCCCTGGGCCCCGGGGGAAGGTTGGCGTGGGCCAGCGAGTCATAGAGGCCCTGCCGGTCCGCGTGCAGCTGGTGGAACCGGCCACGGTCGCGCGCGAGCGGCCGGCCCTTGCCGGTGGCGCGCCGCCATGCCTCCTCCGGCGCCACCTCGAGGTGGACGACGGTGTGCGAGCGCAGCGCCTCGCGCACCCGCTCCGAGCCCGTGGCGCCGCCGCCGAGGGCCACCACGCCGTCCCTGGCACGGTCGAGCAGGTCGAGCACCACCTCCTCCTCGCGCATCCGGAAGGCGGCCTCGCCCTCGCGGTCGAAGAACGCCTCGATCGGCTCGCCCAGGACGGCCTCGAGTTCGCGGTCGGAGTCCAGCGGCAGCTCGCCGAGCTCTGCGGCCAGGGCGCGGGCGGAGCTGGACTTGCCCGCTCCCATGAAGCCCACGAGCACGAGCGCGCCCCCTCCCGGTCCGGCCGGGGCGGGCGATCCTCCGGTGTCGGTCAGCGCCTCCATCCGATGCGCTCCTCGTAGGCGCGCAGCGCGCTCACTGCGTCGTCCACGTGGTCGCCCCCGAGCTTCTCACGGTAGGCCGACGCCAGCACCAGCGCCACCATCGCCTCGGCCACCACCGCGGCGGCGGGCACCGTGCACGAGTCGGTGCGCTCGCGCAGCGCCTGAGCGGGCTCCTTGGTGGCGATGTCCACGCTGCGCAGCGGCTTGGTCAGCGTGGGCAGGGGCTTCATCGCACCCACAACCACGAGCGGGTCGCCGGTGGTCATGCCGCCCTCCAGGCCCCCCGCGCGGTTGGTCTCGCGGTGATAGCCCTCGTCAGGGCTGAAGAAGATCTCGTCGTGCGCCCTGGAGCCCACGCGGCCCGCGAGGTCGAACCCATCGCCGATCCCGACGCCCTTCATCGCCTGGATCGACATCACCGCCCCGGCCAGGCGCCCGTCCAGCCGCGTATCCCACGAGACGTACGACCCGATGCCGGGCACCAACCCGAAGGTGTGCACCTCATACAGGCCGCCGAGCGACTCGTTGGCCTTGCGGGCGGCGTCGATCTCGGCCACCATCGCCTCGCTCGCAGCAGAGTCGAGGCAGCGCACGGGCGATTCGTCCACGCCCTCGAAGTCCGCGAGCCCGGGGGCCGTCCCCTCGGGCGAGGTGACCGACCCGATGCGAGTCACGTGACTGCGCACCTCCACGCCGAAGGCTCTCAGCAGGCGCTTGGCAAGGCCGCCGGCCGCCACGCGCGCCGCGGTCTCGCGCGCGCTCGCGCGCTCGAGCACGTTGCGCACGTCGTCGAAGCCGTACTTCTGAACGCCCGCGAGGTCGGCATGGCCGGGCCGCGGGAGGTGCACCTGCGCCACGTCGGCGTCCACCGGCCACGGGTTCATCCGCTCCTCCCAGTTGCGGTAGTCGCGGTTCTCGATCTGGATCGCCACGGGACTGCCGAGCGTGCGCCCGTGGCGCAGGCCCGCGGTCACGATCGCGCGGTCGGACTCGATCTTCATCCGGCCGCCGCGCCCGTGTCCGAGCTGGCGCCGGGCGAGGTCTGCGTCGAGGTCCCCGGGCGTCAGCTCCAGGCCGGCGGGAAGACCCTCGACCACGGTGGTCAGGCCCGGCCCGTGTGACTCCCCGGCGGTGGTGAAGCGGATCGACATCGCCCGGCGAACCCTACTGGCGGGGATTCCGCCAGCCGGGCCTCACTGGGGCGTGTCGTCCCCGTCCTGGCAGTTCTCGCCCGGCTGCGGCGTGGGGTCGGCGCAGTAGGGGCCCTCCTGCTCGGGGCTGGCGAGATCGGCGGCGATCTGGACCCAGTAGAGCTCGCCGGGCACCAGGCTGGTGTGCGACAGGGCGGTCGCGAGCCCCGGGCCGGGGCTGGTGGCCGAGGTCATCAGGGTGCCCGTGGCGTCGTAGAGGCCGGCCGTGAGCACGATGCCCTCCGACGGGTCCACACGCACGTTCACCTCGCCTGCGCCCTGGGCCACCACGCTGAACCAATCGGGATCGAAGGCGCACATGACCTGCTCGGTGGTGTAGCTCTGTACGTTCATCGATGGGCTCCCGGGGCTGCCCGTGTCCTGCACGTCGTTGTCCTCGTTCACGTTGTCGATGCATGCGGCCGTGGTCCCGATCGGCCCGGCGGGAAGCCCGTCGTTGCCGTTGCCGTCCTCCACGCCGCCGCCGCCGGCATAGCTCAGGCTGTTGCTGTTGTCGTCGCGATCGGGGGTGGAGCCCGGCGTGACCGAGATGTCGGTCGCGTCGTCCACTGCGGTGGACATCACCGCAAGGGGCGCCCGGGGAGAGTTCGAGAAGACGCTGGCGCTCGAGGGCTGTGACACGGCCTCCGACCACATGGCGCGGAAGCAGTCCACCTGCCCGTCCTGGGGCGGGGTGACCTCGCACGAGCCGCCAGCGGCGGCCTCGCCGTAGCGCGCGTCGATGAGGGTCGGGCGCACGCCGTCGTCGGTGGCCGAGAAGGGGCCGCCCCGGGCGGGGTTCGGCACCGTCGCCAGGTCGCGGACGCGCGTGGGGTCGGTGACGGCGACCGTGGGCGTCACGCCCCCGTCGGGCTCGGGGCCCTCGATCACCTGGATGTCGAGCTGAGCACCGGAGGGGCTCACGGCACCGACCGGCAGCAGAGGGGAGGTGAGCGCCACAGCCGGGGGGTCACCGGCGCTGTACTGGATCGGCTCCGAGAAGGTCGCGCTCACGGCATCCAGCTTGCCGTCCACGTCGCTGTCGCCGGTGGTGGCCGCCACCACCACGGGCCCGGCGCCGTCCTCGGCCTGGCCGGTGGCGTCAGGCGCGTTCTCGGCGGTGTCGCCCGCGCCCTCTGGTAGGTCCTGCAGGTCGCCACCCGAGTAGGAGGCGTTGGGGCGCTCCGAGGTGTCGGGACTGGCGGCGTCGGCGAAGCTCACGCGGACACCGCTTGCCGGATAGGCCACCGCGGCGGGGGTGCGGCCGGAGATCGTGAACGGCGCGGTGCTGGAGCCGCCGGCGAGATCCTCGCTGTAGACGAAGTCCACGGCGTCCAGGCGGCCGTCGCCCTCGGCGGGCGAGGTGTCGGCAGTGCGCGACGCCACGAACACCGGCGCCACGGCGTCCCGCGTGAGGTTGGGGTAGGAGCGCGTGGCGTGCTCGGTGCCGTTGTCGTCGATGAGCTTGGATCCCTGGCCGTTGTAGGCCACGGTGGGCGCCGAGCCCGTGTCCGGCTCGGTCTTCTCGGCCAGCGAGACCGACAGCTGGTCGCCACTGGCCGCGCTCACACCCGAGACGCTGTAGCCCGAGGCCGTGAACGAGAACGGGGCCGCGCTGTCCGCGGCGGAGGAGATCGGCTCGGAGAAGGTGAGGTCGATGCGGTCGATGCGTCCATCGGCGTCGGCGTCGGCGGTCTCCGATGACACGGCCACGGGTGGGCTGGCGTCGGCCGTGGGCATGGTCGCCGAGGGTGCACGGTTGCCCGCGGAGTCGATCACGCCCTCACCCAGCGAGGAGTAGCCCGCGGTGGTCACGGTGGCGCCGCCGGACTGCTCGGTCACCCCGACTGTCACCGAGGCGCCCGCGCTCGGGCCCGCGACCTCGAGGGCGTAGCCCGCCAGCGAGAAGGAACAGCTGGCGCGGCAGTCGCTCGGGACGTGCGAGACGGTCTCGGAGTAGTCGTAGCGCACGGCGTCGACCATGCCGTCGAGGTCTGTGTCGAGCAGCGAGACGCGGACCAGGATCGGCGCCACACCGTCGCGGGTTCCCGCGTAGGTGCGACCGGCGGCCTCGTTGCCCGCTGCATCGGCCACCGGGGCGCCCGTGCCGCGTGCGTAGCCCACCGTGGGCCGGACGCCGCTGTCGGGGGCACCGTTCTCGGTCAATGTGAGCACCAGCGAGCTGCCGGCGGCCTCACCGGCGGACTGGATCGAATAGCCGGGGATCGAGAACGGGTAGGAGCCGTCGGAGTCGGCGCGGTGAGATACCGGCTCGGAGAAGGTGACCGACACGGCATCGATTCGCCCGGGCCCGCCTCCGGCATCACCCGAGGCTGCGCTCACCACCACCGGAGCGGCGCGGTCGTCCGTCCGCACGGAGAGGCGGCCTGTGCTGTTCTGAGCGGCATCTCGCAGCGAATCCCCGGCGCCCAGCGTGAGGCCGGGCCTGGCGCCCGTGTCCAGGACCTGGCGGATGCCGGCCGTCACGGTCTCGCGCTCGCCGCCCGTGACCTCCGTGACCTCGGCGCCAGCCACCTCGACGGCGCCGCCGCTCGCGCGGACGGGCTCGGAGAAGGTGGCCCGGACGGAGTCCAGCAGGCCGTTCTGGTCGGTGTCGGCGGTGGACGCCGACACCAGCCGGGCGGTGGCCCGGTCGCGGGTGGCGTTGAAGGTGGCGCTGCGCGCGCGCCCGCCGCTGCCGCTCACGGCGTAGCGCCGATTGCGCTTGACCCGCGGGCTCTTGTAGATCACCGCGGGGACCGCGTCGGTGTCATAGCCCTCCTTCTCGCGCAGGCGCAGGGTGAGGTTCATCCCGCGGGCCTTGCCCACCGAGGCCACGGAGTAGCGGTCCACCTGGAAGGGCATGCTGCCCGAGGCCTGGGCCCGATTGCGCACCTTCTTGGAGTAGCCCAGCACGAGGCTGTCGAGATGGCCGTCGGAGTCGGAGTCAGACGTGGCGGCGCAGACGATTCGCGGGACGCCGCGGGCGGCCTTGCCGGCGACCACGCGGGAGGCCCGGAGGCGACGGCGCTTGGATGACTGAAGGCCGCCGGATCCCGGGCGGTAGGACACCTTCGGGCGGGTGGCGAGATCGCACACGCGGGTTTCGGCCACCTTCACCCGCACGGTACGGCCGCGGGGAGCGCCGGCGCCCGTCACGCGATAGCCGGCCACGGCGAACCGGAAGGGAGCGCTTGCGTCGGCCTTGCCTCGGACGGAGGCGGAGAAGCTCAGGTCGAACGCGTCGACGCTGCCGTCGCGGTCGGTGTCGAGCGCCTTGGCCGACTTGAGCCTCGGTGAACCGGCGGACGCGCCGGCCGCCGGGTCCAGCCCAAGTGCGGCGAGCGCGACAAGCGCCAGCGGCAGCATGCGGCGGCTATGGGCGAAGCGGCGCATTGAGGTTTCATCGGCCATCTCCGCAATGTCCTTAGCCCTGGCGGCGGGTCTGGACTTAGCGCGGGATGTAGCGGTTACAGGTGCGCGAGTCGTACGGGAGGCACGGGTTGTACGGGTGCCTCAAGGTGGAGCTGCCGTCACGCGCCCGGTCGATGGGCAGCGGCGAGGGACTGCCCTCTCCGCAGGCCGCGTACTTCGGGTGCCCTGGGGCCATGTAGGGAGCCACGATCTCGTCGACGTTGGACACGTCATCGGTGTCCTGGTCGTCGTTGCCGTCCCAGACGCTGTCGCCGTCGGTGTCCCAATCCAGGTAGTCGGGCTCGAGGAAGGGCCGCGGCAGCTGGGGCACGTACTCATACCCGCACTCCTCGCCACCTGGATAGTGCCCGACCCTCATCAGCATGTAGAGCTCATCGTGGTTGGTGAGGCCGTCGCCGTCGGCG
This sequence comes from uncultured Thermoleophilaceae bacterium, assembly GCA_963727395.1. Taxonomy (GTDB): domain Bacteria; phylum Actinomycetota; class Thermoleophilia; order Solirubrobacterales; family Thermoleophilaceae; genus JAAYBF01. Next base: position 41,555 of record CAVSGC010000006.1, on the reverse strand, counting down.
TCGCGCTCGTCGTCGGTGAGCTCGCCGTCGCCGTCGGTGTCGAGATGGCCCTTGTACTCCGGGTGGCCCGGGCGGACCTCGACGGTCGACTGGTCGCCGTCGGAGTAGTTCATCGGCAGCGAGTGGTTACCGAACCGGGGTACGTCCGAGTAGGAGCCGCCGAAGACCGGTGCCTTCAGGTCGCCGCTGTAGAACTGCAGCGCGGAGGGAGGCGGGTTGGCGCTGGGGTGCGCCCAGGCGCGAAACTCGTCGCGGTTGGACAGGCCGTCGCCGTCGTAGTCGTGGCCTGCGTCGCTGGCGTCGAGCGCGTTGGGGAAAGGCCGCTTGCCGGCGTACGGCAGCGCCTTCTGGTTGAGGTCACGCGCCGACTCCTGCTCGAAGCCGTCCTCCACGCCGTCGCCGTCGGTGTCCTTGTTGCAGGGGTCCGTCTTGATCGAGGCCTCGAGCGAGTTGGACAGGAGGTCACGGTCGAAGTCAGAGCCCGTGCCGCACGCGGCAGGCGTGCCGCCGCGCAGCGAGGTCTGGATCACGGGAGAGTTGCGTCGAAGGCTCAGCTTGCCGTACCTGCGCCCGACGACCACCCGGAGGCGGAAGCGGGTGGGGCTTCCGACGCCCTTCGAGTCCTTGTTGGTGAGCAGCCGCTCCAGCGACGCCGGCAGCCGCACGATGAGCTTGCGGTGGCCCGCACGGCGAGGCTTGGCGAATGCGGTGCGCTTGCCGGGCGATCGGAAGATCACGGTGTTGCGCCGGCGGCTGGTGCTGAAGTTCCGGCCGGTGATCGTGATCTTGCGGCCCACCTTCACGCGCATCGGCGTGACGAGCTTGATCGTGGCCTTGGCGGCGGCCGACTTCTTGGCCGCGTGAGCCGGGGCCGCAGGCGGCACGACGAAGAGGGCGCCCAGAAGGGCGAGGGCAGTGAGGGTACGGCGCATCCCGCTCCCCATATCGGCGGCGTTGCGCCGACCTTGAACAAGCTCGCTCATCGCTGGCCACCTCGCACGAGGACATCGGTGATCACCGGCGGGAGGAAGCGGCGGATGGACCGGCCGCCCGCACGGGAATCCTTTGCACGAGCGCCTGAGGCGCTCGAGGACGAGCTGCCGATGGGACGCACGCGGATCTGGTCCACGCGCAGGAAGTAGCGGCGGCTCTGGTCGTCGACGAATGAGCGCTGCTCGCCGGGCTCGATGGAGATCGTGGCGCAGTCGTCGCCATTCGGAGTGCATGTGCCCTCCCCCTCTGCTGCCCGCAGCGTCGAGTCCACGAGGAAGACGGCTCCGGTGCCGTTCTCGTTCACGCCCAGGTAGACGAGTCGCGGGTTGCTGGTGCTCGGCAGCATCGACAGGCGAGGCAGGTTGCGATAGCGGCGCTCGGGGGCGGTCGGGCCGTCGAAGGTCACGTCCGCCGTGTACGTGAGCCGCTGCTCGCCGCCGCCGTCCGGGTTCGTGGGCGCCGGGGAGGGGGCTGTGCCGCCATCGGGCAGGGGCGTGACGCCGCCACCGTCGAGGATGTCGCCGCCGAGGTCGCCGACGCCGCCGCCGCCACCGTCCACGGTCCCGCCACCACCTGAGGGCGTCTCGCCGGTGCCGGCCGCGGTCTCCTCCTCCCCGGTGGGGTTGCCGAGCTCCTTGAGCGGCTTGAAGGGGTTCTTGACGTCGAAGCGCTCCAGGTCGGAGGGCGAGCGCAGCACGGCCAGGGTGACCAGCGGCTTGCCGCCTCCCTCGAGCACCGCCTCGGGGCTGGGCAGCCCCTCCGCGCTGGTGGGAGCCGTCGTCGTGGCGCCCACCGTGGCGGTCGGGACCGCGGCGGCGGGCTTGCGCAGCACGACGGGCACGGCGACCAGGGCCACGACCAGCAGCACGGCCACCGGCCACAGCTTCTTGCTGCGCAGGTCCTCCCAGATGCCAAGAGCGAATGAGCTCACTGGGCACCCGCATCCGAGCTGACCGGGGCCGACGCCTCGGGCGCGGGGGCGGCCTGGGCCACCGCGGGAGCCGCATCGGTTGCGGGCCCGGTGGGGCTGGCGCCAGCCGTCGTGCCCTCCTCCTTGGGAGACAGGTACACGGTGGCCTCGATATCGGTCTTGAGCGTCGGGTAGTTGGTCGAGTCGAACTTGAAGCTGTCGATGGTGAGCAGCCGGCCCTGCACCTTCACGCGGCCGTTGGCCACGTACACGAAGCGCTTCATCTCATGGAAGAAGTCGGCGAGGTCGAAGAACCCACCGGTGAAGGAGAACTGAAGCGGCACCGTGTCCAGCCCGGGTGCGGCGGCACTGCTCGCAGTGGGCGTGGCCGGGGCCCCTGCCGCGGCCGGAGGAGCGTCGGCGCCGCTTGCGGCGTTGGCGTCATCCGAGGTCTGGCCGGCTTCGCCGGCGGTTTCGGCCGCCGTGCCCGGACCGGTCTGAGCCTCCTCGCCACCTGGCGCAGCGGCGGGGGTGTCGCCGGATGCCGCGGGAGCAGCGGGTACGGCGGCGCCGCCGGCCGGGGTGCGCTTGCCCGCAACGACCTTGGAGAAGCTGATCTTCGTGCCCTTGGCGGCACGGTCGAGCTGAACGATCAGGCTCGGCAGGTCCACGGTGTTGGGGACGGCCTTGCCCAGGCGCACCACCACGGCGTAGTCCTTGGCGTAGCTGGCCTTGGCGCCCTGCAGAACGCCCGCCTGGGCCTGCGCCTGGTCGCGCTCCTGCTCGACCTTGGTCAGCTCGGCGCCCAGCTTGGTGGCCTCCTCGCGCTTGGGCGAGAGGAGGAACATCCAGTAGATGCCGAGAATGGCGATCGGAGCGAGAATGACCGCGACCTTGCGGTCGCGCTCGGTGAGATTCATGCCCCGCCTCCCAGCTGGGACGGAACCAGGTTTCCACGCTCGCCCTCAGCGCCCGGCGCCGCTGCGGCCGAGAAGCTCACCGTCACGTCGAACTTGTAGCTGGAGCCACAGCCGCCGGTCACGGTGCCGCCGGCAGCCACTCCACCTTCGGGACGTGACGACTCGGCCAGCTCAACGTCCTCGGCGCGGTGCAGGTTGCGAAGGCGAACCATCACCTCGGCCACGTCAGCCTGGCCGGGCGCGCAGCCGATCACCTGGATCTTGGGCCCCGCCGGCGCGGCGCCGGCTTCCGGGCTTGCCGCGGCGCTGCCCACGTCGCCAGCAACCGAGGCGCTGGCTTCCGTGATCCACACATCCTTCGGGAGCACGAGCGCGAGCTCGCGCATCAGGCGCTCCCAGTCGAAGCGGGCGCTGGAAAGGCTGGTCACCGAGTTCAGGCGGGTCTCCTTGACCGCTGAGAACTGGCCGAAGGGGCCGAGCTTCGCCACCTGGGCCTGAGCCACCGCGGTCTGCTGCTTGGCCTCCGCGATCTCGGTTGTGCGGGTGGCCACCTGGTTACCGGTCATGACCACGGCCACCACCGCCAGTAGCAGTCCGGCGAGCACGCCCAGCACGATGTAGGAGGCGTTCGGCGGAACGGCGGCTGCGCGGCGGCCGCGGTCACTCGCCGGAAGAAGATTTACGGGCCTCATGAGGCGCCCATCGCCAGGCCCGCGGCGATCGTGTAGCGGTAGGGATCGTCGTCACTGGGCACGGTGTGGGTGCCCAGGCGTCCGAGGGGCTCCGCGACGGTCACCTCGAGGCCGGTGCGCACGGCAAGGTCGCCGGCCAGCTCGCCGTCGGCCGCGCCCGGGCCAGTGAGCACCACCTGCCTCACCGGACTTGCTTCGGGCTGCGTCATGTGGAAGTCGATCGACAGGCGGATCTCCTCGGCCAGCGACGAGGCGGCCGCATCGTCCTGCTCGGTCCAGGTCGCGCGCAGCGGGCGCGTGAACACGCACGTCGAACCCACCGCGATCGCGAGGTTGGTGATGCCGCCCAGGTGGCAGATCACCCGCGCCGGCTCGGAGGGATCGACCGGCGAACTGGAGGGGTCGGTGAGCATGCGCACCAGCGCGAAGGCGTTCAGGTCCAGCCCGACCGGCTTGAGCCCGGCGTCCTTCACGGCGGTCACCAGCTGGGAGACCATCGACTCGCGAGCCGCAACAACGAGGAGGCGCTCACGCGCCACGCCGTCGTCACCCTGGCTCACGCCGATCGCCTGATAGTCGAGCACCGCTTCGTCCAGCGGCATGGCGATTGCCTCAGCTGCCTGGAAGCGCACCGCGGCGTCGCGCTCGGTCTCATCGTGGATGAGGGGGATCTCGAGCTGGCGCACCACGATCTGCTGGTTGGCGATCCCGAGGTGCACCGTGCGGGGCAGGCCGTAGCGCTTGAAGAAGTCCTTGAGGGTGCTCGAGAGCGCCCGTGAGTCCACCACCTCGCCGTCGGCCGTGATCCCGGCCTCGAGGTCGGCGCTGGCCACGCGTCCGATCATGCCGCCGTCCACGACGGCGGCGGCAACGAACGACCCGTCGACGTCGAGGCCGACGGACCCTTGGGGGCGCTTGGATAGAGAGATAGGCATGGCTGGGACGGTTGTGCTGGCTCTCCCCCGTATCGGACTGCGCGCCCCGACCCTTTAGTGCCCTGTCGCGGGAGTGGCGGAACGGGCGCAGCGCGGGCTGTGTGTCTTGCAGCAGTGCTAGAGCAAGCTGGAGCTATAGAGGTCCACGAGCTCGTCGCCCGCGAGCACCCCCACGAGGGCACCGAGCGCCAGGAACGGCCCGAACGGGACCGCCTCCTTGCGGGCGGCCATTCCCTTCCTGGCCATCATCCCGACGCCCACGAGGGAGCCCGCGAGAAAGGCCACGAGGAGGGCGGGCACGAGGGCCAGCCCGAGGTAGAGGCCCATCACGCCGGCCAGCTTCACATCGCCCATCATCATCCCGCCTGGCTTGGCCAGTGCGACGAGCAACAGTGCGAGGAAGCCGGCGCTACCGGCGATGAGCAGCTCGGGCAAATCGCCAGTGTGCACGACCGTACCGGCGGCAGCGCCATAGACCGCCATCGGCAGCAGGATCCGGTTGGGAAGGATGCGATGCTCCAGGTCGATCGCCCCCAGCGCGATCAGGGCGGCCGCGAAGGGCAGTTCCACCACCAGATCGGCGTCGGCGCCGCGCACCACCACGATGGTGGCGAAGATGACCGCCGTGAGCAGCTCAATCAGCGGATACCGGATCGAGATCGAGGCGCCGCAGTTGCGACAGCGCCCGCGCAGGACCAGCCATGAGATCACCGGCACGTTGTCGTAGGGCGCCACGGGCTTGCCGCAGGTCGGGCAGCGCGACCCGGGGCTAACGATCGACTCCCGTGCGGGCACGCGGTGGATCACCACGTTCAAAAAGCTCCCGATCAGCGCCCCCATCACTCCCGCGAATATCGCCCAGGTAGCTGTCACCCCAACGAGCTTCCCAGGGCCGCCGGACCGAGGCTTCTAACGGGCGGGGGTCTGCTCGGTCTGACGCCGCAGGCGCCAGGCCGACCGCACGGGATCCAGGAAGAACGGCGGCTGGCGCAGGCTGAGCCGGTCGTCGTACTGGTAGTTCTTGATGTACCCGTTGCCGGCCGAGGTGCCCACCGGGCCGCGATAGCGCTGCGCTATCACGCCGAACACGGTGAGCGTGCCCAGCGATCCGCCGCAGTAGTAGTGGTCGACGATGAACGAGTGCTGGAGGGCCAGGATCGCGGCATCGATCACGCGGTCCTGGTCCTGGGTCGAGGCGTTGGAGCACGACGGCGAGAAGCCGGGTCCGACGTAGCTGATGTTCACGTTGGGCCCGCTCGCGAGGCTGTGCCTGACGCGCACGAAGCCCGTGGCGATCAGGCCCAGGGTCACATCGGGCTTGGGATTGGTGTTCTGCCGCGTGATGTCGCCGTCGATGATGATGTCCTTGCGCGCCGCGATGGTGAGGTCCTTGTTGTAGGAGCCGCGCACGTACACGTCGCCGCAGCCGTCGGGAGTGGCGTAGGGCGTCAGCGGCCGGTACTCCTGGCCGCACTGGCCGCTCTCGACGTAGATCACACCGTTCGCGGGGTAGGGCCTTGGCACGTTGTTCACCAGTATCTGGTCGGGCTGGAGCACGATCTCCGTCCTCCCGGTGAACAGGTAGCTGGGATCGGCCTCGTTCTTGAGCGCGCTGTTGTCCGGCGGCGGATCGAGCTTTGCCGCTCGAACCTGGAGGTCGCCCCGGACCACCGGAGCAGCGTTGGAGTTGCACTTTCGGAAGGCATTGGACGAGGTGATCTCGAGCCGGTCGTTGCGACCGGTGCGGCCGAACTCGGGAGTTCCGCACACATACAGCTCGTCATTGGTGTGCAGGGGCCCTTGGACCTGGTCGCTGTCGCCGAACTGGATCGCGCCGCAGCTTCCGTTCCAGGACTTCCACGGGCTGTTGTCGCTGGGCGAGCTGGGCCAGTAGATCCGTCCGTCGTTGGCGTTGCCGTCGCCGTCGCCGACGTACCACGCTCGGGTGCTGCGCCCGTCGCGGTAGTAGGCGTTGCAGTTGGTGGACGCCCACTCCGGCAGGCTCGTGGTCCGATCGGGAACGTAAGCGCCGAGCTTCGGCCGCGTGAGCTTGCCGAAGGTCTGGATCTCCTTGACGATCGGATCTGAGGTCTCGTAGTCGGTGAAGTAGAGGAACTCGAGGAAGCTGGTTCGCTTGAAGGTGGCGATCAGGCTGCGCTTGCCCTCCGTGCGGCCGTTCTGTTGCACGCGACCGGTCACGCGGATCTGGAATGCACCCGTGCGGGTGTCGAGCATCGACTGGTTGGCGTTGGCCGGGTCGCACGCGGCCGCGCCGTTGGCCGGCAGCAGCTCGATCGTGTACTGGGCGTTGGAGTTGGGCACCGAGCGCCAGACGCGAGGATCGGGGCGCACGCCGTTCCACTGCTGCGCGATGTGGTCGGGTACCTGGGGACGGTTGGCGCACAGCCGCCAGTAGGCGTTGTCGCCGTTCACCTTGCTGAGGTACTCGGCCACGCCCGCCTCCGCGGCCGCGTAGGCCTGCTTGGAGCTGCGGTCGAAGATGCCGATGCGAAGGTCGCTCCCCGTGGCTGCGAACGCGCCCACGCTGATCCCCATCACCGCGGTCATCACCATGAGGACGTTCACCATGGTGAAGCCCTCGTCGTTGCGCAAGCGCCTGTAGAGACTCAGAAGCATTCCGGGCTCTCCTCTGGCTGGCCGGAGTCCGCGGTGCGCACATAGGCCTCGTTCGTGAATGTGGAGTCGGTGCCGGGCTTGGAGCCGTTTCGCACGATCTTCTTCGGCCCGGTATCGCTGAGGCGCTCGGCCACCGCGTCGAAGGACACCTCTATCCGCACGATGCGCGCCAGCTCGTCCCCGTCATTGGTCGCGGGGTTGCCGTCGTCGTCGCGGTAGCTCGCCGCGGCCACCGGCTGGTCCGGCGTGGCGGGCGCGCCGGGCTGGAACCTGAAGTACTTGAAGATGGCTCCCGTGCCGCCGGGCCGCTCGACTCCCGTCATCAGAGTGCGCGTGGGAACGACGCTCGCGGCGGTCTGTCCGTCGAGCCCCACGGGGGGAAACACGCCGGCCGCTTCGGGATAGCGCGTGGAGGGGTCGTCGGCCGGCAGCGGCGAGTTCCACTGGTACTCAACGATCTTCCCGGCAGCGCCATTCACGCCCGCGCGGAACTCGATCCTCCGTGCCTGTGCGGTGTCCTGCGTGGCGTCGGTGTTCCCGTAGATCACGGGGCTTGGCACGACGTTGCCGTGCACACTGAAGAAGTCCATCGACGTGGGCGAAGTTCGCACGATGGCGGGCCCGTCGTCGTTGAGGCAGACCTGCGACCGCAGCCGCGCGGTGATCGCCTCCATCCCGTCACGCGCACGTGCGGCCGCGTCCACGCGGTCGGCGACGTCGGTGGATGCGCGGCTGGAGCTGGTGAGCAGCTGGTAGCCGGCGAGCACAACGATCAGCCCCAGGAGCACCGAGACGGACATCTCCATGAGGCTGTAGCCCCGCTCATCGGCCAGACGGCTACGGATGGCTGCCACGGTGCTCATGGGCAGTCTCCCGAGGTGAGCTGGTTGAAGCTCACGGTTTCGCCGGCCGGGTCCTTGACCATCACGTTGGTGGCCATGGCCCTGTAGTTCCCGCTGCCCAGGGTGCCGACGGGGTCGTAGCTGTTCGCGAGGTCCACGCAGATGTCGTAGGTGCCCACCGGCACGCCCCAGTCCTCGAGCAGCGCTCGTCCCTGTGGCCGGTCGATCCAGCCGCCGGTGTCCGTGGTCACGTTCGAGGGGGTGCAGGCGGGTGAGACCGGCTGCGGGGTGCCCGAGCAGTCATCCATGCTCCAGCTGGTCACGCCGCCACACCCTGGGGACGTGGCGGTGAGCTTCACGACCGTGAGGCCTGTGGCGCTCGAGCTGGTGGTGTTCTTCGCCGGCACCGCCACCCACCGCTCTTGACTGGCGTTGTTCTCCTGCGTCCAGTAGCGCAGCCGCACGGAGGGCACGCGCACGGCCACACTATGAGCGCTGCCCGGCATCACGATCTGGTTGTTGGGCACCGCGAAGGGGCTGGTGGTGGGAGAAGTGGTGTAGGAGGCGGGGTTGGCGCCCGGGCAGCCGCCGGCGTAGACCGAGTACGCATCGGTGAATGGGAAGAGGTTGGTCATCGTGGCGGAGGTGGCCACGGGGTTGACCGCGTAGGACTTGGTCCCCTGGAGCAGCCCGCTGTGGGAGAGGCTCGTGAACGCCGTGCCGGGTGTCCCCCAGCCGGGGAACGAGACCACCTGGCCGGCGGAGCCTCGCTTGGTGTTGAAGCTTGCGGTGATCGAGCCGGGCTGGTCGTAGCGGAAGGTCTCGCTCACCGTGGACTCGGCGTTCACGGTGATCTCCTTGCTCACGGGGTTCACGCCCGTCGGGTCGATGTAGCCAGGCTTGGAGAAGGTGAGCAGGTACTCGCCGGGCTGCAGCTGGCCGAAGAACACACAGCCCCGGGCGTCGGTGGTCACGGTCTTGGTCTCGGGGCCGGTCATCGTGACCCCGATGCCCGGCAACCCGACCAGGTTGCGGCTGGTGATGGTGGCCGACACGGTGCCGGCCTGCCCCGACGGTGTTACGAGGCTGGTGACCGTGATGGGCTGCGTGCCCATCCCGGGCCAACTCACCGAGGACCGGATGCGCATGTAGTTGCCCTTGGCGCTGCAGGGAAAGTCTGTTCCGCCGGAGTCCAGCAGCCAGGCCGCCGTCGAGTTCACCGAGAACTGGGCGCCGCGAATGGCAACCGTGCGTGTCTCGTTGCGGTCGAAGAGCTGCCGGGCGCGGAGTCCTCGGAGCCGCTCCTGATCGGCCTGTGCCACGCTCGCGGCCACCGAGCGCAGGCGGTTCTGATTCGACTGGTTCGTGGCGCCGTCGAGTCCTCCGAGCACGCCGACGGAGATGAGCACGAGCACGATGGCGCTTGCCAGTACCTCGATGATCGTCGAGCCCGCCTCTTCCCTGCGAAGCCGATGCCCGCAGACACGGATGCTTGTGCGGATCATGACCCTCCTATCGACCGCACAGCCGAAGCTATGAGATGGGTCATTTGTCCACGACAGTCAAGTCTGGAAAGGCGGAGGGCGGGCCCGTGGGCCCGCCCTCCGGTGCTTCCGGGTTCCAGCTGGGTGACTACCAGCCGGTGCCCTTGCAGCCGCCGCCGGACTCGCATGTGCGAACCGAGGGAGCCGAGGGGCTCGTCTTGGTGATGGTGTACGTGCGCTTGTTGCCGGCTGAGGTCTCAGCCTTGGAGTCCACGGACAGCACGTAGCCCGTGGTGGCGCCCGTGCCGGTCACGCTGACGGCGAAGCCGTCGGCGTTGTTCAGCGAAGGCTCGATCGCCTTGAGGGCCGCCGCGTCCATACCCGTGTGGGTCTGGCCGTCGGTGTAATAGGCCTCCGCGGCGCTCTGGGCGTTACGGACGGCCGACTTGGCCTCGGAATCCTGAGCCTTCTCACGCTGACCCAGGAACGCCGGGATAGCGATGGCGGCAAGGATGCCGATGATCAAAACGACAACGAGGAGCTCGATCAGAGTAAAGCCGCTCTCCTCGGACTGGATGCGCTGACGGATGTTCCGCAGCATATGTCTGCCTCCTTAGGCTGACTGTGTGTGGTCTGGGCGCCAGTGCCGCGGATCCTTCGCCGCCGAGGAGAGTTCCCGGGTGGCAGCTCGGCCGGCTCGAGCACAGAAGAGAGCCTCCTGTCGATCGAGCCCCGGAGCTTTGCGTCCCCGCCTTACGACGGGTTTGCCTTTCACACCGTGGCTGCTGACTTGACCAACAGATCGGCAACCGGGGGATGACCCTTTAGCCCTATCCCAAAGGCGGAGGGCGGGCCCGTGGGCCCGCCCTCCGGTGCTTCCGGGTTCCAGCTGGGTGACTACCAGCCGGTGCCCTTGCAGCCGCCGCCGGACTCGCATGTGCGAACCGAGGGAGCCGAGGGGCTCGTCTTGGTGATGGTGTACGTGCGCGGGTTGCCGGCTGAGGTCTCAGCCTTGGAGTCCACGGACAGCACGTAGCCCGTGGTGGCGCCCGAGCCGGTCACGCTGACGGCGAAGCCGTCGGCGTTGTTCAGCGAAGGCTCGATCGCCTTGAGGGCCGCCGCGTCCATACCCGTGTGGGTCTGGCCGTCGGTGTAATAGGCCTCCGCGGCGCTCTGGGCGTTACGGACGGCCGACTTGGCCTCGGAATCCTGAGCCTTCTCACGCTGACCCAGGAACGCCGGGATAGCGATGGCGGCAAGGATGCCGATGATCAAAACGACAACGAGGAGCTCGATCAGAGTAAAGCCGCTCTCCTCGGACTGGATGCGCTGACGGATGTTCCGCAGCATATGTCTGCCTCCTTAGGCTGACTGTGTGTGGTCTGGGCGCCAGTGCCGCGGATCCTTCGCCGCCGAGGAGAGTTCCCGGGTGGCAGCTCGGCCGGCTCGAGCACAGAAGAGAGCCTCCTGTCGATCGAGCCCCGGAGCTTTGCGTCCCCGCCTTACGACGGGTTTGCCTTTCACACCGTGGCTGCTGACTTGACCTCTTCATCGGCGCTCCGGGTGGAATCTTTAGCTCTCCCTCCAGGATGAGATCGGCCGTTCGTCCAGCCGCCAGCCCTCAAGCTCCCCCGCGGCCTGGTCGATCCCGGTAGGGATGTCTCGCGCGCTCACCGCTGCCGTTTGCCTGGCGCTGCTCGGGCTGTCCGCGCGCGCGGGCGTGGCGATGGAGCCCGGGCTCGACTACTTCTCCGATGCCGGCCCCGCCATCGACGCTCTCGCGCGCTGGGACCTTCAGGACTTCTTCGCCGTGCAGCCGCTGATGGGGAGCTTCTCGCTGGTGCTGCGCGCCCCGCTCGTGGCCACGGTGTTCACCTCCAGCGAGACCACCGTCTATCTCATCGGCGTCCTGCCGTGCCTTCTGGCCACGCTCGTCCTGGGCCTGGTTCTCGCGCGGATGCTGGCCGACCGCGGGGCGCCCGAGTGGCTCCAGGGCGTGGTCGCAGGATTGGCCGTGATCAACCCGATGACCTTCAGGGCCATCCACTGGGGGCATCCGGAGGAACTGCTCGCGGCTGCGCTGTGCGTGGGAGCCGTGGTGGCGGCGCTGCGCGAGCGCCAGCTGCTCGCCGGAATTCTCCTGGGACTCGGGATAGCCACGAAGCAGTGGGCGGTTCTGGCCGTGCTCCCCGCGCTGCTCGCGACAACCGACCGGCGCCTGCTGCTGGGCGGCATGGCGGCCGCCGTGGCGGCGCTGTTCACCCTTCCCCCCCTGCTCGCGGACCCGGGCGCGTTCCACGCCACCGCCGCCGGCGCAGCGGGTCAGGATCCCTCGGCAGCGCATACCACCCCCTGGAATGTCTGGTGGCCGTTCAGCCACTTGGAGACGTTCGACAGGCTCGGGCCGGGCTACTACGTCCCAGCGTGGCTGGCGCCGATCACCCACCCTCTGATCGTCCTGCTGGCCCTACCGCTCTCGTTTGCCCTCTGGCGTCTCCGGGAGCGCCGCCTCGACGACGCCCTTCTGTTGCTCGCCCTGCTGTTTCTCTTGCGGTGCCTGCTCGACCACTGGAACAACGACTACTACCACGTGCCCTTTGTGCTCTCGCTGCTCGCGTGGGAGACGGTGCGCAGGGCCGCGTTCCCCTACCTCACGGTGGCCGTCTCGGTGCTGTTGGGGCTGAGTTTCTGGGCGACGGGTGACCAGATCTTCGCGGACTCCGTGGCGCAGGCACAGGTGCTCAATGCGCTGTATCTCGCCTGGGCCGTCCCCCTCGCGGCCGGGTTGGCCGTGGCTCTCTACCGGCCGCGGGTCGGACTGGACCGCGCACTAGGATCGCTCTCCCAGTGGAGCTTCGCCGCGCCCTTCTTCTCTTCGCGATCGTCCTCGGGCTCGCGGCCCTAGTCAGCTGGCTGGGGCGCCCCCCCGTGCGGGAGACCGCCGAGGAGGGTGCCACCGCACAACCGGGCGCCACCCCCACGCCCACCGTCACGGCCCGGCGCGCCAAGCCGCCCGCTCCCCCCGTCCGGTTCGTGGTGGGCAGGCCGCCCAGGACCGAGACGGTCAAGGCCGGCAGCGCCACCACCGTGACCGTCGTCGTGGAGGAGCCGGGTGAGGTGTCCCTGGATGGGCTCGGGCTGACCGCAGTCGCCGAGCGGCTCGCACCCGCGCGCTTCGACGTCCTCTCCACCCGGCCGGGGCGGCACCCCGTGCGCTTCCGCGCGCTGCCCGACAGCGAGTCCCGCCTGCTGGGCGTCCTCCAGATCGTGCCCGCCCCGCTCCCCTGAGGGGCGTGGCCGGCGCTTACTGGATCGAGTCGTACACCTTGAACATCGGGAGGTACATCGCGATCACGATGAATCCCACGACCGCACCCACCACGATGATCATCACCGGCTCGAGAATCGAGGTGAGCGCCTTGATAGCAGCCGCCACCTGGTCCTCATAGAAGTCTGCGATCTTCGAGAGCATCGTCTCCATCGCACCGGTCTCCTCGCCCACGCCCACCATCTGGGTGACCATGACGGGGAAGGCCGCCGGTACCTCGCGCATGGGCGCCGTGACCGATCCACCGCTGCGGACCGACTCACGGACCGCGTCCATGGCCTGCTCGATCACCTTGTTGCCCGAGGTCCGGCCGGTGATCTCGATCGCCTCGAGCATCGGCACGCCGGCGGAGATCAGTCCGGAGAAGGTCCTGGAGAAGCGCGCGAGGGCCACCTTCTGCACGATGCCGCCGATCTTGAGCGGCGTCTTGAGCTTGAGCGTGTCCCACTGGATCTGGCCCTTCTCGGAGTTCTTCCAGCGCTTGAAGATCGTGACGACGAGGAAGATGCCGCCGAAGAGCATGTACCACTTGGTCCGCACGATGTCGGACATCGCCACCGTGAGCTTCGTGATGGCGGGCAGCTCGCCGCCGAAGTCCGAGAACACGCCCTCGAACACAGGCACGAGGAAGGCCACCAGGGCGAAGAGCACGATCATGGCGAACGAGCCGATCATCACCGGGTAGACCATTGCCGCGCGCACCTGGCGGCGCAGGTTGTCGTCCGACTCCAGCTGGTTGGACACGCGGATCAGCGTGCTCTCCAGGATGCCGCCGGTCTCGCCCGCAGCCACCATGGCCACGTAGAGGTCGTTGAAGACGTCGGGGTGCTTCGCCAGGGAGGACGAGAATCCCATGCCCGCCTCGACGTCCTTGCGGACCGCGACGAAGGTCTCCTTGAGCTTGTCGTTCTCGGTCTGCTCCTCGAGCACGTAGAGCGACCGCAGAAGCGACATGCCGGACGAGATCATCGTGGACAGCTGGCGCGTGGCGATCGTGATCTCTGCCGCCTTGACCTTCTTGAAGCCCGACAGGAGGTCCGAGGCGCTCTGGGGGATCAGCTCCTCGATGTCGGTGACGATCAGTCCCTTGGACCGCAGCTGCGCGGCCACCGCCTGCTTGGTGTCGCCCTCCACCTCGCCACGCGTGGGCGTGCCGGCGAGATCGAGCGCCTTGAACGCGAAGGTGCCCATGGCTATGCGGCCTTGACGGTGCCCATGAGACGGCGGAGCTCCTCCGGCGAGGACGAGCGCGACTCAGCCAGCTCACGGGTGATCTTGTCGCGGCGGACCAGGTCCGCCAGCGAGGCGTCCATCGTCTGCATGCCGTGGCTGGCGCCGGTCTGGAGCGTGGAGTAGATCTGGTGGGTCTTGCCCTCGCGGATCAGGTTGCGGACCGCCGGCGTGGGAATCAGGATCTCGGTCGCGGCGCAGCGGCTCATGCCGTCAGCGGTGGGGAGCAACTGCTGGGTGACGATTCCCTGGAGCGCCACAGACAGCTGCACGCGCACCTGCTGTTGCTGGGTGGGCGGGAACACGTCCACGATGCGGTCCACGGTCTGAGCGGTGTCCTGGGTGTGAAGCGTGGCGAACACGAGGTGGCCGGTCTCGGCAGCGGTCAGCGCGGTCGAGATCGTTTCGAGGTCTCGCATCTCGCCCACGAGGATCACGTCCGGGTCCTGACGCAGCGCGGCCTTCAGAGCCATTGCGAAGCTCTGGGCGTCGGACCCGATCTCGCGCTGGTTCACGATGCAGCTCTTGTGGCGGTGGAGGAACTCGATCGGGTCCTCCACGGTCATGATGTGCTCGTGCCGTGACTGGTTGATCACGTCGATCATCGCCGCCAGCGTGGTGGACTTGCCCGAGCCGGTGGGGCCCGTGACCAGCACGAATCCGCGTGGCTTGCGCGTGAGGTCGCGCAGCACCGGAGGCAGGCCGAGGGTGTCGAGCGCCGGCATCTCCGAGGGGATCAGGCGGAACGCCGCGCCCAGCGAGTCGCGCTGGAAGAACACGTTCACGCGAAACCGCGCCCGTCCGGGGATCGAGTACGCGAGATCGATCTGCCAGTCGGTCTCCAGGCGCTGGCGCTGGTCGTTCGTGAGGATCGAGTACACGATCTCGCGGACCACCTGCGGGTTCAGCGCGGGGTAATCGAGCGGGCTGAGCTGGCCGCGCTTGCGCAGCATCGGGGGCGCGCCGGCGGTCAGGTGCAGGTCCGACGCACCCTGCTCCATCACCTGCATCAGCACTTCTGCGAAGTCGAGTTCCATCGAATCTCCTATCGGCAGCGCGGGAGCGCTACGTGACCCTTGCTACCTCTGAAATCGATGTGGCGCCTTCCCTAACGCGCGCGAGGCCGTCATCGCGCAACTTGCGCATGCCCTCGCGCTGCGCCACCTCGGCGATTGCCTCCGCCGACGCCCGCTCGATGCACATCGAGCGGATCGCGTCGGTCACCGTCATGACCTCGTAGAGGCCCAGGCGCCCGCGGTAGCCGGACCCCTTGCAGCGGGTGCAGCCTGTCGGCTCGAAGACCTGGATGTCCGTATCCGACCGGAACCCGCCGGCCGCGAGTGACTGCGGGGTGAGGGTGGCCGGCCGCTTGCAGTGGGGGCAGAGCACTCGCGCCAGGCGCTGGGCCACCACCGTGTCGATGGCCGACGCCGTCAGGAAGGGCTCGATCCCCATCTCGGTGAGGCGGGTGATCGCCGATGCGGCGTCGTTGGTGTGCAGCGTGCTCAGCACGAGGTGGCCGGTCAGGGCCGACTCGACTGCGATGCGCGCCGTCTCAGCGTCGCGGATCTCGCCGACCATGATCACGTCGGGGTCGGCACGGAGCATCGACCGCAGGCCACTGGCGAAGGTCAGTCCCGACTTGTTGTGCACCTGGATCTGGTTGACGCCGGGTAGCTGATACTCGACCGGGTCCTCGATCGTGATGATGTTCTTCTCGATCGAGTTGATCGTGTTGAGCGCCGAGTAGAGCGTGGTCGACTTGCCGGAGCCGGTCGGCCCGGTGACCAGCACGGCGCCGTGGGGCTTGCGGAAGCCCCTCTCGAACCGCTCACGCGAGTCGCCGAGCAGGCCGAGCGAGTCGAGGTTGAGCATGGACTGGCCCTTGTCGAGCACTCGCATCACGATGCCCTCGCCGTGGACGGCTGGAAGGGTCACGATTCGGATGTCGATCGAGCGGTCCTCGACCTTCAGCCCCACGCGGCCGTCCTGGGGAATCCTCTTCTCGGAGATGTCGAGGTCGCCCATGATCTTCACGCGAGAGGTCACGCCGGCGATCATGCGCCGGGGAATCGTGGTGGTTTCCGAGAGCACGCCGTCCACGCGGAACCGCACGCGCATGTCCCGCCCGTCGGGCTCGAAGTGCAGGTCTGATGCGCCCTGCTCGACGGCCTGGGCGATGATCGAGTTCACGAGCTTGATCACCGGCGCGTCTGTGGCGGACTCACGGATCTCGGTGACCCCGCCGATCACCTCTTCCCCCTCGGCGTCCTCCTCGATCGCCGCGGCCATGGCGTTGTCGAGACGGCTCATGCGCCCGATCAGGTTGGCCACGTCCTCACCGGTCGCCACGGCCGGCCGAATGTTGTGGCCCGTCATCAGCTTGAGGTCATCGAGCGCGAGCACGTTGGACGGGTCGGCCATCGCCACGATCAGCGCACCGGACTCGTCGTAGCCGATCGGGGCAGCCTCGAATCGCCGTGCCGCGGTGTGGTTGATCGTGTTCAGCGCGGTTTCGTCGGGGTGGTAGAGCCCGAGGTCCACGAAGTCCAGGCCAAAGCGCTCGGCCAGCGCGTGGGCAAGCTGAGCCGGGGTGATCGCGCCGGTCTCCAGCAGTACCTGTCCCGTGCGCTTGCCCTGCTGGCGAGAGATCTCGACGGCGGCGTCCGCGCGCTCGCGGTCCACATAGCCCAGCTGCACGATCACGTCCGCAATGAAGCGCGACGGTCCACCGCGGCGGGTGGGCGGAATGAGGCCGGTTCCGCTTTCTGAGGGACCGGCTGCCGCAGGCGCGCCGGCCGCGGCCTGTCCCGCCTGGGCCGCGGCAGCGTGGCCGCCCATCTGAGTCACCGGCGTACCGCGGGCGGGCTCGGTCATCGGGCGTCCACCACGACCTGGGTGAGGGTGGCCTCGTCCACGTAGCCCTCGAAGAGCTGCGCGGCACGATCTCGACCGATGACCACCACCGCGGGGGCCTGAGCCACTCCGAGGCCGGCGGTCACCGCACGGTAGTTGGCGAGGTTGGCGATGCTGTCTCGGAAGATCTTTACGCCCCGGATGCTGTCGAGGGAGCGCACGGCGGCGCCCGTGGCGTCATCGTCCGCTGCGTTTTGGAAGAAGAAGAGCACGACGACCTTCTTGGTCGCGAGCGCCTTCGCCACCGGCGCGGGGAGCCCGACCACCTTGGCCGGCCGGCGCTCGGCGGCGACCTTCTCAGCGGCCTTCGCCTCGCGCTGCTGGACTGCCTTGGCCTCGCGCTGGGCTGCCTTGGCCTGCCGCTCTCTGGCGGCCTTGGCCGCTTCGGGCTTGCCACCCGTGACGCTCCCCTTCGGGGGCGCCGGAGCCGGCGGCGCAATCGCCGCCTGGGACACAGGCTCTGCGGCCGTGCGCGCGCCGCGCGCGGCGACGAAGGTCGCGGCCATGAGCATCGCTCCCACGAGGGTGAGGAGCAGCGGGCGGGAAACTGCCATATCCGCACTATCGGACGGGGGTGGACGAATGTTTAGTGGCTTATCGCCCTCCTCCCTGATACGAGCCGCGTGCCGCCCGTCTCATCACCTCAAGCGGGGCCTCCCGCCCGGTCCACAGCTCAAGACTCCTGGCACCCTGGCGCACGAGGACCTCCAGGCCATCCACCACACGGCTCCCCCCCACCGCGCCCCAGGCGGCCACCGGCGAGGTGCCCGCGCCGTAGACCAGGTCCACCACCGTGGCGGGCGGGTCGATCTCCTCCAGCCCCAGCTCGGCCACGGCCTCGTCCACGGTGGTCGGGGCCCCCAGGCCCACGCTGGTGCAGTTCACGAGCAGGTCTGCGGCCACGGCGCGCTGCGCCTGGCGCACCCCAAGGTCGGCGGCCAGCGCCGCAGCGCGGGCGGGTGTCCGGTTGAGCACCGACACCTCGGCTGCGCCCGCCTGTGTGAGGGCCCACACCACTGCGCGCGCGGAGCCCCCCGCCCCCAGCACCAGCGCGCGCTTACCGCCCGGTGGCTCCTCGAGTGCGTCGAGGAACCCACCGGCATCCGTGTTGTCGGCGCTGATGCGGCCCCCGGAGAACGTGAGCGTGTTGGCCGCGCCAATGGCCTCCACCGCCTGACTGCGCTCGTGGGCGAGATCGTGCGCGGCCACCTTGTGCGGCACAGTCACGTTGATCCCGCGGAACCCCGAGCCCGCCAGCGCCGCCGCGCTCTCGTGAAAGCGCTCCGGCGGCAGCGGCAGCGGCACGTAGAGCCAGTCCAGCTCCAGTGCCGCCAGTGCCGCGTTGTGCATGGCCGGCGACCGGCTGTGCCCCACCGGGTGGCCGGCCACGCCGAGCAGGGTGCGCGGCATCAGCAGTCGGTCGGCGACTTGCCCCCGCGCCGTTCGCGCTCGCTGTTGTAGCGCTCCACGTCGCGCTGGAAATCAGCGTCGGTGGCCGAGAACTCGTGCTCGCCGCACGTACCGGGCTTCACCACGTAGTAGAGGAACTTCGTGCGCGCCGGGCGGGCAGCGGCCTTGATGGCGGCGAGGCCCGGGCTGCCGATGGGGCCCGGAGGAAGCCCGGCCTCCTCGCGCGTGTTGTACGGCGAGTTGATCGCCAGCTCCGACTGCTTCAGCGGCTCGGTCCAGTTGTTGGTGGCGAACCGGATCGTGGCGTCGATCCCGAGCGGGATCCCGTCCCGCAGCCGGTTGTAGATCACCGACGCGATGATGGGCCGTTCCTTGGCCACCTGGGCCTCGCGGTCCACCATCGATGCGATCACCAGCACGTCGTAGGGGGTGAGGTTCTTGCGACGTGCGAACGTCAGATCGACCTTCTCGAACTCACGCTTGAAGGCGCCCAGCTGCTGGTTGGCGAGGTCCTTGGCGGTCTGGCCCCGCTTCAGCTCGTAGGTGGCCGGGAACAAAAAGCCCTCCAGGTTGCGCGCGTTGCGCGCGCCGTAGGTGCGCAGGTTCAGCAGCCGGGAGCTCCGCGTCACGCTCGCGTAGTCGCCCTTCACCTGGTTGCCGATCAGATCGTCCACCTCCCGGCGGGAGCGTCCCTCCGGGATCGTGATCTGCACGGTCTGCTCGCCCGGGGATGCGGACAGGGCGTCCATCGCGGCGCTGTAGCTCATCCCCTCCTTGAGGCTGAAGCTGCCTGCCTTGAAGTCGTCACTGCGGCCAGCGAGGCTGGCCCGCGCCCTGAAGAAGAAGGCGCTCGGCACCACCCCCCGGCGCTCGAGCAGCTCTCCGATGTCCCCGACGGTCGCGCCCTGGGGCACCGTCACGCGGACGGACCCCTCTCCGTCTCCGGAGAACGGCTGGAACAGCGAGGCGAGCAGCCAGCCTGCACCGGCCACGAGCACGATCACCACGGCCAGCGGCACGATCATCCTGGCCCGGCGCCGTTCGCCGGATCGCTTCTCGCCGCCCAGCCGTGAGGGCGGAAAGGGCGGCGGCTGCGCGCGGCGCGCCCGGCGGCCAGAGGCCTCGCCGCGCGGCAGCGGAGGCGGCGCCTGAGGCCGCACCGGGCTCTGAGGGGGAAACTCGGCCTCCGCAGCCGGCTCGGGGTCCGCCGCCAGGTCGGGCTCGGGGGGCAGATCGGGCTCGAGCGACTCGCGGAATTCCTGCTCCGGAACCTGCTCGGGCACCGGCTCCGGCGCGGGCGCGGGCTCGAGCGGCACGTCGAATTCGGGCGGCTCGGGCTGCGCCTCCGGCTCGCTGAAGGCGGGCGGGGCGGGCTCCGC
The DNA here is from genome assembly GCA_963727395.1 of uncultured Thermoleophilaceae bacterium. Classification (GTDB taxonomy): domain Bacteria; phylum Actinomycetota; class Thermoleophilia; order Solirubrobacterales; family Thermoleophilaceae; genus JAAYBF01. Next base: position 21,879 of record CAVSGC010000006.1, on the reverse strand, counting down.
CGCTGGGGCATAGGAGCTGTCGGCATCGAGAACTGGCGGAGGCACCTCCGTGGGGGGCGGCGCGGCGGGCGGCGGACGGCCTTCGCGCTCGGCGCGCTTTGCCTCGCGCTCCAGCCGGGCCTGCTCGCGCTCCTCCGCGCTTCGTTCCCTCCCGCGGCTCATGTACGTGCCGCCCGGCTGGCGAGCCAGCCCTCGAGCAGGTGTGCAGCGGCGCGGGAGTCGGCGTCACTCGACCCGCCCGAGGCCTCAGCCATGCGGGTGGTCAGGCGCTCGTCGTAGAGCTCGACCGGTATCGCGATCCGCTCGCCCAGGCGGGCGGCGAAGGCGCGAGCCGTCTCCGCCTGGGAGCCCTCTTCCCCGGCGAGGGTGATGGGGAGCCCCACAACCACCAGCTCAGCGTCCAATTCATCTATGAGTGCAGCCAGCCTGCCCAGCCCCTTTCGGGTATCGGGTCGCTCGATCGCTGAGAGAGGCGTCGCCAGCGTGCCCGAGGGATCGGACACGGCACAACCGCAGCGGGCCTCCCCGTGATCGAGCGCCAAGACGCGCATCGAGACCCCTATGAAAGCGATTGCTCGACGCTCATGCGGGCAGACCGCACCGCGTCGTCGAGTTTCTCGGGTAGCCGGCCGCCGGCCTGGGCCATCGTGTCGCGCCCTCCCCCGCCACCGCCCACGACCTCGGCGGCGGTTTTCACCACGTCGCCGGCCTTCACGCCCCGCCCCACGACGGAGGGCGCCACGGTGACCACCAGATGCACCCGCTCGCCGGCCGCCGCGCCGAGCACCACCACCGCGTCCCCGAGCGTCTGCCGCACCCGATCCGCGAGGCCGAGCAGCTCCTTGGCATCACCCACCTCGGCGCGCGCGGCCACCACCGGCACGCCCGCTATCTCCTCGGCGGCGGCCACGAGCTCCTCCGCGGTCGTGCCGCCGGCGGATGCCGCGGGCTTCTTCGACAGCTCCCGCACGCGCTCGTTGAGCTTCTCGACGGCCCGGTCCAGCTCCCCCTCGGGAGCCCGGAGAGCCTCGGACAGGCGGCGCAGTTGCGCGGTCCGCTGCTCGAACAGGACCGTGGCGCCCGGGCCCGTGACCGCCTCGATGCGGCGCACATTGGACGCGCTCGAGGTCTCCACGGTCACGTGGAACAGGCCGATCTCAGCGGTGGTGGCCACATGGGTGCCTCCGCACAGTTCACGGGACACCCCCTCCACCTCGACCATCCGGACCCAGTCGCCGTACTTCTCGCCGAACAGCGCCATGGCTCCCAGCGAACGGGCCTCGTCGAGCGTTGTCTGAACGGCCGTGACCATCTGGTTGTCGGCGATCCACCCGTTCACCCGCCGCTCGACGTCCGCCAGCTCCCCTGAAGAGAGGCGCTCGCCGTGGGTGAAGTCGAACCGCAGCTTGTCGGGACCCACGTAGGAGCCGGCCTGGCGGACGTGATCACCCAGCCGCTCGCGCAGTGCCGCATGGAGCAGGTGGGTGGCCGTGTGGTTGCGCATCGTGGCCAGGCGCGCGGCGCGGTCCACCTCGGCGTGAACCGCCTCTCCCTCGGCCACGCCGCCACCCGGCTCCAGAGCCAGCACCTGGTCGTTGCCCAGGCGGAACACCTCGGCCACACGCGCCTCTGCCGAGCCGCTGCGCACAACACCGGCGTCGGACACCTGCCCGCCGCCGGCCGGGTAGAAGGGGCTGTCCTCGAGCTTGACCAGCTGCGTGCCGTTGTCCGACGCCACGGCGCGGGCCACGGTGTCCGCCTCCGTGGACTCATACCCAACGAAGCGTGTGGAGAAGCCGGTTTGCCGAGCGAACGCCGCGGCGCGCTCGGCCGCCTGTTCGCCCCCGGTGTGACGCGCGCCGCTGCGAGCGAGCTCCCGCGCCTGTTCCATGAGAGCCGCAAACCCCTCCTCGTCCACCGTCAACTGCTCCTCGGCCAGCACCTCCTGGGTCAGCTCGAACGGGAAGCCGTAGGTGTCGTGGAGGCGAAACGCGTCGTCGGAGCTGATCTCATGGGCACCGCTGGCGCGGGCACGCTCGATCAGCTCGGCCAGCAGGCGCTCGCCCTGGCTCAGCGTGCGGCTGAAGCCCTCCTCCTCCGCGGTAGCCCACCGGGCGATGGTGTCGCGCTCGGCCAACAGTTCGGGGTAGACGTCGCCCATCGTCGCCACCACCACGTCGCAGAGGCCGGGCACGAAGGAACCCTCGATGCCGAGCGTGCGCCCATGGCGGATGGCGCGGCGGAGCACGCGGCGCAGCACGTAGCCGCGCTCCTCGTTGGAGGGCACCACGCCGTCGGCCAGCAGAAATGCCGCTCCGCGGCCGTGGTCGGCCAGCACTCTCAGGGACCGGGTGGTCGCCTCGTCGTGGCCGTAGGTGCGACCAGACCGCTCTTCTCCGAACTCCAGCAGCGGCCGGAAATGCTCGGTCTCGTAGATCGACGGTACGTCCTGCTGGATGGCGGCCATGCGGTCCAGGCCCAGCCCCGTGTCGATGTTCTGCTGTGGCAAGTCGGTCAGAGAGCCGTCGGAGTGCAGCTCGTACTGCATGAAGACGAGGTTCCAGAACTCGAGGAAGCGCTCGGTGTCGTCGCCCGGCCGCTCGGAGTCCGCGCCGAACTCGGGGCCGCGGTCGAGGTAGAGCTCCGAGCACGGGCCGCAGGGCCCGGTCGGGCCGGACTGCCAGAAGTTGTCCTCGCGGCCAAGGAGCACGATTCGCTCGTCCGGAATGCCGATCGCCCGCCAGCATTCGATCGCTTCGTCGTCCGGGCCGAGCCCGAACTCCTCGTCGCCTCCGAACACCGTGATCCAGATCCGCTCGGGATCGAGCTCCAGACCCTCCGTTGAGAACTCCCAGGCGAACTCGGCGGCGCCCTTCTTGAAGTAGTCGCCCACCGAGAAGTTGCCGAGCATCTCGAAGAAGGTGAGGTGGCGCGCCGTGGTGCCCACGACCTCGATGTCCACCGTTCGGAACGTCTTCTGGCAGCTCGTCAGGCGGCGTGACGGGGGCTCCTCCTCCCCGCGGAAGTAGGGCTTGAACTGCTGCATGCCCGCCGTGGTGAGCAGCACCGAGGGGTCGTAGCTGGAGGGCACGAGCGACGACGAAGGGACGCGCAGATGCTCTCTCGCCTCGAAAAACGAGAGGAAGCGCTCGCGAATTTCTGCGGCAGTCATTCGGCCAGTCTAGGTGTACCTCGGTTATGCAGAAGGTGAAGCGGGCTGCAGTGGGAATATGGCTGCAAAGGCCACCCTGTCCATCTCGATGTTGCGCGCGAATTGCAGCTTTCTGCTCCAAACCTCTGCAATGGGAAACGTTCCTACGCGCGTGTGAGGGACGTGCCGACGATGAACCACAGGATGCTGCTCGCAGAGCAACTAGTAGGCGAAGCGCGCGGCAGACTGCCGCGGCGGATGTCGCGCCGCGAAAGCGTCGTCACGTCCGTTGCCGCCGCCGCTTACCTCGCGCTCGCGGCAGCCGCCGCGATCTGGCTCCCCTCAGAGCGGTCGGTCGATCCACTCGTGATCGCCGCCCTCGTCGGTGGCTACGTGGCTGTCTCGCAGGTGCGGTTCGAGTTCGGCGGCTACTACGTGGTGCCCGAGCAGCTCGTGCTCGTCCCGATGCTCCTCATCGCGCCGCTCCCTCTGGTGCTCCTGCTGGTCGGGCTCTCCGCGACGATCGCGCTGATCCCAGACATCGTGAACGCCAAGGTCCATCGCGATCGATGGATCCCGGCCCTGGCCGACTGCTGGTTCGCCGCGGGCCCCGTCCTGGTGTTGGCAGCCCTGGCGCCTGGCGCTCCAAACCTAGGATCAATCGAGGTCTACGTCCTTGCCTTCCTTGCGCAGATGGCCTTCGACTTCACCTGGTGCATCGTTCGCGACCGGCTGATAGACCAGCTCCCGCTTGTGGAGGTGGCACGCGGCTTCCTCGGGGTCACCCGCGTGGAGGCCACCCTGACGCCCGTGGCCTTCCTCATCGGCTTGGTGTCCTACGAGCACCCGCTCGCACTCATCGCGGTTGGCCCGCTCGTGTGGCTGCTCGTGCTCTTCTCCAGGGATCGGCGCGAACGCTATACCGCCGCGCTCGAACTCCAGCGGGCATACCGCGGCACGGTGATGCTGCTCGCCGACGTCGTGCAGCACGACGATCCCTACACGGCGCATCACAGTCGCTCGGTTGTTGACCTCGTCAACGCGGTCGCCGACGAGCTCGGCGTGAAGCCGGAGGCGCGGCAAGAGCTGGAGTTCGCGGCGATGCTCCACGACGTGGGCAAGATCGCGATCCCCCAGGAGATCCTCAACAAGCCCGCGAAGTTGAGCGATGACGAGTTTGCCCTCGTTAAGACTCACACGATCGAGGGGCAGTACATGCTCGACCGTGTCGGCGGGATGCTCGGTCGCGTGGGCGAGATCGTTCGCTCGTGCCACGAGCGCTGGGACGGCGGCGGCTACCCCGACGGTCTCGCGGGCAAGGCCATCCCGCTCGAGGCACGCATTGTGTTCGTGTGCGACGCCTACCACGCGATGACCAGCGACCGGGTCTACCGCAAGGCGATGTCTCGCGACGACGCCCTCCTCGAGCTAACGGTGAACTCCGGTGCCCAGTTCGATCCGGCGGTGGTCCGCGCGATTACCCATGTCGTCGAGCAGGGTGAGCCAGGCCGCCTGCCCATTGACGAGATCAGGGAGATGCTGGGCTCCAAGCAGTTGACCGGCAGCGCCAGGGCGAGCGTCAGCGCCTAGCGCAGGGCTCGTTTCAGGTCTAGGTGTTTCACCCGGCGGCTGGTCATCGGTCAGCCAGACCCTTCTTAGGGCCAGCGCCGCAAACCCGCAGATGATCAGATCTCCGATTCCTGCTGCGACCAGCAGTGTGCGTGGCCCGAGGGCGGTGATCAGGATTCCCGCCAGCAGGAAGGCGAATGCGAAGGCCCAAGCCGTGAGGGAGTCCCTGAGGCCAAAGACGCGTCCGAGCGAAGACCCCGCGACCGTGTGCTGGATGATCTGCCTCTCGTAGACGAGCACAGCTCCATTGCCGAAGCCGATCACCGCGAAGGCGATCAAGGCGGGGAGCAACGTTGGCGCGACCCCCGCTGCGATCATCCCCACGCCCCACACTGCGGCGCCAAGCAAAAAGCGCCGCTTGAGGAAAGACAACTCGCCGCCCTTTGAGCCACTGAGCGAGCCGCCGATGAAGCCGAACCCAAAGACGGCCACGAGCATCGCGAAGCCCGTCTCCCCCGCGTCCAGTTCCTCGTAGGCAAGTATCAGCTCCGCCACGTTGAGCAGACCGCCGAAGAAGAGCAGGGCACCGCCGGCGAAGAGCACGGTGCGCGTGCCTCGGAGACGGGCTGCGAGCTGCACGCCGTCGAGGGCGTCCCTGAGAATCGAGTGCACCAGACGCAGCGGGCTGGGGTCCGCGGCGGGCTCGGTCTGACCCCACGACAGCTTCCAAAGCACCACCGCGGAGACGGCGAATGTGGCTCCGTTTGCGACCAGCAGGGTCTCGGATCCGAGCAGCGCCAGACCACCGGCGGCTATGGCGGGGCCGAGCGTGTAGCCGAAGTCCGACGCGGCGCCGTAGAGCGCGGTGGCGGCAGGGAGCCGCTTCTCGCCGGAGATGCTGGCCAACCCGGCCACGGTCGAGGGCAGGAACAGCCCGGTGCCGACGCCCGCCAGCAGAGCGAAAGCCACCGTCGCGGTGAAGCTGTCCACCAGCGCGATGCCCACGAACGCCACCACCCGCACGACATCGGCGGCCACCGCGCACCAGCGCCGCGACCATCGGTCGGCGATCGCGCCGAACACTGGGCCGAGCAGCATTGCCGGCAGCAGATCGGCTCCGAGAACGATGCTGATCGCCCACGGCGACTCGTAGCGCTCGTACGCGATGAGCAGGAGGGCGACGTATCCGGCTCCTGTGCCAAGCGAGGACTGCGCGAGCGTCAAAAAGAACGCACGTGACTGCCGGTTCTCCCTTAGAAGCTCAAAGCCCTCTCGCATGCCGCCACCGAACTTCTACCGGATGGATCGGCCGCTGGAAAGGGCCCAGAAACAAAACCGGGGCCGCTTGACGGCCCCGGTCTCCTGAAAACTAGCCTCGACGTGTTCCCATTAAGTCTCCCTCTCACCGGTCTGCATCGGGTCTGCACTGCCTTCATCCCTGAACCTCGTGCAGCTATGAGCGCAGCATGACACAGGTTGTGCAGTCCCGCCAGCCTTTCGTGCAAGAGGCCCTGCAGAACTTGATGCGGTGGCTCCTCGCCCTGGTGGCCCGCCGGCGCCTCTTCAATGACACGCCCAAAACGCTCGATGGGCCGCGACGGTGGTGTGCCCTCGGAAGGGCGTGACCGAGGAGGCAAAGCCGACGAAGGCGAGCCGCAGGCGACGAGCCCTGCAGAGGGCACGCCGCCGTTACGGCCCTCGCCGGCGGCCAGAGCCTAAGACGCCTGAGGCAACTCGTCACCCGCGCTGAGCGGGCTCTGGTCCGACCTCTCAGCAGCCCGGATCTCCTCGCCTGACACGTGCCTCGGGTGATGGCACGCGGCCAGGTGCCCGTTCGCGTAACGCGCCAGAGGCGGCTCCACCTCGCGGCACACGTCGGTGGCGTGCGGGCAGCGCGGATGGAACACGCATCCAGAGGGCGGGTCGGTCGGGTTCGGCGGCTCGCCGGTCACCGCCACGCGCTTGCGGGCGCGGTTCTCGCGCGGGTCGGGCACCGGCACGGCCCCAAGGAGCGCCTCCGTATACGGGTGGATCGGCTTGGTGTAGAGCTCCTCGGCCGGTGAGACCTCCATCAGCTTGCCCAGGTACATCACCGCGATCCGGTCAGAGACGTGCCGTACGACGCTCAGGTCGTGGGCGACGAAGAGGTAGGTGAGCCCAAGTTCGTCCTGGATGTCGTCGAGCAGGTTGATGATCTGGGCCTGCACAGACACGTCGAGCGCGGAGACAGGCTCGTCGAGCACGATGAGCTTCGGCTCGAGCGCCAGCGCCCGCGCGATCCCGATGCGCTGGCGCTGCCCGCCCGAGAACTCGTGCGGGAAGCGGTTCATGTGCTCGGCCTGTAGGCCCACCCGGTCGAGTAGCTCACGCACCCTGTCCGCGATCTCGCCCTTTGACACGCCGTGCAGGGTGAGCGGAGCGCCCACGATCTGCACCACCCGCTTGCGCGGGTTCAGCGACGCGAAAGGGTCCTGGAAGACCATCTGCATCTCGCTGCGCAACGGCCTCAGCTTGCGCATCGACAGGTGAGTCACGTCTTGGCCCTGAAAGGCGATGCTGCCCTCGGTGGGCTCGATCAGGCGCAGCAGCGAGCGCGACAGGGTGGTTTTCCCGCATCCCGACTCTCCGACGAGTCCAAGCGTCTGCCCTTCGTCGAGGTCGAACGAGACATCGTCCACAGCATGCACGCGCGCAACCGTGCGATGAACCAGCAGCCCTGACGCGACGGGGAAGTACTGCTTGAGGTGCTCGATCTGCAGCAGGGGGCCGCCGCCGTTGCTCTCGCTCACGCGCTCGGGCTCCCGGTGGTCAGCCCCACCTGCCCGTCCACCTCGCGCAGGCGGGGCTTGTCCTGCGCCGACAGAAAGCAGCGGTCCACGTGACCGGGGCCGCTCGCTCCGCGCTGCTCGAGGTCGGGCACCTGAGTACAGGGCTCAAATGCGTGGGGGCAGCGGGGCCGGAAGCGGCATCCCTCGGGAGGGTTGGCGAGCGACGGCGGAACGCCGCCGATCGCCGGCAGCCGGCCGGGGCGATCGCGGTCGACGCGGGTGATCGACCCCAGCAGCCCCCATGTGTACGGGTGCTGGGGGTCATAGAAGATCTCATCGACCGTCCCCTGCTCCACGATCTGGCCCGCGTACATGACGGCGATCCGGTCGGCGATGTCGGCCACCACGCCGAGGTCGTGGGTCACGAGGATCACGCCCACGCCTGCGTCCTCGCGCAGCTGCGCGATCTGCTGGAGGATCTGGGCCTGGATCGTCACGTCGAGGGCCGTGGTCGGCTCGTCGGCGATCAGCACATCGGGCTCGCAGGAGACCGCCATCGCGATCATCGCCCGCTGGCGCATGCCGCCCGAGAACTCGTGCGGGTAGGACCGTGCGCGCTCGGCGGCGCGGGGGATCCCGACGCGGTCGAGCATCTCCACGGCCCGTGTCCGAGCCTGGGCTGCGGGAATCTCGCCGTGCGCCGTGATCTGTTCCATGATCTGGTCTCCCACGCGCTGGACGGGGTTCAGCGAGGTCATCGGGTCCTGGAAGATCATCGCGATCTGCGCTCCGCGGATCTGGCGCAGCTCGTCGTCGGTCGCGTTGACCAGCTCGGTGTCGCGGAACTGCGCGGTGCCTTCGAAGCGTGCGTTGGGCGAGCGCGTGAGCCCCATCAGCGTCATGGCCGTGACCGACTTGCCCGACCCGGACTCCCCCACAACGGCGAGCACCTCGCCCGGCCGCAGCTGGAAGGACACCCCGTCGACCGCCTGCACGTCCCCCTCCTCGGTGGAGAAGGAGACGCGTAGGTCGCGCACGTCCAGGATCGGTTCGCCGCCGCTCACTGAACCCTGATCCGCGGATCCAGAAAGCCGTAGACGATGTCGACGACGGTGTTGAGCGCGACGATGAAGAAAGCGCCGAACAGCGTGACCGCCAGCACCGGCGGCACGTCCAGCTGGCCGATCGAGTCCGCGGCGTACTGGCCTACGCCCTGGAGGTCGAACACCGACTCGGTGAGGATGGCGCCACCGCCGAGCACGGCGCCGAAGTCCAAGCCCCAGAGGCTGACGATCGGGATCAGCGAGTTGCGCAGCACGTGGCGGACCATCACCTGGCGCTCGGAGAGCCCCTTCGCGCGGGCGGTGCGCACGTAGTCCTCGTTCAGGGTGTCGAGGACGTTGGAGCGCAGCACGCGTGAGTAGAACCCTATGAACAGGATCGCCAGCGCCGTCCACGGCAGGATCAGGTGGGTGAACCAGCCGACCGGGTCGGTGGTGAACTCGACGTACCCGCCGTTGGGAAACCAGCCGAGCTTGAACCCGAGGTAGTAGTTCATCAGCGCGCCGATCCAGAAGACGGGCATCGAGATGCCCACCAACGCGGCGATCGTGAGAAAGCGGTCGGCGAATCGTCCTGCTCTCATTGCGCTGTAGAGCCCGAAAGCCACCGCGACGGCCATCCACAGCAGCGCCGCCCCTATCGCCAGCGAGAAGGTGCGCGGGATCCCCTTGATTATCTCCTCGTCCACGTCGAGCTGGGTGAAGTAGGAGCGCAGGTCACCCGTGAACACCTTCTTCATCGTGGTCCCGTACTGGACGAAGATGTTCTCGTCGAAACCCCACTCCTGGCGGATCGCCTCGATGTTGGTTTCGGTCGGGACCTTGCCCGCCATCCGCACGGCCGGATCGCCGTTGGGGATCACGTTGAAGATCAGGAACGTGAGCACCGAGACGGCGAACATCACCACCACCATCTGAACCAGCCGTCTGATCACGAAGCGCGTCATCAGTGGTCCAGTCTGACCTTGGCGCGCGGGTCCAGGGCGTCGCGCACGCCGTCGCCGAACACGTTCAGGGCCAGCACGGTGAGAATCAACATGATCCCGGGCGCGATCGCGAGGTGGGGCGCCGTGGCGATCCGATCCACGCCGGCATCGATCATGGTGCCCCATGATGGTGCGGGCGGCCGCACCCCGGCGCCGAGGAACGAGAGCGCGGCCTCCAACAGCACGGCGTTGGCGATCAGAAGCGTGGAGAAGACGAGGATCGTCGACGCGAGGTTGGGCAGGATCTCGGAGAACATGATCCGCGGCGGGCTGGCCCCCTGGGCCCTGGCGGCCTCGATGAACTCCTTTTCGCGCAGCGCGAGCACCTGGCCGCGAACCGGGCGTGCCATGTAGGGCACATAGACAACCCCGATCACGAGCACCGGGATCAGCAGCGAGTCGCCCGCGATGTTGATCGGCCCAAGCTGGAGCCCGCCGAGCGCCAGCGAAACCCCGAGCGCCACACCCAGGATGATCACCGGGAACGACCAGACGATGTCCAGCAGCCCGCGGATCGCGGTGTCGACCTTGCCCCGCATGTAGCCGGCGAGCAGCCCCAGGAAGACCGACAGGACTGTGGTGAGCAGCGCGGCGGTCACACCGATCATCAGCGAGTTGCGCCCGCCGTAGAGCAGCCGCACCATGATGTCGCGACCGTTCTCGTCCGCGCCCAGGAAGTACTTCGCTCGGTAGGTCGGGCCGATCGGCACGCCGTCGAGGCCGACGACGTTGACCTCCTTGCCGTCGACCATGGTCTTGTCGGAGAGATGGTTGGTCAGCGGGCCGGTCTCCGCCACGTGATCCGCCCAGAGGGGAGCAGCCAAGCAGGCACCCACCAGCAGGACGAACAGCAGGCCGAAGGCCAGCGCCACCTTGTTGCGACGCAGCCGCCGCAGCCCCAGCCTGAACGGACTCAGCCCGGCGACGCCCTCACGCGCCTCCTCCTCGACCAGCTCATCCGGCACGTCGGACGAGAAGTCGGCGGCTGAGTCTGAGGTGGTCAATTCATCGACCTGAGCGAACTGCGGGGAGGGCGCCGGCGGCACCCTCCCCCGAGTTCGACGACGCTACTTGAGGCAGAAGCTCGAGTAATCGTTTTGGTAGACGGGATGAGCCAACGAGCAGTTGTCGAAGTCCATCCGCTCCGACATGAACGTGGCGAGCTTGCGGTAGCCGTAGGGGGCCAAGTGCGCCTCCTCAACCACCTGCTGATTGACCTCGCTCCACTGATTGACCACGTCGTCGGAGAGCTCCGGCTCCTTGGTCAGGTCGATGATGCCCTCGTTGATCTGCGGATCATCGATGTTGCCGGGGTTCTGGTTGTTGGTCGGCTGGATCGTGGCCCCGTCCACCAAGAACATGAAGTTCTTCGGGTGCGGGAAGTCCTGGAACCAGTTGAGGAAGCCGGTCTGGGCCTTCTCCTTCGCGTTGCCGATCGTCTGGAAGTACACGCCGCCGTCGAGGATCTTCGGCTTGGCGTCCAGGCCCATCTTGTTGAGCATGTCGGCGTAGGCCTGCGTGACCTTGGGCGTGGGGTCGTCATTGTTGCCGTAGACGGTCACCTTCGTGCCGTCGGCGCCGGCCTCCTTGATCAGAGCCTTGGCCTTCTCGATGTCGGGCGGCTGGCTCGGATCGCCCCACGGGCAGTCGGAGTCCAGAGACTCGCTGTAGCCCGGCAGACCGGGCGGCAGGAAGGAGCAGCCGGGCTGCAACTCGCCCGCGAACAGCCTCGCCAATGCCGGCTTGTCGATCCCGAAGTTGACCGCCTGGCGCACCTTCGGATCGTCGAACGGCGCCACCCGGTGGTTCATGAAGAAGTAGTAGGTGGAGACTGTGGTGAACTCCTCATAGCGGTCCGAGTACTTCGCCTTGACCTCGGGCTTGATGTCAGCCGGCGGCGGATCCTGCATGTAGTCGAGCTCGCCGGTGATCACATCCTGCGCCTGACGCTGCGCGCTCTTGATGATCTTGGTCGTGATGGTCTTGATGTTGCCCTTGGGGATGTCCGGAACGTTGAAGTCCGCCACCTGCTGGAGCACGAACTCGCGGTTGGGCACCGACTTGGTGATCTCGTAGGCCCCGACACCCGGGGGCGGCGTCTTGGTCATGTTCTTGAACGGGGTGTCTCCCGGCACGACGCCCGCGAAGTTCATCGCGAGCACGTTCATGAAGCTGCCGTCGGCCTCGTTCAGCTCGATCGAGACCTCGCCCGTCTCGTCGTCCGTGGTGATTCCGGAGATGTCGGCCTCCGCCTTGCCGCCCTTGATGTATTTGTCCGCGCCTACGATCGCCTCGTAGAACGGTGCGCCACCAGACTCCAGGTTGAGCACGCGCCTGATCGTGTGCTCGAAGTCAGAGGCCTTGACCGCCTTGCCGTTGGAGAACTTGACGCCGTCGCGGATCTTGAAGGTGTAGGTCTTGCCGTCCTTGGACACCTCGGGGATCGCCTCCGCCACGCCCGGGATCAACTTCGTGCCTCCCTCACCCTCCTCGTGTGCGTAGGTGACGGGCGGCGTGTAGACCAGCCACATCGGCTCCCAGCCGTTCACCGTGTAGCTGAGCGCGGGATCGAGGAAGTCCGGCTGAGAAGTCTGGGAGATGGTGATGCTGCCCCCCTTCTTGCCTCCGCCGCTGCTGCCGTTTCCGCCATCCTCGTCGTCGCTGCCGCACGCCGACAGCGCAACAGTCGCGAGCAAGGCAGTAGCAAACGCCGCCAGCAACAGTCCAAGCTTCCTCATGTGTATCCCTCCAAAGTTTTCTCTCTTGACGCTCCCGGCGAGGAATGTACTCCTTCCGGCGGGGAACCACGCTCTCGGAGGGCTAGCTTCTGGAGCACTCCGGCGAGTCCTGCCGGTCTCCTCCTGTCCCGGCCCCGGGCTCAGCGCAGGCAGAGCCCCGACCAGTCAAGCCCGTAGATCGGGTGGAAACGGCGGCAGTTGAGCGGGTCGATCCGTTCGGCCACCAGCACGCCGACCTCCTCCAGGCCGTAGGGAGCGATCAGCGCCTGCTCCACCACCTGGCGATCCAGCGCAGCCCACTCCTCCGCGAACTCCCGGGGCGGGCCCTCGAGCTCCTGTAGGCGAACGCGGCTGTCCACCACCACGTCGTCGACCGTCTCCAGGTAGCGAGCGGGGAGCGGTTCGGCGGGAAGGATGCTGGCGAACCTCAGCTCTGCCTGCGCGCGCTCAGCGGGAGTCCGGGCCGCTTGGGCACGCAGGCCGATCTTGCGAAGCGTGACCACGAGATAGCGCTCGAGGGCGCGACGGCCTGAGCCGCCGATCCGCGAGGCCACGCGCACGGGGCGGGCACGGGGGCTCACCTCCTCCACCAATTCGCTTGCGCGCACCAGGTCGGGGTTGCCCTGGCGATCTCCGTAGGGACAGGGGTCCAGCCGCCGGCTCCCGGCCACCTGGGGCGGAATCGCGTTGCACGTGGGTTCGAGGAACCCGTCGCCGAGTCGTGCGAGCGTTTGCAGGTCCAGCGAAAGGCTCACGGCGCGGCGCAACTGCTCGTTGCGGAACGGGGGCCGGTTGACGTCCATCGCGAGGTAGTCGAGCGCGAGCGTCTCGTTCTCCTCGTACCGGTCCTTGTACTTCGACCGGATCTCAACCAGCCGCTCCACCGGCGGGCGCCCCTCGAAGGCGTCCGCGCGCCCGTCGATCGTGGCCTGTGCCGCGGCGGCGGGGTCGCTGATCACCTTGCCAACGATCTCGTCGGCGTTGCCGCCGGGCACCCCGCTCAGGTCGAAATCACGCCGGCGCTCCAGCACGAATGCCGTACCCTTGCGCGCCTCGCCGGTGAGGTAGGGGCCGATCCCCGGAGGCGGGCGCGCGGCAAGGTCGCGCACGGGACTCGCGGCGGGCACCGGAGCTACCCGGGGCGACGCGAGGGCGTACGCGAATGATGGGTCGGGCGCAATCAGCTCGATGCGCACACGGCGGCCATCGACGGTGACCCCCGCAAGATGGCCGTCAGGGCGCCCCGACCTGGCGAAACCGCTCGCCCCGCGGATGCCGCCGTAGATGGCGAGCGCGCCGGGATCGAGCAGCAGTGAGCGCTTGAGCGCCGCCTCGAAGTCCTTGCCCGTGAGCGCGCGGCCGGCCGGAAACCGCATCCCGCGGCGCAGCGTGAAGGCGAAGGTCCGCCCGTCATCCGAGGGCTCCGGCACCTCCTCGGCCAGGGCCGGGATCAGCCTCGTGCCGGCGGCGCCCTCCGCGCGAGCGTAGGTGAGCGGCGCGAGGTGGGTGTAGGCCAGCACGTGCCGCGCGTCGGGGGTGGACGCGGTGGCCGGGTCCAGCGAGCCGGGGGCCGTGGCGAGCGCCACCGTTACCGACCCCCCCTTGCGGGCCTCACCGCGCTGGAGCTCGGTCCCGGCACAGCCGGCCAGCGCCACCGCGGCCGCCGCGGCCAGTGCGAGGAGCGGGCGCCGGGCCAAGGGTCTAGTCGAGCTCGTCGCGCATGACGGCGAGCGACTTGCGAATCAGGCGGGACACGTGCATCTGGGAGAGACCGACGCGCTCGGCGATCTGGGTCTGGGGCAGGCCCTCCTCGAACCGCATGCGGAGGATCTCGCGCTCCCGGGAAGGCAGGTGGTGCAGGGCGGGCTCCAGCGAGGCGCGATGCTCCGTGCGCTCGAAGTTGGTGTCCTCCTCTCCGATGGACTCGAGCGGATCGCCGTCGTCCTCACCGCCCGGCCCGGCCGACAGGGAGAGGGTGGTGTAGGCCGATCCCACCTCGAGGGCCTCCAGGACCTCCTCGGGGCTGACTCCAAGCTCACGCGCCATCTCGGCGATGCTCGGCGAACGGCCCAGCCGCGACGTGAGGCGCTCGATCGTCGACGACATGCGCGCGTTGAGCTCCTGCAGCGCGCGGGGCACGCGGATCGCCCACCCCTTGTCGCGAAAGTGGCGCTTGATCTCACCCACCACGTTGGGAGTGGCGTAGGTGGCCAGGGACACCTCGCGTTCCAGCTCGAATCGGTCAATCGCCTTTAGCAACCCGATCGCCCCCACCTGCTCGATGTCCTCCAGGGGCTCGCCGCGACCGGCGTAACGGCGGGCCAGCGAGCGCACCAGCGGGAGGTGGCGGGTCACCAGGTGCTCGCGCGCACGGACGTCGCCCTCCTTGTGGAAGCGGCGGAGCAGCTCGCGGTCCTCGGCCGCCTGGAGTGGGCTGCTCGTGGCCTGCTTCATACGGGCTCCCCGACCAGCTTCTCCAGGCGCACGACAATGCCGTCGCCCGTTGCGTCCTCCACTCCGTAGGAGTCCACCACCGTGTCCAGCACCCACGCAAGCGTGAGCTGGCCGGGAGTTCGGTCGAGGCGCTGCAGCGCCTCTGCCAGGCCGTGCTCGCGCAGTGGTCCGATGCGGGTGCGCACGTAGCCCTTGCCCAGCTCGAACGAGAGCGAGGCCCGCCCCTCGTGACCCGCCTCCGCCAGCAGGCGCTCCACCGCCAGCTGGAGATCGTCCATGTCCTCGAACGCCAGCTGGGCGCGCTCGGACACGCCGGACACGATGATCCGCACCACCGAGACGAATGCCTCGTCGAGCGGCACCTGCACGGTCACGTGCTCAGGCATCGGCGATCGTCCCCCACCCCACCACGAGATCGCCACGCATCAGGCAGGCGGTCTGGCCGGGCGCCGGCGCGCGCACCTCGCGATCCAGGCGCAGAGCGAGCGCGGGGTGATCGCCGCGAACCGGCGCCTCGCCCGCGTCCCCGCGAACGTCGCAGGGAACGGCCGGCGAGTGGTAGCGCAGCCGCACGGAGTCCGCAGCGCCGGCGGGCCGGTGGAGGTGTGCCGGGGCCACCGCCACGTCACGGGCGGCGAGGCCGTCGCGCGGACCGACCACAACCCTGTTGCGGCGGGCGTCCTTGGACAGCACGTAGAGCGGCTCGGCGGCGGCCACGCCTATGCCCCGCCGCTGGCCGACGGTGAAGCGGTGGTGACCGCTATGGCGGCCGAGCACGCGCCCCTCCCGGTCCACTATGTCACCGGCCTGTGCCGCCGCCGGCAACCCCGGGCGGCGGGCCTGGTGGCGGCCCATGAAGGCCGCCGGCCCACCCGTGCCGGCGAGAAAGCAGAGGTCCTGGCTCTCGGGCTTGCGCGCCACCGGCAGCCCGGCGGCGCCTGCAAGCTCGCGCACGCGGGGCTTGTCGAGGTGGCCGAGCGGAAAGCGCAGCCGCTCCAGCTCGGCCCCGGTCAGCCGCGCCAGCACGTAGCTCTGGTCCTTGGCGGGGTCGGCGCCCGCTCGCACCAGCGGCCCGTGGCCGTCGTCCGCGATGCGCGCGTAGTGGCCTGTGACCAGCCGTGCCGCGCCCAGCCGCGAGGCCAGCGCGAGCATCCGGTCGAAGCGGACGAGGCCGTTGCAGCGCACGCAGGGGTTGGGCGTGGCGCCGCCCGCATAGCCATCCAGGAAGTCGTCCACCACCGCGGCGCCGAACTCCTCGCGCAGGTCGAGCGTGAAGTGCGGGATGCCCATGCCGTGTGCCAGCCCGCGCGCGCCGATCACAGCCTGCGGCGAGCAGCAGCTGCGCTCGCCGTCGGTGCCGGGGTCCGACCACAGCTCGAGTGTCACGCCCACCACCTGCTCGCCCGCGTCGAGGGCCAGCTGCGCGGCGGCGGCGCTGTCCACGCCGCCGCTCATGGCCACGAGCGTGCGGCCGGGCGCGGGCGCCAGTGCCACCGCGCCGTCGCGGGCAGCCAGGCCGAGGGCGCGATGAAGGGCATCCGCGGCGAGGCCTGCGGCGTGTGAGGCGGCCGGTGACAGCCCGCCGAGCTCGGCGGAGATGGCCCCGGGAGAGATCAGCGCCGCGTCCAGCACCGACGCGCCCTCGGCCAGTTCGACGCTGGCGCTGCCGGCGGCGCGCGCGGCTGCGCAGCCCTGCGCCTCGAACCCGGCCTCGGCCACGCGGCCCGCCTCCACTCGCACCGAGATCCGGATCAGATCGCCGCAGCGAGCGCCGCCCGCGGCGCCGGTGTGCGGCGCGCGCGCCAGGACACCGAGGCCACGGGGAACCTCGAGGTGATCGCGGAGGGAGGGGCCCTCCGTGGTCGGGGTGCGAGCCCGCATGGGTTCAGGATACGAGTGGCGCGTAGGACCGTTGCCGCCTGTTCAATTTTGACGGCTCCAGTTTGCCGCTGCCGGCACGTGGAGTTGGGCCTGCTTTGCAAGCTTGGGTGTCCTCCGGAATGGCCCTGGCGGCAAAACGCCTGGTACATCCCGAGTCGGACTCCCACTCCGGTGGTGTTGGCTCAACATATTGGCCGGCTGGCGCACAAACTCGAGCCTGAGGTGCACGCTAGCAGTGCCATTGACGCTCAGCCACCCTCTGGCCGAGGTTCCCCGCCGGACCCGCTGCCGGGCCGCAGCTGCACCCCCAGCTCGCGGAGCTGGGCGTCGTCCACCGGCGCCGGGGCGCCGGTGAGCGGGTCGAACCCGCTGGCCAGCTTGGGAAACGCGATCACGTCGCGGATCGAGTCGCGTCCGGCGAGCAGCGCCACGATCCGGTCGATCCCGAACGCGATGCCGCCGTGCGGCGGCGCGCCGAAGCGCAACGCGTCCAGGAGGAAGCCGAACCGCTCGCGCGCCTGGTCCTCGCTGAGCCCGATCGCGGTGAACACCTTCGATTGAACCTCGGGGGTGGAGATGCGGATGGAGCCGCCGCCGATCTCGGCGCCGTTCCACACGATGTCGTAACCGCGGCTGCGCCAGCTGCCCGGATCGGCCTCGAGATCGCCGCTCGGCGCGGTGAACGGATGGTGCAGAGGATCCCAGCGCCCCTGCTCTGCGTCCCAGCCGAACATCGGGAAGTCCACCACCCACACGAAGTCGTGCCCGTCGCGCGGCTCCCCCACCTCGAGGCGCAGGTCGCCCAGCACGCGGGCGGTGGTGGGCGCCTCGTCGGCCACCACAAAGACGGCATCGCCCTCCTGCGCGCCCGTCGTGGAGATCAGGCCGGCGATCTCCTCCTCGGAGAGGAACTTGGCCACGGGCGAGCGCCAGCCGTCGGGCTCGACCACTCCCCAGACGAGCCCCTTCGCGCCGAAGCGCTGCGCCCGTTCGGTGAGGGCGTCGAAGCGCGAGCGCGGGAACTCGCCGCTCACGCTGAAGCCGCGGACCACGCCGCCGGCGGCCAGCGCGCCGGAGAACACCTTGAACTCCGACGCGGCGAACACCTCGCCGAGGTCCGCTATCTCGATCGGCACGCGCCGGTCGGGGCGGTCCGTGCCGTACCGCAGCATCGCCTCGTCGTAGGTGATCCGGTCGATCGTCTCCGGCACCTCCACCCCACCGATGGCCAGAACCTCGCGCAGCAGCGGATCCACCGTGGCGATCACGTCCTCCTCCTCCACGAAGGACATCTCCACGTCGAGCTGGGTGAACTCGGGCAGGCGGTCCGCGCGCGCCGACTCGTCCCGGTAACAGCGGGCGATCTGGTAGTAGCGCTCCATGCCGCCGATCATGAGCAGCTGCTTGAAGATCTGCGGGGACTGGGGCAGCGCGTACCACGATCCCGGCGCGATCCGGCTGGGCACGAGATAGTCGCGGGCGCCCTCCGGCGTGGATCGCGTGAGCGTGGGCGTCTCGACCTCGGTGAAGCCGGCGTTGTCAAACCACCTGCGGATCGCCGACGACCACGCGAGCACGTAGGACCAGCGCCTCGGTCATCGCCGGCTTGCGCAGGTCCAGGTAGCGGTAGCGCAGGCGCAGCTCCTCGCTCACCGGGTCGTCCTCGTCGATCTGGAACGGGGGCGTGTCGGCGTCGGCCAGCAGATCGAAGCCCGACACGGCCACCTCCACCTCGCCGGTGGGCAGGTTGAGGTTCACGGTGCCCTCCTCCCGCCGCACGACCTTCCCGGTTGCGCTCACCACGTCCTCCGCGCGCAGTCGGCCGGCAGCCGCGTGAGCCTCCTTTGCGTCCTCGGGGTGGAACACCAGCTGCAGCAGGCCCTCGCGGTCGCGCAGGTCGATGAAGATCAGGCCGCCGTGGTCGCGGCGGCGGTGCACCCAGCCGGCCACCCGGACCTCCTCGTCCACGTGGTCGGCGCGGACCTCGCCGCACCAGGCGGTGCGGTAGCGGTTGTGGAACGTGTCGGTCATCGGATCACGGCGTCCACGGCGTCGTGCACGGACTCCACCTGGCGCTGCTCGCCGCTGGTCATGTCCTTCACCTCGAGCTCGTCACCCACGAACACCACGTGCGTTGCGCCCACGCGGTCAGCCTGCTTCATCTGGCCCTTCACCGAGCGTCCCGCCTGCTCCATCTCGGCCGTGGCGCCGGCGGACCGCAGCGCGTTCACCACGCCAAAGGCCTGGGCACGCCCGTCGGGCTTCGCAACCACCACGTAGGCGCGCTTGGCCGAGAAGGTCTCCGGCACGCTCTGCGACGCCAGCAGGATTCGCTCCACCCCCGCGGCCCAGCCCACCCCGGGCGTGGCGCGGCCCCCCAGCTTCTCCACCAGACCGTCGTAGCGGCCTCCGCCGCCCACGCCGCTCTGCGCGCCCAGGTCCGGGCTCTCGAATTCGAACACCGTGCGCGTGTAGTAGTCCAGGCCCCGCACGAGGGTGTGGTCCAGCTCGTAGGCGCAACCCGCCTCCTCCAACAGGGCGCGCACCTCGGCGAAGTGCTCGGTGTCCTCGTGGTCGAGCCGGTCCACCAGGCGGGGCGCCTCCGCCATGGCGGCCTTCGTGCCGGGATGGTCGGAGTCGAACGCGCGCAGCGGGTTGGCCTCGATGCGCGAGCGCACGTCGTCGGACAGCTCGGACTCGTGCGCGCGCAGGTGCGCCCGGAGCTCCTCGCCGTACTCCGCCCGCGTGTCGGCGTTGCCCAGGCTCGAAAGCAGCAACCGCGACTGCACCCCGGACTGCTCGAGGATCTCGGCGAGCATCACGATCAGCTCGGCGTCCAGCGACGGGTCGTCGGACCCCAGGGCCTCGGCGCCGATCTGGGTGAACTGGCGATAACGGCCGGCCTGGGGCGCCTCGTGGCGGAAGAATGGCCCGGAGTAGCGGAGCTTCACGGGCTGGGGGAGCTTGTGCATGCCGTGCTCCACGTAGGCGCGGCAAACCCCCGCGGTGCCCTCTGGCCGGAGCGTGAGCGACCGCCCGCCCTTGTCCTCGAAGGTGAACATCTCCTTCTGCACGATGTCGGTGGACTCGCCCACGCCGCGGGCGAACACCGCGGTGTCCTCGAACACCGGGGACTCGACGGGCTCATAACCCGCGCCGTCCAGCACCGCGGCCACGCGCTTGCTCAGCATGGCCCGGCGACGTGCTTCGGCGGGCAGCACGTCGAATGTGCCCCGCGGGGCCTGAAGCTTGCCGCCCGCCATGGCGGCTACCTCGCCAGCTCGGCGAGGAACGGATTGCCGGCGCGCTCGGCGCCGAGCGTGGTGATGCCCATGTGGCCCGGGTAGACGGTGGTCTCGCCGGGCAGCGTGTCCACCAGCGTGCGGATCGACTCCAGCAGCGTGGGCCAGTCGCCGCCGGGCAGGTCGGTGCGGCCCACCGAGCTCTGGAAGAGCACGTCGCCGGAGAACACCACCTGCTCGTCCGGGATCGAGTAGGTCACGTGGCCGGGGCTGTGGCCGGGCGTGAACAGCACGTCCAGCTCGAGCCCGGCGAGCTCGAGCCGCTCGCCGCCGGACACGGTGTGCTCGGCGTCCCAGTTCTCGAACGGGCCGAACTCAGGCCACGGCACGTAGCTGTCGATGTCGGCTAGCACCTGCTTCTCGATCTCCGGCACCCACACCTCGGCGCCGGTGGCCTTGGCGATCGGCGCCACCGCGCCGATGTGGTCGAAGTGGGTGTGGGTGAGCAGGATCCCGTCGAGCGTGATGCCCAGCTGATCGATCGCCGCAGGAGCCTGGGGGCCTCCTCTCCCGGGTCCACGATGAGCGCCCTTTCGGATCCGTCGCGGCGGAGCAGGAAGCAGTTCTCCTGGATCATCCCCGACCGTGAACATGCGGACGTCCACGACTCCTCAGCCTCCCTGCTTGCGCCGGCGGAAGTTGTAGATCGCGCGATCGGTGAGGTACCCGAGAGGGATGTAGAAGAAGAACACGAGCACTCCCAGGGCGGGTCCGCCAGGGGCGGCTCGTCGCGCAGCACGAACATCAGGGCGGCGAACACCACCGCGGCGATCGCGGCGCGGTTCACTGCGCCCCTCCACGTGGGCTCCTTGTTCATCCGCTCGGCCCGGCGCTCGCGGGCGATCGTCTTGGAGTCCTTCTTGACCGCCCCACGCCCCGTGCGTCCCGCGCGTTCGATCGTGCCGGCGGGCGTGCCTCGGTGCTTGCGCTTGCGCTTGTTCTTGGCCTGGGCCATCTAGGGGACCGAATCTACGCGTTCTCCAGCAGGTGCCGCTCCGGTGAGAACCCCCTGATTGGCACATCCTCCGGGAAGCCGTCGAAGGCGGCGGCCGGAGCGAGGCCCACGAGCTCGGCTCCAGCCACCTCGGCGTGTCGCCGGACGGCCTCCACAACGGCGCGCAGCGGCGTGGTGCGGTGGTCGTGCACGTTGGTGGACACCTGCACGCAACCCCGCGAGGCCAGGCGCAGGCCGATCGCGCGCACCCCCTCCAACCCTCCGCCGGACTCGCGGATGCGCGCCGCCACGCACGCGCCAGCCCCAGGTCGTCCCGCGCCAGCTCGAGGTTGAACGCCACCAGTGGCGGCCGGGCGGTGGCCAGGATCACCCCACCGGTGTGGTGCGCGCGGCGGGGCCCGAAGTCGGGCGGCACCTCGCCCGCCTCGATGCGCTCAGCCAGCGCGCGCCAGCCACCCTTTCGCAGCCAGGCGCGCTCGCGGCGCTCGGGTTGGGTCGCCAGCTCGCCGTAGAGCACCACGGGAACGTCCAGCTCGGCTCCGATCCGCCCGGCCGCGGCCAGCACCTCGGCGCACGCGGCTCCGCGGCGGTCGTCGTCGAGATAGACCACGGGCAGCACATCGACGGCGCCCACGAACGGGTGCAGGCCGGCATGACCCGCCAGATCGATCGCCTCGAGCGCAGCGGCGGCGCCCGCGACGAGGCCGTCGGCCAGCTCCCCCTGCGGCGCCGCGAGCGTGTACACCGAACGGTCGTGGTCGGGATCGGCGTGCACGTCCAGCAACCTGGCGGGGGCGAACGCGCTGCCCAGGCGCTCGATCACGGCCCCGTCGGTTCCCTCGCTCACGTTGGGCACGGCGACGAGCGTGGGCGGGGCGGCTGGCACGATCCTGATTCTGCCGGTCAAGGGCTACCCTTGGCCGCGCGGGCCACCGCGCCCCATGGCTCCGTAGCTCAGCGGTTAGAGCGCACCACTCATAATGGTGAGGTCCCTGGTTCAAATCCAGGCGGAGC
>CAVSGC010000005.1:0-326934 GCA_963727395.1 uncultured Thermoleophilaceae bacterium | reverse complement strand
GATCGCGAGAAGCTCGATCAGATCCTGCTCAACCTCGTTGGGAATGCGGTGAAGTTCACGGACGGCGGTGGACGCATTACGTTGAGCTGCGATGCGTCCGACGACGTTGCGCGCATCATTGTCGAGGATACCGGGCGAGGCATTCCGCGCGGCAAGCACACGTCCATCTTCGACCCCTTCGTGCAGGTCGACCGCCATTCCACGCCCGAGCGCCAGCAGGGCGTCGGGCTGGGCCTCGCGATCAGCCGCGACCTTGCCCGCGCGATGCACGGCGACATTCCCGTGCAGAGTGACGCGGGGAAGGGCGCGACCTTCGCGCTCACGCTGCCGCTCGCAAAGGCGAGCGAGCGATCACGGGTTTCGGGAGAAGTCGAATGCGTTAGAGCGGCTCCGCTTTCTGATCGCGAGCGTTGAGCGGCGCGAGCTTCCAGCGCGCCTCGATGAACGAGAGGATCGACACCGTCTCGTACGGCGTGTGATCGACGTATCCCTTCTTCGCGAATGGCGAGATGATGATCGTCGGCACGCGCGAACCCGGACCCCAGCGGTCGATGTTCGGCGGCGCGACGTGATCCCAGAAGCCGCCGTTCTCGTCGTACGTACGATGATGACCGCGTCCTTCCAGTTCGGACCGTTGCGCACGGCGTTGATCAGATCGATCATATGTTTTCGCCGGTGATGAGGTCGGCGTATCCTGGGTGCTCGTTGTTCGCGCCCAGCGGCTTGACGAATGACACGGCGGGAAACGTGCCGGCGGTGCGCGGCGGCGATGAAGTCGGTCTCGTCCTTCAGGTGATCGGCCTTCGCCTGCGTGCCGTCGGCGTACTTCGCGTAGTAGACGAACGGCTGATGATGAAACTGGAATAGCGCGTCGGGATGCCCGGCGAGCGCGTCGTTCCAGCCGCCCGAGTACCACGCCCACGATTCGTCCGGCGTCGCTCAGCCGGTCGCCGATCGTCGGATTGGTCTGATTCGGCACGAGCCGTTCGCGGCAGCGGTCGACGGGATGCGGCGTGTTCACGGTGTACGACGTGTTCACCGCGAAGCCGTCGGGCGTGACGTAGCCATCGGTCACCAGTTGCCCGCGGTGTCGAGCGCGGCGACGGCCGCTGCCGGCGCGCCCGGAAATACCGGCGGCGCAGCGGCGATGAGGAATTGGTGATTGAGGAACGAGCCGCCGAACGCGCTGTGGAAGAAATGATCGGCCAGCGTGTACTTCGCCGCCTCGGTGCCAGCGGGAGCCCGACGTGTGGTAGTAGCCCATGCTCAACCCCTTCGCGTCGCTCACGGTCACGAACTTGTCCATCTTGCCGCCGTCGATCTGCACCTGCTCCTGGTAGAAGCGATGCACGAGATCGCGCGTCGCGACGGTAGGCGGCACGTATTGGGCGATGTCGAATGGCGCGTTCGGGAGATTCGTCGGATACGGCTGACCCGCCACCTGCGGCAGCGTGTCGTACGCGTGCCGGCCGAGTCGACCTGGGGCAGCGCGCCCGTGGCATCGGCGAGTCCCGCAGCGCCGGCGAACTCGCCGTAGGTGTTGTCGAAGGCGCGATTCTCGAGATAGATCACGACCACGTGATTCACCTTCGTGATGTCGTTGCTGACCTTGGGCCCCGACGAATCGTCGGAGCAGGAGACGGAGGCCGCAATTGCAGCGGCAGCCGCGAATAGAGCGGTGTATCGAACCTTCATGCGCGTCATGGACCTTCCTCAGGCGGTGATGGAGAGCGATGTGGTGCTCACGCGCCCTGAGAATAGACCGGCTCCGCGAACGATCGTTCACGGAGCCGTAACGCTTTTGAAACGCTACCCGATGCTGTCGATGATCCCGCCTTCCGCACGAAGCGACGCGCCGTTCGTGACCGCCGACAGCGGGCTCGCGATGTACGTGACGAGCGACGCGACCTCGGACGGCTCAGCGAAGCGGCGTATCAGTGACTCCGGGCGAGAGCTCTCGAAATAGCCCTTTTCGGCCTGGGCAATGCTGGTCCCCTTTTCCTTCGCCACGCTCGTCATCCACGCGATGGTGTCCTCCGTGCGCGTGGGGCCCGGGAGAACGGCGTTCACCGTGACCGCGGTGCCGACGGTCAGGTCCGCGAGCCCTCGCGACACCGCCGAGCACCGCGGTTTTCGTCACCGCGTAATGCAGCATCGCTCCCGACAGCGTCAGCGCGGCCTCGCTCGAGACGAAAATGACGCGCCCCCAATTGCGCGAGAGCATACCGCGCATGTATTGACGGCTCAGACGCACGCCGCTCATGACGTTCTTCTCCCACATGCCCTGCCACTCGGCATCGGAGATTTCGAAGAACGGTTTCGCTTCGAATCCGCCGAGATTGTTGACGAGGATGTCCACATCGGTGACGAGCTTCGCGACCGCACGATGCCCTCCACCGTCGAGAGATCTCCCGCGGCGCCACGAATCTGCGCGTGAGGGTTGTCTTTCTCGATGCGTGCAATGCCTCGTCGACGCGCGCCTGCGTTCGGCCGTTGACGACGACAGTCGCGCCCTCGCGCGCGAGTGACTCGCGATTGCGAAGCCGATGCCGAGTGTCGACCCGCTGACGAGCGCTGTTTTTCCGTCGAGCTGCAGATCCATGGTGAGCCCCGGGCCGTGATATGGCGCGCCGCGCGATCGCACGGCGACCACCGCTCAACGCATGGAGGCGGACTTCCGTTGCAGGGCAACGTACTGCGCGTTCGGCTTCGTCACGGTATCGGTGAGCGAACGTAGAAAAGCCACGACGGCGAGGCGGTCGGCCGCCGTAAGCTGGAGCCGGCTTGACGGAAGCGTGGTGTACGGGATGTGCGCGCCCATCCCGGCGCCACCGCCATGCTCGTAGAAGCGCATCACGTGGTCGAAGGTCGCGTACGCGCCGTTGTGCATGTAGGGCGCCGTCACTGCGATGTTGCGCAGCGTCGGCACCTTGAATGCGAAGAGTGCTCGGGGAGATGATCGATGCCGGCGCGGCCGGAGTCGGGATCGATCTTCGCGTGGGGCATCACCGCGCGCTCGAGCACGCCAATGATCTCGGGCTCGGAGCTCGTGAACTCCGGTGGCATCACGCCGCTGAACAGCGGTGCGAAGTGACACGTACCGCAGCGGGCCTTCCCCATGAACAGCGTGAAGCCGCGTCGCTCGCGCGCGGTGAGCGCGGAGCGGTCGCCGCGCGCGGCACGATCGAAGCGGGAGTCGAACGAATCGAGCGAGCGCAGATACGCGGCGAGCGCAATCCGAACCGCGCGGCCGTTCGACGCGGCATCGAGGTGCGACGGGAGCACACTCGCAAGCTCGGCGCGCATCGCCGTGTCGCGCGACAGCTGCTCCGCTGCCCGCTCGGCCGAGCTCCCCATCTCGGTGGAGCTCGCGAGCACGCTGCCGATCTGGTCCTCGAGCGTGAGCGCGCGCTCGTCGGCGAAGTAGAGCGGCTGATTGGCTACGTCGAGCAGCGTTGGCGTGTTGCGGGAAGGCGCTCGCATTGCGCCGCGATCAGTGCCATGTGTCCGCGGCGATGAGGAGCGGTCGTGCGCGGCCATCCGTGAACGCGCGTTGCGGCTGATGACACGACGCGCACGAGCGGTCGTTCGCGCCGGAGAGGCGGGTGTCGCTGAAGAGGCGAGCGCCCAGCGCGATGAGGGCGGGCGTCGCGGCGGGAACGTAGTCCGGTGCGAAGGCGGTAGGGTCGAGCGCGTGCGGCTCGAATACCGTCGCCGCGCTCTCGCGCCAGACGCGGCGGAGCGGCGAGGCATGCGCGAGCAGCGGTGTTCGCGCGGCGGCGATCGCGTCGGCAGCAGGGTTCGCGAAGTCGGTGATGATCGTCAGTCGATCGAGTCGTGCGAAGTCGGGGTGCGAACGGAGGTAGCTGCTCGCGTCGCCGAGCGCACGTGCGATTTGCAGCCAGTTATCGCGGGGGACTTCGCGCATGGTCTTCGCGTATCCCCTCGCTTCGCCATCGGCGACCTCGCGCACACCATCGAGCGCCGCAGCCGCCTCGGGCACCGCATCTCGCGAATCTTCGAGATCGAAGCCCGCGAGGCCGAGTGTCGTCACCCGCGCGAGCTCCGTGCGCGCACTCTCCAGCACCGGTAGCTCGGCCACATCGAGGTAGCGCGTCTGTCCGCGGAGGTGACGCACCTGATCGCGCATTGCGATCGCGAGCGCGCGGGCGGAGTCGCGTGCGCCAATGCCGGCATTGGCGTCGAGTGATGAGAGAATGATCTGGAACGCGGCGGGTGAGCCGAGTGGCCGAGGGGGCGCATCGCCGTCGTCGTTCTCGAGCGGGCCGTTGAGCGCGTGCGCCGTCGTCGGCGAATAGACCTCGAGCAGCGACTCGGCGCGCTTGTACGCGAGGCGCGCGTGGCGGAAGGCGGGGCGCGCCTCGCGCCCGGCATCGAGTGAAATCGACAACGTATCGAGCGCACCGGCCAAAGCCTCGAGCTGCGCCTCGAACACCACGCGCGCTGGCGTCGCCGGGTGCGTGCGCCATTCGGCGATCGAATCACCGACGCGGCTGCGCACGAAGGCTGGGATGACGCCGCGCGGCGGATCGCGGTCCGAGCGCGCGGCCTCGAGCAGGGTTGCGAAGAGCGCGAACATGAGCGCGAGCGTTGTCGCACTTAGAATCGCGGGGAGGCGTGCCGGGGACGTCGAGATCATGGGTCGAAGAGAAGTCCGCGCGCGTCTCGCGAGCTTTGCGAGGGAGTAACAGTCGAGTCTCAGCGCCGCACCGATGCTAACTCAGCGGCACTGCCAAGTGCACCGGAATCCCTCGAACATCGATCGCGAGTAGGCCCGGCTATAAACCCTATAATAGGGGTTATTGTGCCATTATAGGCACATTATAGTGCCAGCATCTCGTCTTAAAGCCCTATTTTCAACTTATTCGGTATTGCGTACGTTCTTGCACCGACCTGTGTCGGAGGCTTTCGCGGTATAAAACGGAAATGTGAATGCGCTCAATGATCCGTGTCGTACGGTCGCAGATCGTTCAAACGCGATCGAAGCTGGGTGATTGCCGGAGCTGCCGCATGATCCGCATGCCCGAAGTTCTTCGCCGCGCGCAGGTACGCGCGACGCGCCCCATCGCGCGTGCCAAGCTTCAGCTGCGCGTACGCGAGCCCGATGAGCGACGTCGTGCGTCCCGGCGCGCGCGCGAGTGCGAGCTTGTATTCCCGCACTGCATCATCGGGCCTTTCCAGACGAAGCAGATATTCGCCCGCTAGCTCGTGCGGCGACACGATCTCCACCGGAGGTCCGAACGCGAAGGGCAGCGAGTCATCCTGCACCGCCGCCGCGGCAAGAGCGTCAACTGCGTCCCCCGCTCTTCCATCCGCGTACAACCGCACTGCTCGCAGCGTCTTCTCGATCACCTCCGCATAGCCGACGCTGGAGCGCATCGCCGCATCCCCCGCCCTCGCGCGCGCATTGCGCGCATTGATGCGCGCGAGGAGCGTATCCGCGCGCGCCCTCTCACCGCGCCCGAGCGCCGAGAGGCCGAGCGCGAGATCGTTGGACGCGAGGTCGAGCACGCCCAGCCCCGTCGTGTCGATCTCCATCGTGGCGTAGGTCGATTTCCACTCGCGCGTGTCCGCGACGTACGCCGCACGATCGAGCACGAGATATGACCGGCTCTCCTGCTCGGCATCCTCGCTCGACGCTCCTTCCGCTCTCGTACGCTCCGTTTGCACGCGCATCGAGTCCACCCACTGCGAGGATTCCGCGTAGCGTCCCTCTTGCAGCAGCCCGTACACCAGCCACTGTACGCCGTGACCATACCGCGAAGGGCCGGGATGCAGCTGATGCTGCGCGCGTACGTTCGCTGCAATTACATTGTCCCACATGCCGAGCGCGATGAAGATGTGCGAGGTCATGTGCTGCGCGTGTGCGGCGTCTGGCGCTATTCGGCTGTAGGCGCGCGCGGCTTCGAGGCCGAGTGTGGCGTGCGCGGGATCATCTACGGCGTGGATGAGATAGTGCGCGCCGCCCGGATGATTCGGATGGGCGAGAAAAACGGTGCGCGCGATTGCGTAGGCGCGCAGATACGTCGGCACGTCGCGATCACCCTGATTGAGCCCGAGCAGCGACAACGCGTAGAAGAGCTGCGCTTCGACGTCCGTCGGATACGTTTTGCGCAGATGATCGAGGCTCGCGGTGAAGAGCGTATCGCGTCGCGCCTTGCTCACATCCTGGTCGTAGAGCGCCTCCGCCGTCGCGAGCCAGGCCCTCTCGCGCGCCGTTCGCGCCTTCGCAAGGCGCTCGGCCGGCGTCGCCGCAAGGTGGCGAAGAGCGGCGCGTGCGGCGACCGTGTCCTGTTGATTCCACACGGGGTGCGTGTAGCTCACTGCCTCGCCCCAGTACGACATAACGTCGCCTGAGTCGAGCGACTGAGCCTCGCGAAAGGCGGCTGCCGCCTGCGGATAGTGGAAATTGTGGAGGTAGAGCATGCCGCGAACGAACGCGCGGTGCGCGGCGGGCGAGGCAGAGGTAGCGAAGACGAGATGCCCGAGGCGAGGTTCCTCGCTCGGGCGCGATGCGTCGTGATGCGTCTCGTGATGCGCGCTATCGGAGTCGGGCATCTCCTGCGCGCCGGCAGATAGCTGCTCATCGGGAGCGCGAGCACCGTTGTCGCTGCGGCGAGCATCAGACGCGACCAGAATCTCTGCATCGTGTGACACTCTCCGTTCGGGAGGCGTGAGTGAGGCTTGGCTATAGTAGCGTTTGGCGGTGCCGATCCGCCATGCACGTCGCTACGAAAGAAGCCCCTTCAGCGACTCGTCGAGATTCTCGTGCGCGAACTCGAATCCGACCTCATCGAGTCGGCGCGGCACGCAGCGCTGCCCGTGCAGCGCGATGGACGGCTCGGTGCCGATGATGTATGAGCCGATGCCCACCGCAAACGCCGGGACCGGAGGGCTCCACGGGCGATGCACCACGCTGCGTAGCCGCTTCATGAAGGACGCGTTCGTCTCGGGAACGTGATTGCACGCGTTGTACGGACCGGTGAGCGTCGCATCATCGAGGGCGCGGCCGACGATGGCGATCAGATCATTGAGGTGGATCCAGCTGATGTACTGACGCCCGCTGCCGACCGTTCCGCCGAGTCCCCAGCGGGCGAGGCTCGCGAGCATCGGGAGCGCACCGCCGTCGCGGCCGAGCACGACGCCGAAGCGCAACACGACACGGCGCGTGGTGGGAGTGAGCGCGGCGCGAAACGCGGCCTCCCATTGCTCGCATACGTCGGCCATGAAATCGCTGCCGTGCGGAGCGCTCTCATCGCACAGTGCATCGCCCGCATCTCCATAAATGCCGACGGCACCCGCCTGCACCCAGACAAGCGGCGGTGTCGCGCTCGCCCCGATCGCATTGGCGATCGCGCGCACGGAGACGACGCGCGACGCGATGATCTCGCGCCGATTCTTGTCGGTGTGGCGGCAGTTGACGCTCTTGCCGGTGAGATTGATGACCGCCGTCGCGCCGTCGAGCTCCTTTGCCCACGGGCCGAAGCTGCGCCCATTCCACGCGACCTCCCGCACGCCATCGTCCCGAGCGCGGGCCGTTCTCGTGAGCACGACGACGTCGTCTCCCTTTTTGCGAAAGTGTGCGGACAGCGCGCTGCCGATGAAGCCACTCCCTCCGGCGATCACGATGCGGGAAGGCGGGGTGGCGCTCGGTGAAGTCATGGTTGCGTGGCTCTGGAAGGGGCTAACGGCACCAATGCGACGAGAATTGGTCCCTCATGGAGATAAGGGGACGCACGAACGGGACCGCGTAGAACACGGCGATCGTCGCTCGATTCTCGAGGACTGTATGCCGCTGGCCGAGTCGCGCGGCGATAGCGAACGTGCGACACGATATCGCGAGTCTCAGGAGAAGCTCGGCGAGGCGTTCAACGATGCCGGGATGGGATGGCGACTGGTATCGTCGCGCCTACTATGATGATGGCACGCCGCTCGGAGCGTCGAGCGCGGACGAGTGCCGCATCGGTGCGATCGCGCAGGCGTGGTCGGTCTTGCCGCGCGCGGCACCGGCAGACCGCGCGGAGATCACGCTCCATGCGATGGATACGCATCTCGTGTCCGAAGACGAGAAGCTCATCCGTTTGCTGACTCCAGCCTTCGACACGACGCCGCACGACCCCGGCTACATCAAGGGATATCTGCCGGGCGTGCGCGAGAACGGTGGGCAGTACACGCCCACGCGATGCTGAAGCGATAGGACGTGAGGCCGAGTGCGGCCATCATGTCGACGTCGGCGGGGTAGCGGTGGTAGTGATCGGTGGCGACGTCGCCCGTGTCGCCATTCACGACGTTCCGCGCGTTCGAGAAGCGCGGCCAGATGCTCGGCCCCGCGCCGTCCGCGAGCGGCGACCCTTCGATCTGGTAGGCGGATGTGGCGGCGCCCCAGAGAAATCGATCGGGAAAGCGGTAGTCGCGACTCATCTCGATAGGCGGTGTGTATGGCCAGCGTGACGCTGAAGGGAGTGAAGAAAGTATATCAGCAAGGTGGCAAGGACGTCACCGCAGTGCACGGCGTCGATCTCGAGGTCGCCGATGGCGAGCTCGTGGTGCTCGTCGGACCGTCCGGGTGCGGCAAGAGCACGACCTTGCGCATGGTCGCCGGCTCGGAATCGATCAGCGCCGGTGAGCTGCACATTGATGGACCGCTTGGTGAACGACGTGCCCGCGAACGACCGCGACGTGGCGATGGTGTTTCAGAGCTACGCGCTGTATCCGCACATGACCGCGTACGACAACATGGCGTTCGCGCTCAAGCTGCGCGGGATGTCGAAGGCGGACATTGATGCGCGTGTGAAGGAAGCGGCGGGGATTCTGGGAATCGGCGAGCTGCTCGGACGCAGGCCGAAGGACATGAGTGGCGGACAGCGCCAGCGCGTTGCGGTGGGACGTGCGATCGTGCGTCATCCCCGCGTGTTTCTTTTCGACGAACCGCTTTCGAATCTCGATGCGAAGCTCCGCGTGCAGACGCGACGCGAGATCGCGCGACTGCATTAGCAGCTGAGCGCGACGATGTTGTACGTCACGCACGATCAGGTCGAGGCGATGACGCTCGGCGATCGCATTGTGGTGCTCGAGGGCGGACACGTAAAGCAGATCGACACGCCGATGAATCTCTACGAGCGGCCGAAGAATACGTTCGTCGCGGCGTTCATTGGAAGCCCGTCGATGAACTTGTTGCCGGGCGCGATCGTCGCGGGCGCAGGAGTGTCGACGCCGGCATTTCGCGCAGCGGACAACACGTTCACGATGCCGCTGAGCGGCGAGTGGGCAGAGCGGCTCGCGGAGTATGGCGGCCGCGCCGTAATCATGGGCGTGCGGCCCGAGGACATTGACATTGTTCCGGATGGCAGCGTTCCGCTCGGCACGGGCACGGTGCGCGTGCGACTCGATGTGGTCGAGCCGCTGGGGAGTGAGGCGTTTCTCTCGGCGCGCATTGGCGCGAAAGAGATCACGGCGCGCGTGCCGCCGCGAGGATTACCGACGGCGGGGAGTGAGGTGGAGCTGGTGTTCAATCGGGAGAGGATGCACTTCTTTGACGCGGAGAGTGGGGAGACGTTGAGGGGGCGTGCAACTTGAAAGAGGATCTGTATCGGAGTTCATAAAGGCGACGTGTCTTCGTGCGATCCTCACTGGCAATGTCGAAAAGCTCGGGGAAATCTGTGATGGGGGTCGCGCTTATTTTCTATTCGCAAACCAACGCCGTCAAACGACTCTAGCGTCGCGCGATAAACACTCGCGCTAAACGGCGCACCCAGACAGGGACGCTGTTACTGTCAAGCAATCGTTCATTCCTCCTTAGTAAGGCAGAATCTGACCACCATGGTGTTTCTAGGTCTTCGCGAAGTCGATTTATCAGTTGATGCCCATTCGGTATGCGTTCGGCAAGGAGAATCGCCTGATTCACACAATTGCGCTCGACTCTGTCACGTAGATCCTCGGTGTAGGGAATTCCACAGGAAAAAAGACGCGCGTGAGTTGCTTCATGTGCGACTGCGACAGCAACTTCATTGGGAACATTGGATAGTAATCTTGGCGACAGAACGCACGCACGCAGTGACGGCCAGAATTCTGCGCTCTCCACGTCCAAGATGAAAATTCGCCGAATATTCCAACAAAATCCGCTTTAAGCGATTCGGATCATAAAGCTTGATCAGTTCTAAAGCGTTGTAGATCGCCAAAAAATGGTGATTGTCGTGCTTACCAGGCCTGAGATCATAAATATCCATACCGTCGTATATAAAACGTGGAGACAGCGGCATTAGCGCGCGCCACGGGAGCGCGCGAATGTGTGCAAGAAGACCGAGCCGACTTTTATTGAACAATCTGTTTGTTCCACGGTTCGCCGCATGCGCTGAACCCTAAGTAGCCGATCCAGTTGCCATTCTGGCTTATAACTGAAGACGCATTCCGAGGCAGTCGCTGCTGCAGAATCTGCACCTAAAATATTTTGTACGTTGAAGCTTAGTTACGTGGTCTATTGCTTCGACGGAACGCCTGGAATGGTGCGTTGATCACTTACCCATTGGTCAGACGCTCCAGATGGTCCAGCTCTTTTTCGTCCGGGGATTACAGTTTTCTTTACTGGAGCGGGAGACTCATTTTTTGGCTTCTTATCGTCGGGGCCTGGCGGACCCGGCTGTATTTCACTTGCGCGGATTCCGATTATCGCGCCAATGACGTATATCCCGGTGTGAATGGCCCGGATCGCCCTATCTGCGAAGCCATTTTTTTCTAACTCGACGCCGAAATCGAGTGCAGAACCTAAGAATAGCCCAGTGGAAAATCCGTCAGCGGTGCCCGAGATGACTCCCGCCGGGATAGTTACAGGAGACAGCGTTCCTGCGGTTGGCACGGAAGCCAGGGCGCCACTTACGCCTCCCAGCACACCTCCAGCGACAGCTCCTCCGGCACTAAGGGTCGTTGTAAAATATCCGGGTGGGCAGTCTGACATTGGAATCGGGCACAAACCGAAAGGATCCGAGAAGTTGATTGGATCTCCGCCCGCGAAAGCAAACGCATTAAGCCCTCCTGCCAATCCAATCGGATCCTCTTTCGTGAACCGCCCCGTCTGCGGATCGTAATACCGATTGCGCTTGTACTGATACCCGGATGCATCTGCTGCCCCTCAATAATGCTGCCGAACCAACTCGGCGGCCCAGTAGGGGACGTTCCAAGTATCGAATACGCGGATCCGGTCGCTTCCGGCCAGAAGATATCGAGCGAGCCACATGCCGTCGGGTGGCAACTTCCATCAACGAACCGACCAGACAAGTCCTGATCCGGCACGATCATTGTCGAGCCTTATAGAGTGCCAACGGGACATTGATGCCCAGCCCGTGCGTGTAGAAGACTACGCCGTAGTACGGGCCGCTCGAATACCCGTCTTGCTCGAGGAACATTGACGATGTGTCGCCCGGCACCTGGATTTCCGCGAGAATCTGATCACCGTCCCATACAGTACGACGGACGTTGCTTCGGCATCCGGAGGCCCGATCATGCGTCGAGCAATTCGCGCCTCGCACATTCCAGATCCACACGCGACGATTCAGCGCATCGTACCGATATGATTCGTTTGAATGATAGTCCGCATACTGCGGCGTCGTCGGCCGCGGAAATGTGTCCAATAAGAATTGGGATGCGATGAGCTGATCCTGCGCATCATATTGATTTGTAGTGTGGCGTTCCTCGTTCAGGTTACGTGTAGCGTCGAAGTAGCCGGCATATCTAAGTTTCAGCGTTGCTAGCAGGACATTGTCGACACCGTACGCATAGCTATTTGTGTCTACCGCGGGGCCATTGGGGGTGAGGTCGGATGTTAAAAGACCGCTGCCTGCCTGATAGACGGAAGTGGTAAGAGTCTCCCGCTCGGTGAATTCCCCGTACATGTGCTTGAACGAGACGTTCCCCAGAGCGTCGGGCGTATAGATCTCGGTGAGGCCGCCGCTACCGCGGAACTTGAGTGCCCCAAGGGGAGCGTACACGAGCGAGTCGCCGTCGTACATTTTGCCTCGCCCATCATAGGTAGCGAGGTGCCCGGCATACCCTGTTCGATTGGACTCCGCGTCGTAGGTAGTCAGCTTGACCGCGCTGTCCGGCTGTCCCGATCGAAACACCTGCTTGACCAAGCGACTCGCGAGGTCATACGAGAAGGTGTACTGATCTCCGGGACCATCGACTATCAGGGCGAGAGCACCGATCGCGGGATCGTACGCATAAGCCGTACTGTCGTTCGCGTTCCCAAGGGTCGGCCGCTTTCGCCACAGCCGCCGCCCCTCTAGGTCATAGCCGTACCGTATTCCATACACGTGTCGTGAGTAATCGCTGTCGCTCAAGAAGACGGTCGCGACTCGCATTGTGTCGCTGAGCAGCTGTCCGCCGGGATAGTACGTGCGCGTAATCCGCGCGTTCTCGTTATTGGCGCTGGTCATTGATCCTACGGCGTCGTAAGAAAACGTCGAAATGCCGTCCGCCGAACGTTTGATTAGTTGATTCAGAACGTTGTACGTATTGGCTACCGCATTGCCTCCGCGCGCGCCGCCGTTTGTCTGATTACCCGCGTGATCGAAGGTCCACGTGTGCGTTTGAGTATGCGTCTGATCACCAACCTTTTCGATCGTTCGGCGATCGACGTTGTCGAAGGTGAAGGCATGTGTCGTCGTGCCAATGTGATTGACATTCGGTGACATGGAGATGGCGACGGTGTCGTTGTTGCCACTCTCGATCATAGTGTGAGCGGACTACGCGCCACTCGATGCCGCTTCCGTTGGTCGAATCCGAAATGACGAGTCCGCGATCGTCGTACTTGGATAGTTGACGCGCCCGCGCCGTATCCGTTGGCTGGCGACCGATCGGAGAGATATTGAGTGTATCTCCGCCAATGGAGTTTTCGTATGTCGATCGGACAAATCCTTTCGGTGAAATGCTCGTGACCACATTGCCGAGCGATCCGTAGATCACGGAATCACGCACGGCGTAGCCGGGAAGCTGACTTGAGCTCAATTGAAGTAGCGTATTGCCATATTGGTAGAGGACCTTTCGCGCGACATTGGTGCCTGGATACTCCCAGATGCGATTGCCGGTGAGGGTGTCGTATCCGAAGGAGTAAAGCAGTCCTGTGGGCGAAGACGTCGTGGCGACGAAGTCGAACTTCATGTTCCACGTGTTCGTGGTCGTTGCGTTACGTCCATTGCCGAGTGGGTTGACGAACGTCGACGTCAGTACATGCCCCACCGAATCGTATGTCGCCGTGCTCGTGCGCCCATTTGCGAGGCGCAGCTGCGTTACCAAGGCGGGGTAGTTAGGGTCGGCGCGTGTCAAAATAGTTTCGTTGCCGAGTGCGTCCTGAATCTTCGCGGGTGCGCCGAAGCGATCGGGCCAGACAGACGTTGTGTCGAGTGAGCCCGCGAGCGGACCATCAGAGAGCGTATACGACGCCTGGTGAGTGACAGCGTGCCTGGCGGATCCCGCGACACCCTTTGTTTCGACGGGGACAAAGGCGTAAGTGATCGTGTCCGACGTCATAAGCGCGAGCTTCGCGGTCGCAAGGGTGTTGAGTAGGCCAAATGCGTATGTCTCAGCCACTCCACGCTGATCCGTCACTGAGAGAATTCGGTTGCTTAGTGTTCCGTCGTAGCCAAATTGCACAGCGGGATGCGCGTTGTACTTGAGGGAGAGCAGTTGTCCGGCGGTGATCGTGGCGCTCGTCACACGCGTGGTAGTTCCCACGGGCGGAGCCGTGACGCGCAGAAGTCGCGGCTTCCCACTCACGGTGTCGTACGCGAACAAGTAGCTCAGCGTACCACTTGGCACCGGCAGCTGAATGCTCGTAAGCAGGTTTGCCGAATACGCGAAGTTTGTTCGATCCAGCGTCGCCAACACTTCGCCGAGACGATTGCGCGTTTGGACATGCTGCCCTTGCGCGTTAAACAGGACGCACGCGCGATGCGCAAGGCGCCGGCAGTAGTTTGTTCCGTCCCACTCGAGTCGCTCGCGCCGAGCGACGTTTCCAGCCAACCAGAGGTTGGTGCCGCTGGGGGAGAACACGCGTGTGCTGCCATCACCACTGATCCACAACCACTTGCTTCCAGTGAGTGGAATGAGGCGCTCGAGCCCGGCGAGCCACCAACCCGCTCCGAATGGACTATTTGAACGGTTGACGACGACCAAGTCGCTAGCAACCGAATTTGTCTCGATCGTTGCGCCATAGTAGCGCGATACCTGAATCGTGTACTGATAGAGACCCGTGGAGTCGGTGATCGCGTCGTAGCTGAGCATGACGCGTCGTGTGCCCGCCGCTCTCCAGTCACTCCCCAGCCATTTTTCGGCATCGACCTGAACCGGCGATCCTGCCCGAGTGACCAGCAGTTTCGCCGTCACGCTGTCTGGAACTCGCGAATCGTTAGGAAGCGTTATCTCTGCGGCGATGCGCTCAATCGGATGTGCTGCCTCGTTGCTGTAAATGAAAGTGGGAGCCCGATCCTTCTCCATTGTCCGCACACCGGGAAAATCGTAGTCGAGTCGGAGATCTCCACACTCGTACGCCCCCGAGTGGAGCGAGACTGTAAGACAGAGACCGCGATCAACCGATTCCCCAGGATTCAGATTCATGACGACGATTCCAGCCGCTGCGACTACGTCGGTGTGCACATTGACCATTCCCGAATCACGAACGGTCGCATTCGTCGACAGGGCAACCACGAGCTTCACCTGGCCCGAAGTTCCCCTTGTCGGTCCTTCGGTGAATGTGATGCTCGCGGTGTCCATTGGCCCGCCGCGATGGTGCGCGTCGACGTCGTTGGCAGGCAGCCGCTACCCAGAATTGTGGCGGCGCAAGATCTGGTAAGAGTATAAGTATTCGAAACGGTGCTGCCATTTTGGATGTGAACATTTGTATGTACTCGTGAGCTACATGGGCGACGGGATCATGGCCGTGTTCGGTGCCCCAATCACGCAACCAGACCACGCCGATCGGGCGGTGACTGCGGCAAAAGAGATGCTCGCCGAGCGCCTTCCGCGCTTTAACGACTGGTTGCGCGAGGCGGGTCTGAGCGAAAGCGGCTTCCGGATGGGAATCGGCCTCAACAGTGGGCCCGTGATGTCAGGCAGCGTCGGTTCCGAACGCCGATTGGAATACACCGCCGTCGGCGACACCACCAATACGGCCGCGCGCCTCGAAAAAATGACCAAGGACACCGACTATCAGGCGCTCGTAGGCGAAAGCACGTGGGCTCGCATGCTCGGCGATCGCAAGACCCTTGTCTACCTCGGCGAGGTTCGGGTCCGGGGACGGACTCAGTCCATGAAGGTGTGGCGAATGTCTGACTAACGACGAACGGCGCGCCAATGGCGCGCCGTTGTCTTGCTCCCCCCTCGCAGGTGCTGCTCGCGAGATCAGCCTCCGCCGGCGATGGCTCCCACCACGTCCGGCGTAAAGGGCTCGGTGCCGTTCTCCAGGGCCACTGCGGTGCCGCTGGCGTTGGCGTAGTCCAGCTCGCGGCCGAGGTCGGACACGCCGTTGGAGCCCGCGAGCGGCGCGATGGCCACCGTCGAGAGCGTGCCGATGGCGCCGCCGGAGCCGTTCAGGAATCCGCTGCCCGAGTCACCGGGGATGCCCGGCGTGGCGGTGTAGACCTGGCGGTTCCAGCCGCCGCCCTGGGTGGCCACGTGCTTGCCCTGCTTGGGGCTTAGGTAGGTGATGCCCAGGCGCAGCGACGAGTTTCCGTAGGAGAACACGTCGTCACCCGTTGCCGACGGGCCGCCGATCCCCACCGGGCCGCCGAAGCCCGGCACGGAGGGGTTCACCTTGGCGACGTCGGCCGGGTCGATCCTGACCAGCGCGAAGTCGTTGTAGTCGCATGCGTTGGCGTTCGTCTCGCCGCGCTGCTGCATCGCGATCCAAGAGCTGTAGGCGAGGGTCCCGGGCTGGCTCGCACCATCGATCTCGACCGGCGTGCCGAGCGGGAGCGAACCGGAGTCGCAGCCGTTGGTCTCGGTGGCGCCGCCGGTGCCCGCGCAGTGCGCGGCCTGGCCGATGTAGGTGTTCCCGCCACCGGTGTAGATGAAGTTCGCGGTGCACTGCGCGCCGTCGGTGTAGGTCATCACGCCCGGATGGATGGTCGCCTGATCCGCCGGGGCCCATGCGGAAGCCGCGCCGGGGATGAGGGCCAGAAGGGCGAGTGAAACCGTGAGAGACGCTACTGCGAGGGAACGTCTGGGCATCGAGAACAGCCTCCGATGATCGCTTGCGGTTCCCTAGAGCCTCACCATTTCCATGGGAACCTAAACGCCGGGGCGCCCCGCGGCGATGTTCAGCCGCACGTAGTCCAGCTCCATGTCCGCCCCGCCGGCACGTTCGGCCACCCGCTCCACGAACGGCAGTCGCAGGTCCTCGGGCAGTTGCTCGATGTGGTGTCCCAGGCAGACCGAGCGCGCGTAGGCCACGGGCTCGGGAGGGTGCACCGGCCACGGCTGCAGCGCCGTCCGCACGCGGTCGAACCCGGCCCGCTCCAGGCGTTCGCGGGTCTGATCCGCGCCCGCGAAGTTCCATGGCCCGAGCCAGCCGCGCAGGTACCGCGCGTACGGCTCCTCGGCGCCCACCTCCTGAGCGACCGCGTGGAAGGCCTCCACGTTCCCGAAGCCGCCGCATTGCGCCACCAGGCGCCCTCCGGGACGCAGGACGGCGTAGAGGGCGGCGAACAGCGCGTCGTGGTCCTGCACCCAGTGAAAGACCGCGTTCGAGAACACGGCGTCCACCGGCTCGGCCAGCTTCAGCTCGGTGAGCTCGGCCTCGTGCACCTCGGCGCGGTCGCCCAGGGCCGCCCGCGCGGCCTGCACCATCGAGGGTGCGGCGTCCACGGCGATCACGCGCCCGCGCGGGAGGCGGTCGGCGAGCAGAGCCGTCACGCGGCCGCTGCCACAGCCGGCATCGAGCACCGTCTCGTGGCCCTCGAGAGCGAGCCGGTCGAGCACCTCCGCGGCCCACGCCACCTGCGGGGCGGAGACCCGGTCGTAGGTGGCCGCGTCCCAGTCCCGGGGGCTCTCGGGCGTCAAAGGCTCGTGGTCACGGGCCCGGCGCGCTCGCGGTCGCCCTCGAACACATCGATCGCGTCGGCCGACTGCAGCGTCACGCCGATGTCGTCCAGCCCCCCGAGGAGTCGCCGCCGGGTCTCCGGATCGATCTCGAAGGGCACCGCCCGGCCGCCGAAGCGCACCACCTGGTCGTCGAGGTCGATCTCGGCCTCCGCCGCGTCCATCAGGGCCTCGACCTCGGCCTCGGGCAGCGGCACCGGCAGCAGCCCGATCTTGGTGCAGTTGGAGTAGAAGATGTCGGCGAACGACGGCGCCACCAGCGCCCTGAAGCCGAAGTCCTCGAGCGCCCACGGCGCGTGCTCTCGCGAGGAGCCGCAGCCGAAGTTGCGGCCGGTCACGAGGATCGGGTTGGGATCGAGGTCCCAGCCGGGCTCCTTGGCCCAGTCGTAGAAGAGGTACTCCCCGAAGCCGGTGCGCTCGACGCGCTTGAGGAACTGCTTGGGGATGATCTGGTCGGTGTCCACGTCGGAACGGCGCAGCACCGAGATCGGGCCCTTGATCTTCACGACGGGATTCACGAGCCCCACTCCCTGATGTCCACGAAGCGGCCTTCCAGTGCAGCGGCTGCGGCCATCCTCGGGCTCACGAGGTGGGTCCGCCCGCCGCGGCCCTGGCGGCCCTCGAAGTTGCGATTGGAGGTGGACGCGCAGCGCTCGCCCGGCGACAGCGTGTCGGGGTTCATCCCCAGGCACATCGAGCAGCCCGCGGAGCGCCAGTCAAAACCCGCCTCGCGGAACACCTCGTCCAGGCCCTCGCTCTCAGCCTGCAGCGCCACCTGTTGCGAGCCGGGCACCACCATCGCGCTCAGGGTGGAGGCCACCTTTCGGCCCCTCACCACCTCCGCGGCCTCGCGCAGGTCGCCGATGCGCGAGTTGGTGCACGAGCCGATGAACACGCGGTCCAGCTGGATCTCCTGCATGGGAGTGCCGGCCTCGAGGGCCATGTACTCCAGCGCGCGCTCGTCGCTCTCGCCGGCGGGCTCGGGCACCGTGCCGGTCACGTCGGTGACCATGCTCGGCGTTGTGCCCCAGGTGATTTGCGGCGATAGGTCGGAGGCGTCGATCTCCACGTGCTTGTCGAACTCGGCGCCGTCGTCTGACCGCAGCTCGCGCCAGTCGTCCAGTGGCAGCTCGGACGGCGCGCCGGCGCGGCCCTCCACCCACTCGAAGGCGGTGTCGTCGGGCGCGATCATGCCCGCGCGGCCGCCGGCCTCGATCGTCATGTTGCACACGGTCATGCGGCCCTCCATCGACAGGGCCTCGATCGGCGGGCCGGCGTACTCGATCACGTGGCCAACTCCGCCGTCGACGCCGATCCGGCCGATGGTGCTGAGGATCAGGTCCTTGGCGCTCACGCCGTAGCCCAGCTCGCCGGAGTAGAGGATGCGCATGGAGCGTGGCTTGCGCTGCTGCAGGGTCTGTGTGGCCAGCACGTGCTCCACCTCGCTGGTGCCGATCCCGAAGGCCAGCGCGCCGAAGGCGCCGTGGGTGGAGGTGTGGGAGTCGCCGCACACGATCGTCATGCCCGGCTGGGTGACGCCCAGCTCGGGCCCGATCACGTGCACGATGCCCTGGTGCTCTGAGCCGATCGAGTAGATCGGTACGCCGAACTCCTCGCAGTTGTTCTCGAGCGTCTCCACCTGCACGCGGCTGAGGTGGTCGGCGATCTGCGCGGCCACCCTGGAGCCGTCCGTGGGCACGTTGTGGTCGGCCGTGGCCAGCGTGCGATCCGGCCGGCGCACGGTGCGGCCGGCCAGGCGAAGCGACTCGAATGCCTGCGGGCTCGTGACCTCGTGCACCAGGTGGAGGTCCACGTAGAGCAGCCCGTCGGCCACCTCGTGGGCGCTCCAGATCTTGTCGAACAGGGTGGTTGCCATGTGGTCTAGGACCTCCTCAGGCCGGCGGCCACCACCGCGAGGAAGCGCGCTTCGCGGGGGCCGGGGTTCTCGAAGTGGTGTGGAAGATCGGCGTCGAAGGTCACGGAGTCCCCCTTGCGCAGGTCGTGGGGAGCCCCGGCGCACACCAGGCGCACCTCGCCCTCGGTGACCAGCGCCGTCTCGCGCGCGCCGGCCTCGTGCATGGGCGGGTCGCCGGGCCCGCCGGTGGCCGCACCCGGCGCCAGGGAGTGCTCGGACACCTCGGCACGCTGGCCTGGCAGCGGCGGCGTGATCACCCCGTAGCGGTGACCGCCGTTGGAGGCCCCGGTGCGGCGCTCGGCCGCGCGCACGATCGCCACACCGTCGCCCTCGTCCAGGCGCAGCAGCTGGGACAGCGACAGCTCCAGCCCCGCAGCGATGCGCGCGGCCACCGCGAGGGTGGGGCTCGTCTCGCCCCGCTCCACCTGAGACAGCATCGGGGCGGAGACGCCGCTGCGTTCGGCCAGGTCGCGCAGGGAGAGGTCCATCGCCTCGCGCAGGGCGCGGACCCTGGGGCCCACGGGGGTGGTGGGTGCATCGGCCACGGCCACCCTGCGTACGCTATCACGTACGTTTGTATTGCCCTCAGCGGCGCCCTGCGATCGCCGCATATCGGGGCCCGCGCGTGCGATCGCGCTGATTGCCGGCGCCGGGGAGGATCGCCTCAGCCCTCACCACGCGGGCGCCCGCGGGCACCGTCACGGTCAGGCGGTGGCGCCCCGGGCCCAGCAGGTAGCCCGGTCCGAAGCCACCGGCCACGCGCGGGCGCACCCGGCGCCCGGCCTCCGACACCAAGCCAGGCGGGCGGTCGGTGGTCCCCAGATCCAGCACCACCAGCGCTTCGCCGGTGAGAGCCAGTTCCACGACCAGCGCTCCGCGGGATCGCTCGGCGGAGAGGCCCGCGATACGCGGCACCTCGGCGTTCGGGGTCATCGCCCCTCCCACGTCGCCCGCCGCCATCACCAGCGCGAACGCAAGGCCGCCGCCGAGCCTGAGGGCGCGGCGGCCCTCGCCTCGAAGCGCCCAGACGGCGCCGACCAGGGCCGCCAGCGGCGCCAGCACCAGCAGCGCGGCGCGCAGCACGTCCAGCGGACCGGTGCGCGGGTCGCACGCCACGTTCTGCACGGCGTCGGTGGCGTCCCCCGTACAGCCGATGTCCAGCCGGAGCGCAACCACCGAGGCGAGCAGGGCGGCCGCCACTACGGCCAGGACCGCCACGAGGCTGGCGGCGCGACGCGCGGCGGGTGCGCTCAGCGCACCTGGCCCGTCGGGCGCACCAGCATCTCGTTGATGCACACGTTGTCGGGCTGGGAGATGGCGTAGAGGATCGCGGCGGCGATGTCGTCGGCATGGAGTACGTCGCCGATCTGCTCGCGCGACTTCTTGATGCCCTGCTGGACGAGGGGGTTCTCGTTGTGGCTCTGCAACTCGGTCTCCACGAAGCCCGGCTCGACGCAGGTCACGCGAATGTTGGAGTGCAGGGCCTCCTGGCGCAGAGCCTCTGAGAAGCCGGTCACGCCGAACTTGGTGAAGTTGTAGACCGCCGCTCCGGCCGCGGCATTGCGCCCGGCCACCGAGGACACGTTGACGATGTGCCCTCCCCCGCCCTCGCGCATGACCGGCAGCGCGGCGTGGGTGCAGTAGAGAAGCCCGAGCACGTTCACGTCGATCATCTGGCGCCACTCGTCGACGTTCGCGCCCTCCACCGGGCCCAGCAGCATCACCCCGGCGTTGTTGATCAGCGAGTGCAGGCCTCCGAGCTGGTCGCGGGTCTGCTCCACGAAGGAGCGTGCCGCGGCCTCGTCGGCCACGTCGACCTCGATCGCCGCGGCTCGGCCGCCGTCGTCCTCGATCCGCTTGGCAAGCGCCTCGATCCGGTCGGCGCGGCGGGCGCCCAGCGCCACAGCCGCACCCGCACTCGCAAGGGCGAGCGCGGTGGCCTCCCCGATCCCCGAAGAGGCGCCGGTGACCGCTGCTACCCGTCCGTCGAGGGGTCCTGGCATCGGCCCGATGCTACCGGCCCGGTGCCGGCCCCGAGGCCCGGGCGCTTCGTGGGCCCACTCTGAGCGCCACCCCCCGCTCGAAGCGCGAATCTGGGTCCTCGAGGCGCCCGCCGAACTGCGCGCGGAGCCAGGCGTGCAGCGCCCAGCCTAGGCGCGCTCGAGCACCACCACCGGGATCTCCCGGTCGGTCTTGGTCTGGTAATCGTCGTAGGCGGGCCAGGCGCCGGTCATCTTGCGCCACATCTCGGGCTTCTCGCCGGATGTGGCGGTGCGAGCCTTGGCGGTGAACTTGTCGCCCTTGACCTGCACGCCCACCATGGGCTCGGCCTCGAGGTTGCGATACCACGCGGGGGGCTCGTCGGCGCCGCCCTTGGAGGCCACGATCAGGTAGTCGCCGTCGTGCTCCTGGTAGATCAGCGGCGTGGTGTGCTCCTCGCCGGACTTGCGCCCGGTGGTGGTGAGCAGGAGGGCGGTCGTGCCCTGCCACTCGTGCCCCTCCTCGCCGTCGGTGGCCCGGTAGCGGTCCACGTGCTCCTGTCCGAACAACATCGCGCTCTCCTCCTGTCAGTTGTGCGCTGCGTCAACGAGCCTAGAGAGCCGCGGCCAGCAGCTCGCGCAGGTCGTGCTCGGAGGCGCCGCCGGGCGTGGCCTGCACGCCGCGGTGCTCGAGCGCCGCCGCCACCACGGCATCGAGGTCCTCGCCGGAGACCCCCAGCTCGCCCAGGGTGGTCGGCCCCGCCAGGGCGGCCAGCGCCGCCACCCTGTCCGCCGCGGCGGCGGGGTCCCCGTCCTGCGCACCCAGCGCCCTCGCGAGCTTGCCGACGGGCTCCGGCACACGCCGGGCCATGAAGGCCACCGAGTGCGGCAGCATCACGGCGTTGGTCTCGGCGTGAGGGGTGCCGAGCACCCGCACGAGCGTCTGACACAGCGCATGGTGCAGCGCGAGCCCGGCGGTGCCCACGGCCCACCCGGCCAACACGCCGGCCAGTGCCACGTCATGGGAGTCCGGCGGGTCGGCCGGTAGTCCCCGG
Source organism: uncultured Thermoleophilaceae bacterium (assembly GCA_963727395.1). Taxonomy (GTDB): domain Bacteria; phylum Actinomycetota; class Thermoleophilia; order Solirubrobacterales; family Thermoleophilaceae; genus JAAYBF01. Next base: position 304,876 of record CAVSGC010000005.1, on the reverse strand, counting down.
GCGAACAACTCGGCGGCCCGCAGCGCCGCCCCTTCGGACACCGGATTCGCCCCCGACGCGTACAGCGCCTCGGTGGCGTGTGCCAGCGCGTTCATGGCGGTGGCGGCCAGGCCGGGCAGCGGCGCCGACGCCATCAGGGCCGGGTCGCACACCGCGAGCACCGGGCGCACCAGACCGTAGCCCTCCACGCCTGCAGGCATCCGGTGAAAGGGCGTGAACGACGATCCCGCGAGGGTCGTGGGGATGGCTCCGGCCCTCAGCCCGTCGGCCGCGGCGACGGCCTTCGCGGCGTCCACAACGCGCCCGCCGCCGAGTGCCACCAGCGGCCTGCCCCCCACGCCGTCGCGCACTGCGGCTGCACAGTCGGGCACCGGCCCGGCGGGCACGTGCAGCACCTCGGCCGCCCCCTCGATCAGCGGGGACGGAGCCGACCGCAGGCCACGCTCGGTGGTGAGCAGCGCATAGCCGTCGAGACCCTGCGCGGAGATCAGCCCGGGTGCGTCGTCGAGCACGCCGTCGCCGAAGGCGATCAGCCGTTCGCCGTCGCGCAACGTGAAGCTGGTCACGACGGGCCCTGCCTACTTGCGAGCAAGCGCCTCCTCATCCGCCGGCTGCTCTGCCTCGGGCAGCGCATTCGCCAGCGCCCGCAGATACGCCCGCCCCGATGCCTCCATGGTGTCCGGCGACACCCCCTGGCCCTGGGCCAGCTCGCCGTCCAGCTCAACGAGCACGGTGACCTCCGCGAGGGCGTCGCGCCCTGCGGTGACCGCCGCCACGTAGTACTCCTTCAGCCGCCCCTCGTGGCCGGTGGCGGCGTTGATCGCGCTGAAGAAGGCCTCGACCGGGCCGTCGCCGGTGAACGAGCCCTCGCGCGAGCTGCCGTCGGGCAGGCCGATGCTCACGCGCGCGAACGGCGAGCGGTCCGAGCCCGCCTCGATGTCGAACGAGCGGAGCTCGTACGCGCTTGCCGACTGGTGCATCCCCTCGGATGCGATCGCCTCCAGGTCGAGGGCGGTCACCTGCTTCTTGCGGTCGGCGATCTCCTTGAAGCGCTTGAAGGCGGAGTTCAGCGCCGCGCCGTCCACGTGAAAGCCAAGCTCCTCCAGCGCCTTGCGCAGAGCATGGCGGCCGGAGTGCTTGCCGAGCACGATCGAGTTGTTCTGCAACCCGATCGTGGTGGCGTCCATGATCTCGTAGGTGGTCCGCTCCTTGAGCACGCCGTCCTGGTGGATGCCGGCCTCGTGCGCGAACGCGTTGCGGCCCACGATCGCCTTGTTGGGCTGCACCTGGTAGCCGGTCAGCCGTGAGACCAGGCGGCTGGTGCGGGCGATCTCCTCGGTGACCGCCCCGGTCCACAGCCCGACGCTGGACTCGCGGGTGTGGAGGAGCATCACGATCTCCTCGAGCGAGGCGTTGCCTGCGCGCTCGCCGATGCCGTTCACAGCGCACTCCACCTGGCGGCATCCGGCCGTGAGCCCGGCGAAGGAATTGGCCACGGCGAGGCCCAGATCGTTGTGGCAGTGCACCGACACGGTCACGTCGGACAGGCCCGGCACGAGGCGGTAGAGGTCCTCGAACATCGCGTGGTACTCGTCGGGCATCGTGTAGCCCACGGTGTCGGGCACGTTGATCGTGGTGGCGCCCTCGTCGAGCGCGATCTGGATCACCTCGGCCATGAACTCCACGTCCGAGCGCGAGCCGTCCTCGGGTGAGAACTCCACGTCCTCGGTGTAGGAGCGGGCGTGCGCCACCGCCGCGCGCGCCTGGCCCTTCACGTCCTCGCGGGTGGTCTGCAGCTTGCGCTCGATGTGGATGTCGCTGGTGGCGATGAAGGTGTGGATCCGCGGGCGCTCGGCGTCGCGCACGGCGTTCCAGGCGGCGTCGATGTCGGCCACGCTGGTTCGTGCCAGGCCGCAGATCACCGGGCCCTGCACCTCGCGCGCGATCGCCTGCACCGACTCGAAGTCGCCGGGGCTCGTGATCGGGAAGCCCGCCTCGATCACGTCCACACCCAGCCGGGCGAGCTGTCCCGCGATCTCCACCTTCTCCTGGCGGTTCAGCGAGATCCCGGGGGACTGCTCGCCGTCGCGGAGGGTGGTGTCGAAGATGCGAACCCGGTCGGACTCGTTGCGCTTCTCGGTGGGTGCTGCCATGCCGTTCCCTTTCCTACTCGACCTGCCTTCTCCTGTGCTTGCGGCTTAGGCGGCCGCCACGCGCGATCAGCTCCCCGAAGGGAGCAGGAGAAGCAGGAGATCGAGCTGGAACTGCATCGGAATCAGCCTACAGCACCGGCACGGGCCCTAGAGCGTGACGGCGCGCCCCGCAACGAAGCCGTCGGTGGCCACCAGCTGGTCAACCAGGCCCTGGGGAACCGCGTCTGAGACCACGAGCATGACCGCCTGGCCGTCGTCGCCGGCCCCCAGCCCCACGGCCGCAGAGCGAATGTTCACCCCGCTCTCGCCGAACGCGGTCCCGATCCGGCCGAGCATGCCGGGCCGGTCCTCGTAGCGGAAGATCGCCAGGTGGTCCTCGAGCTGGACGTTGAAGCGCGAGTCCCACGCCTCCAGCAGGTGCGGGCGGTCACGGCGACCGAGCACCGTACCCACCACCCGCGAGCGCTCGTCCCCGCTCACCACGGTCACGCGCACGAGGTCAGTGAAGTCGCGGGCATTGGGGTTGCGCGTCTCGGCCACCTCGATCCCGCGCTCGGCGGCGAGCGCGGGGGCGTTCACGTCGTTGACCTCCTCCTCGGTGTGGCCCGTGAGTACCCCCTTGAGCACCTGCACGGTGAGCAGGCGGGTGTCGCGCTCGGCGACGCCGCCGAGGTACTCCACCTCCAGCCCGTCCACCGAGGTGCCCTCTGCCAGCGCCACCGCGATCCGGCCGAGGCTGCGGCCCAGGCCGAGGAACGGCCCAAGCGCCTCCAGGTCCTCGCCCGCCACGGCGGGCACGTTCACTGCCGTGGTTACCACGCCGCCGGTGAGCGCGGCGAGAACCTGCTCGGCGGCCTGGTAGCCCGCGCGGTCGGTGGCCTCGGCGGTAGAGGCGCCCAGGTGGGGAGTGACGATCACGTTGGGGTAGCTGAACAGCGGGTGGTCGGTCATGGGCTCCGAGCGGAACACATCCAGCGCGGCGCCGGCCACCTTGCCCGAGTCCAGCGCGTCCTTGAGGTCCTCATCCACCACCAGCGGCCCGCGGGCCACGTTGAGGATGCGCACGCCGTCCTTCATCTTCGAGAAGGCCTCGGCGTCGAGCCAGTCCTCGGTCTCGGGGGTCTTGGGCAGATGCACGGTGATGAAGTCGGCCTCGGCGTACACCTGATCCGAGCTATCGGCGCGCTCCGCGCCCAGCTCGCGGAAACGCTCCTCCGCGACGAAGGCGTCGAAGGCCAGCACCCGCATGCCGAAGCCGCGGGCGCGCTGGGCCACGAGCTGGCCGATGCGCCCGAACCCGAAGATGCCCAGCGTCTTCTCGTACAGCTCCACCCCGCTGTACTTGGAGCGGTCCCACGCGCCGCCCACGAGCGATGCGTGGGCCTGCGGCACATTGCGCGCGAGCGCGGTGAGCAGAGCCATGGTGTGCTCGGCGGCGGTGATCACGTTGGACTGCGGGGCGTTGGCCACCACGATGCCCGCCCGGGTGGCCGCGTCCACGTCCACGTTGTCCACGCCCACGCCGGCGCGGCCGACCGCCTTCAGGTTCTCGGCCCTCTCGAGCAGCTCGGCGGTGAGCCTGGTGGCGGAGCGGATGAGGATGCCGTCGAACTCGCCGATCCGGCGCTCCAGCTCCCCCGGCTCCCAGTCGGTGCCCAGCTCCACGTCGAGTCCCGCGTCGCGGAGCAGCTTCACGCCGGGCTCGCCGATCTTCTCGGCCACGAGCACGCGCGTCATGCCGCCACCTCGCTCACGTTCTCCACGACCCAGTCCACGCAGGCGGTGAGAGCCTGCACGTCGTCGGGCTCCACGGCGGGGAACATTCCCACCCGCAGCTGGTTGCGGCCCAGCTTGCGGTAGGGCTCGATGTCCACGATCCCATTGGCCCGCAGCGTGGCAGCCAGGGCGGCGGCGTCCACGCCGTCGGCGAAGTCGATCGTGCCCACCACCAGCGAGCGCTTGGCCGGGTCGGCCACGAACGGCTCGGCGAACGAGGCTGCCTCGGCCCAGCCGTAGAGGTGGCTCGACGAGCGCGTGGTGCGCTCAACGCAGAAGCCCAGCCCGCCCTCGGCGAGCATCCATTCGATCTGGTCGGCGAGGAGCAGGAGCGTGGCCACGGCGGGCGTGTTCAGCGTCTGGTCCTTCAGCGAGTTCTCGATCGCGGTCCCAAGGGAGAGGAAGGCGGGCGTCCAGCGGTCGCCGCGCGCCATCCAGCTCGGCCACTCGCTCCTGCGCCGCGGGCGAGAGCAGCGCCAGCCACAGTCCGCCGTCGGAGCCGAATGCCTTCTGCGGGGCGAAGTAGTAGGCGTCGGCCTGTGAGACGTCCACCGGCAGGCCGCCGGCGCCAGACGTCGCATCCACGAGCACCAGGGCGTCGCCGGCGTCCGCGGGACGGCGGACGTCCACCATCACCCCGGTGGAGGTCTCGTTGTGCGCCCAGGCGATCGCGTCCACCGCCGGGTCGCCCAGCGGATCCGGGGCGCTGCCCGCCTCGGCCTCCACCAGCACCGGATCGGCGAGGAACGGGGCACCGGCGGTCACCGAGGCGAACTTGCGCGAGAACTCGCCGTAGGCCAGGTGCAGCGCCCGCTCGCGCACCAGCCCGCAGGCGGCCGCGTCCCAGAAGGCCGTGGTGCCGCCGTTGCCGAGCACCACCTCGTAGCCGTCCGGAAGCGAGAACAACTCCGCCAGTCCGGCCCTCACCCGGGCCACCACGTCCTTCACGGGCTTCTGCCGGTGGGAGGTGCCGAGCACCATCTGGGCGTCGGCCAGCCGGGCCACGGCGTCCGGGCGGACCCTGGACGGACCGCAGCCGAAGCGGCCGTCAGCCGGCTTGAGCTGGTCGGGGATCTGCGGTGCGGCGTCGGTCACGGTCGTCCTCTGCGCGGCGTCGGGTTCGCGAAACTCTGCGTCTGCCCAGGCGCGCGGCTGTGATGACCCGTCGCTCCCCGGTGGTTCACTCCACCTCGAGGCGCCAGTCGCGACGGTCAGGGCACTGTACCGGGCGGCGCGGTCAGGCGATCAGCGACCACAGCGCACGGGCCGCCACGGCGCCGATCCTGATCGCCGCCTCGGTGCCGTTGAACTGCGGGTCGTTGTCGAAGTCGCGGCGGAAGTCCTCGTCGGTGGCGTAGGCGATCAAGAAGACTGTCCAGGACGCCGTGGCGAGGATGGCGAGCACGAGCGAGACGATGCCCACGACGAAGCCGGCCTGCGCGAGGCCCCGGTGCCTGGGCGTCTCGCCGCGGTCCACCCGGCTGCGCCCCCGGCGCGAGTAGAAGATCCCCAGGCCCGCGCACATCAGCGACACCACGGACGAGAGGCCGATGGTGATGAGCAGCAGGGTGCCCGAGACCACCGAGAGCGTGAAGCCGGCCACGGCGGAGCCGTTATCCGGCACCTGCGGCTGCGGCTGTTGGTAGCCCCATGGCTGCGGCTGCTGCTGCCACTGGCCCTGCGGCGCCCAGCCCGGCGGGGGCTGCTGGTATCCGGGTGGCGGTGGCTGCTGCGGCCAGCCCTGCGGTGGCTGTTGCTGTTGCCATCCCTGCGGCGGCTGCCGGCCCTGCTCGGGCTGCGCCGCCGGCGGCGGGGTTCCGCCCTCCAGCGCGGGCTCGCGCCCGCCGGGCTCGGGGGGCAAAAAGCCGCCCTGGTCGCCCGCCTCGGAGGGCTCGTCGGCCACCTCAGAACTCCGTGTCGATCCAGTCCATCTTGGAGCGCAGCTCCCTGCCCTCGCGCTCCACCTGGTGATCCTGGCCCTCCTGGCGCATGCGCTGGAAGTTCTCCTGTCCCGCGCGGTTTTCGGCGATCCACTCGCGCGCGAACTCTCCCGACTGGATCTCGCCCAACACGTCCTTCATCGCCTGGCGGGTGGCGTCTGAGATCACGCGCTTGCCGCGGGTGAGGTCGCCGTACTCAGCGGTGTTGGAGATCGAATAGCGCATTCCGGTGATGCCCTTCTCGTACATCAGGTCCACGATCAGCTTCAGCTCATGAAGGCACTCGAAATAGGCCAGGCGCGGGTCGTAGCCGGCCTCGGTGAGCGTCTCGTACCCGGCACGGACCAGCTCGGTGACGCCGCCGCAGAGCACCGCCTGCTCGCCGAAGAGGTCCGTCTCGGTCTCGTCCTTGAAGGTGGTCTCGATCACGCCGCCCCGCGTGCAGCCGATGCCCTTGGCGTAGGCCAGCACCAGGTCGCGCGCGTTACCGCTCTCGTCGTGCTCGATGGCCATCAGGCCCGGCACGCCGTTGCCCTCCTGGAACTGGCGCCGTACGAGGTGGCCGGGGCCCTTCGGGGCCACCATGCCCACGTCCACGCCCGGGCCGGGCGCCACCTGGTCGTAGGTGATCGCAAACCCATGGGCGAACAGCAGGAGATTGCCCGGCGCGATGCCGTCGGCGATCTCGGACTCGTAGATGTCGTGCTGGCGCTCATCCGGCAACAGCACCATCACCACGTCGCCGCGGCTGGCGGCATCGGCCACCGACAGCACCTCCAGGCCCTCGGCCTCGGCCTTGGCGACTGACTCGGAGTCCGGGCCGCAGGCCCACCACCACGGATACGCCCGAGTCCTTGAGGTTCAGGGCGTGGGCGTGGCCCTGGGAGCCGTAGCCGAGAACGGCCACGGTCTTGCCTTCGAGGTGGGAGAGGTCGGCGTCGTTGTCGTAGATCATGAGGCCGCCAAACATAGTCGAGGTGGCCGCGCATCTCGCGGCGCCTGCAGGCGCCGTGTCGGAGCGGGTGACCACATTCGAGCGCGTGAACGAGAGCTGCGCCCGCTGATGCGGATGACGGCTCCGCCGCACATTCGCCGCATCGACGTCGCGGAGGTGCGCCTGGGCGAGCGTTTGTTCAGGTTAAGCGTCTCGTGGAGGCGTTGTTTGCACACCGTCACCGCCGACTGGTGAAGAGGTTCGGTACCTCAGCCGGACGCGAGTGAGATTGGTACGCCTATGCGGTACCAATCTCACTCGCATCCGATCTAGTGCGAGCCGGGTCGCCCAGCCAGACGAGCTCGTAGGAGTTTGCCGCCCGAATTGCGCGGCAGTGCATCCACGACATGCACTGCTTTCGGTGCCTTGAACGCCGCCAACCGCCCACGGCACCAGGTGAGGAGCTCGCGATCAGCAACCGGCTCTCGAAGCACCACGAACGCCGTGACCGCCTCCCCCCACTCCGGATCAGGGATCCCCGCCACGCCCGCGTCGGCCACCGCCGGATGTGACAGCAGCACCTGCTCCACCTCCAGCGGCGCCACGTTCTCGCCGCCGGTCACGATCAGGTCCTTGAGCCGGCCCTCCACGTGCAGGAGGCCGTCGGAGTCCAGCCGCCCCAGGTCGCCCGTGTGCAGCCAGCCGTCGGGCGCCAGGGCGCCGCGGGCCACCATCGGGCCGCGCACCAGGATCTCGCCGTGCTCGCCGATGTGCAGCTCCACGCCGCGCAGGGCCCGCCCGGGGCTTCCGGCCACCACCTGAGAGGAGGTCTCGGTCATCCCGTAGACCGGAACCACCGGGATGCCGGCGTCCTCGGCCCACTCCAGCAGCCCCGCCGGAATCGGGCCGCCGCCCAGCGCGATCGCCCGCAGCCCGGGCGCGCTGCGCAGGCCGGCCTCGCGCAGGCGGACGAGCATCGTGGGCACCAGCGAGGCCAGCGTCACGCCGCCGCCCTCGAGCTCGGCCTTCACCCTCTGGGCGTCGAAGCTCTCGTGCAGCACCGCGGTGGTGTGGTTGATCGCGCACCGCACGAGCACCCCCAGCCCGCCCACGTGGTGCAGCGGCAGCGGGCACAGCCAGCGGTCCGCGCGGTCCGCGCCCAGGGCCTCCGCGGACGCCGCCGCGCTGGCGGCGTGGTTGGCGTAGGTGAGCTCCACCGCCTTTGCCGCACCCGTGGTGCCCGAGGTGCGGATCACGCTGTGCACCGCATCCGGGTCGACGTCGGTGACCGGCTCCACCTCTGGGCCGGGGCCGCCAAGCCGCGGCGACGGAGGGTCTGCCGCGGGACCGGGCTCGATCGCGGCGCCCAGCCGCGGCAGCGCATGCAGCAGCTCGGCGAAGGCCAGGCCGGGCGGGTGGGTGACCGCCACGCGGTCTCCCCGGCCAACCCCGGCGCCCGCCAGCGAGCGGGCCCGCGCGTGGGCGCGCTCGTGAAGCTCGGAGAATGTGATCGTCCGGCCGTCCGCCTCCACCGCGGGGTGGTCGGGGCGCGCCCGGGCGGCGGAGGTCAGCCAATCCAGCACGAGGAGAGCGTACGGCCGGGTCGGCGGCACTATCGTTCGGCCACCAATGGCCGCCACCGAGAGCGACGCAAAGAAGCGCTGGACCGAGGAGCAGTCCAGGCGCACGATCGAGCCGGGTGCCGACTGGCGAGCCCGGCGGCGGCGGCTTCGAGGACATCCGGTACGAGCTGGCTGACGGGATCGCGAAGATCACGATCGACCGCCCCGAGGTGCGCAACGCGTTCCGCCCGCAGACGGTGGTCGAGCTGTCCCAGGCCTTCGAGCGCGCCCGCGAGGACACCGAGGTGGGCGTGATCGTGCTGGCCGGGGAGGGCCCGCTGGCCTTCTGCTCCGGCGGCGACCAGAGCGTTCGCGGCGACTCCGGCTACATGGCGGAGGGGGCGTCCGTGGGGCGCTTCCACGTGACCGACCTTCACGTGCAGATGCGCCGGCTGCCCAAGCCGATCGTGGCGATGGTGGCGGGCTACGCCGTGGGCGGCGGGCACGTGCTGCACGTGATCTGCGACCTGACCATCGCGGCCGACAACGCGCGCTTCGGCCAGACCGGGCCCAAGGTGGGGAGCTTCGACGGCGGCTTTGGCGCCGGGGTGCTCTCGGAGCTCGTGGGCCCGAAGAAGGCCAAGGAGATCTGGTTTCTCTGCCGCCAGTACGGAGCCGAGGAGGCGGAGGACATGGGGCTCGTGAACACCGTGGTGCCGCTCGAGGACCTGGAGCGGGAGACGGTGCGCTGGTGCCGGGAGATGCTCGCTCTCTCCCCCTTCTCGCTGCGGCTGCTCAAGGCCAGCTTCAACGCGGCGGAGGACGGGCTGGCCGGCATCCAGCAGCTGGCCCACGACGCCAACCTCCTCTTCTACATGTCCGAAGAGGCGCAGGAGGGACGCGACGCCTACAGGGAGCGGCGCGCACCGGACTTCGCCAAGTTCCCCAAACGCCCTTGAGCGGCACCCGCGGCGCAGCCGCCGCGCCCGCTGGGGCGGTGCGCCTGTGGATCGTTGCCTCGCGGCCGCGGACGCTGCCGGCCGCGGTGGCGCCCGTGCTGGTGGGCACCGCCCTGGCGATCTCCTTTGACGAGTTCCGGCCGTTGGCCTTCGTGGCCGCGCTGGTGGGCAGCGTGTTCCTGCAGATCGGCACCAACCTGGCAAACGACTATTCCGATGCCCGCCGGGGCGCCGACACCGAGGACCGGCTGGGCCCCGTGCGGGTGACCGCCGGGGGACTGATGCCGCCGCGCAGCGTGCTGGTGGGCACCTACGTGGCCTTCGGCGTGGCGGTGCTGGCCGGGGTCTACCTCACGGCCGTTGCCGGCTGGGAGATGCTGCTGGTGGGCGCGCTCTCGATCGTGGCCGGCGTGCTCTACACCGGCGGGCCCCGCCCATACGGCTACGCGGTCCTGGGCGAGCTGTTCGTGTTCGTGTTCTTCGGCCTGGTGGCCGTGGTGTTCACCTACTACGCCCAGGCCGAGGCGTTCACGTGGGAGGCGTTCGTGCTGGCCGTGCCGGTGGGCCTGCTGGCCGCGGCCATCCTGGTCGTGAACAACGTGCGCGATCTGGAGACCGACAGCCGGGCGGGCAAACGCACGCTGGCGGTGAAGCTGGGACGCCCGCGTGCCCGCGCGCTCTTCGGGGCGATGCTGGCGCTGGCGTTCGCCGTGCCGCTGGCGATCCCGCTGGCCGGGGGCCTGTCGTGGTGGGTGCTGCTCGTGCTGCTCGCGCTTCCGCTCGCGCCTCCCCTCTATCGCACCGTGGCCACCCGCACCGACGGCCCCGCGCTCAACGGCGCGCTCGCGGACACCGGGCGGCTGCTGGCCGTGTTCTCGCTCCTGCTCTCGGTGGGGGTGCTGCTCTCGTGAGGCGTTCGCTGCTGCGCCTGAGCATTCCCCTCCGCGAGCCGTTCGTGACCTCGGCGGGCGTGGTGTCCGCGCGCGAGCTGGCCGTGATCAGGCTGGAGGATGACGAGGGCACGGTGGGCTTCGGCGAGGCCGCCCCGCTGGAGGCCTATGACGGCGTGACCGTGGACGAGGTGATCGACGCGCTGCGCGACGGTCCCCCGCGGCGCGGCGCCCCTCCGCAGGCGCGGGCGGCATGGGAGCTGGCCGAGCTGGACCTCCAGGCGCGGCGCCGGGGGCGGTCGCTGGGAGAGCCGGGAGCCGACGCCATCCCGGTGAACCTCACGCTGGCCGCGGGCCCGCCCGACGAGGTGGCGCAGGCTGCCAGCGCCGGAATTAAGGCCGGCTACTCGTGCTTCAAGGTGAAGGTGGGCCTCCCCGACGATCACGCCCGCGTCAGCGCGGTACGCCAGGCGGTGGGCTCCTGGCCCGCGCTGCGAGTCGACGCCAACGGCGCCTGGACCCCGGACGAGGCGGTGCGCGCCATCACTTCGCTTTCGGAGCACGACCTCGAGCTGGTCGAGCAGCCCTGCGCCACCCTCGAGGAGCTGGCCGAGGTGGTCGCCCAGGTGGACGTGCCGGTGGCCGCGGACGAGTCGATCGTGGGGCTGGACGACGTTCACCGGGCCGTGGAGCTGGTGGCCTGCGACGCGGTCAACGTGAAGCTATCGGCGGCCGGCGGCTTCGGGCCGGCGCGCGACGCCCTACGGGGCGCCCGCGAAGCGGGCCTGTCGGCGTGGCTGTCGAGCACGCTGGACGGCCCGTGGGGCATCGCCGCTGCGCTGCAGCTGGCCGCGGGGCAGCACATCCCGCTGGCCTGCGGCCTGGCAACGCTCGACCTCTTCGACGCCCGGATAGCCAAGGCGCTCCCGGCCCCCGCCAACGGCCTGATGGCGGTCCCGCAGGGGCCCGGCCTTGGCGTGGAGGTGTCAGACGACGCGCTGGCCGAGGTGCTGGTCGAGGAAATCCGCTAGCAGCCCGGCCACCGCGTCGGCCTGCTGCAGCTGTGCGGCGTGCCCGGCGTTCTCCACCACGTGCGCGGCCCCCCGGGGCACCGTGTGCGCCAGCCGCCGGGCGATCTCGGCGTAGCGGTCGTCGAGCGCGCCTGCCACGGCCAGCAGCGGCAGGTCGAGCTCGTGCAGGGCGTCCCAGAGGGGGTCGAGCGTGCCCTGCCCCGCGGTGCGCAGCAGCATCGCCAGGCCGCGCGGATCCTGGCGCAGCCGTCCCGGCCGCTGGGCGTCCAGCAGCTGCTCCGACTGGTCGGCGAACAGCGGCTGGCGCTCCCACACCTCCACGATCTGCTCGATCGGCTGGGTCTCCATCCAGGAGGCCAGCCGACTGTCGGCCTCCGCGCGCGCCTCGCGGGTGGCTGGGGCGTCGATCCCGGCGGAGGCACCCACGGTCACCAGCCCCGCGTAGCGCCCGGGCGCGCGGATCGCGGCGTGCAGCGCCAGCCGGCCGCCCATCGAGTACCCGCAGAGCACGGCCCCCTCCCCCGCGCTCGCGATCTCGGCCAGGCGACCCTCGAAGCTGTTCTCGGCGTGGTCGAGCAGAACGCTGGGATAGCGTTCGGGAAGTCGCTCGGCCACCGGCGCCCAGGCGTCGCCGGGCTGCATGAACCCTGGTACGAACACCACCGCCGGGCGCCGGGCTGAGCCGTCCATGCAACAGATCATCCCGATCAACCCCACCTACGCCCCGCTCCAGGCACTGGTGGACGAGCTGGTGCGGTGTGGAATGAGCCACGCCGTGACCTCCCCGGGCTCGCGCAACGCGCCGCTGGCGCTCACCCTCGCGAGCCGACCTGAGCTGGACTGCATTTCGGTGATCGACGAGCGAGCGGCGGGATTCGTGGCCCTGGGAATGGCCAAGGCCACCGGCCTGCCCGTGGCCGTGACGTGCACCTCGGGCACCGCCGCCGCAAACCTGGCGCCCGCCGTGCACGAGGCCTTCCAGGCGCGCGTGCCGCTGATCGTGCTCACCGCGGACCGCCCGCCAGAGCTGCGGGAGGTGGGCGCGGGGCAGGCGATCGACCAGAACCGCCTCTATGGCTCGGCCGCCAAGTGGTTCGTGGAGGTGGGCAACCACGAACCGGGCAGGGCCAGCGCCGAGCACTTCCGCGGCCTTGGCTGCCGGGCGTTCTGGACCGCTGCGGGCGGGCGCGCCGGCCCCGTGCACCTGAACTTCGGACTGCGCGAGCCGCTGGACCCCGCCTCAACCGCAATGGACGCGGATGAGTGGTCCGGCCGCGGCGACGGCGGCCCCTGGGTGCGCGTGCGCGAGCATCCGCCGGGGCCGGACGCCAACGACGTGCAACGGCTGGCGGAGCGAGTGGTGGACGCTCCCCGCGGCGCGATCGTGTGCGGGCCAGTGCAGGGCCACGTGTCCGAGCCCGTGTCGCGTCTGGCCGCGCAGACCGGCTGGCCGGTGCTGGCCGAGCCCACGTCCGGCGTGCGCTGCGGGGAGCACGACCGCTCCCATGTGGTGTCCGGATATGACCTGTTGCTGCGCGACCAGGCGTTCGCGGCCGGCCACGCGCCGGACCTGGTCGTGCGGGTGGGCGACACACCCACGTCGAAGCCCCTGCGCGCGTGGCTGGCCGCCGCGCCGCAGGTGGTGATCGACCCCCACGGCGCCTGGCACGACCCCACCCGCACGGCCGAACTGGTTCTGCACGCCGCGCCGGCCGCCGCCTGCGACGCTCTCGCGTCGGCGCTGGAGGCGCGTGGCGGCGCGACGCACGCTGCGTGGCTGGAGGGGTGGCTCCACGCGGACTCCCTGGTGGCGCCGGCACTGGCCGAGGCTCCCGAGCCCAGCGAACCGAGGGCCTACGTGGCGGCCGCCGGGGCGTTGCAGCCTGGAACGCTCGTGTGGGCGGCCTCCTCCATGCCGGTACGCGATGTGGAGGCCTTCTGGCCCGCCGGGCCGCAGCCCACCCGCTTCCTCGCCAACCGGGGCGCCAACGGTATCGACGGCACGATCGCCTCGGCCGCCGGCGCCGCACGGGCCACCGGCGCTCCCACCCTGGTGCTGCTCGGCGAGCTGGCGCTGCTGCACGACGTGGGCGGGCTGCTGGCCGCCCGCCGCGCCGGCATCGAGCTCACCGTGCTGTGCGTGGACAACGGCGGCGGGGGCATCTTCGACTTCCTGCCGGTGGCGGGCAGCTCCGACCCGGCGCTCTACGAGTACCACGTGGCCACCCCGGCCGGTCTCGACCTGGAGGCCCTCTCGGCGCTGGCAGCGATGGCCTACCGGCCGGCCGGCAGCGATGAGGAGATCCGCGCAGCGGTGGCCGCCGGGCCGGGCCTGGTGCACGTGCGCACCGACCGCGCGGCCAACGTGTCGGTGCACCGCGCGATCACGGCGCGCGTGGCAGCCGGCCTGGCCCGCGGCTAGGCCAGCAGGGGCAGCAGCGCCTGGAGCTTGACCTCGGACTCCGCCAGCTCGTCGGCAGGCACGGAGTCGGCCACGACCCCGCAGCCGGAGTACAGGCGCGCCACGGAGTCGCGGATCAAGGCGCAGCGCAGGGCCACGCACAGCTCGCCGTCCTCGGCGAGGTCGGTCCAGCCCACCGCGCCGGCGTACCAGCCCCGGTCGATGCCCTCGAGTGCGGGGATCAGCGGCTCGGCCACGGCAGCCGGCTCGCCGCCCACGGCTGGGGTGGGGTGAAGGCGGCCGGCCAGCTCCAGCGCGGAGACCGGCGACGAGAGCTGAGCGCGGATGGGGGTGGCCAGGTGCTGCACGTTCTGCACCTTCACCAGCGCGGGCTCGTCCGCCCCGCCCACCCACAGGCTGAGCGGCTCAAGCGCCCGCTGGATGCGGCGCGCCACGATCGCCTGCTCCGCCCGGTTCTTGGCGCTCTGACGCAGCTGCTCCCCAAGATGGTCGTCCACCGCCGGGTCGGCGCTGCGGCGGGTGGTCCCGGCCAGGGCCACCGTCTGGGCACGGGCGCCGTTGCGGCGCACCAGCAGCTCGGGGCTGGCCCCCAGGAAGGTGACCCCCGGCGCTCCCACCAGGTAGCAGTAGCACTCGGGGAACACGGCGCGAAGGGCCGTGTAGACAGGAGCCGGGTCGATGTCGGCCGCCGCGTGCACGTGCACCTCGCGGGCGAGCACCACCTTCTCCAGCTCACCCGCCCGGATGCGTTCCACCGCCCGGCGCACCGCCTCCTCGTAGTGCGAGGGGGGCGCGGCGCCGGACACCCGGGGACGCGACACCGGGTCGGGATCGAGCAGCGGCGCCTCGGCGGCACGCAGCGACGCCAGCCGCCCGCGTACGCGATCCAGTACCGCCTCGGGCGACTCGTCGCCGTCCACCGCCGCGTTCACGGTCATGCGCGCCTGATCGGACCGGCGCACCAGGGACACCTCCGGCAGTACGAACTGGGCCGGCGCGAAGCCCTGCCACTGCGGCGAGCCGCCGCCGGCCGGGGCAAAGGACAGCCCGCCGCAGAAGATCGGCCCGGTGGCCGGCGGCTCCCCGGCTGTGCCGTCGGCGAAGGAACGCATGCCCAGCTCCCGGCATGCCTGAGCCGCGCTCGCCGCGCGGCCGGGGCCGCTGCCCTGCACCACCTCGGCCGCCCCGAGCGTGCACACGGCGTGGGCGTCGCGGGCCGGCTGCTCGAAGGCGAAGCAGTGGTCGCCCGCGCCGCGAGCGGCCAGCACCACGGCCGAGAGGTCGAGGCCTGCGGGGATCTCGACGGTCACGCTGGCCACGGCGCGGCCACCCCCGCGGCGGGCGAGCGCGAGTGCCCGGTCCAGGTGTGCCTCCATGCGCCCCCACGTCTCCTGGTCGAGGGTGAACGGTCCCGCGCCGGCGGTCCGGGTGCTGCTCATACCCTCAGGATGACGGACGGGCGCAACGGAAGATCACGTCCTCCACCAGCAGCCCGTGGCGGCGGCGTCGCTCCTCGCCCATCTCCTCGACGAAATGGTCGGGCACCACCTCGAATCCGGCCTCCTCGAGGCGCCCCGCGATGTCCGCCGCGTACATGCGCACGTGATCGTGCTGGCCGAACTCGCGCTGGCGGTCCTCCGGCGCCGTGACGCCGAAGTCCTCATATGTGCTCTCGCGCGCCGGGTCCAGCGGGACCAGCACGATCGCCCAGCCGCCGGGCTTCAGCACTCGGTGCAGCTCCGCCATGGCCGTGCGGTCGTCCGGCACGTGCTCCAGCACGTGGCTGCACAGGATCGCGTCGAAGGCGCCGTCGTCGAAAGGCATCGCGGTGATGTCCAGCTGCACATCCACCCCCTCCGGGTCGAGGTCTGCGGTCACGTAGCGCAGCCCCGGCACGGACCCGATGCGCCCCCGGAGCGCGTACTCGGGCGCGAAGTGCAGGAGCGACATCGCCTCGTCCCCCAGCGGCGTGCGCTCCTGCAGGTACAGCCACAGCGCGCGGTGGCGCTCGTGGGAGCCGCAGGCGGGACAGATCGCCCCCGGGCGGTTCCACGCGGGTGCGAAGCTGCCCCACTCTCGCCCGCAGCAGGGGCACTGCACGGCGTTGCCGCGGTGGCGCAGCCGCCTCATCCGCCGGCCGAGCGCGCCGCGCAGGTCCAAGGGCCCGCTAGGTGGTGCCGCGGCCGCGTGACACGGCGATCTCGCCCGTGCGCACCATCTCGATCAGCCCGAACGGGCGAATGGCCCGCTCGAACGCCTCGATCTTGTCGTCGGCGCCGGTGACCTCGACGGTCATCGAGCGCTTGGACACGTCCACGATGCTGCCGCGGAAGATGTCGGTGTACTCCATGATCTGGCCGCGGCTGTCGCCGTCAGCGGAGATCTTGAACAGCGCCAGCTCCCGCGCCACCGACTCGTCGGGCTCGAGGTCGCGGATCTTGATCACGTTGACCAGCTTGTGCAGCTGCTTGGTCACCTGGTCGATCGGATGGTTGCGCGCCGTCGACCGTGAGGGTGATCCGCGAGATCGAGTCGTCGTCGGTGGGCCCCACCGCCAGCGAGTCGATGTTGAACCCGCGCCGGGCGAACAGCCCGCTGATCCGGGCCAGCACGCCTGGCGTGTTCTCCACCAGCAGCGACAGCACGTGCTTGCGCCCGGTGCGGAAGCCGGTGGACGCCTGAAGCTCCTCGAGGTTCAGCACTTCCTTGGTTCCAGGCTCACCCATGGCTCAGCCCACCATGTCGCGGGCGGCCTGGCCCGCGGGAATCATCGGGTAGCAGTTCTCCTCGGGGGAGACGCGAACGTCCACCAGCACCGGGCCGTCCTCGGCGAGGGCCGTCTTCATGCCGTCCAGCAGCTCGCCCTTGTCCTCCACGCGCATGCCCGTGGCGCCGAACGCCTCGGCCAGCTTCACCCAGTCGGGGCTCGCGCCCATCTCCACCGCGCTGTAGCGCCGGTCCCAGAACAGCTCCTGCCACTGGCGGACCATGCCCAGGTAGCCGTTGTTCATGATGAACATCTTCACCGGGATCTTCTCGGTCACGCAGGTGGCCAGCTCCTGCATGTTCATGATCATCGAGCCGTCGCCGGCGAGGCAGACCACGTCGCTCGTCGGGGCAGCGCCACCTTCGCCCCCATCGCGCGACGGCAGGCCGAAGCCCATCGTGCCGAGCCGCCGGAGTTGATCCACCGGCGGGGCCCGTTGAAGTGGAAGTACTGCGCCGCCCACATCTGGTGCTGGCCCACGTCGGAGGTGATGATCGGCGTCCCCGCCGGTGGCCTCGTACATCGCCTCGACCATGAACTGCGGCTTGATCTCCGAGTCCTCGGAGTCCTCGTAGCCCAGCGGGTGCTTCTCCTGCCAGCCGTCGATGCGCTGCCACCAGCCGTCCAGCCGGGCGGCGTCGGTCTCCAGCGCGCGGTACTCGGCGGTGAGCTTGGGCAGGATCTTCTTGGCGTCGCCCACGATCGGGATGTGGGCCGGCACGTTCTTGGAGATCTCGGCCGGGTCGATGTCGATGTGGATGAACTTGGCCCGCGGCGCGAACTCGGACAGCTTGCCGGTGATGCGGTCGTCGAAGCGGGCGCCGATCGCAGAGATCAGGTCGGCCTCGTCCATCGCGTAGTTGGCCGTGCGCGTGCCGTGCATGCCGAGCATGCCCAGCCACTGCTCGTGCGGCGCCGGGAAGCCGCCCAGGCCCATCAGCGTGCAGGTGACGGGGAAGCGGTCGGACAGCGCACAGCTCGAGCAGCTCCTTGGCCGCGTCGGCGTTCACCACGCCGCCGCCCGCGTAGATCACCGGCCGGCGCGAGTTGGCGAGCGCCTTGGCCGCCAGGCGGATCTGCTTGGCGTTGCCCTCCGTGGTGGGCTGGTAGCCGGGCAGGTTCACGGCAGTCGACCGGCTCGTACGGGATGTCGGCGCGCGAGAGGTCCTGCGGCACGTCCACCAGCACGGGGCCGGGGCGGCCGGTGCGGGCGATGTGGAAGGCCTCGTGGATCGCCTCGCGGGATCTCCCGCGGGTCCTGGATCATGATCGAGTGCTTGACGATCGGCATCGTGATGCCGGTCACGTCGGCCTCCTGGAAGCCGTCGGTGCCGATCAGGTCGGTGCGCACCTGGCCGGTGATGAAGACCGTGGGCACCGAGTCCATCATCGCGTCGGCGATCGGGGTGACGAGGTTGGTGGCGCCGGGGCCGCTGGTGGCCAGCGCCACGCCCACGCGGCCCGAGGCCTTCGCGTAGCCCTCGGCGGCGTGGCCGGCGCCCTGCTCGTGGCGGCACTGGATGTGGCGGACGCCCGCGTCGTAGAGCGCGTCGTAGGTGGGCAGGTTGGCGCCGCCCGGGATGCCGAATACGTGCTCGACGCCCTCGGCCTTGAGGCACTCCATGATGGCGTCGACGGCTCGCATGCGGCGTCTCCTTTCGGGCTCGCGGGTATCGGGCGTCAGGCGCCGGCGGCCAGGCCGGACAATGCCAGTGCTACCAGCGGGTTTTTCGGGCCCGGATTGCCGGAGCGCCTCGCGCCGGGATCCTCCTCCGGGAACTCGAGGTCGCGCCCGCAGCGCGTGCAGACCTGGTCGTGGATGGGCACCACGTTCCCGCACTCGGGGCAGCGGCGCAGCGGCTCGCGCGCTCGTTGCGGTAAGCATCGCCGCGAGCGTCCCGAAGAACGGCAGGAGAAGCCGACCAGGAACCAGATCAAGAACGAGCTGCCCTTGATCTTCGCCGATCACTCCGGCCGACAGGCCGAAGAAGAACGCGATGACGAGGAATTCCACGGGCGGCGACCGCCTAGAGGACGCGCGATCGCCCAGACGACGGCGACCACGGCGACCACCACGATCACGATCCACGCGACCGCGGCGACGAAGCCCGAGCACGACCTTGAACAGCACAAACGCGGCCACCAGCAGGACCACGACCGCGAGGAGCTTGCGACCGGCCTGGCGGGCGAACTTCGCTCATGCGATCAAGTGTAGAGCGCGGCCCTCTACAGAGAGATGCGGCGGGCGCGTGGGCACGTAGCGGTCAGCCCCGGCAGCGGCACCGAGCACATCACCCAGCCCGGCCAGCACACCCGGAAGCCGAGCGGCGCAGCCGGCGCAGCAGCCACCAGCTGTCGGTGGCGCAGAACAGCGCGAGCGTCTCGGGCTCCTGCGTCTTCGCCACGCGGTCGAGCGCCGCGAGCACGACCGGCACCAGGTCCTGCGCGTGGCGCCCACCGCCGGGCCGATCTCGCCCGCCGGGCTGACCCAGCACAGCGCGCGTGGCGCTCGTGGCCGTCGCCTCCATGGCCGCCAGGCAGGTGCGCTCGCGGCCGAAGAACTCGTGCAGCCGCGGGCGCTCGTGGCCGATCGCCTGCGGCTCCAGGCGCTTCCACTCGGCCACGGCCCGCTCGGGCGGTCCAGCACGTGCACGCGCGGGCTCGGTGCGGTCGATCTCCTGCGCGCGCCGCTCGCAGGAACTCGCTCCGCGCGCGCTCGCATGTGCCAATGGCCCGGTCACGGGCATCACGCCGAAGTCGGTGTAGAGGCGTAGGTCGGCGGGCGCGCCGGCGGCCACCACGAGCGCGGCCCAGCTCGGGGGTCGGATCGTCCGGCCAGCAGCGCTCGAGCAGCGCACGGCCGATGCCGTGGCCGTGGTACTCGGGCAGCACCATCAGCTCTGTGAGCTGCTCCATCGCGCCGAACCGGCACCACCCGCCCGTAGCCCACCGGGCGGCCCTCGTCCTCGCAGACCCAGAAGCCGCCGCCGTTCTGGGCTGCGGGGAACTCCAGCAGGTCGCGGCGCCTCTGCCAGTCGCCCTCGATCTGCTCCTCGGAGGGTGGCTCGGTGGCGAGCACGCCCATCCGCGGGCGGTGTCGTGCACGGCCACCTCGGCGACGCTGAAGGTGGTGCGCAGGTCGGCGTGCTCGCCCCTGCGGAAGGTGAGCGCCTCCACGGGCTGGGCGGTCACTTCGCTCCTCTGCCCGTCGCGATCCTCGGGCAGGAAGCCCTCGAGGAGGGCGGGTGGCCGAGCTGGCCCAGGTCCGCCGAGGCACGGCCGAAGAACAGGCCCACCGTCCAGTCGACCATGAGGCGCAGCCGGCGGCCGGTGCCCGGCATGGCAACGAGGTGGTAGGTGCGGGCGGCGAACCAGGCCGGCCAGCCCGCGCAGCGGATGCCCAGCATGGTGGCCACGGCCTTGTGCTGGCCCATGTCCACGAACACGCCGAGGGTCCGGTAGCGGAACGGCCGGTGCGCCGTCCCGCCAGCGTGGCGGCCACGTTGTCGCCTACGAGCCGGCCCTGGCGCAGGGCGTGCTGGGCGGTGGGCGGGCACGGCCCCCGGCCCTTCTGTGCGGGGTCGGGCACCGCGGCCACGTCGCCCATGGCCCACACGTTGTCGCGGCCGCGG
This sequence comes from uncultured Thermoleophilaceae bacterium, assembly GCA_963727395.1. GTDB lineage: Bacteria > Actinomycetota > Thermoleophilia > Solirubrobacterales > Thermoleophilaceae > JAAYBF01. The sequence goes on along the minus strand of CAVSGC010000005.1, from coordinate 284,810 downwards.
ACGCGCAGCTCGGCGTCCGTCTCGATCCGATCCCCGGCGGTGAGCGGCAGGCCCAGCTCGTGAACCACCCGCGGCGGCTTCACCCCGGCGGTCCAGCAGAGGCAGCGGGTGGCGATCTCCTCGCCGTCGGAGAGGCGGACCGTGCGCTCGGTCACCTCGTCGATCCGGGTGTGCGTGCGGATCTCCATCCCGCGGCCGCGCAGCTGCTCGGTGGCGAAACGCGCCAGCCCGGGCGGGATCTCCTGCATCACGCGGTCGGCCGCCTCCACCAGCATCCAGCGCGTGCCATCCAGGCGGCAGCGCGGGTAACGGTCGATCAGATCGCCAACGTAGTCCTGCAGCTCGGCGATTCCCTCCAGGCCGGCATAGCCGGCGCCCACGAACACGAAGGTGAGCTACTCGCGCGCGCTCCTCGGGGTCGTCGATCCCCTCGGCGGTCTCGAGGTGCTGGCATCACCCGGTTGCGCAGGGCGACGGCCTCCGACAGCGTCTTGAAGCCGAGCCCGTGCTCCGCCAGCCCGGGAATCGGCAGCACGCGCGACACCGATCCCAGCGCCACCACCAGCTGGTCGTACTCAGGCTCTCGGCGCGCCCGTCGGCGGTCTCAATGTGCACCTGGTTGCGTCGGGGTCGGCTCCCGTGACGCGGCCGAGGCGGATGTGGGTCGAGCTCAGCTCTTCCCGCAGCGGCACCACCACGTGGCGCGGCTCCAGCGAGCCGCCCGCGGCGCCCGGCAGCAGCGGCGTGTAGAGCAGGAAGTTCTCGTCGGAGACGAGCGTGATCCGCGTGCTCTCGCGCGGCAGCTTGCGCTCGAGCCTGCGCGCGGCGTAGAGGCCGCCGAACCCCCCGCCGGCTATCACCACGTTCCAGGCCATGTGTGCCCGGACGCTAGCGGGGATGCCCTAGAGGCGTTCGCGGATCAGGCGCTGCACCTCGGCGCCGTCGGCACGGCCCTTGGTCTCGCGCATGACGGGACCCATGATCGCCCCGATTGCCTTGTCGTTTCCCTCGCGGACCTTGGCGACGGCCTCGGGCTGCTCGGCCATCGCCCGCTCCACGATCTCGCCCAGCTCGTCCTCGTCGGCCCTGCCGAGCCCCTTCTGCTCGACGATCCCGCTCAGGGTCGCCGCCGTGCTCCACCATCTCCGCGAGCACGTCCTTGGCGGCCGAGCCCGCCACCCGGCCGTCGCCCACCATCCCCACGAGGCGGGCGAGCGCCCCCGGCTCCACCTTCGAGCCCGCCGGGTCCTCCTCCCCCAGGCGCGCGACCAGCTCGCCGGTCACCCAGTTGGCGATCGCGCGGGGGTCGGCTCCGTCGGCCGCCGCCACCGTGGCCTCGAAGAAGTCGCCCAGCTCGGTGCGGAACGCGAGCAGGTGTGCGGCGCTCCGGGGCAGGGAGTGGTCGGACTGGAGGCGCTCGGCGCGCTGGGCGGGCAGCTCGGGAAGCGCACTGCGGGCGCGCTCGAGCATCTCATCGGTGGGCGCAACGGGCACCAGGTCCGGCTCGGGGAAGTAGCGGTAGTCATGCGCCTCCTCCTTGGAGCGCAACGGAGTGAGCGCACCGGTGCGCGGGTCGTAGTGCAGGGTCTCCTGCGAGACGCTCTCCCCATTGCGCAGCAGCTCCTCCTGGCGGGCTATCTCGGCCTCCACTCCCCGTTCGAGATAGCGGAACGAGTTCATGTTCTTCAGCTCGGTCTTCACGCCCAGCGTGGCCTCGCCGGCGGGGCGGATCGACACGTTGGCGTCGCAGCGCAGCGACCCCTCCTCCATGTTCACGTCCGACACACCCAGCTGGCGCAACGTGACGCGCAGCAGCCGCAGCCATTCGGCGGCCTGCGCGGCCGAGCGCACGTCGGGCTCGGTCACGATCTCCACCAGCGGTGTGCCGCCGCGGTTGAAGTCCACGGTGCTCGCCTCGGCCGAGTGGATCCGCCCGGAGGCGCCGGCATGCACCAGCTTGGCGGCATCCTCCTCGAGGTGCACGCGGTGGATGCGGATGTCGCCCAGGCGGCCGTCCCGGGCCAGTGGGATGTCGTACTGGGACACCTGGTAGCCCTTGGGCAGGTCGGGATAGAAGTAGTTCTTGCGGTGAAAGATCGACCGCGGCGCCGGCTCGCACTCGAGCGCCATCCCGATCATCAGGCCGTAGTGGATCGCCTCGGCGTTGACCGCCGGAAGCGTTCCGGGCAGGCCCAGGCAGACGGGGCAGGTGCGGGTGTTCGGCTCCTCGCCGAACGACAGCTCGCAGCCGCAGAACATCTTCGTGCGGGTGGATAGCTGCACGTGGATCTCGAGCCCGATCACGGGCTCGTAGGTGCGCTCGGCCACCGCCTCAGACACGCCCGGCCGTCCCGTCGAAGCCGATCGAGCGCTCCAGCGCGTGGGCCGCGTCAAGGATCCGGTTCTCGCTGAACGCCGGGCCGGCCAGCTGCATGCCCACCGGCAGGCCATCGGACATCCCGCCCGGGATCGAGATCGCCGGTATGCCCGCCAGCGGCATCGGCACGGTGCAGAAGTCGTTCAGGTACATCGCCAGCGGGTCGTCGGTCTTCTCCCCCAGCTCGAAAGCCACGGTGGGCGTCGTGGGGGTCACGATCAGGTCCACCCGCTCGAAGGCGGCGCGGAAGTCCTCGGCGATCTTGGTGCGTGCCCGCTGCGCCCGCCCGTAGTACGCGTCGTAGTAGCCCGATGAGAGCGCGTAGGTGCCGAGCATGATCCGCCGCTTCACCTCGGTCCCGAATCCGGCCTCGCGGGTTTCCTCGTACATGGACACCAGATCGCCATTGCCCTTTCGCAGCCCGTAGCGGACGCCGTCGAAGCGAGCCAGGTTGGCGCTGGCCTCCGCGGGTGCGATCACGTAGTAGGCGGAGATGCCCTGGCCGGAGTGCGGCAGGGGCACCTCGTCGAGGGAGCCGCCCAGATCCTCGATCCGCTTCAGGGTGGCCTCGAACACCTCGCGCACACCGGCCGCGATCCCCTCCCCCGTGAGCTCCGGCGGCACGCCGAAGCGCAGGCCGTCCAGGCTCTCCGCCGTGGGCAGGCGCACCTCCTCCGGCATGCCGGTGGAGGTGGAGTCGCACGGGTCCCGGCCCACCATGTGGCGCAGCAGCAGCGCGGCGTCGGTCACGTCGCGGGTGAGGGGGCCGGCCTGGTCCAGCGACGAGGCGAACGCGATCATCCCGTAGCGCGACACCGCGCCATAGGTGGGTTTCAGGCCCACCACGCCGCACAGGGCGGCGGGCTGGCGGATGGAGCCGCCCGTGTCGGTCCCGATGGCCCACGGCGCGAGCCCCGCCGCCACCGCCGCGGCCGATCCCCCGCTGGAGCCGCCCGGGACCCGGCTGCGATCCCACGGATTCTTCACCGGCCCGAAGCCGGAGTTCTCGTTGGAGGACCCCATCGCGAACTCGTCCATGTTGGTCTTGCCCAGCAGGGGGGCGCCTGCGTCTGCCAGCCGCTCCACGGCCGTGGCCGTGTAGGGCGGCCGGTAGCCCTCGAGGATCCGTGAGGCGGCGGCGCTGGGCACGCCCTGCGTGCAGAAGAGGTCCTTGACCGCCAGCGGCACGCCGCCGAGGGGGGCGTCGGCCGCCGGCGGCGTCTCCGGAGGGCCGTCGGCGCGCCACAGGAAGGCGTTCAGGTCGTCGCGGGCCGCGCGCTCGCGCCAGAACTCGAACAGCTCGGCGGCGCTCAGCTCGCCCGCACGGACGCGCTCGGCGGCCGCGGCCGCGGTGAGCTCCAGGAGGTCGCTGCTCATGCGCCTGGGCTCGGCACTCGGAAGCCTGTGCCGTCGGTATCCGGCGCCTGCTCGAGGGCGGTCTCGCGCGGCAGGCTCGGACGGGGCTCGTCGGGCCGCAGCACGTTCTCCAGCTGCACCACGTGCGATGTGGGTTCCACGCCCTCGAGGTCGATCTCCGAGAGCTTCTCGATGTGGTCGAGGATCGTGGACAGCTCGCCGGTCATCCGCTCCACCTCGTCGTCGGTGAGCCGCAGGCGCGCCAGCCGGGCCACGTGCAGGACCTGTTCGCGTTCGATCATCGGACGGCGATTGTATGCGGGCCGTGGCTGCGGCTAGGACCCGGAGACGGTTGCCCGCGGCGGGCTCTGGCCCCCCTCGGTGGTGGCCTCGTCCCACGCCGTCCCCGCCTCCTCCGCCCGCACGGCCGCGCGCCCGGCGAGGGCGATGACGCCGAGCACCACCAGCGCCAGTGGTGCTCCGGCTTTCACGACCGTCGCGTCATCGAAGCCCGGCTCCTGGAGGATGCGGTAGGCCCCCATCAACCCGGCCACCACGGCGGAGAGCGCCGCCAGGGCACTCGGTGTGACCGGTGGGTCGAAGCGCCTCCCGGCCGCGCGCAGGTAGGCGGCTGCCAGGGCGAGGACCACCGTTGCCAGGAGCATCACGAGCAGGACTCGGTCGATGGCGCCCGACACCTGCCAGGCGTTCTTCTCCTGCTCCTCGGCGGCGATGCTCGCGTCCTCCTGGACCCTGCGCTCGGGTTCGCCGCCCAGGGCGCCCTGGGGGTCGGATATCGACTCGATCCGCCGCGCCTCCTCGCCGGCGGCGGTGCTGTACCAGTCCATCGCCATCACGAACAGCAGCGCGAAGGCCGCCAGCGCAGCGATCACGTCGGCGCGCAGCAGGCGGGAATACGTCACGAGGAGGTCGCGGGCGGGGAGGCGATCGTCTCCACCTCCCGCGGCGCGCTCACCGGGGCGCCGGTCGAATCCGTGGGATGCCCGGGGCGGCTGGGACGCTCATCGCGCATGGCCACCATGCTGGCGGCCACCACTCCGGCGCAGGACAGCAGGCCGAGCCAGGCACCGGCGCCGCGCCCGGACACTTCGAAGGGCGGCGAGAGCACCCGGATCGCGACGATCGCGAAGGCCACCGTGGCGATGAGCGTGAGCATCGCCTCGTAGGCGATCGCCGGCGAGGCCGACCGCAGCTGGGCGGTGATGAACAGCACCCCGAGGGCGCCGGCGGCGATCACCACCACGATCACGTCCGTGACGGCAAAGGACTCCCAGCCCGTCTGCTCGACCGGTGGGCAGGGAGCCTGCACGCACTGCACGCGCTGGTCGAACCAGGGCAGGAACAGCGACACGAGCAGGAGAACGCCGGAGGCGCCCACCAGCCACTCGCCCACTCTCAGCCTGCGGAGATCCACGGTGCGGAGGGTACCGGCGCTAGGCCGGCGATGGCGTCGCCCGGGCGCGAGCTGCCTTCGCGGTGTTGGACACGAGCATGGCGATGGTCATCGGGCCCACGCCGCCGGGCACCGGCGTGATCGCGCCGGCGCGCTCGGCCACCGGCTCGAAGTCCACGTCGCCCACCAGGCCGTCCTCGGTGCGGTTGGTGCCCACGTCGATCACCACGGCGCCCTCGCGCACCATGTCGGCGGTCACCGTCCCGGGCCGCCCCACGGCGGCGATGAGCACCTCCGCCTCCCTGCAGACGGCGGGCAGGTCGCGCGTGCGCGAGTGGCACTGGGTGACGGTGGCGTTCGCGGCCAGCAGCAGTGCGGCCACGGGCTTGCCGACCAACTGGGAGCGCCCGAGCACCACCGCGCGTGCGCCCTCCAGCTCGGCGCCGGCCTCGCGCAGGAGCTCCATCACTCCCGCCGGGGTGCACGGAACCAGGCTGTCGCGGCCGTGGGCCAGCAGCCCGGCGCTGAGCGGGGTGAGTCCGTCCACGTCCTTCTCGGGTGGGATGAGAGCCGTCATCTCGAGCGGGTCGAGGTGGCCGGGCAGCGGCAGCTGGAGCAGGATCCCGCTCACGGCGGGGTCGGCCCCCAGGCTCTCCAGCAGCGCCCGCAGCTCTGCCTCGGAGGCGTCGTCGCCGCAGCTCGTGGTGCATGGAGGCGATGCCCACCTCCTCGCACGCCTTGCGCTTCATCCGCACGTACACGTGCGAGGCGGGATCCTCCCCGACCAGCACCGTCGCCAGCCCGGGCGTGACGCCGTGCTCGCGCAGCTCGGCCACCTCGGCGGTCACGCGCTCGCGCACCTTCGCCGCCACCGCGCGGCCGTCGATCACGCGCGCGCTCATTACTTCTTCTTCAGCGGTGCGTAGTCGGCCATCAGCTTGCGCTCCGATGCCGTCGGAGGCGAAGCGCACCACCACCAGGCCGCCCGGCTCGGTGCCGGTGACCACCCCGTCGCCGAACTTCACGTGGGTCACGTCGTCGCCCAGCGCGAAGGTGGCCCCCGGGCCGGGCTCCACCCGTACCGCCGGGGCGCCGGCCCCGCCCGAGCCGCCCCAGCTGGTCGATCCCCCTCTCCAGCTCCCCGCGGCGGCGCGTGCCGACGGCTGTTCATCGGCATCGGTGAGTGCCGGCGGGATCTCGCCCAGGAAGCGGCTGGGCACGTTCCACTCACGGCCCCCGTACATCGCACGCGTGCGCGCATGGGTCAGGTAGAGCTGCTGCCGCGCGCGAGTGATCCCCACGTAACAGAGGCGGCGCTCCTCCTCGATGTCCCCGGCCTCGATCGATCGCGAGTGCGGGAACACGCCGTCCTCGCAGCCGATCATGAACACCAGGTCGTACTCCAGGCCCTTGGCGTTGTGCAGCGTCATGAGCGTGACGATGCCCTGGTCGTCCTGGAGCTTGTCCTGCTCGGAGAACAGCGCCAGCTGCTGGAGGAACTCCTCAACGGACGGATCCTCTGCGGAGGAGTCGTACTCCCGCGCCACGCCCACCAGCTCCTCGAGGTTCTCCAGCCGGCCCTCCGCCTCGATCGTGCGCTCGGCGCGCAGGGCCTCCAGGTAGCCGGAATCCTCCAGCGTCTCCTCGAGCAGGTCCCCCACCGACGAGCCCTCCACCCCGTCACGAAGCTTCTCCATCGTCTGCATGAAGCGCCCCACGGCCTTCACCGCCGCGGCGCCCAGGCCGGGGATCTCCTCGGGGGTGAGCGCAACGTCGAAGATCGGCTCGCCGATCGTGTTGGCGTGCCCGGCGATCCGCGCCTGGGAGGTGTCCCCGATCCCGCGCCGGGGCGAGTTCACGACCCGCCCGAAAGCGACCGCATCGCTGGGGTTGACCAGCAGCGTGAGGTAGCCAAGCGCGTCCTTGATCTCAAAGCGGTCGTAGAAGCGGGTGCCTCCCAGCACCTGGTAGCCCACCCCGTAGCGCACCAGGGTGTCCTCCAGCACGCGGCTCTGGGCGTTGGCGCGGTAGAAGACGGCCACCTCGTCGCGCGAGCCGCCGCCGTCCACATGGCGTTCGATCTCCCCGGCCACGTAGCGCGCCTCGGCGTGCTCGTCCTCCAGCTCGCGCACGTGGATGGGCTCGCCCTGCGCGCCCTCGGTCCAGAGGCGCTTGGGCTTCTGGGAACGGTTGTTGGAGATCAGCGCGTTGGCGGCGTCCAGGATCGTCTGTGTGGAGCGGTAGTTCTGCTCGAGCTTGATCGTGGTGGCATCGGGGAAGTCGTCCTCGAACTCCAGGACGTTCCTGATGTCCGCTCCCCTGAAGCTGTAGATCGACTGGGCGTCGTCGCCTATGACGAACAGGTTGCGGTGCTCCTCCCCCAGCAGCCGCAGCCAGCGGTACTGCGCGTGGTTGGTGTCCTGGTACTCGTCCGACGAGCACGTGCCGGAACGACTGGCGGTAGCGGTTGAGCACCTCGGGGAACAGCTCGAACAGGTTCACGCAGCGGAACAACAGGTCGTCGAAGTCCATCGCGTTCATCGAATGGATCCGCTGCTCGTAGAGCTCGTAGACGTCCGCCGCGGTCTGCTCGAAGTAGGAGCCCACCTTGATCCGGTAGGCCTCGGCGTCCAGGAGCTGGTTCTTGGCATCTGAGATCTGGCGCTTGATGCCACGCGGCGGGAACCGCTTGGGGTCCACGCCCAGCTCCTCCACGCAGCGCTTGACGAGCCGCACGGAGTCGGATTCGTCGTAGATCGTGAAGCCGCGGGTGTAGCCCAGGCGTTCGGCGTCGGAGCGCAGCATCCGCGCGCACGCCGAGTGGAAGGTCATCACCCACATGGCCCGCGCGCGCCTGCCCACCAGGCTCTCCACCCGCTCGCGCATCTCGGATGCGGCCTTGTTGGTGAAGGTGATCGCGAGGATCTCCGATGGCTGCGCTGCGCCGGTTCCCACCAGGTAGGCGATGCGGCGGGTGAGCGCCCGCGTCTTGCCCGAGCCGGCCCCAGCCAGGATCAGAAGCGGCCCCTCACCATGGGTGACAGCCTGCCGCTGTGGCTCGTTCAGGCCCTCGAGGAGGGCATCCGCGGCGGTGCTCGTGGTCACCGGATCGAGGATAGACCCGGCACCGGCCGGGCCGGCGCCCGTGGTCGGGCGCGGGTCTCGGCGCAGCGGCGCGTCGAGGGGGGTCTTGTTGTTTCCGGACGTCATGCGTCCGTTCCGAACAAAACCCCCTAGCCCTCGTCGAGGTCGATCTTCCAGTCGCCGTCGATCTTGCGGAACGTGGCGCTGTCGCTGGTGCGCTCCCCGCGCACCGTGACCGTACCTTGGCGGTGGCCTTGTCGCCGTCCACCTTGATGTCCTCGGCCTTGATGTCCTTCACCTCGCCGATCGACTCGAGGTCGGCGGCCTTGATCTGCTTCTCACAGTCATCGGACTTCCGGATCTGCTCGGAGGTCACGCTCTCGCAGAACGCGCCCTTGTCCTTGTCCTCCACCGCCTGGACGAAGGAGTCGAGCGATTCCTTGACCTTGTCCTCGTCCGAAGAGCCACAGGCGGCGAGCACGGGGCAGCAGACGATGAGGCCGAGCGCAACCAGTGTTCGCATCGGCGCCAGGCTAACAGCGGAGACGACGTGGGCATCGAGCCGTGGCAGTCTCCTCGGGTGGGCCTTTGCGACGACGTCAGAGCGGGGTGCGCGGCGATCGCCGCCGAGGCGCGCTGGGTGACGATCGACCCGGACGCCCTCAGCCGCGTCGAGCCCGGCCCGCCGCCGCCGCACCCCAACCCGCACACCTTCGGCGGGACCCCCGAGGACGTGGCGCTGTTCACCCTCACGCTCGACTCGATCAACTTCGGCTCCGGCTGGTTTCCCACCCTTCGAAAGCGCCCGGGCCTCTCGGGCTACCGGACCGTTGCCGCCGCGCTCACCGAGCAGGCCCGGGCGGCGGGCCCCTGGCCGGCGGCACATCTCAGAGAGCTCGACGCCGCCACCGTGGCCCACACGCTGGGGCAGGACCCGGGCCACGAGCTGATGGAGCTCTACGCGCGGGCGCTACGCGATCTCGGGGTCTTCGTCGGTGACCGTCAGGCGCTGGACGTGGTGGCAGACGCGGCCGGCTCGGCCGCGACGCTGGCGTCACAGCTGGCGCAGGCGATGCCGTTCTTCGACGACACGGGCTTCTACAAGCGGGCCCAGATCGTGCCCAGCGACCTTGCGCTGGCGGGCGTGGCGGATTTTCACGACCTCGACCGGCTCACGATCTTCGCCGACAACCTCGTCCCCCACGTGCTGCGCATGGACGGAGTGCTGCGCTACGAACCCGGCCTCGCGGCGCACATCGACGCCGAGGAGCTGCTGCCGCCGGGTGAGCAGGAGCGCGAGATCCGGGCCTGCGCGGTACACGCGTGCGAGCTGCTCTCCCGGCGGACGGGTGTGCCGCCTCGCACGCTCGACATCTGGCTGTGGAACCGCGGGCAAGAGCCGAGCTACAAGGCGGTGCCGCGCCACCGCACGCGCACGGTCTTCTACTAGGTACCTGCGGTGCTCGCGCTCGACGCTCTCGGCTAACCCCCGGCGGGGTCGCTGCCGCCGCTGCGCCGCAGCGGCCGCACCTCGGCTCCCTTGTAGGGCTTGCCGGTCTGCTCCGCCACCAGCCGCTCCAGGGCGTCGAGGCGGTCGGCCAGGCGCTTGATGGCGTCGGCCACCGGGTCCGGCAGGTGCGCCCAGTCGGCGTCGGGGCCCTCGGGCTTGCGCCCGTCAACGCGCACGGGGTGCCCCGGGTTGCCGACCACGGTGGAGTTCTCGGGCACGTCGTGGATCACCACCGAGTTGGCGCCGATCTTCGCGCGTTGGCCCACCACGATCGGCCCGAGCAGCTTGGCGCCCGAGCCCACCACGGCGTCCCGGCCCACGGTGGGGTGGCGCTTGCCGCGCGCGAACCCGGTCCCGCCCAGGGTCACGCCCTGGTACAGCGTCACGTTGTCGCCGATCTCGGCGGTCTCGCCGATCACCACGCCGGATCCGTGGTCGATGAACAGCGCCTCGCCGATCTTGGCCGCCGGGTGGATCTCCACGCCGGTGCCGACCCGGGTGAAGTTGGCCAGCAGCCGCGGCGCCAGCGGCACCCCGGCCTCGTGCAGTTCGTGAGCCACGCGGTGGGAGAGCAGCGCCTGCACGCCTCCATAGGTGAGGAGGATCTCCAGGCGGCCGACGCTGCGGGCCGCCGGATCGCGCTCCCGGGCCGCCGTGAGGTCGGCGCGCAGCTCCCTGGCCACCCGTGTGAAGGTCTCCAGGCCGATCATGGCGCGAAGAAGGGCGTGCTCACGTATCGCTCGCCGGAGTCGGGCAGGACGATGGCGATGCGCTTGCCGCGCATCTCTGGACGCGCGCCCACCTGGATGGCGGCCCACAGTGCGGCGCCGCAGGAGATGCCGGCCAGCACGCCCTCGCGCCGCGCGCAGTTGCGCGCGGTCTCGATCGCGTCCTCGTCGGCCACGGGGATCACCTCGTCGATCACCTCGCGGTTGAGCACGGGCGGGACGAAGCCGGCGCCGATGCCCTGGATCTTGTGCGGTCCCGCCGGGCGCCCCGACAGCACGGCGGAAGTGGCGGGCTCGGCCGCCACCACGTGCAGGTCCGGGTTGTGCTCGCGCAGCCGCTCGCCGGTCCCGGTGATCGTGCCGCCGGTGCCCACGCCGCACACCAGGGCGTCCACCTTCCCGTCCATGTCTCGCCAGATCTCCTCGGCGGTCGTGAGGCGGTGGATCTCGGGATTGGCGGGGTTGGCGAACTGGTCGCAGATGAAGGCGTCGCCGCGATCGGCGGCGATGCGCCGGGCAGCGTCCACGGCCTCGTTCATGCCGCCCAGCGACTCGGTGATCTCCACCTCCGCGCCGTAGAGGCGCAGGAGGCCCTCGCGCTCGCGGCTCATGCCCTGGGGCATCGCCAGCACGAGCTCATATCCCCGGGCTGCGCACACGAACGCGAGCGCGATGCCGGTGTTGCCCGAGGTGGCCTCCACGATCGTGGTGCGGCCGGGCTCGATGCGGCCCTCGCGCTCGGCGGCCTCGATCATCGCCACGCCGATCCGGTCCTTCACGCTGCCGGCGGGGTTGTAGGCCTCGAGCTTGCCCACGAGCTCCGCGCCGCAGTCCGGCGCCAGCCGCCCGAGGCGCACCATGGGCGTACCGCCCACGATGTCCGCGAGGTTGTCCGGGATGGTGCGCGTGGGCGGCGAGACGCTCACGTGTCCAACGGTACCGGCAGATCAGCCGCCGGCATCCGCCAGCCGGGCGCGGGCCAGCGCGTACGCCGCCTCGAGGGGAGTCACGTCGTCGCGCCCGGCGCGGTCGAGCACCTCGCCCATCGTCTGCTCGATATCCGACGCCCGCTGCCGTGCGCGATCGGGGTCATAGCCCCCGGGTCCGATCTCCACCGCGATGTTCACCAGCCCTCCCGCGTTGGCGATGAAGTCCGGGCCGTAGAGGATCGCCGTGCGCGGCGAGGTCCTCCGCCAGGCCGTCGTGGGCGAGCTGGTTGTTGGCGGCGCCGCACACCACCTGGCAGCGCAGCCGCCCGACGGTGACCTCGTCGATCGCTCCCCCGAGGGCGCACGGCGCCAGCACGTCCACCTCCGCCTGGAGGGCGCTGCTCGGATCGGTCCACTTCGCGCCGAGCTTGTCGGCCAGCTCCCTCCGCGACGGGTCGATGTCGGCGATCAGCGAGCTTCACCCCGGCCTTCGCGAGCCGGCGGGCCAGCCGCGTGCCCACGTGGCCCGCGCCCAGCAGCGCCACCGTGCGGCCCTCGCAGCTCGCGGCTGCCGAAGCGCCGCTCGCAGCACGCTCGCATCGCCGCCTCCACCCCGCGGGCGGTGAACGGGCTCGGGTCGCCGCTCCCGCCGCGGGCCTTGGACAGCCCGGTCACGTGCTCGGTGCCCTCGGCGATCGTGGCCATGTCGGTGGAGCTCGTGCCCACGTCCTCCGCGGTCACGTAGCGGCCCTCGAGGGCGTTCACGGTGTCGGCGAAGTCGAGCAGCACGTCGTGGCGGCGCCGGCCGGTGGGCGGCTTGCCCGGCTCGGCGCAGATCACTCCCTTGCCGCCGCCGAGCGGCAGTCCCGCGGCGGCCGCCTTGAAGGTCATCGCCCGCGAGAGGCGCAGGGCATCGCGAGCGCCGTCGGCCGAGCTCTGGTAGCGCCACAGGCGGCAGCCGCCGAGAGCGGGACCGCGCGCCGTGGAGTGCACGCCCACGATCGTGTAGAGGCCCGATCGGCGCCCGCGGCGGATCACGAGCTCCTCGTGATCGAGGCCTACCAGCGAGGAGGTCGAGTCGTCAGGCAAACCGGGTTAGATGTGGTACATGACCGCTCCCGCGGCCCTCGCCTCGGTCTCCGCCACGTCGGCGATGGTGGTGCGGCCCAGCACGGCGCGCACGGCCTCCACCGCCTCCACCCACAGGGGGCCCACAGCCTGGGCCTCCCCGCCGAGCTCGCCCTCGAGCAGCTCCACCACCTCCAGCACGGTGATCTCCGAGGGCGGCCGGCCGAACAGGTAGCCGCCCTTCACGCCGCGCTGGCTCTGCAGCACGCCGGCGCGCCGCAGCGTGGCGAACAGCCCCTCCAGGAATTGAGCCGGGATGTCCCGCGCGCGGGCGATCTCGGCGATCGGGACGGGTTGGCCGGCGGGGCGGCGGGCGAGCTCGGTGAGAGCGCGCACGGCGTATGGAGACTTCGACGTGATCGCCAGCACGAGGGCGAGTGTAATCCTCACCAGGGACCGCGGCGAGCGCACGGCCCCGGCTAGCCTGGAGCTATGGACAGGGTCGCCCGGCAGCTCGCGATCTGGCTGCCGCCGCTGGCGCTGATGGCCGTGATCTTCGCCCTCTCGGCGATGCCGAGCGACGACGTGGATCGCGGGCTGGCCCACCTCATCGGCCGCAAGCTCGCGCACTTCACCGAGTACGCGCTGCTCACCGCGCTGTGGTGGCGCGCGCTTCGCACCCGCGTGAGCGCCCGCACGGCGCTGGCGGCGGCTGTCGCGATCTCCGTGGCCTACGCACTCACTGACGAGCTGCACCAGACCGGCGTCGACGGCCGGCACGGCAACCCCGTCGACGTGCTCATCGACACGGCGGGCGCGCTCACGGCAGCAACGCTGATCGGGCGGCGACGGAGAAGCGTGGGGGCGGGCGGCTAGAGCCAGCCGCGGTCGGTGGCGATCAGGACCGCCTGTGCGCGGTCATTCGCGCCGAGCTTGGCGTAGGTGTTGTGGAGATGGGTGCGCACCGTGCTGGTGGACAGCTCCAGCTCGTGTGCGATCTGCTTGTAGACCTGGCCGCCGGCGAGCTTCTTGAGCACGTCCAGCTCGCGCGCCGACAGCGGGCACTTGTCCACGTGGCGCTTTCCGTTGGTGGCGTAGGGCAGCTCGTACATGAGGGTGCGAAGGTTCTCCGGGGTCAGGCCCAGGGCGCGCGCGGCCGCCAGCAGCTGTCCGGGGTCCACGCTCTCCCCGTTGCCGTAGTGGGCCAGCATGTCGGCGAGTCGCACCATCGCCGCCTGGCCCACGGCGTCGTCGGCGTGGTGGCGCTCGATGGCGCTGGCGAGGCTGTTGGGCATGCCCCAGCGGCGGGCAAGCACTCCGCCCACCAGCGCGTGGTCCACGCCCAGCTCGCGACGCTCACGATGGATGCGCTCCTCAGGGGTGAGGGCGCCGGCGTGGATCTGCTCGGGGTACGCCGGATAGGCATGCATGAGCACGAGCTTGCCGATGTCGTGCAGGAGCGCGGAGGTGAGGAGGTCGTCGCGATCGGCGTAGTCCAGCTCGCGAGCCAGCCGGTCCGCGGCGGCCTGGGTGGCCACCGCGTGCAGGCGGAAGCGCTCGGGCGCGGCATCCCAGCCCGGAGTGCGCTCGAAGAAGTCGAACACCTTGGCGCGACTGGCAAGCTGCTCGATCCCGTCGGGCGTGAGCAGGTCCACGGCCTCGGGCACGCTGGCCACCTTCCCGCGGCTCTTGCCCGACAGGCGGTTGGCCATGCGCAGGACGGTGGTCACGAGCGCAACGTCGGACTCCAGCGCCCCGACGATGTCCCCGGTGGACTGCTTGTTCACGCGAACAAGCCGGAGCACGCGGTTGCGCGATTCCGCCAGCGCCGGGAAGGACTCGAGCGCCTCGAAGGCAGCGGTCAGCCGTCGACCGTGGCCGTCATTTTGACGGCCCATCGAGGGGGCTTCGGCGGAGGGGGCTGGTGAGATAATTGCTTCCAAGGGGCGTCCGTGCCAGTGGATGGCGTCGTCCACGGCTTCTATCGGCAGCGGGAGGCCTTTCATGAAGGAGGCCGAAGGCGCGGGCGGGCGCCGTCAGGCCGCTGCGCGAAGGCGCTCAAGAGCGCTATCGGTGCGTGCAAGGGTCTCTTCACGTCCCAGCGCGGCCACCGACTCGAATATGCCGGGTGAGATCGTGGTGCCCGCAATCGCCACACGGAGCGGCTGAAAGACCTCCTTGGGCTTCACGCCGCGCCGCTCCACAAGCCCCCTCAGGGCGGACTCGACCGCCTCCTGATCGAAGCTCTCCAGCGCTGCCAGCGCCTCGCGCACCGCGGCCAGCGTCTCCCCCGCGCCCTCGCGCATGACCTTCGCCCAGGCCTTCTCGTCGGTGGGCTGGCGCTCCACCAGAAAACCCGCGAGCGGCCAGAAGTCGGCCAGCGTCTGCAGCTTCTCTTGCGCCACCGCCACGGCCGGCTCCAGGCCGTCGCGGTCCAGCATCTGCTCGAGCCGCCCGGCCAGCTCCGCGGTCTCCAGCTCGCGCATGTAGCGCCCGTTCATCCAGCGCAGCTTCTGCTCGTCGAACACCGCCGGGTTCTTCGACACCCGCTCCAGCGAGAAGCCCTCGATCAGCTGGTCGGTGGTGAGGAAGGTGGTCTCCGCGTCGAGGCCCCACCCGAGCAGCGCGATGTAGTTGCGCACCGCCTCGGGCAGATAGCCGGCGTCCCGCAGCTCCTGTACGGACGCCGCGCCGTGGCGCTTGGAGAGCTTCTTGCCGTCGGGGCCGTGCAGCAGCGGGAGGTGGGCGTAGATGGGCGGGTCCACACCGAGGGCCTCCAGGACCATCGCTTGCCTGGGCGTGTTGGAGAGGTGGTCCTCGCCGCGGATCACGTGGGTGATGCCCATGTCGAGGTCGTCCACCGCCACCGCGAGGTTGTAGAGCGCGCTGCCGTCCGAGCGCGCGATCACGAAGTCCTTGATCGAGTCGTTGGGGAAGCGCACGTCGCCCCGGATCACGTCGGTGACCACCGTCTCGCCCTCCGGCACGCGCAGACGCACCGCGCCGTCGTCCTCGTAGGCGTGGCCGCCGGCCAGTAGCTGGTCGATCTGCTCGCGGTGGCGAGGGGCCCGCTCGGCCTGCGAGTGGGGGCCCTCGCCCCAGTCGAGCTCCAGCCAGCGCAGGGCGTCGAGGATCTGCTCCACGTTCTCGTCCGTGGAGCGCTCGCGGTCGGTGTCCTCGATCCGCAGCACCATCGTGCCGCCGTGTCGGCGGGCGAGAAGCCAGTTGTAGAGTGCGGTGCGCGCGCCGCCGATGTGCAGCTGCCCCGTGGGCGACGGCGCGAATCGAACTCTCATGTCTGCTGTTTGCGCCACGCCCCGATGCTAATCGGCGCCCACGTGTCCACGGGCGGCGGCCTGGTGAACGCCCACCAGCGCGGCCTCGAGCTGGGCGCTCAGGCGATCCAGATCTGGGGCCAGTCCCCGCGCATGTGGAGGCCCACGCGCTGGAAGGACGAGGACGTGGCGGAGTTCGGCGAGCGGATGGACGACGGGCCCATCGCGGCCGTGGTGATCCACGCGATCTACCTCATCAACTGCGCCTCGAAGGACCACCAGGTCCGGACCAAGTCGGCGGCCTCACTGGTGCACGCGCTGCAGACGGGGGACCGCATCGCCGCTGCCGGCGTGGTCCTGCACCCGGGCTCCGCCAAGGGCGAGCCGCACTCCGAGGCCCTGCCCCGCGTGGCGGAGATGCTGGAGCACGCGCTCGGCGAGTCGGAGAGCTGCCCCCTGCTGCTCGAGGACACCGCCGGCGCCGGCGACACGCTGGGGCGCAGCTTCGAGGAGCTGGCCGAACTGGTCGAGCTGGCCGGCGGCCACGGGCGCCTGGGCGTCTGCCTGGACTCCTGCCACCTGCTCGCCAGCGGGTTCGACGTGCGCACCACCGACGGCCTCAGCCAGGTGGTCGATGACTTCGACGCCACCGTGGGACTGGACCGCCTGCGCTGCCTGCACGTGAACGACTCCAAGATGCCGCTGGGCTCCAACCGCGACCGCCACGCGCCGCTCGGCGAGGGCGAGCTCGGCGCGCAGGGCTGCGGGGCGTTTCTGTCCGAGCCGCGCTTCGAGGATCTGCCGGCGCTGTTCGAGGGGCCGGGCACCGAGGGCAAGGCGCCCACGAAGGCGGACATCGACCGCGCGAAGAAGCTGCGGCGCAACGGGCAGCGGGCACGCGAGCGCCGCGGCTGACCTGCCGGGGCTAGAGGTGGTCCCTGAGGTCGAACGCGTCGTCGGCGGGCACGGGCTTGTCGAAGAAGCCCGGGTTCACGCAGTCGAAGGGCTCGCCGTGACCGTCGTAGGCACGCTCCACCGAGCTGCGGCACTGCGGTAGCGGCAGGCCCGTCATCTTCACGCCGCCGAAGCCGTGGCGGGTGCGCTGCGCCTGCTCGAAGGCCTCCACGTCGATCTCGGCGCGGAAGACCTTGTTCATGCATCCCATGTAGCGCGTACCCGTGTCCTCGTCGTCGAACAGGTAGAGGTACTGGCATCCCGACTCGATGCATCCCGACGGGTGCACGACGCGATCACAGAACGCACAGCACTGCCTGCACTCGTGCAGCTCGGAGAGGTTGGCGGACGCGCTTTCCACGAGGCGTCAGTGTAGAGCCGTGGCAGACGCGTGGCGAGCGTTCAGGCCGCGCGTCTAGCCGTGCCGGGAAGCTGCTCCAGCTCGGCCATGCACTGCTGGGTGGCGGTGATCCGGTAGCCCTCCCCCAGCAGCAGCGTCCGGCGGCCCACGACGAGCATCAGCTCGTGATCCCCGGGGTGATCGCGGCATAGCTCGGAGAGGTCGTCGAGGAAGCCCTCGGGCACGTCGGACTGGATGTCGAGCGTCACGCGTTTGACCTCCGGCTCCACCGCAGCGTCGGCCTCGGCGGCGGCCACCTCCTCGGGGGTGGGGTCGAAGATCTCGACCTCCTGCGCGATGAGCTTCACCTCGCCCGCCTCCTTGTGATCGACCCGCCCGCGCACGATCACCACCCGGTCCACGTCCACCTTGGCGTCGTTGGCCTCGTAGGTCTTGGCGAACACGAGCATCTCCACCGTGCCGCCAAGATCGTCGAGGGTGGCGAACAGCATCGGGTCCCCCTTGCGCGTACGGATGCGCTTGGCCTCACTGATCATCCCGCCGACGGTGACCCATTCGCCGTCCTTGCGGCTGGGCAGGTCGGACAGCGCACAGTCCACACGGGCGCGCAGGGCGGCGCGCACCTCCTTGATGGGATGGCTGGAGAGAAACAGGCCCAGCGTCTCCCTCTCCCACTCGTTGAGCTGGGGCCGCTCGTCGGGAATGGCGGGCACCGGCAGGTCCGGGGCTCCCGCGAAGCCGCCGGCGGACGGCGCGCCCGGCGCCGCCGGCTCTTCCAGATCGAAGATCGAGGACTGCCCCATCTGGGCGTCCTGCTGTGTCTTCTGGCCGGCTCCCTGCGCCTGCTCCAGCACACCGAGCATGCCCGCGCGGCTGGCGCCCGTGGAGTCGAACGCACCGCACTTGATCAGCGCCTCGATCGCCTTCTTGTTCACCGCGCGGCAGTCCACCCGGCGGCAGAAGTCCCAGATCGACGGGAAGCGCCCGCCCTCGTCGCGCGCCGAGATGATCGCGTCCACCGCCGCGGCGCCAACGTTCTTGACCGCGTCCAGCCCGAAGCGCACGTCGGTCTCGTGCACGACGAAGGTGTGGCCGCATTCGTTCACGTCGGGCGGTAGCACCTCGATGCCCATGTCCTCACAGCACGCGACGAAGAACGGCACCTTGTCCTTGGTGGACATGACCGACGAGATCAGCGCCGCCATGTACTCGGCCGGGTGGTTGGCCTTCAGCCACGCGGTGCGGTAGCCGATCAGGCCGTAGCAAGCGGCGTGCGAGCGGTTGAAGGAGTAGTCGGCGGCGGCCTCGTTGACGGCCCACAGCTGGTTGATCACCGGCTCGCTGGTGCCACTCGCCCGGGCGCCCTCGAAGTAGACCTGCTTCAGCGCCGCCATCGCGTCGCGGTTCTTCTTTCCGATCGCCTTTCGCAGATCGTCCGCCTGGGCGCCGGAGAAGCCGGCGATCTCCTTGGAGATCTGCATCAGCTGCTCCTGGTAGAGCATCACCCCGTAGGTCTTCTCTGTGATCGGCCGCAGCCGTGCGTCGAGGTACTCGATCCCGTCGGGGTCGCGCTTGTTGCGCGCATAGGTGTCGATGTGGGCCATGGCGCCCGGCCGGTAGAGGGCGTTGAGCGCCACGAAGTCCTCGAACTCGTTCGGTCGGACCTTGCGCAGCGTCTCGCGCATTCCCTCCGACTCGAACTGGAACACGCCGATCGACTCGCCGCGGGCCATCATCTCGTAGGTCTTGGGGTCGTCCAGGGGCAGCTTTGACATGTCCAGGCGCTCGCCACCGGAGCGCTCGAGGATGTCCAGGCAGTCCTCGATCACATCGAGGTTGCGCAGGCCGAGAAAGTCCATCTTCAGCAGCCCGATCTCCTCGATCGGCTTCATCGAGTACTGCGTGACGGTGCGGTAGGCGCGCTCACCGTCCACGGTCGCGCCGCGGTCCTCGGCCAGCTGCAGCGGCACGATGTCGGTGAGCGGGCGGTCGGCGATCACCACCGCGGCGGCGTGGATCGAGGCGTTGCGCACCGTGCCCTCCAGGCCGCGCGCGGTGTCGATCACCTTGCGCGCGTCGGGCTCGGAGTCATAGGCGCGCTTGAGCTCGGGCTCCTCGGCCAGGTACTTGTCGAAGGACTTGGAGCGGCCCATGATCGGCTCGGGGATCAGCTTGGCCAGGCGGTCGCCGGTGCCGTAGTCGAAGCCCAGCACCCGGGCGGCGTCGCGGGTGGCGGCGCGCGGGAGCATGCGGCCGAAGGTGATGATCTGCGCCACCGAGTCGTGGCCGTACTTGGCGGCCACGTAGCGCATCACCTTGTCGCGCCCGCGGACCGAGAAGTCGATGTCGATATCCGGCATGGACACGCGCTCTGGATTGAGGAAGCGCTCGAAGAGAAGCCCGTAGGCGATCGGGTCCACCTCGGTGATGTCGAGCGCGTAGGACACGATCGAGCCCGCCGCCGACCCGCGGCCCGGGCCCACCGCGATCCCGTTGTCCTTCGCGTACTTCACGAAGTCCCACACGATCAGGAAGTAGGCATCGAAGCCCATCCGGCCGATCACCTCGAGCTCCATCTCCAGCCGCTCCAGCGCCTCCGCCGGCACAGGGTCCCCGTAGCGGGCCCGCATGCCCTCCATCGCGCGCTCGCGCAGATAGTCGCCCTCCGACGTCCCGTCGGGCGTGGGATAGCGGGGGATGAGCATCTTCCCGAGCTCGATGTCCACCTGGCAGCGGTCGGCGATCTCCATCGTGCTGGGCACGGCGTCGGGCCACTCCGCGAACGAGGCCGACATCTCGCTGGAGTCCTTTAAATAGAACTCGTTGGTGTCGAAGCTGAGCTTGGGCTGGTCCAGCGTGGACTTGGTCTGCACGCACAGCAGCGCCGCGTGGTTGTGGTAGTCCTCGCGGCCGAGGTAGTGCACGTCGGCGGTGCCCACCACCGGCCGGCCCACCTCCTGGGCGATCCGGGCGATGCCCTCGTTCACCTTGTCCTGCACCGCCAGCCCGTTCTTCTGCACCTCGAAGTACACGTTGTCCTGCCCGAAGACCTGCAGCAGCTGGTCGGCGTGGGCGCGGGCCTCGGCCGCGTTCTCGTGGATCAGGCGCTGGCAGAAGCGCGACTGCAGGCAGCCCGTGAGGGCGATCACGCCGGCCGAGTGGCGCTGCAGCAGCTCAAGGTCCACGTTTGCCTTGCCGCGCTTGTAGCCCTCGAGGAAGCCCGCCGATGTGAGCCGCACCAGGTTGCGAAAGCCCTCGTCGGTGGATGCCAGCAGCGTGAGATGGTTGCGCTCGTAGCGCACGGCATCGGTCTTGCGATCGTCGACGAAGTAGGCCTCCAGGCCCAGGATCGGCTTGATTCCGTGCTTCCTGCAGGCCTTGTAGTGCTCCACGGCGCCGTTCATCACCCCGTGGTCGGTGAGGCCCAGGGCAGGCTGGCCATAGGAGGCCGCGCGCTCGGCCAGGGAGTCGATGCGGCAGGCCCCGTCGAGCAGCGAGTACTCGGAATGGACGTGGAGGTGGGCGACGGACACGGACGGCCGAATATACGGGCGCATCCGGACCTTCCCGGGGCCACGGAGCCGAGCCACGCCGCTATTTGGGCGGACCCGCGGGCACCTGGGGTATAAGTCCCGGATGCTCCGAGATGGCCCCATCCCCCGCTTCGCCCACGGCATCCTCGAGTACGCCGCCGGAGTGTTGTTGATCGTGTCGCCCTTCGTGCTTGCGTTCGACTCCGACACGGCGACGGGAGTGGCCGTTGCTGTGGGGGTCGTGGTGATCGCCATCGCCGCCTCCACCGACGGTCCCACGAGCCTCGTGGACCAGATTCCCATCTCCGCCCATGTGGCGCTGGACTACATGCTGGCGCTGCTCCTCGTGGCCATGCCCTTCATCGCGGGCTTCTCGGACGAGACCGCGCCGACGGCCCTCTTCATCGCGCTTGGTGTCGCGCATCTGCTCGTCACGATCGGAACCCGATTTCGCAGGGAGGAGCCCCCCAGGTGAAGCTCGTGATCGCCATCGTCCGCCCGGAGAAGGCCAACGATGTGCTCGAAGCGCTCTACCGCGCGGAGGTGCGCGGGGTCTCCATGAGCCGCGTGCAGGGGCACGGAGGCGAGCTCGACAGGGTTGAGACCTACCGCGGCACCACCGTGAAGATGGGCCTCGCCGACAAGGTCCGCTTCGAGATCGCCGTCTCGGATGAGTTCGTCGAGCCCACGATCGAGGCCCTCTGCGAAGGCGGCCGGACCGGCGAGGTGGGTGACGGCAAGATCTTCGTGCTGCCGCTGGAGCGAGCGGTTCGCATCCGAACCGGCGAGACGGATCACAGCGCCGTCACGCCGGTGGGGTCATGAACGAGGTCAACGCCGGCGACACCGCATGGATGCTCGCGGCCACCGCGCTCGTCCTCATGATGACGCCGGCGCTCGGGCTCTTCTACGCGGGCCTCGTTCGCTCGAAGAACACGCTGAACACGTTCATGATGTGCATCGGCGCGATCGCGGTCGCAACGGTGATGTGGGCGGTGGTCGGCTACTCGATCGCCTTCGACGGGGACGGCGACCTCGTGGGGGGCCTTGGATACGCGTTCCTGCAGGACGTGACCTTCGAGCCGCGCGACGGGACCACGATCCCGCACCTGCTGTTCATGGCGTTCCAGGCCACGTTCTGCATCATCACCGTGGCGCTCGTGTCAGGCGCAGTTGTGGAGCGGATGCGATTCGGGGCGTTCCTGGTTTTCGCCGGCCTCTGGTCGGTGCTCGTCTATGCCGTGCTCGCGCACTGGGCGTTCGGCGGCGGCTGGCTGATCGAGGGCGGGACGCTGGACTTCGCCGGCGGCATCCCGGTCGAGATGGGCTCCGGCTTCTCGGCACTGGCGGCCGCGATCGTCGTCGGGGCGCGCAAGGACTACGGCCGCCAGGCGCTCCTGCCCCACAACACCGTCTACGTGCTGCTCGGCGCCGGGTTGCTGTGGTTCGGCTGGTTCGGGTTCAACGGCGGCAGCGGCTTCTCGGCCGGGAACTCCGGGGTGCTCGCCTTCACGAACACGCTGCTGTGCCCCGCCTGCACCCTGATCGTCTGGTTCGCCCTCGACCTCATCCGCGGCCGCCAGGTCACGGCCGTCGGCGCGGCGACGGCGATCATCGTGGGATGCGTCGGGATCACACCCGCCGGCGGCTTCATCAGCCCTGGGTGGGCGATGCTGCTCGGCGCGGTGGCGGCCCTCCCGGCCTACGCGGTGATCGTCTGGCGCCCGCGGACACGGGTCGACGAGACCCTTGATGTGCTCGCCGCGCACGGGATGGCGGGACTCACCGGCATCCTGTTCATCGGCTTCTTCGCGCAGGCGTCGTGGAACGACGTGTCGGACGGGCTTCTCTATGGCAACGCGGCCCAACTCTGGGATCAGGCGCTCGCGGTGATCGCGGCTCCCGCGTATGCCTTCGTGGCCACCTTCCTGCTCCTGAAGGTGATCATGCTCGTCATGCCGCTCCGCGCAACCGAGCGCGAGGAAGCGCTGGGGATGGACATCGTCCAGCACGGCGAGGAGGCCTACGTGACGGGCGAGGGCGCGATCCTCATCGCGCACGAAACGGAGGGCGATCCCGCCGCGCCGGCGGCCCTCTAGTCGTCGTCGTCGGAGCCGCGCGCGGCCAGCACGCCGCCCACCAGCACGAGCGCGACTATGCCCGCTGCGCCCAGCTTGACGCGGTTCTGAGCCATCTTCTTCTTGGCCACGCGGGACCCGATCTGCCACACGATCCAGCCCAGCACGGAGTAACCCTTGGCGTTCATTCCTCCTCCTTGCCCCGGTTGCGGATTCCGTAAGCCATTCTCGACTGCAGGCTCCACAGCTCTATGAACCCGGGGCTGGCCTGCTGGGAGAAGAGCCCGCCCGACTCGCCGAACCCGGCCAGCGCCTGGTCGTAGAGGGCGTTCGGCGAGCTGCGCACCACCGCGCGGGCCGAGCCCTTGTAGAGCCGCATCGTGATCTCACCGGTCACCTGGTCGTTCACCGACTGCATGTATGCGTCGAGGTCTGAGCGCAGGGGCTCGTGCCACAGCCCGGCGTAGACCAGGTAGGCCCACTTGCGGTCGAGCACGTGTTTGAACTCGTTCTGGTGGATCGTGCACACCAGCTTCTCCAGCTCCTGGTGCGCGGTGAGCAGGATCTCGGCCGCCGGCACCTCGTACAGGTCGCGCACCTTCAGCCCCACGATGCGGTCCTCGATGTGGTCGAGGATGCCCACGCCGTGGCGGCGTCCCGCGAGGGCGCACGCGTCCAGCAGCTCCACCAGTGCGAGGCGCTCGCCGTCGAGTGACACCGGAACGCCGCGCTCGAAGCCCACGACGAGGTCCTGCGACTCGTCCGGCGCGTCCCGCGGATCGGAGACCAGTTCGAACACGTCGCCGGGAGGGGGCTCGGAGAGGTCCTCGATCACACCGCCCTCCGACGACCGGCCCCAGATGTTGTCGTCGATCGAGTACGGCGCCGCCTCGCTGCCGCCCTTGACCGGGATGCCGTGCTCGCGCGCGTAGGCGATCTCCTCTTCGCGACCCATCCGCCAGTTGCGCACCGGCGCGACGATCTTGAGGTCCGGGCCCAGCGCCAGCACTGTGGCGTCGATGCGCACCTGGTCGTTGCCCTTGCCCGTGCATCCGTGGGCCACGGCGTCACAGTTGTGCTTGCGCGCCTCCTGAACCGCCAGCTTGGCGATCAGCGGCCGGCCGAGTGCTGTGAACAGCGGATAGCCGCCGCCGTAGCGGGCGTTCGCCTTGATCGCAGGGAGCACGTAGTCGCGCGCGAACTCCTCGCGAGCGTCGATCACTTCGCAGGCCACCGCACCCAGGTCGAGCGCCTTGCCGCGAACCACGTCGAAGTCCTCGTCGGGCTGGCCCAGGTTCACGCACAGGGCCACAACCTCTGCCTGGTACTCGTCCTGGATCCACTTGAGCATCACGCTCGTGTCCAGGCCGCCCGAGTACAGGAGCAGCACGCGGCCAACCTCCCCGGGCGCGGCCTCGTAGGCGCCGAGGGCGCGCGATGTGTCCACGTTCGACATCGGCGCGCAAGCTACCAGCGCGCGGCCGCGGCCCCGCTCGGGGGCTAGAGGCGCTCGCGCACCACGGGGCGGTCCTCAACCACGACGTCGCGCCGCCTGTCGCGCGCGCTGATCGCGAGGAAGAGCGAGACGAGCAGGCCAATGATGCCCGCGATCATGAGGATCAGGCCCGCGGTCTCGATGTTTATGCCGGCCACACTGGCGGTGACGGCGTACTTGAAGATCGCCCCGAGGGTGATCATGAATATGGAAGTTCCGATGTACATGGTTGCTCCAGCTACCCACCCTGGGGGAATGCAACCCTGGTCGTTGCCACTAGCCGGCCACGACCCACACCGCGCGCGCCCGCACGATCTCGCGGTCGTCCACGGTGAGCGAGCAGTCGGCAAAGGAGAGCGTGCCCCCCACGCGGTCCACCTTCGTCCTGGTTTCGATCCAGTCACCGGGCTTGGCCGGCTTGAGGAAGTCCACCGTGAGGCTCACCGTGGCGCGGTCCTTGCCGTCCTCGGCGTCGGACTCGATGGCCCGGCCCAGCGCGAAGTCGGCCAGTGTGGACAGGAGACCGCCCTGGATCGTGCCGCGGTGGTTGGCGTGACGTTCCTCGGCGCGCAGGCCCAGGCGCAACTCGTGGCCCTCGCGGTGCACGCACACAGGGCCGACCTCCTCCAGGAACGGGCCCTGCTCGGGGAACGGCTCGAAGCCCTCGGGGACGTCCACGGGGCGGAGGCTACGTGGCGCGGAGCGTGCGCGGGGCGGAGCCTGCGCGGCGTGGTGGCCGCCTCGCCCGGACATTTGGCGATCTATGGGCGCCCGAGCAACCAAAAGTCGCTAAACGTTTCAGACCGCGACGGCAATGCGCGCCAGGGCGTCCTCGACCTGCGCCTCGCTCACGGTGAGCGGCGGCAGCAGGCGGATCGTGTCGGGCCCAGTGGCGTTCACCACCAGCCGCCGCTCGAGCAGCAGGCGACGGGCGAGCGCGGGAGCGTCCGCCACCTCGAACGCGAGCATCAGCCCGCGGCCGCGAACCTCCAGCCCCAATCCGGCCAGTCCCTCCCTGAGCTGTTCCCCGCGATCCGCGACGCCGTCGAGGAAGCCCTCGCCCGACAGCACGTCGAGCACCACGTTGGCTCCCGCGGCGATCACCGGGCCACCCGCGAACGTGGATCCGTGGTCGCCGGGCTGGAGCACGTCCCCGTATTCAGGCGAGGTGAGGCACGCGCCCAGCGGCAGCCCGCCGCCCAGGCCCTTGGCGACCGTCATGGCGTCCGGCACCACGCCCGATTCCTGCCAGCCCCACCAGTCGCCGGTGCGTCCCATGCCGCACTGGATCTCGTCGAAGACCAGCATCGCGCCGCGCTCGTGGCATGCTTCGCGCGCGGCCGCGAGCACCTCCACCGAGATCGGCTGGATCCCGCCCTCACCCTGGATCGGCTCGATCACCACGGCGGCGGTGTTGTCCGTCACTGCCTCGCTCAAAGCCGCCGGGTCGTCGCGAGGCACCGCGCGAAAGCCTGGCACCAGTGGCGCGAACGGCGCCTGCTTGGCCTCCTGCGGGGTGGCGGAGAGCGCGCCCATGGTTCGGCCGTGAAACCCCCCTTCGAGGACCACGAAGTCTCCGCCCGGCCTGTGGCGCCGGGCGAGCTTGATCGCCGCCTCCACTGCCTCCGTGCCCGAGTTGCACAAAAAGCCCTTGCCGCCCAGCCCCAGGTCGGACAGCCGCCCGGCCAGGCGCATGGCGGGCTCGGTGTAGAAGAGGTTGCCCACGTGCATCAGCCGGGCCGCCTGCTCGCTGACGGCCTTCACCAGCGCCGGATGGCAGTGGCCTATCTGTGCCACCGAGATTCCGGCGAGGAAGTCGAGGTACTCGTGCCCCTCGTCGTCCCACAGCCGGCAGCCCTCGCCGCGCACGAACTCGACCGGGTTGCGGGCGTAGGTGCCCACCACGGCCCGGGCCTCAAGGGTCTGCAGGTCGGCTAGGGCCACAGCTTGGTGCCGACGCCCTCGTCGGTGAACAGCTCCAGCAACATCGAGTGCGGCACGCGACCGTCGAGGATGTGGGCGTTGCGAACCCCGCCCCCGAGGGCGCGCAGGCAGGCCTCGAGCTTGGGCCGCATCCCGCCGCTCACGCCCTCCAGCGCACGGCGCACCTCGTCGGAGGTGCTCTGGCTCACCAGCGAGCTCGGGTCGGCAGGGTCGGCCAGCCAGCCCTCCACGTCGGTGAGGAAGATCACCTTGAACGCGCCCAGGGCGCTGGCCACAGCCGCCGCGGCGGCGTCGGCGTTCACGTTGTAGGAGTTGCCCTCGCGATCCGCGCCCACGGAGGCGATCACGGGGATGTAGTCCTCTGCCACGTGGTTGATCACGCCCACGTCCACGCGCTCGATCTCGCCCACGAAGCCGATGTCGCGCTCGCCGGCCAGCTGCTTCTTCACGGTGAACAGCAGGCCGTCGTCGCCGCACAGGCCCACGGCGGGCTGGCCGTGCCGGCCCAGCCGCAGCACGATGTCCTTGTTCTGCTTGCCCACGAGCACCATCTTGGCCACCTCCACCGTGGCCTCGTCCGACACGCGCAGGCCCTCCACGAACTCCACCCGCATGCCCAGCGCCTCCATGTAGCGCGTGATGTCGGGGCCACCGCCATGCACCACCACCGGGTTGAGGCCCACGTACTTGAGCAGCACCACGTCGCGGGCGAACTCCTCCCGCAGACCGGCATCCGTCATCGCCGCACCGCCGTACTTGATCACCACGGTCCGCCCGTGGAAGTCGCGGATGTAGGGCAGCGCCTCGAGGAGTGTCGCTACGTCGCGCATGGCTCAGGTGGAGTAGTCGGCGTTGAGGGTCACGTAGTCATGGGTCAGGTCGGAGAAGAACACCTCGGTCTCTCCCCCCTCCCCCGGCACTGTCAGCTCGAACTCCACCTCGGGGGCGGACACATCCTGCTCGAGCCCCTCCCACTCGCCGGGCTCGAGCTCCACAACCGTACCGGCGGACACCACCTGGCGCCCCTCGATCGAGAGGTCCACGACGAAGGGGAGCGACCGGCGAGCGCCTGGCCGGCGGCCTGCAGGATGCGGCCGAAGTTTGGGTCGGCGCCAAGTAGCGCGGTCTTGACCAGCGGCGAATCGGCCACGGCCCGCGCCACCGGCTCCACCAGCTCGACACCGCCGCTGACAAGCACTCGCCCCACGCGCTGTGCGCCCTCGCCGTCGGCCACCATCTCGATGGCCAGCTGGCGCAGGAGCGCGTCGAACGCTTCGCCCAGCGCCAGCTCGTCCTGGGACTCGGGCTCGATCTCCACCCCGCTCGCCCCGTTGGCCATGCAGAACACGGCGTCGTTGGTGGACAGCTGGCCGTCCACCGAGATGCGGTCGAAGGAGCGCCGCACGCACACGCCGGTGAGCAGCTCCACCGACTCGGGCGCCAGGCCGGCGTCGGTCTGGACGAAGCAGAGCATCGTGGCGAAGCGGGGCGAGATCATGCCGCCGCCCTTGGCCTGTGCGGCCATCTGCACGGTGGCCCCCGAGGGCAGCGAAACCTCCAGGCAGGCGCACTTGGGGCCTCGGTCGGTGGTGAGGATCGACTCCGAGAAGGCGTGCGCGTCGGGCCCCAGCGCCTCGGCTGCGCGGCGGATGCCGGCCACCAGCTTGTCGCGCGGGAGCTCTCGCCCGATCACCCCGGTGGAGGCGATGCCCACCGCCGCGGGCTCGAGGTCCAGCGCCTCGGCGGCCGTACGCTGCTGCGCCTGGGCGGTCTCCAGCCCCCGCCGGCCGTCGGCCACGTTGGCGTTGCCGGAGTTCACCGCCAGCGCGCGCAGCGAGGCGAGGTCGGCCTCGCGCGCCACGGCCACGGGCGCGGCCACCAGCGCGTTGGAGGTGAAGCGAGCGGCGGACACGGTGGCCTCGCGGTCCGACAGCAGCAGCCCCACGTCGGGGCCCTCGCTCTTGATGCCCGCCGCGATCCCCGCGCTGCGATAGCCGCTGGGCAGCGCCGTGCGCGCCAGCTCCCGCACGTGGCCGGGGCGCTGCACCCAGCGCGACCGGAAGAAGGGCTCCGACCTCACGCGAGACCCTCGGTCTCGGGCAGCCCCAGCATCAGGTTGAGGTCCTGGACCGCCTGGCCGGCGGCGCCCTTCCAGAGGTTGTCGATCGCGCAGATCGTGAGGAGCCGCTGGCCGGTCACGGTGGCGTACACGCGGGCGCGGTTGGAGTGGCGCACGTCTGAGGTGCTGGGCGGCGTGGCGGCCACCTCCACGAACGGCTCGTCTGTGTATGCCGCCTCGAGCAGCTCGCGCGCCTGCTCGGCCGAGAGGCCGGGGTCGGTGATCGAGTAGCAGGTGGCCAGCAGGCCCTGGTCCACCGGGATCAGGTGGGGAACGAAGGTGATGCCCACGTCCCCTCCCAGCTCCTGCTCCAGCTCGGCGCTGTGGCGGTGACCCTCGGTCTTGTAGGCGTTCACGTTGTCGGCGGCGGACACGTAGTGGGTCTCGCTCGTGGCCTCGCGCCCGGCGCCCGACACGCCCGTCTTGATGTCCACGACCACGTCGCGCAGGTGCTCGCGCAAGGGCCACAGGGCCAGCAGGGCCGCTGTGGAGTTGCAGCCGGGCCCCGCCACCAGGTCGGCGCCGCGGATCTTCTCGCGGTGCCCGATCTCGGGAAGGCCGTACACCGCCTCGGCGAGCAGCTCGGGGGCCTCGTGGGGCTGATACCACCGCTCGTAGCGCTCCCTGTCCAGGCGGAAGTCCGCCGACAGGTCCACCACCTTCAGTCCGCGCTCGCGCAGGGTCCTGACCGCAACGGCGGCGGCCCTGTGCGGATAGGCCACGAGGGCCGATCCGGCGCGCTCGGCCACGCGGTCGGCGTCGGGCGCCTCCAGCTCGAGATCCACCCCATAGCGGGGATAGAGGTCGCTGTGGCGCTGCCCGGCGTCCGAGCGCGCGGTCACGGCCGTGAGCTCCAGCGACGGGTGGCGCGCCACGATGGAAGCGCAGAGCGCCCCGCCGAACCCGGCCGCGCCCATCACCGCCACCTGGTGCCGCTCAGCCACGCAGCCGCCCGCCGATCCGCTCCAGCGCGGTCTCTATGGCCGTCCGCCGCCCGGCCACCTCGGCGTCGGTTAGCGTGCGGTCGGGCGCACGGAAGGCCAGCCGCAGCGCGAGCGAGCGGTTGCCCTCGCCCGCCTGCTCGCCGGTGTACACGTCGAATACCTCCGCCGAGGCGAGCAGCTCGCCACCGCCCTCCTGAACGGCCGCGCGCACCTCATCGGCACTCACCTCCACCGGCGCCACCACGGCGATGTCCTGCAGCACGGCGGGGAAGCTCGTTACGTCGCGGAATGCCACCTCCCCCTCGGCCTCCTCGGCCAGCGCGCCCGCGTCCAGCTCGAAGGCGGCCCCGCCCGGGAGGTCCCAAGCCCTCGCCACCAGCGGGTGCAGCTCGCCGATCCAGCCCAGCTCCCGGTCGCCGGCGGTCACCTTCGCGGACCGTCCCGGATGCAGGAACGGCCTTCCGCCCGGAGCCACCCCCAACGCCAGCGGCACCGCGGCGCCGAGCGCCTCCACCAGCCCCTTCGCGGCGTAGAAGTCGGCGGGCGCGGCGGGTGAGCGCCAGCCCGCGGGAGCACGCTGTGTGACCAGCGCACCGATGTGGTGGCGCTCGGTGGCCGGCGCGGCGCCCTGAGGGCTGCCCGCGGGCGCCTCCAGCCCGTTCGCCGGGAGGTAGGCGTGGCCAGACTCGAACAGCGCCAGACCGCCGGCGCCGTGGGCCAGGTTGTGGCGAGTGGCGTCGAGCAGGCTGGGAAGCAGAAGCGGACGCATCACGCTCTGGTCCTCGCTGAGCGGGTTGGCCAGCGCCAGCGCGGGCTCCCCGGCCAGGCGCAGCCGCTCCAACGCCGCCGGCGAGGTGAAGCTCCAGGCCACCACCTCGTGCAACCCCCGGTCACGCAGCGCGTCCTCCAACCGGCGGCGCAGCCGCTGCGACGGAGTCAGGCGCCCCACCGCGCCTCGCGCGCGCGGGCAAGGTGGTGGGCAGCCGGTCGAGGCCGTAGATGCGGGCCACCTCCTCGATCAGGTCTGCCTCGCGCTGCACGTCGGCGTCGCGCCAGGGCGGCACCGTCACCTTCAGCACCTCCCCAGGCTCGGTGGCGAAACCGAGCGAGTCGAGGATCGCCACCACCTCGTCGCGCGGGATCACCTGCCCCAGCAGGCGCTCCATCCGGTCCAGGCGCAGGTTCACGGTGCGCGCCTCCAGGCGGCGACGGGTAGGCGTCAATGGTGCCGGGCGCCATCCGCGCGCCGCACAGCTCCACCATCAGCCGTGCCGCCATGCGCTGCGCGGCGATCGCCTGCTCGGGGTGCAGCTGCTTCTCGAAGCGCGTCGAAGCCTCGCTTCGCAGCGCCAGCTTCTTGGAGGTCTGAAGGATGTTCGAGCCCACCCATGTCGCCGCCTCCATCAGCACGCGCGTGGTCTTGCCGGAGACCTCGGAGATCTGGCCGCCCATCACGCCGGCGATACCCGAGGCGCCCTCGGCGTCGCACACGAGCGGCCATGTTGACGTCGAGCTCGCGCTCGACGTCGTCGAGCGTGATCATCCGCTCGCCCTGCTCGGCGCGCCGCACCACGATCCGCCCGCCGCGCACCTCGTCCATGTCGAACGCGTGCAGCGGCTGGCCCGTGCAGAGCATCACGTAGTTGGTGATGTCCACCACGTTGGAGATCGGCCGCTGCCCGGCCGCCGTCAGGCGCTGCTTGAGCCACTCGCGGCGACGGGCCGACTTCACGTCCTCGAACACGCGAGCGGTGAAGCGCAGGCAGATGTCGGGATCGGCGATCTCCACCGTCATCAACTCGGCGGCGGGCGTGGCGCCGTCGGCGGGCTCGCGCGTCCTGCGTCGGTGGGATCCTCGCCAGCGGCGCGCCGGTGGCGGCGTGCACCTCGCGCGCGATGCCGTAGACCGAGAGGCAGTCCGGCCGGTTCGGGGTGATCTCCAGCTCGAGCACTTCGTCGGCGATCGGCAGGGCTTCCTGCAGCGGCGCGCCGGCGGCAGGCTCGTCGGGCGAGCACCATGATCCCGTCGTGGTCGGGCCCCAACCCCACCTCGTCCTCGGCCAGGATCATCCCGCTCGACTAGACGCCGCGCAGCTTCGCCTCCCCCAGCTCCGAGCCGCCGGGCATCACCGCGCCGGGCCGCGCCACGGCCACGGTCTGGCCGGCGGCCACGTTGGGCGCGCCGCACACGATCGTGCGCGGATCGCCGGCGCCGTCGTCCACCTGGCACACGGTCAGCCGGTCGGCGTCGGGGTGCTTCTCGGCGCTGAGCACCTTGCCCACCACGAAGTGTCGGGTGTCCCCCACCCCGACGCGCTCGATCCGCTCGAGCTCGGTGCCGGTGAGGTCCAGGCGCTCGGCGATCTCCTCCGCGGTGAGGCCGGGGTCGCAGTACTGCGCAGCCATGAGAGCGGGACCCTCATCGAGCCGAACTGCTCCAGGAAGCGCAGGTCGTTCTCGAAGAACAGGCGCAGGTCGGGCACGCCGTGGCGCAGCATCGCGATCCGCTCGATTCCCATTCCGAACGCGAACCCCTGGACCTTCTCGGGGTCATAGCCGTGGTCGGCCACGAAGCCGAGCACGTTGGGGTCGACCATCCCCGAGCCCGAGGATCTCGATCCAGCCGGAGCCCTTGCACAGCGGGCAGCGGAACCGCCCGCCAGCTCCCGCTGCCGCCGCAGTGGAAGCAGCTCACGTCCACCTCCACGCTCGGCTCGGTGAACGGGAAGTAGTGCGGGCGCAGGCGGATCTCGCGCTCGGGGCCGAAGATCGCGCGGGCGAACTCCAGCAGCACGCCCTGAAGGTCGCCCAGGGTGATGTCCTCGTCGATCGCCAGGCCCTCCACCTGGTGGAACATCGGGGTGTGGGTGGCGTCGGAGTCGCGCCGGTAGGTCTTGCCGGGCACGATCACATAGATCGGCGGCTCCTGGGCCTCCATCGCGCGCACCTGCACGGGCGAAGTGTGGGTGCGCAGCAGGACATCGTCGGAGAGGTAGAAGGTGTCGGCCAGCATCCGCGCCGGGTGGTTGGGCGGATGGTTCAGCGCGGTGAAGTTGTAGTAGTCGAACTCCACCTCGGGGCCCTCGGCCACGGAGAAGCCCAGGCCCAGGAACACGTCCTCGATCTCCCGCCGCGTCTCGGTGATCAGGTGGATGCTGCCGGGGTTGGCGGGCGGGTCGCCCGGCAGGGTCACGTCGATCGCATCCGTGCGCAGCCGCTCGTCGAGCTCGGATGCCTCCAGCTCCTGCGTGCGCCGGTCGAGCTGGGACTCCAGCGCGGCCTTCACCTCGTTGGCGCCCTTGCCCACGGGGCCGCGCTGCTCGGGCGGCAGTTCGCCGATCGAGCGCAGCATCCCGGTGAGCTCGGCCTTGCGGCCCAGGTAGCGCACCCGCAGCTCCTCCAGCTCCGCGGCAGAGCCGGCGGCCGCAACCGCCTGCTGCGCCTCCGCGCGGATCTCGGCCAGCCGTGCGGGTGCGTCAGCCATCGGCGGAGATCCTATTTCCCAGCTCGTACAGAGCCACCGTGGCCGCCATCGCGACGTTCAGCGATTCGGGCCCGTCCGTCGCGCAACGGGATGCGGGCGGCGGCGTCGGCACTCCTCACGATCTCCTCCGGCAGGCCCTCGCGTTCGGCGCCCACGCACAGCACCACGGGCGGCGTGGCCTGCGTGGCGATCTCCGACAACGCGCCCTCGGCGGCGGCGTGCAGGGCCACCTTGAAGCCCTGGAGACCGGCCCAATCCGCCCGCGCGGGCGGCCGGGCGAACAGGGATCCCATCGCCGCACGCACCGCCTTGGGCGAGAACGGGTCGGCGCACCCGGAGCCCAGCAACACCGGGCCGTCGCAGAGCGCATGGGCGGAGCGGATGGCGGCGCCCACGTTGCCGGGGTCCCCCACTCCGTCCAGGTAGAGCGACAGCGCGCCTCCCGGCTGGCTCCAGCGCTGGCGATACACCCCGATCACCCGGCTGCCCGACCCCAGCGAGCTCACACGGTCCAGCAGCTCCGGCTCCACATCCTCGCCGGCCACCAGCAGCACCTCGGGCTCCCAGCCGGCGGCCGCCGCCGCCTGCACGAGATCCTCGCCCTCGGCCGCGAACAGCTTGGTCTCGTCGCGCCCGCGCTTTCGCTGGAGCTTGCGGATGAGCTTGAGCTGTGTGTTGTCGGGTGAGGTGATCATTGGTCTGATGGTGATCCGGGAACGAAAAAGGGCGCCTCAGTGGGCGCCCCGGGAGTTCTAGTTGCGGCCGTTACCTGGAGTCAGGCAGCGGTCGCCTCCCGGGCGGTCTCGGCAAAACGTCGGAACGTCTCGGGGTCGCGCACGGCGATGTCGGCCAGCATCTTGCGGTCCACCTCCACGCCGGCCAGCGTCAGGCCGTGCATGAAGGTGCTGTAGCTCATGCCCTCCTGCCGGGCGGCGGCGTTGATGCGGGTGATCCACAGGCGGCGGAAGTCGCGCTTGCGATTGCGCCGGTCGCGGTAGGCGTAGGTGTCTGACTTGAGCAGCTGCTCCTTGGCCTGCTTGTAGCTGGAGTGCTTCTTGCCGCGGTAGCCCTTGGCCCGCTCCAGCGTGGCACGGCGCTTCTTGCGCGCGTGTACCGAGCGCTTGACGCGGCTCACTGCAGCAGCTCCTTGACCCGCTTGGCATCTGCCTTCGCGACCTCGGCCGGCCGGCCGAGACGCCGCTTGCGCTTGGCGTTCTTCTTCTCGAGGATGTGGCTGGTCATGCCGTGGCGCCCCCGGAGCTTGCCGTTGGCGGTCTTACGGAAGCGCTTCTTTGCGCCGGAATGGGACTTCATCTTGGGCATGGGCCGACGCAGTATTGAAGCAGACCGAAGGCCGGGTACCGGGGCTACTTCGAGGCGGCGTCGCCGGACGCGGCCGGCTGGGGGCCCTCGGACTCGGCCTCGGCCTGCTCGGCACCGTTGCCCGATGCAGGCTGAGCGCCGTCAGCCGCCGCCTGCGGCGCGGGGGCGTCCTGGGGCTTCTTGTGTGAGGGGCCCAGCAGCATCGTCATGTTGCGGCCGTCCTGGATCGGGCGCTGCTCGATCACGGCGAGATCCTCCACGTCCTCGGCCAGGCGCATCAGCAGGTTGGTCCCCCGCTCGGGATGGCTCTGCTCGCGGCCGCGGAACATGATCGTCACCTTCACGCGGTCGTCGCCGTTGAGGAAACGCCGGACGTGGTTCTTCTTGGTCTCGTAGTCGTTGTCCGCGATCTTGGGCCGCAGCTTGATCTCGCGCACGTTCACCTGCTTCTGGTGCTTGCGCGCGGCCTTGGCCTTCTGCTCCTGCTCGTACTTGTACTTCGAGTAGTCGAGCACGCGGCACACGGGCGGCTTGGACTCGGACGACACCTCCACCAGGTCGAGGTCGCGCTCTCGCGCGTAGTCCAGCGCCCTCTCGGTGGGCACCACGCCGATCTGGTTCCCGTCGTCGCCTATCAGCCGCACCTCGCGAACACGGATGCGGTCGTTTATCCGTGTGTCGTCGCGCTCCGGCGGGCGCCGATCGAACCTACGAGGGATCGCCACTAGTCAGGGCTGTGGCTGGAAGTCAAGAGTGAGTGAGGCGTGAATCGGGAGAGGGCACGGGCGCGGTCAGCGATGGCTACGCGTGGTGTAGGTGCCCTTCATCTACCAGCGAGTATAGCGGCGGATGAGCCTTGTCAAGGGCCCCAATCAGCTGCGCTGGGCCACCTCGGCCACGGCCCGGGCAGCGAACTCCCCGACCGGCACAGAGCCCAGATCGCCCTCGGTGTGGCGGCGCACCGATACCTGGCCCTCCTCCACCTCCCGGTCGCCGAGGACGAGCATGTAGGGCACCTTGCGCACCTCGGCCTCGCGGACCTTGCGGCCCACGGACTCGCTGCGGGCGTCCACCTCCACCCGCAGCCCAGTGTCGCGCAGCTCGCGCGCCACGCGCTCGGCGTGTTCCACGTGGCGATCGGCAATCGGCAGTACCAGCGCGTGCACGGGAGCGAGCCAGAGCGGGAACTCGCCGGCGTAATGCTCGATCAGGATGCCGATGAAGCGCTCGAAGCTCCCCATCAGCGCGCGGTGGATCATCACCGGGCGGTGGTCGGCGTTGTCGGCGCCCGTGTAGGCCAGTTCGAACCGCTCGGGCATCGAGTAGTCGAGCTGCACGGTGCCCAGCTGCCATGACCGCCCGATCGAGTCGGTCATGTGGAGGTCGATCTTTGGCCCGTAGAAGGCGCCATCGCCCTCGTTGAGCTCGTAGTCGAGCCCCTTCTCCTCCAGAGCTGCCTGAAGCGCGCCCTCGGCGCGGTCCCACATCTCGTCGCTGCCCACGCGCTTCTCGGGGCGGGTCGAGAGCTCCAGGCGCGGCTCGAAGCCGAAGGTCTCATAGATGAAGAAGCCGAAGTCCAGGCAGCGCTTCACCTCCTCCTTCACCTGCTCCTCGGTGCAGAAGATATGCCCGTCGTCCTGGGTGATGTGGCGCACGCGCAGCAGCCCGTGGAGGGTGCCGCTGGGCTCGTGGCGGTGCACCAGACCTGCCTCGGCGTAGCGAATGGGCAGGTCGCGGTACGAGCGCCGCACGTCCTTGAACAGCTGGATGTGCGCCGGGCAGTTCATGGGCTTGAGGCCCATGGGCCGGTCCTCCACGTCGGTGAAGTACATGTGGTCGCGGTACACGTCCCAGTGTCCCGACTGCTTCCACAGCTCCACGTCGTAGAGGATCGGCGTGCGCACCTCCTGGTAGTGCCGGCCGGCGTTCTCGGCGCGCCAGAACTCGGTCAGCTGGTTCCAGACCTGCGCGCCGTTGGGCTGCCAGAAGGGCGAGCCCGGAGACAGCTCGGAGAACATGAAGAGGTCCAGCTCCCGGCCGAGCTTGCGGTGGTCGCGCGCCCGCGCCTGCTCCAGGCGCTCGAGGTGCTCCTCGAGGTCCTCGTTGGACAGAAACGCCGTGCCATAGACGCGGGTGAGCATCTGGCGTGACGCGTCGCCGCGCCAGTATGCCCCGGCCACGCTCGTGAGCTTGAAGGCCTTGATCCGTTTGGTGGATGGCGCATGCGGGCCGCGGCACAGGTCGGTGAAGGGGCCGTTGCGGTACAGCGAGACGGTCTCCACGGCCTGGTCGCGCACGAGGTCCTCGATCAGCTCGACCTTGTAGTCCTGACCCTCGGAGCGAAACCGCTCGATGGCCTCGTCGACCGGCACGTCGGTGCGCTCGAAGACCTCGTCGGCCTTGATGTGCTCGCGCATGCGCTCCTCGATCGCCTCGAAGTCGGACTCGGAGAGCGACACGCCGTCCGGGAACTCGAAGTCGTAGTAGAAGCCGTCGTCGATCGGCGGCCCGATCGAGATCTTCACCCCGGGGTGGATCTCCATCACCGCGGTGGCCAGGACGTGAGCTGCGTCGTGGCGCACCAGCCACAGCGGCCCACCGCCCATGTCCTCGCCGCTCTTGGCGGTCACGACCTCGATCTCGGCGCCATCCGGGAGGGCGGCGGACAGGTCGTGCATCTCGCCCTCGAACCGGATGGCCAGCGCCGCACGCGCCAGTCCCGCGCCGATGGCCGCCGCGGCGTCGGCGCCGGTGGCCCCGTCGGGGAGCTCGAGCGGCGTGCCGTCGGGGAGCGTGACCTTCATGGGCCTGCAAGCTACCGGCGCGGGCCGCGGATCAGCCCGGGGACCGGCCCGGAACGGGCCCGAGCGCTCGCGCCAGAAGCCTTGCAGTGTGACGCGTGTCACAGTTGTGATTGCGTGCGCACCTAACCTCGCCCGTCGAGTCGGTCTTGCCTGGCCCCTGGCCCTGCACCGGCTCGATGTCCTGCGCCATGCGCGCGGGCGCCGGCAGCTCGCCGGCACCGACCCCGGAACACGCGGAGGTTCTTTGCGTGCGAAAACTGATCCTGACTTCACTTCTGCTCGGCCTGGTGGCCGTGCCCGCGGCATTCGCCGCCACCGGCTCGACGCCCCTCAACGGCGTCGAGGGCGGTAGCGAGCGCGTCGTGGCCAACTCCCAGACGATCGACTACGCCGACGTGGCCGCCAATAGGCGCCATGCCGAGCGGCTTCCCGAGCTCCGTCGCAAGCGCGCCGAGCAGCGGCGGCGCGACTCCGAGGCGGCACGGCAGGCGTCAGCTGCGCCCCCGCACCTGGAGGCGATCGCCGCCTGTGAATCGGGCGGCGACCCGGCTGCCATCGGCGGCGGCGGCCTGTACCGCGGCAAGTACCAGTTCTCCGTGGAGACCTGGGCGGCCGTGGGCGGCAGCGGCGATCCCGCCGCGGCCCCCGAGGCCGAGCAGGACAAGCGTGCCGCGATGCTCTACGAGCAGTCCGGCCCGGGCCAGTGGCCCGTCTGCAGCCAGTAGGGCTGCGCAGCACTCTCGCCTCGAATAGAAGGACTCGCAAGACGAGCCCGTCGCCCTAGCTGGTGGCGGGCTCGTCGCCTTTTCGCTCGACCTGAGACCCGGGCACGATGTCGTCCTTGCCCGACTCGTCCCAGCGCACCCAGGCCTTGTGGCCGCCGTCGTAGTCATCGCCCCATAGGACGAGCGTGGCCGGGTCGCCCCAGACGGTGCATTTCTCGGTGCCCTCTTCGTCCAGGCCGCGCCACAGGCGGATGAAGCGGTTGTTCTCCCACTCGTCGGCCACGGTGGTCGGGTGGGTGTGGCCGGGGTGCAGGCGCGTCTGGGGGTCCAGCTTCATCAGCACTTCCATGATCGAGTTGCGCAGATCCTCGAAGCTCGTGGAGCCGGGGGCCCGCACGCCGCCCACGGAGTTCTTGAAGAGCGTGTCCGCAGTGAACACATCCGCGCCGTTCGCCACGAAGTTGAGCATGCCGTCGGTGTGGCCGGGGGTGTGCAGCGCGCCGATCTTCAGGCCGCCCACCTCGAGCACGGAGTCGCCGGGCTCGATCGTGCGGTCCACGTCCTCCAGGCGCTCCGCCTCGAGCGGGTGCGCCAGGATCTCCACGCCGAAGCGCTCTCTATAGACGGCGTTCTCCGCCACGTGATCCACGTGATGGTGGGTGAGCAGCAGGTGGGAGACGGTGACCCCGTGCTCCTCGATCTTCTCCAGCAGCGGACCGGATGGCCCCCCCGAGTCGATCACCACGGCTGCGCCACCCGGCTCGTCGGCCACGAGGTAGGCGTTGGACAGCCAGTCGGGGTGCATGGAGCGCTCGATGATCATCGGTCGGCGCAGCTTAGTATCAGCCCGGTGCCGGCCGATCTGCGCTCGAAGTTCCCCGTCCTCAAGCGGGTGGCCTACCTGAACACCGGCTCCGTCGGCCCAATCCCGCGCGCCGCCGCCAAGGCCGCCCAGACCGAGTTGCGCACCGCGTTGGAAGAGGGCCGTGGCGGCGCGGCCTCCTTCGCTCGGCTGCAGGGACTGGTGGATGAGCTCCGAGGGCGCGCGTCAGGCCTCTTCGGCTGCTGGCCGCAGGAGGTGGCGCTCACGGGCGCCACCACCGACGGGGTGAACTCGGTGCTCTGGGGCCTCGACCTGCGTGACGGCGACGAGGTGCTCACCTCCGACGAGGAGCACCCGGGCCTGCTGGCGCCGCTCGCCGCCCTGCGCGAGCGCCGCGGCGTGCGGATCCGCGTGGTCCCGTTCGACGACCTGCCCGGCGAGGTGACCTCGGCCACGCGCCTGATCGCCTGCTCGCACGTGTCGTGGCACACGGGGCGGGTGATGGACACGGCTCCGCTGGCGGCCTCGGGCGCGCTGGTGCTCCTCGACGGCGCGCAGGGCCTCGGCGCGATGCCCGTGGACGTGCGCGAGCTGGGATGCGACTACTACGCGGC
Source organism: uncultured Thermoleophilaceae bacterium (assembly GCA_963727395.1). Classification (GTDB taxonomy): domain Bacteria; phylum Actinomycetota; class Thermoleophilia; order Solirubrobacterales; family Thermoleophilaceae; genus JAAYBF01. The sequence continues at coordinate 245,868 of CAVSGC010000005.1, read as the reverse complement.
CTCGGGTCAGAAGTGGCTGTGCGGGCCGATCGGGAGCGGGTACCTCTACGTGCGCGGCGAGCGCATCGACGGCCTCGCGCCCACTGCACCCGGCTACCAGACGCTCAGGGACACCACACGCCCGCTGGACCTGCCACTCAAGGAGGGCGCCGCGCGCTTCGACGGCGGCCTGCCTCCCGCCCATCACTCGGCCTGGGCGCTCGCCTCGCTCGAGGTGCTGGCCGGCGTGGGAATGGACCGCGTGCTGGAGCGCGGTCCTGCCTCGGCCGAGCGCCTGGCCGGGATGCTGGCGGAGCGCGGGCTCACCGTGGCGCCGCGCGGGCGCAGCACGCTGGTGTCGTGGGAGGCAGCGGACAACGAGGCCGAGTCCAAGCGGCTGCTGGAGCACGGGATGCTGGTGCGCCACCTGCCCGGCACGCCATATGTGCGCGCTTCCGTGGGTGCGTGGAACAGCGGGGCGGACCTCGAGCGGCTGGCCGAGGCGGCCTCCGCCTAGTCCTTCTGGGTCATCACCACAACACCGAACACCATCGCCGCCACGACCACGGCGAAGGCGAGCAGTCCGAGCACGGCGTAGGCCGTCGCGGCTCCTGCGTGCCCGTCGCGGCGCATGTCACCGGTTCTCGCAGCGGCGAGGATGCCCACAGAGAAGATCGCCGTCACGCCCACGCCGGCGAGCACGGACGCCCAGATCACGTCGAGCACTGCAGCCCAGTCCACCGTTTCGGCGAAGAGCGTCATCCGGCCCCGTCCGCCGCCGTGACCACGGAGCCCTGTCGCACCCTCTTGGCGAAAACGAAGGCGATCAGCGCCACCGAGGCGACGGAGACCACGAGCGGGCCTGCCGGACCCGTTCCGAAGATCCGCGTGATGCCGTAGGTGGCCCCGCCGATGCTCGCGGCCGCGGGGATGGTGAGCACCCAGGCAATGATGATGTTGCCGGCCACTCCCCACCGAACCGCCGACAGGCGCTTGGCGGCGCCTGCGCCCATCACTCCGCCGGAGATCGTGTGGGTGGTGGACAGCGGGAAGCCCACGTGGGAGGCGGCCAGGATCACCGCCGCGCCACTGCCCTGAGCGGCGAAGCCCTGGGCCGAGTCCATCTTGATGATGCGGCTGCCCATCGTCTGGATGATGCGCCAGCCTCCCATGTAGGTGCCCAGCGCGATCGCGGTGGCGGCAGAGACGACGACCCACGTGGGTGGATCGGCGCCCGCCTCCAGCTGGCCGTTGGCCACCAGCGCGAGGGCGATGATGCCCATCGTCTTCTGGGCGTCATTGGTGCCGTGCGCGAGGGCCAGCAGGCCACCCGACAGGATCTGCCCGGTCCTGAAGCCGCGAGTGACCGAGCCCGGGCGCAGTGCGCCGACGATCCGGTAGATCGAGGAGGATCGCGATCCCGGCCACCACGAACGCCAGCACCGGCGCCACGAACGCCGGCACCGCCACCTTGCCGATCAGGCCGTCGGCGATGACGGCGTCGGGCCCCTTCGCCACGAAGGCCGAGCCCACCACGCCGCCGATCAGCGCGTGCGAGGAGCTGGAGGGAAGCCCGAAGTACCACGTGATCAAATTCCAGGCGATCGCGCCCACCAGGCCCGCGAACACGATCTGCTCGTTGATCAGGTCGGACTCCACGATCCCGCTGGCGATCGTGGCCGCCACCGCCAGGGACAGGAACGCGCCCACGAAGTTGAGCGCTGCGGCATAGCCCACAGCGATCCGGGGCGCCATGGCCCGTGTGGAGATCGAGGTGGCCACCACGTTGGCGGTGTCGTGGAAGCCGTTGGTGAAGTCGAACGCAAGCGCCGTCACCACGACGATGATCAGTACGAGGTCAGAGTCCAAAAGGAGGCCTCGGCTAGGAGTTTTTTATGACGATGCCCTCGAGGATGTTGGCCACGCGCTCGGTGGAGTCGATCGCGTTCTCGAGGCGCTCGTAGATGTCCTTCCAGCGGATCACCACCATCGGATCTATGCCGGTGTCGAACAGGGATGCCATCGCCTCGCGCACGATCCGGTCGCCGTCGTTCTCGAGCCGGTTGATCTCCACGGTGTAGTGCGACATGTCCTTGAAGCCGCGCAGCCGGGGCATGGCCTCGGCGATCATTCGCGACGCCTCCAGCAGGACGTGGGCCAGGCGCTGGGACTGCTCCATCGGCGCCTCGATCTTGTAGAGGCCCAGGTAGTCGGCCACCTCCTCGGTGAAGTCCACGATGTCGTCGAGCGCCGACGCCAGCTCGTAGATGTCCTCGCGGTCGATCGGGGTGACGAAGGTCTCGTTCAGCCGCCGGATGATGTCGTGGGTGATCCGGTCACCCTCCTGCTCGCAGATCAGGATGTCGCGGGCGAGGTCCTGGCCGCGCTCGGGATAGTTGCGCAGCATCTGGTCCAGGAGGTCGGCTGCGCGCGCGATGTTGCCACCGGCCTCCTCGAAGAGGTCGAAGAATTCGCGGTCACGCGGCGCGATGACGGAGGACAAACGCACGGGCGCGGCCAAGCTACCAGTTGCAAAGGACTGCCAAACGACCGCCTCCCCGCACGCCGCTCATGAGGCGTCGAAGGCGGCGCGCTCGATGCGCCGCGCCGCCTGCTCGCCAGCCTCCCCGATCCGCTCCCTGATCGCGTCGGCGCTCGCCTGGTGGTCGTAGGGCACGCGCCGGTGCTCGACTCTCCCGCCGTCGGAGAGCACGGCGTAGGCGGCACGGTGATCGCCGTCGAAGGGCATCCCCACGCTGCCGGGATTCACCACCTTCAGCCCACCCGCAGACTCGCGCGCGAACGCCAGGTGGGTGTGGCCGCACACCAACGCCCGGACCGCCGGAGGCACGTCGGCGAGCAGTTCGGTCTCGTCGGGCGCGGGCTCGGGCAGAGACTCTCCACGTCCGATCGCGGCGACCCATGGCAGTAGAGCGTGTCCTCGTGCCTCCACGTCTCGGGGAGGGCGCCCATCAGGGACACGAAGCCATCGCTCAACTGCTCGGCGCACCACGCGATCGCGCCCTGGACCGCCTCTGGCGCATCCGAGGGCGAGGCGGTCCAGCGCTCGCCGTTGCCGCGGATCCAGGTGGCTTCGAGCTCTCGTAGACGCTCGGTCGTCTCCACGGGCCAGGCGCCGAACAGCGTGTAGTCCCCGCCGAGCAGCCAGCGGTCCACGTCCTTCGCGTCGGCGAGCACGGCCTCCAGGGCCGGCAAGTTTCCGTGCACGTCGTACATAAGTCCAAGCATCGTCCCTCCTTGTGCAGACGGGTGTTTAGGGCGCCCGGTTGAGGGGAGGCCCCACTAAGAGGGAGTACCCGATTCTCAGGAGTGACGCATGACCCATCGACTTGCAGGACGCTCAACAAGGGCGGCCGAGGCCCGCAACGGGCTCACGCCTCGCGAGGTGGGCCATCCCCGGCCCGACCGCATTGGGGCGCCCCATGGCCCAGCTCGCGACGAAAGGGCCACGGCACAGGCACGAGAGAGTCTGCGGACCGTGATCGGGCGCTAGCAGGGCGCTATTCTCGGCGCCTCCCGGGCCGTTAGCTCAGCTGGGAGAGCGCCGCCTCGACAAGGCGGAGGTCGCTGGTTCGAGCCCAGCACGGCCCATATCCCCGCCCCGGGCTAAAGGTCGCCACCGACCTGCCGATTGCAATAGGGAGAAGACTGACGGGCCAGCGTTGCAATGACAGCCTGGTGGAACGTCTTCACGGGAGGGGTCCATTCGGGCCCCTTTTCCGTTTCTGGCAGGGGAACTTCGTCTTTCGCGAAGTGTCTTTGCCACAGTGCGAACTCGAATGCCTCGCTCCCACCCATCCGATCGCCGACGACTTGGCGCGCTCGCGCTCGGGCTGCTCTGCCTGCTTGGCGGATCCCTGGTGGCGCTGTTTCACCTGCCGGCGGAGAGCTCGGCCCAGGGCAAGCGGCCGGCCAGAGGCGCGCCGGCCAAGAAGCCCAACTTCCTGGTGATCATGACCGACGACCAGACGGTGGCGGACCTCCGGGCGATGAACCGCACCAACGCGCTGTTGGCGCGCAAGGGCGTGAGCTTCGACAACTCGTTCGTGTCCTATCCCGTCTGCTGCCCCTCGCGCGCCACGTTCTTCAGCGGCCAGTACGCGCACAACCACAAGGTGCTGGGCCTCTACCCGCCCACCGGCGGCTACGGCAAGTTCGACATGAACAACTCGCTGGGCACCTGGCTGCAGCGCGCCGGCTACCACACCGGCCACATCGGAAAGATGCTGAATGGCTACGGATCGGACAGCCCGGCCGACCTTCCGCGCGGATACGACGAGTGGTACGCGTCGGTTGACCCGAGCACCTACCGGATGCACGGCTACCAGCTCAACGAGAACGGCACCTTCAGGACCTACGGCGAGTCCGACGTGGAGGACCCGGCCACCTACCAGACCGACGTGTTCGCGAACAAGGCGGTGGACTACATCCGGCGCAACGCCGGCCGCCCGTTCTTCCTCTCCCTGGCCTTCGTGGCCCCCCACCACGAGCAGTTTCAGGTCCGTGAGGAAACGGGAGTGTCCGTGCGGCCGGCACCCCGACACAAGGGGGCCTTCAGCACCGCACAGCTGCCGATCCCGCCCAACTTCGGCGAGGCCGACCTGAGCGACAAGCCCGCCTACGTGCAGCGCCGCTCCCCGCCGATGACCCAGACCGACGTTGAACAGATCACGGCGAACTTCCGGACGCGCCAGGAGTCGCTGCTGGCACTCGACGAGGCGGTCGAGAGTTTGATGAAAACGCTGTCGCAGACCGGCACGCTGCGCAACACCTACGTGATCTTCACCTCCGACAACGGCTTCCTGCAGGGCGAGCACCGAGTGCGAAGCGGCAAGCTGCTTGCCTACGAGCCTTCGATCCGCGTGCCACTCCTGATCCGCGGGCCGGGGCTTCCCAGGGGCCGCCGGTCCAAGGAGCTGGTGATGAACACCGACCTCGCTCCCACGATCCTCGACGCGGCCAACGCCAGGCCCGGCAAGACCGTGGATGGTCGCTCACTGATGCCCTACGCAGACAACCCCGCGCTGCGCTCCAAGCGCGTACTGCTGCTGGAGACCGGCGGCGTGAGGGTCGGTCAGATCGAACAGGACCCCGGCCCGGTGCGCCCGCTGCCGAACGTGCTCACCTACACCGGCGTGCGCACCCAGCGATACACCTACGTCGCCTACAAGAACGGGTCCAAGGAGCTCTACGACCTGCGTCGGGACCCGTACCAGATGCGCTCACTGCACGCCGCCCCGCGCTACCGCGAGGCGCGGCTGGCGCTGCGCCGCGAGCTGATTCGCCTCAAGACCTGCCGCGGCGACGTGTGCCGCCAGGACGCCCGGCCGATCCCGGGCCGCGGCCCGAAGATCGAGACCTTCCTCGGCCTGGGGCCCGCGCCGGTGCCGGCGCCGCAGCCCGAGCCGCCGCCCGCCCGCCGGCGCTAGTTACTCCTCGTCGCCGCCCTCGGCCTGGCGTTCGGCGATCTTGTCCTCCAGCTGCGACATCACGTCGGGGTCGCGCAACGTGGTCACGTCGCCCAGCTCGCGGCCCTCGGCGATGTCGCGCAGCAGCCGCCTCATAATCTTGCCCGAGCGCGTCTTGGGCAGGTCGCCCGCCCAGATCACGCGCTTGGGACGCGCCAGCTTCCCGATCCGGGTGGCCACGTGCTCGCGCAGCTCGGCCACCGTGTCGTCGTCGCCGTCGAGATCGCCCTGAAGCGTCACGAAGGCGGTCACCGCCTGGCCGGTGTCCTCGTCGGACTGCCCGATCACAGCGGCCTCGGCCACCTTGGGGTGCGACACGATCGCCGACTCCACCTCGGCCGTCGAAAGCCTGTGGCCGGACACGTTGAGCACGTCGTCGATGCGCCCGATCACCCAGAAGTAGCCGTCCCCGTCCTTGCGGGCCGCGTCGCCCACGAGGTAGGTCTCGGAGCCGAATTTCTCGAAGTAGGTCTCCTTGAAGCGCTCGTCGTCCTTGTAGAGGGTGCGGAGCATGCCCGGCCATGGGTTGCGCAGGATGAGCAGTCCCTGTCCCTCCTCGACCTCCTCGCCGTCGGACTCCCCCACAACCGCGGCGTCCACGCCCGGCAGCGGCTGCGTGGCCGACCCGGGCTTGGTCGCTGTGATGCCGGGCAGCGGCGAGATCAGGATGTGGCCCGTCTCGGTCTGCCACCAGGTGTCAACGACGGGGCAGCGCCCGCCGCCGATCACACGCCAGTACCAGAGCCAGGCCTTGGGGTTGATCGGCTCGCCCACCGTGCCCAGGAGGCGCAGCGAGGTGAGGTCGCGCTTGTTCGGATGCTCGGCGCCCCACTTCATGAACGACCGGATCGCGGTTGGTGCGAAGTAGTAGATCGTGACCCCGGCGTCCTGCACGATGTCCCAGTGGGTGCCCTTGTCCGGGTAGTCGGGCGGGCCCTCGTACATCACCGACGTGGCGCCGTTGAGCAGCGGGCCGTAGACGATGTAGGAGTGCCCCGTCACCCACCCCACGTCGGCCGCGCACCAGTACACGTCCTCCTCGGGCTTTAGGTCGAACACGTACTTCTGGGTCATCGCCACGCCGGTGAGGTAGCCGCCGGTGGTGTGCAGGATCCCCTTCGGCGCGGCGGTGGAGCCCGAGGAGTAGAGGATGTACAGGGGGTGCTCGGCGTCCAGCGGCTCGGCCTCGCACTCGTCGTCGGCGGCGTCCAGGGCCTCGTGGTACCAGACGTCGCGACCGTCCTGCATCGGTGTGTCATCGCCCACCGATTTCACGACGATCACGGTCTCCACCGAGGGCATCTCGCCCATCAGCTCGTCGACCTCTGACTTCACCGGGGCCACCTTGCCCTTGCGCCGAGCCTGATCGACGGTGATCAGCGCCTTGGCGTCGGAGACCTCCATCCGCTCGGCCACCGAGTTGGGCGAGAAGCCGCCGAAGACCACGTTGTGGGGGGCGCCGATGCGCGCGCAGGCCAGCATGGCCACCACCACCTCGGGGATCATCGGCAGGAAGATCCCCACCACGTCGCCCTTCTCCACGCCCTGGTCCTTGAGGGCGTTCGCCAGCTTCTGGGTGTCGGCGAGCAGGTCCGCATAGGTCACATCGCGCTGCTCGCCCTCCTCCCCGCGCCAGTGAAAGGCCACGCGGTCGCCGTTTCCGGCCTCCACGTGGCGGTCGAGGCAGTTGTAGGAGGCGTTGAGCTTCCCGCCGGTGAACCACTTGTAGAAGGGCGGGTTGGAGTCGTCGAGCGCGGTGTCCCACTTCTCGAACCAGTGCAGGTCCTCGGCGTGGCGCTCCCACCAGGCCACCGGGTCCGCCGCGGCCTCCTCGTAGATCTTGGGGTCCGACAGAATGGCCTTCTCGACGAACTCCTCGGGCGGCTCGAAGCTCTCCTGCTCGAGCAACTCCGAGAGCTCCCTCTCGAGCTCCTCACCTGCGGGTGCGTCGGTGCCGGCTTCCATCGTCTCCTCCTTCTCGGTCTCGCGGGCAACCTACCCGCCACAGGCACGCGGAACACCCGGCGCCGGGTGTTCCGCGCCGGGTGCCGCGTGGACCGGCCGGTTACTTGGCGGTCATGGCCGGCTCGGGCTCGGGCTCTGAGGTGTGTCCCCTGAGGCCCCGGCCGGTGCCCACCTCGGCTCCGAGACCGGTCTCCGACCGCACGTACAGCTCGTCGAAACCGCGCTCGGCCTTGCCCTCCTCCCTGCTGAGGACGGTCCCGAGATAGCAGGCTATGAAGCCCAGCGGGATCGAGATGATGCCCGGGTTGGCGAGGTCATAGAAGCTCAACGCCCCGCCCTCGGAATCGGGCCCGGGCCACACGCCGGGACTGACTATCACCAGCAGGATCGAGCTGAACACGCCCACCAGCACGCCGGCCACCGCTCCGGTGGTGTTGAACCGCCGCCACGTAAGGGCCAGCAGCAGCGCCGGGAAGTTGGCGCTGGCGGCCACCGCGAACGCCAGGCCGACCATGAACGAGATGTTCAGGCCCGACCCGCCGATCACCGCGATCAGAATGGCGATGACGCCAATCGAGACGGCGGCGATGCGCGCCACGTAGACCTCCTCCTTCTCGGAGTCGCGGCCCTTGCGCACGATGTTCGACCACACGTCGTGGGCCACCGCCCCCGACGCGGAGATCACGAGTCCGGCCACCACCGCCAGAATCGTGGCGAAGGCCACGGCGGCGATGATCGCGAGGAACAGGTCGCCGCCGAACGTGCCGGCGCCGCCACCCAGCTCCTCGGCCAGCAGTGGAGCAGCCAGGTTGCCGCCATCGCCGGCCGCCTCCTCGCCACCCGTGCCCAGCACCGCGCGGGCGCCGAAGCCGAGGAAGGTGGTCATCACGTAGAAGATGCCGATCAGCACCATGGCCCAGACCACCGAGGACCGCGCAGCCTTGGCGTCGGGCACCGTGAAGAACCGCATCAGGATGTGCGGCAGGCCCGCCGTGCCGAGCACGAGCGCCAGCCCCAGCGACACCGTGTCCAGCGGAGTGTCGAGGAACAGGCCGGGCGCCAGGTAGTCCTCGCCCGACGGAGACTCCTCGGCGGCCTGGTTGAACAGCTCGACCGGATTGAAGCCCACCTCGTTCAACACGAACAGCGACAGCACCACGGTGGCCGTCATCAGCAGGACCGCCTTGATGATCTGCACCCAGGTGGTGGCCAGCATGCCGCCGGCCACCACGTAGACCAGCATGAATGCGCCGGTGATGATCACCGACACCTCGAAGCTGATGCCCACCAGCGCCTGGATCAGCACGCCCGCGCCCACCATCTGCGCGATCAGATAGAAGCCGGCCACCGCGAGGGTGCCCAGCGCCGCCGATGCGCGCGCCGGCGTCTCGTTCAGACGGAACGACAGGACGTCGGAAATCGTGTACTTGCCCGAGTTGCGCATCCGCTCCGAGAGCAGGAACAGCACCGTCAGGAAGGCCACGAGGAAGCCCACGGAGTACAGGAAGCCGTCGAACCCGAACAGATAGATCAGGCCGGCGATCCCCAAGAACGAAGCCGCGGACATGTAGTCGCCCGCGATGGCGAACCCGTTCTGCACACCGGTGATTCCGCGGCCGGCCGCCCAGAAGTCGGTGGCCGAGCTCATCCGCTTCGACGCCAGGTAGGTCACGAACAGCGTGATGGCCACCACCACGCCGAAGATGCCCAGCGCCAGCTCGTTGAGGTCTGCGGCGAACAGGGTCATCGCGCCACCTCACCGTCGATCGAGCCCGACGCCCCACCGGAGCGGCTGCTCGTCAGCGCCACCTCGGCTGCGCGCCTGGCGAGCGGATCGAAATCCCGGTCGGCCTTGCGCAGGTACCAGAAGCCCAGCACCCAGACCATCACGAACTGGCTGAAGGCCAGCACGTACCCCACCGTCAGCCCCTCGTAGATCGACCCGCCCATGAAGTCGGGCGCGTATCCGGCCAGGAGCACGAACCCCAGGTACCACGTCAGGAAGAAGATCGTGGCCGGCAGCACGAACCTGCGGCGCTTGGCGATCAACTCCCTGAACTCGGGCGACCGCTCGGCCCCCACCCAGTCGATGTCATCGCGGCTGTCTGCCACCAGCGGGTCGCGCCGTTCACGCGTGGGTGTGCGCGACCGGTCCGCGTATGGCATATCCCCCTCGGGACGTTTCACAGGACTCATCTTCCCCCTCAGTCGAGATCGGCCGGAAAGGCGGCCTGACCCAGCCATACCCGGTCGGGCGCGGAGCTATGCCCCGTGAATCTCCGAGCTGCGATGGCGTTCGGCGCATAGGGCGGTTACACCCTCAGGCCGAGCAGGTCCAGTACCGGGCGCCGGGTGAGTAAACCCCTTGTAGACCAAGGCGCCGACCAGAATCGAACTGGTGTAAACGGCTTTGCAGGCCGCTGCGTAGCCACTCCGCCACGGCGCCGGAGGCGCGCAAAGCGTAGCGGCGGGCCGGGCGGCGGCGACTGCTTCACTTCGTGCCATGACCCTCACTCTCGGCGGCGGGCCGCTCTCCAGCGCTCCGCGCGGCTCACTCAACTTCAGCCTCGACCACGCGCCCAAGCACCGCCTGCTGTTCGAGGACCATCCGCGGCGCTTCCGCGCACTCGTGGACGGCCACGCGATCCTCGACTCCGTGCGCGGGAAGCTGCTGCACGAGTCGAACATCCTGCCGCGCTACTACCTGCCGCTGGACGATCTCGACGACCGTTACCTCGAACCGTCCGAGCACACCACCCACTGCCCGTTCAAGGGCGACGCCGCCTACTTCCACCTGAAGGTGGGCGAGCGGGAGGTCCCGAACGCCGTGTGGCACTACCCAGAGCCGCATCCGGATGCCGAGTGGCTGCGCGGTTACGCCTCCGTGTACGCCGAGGCGCCCGACCTCTGGCTACAGGAGGACGAGCCCGCGATCGGCGGCCATTACCTGCGCGACCCCTACCACCGGGTCGATGTGCTGGAGAGCTCGCGGAAGGCCGAGGTCACGGCCGGAGGAGATCGGATCGCTTACTCGGACCGGCCGAAGCTGCTGTTCGAGACCGGTGTGCCGATCAGGGTCTACCTGCTGCGCGCCGACGTGATGCCCGGCGTGCTGGAGCCCAGCGACACCACGTCCACCTGCCCCTACAAGGGCCACGCCACCTACTTCCACGTGCGGGCCAACGGCCAGGTGTTCGAGGACGCCGCCTGGACCTACGAGGCGCCGCTGCCGGAGACGCTGAAGGCCGCCGGGCATGTGTGCTTCGCGGGCGAGGGTGTCGAGGTCAGCCTCGATTGACCTCTCGTTCGCTGGTCGTGGCCTGTCTGGCTGCCGCGGCCTCCCTGGCATTTGCCCCCGCCGCCGGCGCGGGCCTCAGCGGGTCGCCCGAAGAGGTGGCCACAGGACTGTCCACACCGTGGAGGTGGAGGTCACGCCCGACGGGCGCACGCTGGTGACCGAGCGCCCCGGGCGCGTTCGGGAGGTGGAGGCGGGTGGCGTGCTCCGCACCGTCTTTGACGACGACGTCAACGTCAACAAGTTCCTCGGCATGGCGCTGCACCCCAACTACGCGGCCAACCGCTTCGTCTACCTCTACGTGTCGCTTGGCCCGGTCGCGGGGCCCAACGACAACCGCGTGATCCGCCTGTTCGACGACGGCACGAACCTGGTCTCCCCCGTGACCGTCTTCGACGGCGGCATCGAGAGCGATGGCAACCACGACGGGGGGCGGATCAAGTTCGGCCCCGACGGCAAGCTGTATGTGACCACGGGCGACGTGCACAACCCCGCGCTGCCCCAGAGCCTGGACTCGCTCAACGGGAAGATCCTGCGGCTCAACGCGCCGGGCGGCGCCGGCGACGGTTCGGCTCCTGCGGACAACCCATTCAACTCCCCCGGCGCCACCGGCGCCCGACCGTTCATCTGGTCCTATGGCCATCGTCACCCGCAGGGCATCGGGTGGGACGCCTGCGGGCGGATGTGGCAGAGCGAGCATGGACCCAGCGGCGAGGGCTACGCCGGGCAGTCACCCCCGCCGGCGGCCACGACGAGATCAACCGGATCGACGCAGGGGTCAACTACGGCTGGCCAACGATCATCGGCGACCAGACGAGCCCCGGGATGCGCAACCCCGCCGTGCACAGCGGCCCCGCCCCGGCGTGGGCGCCGGGGGGCCTCGCCATCGGGCCCGACGGCCGCCTTTATGCGCCTCTGCTGGCCGGCCAGCGGCTCACCCACTTCGCCCTTGCCGGGGAAGGCCTGGCCGACCAGCGCAACCAGTTCTCCGAGCTGGGCCGCCAGCGTGCCGCCACTGCGGCCAACGGCTTCCTGTACTTCACCACCGACGGCGCCGACGCCGAGCTGCTGCGGGTGCCCTTCGACGGTGCTCAGGCCCCGGCGTGCCCAGCCGGGAGCGCCGTCGCCACCCCGGCGCCCACGGCAGCCACGCCGCGAACGGGACTCGGACGGCTCAAGCGCCTGCTCGTGGCCTGGAGCCGCCGGCTGCGCAGCGTGGGACTGAGGACACTCCGGCGCCGCGGCGCGGTGAGGCTGCGCGCATCCGGCCTGCCACGCGGGACCCTCGGGGTTCGCCTGGTCCGCCGTGGCCGCGTCCTGGCGCTGGGTCGCCGCGGCGTCTCGCCCGCCCGCGCGACGACGCTACGCCTCAAGCTCACCAGGCGCGGGCGCGTGGCCCTGCGTGTTCACCCGAGGTCCATGCGCCTCACCCTGCGCGCCACGGTGCGCCGTTCGGCCGGCGGACGCACGACCGCCGCGCGCAGGCTGCTCCTGCGGCGCTAGGCCGCTCGAGCAAGACAGCGGCGCAAACCCTCCTCCAGCGCCTCCCGCACCTGGTCGGGCTGCAAGGCTATCTGTGAGTGGCTGAAGCGCAACGGCAGCAGCCCGTGGCGAAAATGCTCGTGGTCGCGCGTCAGCGCTCGTGCCTGCTGCGCGGCCGTGCGGTGATAGCGCAGGCCATCGGTCTCGACGACCAGCCCCAGCTCGAGCCAGAAGAAGTCCACCCGAAAGCCGTTCACGCGCTGCTGGGTCTGCGGAGGCGGTAGGCCGGCGGCGCGGGCGATCGGTCGGAACAGTCGCTCCAGACCCGAGTCGGTCAGGGTGAACGTGTCCCGGTCGAGCAGCGCCCGGAGGGCTCGCACCCCAGGGCGTCCGCCCATCCGCTCCAGCTCCATGCGCAGCGCCTCGGGGTCGATCACACCGTGCTTGTCCGCCTCGTTCACGGAACGCTCGAGCGCGTCCGCCGAAATGCGGGTGGCCAGATCGCACAGGGTCCGTGCGGGGCTGGTGACGGGAATGCCGTCACAGAAACCGCGCTCGCGAGCGGCCACCTGCCTGCGATGGACCACGATGCCTGGAACCCGCGGGGACCGGGCGGGCATCACCGTGACGTGGATCGGATCGCACCTCGGGCCAGCCCCCAGCAGTTCCGCGCCGGACTCGTGGCTCAGGAGAGCGTCATCGCCGGCCGCAAGGACGGCGGCCATCAGCTCGCCGAGGCGGCCGAGCTCGGGACGCCCGAGGGCGTAGACGCCGCGATGGACGGTGTGCAGCCTGCCGCGATCCAGCCGGTGATGGATGGCGTCGGGCCGGTAGCCGAGATCGCTCAGCTGCGCGTGGGTGACGACACCGTGCTGGCGGCGCGCCAGCGACCAAACCGACCCACTCCGCATCGTTTGAGCTGTTGACTGGCCCATGGCCCGGTCAAGTGCTCAAACGGTTCAGATTCGCCCCCTCGCACCCGGCCCGGAGAGGCTCCTCGTCCGCCGCTAGGACAGGCGCTTCTCGAGCGCGTCCATCTGGGCGGTGATCTCGTCGGGGAGGTCGTCGCCGAACTTCGCCAGGTGCTCGCGCATCTGGGGCAGCTGCTGGCGCAGCTCGTCCGCGGGGGCCTCGAGCACGGTTGCCAGATCCTCGGGCGATATGTCCAGCCCCTCGGTGTTGAGGTCGCCCTCGGCGGGCACCAGGCCGAGCGGGCTCTCGTCCGCCCCCACCGCGTCGTTGCAGCGGTGGAACACCCACGCCAGCACGCGGCTGTTCTCGCCGAAGCCCGGCCAGAGGAAGCGCTTGCCCTCCTCGTCCTTGCGGAACCAGTTCACGTAGAACAGGCGCGGCAGCTGGGCCCCCTCGCGCCGGCCGATCTCCAGCCAGTGGCGCATGTAGTCGGCCATGTTGTAGCCGCAGAAGGGCAGCATCGCGAACGGGTCGAAGCGCAGCTTGCCCACCTGGCCCGCCTGCGCGGCGGTGGTCTCCGAGCTCATCGTGGCTCCGAGGAAGACGCCGTGCTCCCAGTCGAAGGCCTCGGTCACCAGTGGGACCACCGTGGACCGCCGGCCGCCGAAGAGCATGGCGTCCACCGGTACGCCCTTGGGGTCCTCCCACTCGGGCGCGATCGCGGGGTCCTGTCCCGCCGGGGTGGTGAAGCGTGCGTTCGGATGCGCCGCCGGCTGATCCGAGCCGGGGGTCCAATCGTTGCCGTGCCAGTCGCTTGCGTGTGCCGGGGGCTCGTCGGTCATCCCCTCCCACCACACGTCGCCGTCGTCGGTCTTGGCGGTGTTGGTGAAGATCGTGTTCGACTCGATGGTGGTCATCGCGTTGGGGTTGGTTTTGTAGCCGGTGCCGGGCGCCACGCCGAAGAAGCCGTACTCGGGGTTGATGGCGTACAGCCGGCCGTCGTCGCCGAACTTCATCCACGCGATGTCGTCGCCGATCGTCTCGACCGTCCAACCCTCCAGCGTGGGGATCAGCATCGCCAGGTTGGTCTTGCCGCAGGCGGACGGAAACGCGCCGGTGATCACCTTGGACTCGCCCTCTGGCGAGGTGAGCTTGAGGATGAGCATGTGCTCGGCCAGCCAGCCCTCGTCGCGAGCCATGATCGAGGCGATCCGCAGGGCGAAGCACTTCTTGCCGAGCAGCGCGTTGCCGCCATAGCCCGAGCCGAACGACCAGATCTCACGCGTCTCGGGGTAATGAACGATGTACTTGTTGTCGGCGTTGCACGGCCATGGCACGTCCTCGACGCCGGCGGTGAGCGGCATCCCCACCGAGTGCACACACGGCACGAACTCGCCGTCGCTGCCCAGCTCGTCGAGGGCGCGCTGTCCCATGCGGGTCATGATCCGCATCGAGGTCGCCACGTAGGCAGAGTCGGTGAGCTGTACGCCGATGTGCGCGATCGGGGACCCCAGCGGGCCCATCGAGAAGGGCACCACGTACATCGTGCGCCCCTCCATGCAACCGTCGAACAGCTCACCGAGGTGCTCGCGCATCTCGGCGGGATCGGTCCAGTTGTTGGTGGGACCGGCCTCTTCCCGGGTCCTGGAGCAGATGAAGGTGCGGTCCTCCACGCGCGCCACGTCGCCCGGGTCGGACAGTGCGAGGTAGGAGTTGGGCCGCTTGGCGTCAGAGAGGCGCTCGAAGGTGCCCGCGTCCACCAGCCCCTGGGCCAGATCGTCGTACTCCTCGGCCGAGCCGTCGCACCAGTGGACCGAGTCGGGCTTGGTGAGCGCGGCGATCTCGTCCACCCACGCCTGAAGCCTCTTGTTCTGGGTGGGCACGGTGGTTTCTGTCACGGGTGGTCGGGCTCCTCTGACTGGCTGCTCGGGTCTCGGGGGCGGGGGACGGTACCGGACGCCGCACGGGACGCGGCCTCACGCCTCTGCAAAGCCTGTCTTGCCCTCGGGAGTACCCTTGGGGGTCACTGCCTGCGGGGCTCGTTCGCTTCCTCTCCCTCCAAGTGGTCCTTTTTCACGAGGAAGCGACAGAGAGGCTCCGCATGGAGGCTCGACCCACCTCCCCTACACCGTCGGGCAAGGCGGCCGCCGCGATATCCACAGAATCGGTCCAGGTTCTGCGCGAGTACACCGGACGCGGGCCGACCAAGGCTCGCACCACGATCAACGACGACCACGTGACGATCATCCTGGCGGACACGCTCACCCGCGGCGAGCAGACGCTGGTGGACAACGGCGACGAGCAACAGGTGCTGGATCTTCGCCACGCCTTCCAGGAGGCGATGCAGGATGACCTCGTCTCGCTGGTCGAGAGGGAGACCGGCCGCGTGGTCAGCGCGTTCATGAGCACCAACCACATCGATCCCGACCTCGCCGTGGAGGTGTTCGTCCTGCAACCGGAGCAAATTGAGTTGATTTGACGGCAGGGGAAAGCGATGGCACGATGGGGCACTCAACTACGGGATGAGGGCCGTCGGGCCGGCGCCCTTTAGACCGGGGAAGGGGCACGTGCCGCCTGGCAGCCCCGACACAGATGGATCCGCAGGCCAGCTCAGTTGGTCAGCGATGCCTGAGCGGAACCTCAAGACCGGAGGGCTGGAGGGGCCGAGACCACCGCGGCAGCTACAGCCCGACGGAGCGGGCGATGGACGACCGGGCGCCAAGTTGTCGTTGGCGCAGCGTGTCGAGCGGGCATGGTCGGAAGAGCACCCAGTGACGAAAGGGACATCGTCTTGGGCGTATCCGCGCGAGTACGACGAACGCGGCTTTCCGATCCAGCAACGTCCACCCGACGCGAAGGGTCGGACGGTCATCTGACCGTCCGAGATCGTCCGCGCCCGACTGTCGCCACTACGGCGACAAGACCAGGCGGAAGGCGGCGGCACCACCCTCTCGGTGTCGTCGCCAACCGCTGGGTGTCGGCGCTGCCGGCTAGGAGCCGGGCGGGTCTTCGTAACCGCTCATGTCGGTGCGGTCATCCGACAGAAGGAAGACCTCCACGGCCACGTCGGCATCGATGTCGGTCTCGCTCACGAATGCGCGAACACGGCGGCCCGTGGCCTGCTCGATGATGCTCGTGAACTGCTCCCGCATGGCCTGCTGGAAGCTGCGCCGGATTTCCTGCACCGGCGCCGCCTCGCCCCGGTCGATGAGCGTCTTCTCCGCCGGGGTGAAGGTCTCCTCGAGGACAACCACGGCCAGGTCGTCTGTCAGGTAGGTCTTCGCTCGGAGCGGCCCTCGCCCGTAGTACTCGCTCTGGAGGCGGCTGAAGGCGTTTGAGATCTCGACGCGTACGCTCGCCTCGGGCATGTGTAAAAGGTACAACGCGGTGAGGTACAACGCGGTGCAATCCGTAGGGCAGAGGCTCTAGGCCCGGCGGAACTCGATGTTCGAGGCTGCGGTCACCCGGCCCGCGAACAGGAAGGCCGTCTGGCGCAGCGAGGACTCGAGGTCGAACGGCTCGAGTGCCGAGGTGGCGTCGCGCGGGATCACCACGTCATACCACCGGATGGCGGCGCTGGCGGCGGTGTAGTGCACGCAGATGTTGGCCACCGTGCCGCAGATCACAAGCGTGCGCGTCCCCCACTCCGCCAGCAGCTCCTCCAGGGCGGTGTCATAGAACGCGTCGTATCGCGGCTTGCGCACCACCGTCTCCCCCTCCTGCGGCGCGAGCTCATCCACGATCTCCCATCCCCAGCTGCCCTCGCGCGCGTGCTCGGGCCAGATGTCGAACTCCGGGTCGCCCTCGCCGTGGGTGTCCTGGCTGTAGATCACGCGCGCGCCGCTGCCCCGCGCCTGGGCGAGCAGATTCTGAATCGGGCCGATCGTGGCGTGGGCGTCGGGCACCTGCAGCGACCCCCCGTCCTTGACGAAGTCGTTCTGCATGTCGATCACCATCAGCGCGGTGGTGGCGGGGTCCAGCCGCACGCTGTCGTGGACCTCGTACTCGGGAACCTCCACGCGTTCGGCCATCGCAACAGGCTAGATCGCGAGCGCCAACTGGCGCGACTGCGCCAGCAACTCGCCGTCGCGCGACCACAGCTCGCCGTCCTCCTCGAGGAAGCCCGCGCGCGCCGCACGCGTGCGGAACCGCCCCAGCACCCAGTCCCCGGGGCGTGGCAGCGCGCCGCGCAGATGCACGGTGAGATCGAGCGTGGGCACCGCGAGCGGAGCCGTCGAGGTCGTGAACACCGCCGGGCGGCCAGGAGTCGGTGAGCGCCACCGTGAGCGCCGCGTCCAGTGAGCGCTCCTCGCTGAGGCGCAGCCAGCCGCCTGTGAGCGCGTCCTCAGCACCCGAGAAGGGCAGCGGGCCGAGAGCGAAGCGGTAGTCGAAGTGGTCGCCGAAGGGCGGCAGCTCCTTCGGCCGCGGCGTGGGCTCGAGGTCCTCGGGCGACGCCACCTCGGGCGGCTCGGACCGGTCGAAGCCCAGCACCTCGTCGCGATCGTCTGCGAGCACGGCCATCGCCAGGGCGGCCGGGCGCTCATCCTGCACCAGGCGGGCCGAGAGGAAGCTCACCGACCTCCCCGCCCGCTCCCTGACCACCTCAACGCGAGCCGGGCCCTCCTTGGGCGCGCGGAGGTACTGCACTGTGAGTGAGCGCAGCGGGCGCTCGCCTTCCACCGCGGCGAGGGCGCGGGCGAGGATGGCACCGATGTAGCCCCCGTTGGGTCCGGCAATCACCCACCAGTCCGGCTCGATGCGGCAGCTGAATGCCAGGTGGCCATCGGGCTCGACGGCAGTGTCACGCTCGAAGTGCCCCATGCGGGCCCGAGCTTAGGGCGTGGTCAGCCGCGGGCGGCGTCTGAGGCGCGCCTGAGGGTGCTCACCACGTACTTGACCGACAGCACGAAGAAGAGCGCGCCCACCAGGGCGCGAACGTGGTCCTTCGACAGCGGGGTGCGCGAGGCCAGCGGATCGGCGAGGCCGTCGGCGACCTTCACGCGCCAGCCCTCGAGGCCGGCCTTGCCGATGTCGATGGGGTTGCTCGAAGCCATGCAGGTGACTTTCCCCACCGGCGGATGCTCAACCCTCCGGTCCGGCGCCTATTTGAGCTCAGGCTCGAGGACCTCACGGACGTAGCTCTCCCGCACGCCCTCCGGCTGGCGCATCATCCAGATCTGCTGGAGGATCAGCGCGTCGCCGGGCGCATCGAGCACGTCGCGCACATAGCTGGCCCGCACGGCCTTCGGCTGGCCGAGGATCCAGCGCTCATCGGGAGTGCGGGCGCGACCCGTGGCAGCCCGGCGCACCAGCGCGGGAGACAGAAGGACGCCCCGTTCGAACAGGCCGGGCATTGGACCTCAGCCTACGGCTACGAACACCACAAGGGCGAAGCCCACTCCTGTGGCCGCCCGGTCGAAGGCTATGATGGGCCGCTCGCGCGGCTGTAGCTCAGTTGGCTAGAGCGTCTGCTTGCCATGCAGAAGGTCGTGGGTTCGAATCCCATCAGCCGCTTGTGACCGGACTTCGACTTAGTAGCCGCCACGTCGGTCAGTCGTAAGCCTCGGGGCTCTGCTTGAACGACGGCCACGCGTCGGGATCGTGGCCGGTCACAACGGTGGCATCGCTGCGGCGCGCGATGTGGTGCAGCTTCCTGACTGACCGCACCGTCTCCACCGCCGATGCGAGAAAGCCCGGGAGAGCCTTCTCGTTCCAGTGGTCGCTCGTGTACGCCGCATCGATGGTGAGCAGAAACACGCCGCTGTTCGCGAGCGTCACCTCGAATGACTGGTGTCCCGGGGAGTGCCCCGGCGTGCGCCAGCACCGGACGGTGCCGTCGCCGAACACGTCGTAGCCGTCCTCGGTCTCGTCCAAGAGGGCCCAGCGCACCCCGGGCTTGATGAAGTCGTCGTCGATGTAGACGGCGTCGGCATACCAGTCGGGAGCGTGGCCGTACTCGTACTCGGTACGAGGGACGATCACCTCCGCGTCCGGGAATCTGTCGATCGCCGACAGTGCGCCGGTGTGGTCGAGATGCAGGTGGGACTGGAGCACGATCCGCACGTCACCCGGGTCGAGCCCGGCGGCCTCCATCGCCGGCACGCAGGCCTGCTCGGGCGTCATCACCGGCCAGTAGGTGTTCGCGATCTCGCCCCAGTGCTGGAGAGGATCCTCGGCGCACCCCGCCGCCATGCCGCCGTCGATTACGGCGAGGCCGCGCGGGTGCTCGATGACGAACCACGGAACCGGGAATTCAAACGGCTCGCCCTGCCCCTGTCCCGCCTTGACGTTGTGCACGCGGCACTTGATCGAGCCGCCCTCGAACATGTGGAGCTTGACCCCGCCGGGGCTCAATCGCCCGAGCCGATTGCGGCCTGGAAGCGAGTCATGTTGCGTGGGGCCGCCGTCCCGAACAGTTGCTCGAGTGCGGCCTCGGCGATCATCCGCGCGTCGCGCGTGAACGCCGACCTCGCTCCCGGCTTGCCGCTCCCGACCTGGGTGAACCAGTTCGTGTGCTCGGTCGGGATCCCGAGCGCGAACAGGTCATCGTGGGTCCGGCCGGTCGCGTCTATGACGCGGTAGGGGGCATGCGAGACGTTCAGGCCGCCCGTCTGCCGGTCGGCCCCTCCGTCGGCCGTTGGGTTCAGGTGCTCTGACACCAGCCCGTCTTCGCGCAGCTGGGCATAGAGGTCCGACGCGTTGCGCGGAAGCTGCGGGTCGGGTGACGAGGCCTCGACCAGCCACGTCGCCTCGTGGAACGAATCGACGACGTGCGGCGACTCAACGGTGAACTTGCCCAGCGACTCGTCACCGTGAAAGCGCGTCTCCGGGCCGACGACGTGCACGATGCCCGCGCGCATGAGCGCGACGCACTGCTCCACCCGGAACGCGGGCGGCCCGGCGGACAGCAGCGAGTTGCGCGGCGTGTACCACTTGTCGAACCACTCCTGCGAGTCCGGCAGCAGACCGTCGTGCTCGACGGCCTTCCGGATGACCCCGCGAAGGTCGCGCAGCACGTCCAGCGACGCCTTCAATGGGCCGTCGCGGTTGCCCAGCTCCGCCTCCTTGAGGTCGT
This sequence comes from uncultured Thermoleophilaceae bacterium, assembly GCA_963727395.1. Lineage (GTDB taxonomy): Bacteria > Actinomycetota > Thermoleophilia > Solirubrobacterales > Thermoleophilaceae > JAAYBF01. The sequence goes on along the minus strand of CAVSGC010000005.1, from coordinate 225,671 downwards.
GCTCGAGGTGTCCGGTCAGGTAGTCGTTGAAGGCCTGCGGCGCCTCGTAGCTCATCCCCTGAAACGGTCGCGCGAGCTTCTCGAGATCCGGAAGCTCGTCCGAGATGTCGCCCACCCCGAAGCGCTCACGTAGCTGGTCGAGGCCCTCGATGGTGCACGAGAGACTGTCGAACAGCGCGAGGAACTCATCCGCCCGCTCGTCGCCGAAGCGCTGTCGGATCACGTTCGCGGTGTAGGAACGGTGCACGTCGAGCATCAGGAGCGGAAGGATCTCCTCCTTGAAGTCAAGGCGGTCGTCCTGGTGCTCCTCCTTGCGGCGGGCGCGCAGCTCGTCGACCTTTTGCGCGGTCGAGCACACCGGCTGGTAGCTGTCGCCGAGCTCCTTCTGGTTCACGCCGCGAGCGGGGAAGGGAAGCCCGCTTCGCGACCCGGCGTAGATCTGCGGCTCGTTCCCGCTCGGCTCGTACACGACCGTGCCCGTGTCGTCGCGCACGAACTTGCCACCGCGATCCGCGGTGAGCCGCGCGCACACGTCGTAGAACGTCAGGCCGAGGCCGCGGATGGCAACGACGTCGTCCTTCGTGACCTCCTCGAGCGGCATGTCCGACGCCGAGTCGCCGGGCACGTATCGGAGCCCGTGCTTGCCGGCGAAGTCCGCCAGCAGCTGCTCGTGCTCGCGCAGGTTGTTGCGCGGATGGCCGGTGGTGAGCACAACGGTGTCGGCATGCCGGGCGCCGCCCTCGCGCAACGTCACCGAGTATCCCCCATCCGCTTCGTCGATCCGCACGACCTCGTCGCGGATCGGTTGATCCGCACCCACTCGGGCGCCCTGTCGAGCACCTGCCTGAAGGCGTCGGCGAGGTATTGGCCGTACACCCGCCGCGGGGCGTAGCCGTTGGGCGCCAGCTCAGTGTGCTCCGGATCGGACGATTCCTCAAGCCACTCCCAGAAGGACGGGCCGGCGTCCTCCTCCGGCTCGGCGGGGTCGTGCCCGAAGATCGTGATCTGGCCGATCACGGTGTTCATCAGCAGCGCGCCGCTCTGATCGCTGCGCCAGATCCGTCCCGCGCCGAACTCGTAGGGATCGACGATCTCGACCACGAGATTGGACCCGGGCGCGTCGATCGCGCTCCCAATCGTCACGAGGCGCTCGAGCACCGATAGTCCGCGCGGTCCCGCGCCCACGATGACGATCGTCGGATCGCCGTTGGGCTGCTTTTCGGTCATGTTCTTCCCATCGTCGTGGCCGCCCGGCCCGGGCTGGCGAGAGCCGCGATGGACTGTCCACGCTCCAGCCCGGTGTCGTAGTGCGAGGCCGTGTAGTTGAGGCTCGCCAGCAGCCCGTCGGCGGTCAGGGAGTCGGCCGCGTGGTGGGGCTGCGGAAGCGGCATCTGCCCAGTGTCGAGCCACTGCAGCCGCCCATCGTCGGCGATCACGCTGCGCGACTCGTTGCGGTTGTCGGGATGGAGGCAGAACGGGATGTCGAGGAACCCCCGCTCGAAGGCGGTCAGCAGGGCCGCATCGATGTCCTCGTCGAGCTCCAGCACCGCCTCGATCAGAGCGCGGGCCTCGGTGTAGGTCTCGCTGTCGGACTCGTACATGTCGAAGTAGAGGCCGTCGGCCATGCTCATTCGCCTCACCTGGAGCGCGAGGTCCGACGAGCGCTCCAGTGCCTCCACGTTCTCGGCGATCGTCGGGATGCGGAAGGCTTCGAGGGCGGTCTTGACGATCAGCCGTTCGGCCCCGCTCTCGCTGGCCAGCCGGACGCTTTCGTCGAGCAGCGCCTGAGCACCCTCGAGGGTGGACGGGAAGAGCCCCATGTAGGTGTAGATGACCACGTGCCAGTCGACGCCAGGGAGGAACTCGTCGGCCAGCCGGCGAAGCGCGGCCACGGCCTCCCGGTCCTGGGCGGGACTGGTCTGCTGCGCGTAGCTGAGCGACAGGTTCCTCAGCCCGTGGGTTCGGAAGAACACGCCCTCCAGGAGCGAGACGGCCACCAGCAGGCTGGGCGGGCACAGCTGGCCGAGCAGGCAGCCGCCGAAGCTCTCCATGTGCACCGGCCGCCCGGCGGCCTCGGCCTCGGCGAGCGTTTCCGCGCTCTCCCTCCACGCCGGTACCGCCTCGGCCAGCGGCATCCTGCTGTAGGGGAGGCAGTAGGAGACCGGGCCGCCCTCGGTGGCATACAGCCCGGATGCCAGCATCGCGACGAAGATCTCGCGCGGGTCGGCCGAGCCGTGGCGGACCTGGATGGGAAAGCCCTCGTCCTCCACGTCGTCGAGCATCTTTCGGGTGGCCTCGGGGCCGTAGGCCACGATCGGATACCCGTTCAGCGTGAGCTCCTCGTCGAGGTGGCGCAGCGCCGACTGGTGGCGGTTGATCCGTGTGAAGCTGTCGAGCGTGATCGTGCCCGCGGTCGAGCCCGCCGCGCTCTTGACGGCCAGCAGGCCCTCGCGCATGCGGTTCGCTTCGCTGAAGCCCATGCGCGGCTGAACCACGAGGCGGCCCGCCGATCCCTGGCGCGCCACGTACTGCCCGAACCCGGACACGAGCTCCGGACTGCTCACGCTACGAGCTCCGCACGCCGCGGCGCCTGGATGAAGCGCCCAAAGGCCTCCAGCCCCTCGGCCTCCATGAACACCGCCGAGTAGCCCGCCGAGACCAGCGGCTCGACGAACACCGAGTTGTTCGCCCCGAGCGTCCCGAGCTTGCCGCCGATGACGACCGGCAGGTAGTCCAGCTCTGACTGGCGCCGGATCTGGTCGATCAACTTGCGGCCACCGATGTGACCGTGACCGTTCACGCTCGAGACCACGAGCATGTCCGGGCGCTCGGCCAGACAGGTCTCAACCACGAGTTCGGCCGGCGTGCAGGCGCCGAGGTTGTTCACCTCCCAGCCGTTCTCCCTGAGCACGAGTTCGATGTAGACGAGGTTCCACATATGGGAGTCCGACGGGACCGTCGCGATGACCGTCCGCTTGGGCTTCGCGGGACGCGACTCGGGCGTAGCCTCGAGCGCATCCCCGGCACCTGCATCGCTCATTTCTTGACGTTTGCGTCGAACGGCTGCTCGCTGTAGGGCTCGGCAGGCCGCTCGCGCACGGCCAGCAGGGTGCAGCCTTCCCGCGAGAGCGCCTGGTGGATGCTGTTCTCGCGCTCGACGATGACCGACCCCTTCGGGAAGTAGCCGTCCTTGTCGTCTTCGAGCACGCCGTCGAGCACGAACATCAGCTCTGCGCCCCCGTGCTTGTGGAAGTCGCCGTGCGCGCCCGGCCGGAACCGCAGCAGCAGCGCCGCGGCGCCGTCAGGGTCACTGCCGAACAGCGGGACCATGTCCACGCCGTCGCGTCCGTTCTCGACCCAGGGCTGCCACGGAAGGTCGTCGCGCTTGAAGCCGTCACCGATCAGGTCGCTGTACATCAGTTCAGGCGGAACCTTGCGGATCGCCGATTCGGGCGGAGCTTCCTTGATGGTCTTGGCCATTGACTTCCTCCTTGGAGCTACGGGTTTGTTGGTGGTGCGTTCCTGCTCAGTGGGTCCTCGTGATCTCCACCTTGGCCACCGGATTGGTCCACGCGAAAGCGGCGATGTCGCTGGGACCGGTGATGGGTGGGTGCGGTGCGATCGCCTGCGCGGTGGGATCGCGGACGAAGAAGTTGCCGCACGGCGGACCCGGGATGTAGTCGCAGTCGTGGTTGTTTCGCTCCGTGCCGCCGTCGTAGGCGCCCAGCATCAGCGTCTTGGTCCTGCCCTTGCGCCCGTCCAGCTTGTAGGAGTCGAGCCCCGTGAAGGCGTCGTTGGTGCGGACGAGCATCCAGGCCGTCGAGAGGTACTTGTCGCCGCCGTGGGACGTGACGTCGAACTCACGAGTGGCGCCCGGCGGGAAAGGCCCAGGGCCCGCGGTCATGGCCTGCCTGACGTGCGGGTTCGAGTTGAGGTAGGCCTCGAGCGGCGCGTTCAGTGCGTCCTCGACGATCGGCAGCATGCCGCTCGACGCCAGCTCGCCGACCGACCACACGTGCAGCTTCTTGTCGTGCACCGCCCACAGCGGCGCCGACATGGGCTGGCCCGAGGTCGCGACCGGCCCAGCCGTCAGGTTGGTGATCTTCACGTGCCACACCTCGGCCGAACTCGGCTGCGCCGTGCCTGGGAGCCCCACCGCGAGCAGAGCGGCCACCAGAGTCAGGAGTGAGAGTCGGCGCATGCTGGACCTCCCCTAGAGGTGATGTGGATGCTGTAGTCCGACCATAGCCCCTGCGGCATCGGCGCGCAAACACAAATCCGGGCGCGCAAACACAAATCAGCGTCGGCGCCATTGCATTTGACCGGCGCGCGCTGTGATACTGGCCCCGGTGGCTGCGGATCGCGACATCGATCAGATCGCAGAGTCCGCCAAGCGCGATATCGACCAGATCGCCGAGTTCGTCAACTCCACTGTCCGGTCGACGCAGCCACCGGCGGCGGGCGCGGCGGCGGCAGGCCCGCGGCAGGGCTCCCTCCCCGGCATCATGGGGCGCCGCGGCTTCAACGACTGGCTGTACTCCCACTGGGGCAACCGCGGAAACGCGATCTACACCGGCATCGGCGGCCTACTCGTGATGCTGCTGAGCGGCGGCGTGGCCTGGGCGGTCGACGAGCCGCTCCTGTTCCCCAGCCTCGGCGCCAGCGCCTTCCTGTTCTTCGAGACGCCGATGGCGCTGGTGGCGAGCCCGCGCAACACCATCATCGGCCACTACGTCGGGGGCGCCGTCGCGTTCTTCTGGCTGTTCGTCTTCGACCTCCTCGACCGGCCGACCGCCATCGAGGTCGGCTTCACCGATGCGCGCTGGGCGGCCGTCGCTCTCTCGCTGGCCTTCACCGGGCTGATCCTGCGCCTGCTGCGCGCGGCGCACCCGCCCGCCGGCGCCACCACGGTCATCGTGGCCCTTGGCCTGCTCGACACCCCCGAGCAGATGGCCGTCCTCGCCCTCGGCGTGTTGCTCGTGGCCATCCCCGCGGGCATGATCAACCGGCTCTTCGGGGTGCCGTCGCCGCTTTGGGTGAAGCCCTACCCGGGCCTGAGGGCCGTCCTGCGGCCGGGCAGCGCTCCGCCACAGCCAGCCGCGGCTCCGTTCGTGGGCGGACTGCTCGACGGGTGGTCGTCGGCGCCCCCCGGTCAGGGCGGCGTGGCGTCCCGGCGGTAGTGCTCCGAGGAGGATTGTCGTGCGACCTGACATCAAACCGGGTGCGGACTTCCCGGACTACGAGCTGTCGGATCACGAAGGAAACCCGCGCAGGCTGTCCGAGCTGCAGGGTTCCATCCCGATGGTGCTCCACCTCTCGCGGGGCGGCTACTGCCCAAAGGAGAACCGCTTCGTTCGCCGCCTGGTGGAGGCCTATCCGGACTTTCGTGTCGCGCACACGCGGATCGTGCTGATCTCGACCGACAACCAGCTGGACACCAACGAGTTCCGCGACACGCAGGCGGCGGAGTTCCCGTTCCTCTCGGACCCGGACCGCCTGGTGCAGCAGGATCTCGACATCAAGGAGTACACCGATCCGGTGCACGACCCGATGATCCCGCACACGTTCGTGCTCGAGCCGGGCCTACGGATCTTCAACATGTGGATCGGCTACTGGTTCTGGGCCCGGCCCACGATCGACGAGCTGCACCTCGATCTGCGCGCCGTGATGAAGAAGATCAGGCCCGACTACGACCCCACGGCTGAGGGCCTGCGCGAGGCATGGGAGAGCAAGGAACGCGAAGCGTTTCTGGTGGAGCCGTCCGCCGGCGCGCCGATTCGCTACACCGAGGGAGAACAGGTGGGCGTCGAGCGCTAGCTCGGCCATTGCTTTGACCGGCCCCGGGGATTAGGCTCGCACCCGTGGCGAAGGACCTGCTTCGAGTCGTGAGCGGCGCGGCCGCCGGGACTGAAGTCGTCCTCGATGGCGAGTTTGTGGTGGGACGTGGCGAGTCGGGACGGGGAAACCTCGCCAACGACACCGAGATCTCGCGGCGTCACGCGCGCTTTCACCGGGCCAACGGAGGTCGCTTCGTCGTCGAGGACCTCGGATCGACGAACGGGACCTACGTGAATGGGCGGCGCATCAGCGGCCCGACGGAGCTGAGCTCCGGCGATGAGATCGAGCTCGGGCAGACCGTGGTGCGATTCGACGCCGGGGCGCAGGCCACGCGGCTCCATGACGGCGTCGCAGGTTCGACTGAGCGCACGCGCGGTGGCGCCGTCGTTCCCGCGCCCGCGGCGCAGGCGGCGGCGCCTGCCGCGCCGGCCCCCACCGCCGGACCGCCCAGCGCCAAGCTGCCGCCCGGCGGGGGCCCCGCCTCGGGGCCGCCGGGGGCCGCGAAGCCCAGCCGCGGCATCTTGCGCGACGTGATGGCGCTGCTCGTGGCGGCCGCCGTCGTGGTCGCGATTTCGATCGCCGAGGACGATGCCGGCGTCTCGGCCGCCGCGGATTGCGGCGAGAACATCGGCGAGAACGGCCCGGTCCAGTTCGTGACCTACGTCCAGTCGAACATCATCGAGTCCGGCGACAACAGCGTGCTCGCGATTCCGTACGGCCCGGACATGAGGCCCCAGGAGATATCCCAGTGCTCGACGGGCGGCTCCGGCGCGACCCAGCTGATGCTGCCGGGAGTCGTAGATGGGAACGATCAGATCATCCTGAACAGCGAGCGGACGCTGCTCTTTGCCGTGAACCAGGGGTCGGACTCGATCGCGGTCTTCCGGATTCAGCCCAACGGCGGCCTGGAGCCCGCCGAGGGGTCCCCCTTCCCGTCGAACGGAAAGGCACCGTCGAGCCTGGGGATCTCGGACAACACGCTGGTGGTGGCAAACAAGGCGCGCGACGGCGTTCGCGACCTGGAGCAGGAGACGCCCAACTACGCGACCTTCAACGTCGCTGCCGACGGCAAGCTGACCCCCGTCCCGGGATCGAGCGTCCCGTCGAAGCCCACCTTCGCGCCGACCTCCGCGGTGGTGCCGGATAGCGGTGGAGTGGCGTTCGGGCTCGAGGACGGGGGGCCGATCCGCGGTTTCAGCATCGACGGGTCAGGGGTGCTCAAGGAGGCCGAGGGCTCGCCCTTTGCAGCCCCCGACGCCGCCTTCGCACCCGGGACTCCTCCGCCCAAGAAGTTCGCGCTCGGAGTGAGAGCACATCCCACCGAGAGCTTCGTGTACATGAGTCTGCCCACCGCTCCGGGCCTCGCCGTCTTCTCGTACGACGACACCGGCGAGCTCACCTTCGTCAAGTCGGTTCAGACGGTCGGCGCGTTCTTGCCGTGCTGGATCGAGATCACCAAGGACGGACGCTGGCTCTACACGTCGAGCGCGGCCACGAACAACATCACGGTGTTCGACATCAGCAACCCGCGCGACCCGAAGCAGATCCAGGATCTCCCCTTCGAGGAACCCGGCAACGCCTGGAACATGCAGCTCGACCCCAGCGACGAGTTCCTGTTCGCGCTCACCCCGCGCGCCGTTCCCGCCGTTCCCGAGGGCATGGGCAACATCCAACACGTGATGCGCATCGGAGCCGACGGCAAGCTCACCGAGGTGGGGTCGCCGACCGAGCTGCCCGTCCCCGACGATGCAACTCCGTTCGGACTTGCCGTCGTCGCGCCCGGGAGCTAGAGCACGGAAATGACCGGCCGGGTGCCGTGACGCCGGAGTGCACCCATCTCGACCAGGTCCGCGACGTGACTCCCATGTCGGAGGGCTGCGAGGAGTGCCTGCGCGAGGAGGACCCCGTCTGGTTTCACCTGCGACTCTGCCTGACCTGCGGGCACGTGGGCTGCTGCGACTCGTCGCCCGGCAAGCACGCGTCCGCGCACTTCCACGCCACGGGCCATCCGATCATCCGATCGTTCCAACCGGGCGAGACCTGGCGCTGGTGCCTGGTCGACGACCTCCTGCTGCTGTGAATGCCCTCAACGGGCTCGCGCGTCGTCCAGCGCCTCGTTGACCAGCTCGTCGGCGCGCTCGTTGGACTCGCGGCGCACGGTGCGAATCGTCCAGCGGTCGAAGCCGCGCAGCGCCTCGAGCGTCTCCAGGAACAGCGGCTTCAGTCCGGCGTTCTTGACCTTGTAGGCGCCCTGGAGCTGGCGGGCGACCAGCTCGGAGTCGTTGACCACCTCCACCTCGGAGGCCTCCAGCTCCCGTGCCAGCTCGAGGCCGAGCAGCACGGCCTTGTACTCCGCCACGTTGTTCGTGGCTTCGCCGATGTAGGCGTTGCGCTCGGCCAGGTCGCCACCGCCGGGGACGGTCGCAACCGCGGCCACGGCGGCGGGCCCGGGGTTGCCGCGCGCGCCGCCGTCCACGTGGACGACGACCTTCTCCAGTGTGCTCAGCTCCCGGCCGGCCCGATGGGCGGGAAGCTGCCCACCGCCCGGCGGCGGCGCTTCTCGGCATGCGGGTCGTGCGTGCCGGGCTCGCCGCCCTGCGCCCGCCGGTCGACGATCACCGTGACGTTCGGCTCATCCTGGTAGTGAGCGGTGAGGCGGTCGAACAACTCCGTCTCGAGGGGCTTTGGGACCACGCAAAAGATCATTGCTTGGCTGTTCCTATCACCAGATGGCCCTCGTCGTCCAGCCCGGCGTTCCAGTTGTGGAGATCTTCCTCGATATCGGCCAGCTCGTCGCCCTTGGCCTGGAGGGCAACGGGCTCGACGGCATCGCCCAGATCGACGCGGTAGCGGTACCAGGACAGCTCCCACGCAACCACGAGCGTGACCGTGCTCGGCGCGTCGGGATCGGGAAGCGCCGTGGCCCACGGCTGGCCGAGGCTGCGGCTCAGCCCGGCCACCGTGCGCTGGTGCTCGGATGCGTTGAACAGGTCCAGCGCGCGCTCGATCTTCACCTCTGCCGTGGTGGGCACCGCGCGGACGTGACGCGGGTCCGGCGGCGGCACGTAGGGACGCCTGCGCGGCCGCGGTGGGGGAGCGTCGCCATTCCCGGCGGGCGCGTCTGGGTCCGGGTCGGCGGCGGCGCCGGTCTCGGGCGCCTCGTCGTATGCCGGGGCGGCCTCCTGCCCGCCCCGCCGGCGGCGCCGCCCAAACAGCGGCCGGCGCTCCTGCGGCGACGGCCCGCGGGCGGGCGTGTCGCCATGGGCGGACTCGCGGATCCATCCCGCGTGGTCGGCGCGCACGAAACACAGCTCGCACACGCCGTGACGATCGCCCCCCGGCGCCAGGAAGGGCTCCGTGCGCTCACCCTTGAGAATCGTGCGACCGCAAACGGCACAGCTCACATGATCGTGAAACGGGCGGAGCTCCTTCTTCATTGAAGCGATTCTAGAAGCCGGGCCAATGCGCTCCGAAGGACGCAAGCGCACTTGCCGTCCGGCGGCTCACGCCTTGACCGCCTCCTGCTCCGAGGTGGCGTCGGCCACCACGCCGCGGGTGAGGTGTGCCGGCACCGGCTCGTAGCGGTCCAGGTCCATCGTGTACTCGCCGCGCCCTCCGGTGATCGCCCGGAGATCGGGCGCGTAATCGAGCATCTCGGCCATCGGCACCTCGGCCTTCACCTGGGTCATCGACCCGCTGGGCTCCATGCCCAGCGGGTGACCGCGGCGGGAGTTCAGATCGCCGATCACATCGCCCACGCAATCCTCCGGCACGGTTGCCGTAACGGTCATCATCGGCTCCAGCAGCACCGGCTTGGCCTCCTCCATCGCCTGCTTGAAGGCCATGGACCCGGCCACCTTGAACGCCTGCTCTGAGGAGTCGACGGAGTGGTAGGAGCCGTCGAACAGAGTCACCCGCACTCCCTCCACCGGGTAGCCGGCCACGGTCCCCCGGGCCATCGTCTCCACGATCCCCTTCTCCACCGCCGGGATGAACCCGGAGGGGATCACGCCCCCCTTGATGCGATTCACGAACTCAAAGCCGATGCCGTCGGGCAACGGCTCGATTTCGATGTGGCAGTCGCCGAACTGGCCGCGCCCCCCGGTCTGCTTCTTGTAGCGCCCGTGAGCCTTGGCCCTGCCCTTGATCGTCTCGCGGTAGGGCACGCGCGGCGGCCTGAGGGTGACCTCGGCGCCGAAACGGTCCTTCATCCGGTCCACGATCACCTCGACGTGGATCTGGGTGAGCCCGGCCACGATCTCCTCGCCCGTCTGCGGGTCGCGGTGCACGTCGATCGTGGGGTCCTCCTCCCGCAGCCGCCGCAGCGCCGCGAAGGCCTTCTCCTCGTCGCCCTTGGCCTTGGGCTCCATCGCGAAGGCCATCACCGGCCTGGGCAGCTCGGGCATCTGCAGATCGATCTCCTGGTCCCGCGACGAGAGCACGTCGCCGGCGTGTGTCTCCTTGAGCTTGGCCACCGCGCCGATGTCACCGGGCCCGAACTCGTCGGCCTGCTCGAACTCAGCGCCCTGGGGCACCAGCAGCTGCCCCACGCGCTCCTTGGCGTGCGCGCGGCAGTTGAAGACATGCGAGTCGTGGGTGATCACGCCCTGGTAGACGCGGAAGAGGTTGATGCGCCCGGCGTAGGGGTCGGCCAGGGTCTTGAACACGAACGCCACGAGGTCGGAGTCCTCCACCGGCTCGAGCTGCGCGTCGCCGGCCTGGACAGCTCCGCGCTTTCCCGGCGAGGGCAGGTCCTCCACGATCGCGTCCAGCAGGCGGTCGGTACCCAGGTTGCGCGTGGCGGCGCCACAGGTCACCGGGAAGATCGTGCCGCCGGTCACGCCGGACTTCAGCGCGGACACCATCTCCTCGTGGGAGATCTCCTCGCCCTCGAGGTAGTGCTCCATCAGCTCGTCGGACACCTCGGCCACCTCGTCCATGAGCTTCTCGCGGTACTCCTGCGCGCGCTCGCGCAGATCCTCTGGGATCTCGATCTCCGTCGCCCCGGCGCGATCGGCGCCGTCGTAGCGGTAGGCCTTCATGTCGATCAGGTCGATCACGCCCTGCAGCTCGTGCTCGGCGCCTATCGGGATCTCGGTGGCCACCACGTGCTGGCCGAACGCGGACTTCAGCGAGTCCAGGGTGCGGAAGAAGTCGGCGCGCTCGCGGTCGAGCATGTTCACGAAGACCGACCGCGACAGGCCCAGCTCGGCCGCGCGATCCCACAGGCGGTCGGTGCCCACCTCCACGCCCATCACGCCGTTGACCACGAACACGGCGCCCTCGCACACCCGCAGCGCCGCCAGCGCGTCGGCCACGAAGCTGGGCTCGCCGGGAGTGTCGATCAGGTTGATCTTGCGGTCCTGCCAGCGAAACGAGGCGAGGCTCGACGCGATCGACATCCCACGCGCCTTCTCGTCCGCGGCGGAGTCCGACACCGTGGTGCCGTCGGCCACCGTGCCCAGCCGGTTCACCGCACCGGCCTCGAACAGCAGCGCCTCGTTCAGGGAGGTCTTCCCGCTGCCCCGATGGCCCACAAGGGCCACGTTGCGGATCCTCTTCGCACCATCGTGAGCCATTCGGCTCCTCCTCTCCTCGCCTGCCCGCAAACTACGGGGCAGGGAGGGCTGGTGCAAGCGCGCCCTAGGCGGAGTCGCCGAGCGAGTCGCCCTGGAGGCGCGACTTCAGCCGCAGCACGGCCTTGGTGTGCAGCTGCGACACACGCGACTCCGTGACGCCCAGCACCTCGCCGATCTCGCGGAGCGTGAGGTTCTCGTAGTAATAGAGGGCCACCACCAGCTTCTCCCGCTCGGGCAGGCGCGCGATGGCGTCCGCGAGGCGGTCCTTCATATCGGTGAGGTCCATCTCCTGGGCGGGATCCACCGCCTCGGGGTCCTGGATCGTGTCGAGCAGCGACACCTGGTCGCCCGAGGAGTCCGACACGGTCCACAGCTCGTCCAGCGCCACCACGGAGGAGTTGGAGATCCGCACCAGGGACTCCTGGAACTCCTCCACCGTGACCTCCAGCGCAACCGCCATCTCGCTGTCTGTGGGGGCCCGATGGAGCTGGTTCTCGAGCTTCGCGTTGGTGCGCTCGATCTCGCGCGCCTTGGCCCGCACCGAGCGCGGGACCCAATCCAGCGAGCGAAGCTCGTCGATGATCGATCCCTTGATGCGGGTGATCGCGAATGTCTCGAACCGGATCGCGCGGTCGGGGTCGAACCGCTCGATCGCCGAGATCAGCCCCAGCAGGCCGTAGGAGATGAGGTCGGCCTCCTCCACATGGGCCGGCAGGCCGCTCGACATGCGGCCGGCCACGTACTTCACGAGGGGCGAGTAGGCCAGCACCAGGCGCTCGCGCGACCGAGCGTCATCCTCCTCCTTGTACTTGCGCCAGAGGCCCTTTAGCTCGATGGCCTTGAGGTTGGTCTCCACAGTGATCTTGCCCTCAGGCCCTTGGGTGCGCCTGTGAGTAGGCCTTTCGCAGGCGTCGCGACTCTACCCGAGTGTAGGTCTGGGTCGTGCTGATCGAGGAATGGCCGAGCAATTCCTGGATCGACCGCAGGTCGGCTCCACCCTCGAGCAGGTGGGTGGCAAAGGAGTGGCGCAGAGTGTGCGGGGAGACGCCTGAGCCCAGCGCCGAGCGCCTCACGGCCAGGTCGAGCCTGCGCCTGACATCGGAGGTGGACAGCCGCTGCCCGCTACGGGAGAGGAACAGCGCGCGCTCGGGGTCCTGCTGGAGAGCGGGCCGGCCGCGCTCCAGATAGGAGCTCAATGCGCGCCAGGCGGGCTCGCCGGCGGGCACCACGCGCGTACGGCCCCCCTTGCCCTCCACGCGAAGCTCCTCGCCGTCGAAGTCCAGCGACTCCACGTCGAGGCTCACCAGTTCCTGAGCGCGCAGGCCGGCCGAGTAGGCAAGTTCGAACATCGCCCGGTCGCGCAGCTGCAACGGCGTTGACGTGGGCATCGAGCCCAGCAGGTCAGACGTCTCGGCGGGCTTGAGCACGGCGGGCAGATAGGAGTCGGGCTTGGGGGTGCTCACCAGGTCGGCCGGGCTGGCCTCCAGCCGGCCGCGCTCCACCATCACCCGGTAGAAGGACCGGATGGCAGCCAGCTTTCGGCCCACGGTGGACTTCGACGCGCCGCGTTCGGACAGAACCCCGGCGAAGCGGCGGATGGCGCGGTGGTCCAGCGCTGCGGGATCCAGACCCTGGGATGCCGCCCACTCGGCCAGCTGGCCCAGGTCCACGGCGTAGGCGTGGCGAGTGCGCTCGGCCATACCGCGGGTGCGCAGCGACGTGTCGAAGACGGTGAGCTCGCGAGCCCAGCTAGGCTCGATCGCCGAGGTGTCGAGGTTCTTCGTCAACACTCAGGATGGTCGCGTGGCTACCCGCGCGCAGCTGACGGAGGCGGGGCTGTTCGACGCCGAGGACGGTCCCACGTCGCCGTGGCATCCGATCCAGGGGCCGAGCGACGCATCGACCATGTGGTACGCGGTCCTGCGCAAGCGGGTGCGGGGAGTCTTCATAGGCCAACTGACTGTTCGGCATGTGGGCCGCCAAGCCTCCCTGGAAGAGCAGGGCTGGGAGGAGGTTCCGATGGAGGCCATAGGGGTCTGACGCTGCGGAGGCCGGGTCTCGACGAGCGAGCGGCGCTGACGAGGGCCAGGCGCTCCCGCCGTCAGCCGATGTAGATCGGTGTTTGGACCGCGACCTGGTCGTACAGCTCGATCACGTCGGGAATCGCCATCCGGATGCAGCCGTGTGACGCGGCCGTGCCGAGCGAGCCGATGTCGTCGGTGCCGTGGATGCCGGCCCCGGCGAAGATGCCCATCCAGCGCGCCTTCAGCGGGTTCTCGGGCGTGCCGCCGGGCACCACCGTGCCGGCGAGGTCTCCGGCCCAGGCGCTGTTGGGCACGCTCCACGCGGCGTTCACGGCCTTGTTCTGGATGTTGTAGATCCCCGCCGGCGTCTCCAGCCCCACCTGGCCGACGGCGATCGAGTAGCTCTTCTGCAGCTTGAGGCCCTTGTACAGGCTCAGCTTGAAGGCGCCGCGGTCCACCACCATGAGCGTGGGGTACTTCTGCGCCAGCTCGTCACGGGTGACCTTGGGCTGCACGACCTTCACCGGGATCTTCGCCGTGCGATCGTCGGTGGCGAGCATCGCGCGGCGGATCCTGCGGTTGAGCTTCACGCTGCTCACCGAGAGGCCGGTCTGCTCCGACACCCGGTCCAGCGAGGGGAAGGTGAGCTCCGCGTCCTTCGCGGGGCGCTCGACGCTCTTGCGGACGCGGGCCACCAGCTTCGCGGCGGCTTTCCGCGAATAGCTCACCTGCGCCTTGACGACCGCGTCCTCCTCGCCGCCGGTGAGATCGCGGAAGGTCCGGCTGAGCACGTTGCCCTCGCGGCTGGCGCGCACGGCGGCGTCCACCATCCCGCCCACATCCGTGTGGATCCCCGCGTCCTCGGCGGACAGTCTGAAGCGCTTGGCGCCCCGGCGAACCACGACCGGCTTCTCGAGCGGGGCGGCCACCTCGGTCCGCAGCTTCGCGCGGGCCTCGTCGGCGGTGAGCCCTCCCACATCCAGGCCGGCCGCGGTGACGCCCTCGGCGATGAGGTCCTCGCGGCCCGAGTCGTACACGTACACAGCAGCCGCACCTCCCAGAAGGAGCACGAGCGTCAGGGCGACGAAGATGAACGACTTTTGTCCCATGGATGCTAGGCCGCCCACCTACAGGCTGCTGTAAAAAAGTGTACGCATCAGTTCCGCACTTTCCAGCAGGTCCTGGTTCCTGCAACCGGGCTTGCGCGGTACTACGTGCCGGGCGTGGCCTTGGATGCCTGGGCGGGTGAACGGGCCAGCAGCGAATCGATCGCCCTCAAAACCGCCTCCCGGGCGCTGTGGGCGGCCTCGTGCTCGCGCAGCGCGGCGAGGTCGGCCGCCTCGAGCGAGCCCAGCAGCGACAGAATCTCCTCGGCGTCGAGGTCCTCGTACCGCTCCACCGGGGCGGCGGTGGCCGCGGGCGACGGGGCGCCCGCCGCCGGGGTGGTGCCCTCGGCGGCGCCCAGCAGGCGCTGAAGATCCTGCAGCTGGCCACGTGTGAGGCCCACGCCGTCCTTCACGCGGGACGACCTCACGTTGGGGCTCCAGCGCAGGAACTCCTCCACCTCGCGCTCGTAGCGGTAGGGCTCGGCCGTGCTGCGCAGGAGCGGGTGCAGGCGCAGGTGCTCGCCGAGGGCCAGGGCGGCCTCGCGACTCGTGTAGCCGTACTCGAACCCGGCCGCCTTCAGCCGGCGGTTGTCGACGCCGCGGCCGAAGCGCATCTGGCTGAGCATCTCCGGGGGCAGGTTGAGGCCAAGCCGCCGCAACACGCCTGCCGCGAGACCGGTGCCCCAGGGCGGCAGGATGGGCGCGTAGCTCTTGCCGAGCAGGCCGGCGACCTCCGACAGCGCGAGCACGCCGTCCGCCGCCACGTTGAACACGCCCGGCAGCTCGCGCTGGACCACGTGCTCGAGCGCATGCACCACGTCGTCCTCGTGCACGAACTGGTAGCGCGGGTCAAAGCCGAGGATCATCGGCACCGCCGGCAGCGAGAACAGCGCGATGTGCGAGGTCTTCACGTCCGGGCCCCACCACGTTCGCGAAGCGAAGGATCGTCACGTCGGTACCGGGACTCTTGTCGGCGAACTCGGCCACCGAGGCCTCGGCCTCCAGGATGTCCCTCTCGATCGCCGTCTGCGGCGGGTGCGGGCGCCCCATCCCCTCGTGGAAGAAGGCCGGGTCGTCCTGCTCGGAGCCGTAGAAGTGGGTGGACGACTTGAAGATCAGCTTGCGCACGTTGGTCTGGGCCCCACTGCACGCGGCTAGCACGTTCATCGTGCCGATCACGTTGTTCTCGTGGGCCTTGCGGCGAGGTCGTGGTCACGGAGTCCACCACCAGGCGGGTGTCCACCACGGTGTCGATCTCGGCTGCCTCGACAACGCGGCGCAGAAGCGCGTGCTGGGTGCCCACCTTCACGTACTCGGTGCGCTCGAGCTCCACGCTGGGCTCCTCGTTGTCCACGCCCACGATCGCCTCGATGGAGGGGTCGGCCTCGAGCGCCTTCGCCAGCCGTCCGCCCCAGTAGGTGGACAGTCCGGTGATGAGGATTCGCTTGGAGCCCATCGCCCTACCCGAACCAGACCGATCGCCGCTCGCCCACCATCTCGAACAGGTTCTCCTGAATCCGTGCCCGGATGTCGTGCGCGGTGGTCTGGACCAGGCCCTTGTCCTCGTACATCCCCTCCTCGCGGAAGTGGACGGGCTCGAGGAACCGCAGTTTGAACTTGGCCGGGAGGTAGGCCAGCATCCCCAGCATGCCCAGGTGCGGGAACGTGGGCGTGAGCGGCGTGTAGAGCAGGCCCGTCATGCGCTTGAGCAGGTTGAGCTGCGCGAACACCGGCATCGCCTCCTCGGCGCCCACCACGCACACGGGCACGATCGGGGCCTGGGCGCGCATGGCCGCCTCCACGAACCCACCGCGGCCGAAGCGGCGCAGGCGGTAGCGGTCCTTATAGAGCTTCTCGGTGCCCTTGCGGCCCTCGGGGAACACCAGCACCAGCTGGCCCTCGTCGTTGAGCAGCCGGTGCACGTTGGCCGGGTGCGCGGCCACGCATCCGATCTTCGGCAACAGCATCGAGAAGCCCGGGTATCCCTTGAAGAAGTGCTCGACGGTGATGTTCAGCGGCCGCGGGTGGGTGTGCTCCTCGCGAACGGCCTTGCCGATCATCGCGGCGTCCGGCGGCAGCGCGCCAGAGTGGTTGGACACCAGCAGCGCACCGCCGGCGGCGGGCACGTTCTCCACGCCCTCCACCTCCGCCCGGAACCAGTAGCGGTAGAGGAACTCGACCAGCGTGCGGTCCATCAGCCCGTCCACGCGCTCCGAGCGCCCCCAGTCGGTGAGGCGCCGCTCGGTCTCCACCGCTGGAAGGAGATCGCGCATCTCGCCGTCGCGCAGGGCCTCCAGCTCGGCGGCCGGAAGAGTCTCGGGCGACGGCTGCCGGTGCTGGCTGAGTGTGGTGCGGGCGGACTCTGCCATCGGTCCAGTCTGCCAGGATGCCCGCCCCATGCGCACCAAGGACGAGGTTCGCCGGGACATGTGGCGGTCGATGGACCGCGAGGGCGTGTCGCGCTTCCCGGGAGCCGAGGGGCGGATCCCCAACTTCGCGGGCGCGAAGGCCGCCGCCGAGCGGCTGGCCAAGCACCCCGCTTGGGTCGAGGCCGAGACGATCAAGGCCAACCCCGATTCCCCCCAGACCCACGCGCGGCGCCTCGCGCTCGCGCAGGGCAAGACGCTGGTGATGGCCGTGCCCCGGTTGCGCGACCAGCACCCGTTCCGGCTGCTGGACCCGCGCCGGCTCAACGAGGAGCAGCTGCGCGAGGCCGCGACGATCAAGGGAGCGCTGCGCCACGGGGACGTGATCGACGTGGACCAGGTGCCCCCGCTGGACCTCGTGCTCACCGGCTCCGTGGCGGTGAACCTCAAGGGCGCGCGCCTGGGCAAGGGCGGCGGGTTCTCCGATCTCGAATACGCGCTGCTCTCCGAGGCGCACAAGATCGACCGCCGCACGGTCATTGCCACCACCGTCCACCCGCTTCAGATCGTGCGCGAGAACCTGTTGATGACCGCCCACGACATCCCCGTGAACCTGGTGGCCACACCCCGCGCGGCGATCGAGGTGGACGGTGCCTTCAAGCGCCCCACGGGAATCCTGTGGGATCACCTCCAGCCACCGCAGATCCATGAGATCCCGGTGCTCGAGCGCTTCGGTTACGCGGGCTGAGCCAGCGCCGCGTCCACTCGGCGCTCCAGCTCGGGCCAGTCCTCGGCGCCGATCACCCCGTCGCGGTCCAGCAGCCGCTCGTTCCAGGGATGGCAGATGGTTGCGGCCAGCATCCCGTGCTCGCGGGCGCTCGCGATGTTCACCGGGCTGTCGTCCACCAGCAGGTCGATCCCGAGCTCCACGCAGCGGCTGATCTTGTCGAACGAGCAGTGCAGGTCGTGGTAGGGGATGCCGGTGGCCTCCAGCCAGCGGCGGGTGGCCGGCGCGCAGACCTCCCGGCGGTGGCTGGTCACGTGGATCCAGTGCCCGGCCTCGTGCCATCGCCCCACAGCCTCGACCGCGCCCTCGTAGGGCTCGGCGCTCTCGATGTTCTCGTCGGAGTGGGTCTCCTCCACCGCGGCGATGAGCTGATCGCGCTCCAGTCCGTCGATGCCCCAGCCGCGCTGCTCGGCGTAGGGCAGCGCCACGCCGAAGCGCTCCATCGCGATCCGCTCGAGCAGATCCCAGTAGTGGTGCAGCGTGGAGTCGATGTCGAGGGCGATCCTGGCCACTGCCCGGTACCGTAGTGACCGCATGCGGGAGCTGATTCCTATGGCGGTCCCCCCGGCGCGTCCCGGCGCCGCGCGACACGCAGGGGACGATTACGGTCGCGGCGACTCGCCCGACTGGCGGTCGGTCGACTGGCCCGCTCACCTGCACCAGGTGGAGATCGCGGGCAGGAAGGTGAACTACGCCGACCTCGGCGAGCAGGGCCGCCACCGGCCGATCCTGTTCATCCACGGGCTCTCGGGGCAGTGGCAGAACTGGCTGGAGAACATGCCCCGCTTCGCGCAGGGACGGCGCGTCGTGGCGGTCGACCTCCCGGGCTTCGGGATGTCGGACATGCCCGGCGAGAAGATCTCGATCGAGCGCTACGGCAAGGTGGTCGCGGAGCTGTGCAAGCGGCTCGATCTGGCCCCGGCCGTGGTGGTGGGCAACTCCATGGGCGGCTTCGTTGCAGCCGAGCTGGCGATCACGAGCCCGCAGGCCGTGGAGCGCCTGATGCTGGTGGCCTCCGCCGGCGTTTCACAGATGGACGTGGCCAAGCGGCCCGTGATGGCCGCCGCAAAGGCCGCCGGCCTGCTCGCGACCTCCAGCGTGGCGCAGATGAAGCTCGTGGCCCGGCGCCCCAAGGCCCGCCACTGGGTGCTCAGCCTCGTGGCCCGCTATCCCGGCCGGCTCAAGGGCGACCTCCTGTTCGAGGGGATGATGAAGGGGGCCAACAAGCCGGGCTTCGAGGATGCCCTGCGCGCGTGCCTGTCCTATGACTTCCGCGACCGCCTCCCCCAGATCGGCTGTCCCACGCTGGTCGCCTGGGGCGAGAAGGACGCGATCATCCCGGTGCGAGACGCGGACACGTTCGTGGAGCTGATCCCCGGCGCGCGCAAGGTGATCTTCGAGGACACCGGGCACGTGCCGATGCTGGAGCGCCCCTGCACGTTCAACGCCTGCCTCGAGGAATTCCTCGAGCACGCGGTGCAGGAGGGCGAGCTGGAGGGCGAGCGCGTCACGGCTAGGTAGTGAGCGCGCCGTGGGCTGCGGAGCCCACGTGGCGGGCGTACTTGCCGAGCACGCCCGACTCGTACGCCGGCGGAGGCGGCTCGTAGGCCGCCACCCGCTCGGCTATCTCTTCGTCGGACAGGTCGACATTGAGCTCGCGCCCCTCGACGTCGAAGGTCACCGTGTCGCCGTCGCGCACGGCCGCGATCGGGCCGCCGCGCGGAGCCTCCGGCGCCACGTGCCCGGCCATGAATCCGTGCGTGGCGCCTGAGAAGCGGCCGTCGGTCAGAAGTGCCACCGAGTCGCCCAGGCCCTCTCCCTGGAGCGCGGCCGTGACCGCCAGCATCTCGCGCATGCCGGGTCCGCCGGCGGGGCCCTCGTTGCGGATCACCACCACCTGCCCGGGCTCGATCTCCGAAGCCTTGACCGCCGCGAACGCGTCCTCCTCGCCCTCGAACACCCGCGCCGGTCCGCTGTGCTCCCGCCGGCCGTGCCCGGCCAGCTTCACCACGCAGCCCTCGGGCGCGAGGTTGCCGCGCAGGATCGCGAAGCCGCCGTTGGGCGCCAGCGGATCCGACAGCGGGCGGACCACCGGCTGACCCTCGGTCTCGGGGGCGGCGTCGGTCTCCTCGCCGATCGTCCGGCCCGTGACCGTGATGGCGTCGGGCTTGAGCAACCCCGCCTCGCGCAGCCGAGCGGCCACGAGTGGCACGCCGCCGGCGCGCCAGAGGTCGGGCGCGACGTAGCGGCCGAAGGGCTTGAGATCGGCCAGCAGGGGTGTCTGCCACGCGATCCGGTCGAAGTCGTCGATCGAAAGCTCCACGCCGGCCTCGTTGGCCACCGCCAGCAGGTGCAGCACCGCGTTGGTGGAGCCGCCGGTCATCGCCACCCCGCCGATGGCGTTTTCGAGCGAGTCGCGGGTGATCAGCTCACTGGGCCGCAGGTCGCGCTCGAGGATGTCCACCACGAGCCGGCCGCAGTCCTCGGCCACCTGCCCCTTCTTGCCCTCCTCGGCGGGCACCATGGAGCTGCCCATCGGGGAGATCCCGAGCATCTCGAAGGCCAGCGCCATCGTGTTCGCGGTGAACTGCCCGCCACACGCCCCCGCGCCCGGCGAGGCCACCGACTCGAGCTCTGCGAGGTCCGCGTCGGACATGCGTCCCGCAGCGTGCGCGCCCACCGCCTCGAACACCTCCTGGATCGTCACGTCCTCGCCCCTGAACTTCCCCGGCACGATCGAGCCGCCGTAGAGCATCAGGCACGGGAGGTCCAGGCGCGAGAGCGCCATAACACAGCCCGGGATCGTCTTGTCGCAGCCCGAGAGCGCGATCACGGCGTCGAACATGTGGCCCCGCGCCACCAGTTCGATCGAGTCCGCAATCACCTCGCGGCTCACCAGCGAGGTCTTCATCCCCTCGGTGCCCATGGTGATGCCGTCCGAGACGGCGATGGTGTTGAACTCCATCGGCGTGGCACCGGCGGCGCGCACGCCGTCCTTCACCCGGTCGGCCAGCAGCCGCAGGTGGAAGTTGCACGGCATCACCTCGGTCCAGGTGTTGGCGATGCCCACGATCGGGCGCTGGAGGGCGTCGTCGTCGTAGCCGATGCCCTTGAGGTATGCGCGTGCGGGCGCCCGGTCGGGCCCGTCGAGCTGTGTACGGCTGCGGCCGCGCAGATCGCGGCTCACGCCCGGCGGGCCTCCGTGGAGCCAACCCGCCGGCGCTCCCACTCCGACAGCCGCCACAGGTCGCGTCGCACGCGCGCGGGGTCGAGCTGGCGGCCGACGAGGTGCATGTTGGCCCGGCCGATCACGCGGCTCTCGTCGGAGGTGAGCGCCATCCACTTGGCCAGCACGTCGTCGGATGCGGGAAGGCGGCTGCGGCCGTCACCGCTCACGTCGGGGAACTCCACGCAGTACTCGCTGAGCAGCCGGCCGTCGGCCGGCACGTAGGCCACGATCGGCTTGTGCGGGTAGAGCAGGTAGGCGTAGGGCGGGGTGTCGCCCCCGGCGTCCTCGCCGCTCCGGCGCGCGGCACCGGCGCGCCCGCGAGGCGGCGCGCCATCCACGCGGATGAAGCCCAGGTCGCGGTACATCCCCCACTCCTCGTCGTTCACGCAGGAGCGCAGGAGCTGACGCGCGCGCTGCTCGGCGCGGCGCTCGCGGCCCGGGTCGTAGTCCAGCGGGCGCTCCTCCGCAGGCCTACGAGCGACTCGCGCCGCCGCTATCCGGTCCCGGCCCGCGCGGATCACCGGGGGAGCGGCCAGCACGACCGCCACGACGGCCAGGACCAGCAGTGCGAGCAGCATCGGCGCGGCCGGCTCAGCCGCCGGCGGCCCGCGGGAAGAAGATCACGCGCTCGGCCCCGGCGGGGACCTCGGCGTAGTCGCGCACCATCAGGGCCTCGCGGCGGCCACTGCCCGGCATGGACGTGGGCACCGCGGCCCACATGCCCTCGTCGAGCTGGCGGCGGAACTCCTCGATCAGGCGCTCCTCGTCCTCGCTCACGCGGGGATCCCCCTCCGAGAGGAGGACCTCGCCAAAACCGGGCTTCATGCGAAGGAACTTGATCGGGCGATTATGCCAGAGCGCAGGGCGGTTCGGCCCCTCTTGCCTACGTTGGCGCGGCCCCACGACCGAGGCCGAGCACGTTCACCGGGCCCGGCCCCTCCCCGATCTCGCGCAGTCCGTGACGTACCGCGTCGGCCGCGATCTCCTTCGCCACGCGAGCGGCGTCCAGCGGTTGGAACCCGCGCGCCAGATGGGCGGCCAGGGCCGAAGAGTGGGTGCACCCGGACCCGTGGGCGGCGCCGTCGGGGTGGCGCTCGCCGGGAATCGAAACCAGCTCCGAGCCGTCGAAGAAGACGTCCGTGACCTCGTCGCGGTGCCCGCCCGTGACCACCACCGCTCGGGGCCCGAGTGCATGCACCATGCGCGCGAGCTCCTCAGCGCCGACACCCTCCCCCGCCCCCGCGAGCACACGCGCCTCGGGCAGATTGGGCGTGACCACCGAGGCGCGCGGCAGGAGGCGGTCGAGCAGCGCCTGGCGCGCGTCCTCCGGGAGAAGGACGGCGCCACTCTCGGCCACCATCACGGGGTCGATGACCACCGGGGCATCGCCCACGAGGCCCAATGCGCGCTCCACGGCCTCGATCGTGTCCGCGGTGCCGAGCATTCCGATCTTCACGGCGTCCACACCGATGTCGTCGACGACCGCCCTTACCTGCTCGACCACCGCCTCGGGTGGCAGCGGGTACACGGCGGCCACCTCCCGGGTGTTCTGTGCCGTGATCGCGGTGATCGCCGACATGCCGTGGCAACCGCAGCGCGCAAACGCCTTCAGATCGGCCTGGATCCCGGCCCCTCCGCCGGAATCCGAGCCGGCAATGGTGAGTAGCCGCGGGATCGTCACACCCGCAGCGTAGATAGGGGCCGTCCGCGTGGGCCCACCGCCCGGGGCGGTGACTCAGCACGGTGCTCCCGTGCGCCGGTAACCCCCGAGCGGATCACGCCGCACGTGGCCGGACCGCTCCAGCCGCGAGAGGCCGGCCCGAGCCTCCTGAACGGGCACGCCGGCGTGGGCGCAGATGCCATCCATCCCGAGACTGCCCTCGACGGCCTCGAGCAGGCGCAGCTGCACCGGGTCGTCGATCGCTCCGGCGGCGGCCCGCGCGCGGGCGGCGCACGCCTCGTCGGACTCGCTGCCGAACAGCTCGGCGAGCAGGTCTCGCGGTCCGGTGACCACCGCCGCGCCGTCCTTGAGCAGGTTGTTGGTGCCCACCGCCATCCTCGACGTGACCTGCCCCGGCACGGCACCCACCACGCGCCCGAGCTGGGTGGCGAACCGCGTGGTGATGAGCGACCCCGAGGGCTCCGCCGCCTCGACCACGACCGTGATCCGGGCCAGCCCGGCCATGATGCGGTTGCGTGCCGGGAAGCTCCACCGGTACGGGCGCTGCCCGGGCGGCAGCTCCGACACCACGAGCCCCCGCTCGCAGAGGCGCTCGTAGAGCCGGCGGTTGGTGCGCGGGTAGGGCACGTCGGGCCCGCAGGCCAGCACCGCGACTGTCGGCCCGTCCGCGGCCAGGCAGCCGCGGTGCGCCTCGGCGTCCACGCCCAGGGCCAGGCCGCTGATCACCGGGACGCCCGCGGCGCCCAGGCCGCGGCCCAGGTCGTGCGCCACCTCGCGGCCATACGGCGATGGCCGCCGCGTGCCCACAAGCGCCACCGACGATCCATGCGAGAGCAGGCTCAGGTCCCCGTGCCCGGACACGAACAGCACCGCGGGCGCGTCCAGGAGCTGCAGGAGCTGCGGCGGGTAGCGCTGGTCGTGCCGGCAGAGGGCGCGCACCCGGCGATCTGCCATCTCCGCTCGCGCCCGCCCGGGGTCAAAGCCCGCGAGCAGGGCCTCCGGATCGCCGGCCGACCCGGCCACCGCCTCGACCAGGTCCTCCTCCGGCAGCGAAAGCAGCGCGCCCACCCGCTTCCCGGGGCGGTCGAGCATGGCGGCGATACGCGCCGCGAGCGCCCCGACGAGATAGCCACGGCGCAGGCAGGCATCGCAGGCGTCGGTCACGCGGCCGTCTCCACCGGCGACACCAGGCGATAGCCCAGCGCCTCCTCGACATCCGCGGCCGTGATCCGTTCCCTGTCCGCGAGATCCGCGATCGTCCGGGCAAGCCGCAGCACGCGGTCATGGCCGCGGCCGGTGAGGGTGCCCGCCTCCACCGAGCCCAGCAGGCGCTCCGTGCCGCGCGCGCCCAGCACCGCGTGGCGGCGGGTGGACCGCCCGTCCATGTGGCCGTTGCACAGGGCCTCGTCGCCGGCCAGCCGCCGTGCCTGACGCTCGCGGGCGGCCATGACGCGCTCGCGCACCGCGGCCGAACGCTCCGCGCCCCCGACGCGGGCCACCAGCTCCGCGGCGGGCGGCGGCTGTACCTCGCAGATCAGGTCGATGCGATCCAGCAGCGGCCCGCTCAGGCGGCGGGCGTAGCGCAGCCTGTCCAGCTCGTTGCAGCGACAGTCGGCTGTCCCGCGGGCGCAGGGACACGGATTGCACGCCGCGACGAGCATCGCGCGCGCGGGAAAGGCAAGCGAGCGCTGCCCGCGGATGATCTCCACCGTGCCGTCCTCCAGCGGCTGGCGCAGCGACTCCAGCGCGGCACGTGAGAACTCCGCGATCTCGTCGAGGAACAGCACACCGCGGTGCGCGAGCGTGATCTCGCCCGGTCGTGGCACCGCCCCGCCGCCCACCAGCCCCTGGGGCGAGGTCGTGTGGTGCGGGGCCCTGAATGGGCGCTCGTGGGCAAGATGCCCGTCCCCAAGGCCGGCAGCTCCGCGGATGCGCGTGATCTCCAGGGCCTCGTCGAAGGAGGGTGGCGGGAGAATGCCCGGCAGCCTCCTGGCGGTCATCGTCTTGCCCGCGCCCGGCGGGCCAACCATCAGCAGGTTGTGGCCTCCGGCAGCAGCTATCTCCAGCGCGCGCTTGGCGTCCTGCTGCCCACGCACGTCCGCTAGGTCCAGCGGGGACGGCACGCCCGGCTCCGCGGCGGTACGCGGGACCGGGGACTCGGGTCGCCAGCGGCCGCGCAGTAGCTCCACCAAGCGGGTGAGGGACCGCACCGGCAGGACCTCCAGTCCGCCGGCCAGCGCTGCCTCGTCCGCGTTCTCCACCGCCACCACCAGCCGCTGGTAGCCGGCGTCGCGCGCGCCGAGGGCGCACGCCAGGGCGCCGCGGCCGGGCCGCAGCTCGCCGCCCAGGGACAGCTCGCCGCACACCGCGGTGCGCTCCGGCCGCCCGGCCGGGACCTGGCCGCTCGCCACCAGCACGCCCACGGCCAGCGCCAGATCGAACCCGGTGCCCGCCTTGCGCATCGAGGCGGGCGCCAGATTGGCCGTGATGCGCTGAAGCGGGAACTCCAGCGCGGAGTTCAGCAGCGCCGCCCGCACCCGCTCGCGGGCCTCTCTGACGCCGGCGTCGGGAAGTCCCACGACCGTGAACGCGGGCAGCCCCCGGCGCACGTCCACCTCGACCGTGACCTCACGGCTGTCGACCCCGGTGAGGGCGAACGTGGCGATGCTGGCGAGCACGGGCCTAACCTAGGACGGCCGGAGCGCCCCATGGGCACGCGCCCGTAACGATCCAGCGACTCCTGCGCCCGCCCTTGTTGCTCATTCGTCACCTGCGTAACCCACAGGTAAGGAGGGGGCTCCTACGGTCGTTCGAGATGGGACACACGGGCACCGATCCGCGCAGGGCGCTGGGCGAGCGAGGTGAGCGGCTCGCGGCCGCTCACCTCCAGCGCGCCGGCTACGAGGTGCTCGCCCGCAACTGGCGCTGCCGCCACGGCGAGCTGGACATCGTTGCCGCCGACCGCCGCACGCTGGTCTTCTGCGAGGTCAAGACGCGCGTGGCTGGAGGGCGCAGCGGGCCGGCGGGGGCCCTGGACGCCATCGGCACCCGGAAGCGCCGGCGGCTGCGGATGCTGGCGCGCGAGTGGCTGTCGGCCGGTACCGGCTCACGCCCGTGGCGCGACGAGCTGCGCTTCGACGCGATCGGCGTGACGGTGGGGCCGGGCGGGGCGCTCGTGGCGCTCGAGCACGTGGAGGACGCGTTCTGAGCGCGGCCCCGGCGCCGGGGCCGCTCAGCCGCCGAGCGCGAGCTGCGTGTAGGCGATCGACTGGAACGACATCCGGTGCAGCGGCGAGACGCCGTGCGCGGCAATCGCGGCGCGGTGCTCGGGCGTTGAATAGCCCACGTTCGTGGCGAAGTCCCACCGCGGGTGGCTCTCCGCGGCCCGCCTCATGTAGCGGTCACGGGTGACCTTGGCCAGCACCGAAGCGGCGGCGATGGCGGCGCTGCGGCAGTCGCCGTCCACCACGGCCCGCTGCTCGTGGCTGAACTCGGGGACGTTGAAGCCGTCCACCAGGCAGATCGTCTCGTCGCAGGCCACGCCGATGAGCGCTGACCGCAGCGCGTCCAGATTGGTCACGTGGAGCCCACGGGAGTCGATGCCCTCCACGCAGCGCGACACCACGGTCGCGCGCGCGGCGGCGCGCATGACTAGCGGGTAGAGCTCCTCGCGCGCCTCCTCGGAGTGCTGCTTGGAGTCGTTGAGCTTCGACAGCGCCCGGCGGTCGGCGAGCGTGAGGCGCTCGAGGTCGAAGAGCACCGCCGCGGCGACCAGCGGGCCGGCGAGCGACCCGCGGCCGGCCTCGTCGGCCCCCGCTACGAACCGGCGGCCCAGCTCGCGGTCGAACGCGAACAACCGCCGCCCGCTCTGCGCCTTGCGCCGCCGTCGCCGGGCGGCGCGGCTGCCGGGAGGCGTGGGCGCGCTGGCTGGGGAGACGTCTTCCACGGTCGGCGAGGACTATAGGTCGGCGGGCGGCAGAATCAGTCGCCAGAAAGCGAGCAGCAGGATCCAGGCCGGCCGACTGCCTGGTGCCGATTGCCTACTGGGTCAACCGCAGCCACCGCTCCAGCAGCGGATCCACGATCAGGAACCCGGGATCGGTGCGCTGCACCTCGCCGCGGTCGACCAGCGCGCCCACTGAACGTTCCGCCGAGCCCTTCTCGAGCCCGTACGCGTCGAGGGTTCGCCGGTTGTACAGGGTCTCGGGACTGTTGGCGAGCGCCGCGAGCACCTTGCGCTGGTTCGGCTTTTCCGCCAGGTCCTCCCACAGCTGGCCGAAGGTCTCCTTGGTCTCTCGGTCCAGCGAGGCCAGCGCGCGCTCGAAGACCTCGAGGTCGGCCGTGGTGCCGCGCTCGGTCTGCTCCCAGAGATGGTGGGCCAGCAGCATCGCCCGCTGGGGGTGGCCGCGCGCGAGGTCGAGCAGCGCCTCGAGCGCCTCACCGGGATCGCGGCCTCCCCGCTCGAAGCGGGCGCCGATGAACTCGATCAGGTCCTCGTCCCGCAGGGGCTCGAGGAGGACGGGCCGCGCCTGGTCGAACAGCGGCCGCTTGCGGTCCCCGAAGAGGCCGTTGAGCATCCCCGGCTCGGAGCCGGCGAAGACGTAGCTCGCCTCGTCGCGGTGGAACTGGATCTTCGAGCGCAGCAGCCCGTCCACGTCCGAGTCGATCCGCAGCAGGTCCTGGAACTCGTCGAAGACCACCAGCGTGCGCATCCCGCTCCGCTCGAACACCCTCTTCGGCAGGTCGAGGAGATCGGACAGCCGCTGCTGTTCGCGTACCCTCACCGGCTCGATCTCCGCCCCCACGCCGCCGGGGGTCACCACCAGCTTCCCGCGCCACCTGCGCGTGACCGCGGTGACAGCCCGCCGCGGTGCTCCGGCCAGCGCCGCCAGGTAGGCCTCCTCGATGCGGCGGGACACCTCCGCGAGGGTGAGCGCGCGGTAGAAGTCCACGTACACGGTGTTCATGCCGATCTTCTGCGCCTCGACCCGCACCTTGCCCAGCAGCGATGTCTTGCCGTAGCGCCGCGGGGCCTGCAGGCGCGTGTTGTGGCCTCCCTCGGCCAGCGCGAGCAACTGCTCGGTCTCGGGATCCCGGTCCACGAGCTGGTCCGGGGGCACCGGATCGTCGTACACGAACGGGTTTGGCTGCCGATCCACCGCCGTGATGCTAGCAGGCGGTCATATCTATTATGACCGTGCGGTCAACTTAGATATGACTGGTCGGTGGCCGCCACCACCGAGGCCGGTGGCAGCTCAGAGCCCGCCGATTCGGTTCGGCGGCCAGTAGGTGGCGAAGGCCTTGCCGATCAGCCAGTCCTCGGGCACCGGCCCCCACTCCCGGCTGTCGTCGGACTCGCCCCGGTTGTCGCCCATCATGAACACGTGGTCCTTCGGGATCGTGATCTGGCGCGGGAGGTTGCAGGTGCCACAGCCGGGGTCGGGCCGGATGAAGGGCTCCGACTGCTGCTCGCCGTTGAGGATGACCCGTCCCCGCCGCACGGACAGGCGATCGCCCTCGATGGCCACGACCCGCTTGATGAAGTTGGTGTCCGAGCGCTCCTTGGTGGGCTTCGGGCAGGCGCCGCCCCGTGGCGGCGGCTCGACGCCGCACACGTCCTCGTCGGCACCCTTCGGCGGCTTGAAGACCATCACGTCGCCGCGATCGGGCTCACCGAAGCGCGTGCTCACGCGGTCCACGAGCACCCGCTGCCCCACGTTCAGCGTGGGGACCATCGACTCACTCGGAATTCGGAACGGCTTGACCAGGAAGGCCTGGATCCCGAGAGCCAGACCCAGCGCCACAGCGACGATGGAGACCAGCTCGATGAGGGACCCGGCAGCGCTCTGCTTCGTGCCGGAGGCCACGTCGGATTGGCTCGCGTTCGCTCCGGCGGCCGCTAGGCGCCGGGCTTGTCCGCGGACTCGTCAGCGTCCGGGGCATCCGTCTCGGAGGGCTCCGATCCTTCGGAGGGCTCCGGTCCCGCGGGGGCCGCGGCTTGATCGCCGGACTCCTCGGGGGGGCCGCTTCCTCGGCCGCGGCCTCATCCTGCTGAATGACCTCTTCGACGCCCTCGTCGCGGGGGTCGGACTCGGGAGCCTCGCCGGGCTCCACCGCCTCGGCTGCTGCCTCCACCGCGGCGGCGTCGGCCTCCGGCGGGGGCATCACGCCCTCGCCCTCGAGATTCTCGGCGTACACATCCTCCTCGACGCCCGTGAAGCGGCGCTCGCGCACCCGGGCGCCGCGGCCCACGCGGTCGCGCAGGTAGTAGAGCTTGGCCCGGCGAACGTCGCCGCGGGCGGCAACCTCGATGCGCTCGATCTTCGGTGAGTGCACGGGGAACGTGCGCTCAACGCCCACGCCGAAGGACTGCTTGCGCACGGTGAAGGTCTCGCGGGCACCGGAGCCCTGGCGCTTGAGCACGATGCCTTCAAAGACCTGTGTGCGGCGCCGTGTGCCCTCGACCACCTGGAAGTGGACCCGCAGTCGGTCCCCCGCCTGGAAGGACGGGACGCGGCGCAGCTGGGCGCGCTCGAGGCTGTCGATTACTCCGGTCATGGCAAAGGAGCGCGAGTGCGGTGGGGACCGGGCTCGCGGCGGCGGCGAATGGTAGCGAAGGTGCGCACTCCCGGCCGGCCCCCGCAGACCCGCCGGGCGCTGCTCACCCGCGGCGCGCGCGGCTCTGCTCGAGCCGCCACTCCCGCACGCGGGCATGGTCGCCGGACACCAGGATCGGGGGCACGCCGTGGCCGCGCCATTCGGATGGCCGCGTGTACTGCGGATACTCGGGGCCGCCCTCCAGCGCTTCGCTGAAGGACTCCTCCACCGCGCTGTCGGAGTGTCCGAGGGTCCCCGGGAGCTTGCGAAGCACGGCGTCGCAGACCACCATCGCCGCCAGCTCCCCGCCGGCCAGCACGTACGGGCCGATCGACACCACGTCGGTGGCCAGGTGCTCGTGAACGCGCTCGTCGAAGCCCTCGTAGCGCCCGCAGAGCAGCGTCAGGTCCTCCGCGCCCGCGAGCTCTGTGACCAGAGCGTCGTCCAGCTGCCGGCCGCCCGCCGACAGGGCGATCACCCGCCTGCCGGGCTGGGCCTCGAGCGGGTCGGTCCCGTAGCGCTCCCGCAGGGCCGCCTCCACCACGTCCACGCGGATCACCATGCCCGCCCCGCCGCCGTAGGGGGTGTCGTCCACCTGACCCGCCCTGAGGGGGGTGGTGGCCCGGAGGTCCACCGCGGACAGCGAGTGGCCCAGTTCGAGGGCGTTTCGCACGTGGCGCTGGGAGCTGAACCAGCCGAACCAGTCCGGGAAGAGGGTGAACACGTCGATGTTCATCGTTCGAGCCCCAGGAAGCGCAGGTCCACGTGCACGATGCCGGACTCCAGGTCCAGCCCGGTCACGGCGTCTGTGACCAGCGGGACAAGGGTGCCGTCCTCGGTCTCGAGCAGGTCACAGGAGGGCCCTGCCACCACGCGCTTCACGCGTCCGAGGCCCTCCACATTGAGCCCCACGAGGTCCCCGGCCAGCCATTCGCCGTCCTCCAGGGGCGCCGCCTCCTCATGCACGAGCAGCAACTCGCCCCGCAGGGCCGCCGCCGACTCGCGGTCCTCGATCCCCTCCAGCCGCACGATCGGGCGCTGGCGGGTGCCCGCGCTGCGGCGCACCTCGCGGGCCACGCCGGCGAGGGTCACGGTCGCGCCCATCTCCAGCGGATGCTCGGAGCGCGCCACGTGGAAGCTGCCGTCCAGCCCGTGGGCGCGACCGACGCGGCCGGCGGTCACCAGGCGGCCCTCCGCGGGCACCGCCGTCTCTCAGTCGCCGCCGTCGATCACGTCGACGAGCACGCGCTTGTTCTCACGCACGGCCGACGCCTTCACGACGGTTCGTAGCGCGGCGATCGTCCGGCCGCCCTTGCCGATCACCTTGCCGGCCTCGTCGTCGGCCACCGACAGCTCCAGCACCACCGTGCCGTCATCCTCCTCGAAGGAGTCCACGGACACCTCGTCCGGCTGGTCCACCAGGGACCGGGCCAGGTACTCGAGCAGATCCTCCACCGCGGGCCCGGGCGCCGACCTGGTCAGGCCTGGTCGGCGTCGTCCCCGGAGGCGGCCGGCGCCTCGGCCTCGGGCGTGGGCCCGGCGGCGGCCTCGGGCTCAGCCGGAGCGACGGCGTCCGGCTTGATGCGCATCAGCTTCTTGACGGTGTGGCTGGGCACGGCACCCCGCTCGATCCAGTGGTCCAGGCGCTCACGGTCGAGCACGACCGTGGAGGGCTCGGTCTGTGGGTTGTAGTGCCCGATCGTCTCGATGGAGCGGCCATCGCGCGGCGAGCGCTGGTCGGCCACGACCACGCGCCAGATGGGGTTCTTCTTGTTGCCCACTCGCGTGAGCCGTACACGGACTGCCATAAGTTCCACAGAGTAGCCCCTGCGGCATCCTGCCGCAGTTTGCGACCGCCGCTAGCGCCCTCCGGCCAGCTGCTGCAGGTTGGGCATCTTGCCCTTCGAGAGCTGTTTCATCATCTTCTGCATCTGGCCGAACTGCTTCACCAGGTTTGAGACGGCCTGGACGTTGGTGCCCGAGCCGCGCGCTATGCGCCGTCGGCGGGACCCGTCGATCATCTTTGGGTTGGCTCGCTCGGCCGGCGTCATAGACGTGATGATCGCCTGGAGGCGGTCCAGCTCGCGATCGTCCACCTGCAGCGGGCCCAGCTGTGCCCCCACGCCGGGAAGCATCTTCAGGAGATTGCCCAGCGGGCCCATGCTGCGTACCTGCTGCATCTGCTCGAGGAAGTCGTCCAGCGTGAACTGGTTCTTCTTGATCTTGCGCTCCAGCTCGGCCGCGCGGTCGTCGTCCATACGCTGCTCGGCCTTCTCGATCAGCGTCTGAACATCGCCCATCCCGAGGATCCGCTGAGACATCCGGTCGGGGTGGAACCGCTCGAAGGCGTCGAGCTTCTCGCCGGTCGAGGCGTAGAGGATCGGCTTGCCGGTGATGGCCTTCACCGACAGCGCCGCGCCGCCGCGGGCGTCGCCGTCGAGCTTGGAGAGGATCACGCCGTCGAATGCCGTGGCCCCGGCGAAGGACTCCGCCACGTTCACCGCGTCCTGGCCGGTCATCGCGTCCACGACCAGGAGCACGTCGTGGGGCTTGACGCGCTTCTTGATCTGGGCCAGCTGGTCCATCAGCTCCTGGTCCACGTGCAGGCGCCCTGCCGTGTCCACGATCAGGACGTCGCGGCGGTCGGCCTTCGCCTGGCCCAGTGCCCACTCGGCCACGTCCACGGGGTCGCGATTCACGCCCTGCTCGTAGACGGTGGCGCCCGCCTGGCCGCCCACCTTGATCAGCTGCTCCACAGCAGCGGGACGCTGGAGGTCGCACGCCGCCACGGCAACGTCGAGCTTGCGCTCCTCGCGTAGGTGGCGCGCCAGCTTGCCGGCGGCCGTGGTCTTGCCTGAGCCCTGCAGGCCGGCCATGAGAATCACAGTGGGGCCACTGGAGGCCATCGCCAGCTCGCGCCCGGGGCCACCCATGAGAGTGGTGAGCTCCTCGCCGACGATCTTGACCACCTGCTGGCCCGGGTTCAACGCCTCGAGCACGTCGGCGCCCAGCGCGCGCTCCTTGACCGCCGCGGTGAACTGCTTGACCACCTTGAAGTTCACGTCGGCCTCGAGCAGGGCGAGGCGCACCTGGCGCATCGCCTTGGTGATGTCCTCCTCGGTCAGCGTGCCGCGGGAGCGAACGTCGCCGAGGGCCTCCTGGAGGCGTTCGGAGAGGGAGTCGAACATGCTCCCCCAGGCTATCGGCGCGCCGTCAGTTGCCGACGAGCAGTGCTGACCAGGCGGTGGCGGTGGGAGCGGTCACCGAGTTCGCGGTGCCGTTAGGACAGTCCACCCGGATGTGCGCCACATGCGCGCCCGCGGACAGCACCCCGGTGAGGCCGACCACGGAGACCTCATTCAGCGTGGTGTTGTCCCGTCCCGAGGCCGGCACCGGCGCCCCATCGAGATAGATCCCGATGTTCCCGGGAGGAGCGGTGCAGTTGACAGCCATCCGGCCGCGCCACTCGAGCAGGACGCGGCCCGCTGCCGGGGTGGTGAACGCATACCGGCGCACGCCGGTGGGCTCACCACCGTCAGGTGAGGGTGCCGGGTCTTGCGTTGCGTCGCCTCCGACGTCGGCAAAGGTGGGGCCGATCGCACCCTGCGTGCCACCGGGGCCTTGCTGGCCGGCCGGACCCTGCGAGCCGGCGGGTCCCTGCGGTCCGCGCTGGCCGGCGGGAAGCTGGCCGGCCCCGAAGTCGCGAGCCAGGAGGGCGCGGTCCCTGACCTCGGCGGTCCCGATGGCTCCGCTCTTCACCTGCTGGGCGCCCACGCTGTTCCGCGGCAGCTTCACCGCTGCCCAGCCGACGCCCCCCAGCGCGATGAACAACGCCAGATACGCAACGGCGTTGCTCTTCGCATGGTCGAGCATCGTCCAACCCTACCCCCACCTACTCGGGCTGCCTAGTGGGCAGCGCCTCCTTGATCTGCTCCAGCGCCGCCGTGAACTCGCCCGGGATGATCCAGACCTTGTTCGCGTCTCCCTGCGCGATCTGCGGGAGCACCTGCAGGTACTGGTAGGCAAGCAGCTTGGGGTCCGCGTCGCCGCGATGGATGGCGTCGAACACGGTCTCGATCGCCTTCGACTGGCCCTCGGCCTGCAGGATCTGCGACTCGCGCTGTCCCTCGGCGCGCAGGATGGAGCTCTGCTTCTCGCCCTCGGCGGTGAGGATGTGGGACTGCTTGACGCCCTCGGCGGTGAGGATTGCCGCCCGCTTGTCGCGCTCTGCGCGCATCTGCTTCTCCATCGCTTCCTGGATCGAGGGCGGCGGATCGACGGCCTTGAGCTCCACGCGGTTCACGCGGATGCCCCACTTGCCGGTGGCTTCGTCGAGGACCACGCGCAGGGCCATGCTCACCTTGTCGCGGGAGGTGAGCGTGTCCTCGAGGGTCATGCCTCCGCACACGTTGCGCAGAGTGGTGACCACCAGCTGCTCGATCGCCGCGATGTAGTCGTTGATCTCGTACGTGGCGTCCTTGGCGTCGGTCACCTGGAAGTAGATGACCGTGTCGATCTGGATCGTGAGGTTGTCCTCGGTGATCACCGGCTGGGGCGGGAACGAGACCACCGTCTCGCGCATGTCCAACAGCGGTTTGACCCGGTCGATGTATGGCACCACGAGCGCCAGGCCCGGATCGAGGGTGCGCTGGTAGCGCCCGAGGCGCTCCACGATGCCCGCGCGGGCCTGAGGCACGATCCGCACCATCCTGGAGATGGTGAAAAGCACTACCAGGGCCACGACCGCGGCGGCGACGATCACTTCCATTGGGGCTCCTTAGTCCTGTCCGTCGGTAACGAGCGCCGTGGCGCCCCGGATCTGCAGCACGTGCACGTGGGTACCGGGCTCCAGCACCTCATCGTCGTCGAACGCCCGGGCGCTCCAGGTCTCCCCGCGCAGCTTGACCTGGCCCGAGTCCCGGTCCACACGCTCAAGGACCACGGCCTGCTCGCCCACGAGCGCCGCGGTGCCGCTGCGCAGTTGCCCTGGCGTGCGCAGGTGCCGGCGTGCCACCGGCCGCAGCACCGCCAGCGACGCCATCGCGGCAAGAGTGAACACCAGGATCTGAAGCGCCACGCCGACGCCGAGGGCCGCGGCGGCCGCTGCGATCACCGCCGCCACCGCCACGGGCCCGAGGAAGAAGGAGAGGCTGACGATCTCCCCCACGGCCAGCAGGCCGGCAGCGATCATCCAGAGCACCCAGTCCGGCATAAGCCCATCCTAGGGTGCCCGGGCGCTGCGGACTACTCATCGAAGACGGGCTCGTCCGATCGCGTCGAGAGCCCTTCAACGAAGCGAGCCAGGCCAGCCATGGCAACTCTCTGCAGGCCGGGGCCGAAGGTGACCCTGGCCACGTCGAGCTCCGCTAGCCGGGCCAGCGACGGCGTCCCGCGGCGCACGAGCACGTTCACCGGCGCGCCGAGCTGCGACACGAGGATCTGGATGGTGGCGTCGGACTGAACCCCGATCGGGTAGATGCAGTCGGCTCCCGCGCTGCGGTAGAGGCGCCCGCGCCTCACGGCCTCCTCGATTCGCGCCTCGGGGGCGCCCACCTCCCGCGTGAACACGTCCACGCGCGCGTTCACCACGAGGTCCACGTTCGATGCCCGGCCGATCCGCTTGATCTCACGGATGTACTGCGCCCGCTCGTCGGCGTCGAGCAGCGGCTTCTTGCCGTGGTGGTCGGTGTCCTCGATGTTCAGCCCCACCGCACCGGACTCCAGCAGCCGCTCCACCAGCTCCGCGGGCTCCAACCCGTAGCCCGCCTCCACGTCGGCGCTCACCGGGACGTCCACGGCGTCGGCGATCGTGGCCACCGCGTCGAAGGCGTCGTGCACGCGCATCGAGTCGTTGTCCTCGTAGCCACGGGAGGCCGCGACCGCCGCGCTGGCGCTGGCCACGGCCGGGAAGCCGGCGTCGCCGAACACCTTCGCGCTCACGGCATCCCAGGCGTTGGGCAGGACGAACAGCGGGCCCTCGTGCAGGCGCCGCAGGCGTGCCGCCAGCTCCGGAAGATCCGCCAGCTCGGGCATCAGGCCTCCTCGAGGATCGCCCGGGAGAAGTCCTGCGGGTCGAAGGGCCGAAGGTCCTCCAGCCCCTCCCCGATCCCGATCAGCTTCACGGGCACGCCCAGCTCCTGCGCGATGGCCAGAGCGATGCCGCCCCTCGCGGTCCCGTCGAGCTTGGTGAGGGCGATGCCGGTCACGTCCACAGCCTCGCGAAAGAGCAGAGCCTGGCGCAATCCGTTCTGGCCTGTCGTGGCGTCAATCGTGAGCAGCGTCTCATGCGGGGCGCCAGGGACCTTGCGGTCGATCACCTTGCGTACCTTCCGCAGCTCGTCCATCAGGTGCTGCTGGGTGTGCAGCCGTCCGGCGGTGTCCACGAGCACCACGTCACGGCCGCGGGCGATCGCGGCCTCGAGGCCGTCGAAGGCCACCGCGGCGGGATCTGAGCCCTCTCCCCCGCGAACGATGTCGCAGCCCGCCCGGCCGGCCCATACCTCCAGCTGCTCGGCTGCGGCGGCGCGGTAGGTGTCGGCCGCGGCCAGGAGCACGGACTTGCCGAGCTCCTCCTCCAGATGCCAGGCGATCTTCCCGATGGTGGTCGTCTTCCCGGTGCCGTTCACCCCAACCACAAGGATCACCGTGGGCTCGTGCGTGAGGTCGATCGTGTCGCCGGGCACCGTGGCCGTCTCGGCGATGAGCTCGCGGAGCCGGCGGGTGAGGTCCTCCCCGCTCTGCAGCCCCCCGGTCTCGGCCTCGGTCTCGAGGCGCTCCACGATCTTTGCGGTGGTGGGTGCTCCCACGTCGGCCGCTATCAGGGCCTCCTCGAGGTGCTCGAAGGCCTCGTCGTCGAGGCGCTCGAACATGGTGGCCTGCAGCTCGGCGCCGAGGGCCTGGCGCGTCTTGGACATGTTCTCGCGCAGCCGGGAAAAAAAGCCGCGCTGGCGCCCGTCCCCGCCGGGGTCGGGGTCCTCCCGCTCCGGTGGCGGGGCGTCGGAGGTGCGAAACAGCTCCTGCCAGGTGCGGGCCATCGCGGCGGAGCATAGGCCCGCAGGCATCGGCGCCCGCCTGAGAGGCGGGCGCCGATGGGCCTGAGGTGCGAGCCGAAGTGCCTCTACGAGGCGCGGCGCGGGTGAGCCCTCCGGTGGGCCTTGCGCTCCTCGGTCGAGCCGTGGTGGCCCTTCTGCTTGACCTTGTCCTCCGGGCCGCAGCCGGTGACCGTGTCGTTGCGGTCGGCACGCACGTGATCCACGTCGCCGTCGCCGGCGCCGCAATCCACCTGGTCGGGGCCGCCGCGCTTGCGGCCGCCGCCCTTGGCGTCGATCCGGTCGGCACCGTCGCCGCCGTTCAGCTCGTCGGAGCCGCGACCGCCCTTGAGCCGGTCGTTGCCGTCACCGCCGTTCAGCTCGTCGTCGCCCTTGCCGCCGCCGAGCTTGTCGTTGCCCTCGCCGCCGTTGACCTCGTCGTCACCCGCGTCGCCCTTGACGCGGTCGTTGCCCAGGTCGCCGTCGAGGACGTCGTCGCCCTTGCGGCCGCTCACCTTGTCGTTGCCGGCCAGGGCATTGATGGTGTCGTTGGCGTTGGTGCCCTTGATGTTGTCGTTGCCGGTGGTGGGTGTGCCACTGGCGGCGATCGCCACGCCCACAAGGGTGAGGGCCAGCAGCGAGGCCAGAATCAGGATCTTCTTCGTCACGGAATGCCTCCGCAGTCGGGTATGACGGCTCTAACTCGACAGCGCGACGGAGGTTCTGGAGTAACGCCGCCGATTCTGGACGCCACCGGGCGCTCGATCAGGGGCCGATCTCGACCGGGCCCACCTCGGTGTCGATCGTCTGCTCCACGCCGACGCTGCCGTCGCCGTCGACGTCGACACCGATGTTCGCCTCCAGGTGCTGTAGGGCCGCCCGCAGCGTTCGCTCGTCCTCGAAGGCCCTCAGGTCGGCCACCAGATCCACCATCACCTTCGCCTCCGCCCGCTCGCCCCTCACCTTCCAGCCGAAAGCATGTCCATCGTCGTAGTGGCCGGTATCGAGGCTGGGATCCTGCGCCGCCTTCGCCGGCCAGTCATCCTCGAGCTGCTTGACCAGCTCAAACAGGTCTCGCGACCTCTCCTTGTCGGCGTCCAGCGTGGCCTGGATCTCCGCTCCCTCGGTGCATCCCCTGCAGAACCCGGTCGGGCCCAGATCGCGACTGAGGTCCTCGCAGCCGCGGCACTCGGTGACCCCGCTGAGGCCGGTCTCGAACGACAGCGCGACGAACCCGCGCTTGCCCTCGTTCTGAGCGGCCACGGCGCCCGAAGCGGCGGCGCGCTTCTTGCGGATCGCCAGCACGAGGGCCAGATGCCGGACCGAGCGGCGCGTTCGGACCGAGCGGGTCAGAGAAAGGAGTCGCACCGAGGGCGGCAGGGACCGCGCCCGGGGGGCGCGGAAGGCCAGCCGGCGCCGTGGAAGCGTACGGCCCCGTCTGGCCCGCAGCGTCACGCGGAGAGCGGTGACGGAGATATGGCCAGCCGAGGGCAGCGCGATCGTGAGCTTGGGAGCACGGGGCGAGCGTTTCGCCGCCGGCGCGGAAGGGGAGCTCAGCGCCGCGAACCCGAGGCCTGCGACCAGCGCGACGCTGACCATCGCGCACTTGGGCCGAGAAGCACGCACTTCCCGATCCTAGTGCCGACGCGCCAACGGCGCAAACGGTCAGGCGACTGCTTCGATGCCCTCGCCGGCCTCGCCGGAGAGGCGCCGCGAGACCACCCGCGAGACGCCGTCGCCGCCCATGCTCACGCCGTACAGGCAGTCCGCCGCGTCCATCGTGCGCTTCTGGTGTGTGACCACGATGAACTGCGCGCGATCTGAGTAGCGGCGCACCAGCTGGAGGAACCGATCGATGTTGAGATCGTCCAGGGCGGCCTCCACCTCGTCCAGGATGTAGAACGGGCACGGGCGCGCCAGGAACACGGCGAACATGAACGCAAGCGCCACGAGGGACTTCTCGCCACCGGAGAGCAGCGACAGGCGCTTGGTGGACTTGCCCGCGGGCGTGACCTCCACCTCCACGCCGGGCTCGCTCGCCCCCGGGCGGCCGGCGTTCTCAGAGGGCCCGCTCCCGGGGGCATCGAACTCCTCGTCGCCGTCCTCCTCGCCGGGCTCCTGGTCGGCGCCCCCGATGATCGGGCGCGGACCCTGCTCGGGATCGGCCAGCCGCAGGCGACCGCGACCGCCCGGGAACAGGTGGGCCACCACGTCCTCGAAGTTCTTGGCCGCCGCCGCAAAGGTCTCGTCGAAGCTCTCCTGGATGCGCCGGTCGGTCTCGCGGATCAATCCCCGCAGCTCTGCCAGAGCGTTCTCCAGGTCCGAGCGCTGAGCCTCCAGCTCCTCCAGGTGGGCGACCGCCTCGTCGTACTCGGCCGCGGCCAGCGGGTTCACGGGCCCGAGCTGCTCACGCCGCCGGGCCAGCCGCTCGATGGCGGCGCCCAGCTCCTCGCGACGGGCCTCGTCCAGGGCATCGGCAGCGGGCTCAGAGCCGAGCCCCAGGCGCCCCGCCACCTCTTCCAGGGTCCTCTGGGTGTCGGCGGCGGAGTCGCGCACCTGCTGGGCGGCCACCTCGGCCACGGTCACGCGCTCCGCGGCGGCGCGCAGACGACCCTGGATCTCGGCCTCCTCGTGGGCGCAGGCGCGAAGGGCGGCGGCGGTTTCCTCGCCCGCGCGCGCGCCCACCGCGTGCTCGGCCTCCAGCGCGGTCACGCGCAGCTGCACCGCCTCGCGCGCGGCCGCCAATGCCTCGGATGCGCCGTCGGCCGCCTGGGCCAGCGCGCGGTCGCGCTCCACGCGCCGGCGCAGGCGCGCGGCGCGGTCGGTGCGCTGGGCGCGCTCGCGGCCCTCGTTCTCCTCCATCTGGCGCTCGGCGCGAACCTCGGCGATCAGCTCGGCGCGACGCACGGCGTCGGGCCCCTGGTCCGGCGCCTCGGTGCGGCGCTCGATCAGCCAATCGGTACGGCGCAGCGCTTCCACGGCCTCCTCCACGTCCCGCTGGGCGCGGCGCAGGGCCACCTCGGCCTCCTCGCGCGCCTGGTCGGCCGCGGTCACGTCGGCGCCCGCGGCCTCCACGGCTGCGCGGGCCTCGGCCTCGTCGCGCACCGCGGCCTCGGACGCTCGCACGAGCTCTGAGCGGCGGTTGCGCTGCTCGAGCACACGCTCGGGGCCTCCCGAGGCGGCCTGGCGCAGCTCCTGCGCGCGGGGTGCGTAGATGCGCCCGGTGCGGGTCACGGCCATGCCGTCGAACTCGGCCGGCACGTTCGCCAGCGACTCCACCACCCACGTCCCGCCCAGCAGCCGGTCCGCCACGGCGCGCGCCGTGGCGTCAGAGGCCTCCACGTGATCGAGCAGCCGCTCGGCGCCCTGGCACGGCGCACCGGGCCCCTTCGCGTGCTCCTGCCCACCGCTGATCAGCACCACGCCGCCGTCGGCGCCCGTGGCGTCGAGGAGCTGCTCGGCCTGCTCGCGGCCATCGGCCACCGCCGCTCCCAGCCGGGGCCCCAGCGCGGCGGCGAAGGCGGCCTCGTAGCCGGGCTGCACCTCGAGCACGTCGGCGAGCGACGAGGAATGGCCGCTCGCGGACGAGGCGCTGCGCAGGAACTGGTTCAGCGACGCCAGCTCGGCCCCCACCCGCGCGGCGGACGCCCGTGCGCTCTCGCCTGTGCGCTCGGCGGCGCCACGCACCCGCCGCGCTTCCTCCGCGGCCGCGTCAGCGGCCTCGAGGGCCTGCCGGAGCTCCGCTGAGCTGCGCTCCAGCTCGGATCGGCGGGCCTGCGCCTGTTCGCGCTCGTCCTGAAGGCCGGCGAGCTCCTCCCGCATGCGCGTCTCGCGCGCGCTCTCGAGGGCCTCCAGCTCGGACTCCAGCTTCGCGATGCGCTCGGGGCGGTCCGTGGACCCGCCCCCGGAGGCGGCCAGCTCGCGCTCGAGCAACTCGAGCTGCGACGAGCGGCGGTCCGCGCCGTCGCCCGCCGCCCTCGCCTGATCGCGGGCGCGCTCCAGGCGCATGCCGATCCGGTCATGCGCCGAGCGGGCAGCGTAGAGGCGCGCCTGCAGCCCCTCGCGCTCGCGGGTGAGGGCGGCGAAGTCCTCCTCGGCCTGCTCGCGGCGAGCGGCCACGGCGGCCAGCAGCCGGTCGCTCTCGTCGCGCTGCGCCCGAGCAGCCGCCGACTCCGCCTCGGCGCTCGCGAGACTCTCGCGCGCGCGGCGCACGTCGTCGCGGGCCAGCTCGTGCCGCGCCTCGTCGGACTGGCGCCGGATGCGCTCGTGCAGTTGGGCCGCCTCGGCCTGGCGCTTGAGCGGGCGCAGGCGCGAGCGTGCCTCGCGCTCCACGTCGAGCGCGCGGGACAGGTTCTCCTCGGTGCGCTCGAGCTTGAGCTGGGCGCGGCGGCGGCGCTTGCGGTGCTTGCCGAGGCCGGCGGCCTCCTCGATCAGCATCCGGCGCTCGCGCGGGCGCGACAGGACGATCGACTCCACCCGGCCCTGGGAGACCACCGAGTGCATCTCCTTGCCCAGCCCGGTGTCGGAGAGCACCTCGGACACGTCGGCCAGCCGGCAGCGCGCGCCGTTCAGGCGGTATTCGCCCTCACCGTTGCGATCCAGCCGGCGGACGATCGAGATCTCGGAGAACTCGCTCGCCGACCGCCCGGAGGAGTTGTCGATCACAACCTCCACCTCGGCGGAGCTGGAACCCTTGACGCCGTGGCCGCCGGCGAAGATCACGTCCTTCATCGTCTGTCCGCGCACGGCCAGCGGGCTCTGCTCGCCCAGCGCCCACAGCACCGCATCGGTGATGTTGGACTTGCCCGACCCGTTGGGGCCCACCACCACCGCCACGCCTGGGGTGAACTCCAGCTTGGTGCGGCCGGGGAAGGACTTGAAGCCCTTCATGGAGATCGAGCGCAGGTGCATCAGCCGTCCCTCTCCCCCATCTTCTCCAGCGCCTCCGAGGCCGCCTCCTGCTCCGCCGCCTTCTTGGTCCGGCCCTCGCCGCGCCCCAGCTCGCGACCGTCCACCTCGGCCACGGCCACGAAGCTGCGGTCGTGGGCCGGCCCCTCCTGGGACTCGATCCGGTACGAGACCACGTCGGCGCGCCGGGCCAGGCGCTCCTGGAGCAGCGACTTGTAGTCCAGCGGGTTCTCCAGCGCCTCGTCGATCTCGTCCTCGAACGCGTCAACCACCGCGGGGGCCACGCGATCGAAGCCATAGGTGAGATAGGCGGCGCCGATCACCGCCTCGCACACCGACGCCAGCACCCGCTCACTGCGCTCCAGCAGTTCGAAGCTGCGACCCTGGCCCGCGGGCGCCACCTGGCGCAGGCGCTCGGGCAGGCCCAGCTCGCGCGCCACCTTCGCGCACGACGCCCCGCTCACCGCCTGGGCGCGGATCTTGGTCAGGCGCCCGGCGCCGTGGCGCGGGAAGCGCGGCAGCAGGTGGGTGGACACCGCGAGGCTCAGGACCACGTCTCCCAGGAACGCCAGCCGCTCGTAGGACTCGGCGCGGTGCTCCACCCACGATGCGTGCGTGAAGGACTGGCGGGCGAGCTCGTCGGGCAGCCCGTCGAGCAGCTCGGCGAGAGCGCGAACGCGATCGGCACCTGTGTCAGCCGTCCTCGGCATGGGCGAAGACGAAGTCGGCGGCCTGGCCCACGGTGAGGATGCGCGCCGCCTCCTCGTCGGGGATCCGGATCCCGTAGTGGTCCTCGAGCTCCACCGTGAGCTCCACCAGATCGAGGGAGTCGGCCTCCAGATCCTCCCTGAAACGCGTGGTCTCGGCGATCGCCGACGGATCCACCTCCAGCTCGGTGGACAGGTGGTCGCGGATCCGGCCGAGAACCTCCTCTCGGGTCATGGGGTCACCCGGCAATCAGCCATTGGTCGCGACGCTACCAGCGGGCACGGACCGCAACGCCCCGGCGCGTGCGAGCGCCTCGGCGGTGCGCTCGACCATGTGCTCGTCGACCGCGCGGCGCGCCAGCCTCACGGCGGCGGCGATGCCGTCGGGCCCGAAGCTTCCGTGGGCGATCACCACCGGGCGCCGCAGGCCCAGGAGCAGCGCGCCGCCCACGCGCTCCGGATTGAGCTCGGCCCGCAGCCGCCCGACCGGCCCGCGGATCAGCAGGCCGCCGAGCATCGCCAGCGGCCCTCCCGAGCGCACGCGGTCGCGGATGGCGTCGCGCACGGTGCGGGAGGCCCCCTCGGCCACCTTGAGCGCCACGTTGCCGGTGAAGCCGTCGGTCACGATCACGTCGGCCGTGCCCGCGGTGAGGTCGAAGCCCTCCACGTTGCCCGCGAAGTTCAGCTCGCCGCCCTCGAGGCGCTCGCGGGCGGCGAGCACGTCGGGGGTGCCCTTGCCGGCCTCGCTGCCCACCGACAGCAGCCCGACGCGCGGCCTCTCGATCCCCTCGACGGCCTCCATGAAGGCGGCCCCCATGTATGCGAACTGCACGAGATGCTCGGGACGCACCTCGGTGTTGGCCCCGGCATCCAGAAGCAGCACGGGTCCGGTGGGCAGCGGCAGCACCGCGGCGATGGCGGGGCGGTGGACGCCGCGCAGGCGCTTGATCGAGAGCGTGGCGGCCGCCAGCGTCGGGCCCGTGCTGCCGGCCGACACGAGGGCGTCGGCGCGGCCGTCGGCTACGGCCATCGCGGCCTGCACGATCGACGCCTGAGGCTTCGCGCGCACTGCCCGCACGGGCTCCTCCTCGCCGCCGATGCGCTCCGGGGCATCCACCACCTCTCCACCGGCGCCGGTCAGCTCGGCCGCCGGGCCGAAGAGCATCACGCCCTCGCCGGAGCGGCGCGCGCCCTCGGCCACCATCGCCGGTCCGCCGTCCGCCCCGTTCGCGTCGAGCGCGATCACGGGCACGGGATCGGTCCGTGCGGTGCTCGGCCGACCGTCGATCGCCCTGCGCTCCTCCGGCGTGCTACTCGTCGTCGGTCTCGACGGGCGTGCTGATGATGTCGCGCCCCGCGTAGGTGCCGCAGCTAGCGCAGACGCGATGGGTCAGGCGCGGGACTCCGCAGCGCGGGCACGCCGACGTGGCCGGCGGCGTGATCTTGTGCTGGGAGCGGCGCTTGTTGGTGCGCGAGTGCGACTGTCTCTGCTTGGGAACGGCCATGGGCGGCGGCGAAGGCTAGCAGCGGGGCTAGTCGAGCTTGAGCTCGGACAGCTTGGACCACCGCGGGTCCGGCGGGCGCTCGTGCTCATGGGA
This sequence comes from uncultured Thermoleophilaceae bacterium, assembly GCA_963727395.1. Taxonomy (GTDB): domain Bacteria; phylum Actinomycetota; class Thermoleophilia; order Solirubrobacterales; family Thermoleophilaceae; genus JAAYBF01. The sequence continues at coordinate 182,223 of CAVSGC010000005.1, read as the reverse complement.
CGGGTCCTGGTTGAGGTTGGCCCCGCAGATCGCGCACAACCCCAGGCATCCCTCGCTGCACGCGATCTGGGTGGGCAGCTCGAGCGCCAGCGCGTCGCGCGCCCAGGCGCGCAGGTTCAGCTCCTCGCCCTCCACGTAGGGGGACGTGAGCTCGTCGTCGCCACTTCCCGGCTGCTGGATCTCACGCGCGTCAACCGCCACCTCCACGTCGGCATCCTCGAGGCAACGCTGGCACGGCCCATGCAGCGCCACCTCGAACCGCAGGCGCAGCGCGAAGCCGTTGCCCGTGGTGCGCGACACCTCCAGGCGCACGTCGGCGTCACGGCCCGGCGAGTACTCCTGGCTTGCGAAGTACAGCGGCTCCATCGGCACGGAGAGGTCGAGCGAACGCCCCTCTCCGGAGGACAGGCCGAGGCGGCTCAAGTCGAAGCTGTCCGCGCGCGCCGGCACGGATTGCAGGCTAGCGACGCCCGGAGGCGCTACTCGACCGAGGCGGGCTCTTCGCGGCCCTGCAGGCGGTCGCGGCCGCGCTGCACCGCGGCCGTGAACTTCTCGAGGTTGATCTCGAGGGTGTTGAGGATGTCGTCGGCGTAGTCCTCGGCGCCCAGGCGGATCTCCCGCTCACGCGCACGCGCGTCCTCGACGATCTCGTCGGCCTGGCGCTCGGCCTGCTTGACCACTTCCTCGTCGCCGATCAGGCGGGTCTGCTCCTCGCGCGCCTCCTTGACGATGCGCTCGGCCTCGCGCTTGGCCTCGGCCAGCATCTCCTGGCGCTCCTTGACGATCCAGCGCGCCTGCTTGATCTCCTCGGGGATCGTGGCGCGCATCTGATCGAGGATGTCGTAGATCTCCTCCTTGTCGACGCGCACCTGGTCGGTGAGCGGCACCGGCTTGGAGTTGTGGACGGTGTCGTCCAGCTTGTCGATCAGTACAAGAACATCCATTGGATTACCTCGGCAGGGCGTCCGCGCCCCGCCCGTTGATTTTCAAGCTCGACATCACGTCTCACATTCAGTTTCTAGAGCGCTTGAGCGCTTCCTGCAAGCGCCCTGCAACCGCGTCGGGCACCAGCCCCGTCAGATCGCCTCCGAACATGGCCAACTCCTTGACTCCGCTGGAGGAGAGAAAGCTGTATTCGGAAGCTGACATCAGGTACATGCTCTCGATGTCCGGCGCCAGCTTTCGATTGAGCTGGTTCATCTCGAACTCGTACTCGAAGTCCGATATTGCACGGAGCCCCTTAACGATAGCCCGGGCTCCGTTCTCGCGCGCGAATTCGACCAGGAGAGTATCAAAGGATTTTACCTGCACATTGCCGAGTTTCTCTGTCTCGGCCTGGATGAACGCCACGCGCTCCTCCGCGTTGAACACCGTCTGCTTCTTTCGAACGGGTTGGTTGACCACGCCGACAACAACGTTGTCGAACACCGTGGCGGCCCGTCCGATGATGTCGAGGTGGCCGAGGGTGACCGGGTCATAGGACCCGGGCAGCACGGCGGTGCCCCCGTTCCTAGGCGCCACGGTAGACGGCGATCCGGGTGTCGCCGTAGGTGCGCTCGCGCAGCAACGGGAGCGGTAGCTGAAGGGGTGAGCGTTTGTCGGATTCGGTCACGATGCGGGCGTTCTTGGAGAGGACAGCGGGGAGCCGCTCGGCGAGCGGCTCGGCCAGAGGGCCCGCGGCATCATACGGGGGGTCACAGAACAGGAGGTCGAAGGGAGCCTCGCGGGAAGCCCCGTCGAGATACGCGAGCGCCGCCCGGCGGTGCACCTTCGCCTCCAGCCCGAGGGCCTCGAGGTTGGCCTTCACCGCCGCCACCGCGCGCGGAGCCTTGTCCACGAACACGGCCTCGGCCGCCCCCCGCGAGAGCGCCTCGATGCCGAGCGCGCCAGAGCCCGCGAACAGGTCGAGCACGCGCAGGCCCGCCACGTCGCCGAGGATCGAGAACAGGGCCTCGCGCACGCGGTCGGCGGTTGGGCGCGTGGCCGCGCCCGCCGGTGCCTTCAGGCGCCGCCCGCCGTAGCGACCGGCCACGACCCTCACGCGGGGATCGGGTCCAGGTCGGACCCGTAGCGCGCCAGCACCGCCTGGCGCAGGAGCGCGTGCTCGGGCTCCGAGAGCTCGGGGTCGCCATCCACCAGCGCGTCGGCGTGCGTGCGCGCGCGCTCGAGCAGTTCGGCGTCCTCGGGCAGCCGCGCCACCTTGAACTCCTCCAGGCCGGACTGCCGTGTGCCGAGCACCTCCCCGGCCCCGCGCAGCTCGAGATCCACCTCGGCGAGGCGAAACCCATCGCGCGTGGAGGCGATCGCCGCGAGGCGCGGGAGCTTGGGATCGCCGAACAGGATGCACAGCGAGGGGTGCTCCCCGCGTCCCACCCGTCCCCGCAGCTGATGCAGCTGGGACAACCCGTAGCGCTCGGCCGCCTCGATCAACATCACGGTGGCGTTGGGCACGTCGATGCCCACCTCGATCACGCTGGTGGCCACGAGCACGTCCGCCTCGCCGGCGGCGAAGGAGCGCATCGCCTCCTGCTTCTCGGCGGTGGGCATCTGGCCGTGGATGAGCGCCACGCGTTGGTCGCGGAACTCCGTGCTCTGCAGGCGTTCGGCCTCCACGGTGGCGGCACGTGCCTGCAGCGCCTCGGACTCCGACACCAGCGGGCACACCACGAAGCACTGGCGCCCGGCGGCGATCTCCTCGCGTATGCGCTCGTAGGCGCGCGAACGTGCGGCAGCGCCGTCAATCACGTGGGTCTCCACGGGCCGCCGGCCCGCGGGCAGCTCACGCAGGACCGTGGCCTCGAGGTCGCCGTATGCGGTGAGGGCCAGGGTGCGGGGGATCGGAGTGGCGGTCATGTGCAGCACGTGCGGCGAGAGCCCCTCCGGCGCCTTGGCGTCGAGCGCGGCGCGCTGGCGCACGCCGAAGCGGTGCTGCTCGTCCACCACGCACACGGACAGGTCGCGGAACCTCACCACGTCCTCGATCAGGGCGTGTGTGCCCACCACCAGCGACAGCTCGCCCGAGTCCAGCCGCGCGAGCAGCTCGCGGCGGCGCCCCGCCGGCGTCGAGCCGGTGAGCAGCTCCACCGGCACCAGGCCGCCGAGCAGGCGGTCGAGGGTGATCAGGTGCTGCTCCGCCAGCGTCTCGGTGGGCGCCATCAGCGCGGCCTGACTCCCGTTCTCCACCGCGCGCAGCATCGCGCCGACGGCCACCAGCGTCTTGCCGCTGCCCACCTCCCCCATCAGCAGCCGTTGCATGGGCTGGTCACCGGACAGGTCGGAGCCGATCCGCTCGGCAGCCGACCGCTGATCGCCGGTGGGCTCGAAGGGCAGGCCCTCGAGCCATGGGTCCACGAGCTCGCCGGTCGGTGCGAGTGGCCTGGCGCGTCGTGTGTCGCGCCGTGAGCGCCGGCGTCCCACAACCGCCACCTGGGCGAGGAACAACTCCTCGAAGGCCAGCCGCCGACGCGCCTCGGCCTCGTCCTCCTCGGTGTCCGGGAAGTGCGCGCCGGCCAAAGCGGCGGGGCGATCGGGCAGCCGCTCGGCGATCCGCAACCCGGTGGGCAGCGGCTCCACGGTGTGGCGGATCAGCCCGTAGTTGGCCCACAGCATCCTGCGCAGGGTCGCGGCCGACAGGCCGTAGGTGGCGGGATGCACAGGCACCAGGCCAACGCTGTGACCGACGGCGCCGTCGCCCGTCCCCATCACCTCGTAGTCGTTCACGTGGAACTCGTTGCGCTTCTTCATCTTGCCGTGCAGCAGCAGCTGCGAGCCCTCGCCGAACTCCGTGGCCACCCATGGGCGGTTCCACCAGATCGCGAGCATCGGGCCCGTCTCGTCGAACACGCGCGCATCCACGCGCTTGCGCCGGCGGTCGCGCATCGGCTTGACCGCCACGCTGCGCACGCCCACCGCGACGGTGGCCTCCTCGCCCACGCCCACCGACACGATGGTCCGCGCGTCCCCCCTGTCGTGATGGGCGTGCGGCAGGTGCTCGATCAGGTCGCCGAGGGTCTCGATGCCCAGCGCCGCGAGCCCCTTCTCGGTCTTGCCCTTGGCCTCGAGCGCAGCGGCGAGCAAACTGGGGCGGGGGATCGAGCGGATGTCGGCGGCGAGTGCGTCGTCGAGCCCGAGCTCTTCATTGCTGGCGAAGTGAGTGGCGATACAGGCAGTAAAGAGATGACGACGGCCATTTCCATCAAAGGCCGGACAAGGAAGTCCGGCCTCGCTATTCAGCGCAGAGCAGCCACCACCACGCCGGCTGCCCCCCCTCGTGAAAGTCCAGCTCCACGCCCTCGGGCACCGCCGCCTCGATCGCCTCGCGTCCCAGCGGGGCGCCGGCTCCGACGAGGCAGGTGAGCAGCTCCGCCCCACCGGCCACCTCCGCGAGCGTGGCGCGCAGAGTTGCCGCCGGGTCGCCCCACGCCACGAGCTCGTCGGCGCGGTAGCCCAGGGCGTCGCCCACGTCGAACCGGCCCTTCGGGTCGGTTCGCGCCGACGGCGCCACACCGCCCAGGCGCAGGCCCGCCGCGGCGTCCCGCACGGCGCAGGCGTTGCGCTCGGCGCTGGCCGTGGGGTCGAAGGCCAGCAGGGCCGCCAGCCCCTCCTGCTGCGCGCGGGTGGGCACCACGTGTGTCGGCCGGTCCGACAGCTCGGCGGCGCGCTCGGCGGCCATCAGCACGTTGGGGCTGTTCGGCAGCACGACCACCTCCTCTGCCTCCGCCGCATGGATCGCCGCCAGCAGCTCATAGGTGGATGGGTTCATCGTGGGCCCGCCGTCCAGAACCGACACTCCCAGCTCCCGGTAGAGGCGGACGATGCCGGGACCGCTCACCACGGCCACGACGCTGCAGAGGTCGCTCTCGGTCTTGGCCAGCCGCGCCGTGCGCTCTGCCACCTGCTGGTGCATGTCCGCCACGTCGAGCCGCGACGCCTCGCCCGCGACCGCGAAGAGGGCCACGGCGCTCTCGGGGTCGTCGGTGTGCAGGTGCACGCGCAGCGTGTGCTCGTCGCCAACCACGAGCACGCTGTCGCCGATCGCCTCCAGCAGCGGGGTGAACGTGGCGGCCTCGAGGGCGTCGCCCGTAACGGCGAAGTTGGTGCAGTAGCGAAACGTGGACGACTCGTGCTCGGGTCTGTTCTCGCCGTGGGACGCCGGCGCCTCCTGGTGGGCCAGATCGGTCCCGTCCTGGCCGCGCAGGGCCGCCACCACGCCGGCCACGATCACGGTCAGCCCGTACGCCCCGGCGTCCACCACACCGGCCTCCTTGAGCACCGGTAGCTGGTCGGGCCCTCGCTCGACGGCCTCGTTGGCGGCGTCCAGGGCGCGCTCGAGCACCTCGGCGATCAGCTCGTCCTGCTCCGCGGGCGTGGATCCCGGGCCCAGGCGCGGCGTGTCGAGGTGAGCGAGGTCGCGGGCCACCCGGTGGGCCATCGCGCGGATGGCGGAGAGCATCGTGCCCTCGGCGGGATCGCGCACGGACTCGTATGCCGCGTCCGCGGCCCTCGCGAAAGCGGCGGCCACCAGCACGGGGTCCACCAGCTCACCTGGGCGAGACGCCAGCTCCTCGGCGGCCCCGCGCACGATCTGGGAGAGGATCACGCCGCTGTTGCCGCGCGCGCCGAGCAGCGCGGCGCGAGCGACGGCGGATACGAGCTCCTCGCGCCCGATCTCGTCGATCAGGCGGCCGTTGAGGCCGTCGAGCTCCTCGAGCACGGCCCGCAGCGTCATCGCCATGTTGTCCCCGGTGTCGCCGTCGGCGACGGGGAACACGTTCAGGTCGTTGACCTCGGCACGCCGGCTCTCAAGCTCCACGAGGGAAGCAGCGACCACCCTCCGAAAGCGAGTAAGGCTCTCGTCCCTCACAACGGTTTTGTACACCTCGCCCGGCTGAGGTTGCATGCCGGCGGTGCGCCGGCGGCTCACCCTATGCGGCTTTGGTGACTTTGCCGGCCTTCAGGCAGCGCGTGCAGACGTACTCGCGGGACGGCGATCCGCCCACGTCGATGCGAACCTTCTGCAGGTTCGGGTTGAAGCGCCGGCGGGTGGCAACCATCGAGTGGCTGCGGCTGTTGCCGAACGCGGGACCCTTCTTGCATGAGTAGCAGACCTTTGGCACGGCGGGGGAGGCTAGCAAGCCCGCCTAGGCGGAAAGGGCCCGGCCGAAGGCCTCGAGCGCCCGACCGATGGCCGCCTCATCGACGTCCAGGTGGGTGACCAGCCGGACGCGCCGAGGGTTCAGCGGGCCCACCAGCACGCCCTCCTCGGCCAGCGCGGTGGTCAGCCCCACGGCGTCGGGCACCTCAAGGATCACGATGTTGGTCTCGACCGTCGACGGGTCGATGTCCACGCCGGCGATCTGCGCCAAGCCGTCCGCCAGTGCGCGGGCATTGGCGTGGTCCTCGGCCAGGCGCTCGACGTTGTGATCCAGGGCGTGCAGGCAGGCCGCGGCGAGCACGCCGGACTGGCGCATCGAGCCGCCGAACATCTGCTTCCAGCGCCAGGCGCGCTCGATCCGCTCGGCCGACGACGCCAGCACGGCCCCGACCGGCGCGCCCAGGCCCTTGCTGAAGTCCAGCCACGCCGTGTCGAACCCCGCAGCGAACGCGGCGGGGTCATCGCCGGAGGCAACCGCGGCGTTCATCAGGCGCGCTCCGTCCAGGTGCGCCCTCAGACCGTGGGATCGCGCCACCTCCAGCACCTCGCGCACGGACGCGAGCGGCCATACACGGCCGCCGCCCATGTTGGTGGTCTGCTCCACCGAGACCATCGCCGAGTCGGGCGAGTAGCGGTCGCCCACGGGGCGCACGGCGGCCTCCACCTGGGCGCCGCTGAAGATGCCGGTCGGAGCGTCGATCTGGCGTGTCATCGCGTGGGTGATCGCGCCCGCCCCACCGCCCTCGAAGGACGCCACGTGGGAGTTTGCGGCCAGGATGATCTCCTCGCCCGCCGGCCCCACGTGCAGCTTGCAGGAGATCAGGTTGCACATCGTGCCGCTGGGCAAAAACAGGGCCGCCTCGTGCCCGAGCAGCTGCGCCACGCGCTCCTGCAGGGCAGTGGTCGTGGGATCCTCGAACTTCTGCTCATCGCCCACCTCCGCGCCGGCCATCGCCTCCCGCATCTCCCGGGTGGGCCGCGTCTGGGTGTCCGAGATGAGGTTGACCACGCCGGCGCTCACGCGCCGAGCTCCCGCCTGATCGCTGCCAGGGCCAGCACGGCCTCGGCCGCGTCCTCGCCCGAGTGGCGCTTGCCGCCCCCCGAGCGCGCCAGCGCCTGGTCCATGTCGTCCACGGTGAGCACCCCGAAGGAGCACGGCACGCCCGTGTCGAGCGTGACCCGCGCAATCCCCCGCGCCGCCTCCGAGCACACGTAGTCGTAGTGATCTGTCTCGCCGCGGATCACCGCGCCCAGGCAGGCCACTCCGGAGTAGCGGCCCGACTCCGCGCAGTACTTGGCGGCGGGCGGCAGCTCGAAGGCACCCGGCACGTCGTGGATCTCCACGCCTGCGCCGGCGTTCTCGAACACCTTCACAGCGCCCTCCACGAGCCGGTCGGCGAGGCCCTCGTAGAAGCGCGCCACCGCGATGGCATAGCGCTCCGGCTCTGTGGCCACTACTCGGCTCCGTCGCGCTCTACAGGCGTGGCGCCGCCCTCGCGCTCGCGGTCGGTGCGGCGCTCGTCGCGGATCATCTCCTCGTCCAGCGCAAGGCCCTGGTGGTGCAGCAGATGTCCGAGCCGCTGGGCCTTCGCCCGCAGGTACTCTCGGTTGTGGTCCCCGGCGGGGTGCTCGATCGGAACCTGGTCGGTCACCCGCAGGCCGTAACCCTCCAGGCCCACGATCTTCTTCGGGTTGTTGGTGAGCAGGCGGATGGAGGTGAGGCCGAGGTCCACGAGGATCTGGGCGCCGATGCCGTAGTCGCGCAGGTCGGCCGGCATGCCCAGCTGGAGGTTGGCGTCCACGGTGTCCATGCCCTCCTCCTGGAGCTTGTAGGCCCTGAGCTTGTTCAGCAGCCCGATGCCGCGACCCTCCTGGGCGAGGTACAGCAACACCCCGCGGCCTTCCTCCTCGATCCGAAGCAGGGCGTCCTCGAGCTGCTGCCCGCAGTCACAGCGAAGCGAATGGAACACGTCGCCCGTGAGGCACTCCGAGTGCACCCGCACGAGCACGTCGTCCCCCCCGTCCACATCGCCCTTGACCATCGCCACGTGGTGCTTGTCGTCGACCATCGTGCGAAAGCCCACCACGTTGAACTCGCCGAAGGCGGTGGGCAGCCGCGTCTCCACCACGCGCTCCACCAGCTTGTCGTGCCGGCGACGGTAGGCGATCAGGTCGGACACCGTGATCATCTTCAGGTCGTGCTGGGCGCAGTAGCGCTCGAGGTCGGGCACCCGGGCCATGGTGCCGTCGTCGTTCATCACCTCGCAGATCACCCCGGCGGGCGTGAGCCCCGCGAGGCGGGCGAGGTCGATCGCAGCCTCGGTCTGCCCGGTGCGCTCGAGCACGCCGCCGGCCTTCGCCTTCAGCGGGAAGATGTGCCCCGGCTGGACCAGGTCCTGCGGCCGTGAGCGCGGATCGATCGCCACCTGGATCGTGCGCGCCCGGTCGTGGGCGGAGATCCCGGTGCTGATTCCCTCACGCGCCTCGATCGAGACCGTGAAGGCCGTCTGGAACGGCGACTCGTTCTTGGCCGCCATCAGATCGAGGCCCAGCTCGTCGCACTTCTCGGGGGTCAGCGCCAGGCAGATGAGCCCACGGCCCTCCTTGGCCATGAAGTTCACGGCCTCGGGCGTGGCGAACTGGGCTGCGAGGGTGAGGTCGCCCTCGTTCTCGCGGTCCTCCGCGTCGCAGACCACCACCATCCGCCCGGCCCGGACGTCCTCCAGGGCCTCCTCGATCGTGCTGAAGGGGGCCTCGCTCACGGCAGCAGCTTCTCCACGTACTTGGCCAGCACGTCCACCTCGAGGTTCACGGCGCGCCCCGGCGCGAGGGATCCGAGGGTGGTGTTCTCCAGCGTCTCGGGGATGAGCGACACGGAGAACGACTCGTCGTCGAGCGACGCCACGGTGAGCGACACCCCGTCGACGGCGATCGACCCTTTCTCCACCACGTAGCGCAGGAGGCCGGGCTCGGCTGAGATGCGCACCACCCGGGCGAAACCCTCCTCGACCACCGAGTCGACGGTGCCCACCGCGTCCACGTGCCCCTGGACGATGTGGCCGCCCAGTGGGTCGCCGAGGCGCAATGGAAGCTCGAGGTTCACGCGGTCGCCGTCGCGCAGCTGTCCCAGGGCGGTGCGCCGCAATGTCTCGGCCATCACGTCGGCGCCCAGGCCGCCGGCGTCGTCACCGGTGGCCGTGAGGCACACGCCGTTCACGGCCACGGAGTCCCCCCTGGAGACGCTGAGGCGGGGCTGCACGTCCACCACCAGGCGGCCGCCGGCGAGCGATGCGACCACTCCGGTGCGCTGGACGAGTCCCGTGAACATCCGTTCACCATTCCCTCAGCCGCGCGGTGATCAGCACGTCGTCGTCGATGCGCTCCACCTCGGTGTGCAGCGACCGGAGGGAGTCCGCGATGCGCTCCACGCCCTGGCCCTCGACGGCCGCCTTGGCCTCGCGGCCGCCGGTGAGGATCGGCGCGATGAACATGCGCGCTTCGTCGATCTCACCCGCCTCGAGGAAGCTGCCGGCGAGATGGGGGCCGCCCTCCACGAGCAGCGACTGGATGTCGCGGGCGCCCAGCTCGGCGAGCGCGTCGGCCAGCCGCGCGGCCTCGTTGGGGCCTGTGCTCACGATCACCTCCACGCCGGAGTTGCGCAGGCCGTCGGTGGCCGTGCGCTTGGCCGCGCGGGAGCACACGAGGATCACCGGCACCTCCTCGGCGCTGCGGACGAGCTGGGAGTTGAGCGACAGGCTGGCTTCGGAGTCGAACACCACGCGGGTGGGCTGGCGGCTGACTCCCGGCAGCCGCGCCGTGAGCAGAGGGTCGTCAGCCCGCGCGGTGTGGATCCCCACGGCCACGGCATCGCACTGGGCGCGCCAGCGGTGGGAGCGCGCGCGGCTGGACTCACCCGAGATCCACTGCGAGTCGCCGGTGCGGGTGGCCACCCTGCCGTCGAGCGTCATCGCCGACTTGAAGATCACGAGCGGGCGGCCCCTGCGCGCGTGCTTGCGAAACGGCTGGTTGATCAGCCGTGCGCGCTCGGCGAGGTCGCCCTCGGCGAGCGCCACCTCGACCCCCTCGTCGCGCAGGATGCCCAGACCGCGGCCCGCCACCTTGGGCGACGGGTCGTCGGAGGCCACCACCACGCGGGCGATGCCCGCCTCGAGGATCGCCTCCGTGCAGGGGGGCGTGCGGCCGTGGTGCGCGCACGGCTCCAGCGAGATGTAGAGGGTGGCCCCGGCCGGATCCTCCTCGCAGGCGGCCAGCGCCACGCGCTCGGCATGGGGCTCGCCCGCCGCGGTGTGGAAGCCCTCGCCGATGCGCCGCCCGCTCTTCACCACGACCGCGCCCACGAGCGGGTTGGGAGAGGTGTGGCCGAGTGCCGAGGCGGCCAGCTCGATGGACCTCTCGAGGTGGTGCGCGTCGCGCTCGGTGGCCGTTTGAGAAGCCGTCATCGGAGTCCTGGCGAGATCGTTGACTCGCGAGTCAACCTTACCAACGGCCGTCCCGGCGGCCGGGAACGCGATGTGGCGAGGGCTAGGGGCGGTACTGGTCACCGGCCAGCACGCGCGCCCTGTAGCGCTTCACGTGGCCGTTGACGGTGTTGCGCGGCGGCAGGATCCAGTCCGTGGCGTACTTGCCGAACATGAGCGCCCGCTCCTCGAACCACGAGCCCACCGGCATCGGCCCCCCGTTGCAGGACCCGCCCGAGTAGCCGGGCCGCCCGATGTACAGGTAGGCATCGACCTTCGGGTGGGCCGTGGTGGTGGTGGGAGCCGGGCCCAGCCCGCGCAGCAGCGGGTGACACCAGACGTTCACGCGACGCCACTTGTGCTTGGCCCGGTTCACCCAGTGCTTGTAGTGCACCGGCCCGCGGCCGTTGAACGAGGTGGAGACGATGAACGGCTTGCCGCCCGTCCGACGGGAGATGTCCAGGCCGTGCTTGATGTTGTAGCCCGTCCATGCGTAGTGGGTCACGTTGAGCATGAACCCGCGCACCTTCCGGATCCCGATGTACCGCAGCTGCTTGGCCGTACGCGACGCCGGCTCCCAGTCCGACGCTCCGCCCTCGAGGTAGATCGTGGCGTTGGGCAGCTTGGACAGCACGTCCACGCCGTAGCGCAGCACGTTCAGGCGAGCCTTGCGGCGGCTGCGTGCCAGGCAGTCCACGGTGCCGAGCGAGTCGGGCTCGAAGCCGATCACCACACGGGAGTTGCCTACCCCGCGGGCGAAGGCGTCGAACCAGCGCTTGGTGCGCTTGTCCTCGCGCCTGCCGCCTGCCCGGTAGCGGTGGTTGCACGCCTTGCCCTGGTGGCGCAGTGTGACCATCTGGGGGACCGAGCCGGGCTGCTCTGAGTGCACCCTCCGGATGTAGGACCGCACCGATCCGGCGGTGTGGCCCCTGTCGTTCTGGTTCCAGCGGCCGAACCACTTGAACTGCGGCTGCAGGGCGATCTTGCGCACGAGCGACGCCTTGTACTTCTGCCGGCGGCGCACGTAGGCGCGGTACTGCTTGTAGGCGGGCGACCACGTCTTGTCGATGAAGAAGTCGAGCCCGAGGAGGGGGTTGGGCGTGGCGGGGTCCACCCCGCGGGGGTCGGGGGGCGGGGGCGCGGGTGGCGGTGGCGCAGGCGCCGGCCCTGGCGTTCCGGGCGGCGGCTGCGGCGGGCATGGGACGGTGATGCCGCAGGGCGTCTGCTGCGCAAAAGCGGCCGGCGCGCCCGCGAGGGCGGCCGAGACGACGGCGAGGGCGAGGATGCGAGTGGCGAATGTCATCGAAAGCGCGTGCGGCAACTGCCGCTCTTGGTCCTGTCGGCCCCGGTTGCCCGGCCCGTTAGGTCGTGAACACCCACGCCAGCCCCCTGTCCCGCGATTGGCGCGACTCCGCAGGCGGAGGCTAGCCGTCACGGCGGGCGGCGGCGCGAAAATCAGCCTCGCGGCCGCGCGACACCGGTGGCCGTGTTGCGCCCCCGCAGTACCGCCGAATCCGTGACATCCCAGGCCGAGGTCTCGGCATGGGCGGCGCGCGCCAGCGCGGCATCGGAGGCCAGCACCCGCTCGGGGCGCTCCTTGGCGAGCTCGGCCAGCCGCGCAGCCTCGTTCACGGGATCGCCGATCACGGTGTACTCGAAGCGGTGCTCGGCGCCCACGTTGCCCGCCACCGCCACGCCCGCGGAGATCCCTATCCCGAAGTCCACCTCGGGCACCTCGCGCGACAGGCGCTCGGCCAGCGTGCGGGCGGCCCGCAGGGCGTCACCAGCCGGGTCCTCGCACGGCACCGGGGCGCCGAACACGCACAGCGCGGCGTCGCCCTCGAACTTGTTCACCAGGCCGCAGTCGGACTCGACCACCTCCACCACCACGCGGAAGAAGCGGTTGAGCACCCGCACCACCTCCGACGGGGGCATGGCCACCGCCATCGACGTCGACCCCACGAGGTCCACGAAGAAGGCGCCCACCTCGCGCTCCTCCCCGCCGAGCCGGGTTCCGTCGCGCAGCGCAGCCCGTGCAACCTCCTCCCCCACCTGCCTCCCGAACAGGTCGCGGATCTGCTCCCGCTCGCGCAGGCCGTCGGCCATCCGGTTAAAGCCCGCCTGCAGCAGCCCCACCTCGCTCCCGTCATCCACCGTTACGTGCACGTCGAGGTCCCCGTGCTCGATGTGCTCCAGCCCGTGCTGCACGGATGTGATCGGCTCGGCGATCGCCTTGGCCGCCACCAGCGTGGAGAGCAGCCCCACGAGCAGCGCCACAATGCCGAGGAACAGCACGGCCGCGGCCACGTAGCCGGTGTCCACATCGGGCTTGGCAACGCCCACCAGCGCCACCACCAGTACGCCGAACAGCGGCACGCCTGTACCCAGGCTCCACGCCATCGCCAGCCGGCGCCGCACGCCCGGCGCCACTGGCCCATCGGGCAGGCGCGCGGCCAGCGCACGGGCGGTCACGGGGCGAAGAATGCGCTCGGTGAGCAGGTAGTCGATCGCGCTAGCCGTCTCCCCGCCTAGCCACACCGTGGCCAGCACCACCGCGCCGAACTCCCACGAATGCACCGTGCTGTCCAGGACGAAGAACAGCGCTCCCGCGAGGCACCACGTGGCGGCGGTGAGCCTGGCGGCGTCGGCGGCCATCCGGAGCGTGAGCCGGTGCTCCTCCGCGTCGGGAGCGCGCCCCTCCGAGAGCCAGCGCGTGCGCTGGTCGAACTGCCGCTGGGAGATGCGCATGCTGATGAATCCCACCACCAGCACATATCCCGCGAGCAGCGGCGCGTGGAGGAGGGCCAGCTCGGCCCGTTCATCGGCGTCGATGAAGATCGGGATCAGGAACCCGACGAGGTTGAAGACCACCACCGCCCCCGCCACGCCAGCGATCCAGCCCATCCTCGTCAACCGGCGGAGAACGTCTCGCCGCAGGTCCTCTCCGAACGGGTCGGCGGCCTCCTCCGGGCGTGCGTGGTGCAGGCGGCAGAGCCTCGGAGGCGCGGCGCCGCCCAGGGCACTCACGCCGCCACGACCGTCCGGACCCTGCGCTGCGACAACACGGTGGTCGCTCCCCGAGCCGGCCTGATCGTGATGTTGCGCCTCCTGGCCGGCTCGGACCGCCCGGCCGCCGGGCGCACCTCGCACTGCGACAGCACCATGCGCAGTACGAGCTTCGCCTCGAGCATGGCGAAGCTCGCCCCGAGGCAACGCCGCCGGCCGCCGCCGAAGGGGATCCACGTATAGGTGCCCGGGGCCTCGTCGAGGAAGCGCTCCGGCCGGAACGCGTAGGGGTCGGGATAGATGTCGGAGTCGTGGTGCAGCAGGTAGGAGCTGGCAACGAGGCAGACGCCCTCCGGGTACTGCCATCCGCCCACCTCCACCGGCTTCATCACGAACCGCGGCGCGGCGTTGGGGAGCACCGGGCGCCGGCGGAGGGTCTCCTGGATCGTGGCGGTGAGGTAGGAGTCGTCGCCATCCGCGTCGATCTCCGCGACCAGCCGGGCCAGGGCGCGCGGCTCGCGGGCCAGGCGCTCGAAGACCCACGCCAGCGTTGAGGCGGTGGTCTCGTGTCCGGCAACGAGCAGCGACATCAGCTCGTCACGGAGCTCCTGGTCGGACATCGGGGAGCCATCTTCGTGGCGGGCCTCGAGCAGCATGGCGAGGATGTCGTCACCGCTGTGCCCGTCGCGACGCTCGTCGATCAACTCGAAGATCAGGGCGTCGGTCTCGCGCTGTATCCGGAGGAACTCCCCGTAGGGCCCCATGCGCTGCAGCGTCTTGGTGATCAGCCCCTCGGGGTCGGGAGGCAGCATGCTCATCGGGCGGTCGCCGAAGGCCAGCATGCTGTCCAGGCGCTCGCGAAGGGCGTCCAGCCGGGGCCCGGGATCGAGGCCGAACACCGCCCGCAGGATGATCTCGAGCGTGAGCTCCTGCATCCGGGGGTGCAGCTCGATGGGCTCGTTGCGCGGCCATCCCGCCACGTTGCGCTCGGCCACATCGGCCATCAGATCCGAGAGCGCGGCCATCTTCTCGCCGTGGAAGGCCGGCAGCATCAGCTTGCGCTGCTCCATGTGGGCCGACTCGTCGAGCAGGATCACGGAGTTCGCCCCGATCAGCGGTTCGAGCACCTTCGCGCCCTCACCCGGGTGCAGCACGTCGGGCGGGGCCCTGAACATCTCCTTCACCTGATCGGGCTCGGACAGGTGAACGAACGGCGGCGCGAGCGGCAGCTGAGCGGTGAAACGCTTGCCATAGCGTGCCCTGCAGCGCTCCAAGAACGCCAGCGGACGGGTCCAGAAGCCGATTCCCTGAAATGCGGCGGGTGACCGCGGGCCGGGCGGAAGGTCTGTCTGGCTGCTCACTCTCTCCCCCTGAGTTGTGTAGAGAGGGTATGCCCCCGAACCACGGGGCGCTGTGTGACAGTGCGCACATGCGCACCGTCGTGCGTCAGTGGTGCAGCGGCGACTTCTGCGCTTCGGTCTCCGGCGCCTCGATGTAGGGCTGCTGCTCGTCCTGCTCCTCGGTCTCGTGGTAGACCGACTCCGCATTCACGGCCCAGATGTCGTGCTCGGTGCCCTTGACGAGATTGTCCACGGCGCGCATGGCGGTGAGCATCGAGTGATCTGAGTTGTTGTAGCGGTGCAGGCCGTTGCGCCCCACCTGCTGGAGGTTCTCGATCCCGTCGAGCCAGCCGCGGATCGCGTCGATCCGCTCGGAGTAGTCCATGTCGTACATCGGGTAGGCCTTGGGCACACGAGTGGCGAAGCCGAACTCGAGCATGTCGGGCTTGGCCAGGCCCAGCGTCTCGAGCTCCTTCATGCCGAGCTCCACGAGCTTGTCGTCGTCCATCTCCCACAGCTCGTCGCCGGCAAAGCAGAAGTACTCCAGGCCCACGCACGCCTTCGAGGGGTCCGGCACCATCCACGGGCTCCAGGAGCGGAAGTTCTGGATCCGGCCGACCTCCACGTCGGGCTCGTGGATGTAGATCCAGTTGTCGGGGAACAGATCCTCCCCGTCGAGCACCAGCGAGACCGTCAGGAAGTCGCGGTAGCGGATGCCCTTCGCCGCGGACACGACCTCGGGCTTGGGGTGAGGATCGGCCATGCCCACCACGTTGCGCAGCGGCAGCGAGGAGATCACGTAGTTGGACTCGTACGTCTTGCCCCCGGCCACCACCCCGGTCACGCGGCCGTCGGCGATGATGCAGCTTCTCCACCGGCGTCTCCATCAGGATCTGCCCGCCGAGCTTCTGGATGTCGTCGGTCATCGTCTCCCACATCTGTCCCGGGCCGTAGCGCGGGTAGTGGAACTCGCCGATCAGCGTCTTGATCTCGTCGCCCTTGTTGCCGAAGAACGCGGCCTTCGCGGCGCTGAAGAAGGACAGGCCCTTGATCCGCTGGGCCGCCCACTCGGCGCGGATCTCGGACGTGGGCACGCCCCAGACCTTCTCGGTGTAGGAGCGGAAGAACAGGTCGAAGAGCCGCTTGCCGAAGCGGTTGGACACCCACTGCTCGAAGGTGTCCTCGCGTCCCTTGGGCTTGAGCTGCGCCCAGAGGTAGGACAGGAACGCGCGGGTGAGCTCGACCGGGCCGAGCTTCTTGATCACGTCCGGGCCGCGCAGCGGGTAGTCGAGGAACTTCTTGTTCCAGTAGATGCGCGACATCCGCGGGCGCTTGAGGAACTCCTCGCGCATGATCTCGTGCCAGAGGTCGTCGACCTCCTTCACCTTCGTGAAGAAGCGATGCCCACCGAGATCGAAGCGGTACTCGCCGCCCGGGCCGTCGCGCACCTCGGTCTTGGCGATGCCGCCCACCTGGTCCTCGGCCTCGAAGATGATCACGGGCAGGCCCTGCTTGGCCAGCAGGTAACCAGCGGTCAGGCCGGCGGGGCCGGCTCCCAGGATCAGGGTGGGCTGCTCGCGCACGCCGGGGGTGGCGGGCTCGACAGCGGGGGCGTTGTCGTTGGTGTCGCTCATTCGCCTCTAGTCGTCGATCTTTGTGTAGAGCACGCCGCGCACACCGATTCGGGTGGCTCGGCGGTAGAAGGTGGGGACAGCGCCCATCGGCACCGATTCGTCTCGTTCGAAGCGCCGGTCCAGCTCCATGGCCTGCCCCCACTGGGCCGCCCTGCGCCTCACGAGTGACGTCCATGGTGCATCCCAGTCGCCCAGGTTGCTGGTGACCGGATGCACGAGGAGCACGCGTCGCGAGCGGGGCAGCCTATCAAGGAGCGGCGTGAGGTTCTTGGCGGGAGTGGCAGCCTCGAGCCTCTCCTGCGAGTCGCGCCAGTCCATCACGCCCTGTGTCTTGACCTCCCCCAGCTGGGTGGCCTCTGCGAGCCCGGGTGGCAGCGTGTAGTCCATCAGCGGCGCCTGCTCGGGCTGGAGGGTGATCACAAGATCGCCGGGCCGCAGCTTGTCCTTCACCGCGGCGCCGAGGTCGGAGGCGTTTGACTTGTTCTTCAGCCCGCCGGTCTTCGGGATGGCCCAGATGCCGAGCACGATCACGAGCGCGCACGAGACCGAGGTAGCCCGCACGCGAGAGCCCGTACGCGGAGAGCAGGAAGATCGGCCCGAGCGCAACGCCGAGGTAGCGGGTGGTCCACGCCGGCGAGAGCTGCGAGAACAGCCAGGCGAAGGCCAGGGTGCCAACGCCGATGGACAACACGGCGATCATCGCGTCGCGCTCGTGCTTGTGCTCGGAGTCGCGGGTGGCCAGCAGCGCGGCGATGGCCGAGCCGGCCGCCAGCAGCAGCGCCACGGATACGGTGCCGCCGCCGAGCAGTCCCTTGGCGATCTGCACGACCACCCCGAAGCGCGGCGGGTCCAGCCAGGGCGCTCCGGTGTGGGTGGCCTGGTAGAGCAGCGTGGGGATCCAGGGCAGGTACAGCAGGAACGCGAACCCGTAGGCGAGCGTCGCATCCTTGAATGTGGCCCTGCGGTCCTGTGCCGCGTACAGGAGCGGCGCCAGCGCCAGCAGCGTGCCCACGGTGAGGAAGATGCCCCAGCTGTGGGTGTAGAGGATCAGCGCGATAGCGACGGAGAACACGGGCAGGTACCTGCGCCGGCCGTACACGAACACGTGCAGGAAGAGGGCGGTCACCGCCAGGCTGAGGACCGCAAGAAGCGAGTACATGCGGGTTTCCTGCGCGTAGTAGGTGAGGAAGGGGTTGAACGCGGCCAGCGCGGCGCAGATCAGCCCTGCACGGCGTCCGAACAGCGACCACCCGGCCCACAGCCCGAGCGGGATGGACAGCAGCGAGATCGCCACCGACAGGCCCTGGGTGTCGGCGGGACCGTTGCCCACCAGGTCCATCCACACCGACAGCATCAGGTAGTACAGCGGCGGCGAGCCGTCCTGGCGCAGCACGCCGGGGATGTCGAAGAAGGGCTGCGATGCGATGCCGATCGACAGCCCCTCGTCCATCCACAGCGAGGCGCCCAGCGCTCGCGTGCGCAGAACAAGTGACGCCAGCAGCAGGAACCCAACCAGCAGCACGACGCCGGCAACTCCGGAGCGAAGCGAGTCGAGCGCGGGAAGCGAGCGCGCGCGGGCTGCGACAGAGGCCATCGCGGGAAAGATAGTCAGCGCCGCGACGCTAGATCGGGGGTCGTGGGGCTGGGCGGTACCCGGGGGGCGTCCGGGCCCGCCGCCGGGCAGGCGCGACCGCGAGCGTCGTCGCGCGGGACGGTCTCCACTCGCCAGCGCCCGTTGGCGGCCACTTCCTGGAACCGGCTGTCGTTGACAGGGGTGAGCGCGGAGGCCGGGATGGTGTTCGTGCGAAGGGCCACGCCGGGCGGGGGCGTGCCGAGCCGGGCGTCGGCCACATCGAGTCCGTGCACGCCGAGCACGTAGGCCACCATCTGGGTCTGGAACGGCCCGCTGTAGACACCGCCGCAGCTGAGCACGCTCTCACGGCCGCCCGCCGCGTCGATGGCCCCGGGCAGGTCGTCCCACAGGCTCGCCTCGTAGCCCAGCTTGTCCACCACCCGCTCGGTGTTGTCCACCTTGCCCTTGATCGCGGGGATGAGCGCCAGCGAGCCGAGTAGGAACACGGCGGCGGCGGCCGCGAGGCCCAGCCTCGGCCGGTTGCCCGACCACGCTGGTGGCGCCCGCCCACAGGGCCCCTGGAAGATCCGCCCCACCCCCACTCCGGCGAGCGCGCACAGCGCCGCGGTGGTCACGATCAGATAGCGCTGGTTGCCGGCGTATCCGAACTGGGTCATCACGGCCACGAGCACCAGCCAGGCCAGGCCTGCGCCGGCCAGGACGAGCAGCCCACCCTGCGCCCGGCGGCGCACGAAGGCGGCGATGCCGAGCAGCAGCGCCAGCGCCGCACCGGCCTCGATCGGCCAGATCGTGCGCTCGTGGAAGCGGTAGGCCACCTCCAGACCGGGGTTGTCGGCGAACGCCGCGCTCTGGGGATTGGGGTCGTTGGCGCGGGTCGAGGCCCTGAGGGCGTCGCCCGATCCCCAGATCTCGGGTCCGAACCACAGCAGGGGGATCAGCACGCCCACGGCCACCACGCGCAACCGCAGCTCGGGCTCGCGCACCATCAGCCACAGCCCGTAGAGGCCTAGGAACGGCCACACCTCGGGGCGCAGCAGCGCGGCCGCGAAGCCCAGGTACAGGGCGTGGTCGCGGCGGCCGTCCAGGTGGCGCTCGAACGCCCACAGCGCGAAGGCGGCGAGCAGTGGCTCGGAGTTGCCCAGGGCGGCGTCGCGGGCGTAGTTGTAGGTGGTGGCGAGGAAGGCGGCGCCCATGAAGCCGGCGATCACACCGGGGATGCCGCCGCCGGTGAGCCTGCGGCTCACGCGGTAGACCATCACGAGCGACAGCAGGCCGCCCGCGCGCGCGATCCACAGCCACAGCAGCGGCGCCACCTCGTCACCGAACAGCGAGAACGGGATGGTGAACAACACCGGCAGCGGCTTCCACGACGGGCCGCCCTCGGTGACCAGGTCCAGGTCCACGATCTCGCGGCCCCACATGATCCACGCCCACGGGTCGTAGGTGGGCGTGGCGGGCCAGCAGCAGCGTGAGGGCCGAGAGGGCCAGGCAGGCCACGAGCGCCGGCCACAACCGCCGGGACGACGGGCCGCTCGGCGTGCTCGGACGCGCCTCGGGAGCGGACGTCGGCCGGGAGGGCGCTCGGACTGCCGGGCGTTTCCGCGCAGCGCGGAGCGCCAGGGCCTGTGGCGGCGAGACCCTCATGGGCGGTTTAGGCGCGGCTCGTCTGGAGGCGCGCGGCCTCGCGCAGCTTGCGCCCATCCGCCGTAGCGGACCAGCATCACGAGGAGCCCGACGATGGTGATCGGCACGTACAGCACGAACCGCAGGAGCAACGAGTAGGAGATCACCAGCCGACCCGTCCCGCCCAGCGCCCGGTGCCGAAGGCCACAGCGGCGTCGAAGGTGCCGATCGATCCGGGAGCGGCCGGGATGGCGGCCACGAAGTTGGTGAGCGCCACCAGGTACATCGCCCCGGTCATGCTGATGTCCAGCTCCGACGGCGCGCGCCACGGCGAGGTAGACCGCGCCCTCGACCGCCACAGGACGGCACGGTGCCCGCCAGCAGCGGCAGGCCCTGCTTGCCCGCCATCGCACGTGAGGCCCCGGCCATCGGACGCGCAAAGTCACGCAGGCGCTCCAGGGCGCCCCGCTGCCGCAGCACGCTGAACCGGCCACGGCCAGGCCGAGCACGGCGGCACTCCGCCTGCCGCGATCGCCAGCGGGCTGTCGGTGGGCAGCACGTCCTGGTCGAGCACGCCGTAGACGGAGGTCACGAGGATCGGGCTCAGCACGAGGACGTCGAGGATGCCGCTCGGCCACGATGGTCCCGAGCAGAGTGCGCTTGCCGGCGCCGGTGCGTGCGTCCAGCAGCACCACTCGCAGCGCCTCGCCCGCGCGAGCGGGGAGCACGTTGTTGCCCATGTAGCCCACGGTCGGTGAGCGCGTAGCAATCGCTCCTGCCGGCCTTGACGCCCGTCATCACCAGGATCCGGTGCCAGCGCTCGCCGCGGATCGACGTGGCCAGCGTGTACAGGCCCACCGGCCGCGACCATCCAGCTGATGTCCCTCGTTGTGTGGGGAAGCCGGGGAGCCTCCTGATGGGAGGCCCACCAGACACCGCAGCCAGGGCGATCAGCGAGAAGACGTGTTTGGAGTAGCGGCGAAGCGTCGGTTCATGGTGAGCGGCGCGCTCGAGAATACTTCTGCCCGGGCGGCTCCCGCACGAATCCTCTGGGAGCTGCGGGGCCTGCTGGACGGGAGGCGGACCTGCCTCGGGCGACGGCGCGACACCGCCCAGTTTCCTCGAGGGAGCAGTCTGGATCACTACTCTGGCCCCGCTATGGAGTTACGCCACACCCTCCGCCGCCACCTGCTGCGCGCTGCTTCTACGGTTGCGGGCTGCGGCGCCTCGAACGACCCGACCAAGCCCGGGCCGACGGCCCCGACCCCAACGACAAGCGCGCCGTGGCCCTCCAGTGCATCACCGAGGAGGAGGGCCTGAGGCCCAGACGCTCGGGTCGACAAGCGATCCAGGTGGGCCTCCCCGGACGGCCCGCGCGTGGAGTTCTTCCTGTCCAGCGGCGAGGCCGAGAGCAAGCAGTTCAAGGGCGAGGCCCAGGACGCCGAGCAGATGGGCGCCGCGCTGGTTTTCGTCGGCCAGGGCTCCGAGGAGGAGCTGCGTCAGCTCGAGAAGTGCCTTCGAGGACGTGCAGTAGTCCCTTCGGCTGCCGGCCTAGCTGCCGCCCATGCTCCGCAGCTCGGAGCCGCCGGACACCTCGAATACCTCCACCGTCGTTCCGCCCGTCGCGCATGGCGCTCTCGGGCACCATGACGGCCACCAGTCTCGCCGCCCCCGGTGGCCAGGCGGAAGGTGTTGCCCACACCGCGGATGCGGCCGTTCACCGCGACGGCGATGTCCTTGCTCGAGCCCGAGCCGCCCGACACGGTGCCCACGACCCAGGTCGGCACGAACGGGCGTGCCGAGGTCCACGTTGGCGTACTCGCCCGCGCGACGAGCTCCACGCGGGCGCCGGAGTCCTCGCCGCTGGCGAGCCCGGAGCCGCGGCCCAGCAGCCGGGGTTGGGCCCGACGCGATAGATCCGCTCGGGGGGATCCGCCCCGGTGCCGTAGTGCGGATCTTCTCCTCACCTCCGCGGCGCGGTCCGGCGTCGAAGTCGGACTTGCTCAGGCGCACGTAGCCTCGACAGGTCGCGCTTGAGCATCTTCACCTCGTCGCGCGCCTGGACCTCCGGGCTGAACGCCGACCTGCCGTCCACCTTCTCGGGCAGGCCGATGCCCAGGACGTCGGCGATCGTGGGCACGACGTCGGTGGTCTCCACGACGCTGTCGTCCACCCTCCCCGTGCGCTGGCCGGGCGTTTGATGAACAGCGGCACGGGCGAGATCTCGCCGATGTTCTGCGCGGTCGACCCTGCGGCGGTCGAAGCGCCCCTCGGTCGAACGAGACACCGTGGTCGGCGGTGACGACGATCAGCGACTGTCGTACAGGCCGGTCTCCTTGAGGTGGGCGATCAGCGCTGCGAGCTCGAGGTCGGCGAAGCCCAGCTGGAGCAGGTGGCGCAGCTGTAGCTGGTCGCATCTGGCCCTCGTCCTTGTAGGACTGGCGCGAGACCTGGGGATCGGGTCGCTGGCCTGCGGCGGTACTGGCGCCCGTCCGGGCAGGTACTGCCACGGGACGTGCGGCAGCAGGGCGTGCTTGAAGTTCAGCGCCGGCGCGCGCCGGGCTCGGATCGCCTGCCATCCAGTCTTCGAAGCGCTTGTTGCGGTTGCGGTTGAGGTTCGCGCGCGTGTTTGGCTGGTCGCCCGATCCCCGCGCCCGCGCCGGGCGCGCTCGTCGACTCGCCGCCCCCGCCGCCGCCGAAGTCGCCCCACGTGTCGGACACCCACGGCAGGTCGCGCCTCGAGTCCCGGCGGTGCGACCACGTGCGCGTACACCAGGCCCGAGGTCCCCGGTCATCGACCCCAGACGGTCCGAAGAGCGGCTCGTCCAGGCGGGCGTCCTTGCAGAGGTCGCGCGGGCAGACGCTGCGTGGCCTCCTCCGAGACGTTCATCCGGTGGCTCTTGCCCAGCATCGCGAAGATGCTAGTTGGGGTGGTCGGAGGAGGTCGGCAGCGTGCCCTTCTCGGGGTAGTTGCCGTCCATGATCGCCGGCACCGCGCTGCTGGTGGAGTCGTAGATCGAGTGGGCGGCGCGGAACCAGGTGGCGTCCTTGCGCGAGCGCCGCGAAGCCGGGGTAGCGCTTCGCGTCCACCCGGTTGTCGCCGTCCATCAGCGAGATGGCTCGGGAACTCGTCGAAGCACGACCATCACCACGGGCACGCGCGCGACGCCGCCGATGGACTTGGCCTCGGCCTCGCCGGCCAGCGTGATGCTTGCGACACCGGGCGAGATGAACAGGAACAGGACCAGGAACACGATCGGCACCGGGCGTGAGCACGCTCAGGAAGGAGCGCACCGGCTCGGCGCGCGCGTAGAGCAGCGCCGCCCCGCGCGCCCAGCGCCAGCGCGAGCGCGATCAGCACCGCGTCCGGGCGTGCCGATCGGCTTCTTCAGCGCCTGGACGAAGACGACGCGCCGCCAGCAGCCCCATCAGCACCAGTGTGCACCACGGCGCGGCGCCCTCGGACGCCAGCCCCACGAGCGCCTCCACGAGGAGCAGCACGAGCGGCGGGACCAACACCAGCAGCAGCGCGAACACGATGATCTCGCCCGCGGTGGAGCCGCGCGCGGCGAAGAACTCGGGGTTGTCCGAGAGCAGGTCGAACAGCGGCTGGGCCAGCGCGAAGGTCGAGAGCACCGCCAGGTGACCGAAGGCCAGCAGGCCTCCCTGCCGCCGCGGCAGGCGACCGCGTGGTTCGCGAGCCGCGGCGGGCCTCGCGGAGCCGGCGGCCTCCGGGCCGCCCATCAGCCCTCGGGGGCCGTCGAGATCGATCGGGACTGCCCGTGCCCTTGGGGCGGGCGAAGTACAGGAGCCGGGTGCCCGACGCGAGGCGCTCGCGCCGCTCGACGTCGAAGGCGCCGGCGAGCGCGCGCTCGAAGTTCTCGCGCTCGTAGTCGGGGTGCAGGCCCGTCGCGCTTGGGGGCCAGCAGCTTCTTGACCATCGGGTCCTCGCGCGTGGGGAACTCGATCACCAGCGAGGTGCCGAGCGACGGCCAGCCAGCCGACGAACTCGGCGACCGGCACGTTGGCCGCGATCGTCACGTGGTGGATCAGCGCCAGCGCCAGCACGAGGTCGGGCGCGCCGCGCTCCGCCAGCGGCCTTGCGCTCCAGGCCCGCGCCAGCCGAGGCCGGGCGACGGGTCGGCGAGGTTCATCGGTCGAGCGGTCGAGGATCTTCTCGTCGCCCGTCGCTCGTGCGAGCGTGCGGTAGCAGCAGCTCGATGGGCCCCTGGTCGGCGTCCACGGCCAGCACGTAGTCGCGAGCCCTCCGCGGCGATCCGCGAGTAGCGGCCGTTGTTGGCGCCGATGTCCCAGGTGAGGCCCCAGGGCTGCGAGGTGGCGACCTCGCGCACGAACTCGTCCTTGCGCTTGGCGTCGTCGTCGGTGTAGCTGTTGCGCTCGCCGTAGGCCACCCAGACGCCCTGGGGCGGGCTCCACTCGAGCCGCTCGACCAGCTTGCGCATGCGGCGCACGTTGGCCTGGATCAGCTCCTTCTTGAAGCCCGCCTTCTTGACCTCGGCCTTGACCTCGCCTCCGCGGTCGCGCGTGCTTGGCGCTCGAGCTTGGCGTGCAGGAAGACGTTGAGGTAGAAGCCCTTGCGGAAGCGGTCGCGGAACGAGACCAGGCCGCGCATCTGCGCCGGGGTGATGCCGTCGATCGCGCCGCGCAGGAAGGGCGTGGAACTCGCACGTCCTTCACCGCCTGCAGCATCAGCGGGTAGAGGTAGAGCATGCAGAACTGGCGGTAGCCGACCCACGGCTCGCCCTCGCGCAGGCGCTCGAAGGAGCCCACGTCCACGAACACCGGCTTCGAGCCCTTGAACTGCACGTTGTAGGGCGACGAGTCCTTGAGGATCATGTCCTCCTCGAGCGCCGCGAGGAGCAGGTCGAGCTGCAGCAGGGCGGCGTCCTTGAGCATCGAGAAGGGCCACTCGTAGGGGTAGGAGACGAACGGGATGCGCTCGTGGCGCAGCACGCCGGCGCTCTCCTTGACGAGAGGTCTGCGGAGCCTTCGCCGCCCGTCGACGCAGCTCGGTCGCCACGATCCGGCCGTCGGCCGATGAAGCGCTCGTAGAACTTCGCTGGACGCGAGCGCCTCGAAGTCGTCCAGGCCGTCGGCCGACAGCGAACGGTAGACGTCGTCACCCGCGTAGAAGACCCGGCTCTCGGGGTCGCGGAAGGAGCCCGGTTCGAGGCGGGGGCTCTGGCGAGGTGAGGTCTCGGTGGGAATGGACATGCGGTGGTGGCGCCGCCGGAGGCGGCGGCGCTCATGCTAGGGCGCTGACTGAGGCGGACGGCGTCGGCGGGGCCGCCCTAGGGCCGGCCCGAGCGATCAGCGCGGAGTCGGTCTGCTCGTTGGCGCGGACGTTCTCGTCCTCGGGTCTTGCGGATGCGCAGGAACCGCAGCAGGCGCGCCCAGTACAGCTTCGCGGTGACGGCCACGGCGGCCAGCCCGCCGGCGAGGATCTGCAGGATCATGCTGCCCGCTGCCGGGATCGAGATAGGCGAGAAGGTCCATGTTCAGCGGGCTCCAGTGAGACGGGGTAGGGCGAACGACCGCCGCAGGCTAGCAGATGTCAGCCCGGTTTCAGAGCTTGTTCACCCGCTTTTCACATTTCCATTCGCGCGGCCCTGCGTGCCCCGCCCCGGCTAGCCTGTGGTGCCGCGATGAAGCTCATCATCCAGATCCCCTGCTTCGACGAGGCGGAGCAGCTCCCCGCCACGCTTGCCGACCTGCCGCGCGAGCGTGCCCGGCTTCGACGCGGTCGAGTGGCTCGTGATCGACGACGGCTCGCACGACGACACCGTGGGGTGGCGCGCGCGCACGGCGTGCACCACGTGGTCCGCCTCACCAACAACAAGGGCCTGGCCGCGGCGCTTCCAGGCCGGGCTGGACGCGTGCCTGAAGCTCGGCGCCGACGTGATCGTGAACACCGACGCCGACAACCAGTACTACGGCGGCGACATCCCGAAGCTCGTGGCGCCGATCCTCGCCGGCGAGGCCGACATGGTGGTGGGCGACCGCGAGACCGACCAGATCGAGCACTTCTCCCCGCTGAAGAAGCGCCTGCAGCGTCTGGGCAGCGCCGTGGTGCGGCGGGCGTCGGGCACCACCGTCCCCGACACCACGTCGGGCTTCCGCGCCTACAACCGCGAGGCCGCGCTCCAGATGCAGGTGGTCTCGCAAGTTCACCTACACGCTCGAGACGATCATCCAGGCCGGCAAGATGCTGGTGGCCGTCGAGCACGTGCCGATCCGCACCAACGAGAAGACGCGCGAGTCGCGCCTGTTCCCGTCGATGTGGGCCTACGTGCGCCGCAACGCCGGGGCGATCTTCCGCGTCTACTCGCTCTACGAGCCGATGCGCGTGTTCTTCATCGCCGCCGCGGCGGTGGCGCTCCCCGCGGCGGTCATCTGGGCCCGCTTCCTCTACTTCTTCTTCTCCGGCGAGGGCGAGGGCCACGTGCAGTCGCTGATCCTCGGCTCGACGCTGATCGTCATCGCGGTGCAGCTCGCGGCGCTCGGCGTGGTCGGCGACATCCTGGCCGGCAGCCGTGTGCTCCAGCAGCGCATCGCTCGAGCGGGTGCGCCGCGTGGAGCTGCGGCTGGGCGTCGAGCCCTCGCACTACGAGCCGGCCTCCCCAGGCGACGGCCCAGCCGCGCACCACCGGCGCGGCCGCGGGACCGGCCACCGGCAAGCCCGACGGCGAGCCCGACGGGCGCTCGCGAGGCGGAGACCGCCGCGCCAGCCGGTGCAGACCCGAGCGCCGGCGCGAGCGGTCCCGACCGGCAACACCTTCGACAAGTACGGCTCCACGAACCCGGTGGTGCGGCGGCTGATGGCGGGCTTCCACGCCACGCTCGACGATCTCTGGGCCGCGCCGGACCCGCGCTCCGTGCTCGACGTGGGCTGCGGCGAGGGCGTGCTCACCGCGAGTGGGCCGAGCGCCTCGGGGACGCGCCGGATCGTGGGCATCGACCTCGACGGACCCCAAGCTCCAGGCCGAGTGGGACGACGCGCCGGCGCCCCAACCTCGAGTACCGCGGCGAGGAGGCCACGCAGCCTGCTCCTTCGCCGACGGCGAGTTCGACGTGGCCACCGCGATCGAGGTGCTCGAGCACGTGCCCGACCCCGAGGCCACGGTGGCCGAGATGGCCCGCGTGGCCGACCGCTGGCTGCTGGTGTCCGTGCCGCGCGAGCCGTTGTGGCGGGGGCTCAACGTGGCCCGCGGCGCCTATTGGCGCACGCTGGGCAACACCCCCGGGCACGTGAACCACTGGTCCAAGCGCTCCTTCGTCCGGCTGCTGCTCCCGGCACGGCCAGGTCGAGCAGGCGCGCTCGCCGTTCCCGTGGACGATGCTGCTCGTCCGAGTGTGAGCACCGGCCGCGCCGAGGGCGGCTACGGCCGCGGCGCGGCCGTCCTCTCGGTGGGGATCGCCGCCACCGGGCTCACCACCTACGCCTACTTCGCGCTCGCCAGCCACTCGCTGTCGGAGAGCGACTACGGCGGGATCACGCTGCTGTGGTCGGCGGTCTTCATCACCGTCTCGGTGCTCTACCGGCCGGTGGAGCAGCTGCTGTCGCGCACGATCGCCGAGCGCGACGCCCACGGGCGGACCGGGAGCGAGCACCTGCGGGTGGCGGCGTCGATCCAGCTGGCGCTCGGGGCGCTGTTCGCGGTCGCGGCGCTGGCGCTGCGCGGACCGCTCCAGGACGACCTCTTCGGCGGCTCGGAGACCCTCTACTGGGTCCTGGTGGCCAGCGTGCTGGCCTACGCCGTCAGCTACTTCGCGCGCGGGTTTCTGGCGGGGTCGCGCCGCTTCGGGCTCTACGGAGGGCCTGGTGCTCATGGAGGCCGTCTCGCGCCTGCTGTTCGCGCTGGCGGTGGCCGTGGGGATCGCCTCGGGACAGTCCGTGGTGGCGCTCGGGCATCGCGGCCGCGCCGTTCCTGTCGCTGGCGGTGGTGCCGTGGGCGCTGGGCGCGCCGCCGCCCGGCGCCCGGAAGCCGCGACGCTCGCCGCTCGCGCGCGCAGCCGCGAGCCGGCGGCGAGCCGAGTTCACCCTCGCCCACGGCACCGGCTTCGCCGCGGCCGTGCTGGCGATCATGCTCGCCGAGCAGACCTTCCTCAACGCCGGGCCGCTGCTGGTGAAGGCCACCGAGGGCGGCGCGGCGGGCGCGGCGCTGGCGGGCTTCACGTTCAACGTGCTGCTGATCGCCCGCGCGCCGCTGCAGCTCTTCCAGGCGGTGCAGACGTCGATCCTCCCCCACCTCACGCGGCTGGGCGCACGGGGCGAGACCGACCCGTTCCGGCGCAGCGTGAACGTGACGCTGACCGCCATCGCCGGGTTCGCCGCGCTGGTGGCGCTGGTGATGCTGGCGGTGGGCCCGAGCGTGATGGACGTGGTGTTCGGCGGCGACTTCGACTACGACCGCGGCGGACTGGTCCTGATCTCGGTGGGCATGGGCCTCTACCTGGCGGCGGCGACGCTGAACCAGGCGCTGCTCGCGCGCGGCCGTGCGCGGGCAGGCCTGCGTGGCTGGCTGGCGGCGGCCGCGGCGTTCGTGGCCTTCCTGCTGCTCCCGGGCTTCGACGACCGCGTGCTGCAGGTGGAGGTGGGCTACGTCGGCGGAGCGCTGCGTGCTCTGCGGGCTGCTCTACGGCTTGTACTCGTCGAGGGCGCCGCCCACCGACTCCGCGCGACCGAAACGAGGATCGCCGTGGCCAAGCAACCCGACGTAGGAGACCAGGCGCCCGACTTCGAGCTGGAGGGCACCCACGGCCCGTTCAAGCTCTCCGATCACCGCGGGGAGCGCGTGCTGCTGCTGTTCTACCCCGGGGACGAGACCACGGTATGCACCAAGCAGTTCTGCTCCTACCGCGACAACGCCGAGTCGTTCGGAGCGCTCGGGGTCACGGCGGTGGGGATCTCCGGCAAGGACCTCGACTCCAAGCGCCAGTTCACCGACAAGAACGACCTCAACGTTCCCCTGCTGGCCGACCCCGACTTCGAGGTGGCCAGGGCATACGACGCCTTCTCCGGCCTGGCCAAGGCGGCCAAGCGCAGCGCGATCGTCATCGACGAGCAGGGCGGGTGGCCCACCGCCACGACCACGCGATCGGCCTGGACTTCCAGACGGTGGCGGACCTCAAGAAGACGCTCGACGAGCTGCCCGCGGCCGCCTAGCCCGATGCGCGATCCCAGCCCGCTTCAACGGCCCTCCCGGCTCGGCAAACGGCGGCTTTGCGTGCGGGCTGGTGGCGGCCGAGCTGGGCGCGGCGAGCGCCGAGGTGACGCTGCGCGCGCCGCCGCCCCTGGAGGACCGAACTGACGGTGGAGCGCCCCGGCGACGCCGTCCGGGTGAGCGACGGCGACACGCTCGTGGCCGAGGGCCGCACCGCCGAGGTGGACGTGGGCCCTCTGCCGCGACCACCGTCCCCGCCGAGGCCTCCGCGAGCGGTCGCGGCCGGGCTCGACCGCTGGACCGCCAACCACCCGTTCCCGCACCTGCTTCGTGTGCGGGGCCGAACGCCCGGACGGCGACGGTCTCGAGATCTTACCCGGTGGGGTCGGAGGACGGGCGTTACGCGGCCCCGTGGACGCCGGACGAGCGGGGCATGGTCTGGGCGGCGCTGGACTGCCCCACCAGTGCGCCCGGCGCGAACTGGGGAGGGCCCGCCCATCGTGCTGGCGCGGCTGGCGGTGGCGATCGACCAGGAGCCCGCGCTGGGCGAACCCCACGTGATCGTTTCCTGGGCGCTGGGCCGGGAGGGCCGCAAGCGCGAGGCGGCGGCGGCGCTGTTCGACAGCCGCGGACGCGCACTCGCGCGGTCGCGCGCACTGTGGATCGAGTTGCGCCAGGAGTAGGCTCTCCGGCGCGTCGGCCACCACCACCCACTACCGCACCTGCCCCTTCTGCGAGGCCACATGCGGCCTGGAGGTGGAGCTGACGGCCACCGTCGAGGCGGTCCGGGGCGACGAGCAGGACGTGTTCAGCCACGGCTTCCTCTGCCCCAAGGCGACGGGCCTGAAGCACCTGCAGGAGGATCCCGACAGGCTCCGGACGCCGCTGGTCAAGCAGCCCGACGGCAGCTTCGCCGAGGCGTCACTGGGACGAGGCGCTGAGGGTGGTGGACGAGCGCCTCTCCCCCATCCTGGCCGATGGCGACCGCAACGCGGTTGCGGTGTACCTGGGCAATCCCAGCGCCCACAACCTCTCCTCGCTGCTCTACGGCCCGGTGTTGCTCCGCGCGCTCGGCTCGCGCAACGTCTACAGCGCCAGCTCGGTGGACCAGATGCCCAAGCACATCTCCGCCGGGCTGATGTTCGGCGCGCCCCTGTCGATCCCGATCCCCGACGTGGACCACACCGACCACCTGCTCGTGCTCGGCGCCAACCCGCTGGTGTCCAACGGCAGCCTGCTCACGGCGCCCGACATGCGCGGGCGGCTGCGCAAGCTGCGCGAGCGGGGCGGGAAGCTGGTGGTGGTCGACCCCCGCCGCACGCGCACGGCGGAGGCGGCCGACGAGCACCACTTCATCCGCCCCGGCACCGACGCCCACCTGCTGATGGCCATGGTGCACGTGCTGTTCGACGAGGGCCTCACCGACAGCGGCGCCCTGACTGAACACCTGAGCGGCGTCGAGGACGTGGAGAGCCTGGCGCGCGACTTCACACCGGAGGCGGCCTCGGGCGCATGCGGGATCGAGGCCGGCGAGATCAGGCGCATGGCCCGCGAGCTGGCGGACGCCGAGCGCGCCGCCGTGTACGGGCGCATCGGCACCTGCACGCAGGAGTTCGGCACGCTGGCCAGCTGGCTGGTGGACGTGCTCAACGCGCTCACAGGCAACCTCGATCGCGAGGGCGGCGCCATGTTCACACGCGCCGCGGCGGGGCAGCGCAACTCCTCCGGCGCGCCCGGCAGCGGGCGGGGCTTTGCGTTTGGCCGCTGGCACAGCCGCGTCCGCGGACTGCCCGAAGCGCTCGGTGAGCTGCCGGTGTCCTGCCTGGCGGAGGAGATCGACACCCCCGGCGAGGGCCGGGTTCGCGCGCTGGTCACCGCGGCAGGCAACCCGCTGCGTTCCACGCCGAACTCGGATCGGCTCGAGCGCGCGGTGACGGAGCTCGAATTCATGCTCTCGATCGACATCTACCTGAACGAGACGTCGCGCCACGCCGATGTGATCCTGCCTGCGCCGTCCCCGCTGGAGAAGCCGCACTACGACGTGGCGCTCTACCAGCTCGCCGCCCGCAACGTGGCCAACTTCTCACCACCGGCGCTGCCGCCCAACGGCGTGCCGGAGGAGTGGCGGACGCTGGGCCGCCTGACCGGGATCGTGTCCGGCCAGGGCCCGGACCCCGACCTCGACGCCCTCGACGAGATGGTGATCGCCACGCTGCTGCGCCGCGAGCTGGGCGACCCCCACTCGCGCATCGCCGGCCGCGACGAGGCCGAGATCGCCGCCGACCTGGCCGATCGCCGCGGCCCGGAGCGCATCCTCGACCTGCTGCTGCGCACCGGCCCCTACGGCGACCGCTTCGGGGAGGACCCGGACGGGCTCACGCTCGCCCGCCTCCAGGAGAGCCCGCACGGCGTGGACCTCGGCCCGCTCCAGCCGCGCCTGCCCGGCGCCCTGCGCACCGCCTCCGGCAAGGTGGAGCTGGCGCCCCAGCAGATCGTGGCCGACGTTCCGCGCCTGCGCGACGCCCTTGCGCGCGAGCGCAACGGCGGGATGGTTCTCGTGGGCCGCCGTCAGCTGCGGTCGAACAACTCGTGGATGCACAACCTCGCGCCGCTCGTGAAGGGCAAGGATCGCTGCACCGCCCACGTGCACCCCTCGGACGCCGAGCGCCTGGGGCTCACCGACGGCTCCAAGGCGCTGCTGCGCTCAGCGAGGGGCGAGATCGAGGCGCCGGTGGAGATCACCGACGCCGTGATGCCCGGCGTGGTGAGCGTGCCCCACGGCTGGGGCCACGACGCGGCCGGCGTGCGCATGGAGGTGGCCGCCGCGCACGCGGGGGTGAACAGCAACGTGCTGGCCGACGAGTCTGTGGTGGACCAGGTGTCGGGCAACGCCGTGCTGAACGGCATACCGGTGGAGCTGCGGGCCGCGTCCTAGCGGGCAGGCGTCAAATCGGGGTGAGCATTGAGCTGCCGCAGCTGCGGCAGATCACGTTCGCCGTGTCGGACATCCTCGCGATCGTGGAATGCGCCCCGCAGCCCGGGCAGTCCGAGCGCAGCTCGAACCGGTGCAGGCAGTTCACGCACCGGTAGCGGCCGGGCACGTTGCTCGCGCGCAGCCAGGGCTCGCCGCACGACGGACATTGCGGCCCCAGGTTCACATCGGCCTCAGCCATCGGCTGAATCTTGGCGATCGGAGCGGACCCGCCCGCGCAGGTAGGCGCCGGCGTCCATCGGCCGGCCGCCCGGCGGCTGCACCTCGAGCAGTTCGAGCGCGCCGTCGGGGGTGCCAAACAGCAGCCTGCCGTCGTCGTGGTCCAGCTGTCCCGGGTCTGGTCCCCGGGCGGCCACGGCGCGGGCGCGCCGCACCCCCAGGCGCTCCTGAGCCCCGTGCTCCACGAACGCGCCGATGTGGGGCGTGAGCGCGCGCACCGTACGGGCCAGCTCATCGGCCGATCGTTCCGGGTCCAGGCGCCGCTCGAAGCGCTCGATCTTCTCGGCGTAGGTCACGCCCTCTTCGGGCTGGGGCTCGGGCTCGGGGTGCTCGTCGAGGGCCCGCACCAGCAGGCCCCCGCCCAGCGCCGCCAACCGCGGAGCCAGCGAGCCGTAGTCGTCGTCGGGCCGGATCGGCTCGGGGGCGGCGAGGTACACGGGTCCGGCATCCAGGTCCTCCACGAGGCGCATGATCGACACGCCGGTCTCGGCGTCGCCCGCCTGGATCGCCCGCTCCACCGGCGCGGCCCCCCGCCACCGGGGCAGCAGCGACGGGTGCACGTTCACGATCTCGCGCGCCGACAGCAATGGCTCCCGGATGAGCGCGCCGAAGGCGCAGAGGCAGACCGCGTCGGGCCGCCACCGCGGCGATCCGGCTCGATCGCCTCCGGGCTGTTCACGTCCTCGGGCTGGTGCAGCTCGATGCCGAGCTCGCGGGCGGCGTCCGCAACCGGCGGGCTGTGCAGCCTGCGTCCGCGCCCACTCGGCCGATCGGGACGCGTGACGACCAGCGCCGGGCGGTGCTCGGAGCCGGCGAGGTGCCGCAGGACCGAGGCGGCGAACTCGGTGGTGCCCAGATAGACGGTGCGCACGACCTCACCGTACTTCCCGGTCACTCCAGCTATGGCGGCGGCACCCGATCGGCGCTAGCGTTGTTCTGTCATGCGTCGTCCAGGCGCGCTGGCCCGCGCCGCTGCCCTGCTCGCGCTCGCCACCCTTCTCGTGGTGGCCGTGCTCGGTGACGCGGCGGGCCGCCCCGCGCCACCAAGGTCAAGCGCGCGGACCTGGCGGCCAGGAGCGTGTCCGCCTCGCGCGCGCAGATCGCGCCCGGCGCCGCGCTCACGGCCCGGACCACGACCCGCAACCGCGGCCGCAAGCGCGCGAGAGCATCTCGGACCGGCTTCCTGTTCTCGACCGACCGCAGGCGCAGCAGGAACGACATGCTGCTGCCCGGCAGTCAGGCCGTGCCGGCGCTCCGGCCGAGGAGGTCCAAGCGCGGCAGGGTCACGCTCACCATCCCGTCGAGCACCCCGGCGGGCAGCTTTCATGTGCTGGCCTGCGCCGATCTGGCAAACCGGGTCAAGGAGGCCAGCGAGCGCAACAACTGCAGGGCGTCGCGCGAGAAGGTGCAGGTGCCGGCGGGCGCCCCCGGTGGCGGCCCGCAGGGCACACCGGCGGGACCGGGCGGCGGTGGTGGCGGCGTGCCGCTCGCCCCTCCGGCGGCTCCCACCGGTCTCACGGCCGCCACGGTTTCGAGCACGCAGATCGACCTGGCCTGGAACGCATCCGCGGGCGCGACCAGCTACCGGGTCCTGCGCTCGGACACGCCGGGCGGCCCCTATGCGGAGGTCGCTTCCCCCAGCGGCCCGGCGTACTCGGACTCGGGCCGCACCCCGGACACGGCCTACCACTACGTGGTGCGGGCGGCCAACGCCGCCGGCGAGTCGCCGGACTCCGCGCAGGCGTCGGCCACCACGCTGCCCGACCCGCCGCCCGCGCCGGCCTCGCTCACCGCCACGGCGGTGTCGGCCAGCCAGATCAATCTCACCTGGCCCGCGGCGAGCGGAGCCACCAGCTACCGGGTCTTCCGCTCCACCACCTCGGGCTCCGGCTTCACCGAGATCGCGACCCCCGCGACCAACTCCCACTCCGACACCGGCCGCTCGTCGGAGACCACCTACTTCTACTTGGTCCAGGCGGTCAATACGGGCGGCTCGTCCGGCAACTCGCCCCAGGCCTCCGCCACCACCCACTTCGCCTGCTCGACCACCGGGGACCCGGGATTCGGAAGTGCCTCCTTCCTCGGCTCCATCAGCGGCGACACGGGCAACGGCGTCCTCATGAGCACCGGCGAGGCGTGCACGGTGGGCAATGCCGTCTGGCGCCGGGTCACGGTGACGGAGGACAGCGACGCGAACGCCTATCTCTCGGCGCGCTTCGATCTCACGCCCGTGGGCCCGGGAAACGGCGACGTCGATATCTGCATCTTCAGGGGCAACGGCACCAGCCAGATCGGCTGCTCCACCAACGCCGGCAGTTCCGCCGAGAGCTTTCCCGTCCGGCACGACGACAACTTCGGCTCCGAGGACACCCGCAGCTACTACGCCAGGATCTTCCTGTTCTCCGGCGCGTCCAAGCGCTGGGAGCTCACCGTGACGGGGAACGTCGTGGTCGCGAGCGAGAACGACCCCTAGCCGACCAGCATCACGTGGAGTGTGCGCGGACCGTGCACTCCCTCCACCCGGCTCAGCTCGATGTCCGACGTGGCCGACGGGCCTGACACGAACGTGAGCGGCCGCCCCTCCTCCACCGCCGCGTGCAGGCGCGCGATCGCCTCCGGTAGCAGTCCCACCACCTGACTCGCCTCGATCACGCAGATGTGAAGGTCGGGCACCAGCGTGAGCGCCCGCCGGCCCGAGCGCGCCCCGCCATCCAGGACGATCGTGCCCGTCTCGGCGATCGCCACGGCCGCGCCGGTGAGGGCGCCGTCGAGGCCGTCGAGCTCCGCGGGCGAGAGCCCCGAGTCCTCCACCAGCTCCACCGCGCCAGGGCGCCACTCGCCGGGCAGGCCGGGCGGGACGGCCAGGTGAGCGGCGCCGTGCTCGCGACAGGCGGCCGCGAGGGCGTCCGCCTCGCCACCGGGCTCCACGCGGGTCACGGTGGCGCGGTAGTCGGCCACGCGCTCGGCGAACAGGTCGCGCAACGCGTCGCCGCCCAGGTCCAGCGTGGTGCGGTACGCGGGCTCCGCGCACGGATCGGGCGGCGGCTCGGCCTCCGCCACCGCCTGCCGCACCCGCCCGAGCATCTCCTCTCGCGCCGCGCTCATCGCCTCGATCGCCACCACTCGCGGAAGGTCTGGTCGGGGATCGCGGGCAGATCGCGCGCCGCGGTCCACCCGGCCAGAGGGCCCGGGAGCGCGCCGATGCGGTCGCGGCCCCGCGCCAGCGGCCGCTGGGCCAGCCGGCCCGCTCGCTGCAGCGTCTCGTAGCCGCGGCGCGACCTGAAGGCGCGGGCCAGCCCCTCCATCGCCCGCCGCTCGGGGTCTACCTGTGCCCGCACTCCGGGGCGCGCGCGCTGCTCGTCCACCACCTGGCGGCGCAGGTCCACCAGCACGGACGGGATGTCGATCTTCACCGGGCACACCTCGTAGCAGGCTCCGCACAGGCTGGACGCGTACGGCAGCGACGACGCGTTCTCGACTCCCACCAGCTGCGGCGTGAGGATTGCGCCGATCGGCCCCGGATAGACCGACCCGTAGCTGTGCCCGCCGGTGCGCGAGTAGACGGGGCACACATTCAGGCACGCGCTGCAGCGGATGCAGCGCAGCGCCTGGCGGCCCACGTCGTCTGCCAGCGCCTGCGTGCGCCCGTTGTCCAGCAGCACGAGGTGGAACTCCCGCGGGCCGTCGCCCTCGACCACGCCGCTCCACAGCGACGTGTAGGGGTTCATGCGCTCGCCCGTGGAGGAGCGCGGCAGCAGCGCAAGCATCACCTCCAGGTCGCGGAACGAGGCGAGCACCTTCTCGATCCCCATCACGCTGATCAGCACCTCGGGCAGCGTGGTGCACATCCGCCCGTTGCCCTCGGACTCCACGACGCAGACTGTGCCGGTCTCGGCCACCGCGAAATTAGCCCCGCTCACCCCCACCCGCGCCTCGAGGAACTTGCGCCGCAGGTGGCGGCGAGCCACCTCCGCCAGCGCCGGAGGATCGTCGGGCAGGTCCTCGGCGCCCAGCTCGCGCGCGAACACGTCGCGGATCTCGGCGCGGTTGAGGTGGATCGCGGGCACGAGGATGTGCGACTGGACGTCGCCGGCCAGCTGGATGATCAGCTCGGCCAGGTCGGTCTCCACGGCTCCGATCCCGGCCGCCCCCAGTGCCTCGTTGAGGCCGATCTCGTCGGTGGCGATCGACTTGACCTTCACCACCTCGTGGGCCCCGGCGTCCCGCACCAGCCCGGTGACGATCTCGTTGGCCTCGCCGCCGTGCCGTGCCCAGTGCACGGTGCCGCCCGCCGCCGTCACGGACTCCTCCAGGCGCTCGAGCTGCTCGTCCAGCGAGTGCAGCGCCCGGTCCTTGATGGCGGCGCCCGCGTCGCGCAGCTGCTCCCAGTCGGGCAGCTCTCCCACCACCCTCGCGCGCTTGTCGCGGATCGTGGTGGTGGCGTGGCCGAGGTTGCGCCGCAGCTGCGAGTCGCCCAGGGCCTCACGCGCGGCCTCGGGGAACGGCCGGCCGGGCATCGCGCCCGGGGCCACCACCCGCACACGCGGCAGCGCGGTGCTCATCGCGCCGGCTGCTCCGCGGTGGAGGCGAGAATCTCGGCCAGGTGCACCGCCCGGACGCCCGTGCGCTGGCGCGACAGCGCGCCGCCGATGTGCATCAGGCACGAGTTGTCGGCCGCGGTGACGACCTCCGCCTGCGTATCGAGCACGGCCCTGACCTTGGCGGCCAGCATGGCCGTGGAGGTGTCGGCGTTCTTCACCGCGAACGTGCCGCCGAAGCCACAGCACTCCGTGGCCTGCTCGAGCTCCACGAAGTCGATCCCCCGCACGGAGCGCAGAAGCCTCACTGGGCCGTCGCCCAGGCCCAGCCCGCGGAGTCCGTGGCAGGTGGGGTGATAGGTCACGCGGTGGGGGTAGTAGGCGCCCACGTCCTCGAGGCCCAGCGGACCGGTGAGCAGCTCGGTGAGCTCGTGCACGCGCGGCACGAACTCATCGACCTCGCGGCGCAGCGCGGCATCGCCGGCCAATTGGGCCAGCCCGCGATAGTGATCGCGCACCATCCCGGTGCAGGACGCCGACGGGCACACCACGGCATCGGCGCCCTCGAAGGCCTCGACCATCCGGCGCACAAGTGGCACGGCATCACGGGCGTAGCCGGTGTTGAAGTGCATCTGCCCGCAGCAGGTCTGCTCCTCGGGGAAGTCCACCTGGTGTCCCAGGCGCTCCAGCAGTCCCACCGTGGCCCGCCCGGTCTCCGGAAAGAGCGTGTCGTTGAAACAGGCGATGAGCAGCGCCACGCGCATATCCCTCCCCTTCTACCCGGTGCACGGTTCGTTTGCACCGGGTAGTGGGTATGGATCGTTGCTTAGAGCAACAGAGGGAGAGGGAACAAATGTACGAGCAGGTCTTCGACCCGGTGAGCAACTCGCTGGGGTGGTCATCGATATTCGCGGCGCTGCCCCTGATCACGTTGTTCGTGATGCTGGGCGCGTTCCGCATCACCGCCTGGATCTCCGGGCTGGTGTCGCTGGCCGTGGCCATCGTGGTGTCCATCGCGGTCTGGGACGTGCCGGGCGGGCAGTCGCTGGACATGGCCGCCGAGGGAGCCGCCTTCGGCTTCTTCCCGATTCTCTGGATCGTGATCAACGCGGTGTGGATCTACAACCTGACCGAGAGATCGGGGCACTTCGCGGTGCTGCGCCGCTCGTTCGCGAAGATCTCCGACGACAAGCGCATCCAGGCCGTGATCATCGCCTTCGCCTTCGGCGCGCTGATCGAAGGGCTCGCCGGGTTCGGCACGCCCGTGGCGATCACCACCGTGATGCTGATGGCCCTGGGCTTCTCGCCGCTGAAGTCGGCTGCGCTGTCGCTGATCGGCAACACCGCTCCCGTGGCATTCGGCTCGATCGCCACGCCGATCGTGACGCTGTCGGCCCAGACCGACATCCCGATCGACGACCTCGGCGCGATGGTCGGGCGCCAAACCCCCTTCCTTGCCCTGATAGTGCCGCTCGTGCTCGTGGGCGTCGTGGACGGCATGCGCGGCGTCCGTCAGACCTGGCCCGCCGCGCTGGTGGCCGGCCTGAGCTTCGCCATCGCGCAGTTCGTGTGCTCCAACTACATCTCGGTCGAGCTCACCGACATCTTCGGCGCGCTCGTGTGTGCCGGCGTGCTCGTGCTGTTCCTGCGCGTCTGGAAGCCCTCCGAGCCGCTGCTGAACGACGAGAGCGAGACCGAGCTCGGGGGTGGCCCACGTCCCGCCATCGCCGGCGCCGAGGGCCACAACCCCGCGCTGGAGCGCCGCGTGCGGCTGACCAACCAGACGCATGACTCCACCCGCGAGAAGCTCGAGGCCTACGCGCCGTACATCATCATCGTGGTCGTCTTCTGCCTGGCCAAGCTGGTCGACCCGGTCGAGCAGTTTTTGTTCGAGATCTCCGGAGGCACCGGCTTCGGCACCGACGAGAAGACGCCCAACGGCTTCGCCTGGCCCGGCCTGGACGTGATCGGAGCGGACGGCGAGGCGCCCTCAGCCCAGACGTTCCAGTTCTCGTTCTTCGACACGCCGGGCACCGTGGTCCTGTTCTGCGGCCTGCTCACGATGACCGCACTGCGGGTCAAGCCCGGCGAGGCGCTGCGCACCTACATCGAGACCCTTAACCAGCTCAAGCTGGCGATCGTCACCGTGATGGCGGTGCTGGGCCTGGCGTACGTGATGAACCTCACCGGCATGACCACCACGCTCGGGCGCTGGGTGGCCGGCTCCGGTGACGTGTTCGCATTCCTGTCCGCGATCGTCGGCTGGCTGGGCGTGGCGATCACGGGCTCGGACACGTCCTCCAACGCGCTCTTCGGAGCGCTTCAGGTGGAGGCCGCCAAGGAGGCGGGGCTGTCCGACGTGCTCCTGGCATCTGCCAACAGCTCCGGCGGCGTGCTCGGCAAGATGATCTCGCCCCAGAACCTGGCCATCGCCGCGGCGGCCGTGGGCATGGCCGGCAAGGAGGGCGACATCTTCAGACGCGTGCTGTTCTGGAGCGTGGCGCTTACGCTGGTGATGTGCGTGATCGTGTATCTCCAGTCGACGAGCGTGCTGTCGTGGATGGTGGTCTAGCCACCCTCGCCGCCGAGCTCCGCTCGATCTGCGGTCCCGAGCACACGCTGACCCACCACGACCAGCTGCGGACCTACGAGTCCGACGGGTTGCTGCAGTACGCCGCCCTACCCGGCGTGGTGGCTCTGCCCGCCACGGGCGAGGAGGTGCGCAGCTGCGTGGAGGCCTGCCACAGGGCCGGGGCGCCCTTCGTGGCCCGCGGATCCGGGTCGGGGCTCTCCGGCGGGGCGATGCCAGTGGAGGGCGGCGCGCTGATCGTGCTGTCGCGGCTGCGCCGGATCCTCGAGGTGGACCTCCCCAACCAGCGCGTGGTCTGCGAGCCCGGGGTGACCAACATCGCGATCTCCGAGGCGGTGGGGCCGTCGCACTTCTACCCGCCCGACCCGTCGAGCCAGATCGTCTGCTCGATCGGCGGAAACGTGGCGGAGAACTCCGGCGGTGCGCACTGTTTCAAGTACGGCTTCACCACCAACTACGTGACCGGCCTCGAGGTGGTGCTGCCCGACGGGCAGCTGGTCCAGCTCGGCGGGAAGGGCCTCGACATGCCGGGCCTGGACCTCGTGGGTGCGTTCGTGGGCTCGGAGGGCACGCTGGGCGTGGCCACCAAGATCACCGTGAAGGTGGTGCCCTCGCCCGAGACCACCCGCACGCTGGTGGCCTTCTTCGACTCCACCTCGGAGGCGGGCGAGGTGGTTTCCGCCGTGGTGTCCGAGGGCATCGTTGCCGGAGCCATGGAGATGATGGACAACCTCTCTATCCGGGCCGCCGAGGGCGCCACCGGCGCGGGCTACCCGCAGGACGCGGGTGCGGCGCTGGTGGTGGAGCTCGACGGGTCCGAGACCGAGTGCGAGGCGCGCTTCGACCAGGTGGTCTCGCTGTGCGAGACGGGCGGCGCCTGGAAGGTGCGCGTGGCGCAGGACGAGGCCGAGCGCGCGCTGATCTGGAAGACGCGCAAGGCCGCCTTCGCGGCGATGGGCCGCATCGCGCCCAACTACTACGTGCAGGACTCGGTGATCCCGCGCACCCGCATGGCCGAGGTGCTGCGCAGGATCGAGGAGCTGGCCCAGGAGTACGACCTGAAGGTGGCCAACGTGTTCCACGCCGGCGACGGCAACCTGCATCCGCTCGTGTGTTACGACGGGGCGGTCGACGGAGAGCCCGCGCGGGCGGAGGAGCTGGCCGGGCTGATCGTGAAGGCCTGCGTGGACGCCGGCGGATCGATCACAGGCGAGCACGGCGTGGGCGTGGACAAGAAGCGCTACATGCCGTCGATGTTTGAGGAGGACGACCTCGCCACGTTCCAGCGCCTGCGGTGTGCCTTCGACCCCGACGGCCTGGCCAACCCGGGCAAGGTGATGCCCACCCCACGGCTGTGCGGCGAGGTGCCGGGGCCGTATCGGCAGCATCCGCTTGAGGCCGCCGGGCTTGCGGAGCGGATGTGACTCTCAGCGAGCAGTTGAATGCCGCCGGCGCGGCCGGGAAGCCCATCCGCTTCTCCGGTGCCGGCACCAAGCTCGGCTGGGGCGCTCCCGTCGATGGTGCCGAGGTTCTGCGGATCGAGGCAGCCGCGATTCATGAGCACAACGCCGGGGACCTCACCGCTGTTGTCGATGCGGGGCTGTCGCTGGGCGAGCTGCAGGAGACGCTTGCCGAGGAGGGCCAGATGCTCGCTCTCGATCCACCGCTGGGCGATGACGCGCGGGCCACGATCGGGGGCATCGTGGCCACGGCGGACTCGGGGCCGCTGCGCCACCGCTACGGCTCGGCGCGAGACCTCGTGGTGGGCATGACCGTGGCGCTGTCGGACGGCACCGTCGCGCAGTCGGGCGGGAAGGTGATCAAGAACGTGGCGGGGTATGACCTGTCCAAGCTGTTCGCGGGCTCCTACGGCACCCTCGGCGCCATCCTCAAGTTGTCGCTGCGGCTGCACCCGCTATCACCCGAGAACGCCACGGCCGTGGGGCGCTCCTCCGACCCCGCCGCGCTCGCCGCCGCTGCGCTGGAGCTGAGCCACGCGCGCATCGAACTGCAGAGCCTCGACGCGCGATGGGACGACGGCTCGGGCGCGGTGCTCGCGCGTTTCGGGGGCGCCACGGCGTCCGCCCCGGCCGACGACGCCGCGAGACCATGAAGCGCCACGGCCTGGAGGCCGAGGTGTCGGCCGACGACGCCGAGTGGTGGGGCGCACAGCGCGAGGCCCAGCGGTCCGCGGACGGCGTGGTGGTGCGCGTGTCGGGCGTGCAGAGCCAGCTGGTGTCCGTGCTGGAGGCCGCCCAGCGCATCGGTGCCCGGGTGGTAGGCCGGGCCGGCCTGGGCCTGTCGTGGATCACCCTGCCCGCGGGAGAGGGCGCACTGCAGGACCTGGCCGAGTTGAGGCGTGTCCTCTCCCCGTCGCCGTGTGTCGTGCTCGACGCGCCGGAGGCCGTGCGCGCAGCGGTGGACGTGTGGGGTGAGCGCGACCCCGGCGCCGTGGCGCTCGGCGACCGTGTGAAGGAGCGCTTCGACCCGGCCGGCATCTGCGCCCCCGGGTTGATGGGAGGGCCATGAGGGCTCGACTCGAGACGGTGGGCCGCGTTTGCCTTGATATGCAATGGAAATGTGGCCCGCCGCGATGAGCGACGGCCCGATCAGGATCGCCGATGGTCCCGCCACCGCCGGGGCGTGGGACTCCACCCGCCCGCCGGAGATGGAGCTGATCGACGACTGCGTGCATTGCGGCTTCTGCCTGCCCACCTGTCCCACCTACGTGCTCTGGGGCGAGGAGCCCGACTCGCCCCGCGGCCGGATCGTGCTGATGAAGGAGGGCCACGCAGAGGGCAGCGAGGTATCCGCCCCGATGGTCCGCCACCTCGACAACT
The DNA here is from genome assembly GCA_963727395.1 of uncultured Thermoleophilaceae bacterium. Taxonomy (GTDB): domain Bacteria; phylum Actinomycetota; class Thermoleophilia; order Solirubrobacterales; family Thermoleophilaceae; genus JAAYBF01. Next base: position 140,030 of record CAVSGC010000005.1, on the reverse strand, counting down.
GCCTCGGGTGCATGGCCTGCGTGACCGCGTGCCCGTCAGGCGTGCAGTACGACAAGCTGATCGAGGACACGCGCGCCCAGGTGGAGCGCCACTGGGAGCGCGACGCCGGTGACAAATGGTTCCGCCGTCTGGTCTTTGGGCTGTTCCCCCATCCGCGACGTCTGCGAGCGCTCTCCCCGTTCCTGCGGGTGGCGGCGGCACTCCGGCTCGACCGTCTCGGCGCGCGCATGCCCCTCGGCCGCCTGGCGGCGATGGCATCCCTGGCCCCGCCGCCGGCGCGGCGTATCAACGTGCCCGAGAGGCTGGCCGCCGTGGGCGAGTCCCGCGGCACCGTGGCGCTCCTGCAGGGCTGCGTGCAGCGGGTGTTCTTCGCGCAGGTGAACGCCGCCACCGCAGCGCTGCTGGCGGCAGAGGGGTGGGAGGTGCACACCCCCGAGGACCCGCAGTGCTGCGGAGCGCTGGAGCTTCACTCCGGCTCGGCCGATCCCGCACGCGAGCGCGCCAAGGCCACGATCGCCGCGCTTGAGGGCTACGAGCGGGTGGTCACCAACGCGGCGGGATGCGGCTCGGCGATGAAGGACTACGGCCACGTGCTGCGCGACGACCCCGACTGGTCGCCGCGTGCCGAGGCCTTCGCCGCGAAGGTGTGCGACGTGAGCGAACTGCTCACCGAGGGCGAGCCGCGCGCACAGCGGCGGCCGCTCGAGATGAAGGTGGCCTACCACGACGCCTGCCACCTGGCGCACGCCCAGAACGTGCGCGAGCAGCCACGCGAGCTGCTGCGCTCGGTGCCCGGCCTCGAGATCGCCGAGCCCGACGGCTGGGAGATCTGCTGCGGCTCGGCCGGCATCTACAACATGGTGCGCCCGGAGCCCGCCGCCGAGCTGGGCCGGCGCAAGGCGCAGGCGCTGATCGACACGGGCGTGAGCGTGGTGGCCGCCGCGAATCCCGGCTGTGCGATCCAGATCCAGACCCACGCGCGCAAGCTCGGGCACGAGCTGGAGGTGGTGCACCCTGTGGAGCTGGTGTGGCGCTCGGTTTCCAGTACCCAGTCAAACGGCAAGGAGAGTGGATGAGCACAGCGGACGTGGCGGGGGTTCGGATCGACGGGCCCGAGGTGGAGCGCTCGGACGAGGTGCTCACCCGGGAGGCCCTGGAGCTGGTGGCACTGCTTCACCGTGAGCTGGATGACCGTCGCCGCGAGCTGCTCGCCAGGCGCGAGCAGCGCCAGGCCGAGCTGGACGCCGGCGGCACGCTGGACTTCCTGGAGGAGACGCGCGAGGTGCGCGAGGGCGACTGGAAGGTGTCCCCTCCCCCGCCCGCCCTGCGCAAGCGCTGGGTGGAGATCACCGGGCCCCACCAACGCCAAGATGGTGATCAACGCATTGAACGCGGGCTCCACGGGCTTCATGGCGGACTTCGAGGACGCCAACTCCCCCACCTGGTCCAACATGGTCGGGGGCCAGGCCAACCTGATCGACGCCGTCCGCGGAACGCTCCAGTTCGATGACGAGCAGAAGGGCAAGGAGTACCGCCTCGACGAGGAGACCGCCACGTTGCTGGTCCGCCCGCGCGGCTGGCATCTGGTCGAGCGCCATGTGGAGATCGACGGCTCACCGGTGGCCGGGGGCCTGTTCGACTTCGCGCTCTACATCCACCACAACGCCCGGGCGCTGCTGGAGCGCGGCAGCGGGCCGTTCTTCTACCTGCCAAAGATGGAGTCGCACCTCGAGGCGCGCCTGTGGAACGACGCGTTCACCCTCGCCGAGGACCACCTGGGCCTGGACCGCGGCAGCGCCCGCGGCACCGTGCTGATCGAGACGCTACCCGCCGCGTTCGAGATGGACGAGATCCTGTACGAGTTGCGCGAGCACTCGGCCGGCCTCAACGCCGGGCGGTGGGACTACATCTTCAGCGCCATCAAGCGCTTCCGCCACCGGCCCGAGTTCGTGACGCCCGACCGCTCGGCCGTGACGATGACCGTGCCCTTCATGCACGCCTACTCCGAGCTGCTCGTGAAGACCTGCCACCGGCGCGGCGCGCACGCCATGGGCGGGATGTCGGCCGTGATCCCCAGCCGCACCGACGAGGAGGCCGCCCAGCGCGCCCTGGACGCCGTGCGCTCGGACAAGCGGCGCGAAGCCGGAGCGGGCTTCGACGGCACCTGGGTGGCGCACCCGGATTCCGTCCAGCCCGCGATGGAAGAGATGAGCAAGGTGATGGGCGACCGCGACAACCAGGTGGACAAGCAGCGCGACGACGTGCACGTGGGCGCCGCCGAACTGCTGGCCCTCGACAAGACCGAGGGCGACATCACAGAGGCGGGCCTGCGCTCCAACGTGAACGTGGGCATCCAGTACATCTCGTCGTGGCTGCGCGGCAACGGGGCCGCGGGCATCTACGGCCTGATGGAGGACGCCGCCACCGCCGAGATCTCGCGCTCGCAGGTGTGGCAGTGGATCCGCCACGGCGCGCAACTCGACGACGGCCGCTCGATCACCCCCGAGCTGGTGTCGGACATCGCCACCTCCGAGCTGGAGAAGATCCGCGAGGAGATCGGCGATGACGAGTGGTTCGAGAAGGAGGGTCGGCCGAAGGCCTCGCGCGAGATCTTCGAGGAGGTCGCGCTCGCCGGCAACGAGCGGTTCGTGGAGTTCCTCACGCTGCCGGCCTATGAGCGGCTCGAGCGCGACTGAATCGGCGCGCGGAACCTGAGAGGATCGGCCGCGTCCGTCAGCTACCCGGGGAGCACACATGGCCCAGCGCACCAAGGCAGAACGTTCGGCAGCAGCGAAGAAGGCCGCCGCAACGCGTAAGCGCAACCAGGCCGCCAAGAGCGGCAAGGACGCCAAGTCCAGCGCCAAGACCGCCGGCAAGGCCGCGGTGGCAGCGGCGAAGTCCGCTGGTGGCGCCGTGAAGTCCGCAGGCAAGGCGGCGGCCACGCGCGCCGGCGTGGGCGACTCCAAGTCCAAGAAGCGCAAGCGGTAGGAGAGTCCCGCCGGCGGTGCCAGGCAGCCCCTGGCTGGCGCCGCCGGCTACCTACGCGGCCTGCTCGCCGCGCTCGCGCTCCCGCTCGCGGAGGGTCTTCATGGCCTCACGCTTCTGGTCGCGAGTGGTGCGGTCGAGGATCAGCACGCCGTCCAGGTGGTCCATCTCGTGCTGGATCACGCGGGCCTCCAGGCCGCTCGCCTCGATGAGGCGCTCCTCGCCCCCCTCGTCCAGGGCGCGCACGCGGACGTGGATCGGGCGCTCCACGTCCACGGTCACTCCGGGGATCGATAGGCAGCCCTCCTCGAATACCTCCTCCTCCTCGCCCACCCATTCCAGCTCGGGGTTGGCAAGTGCGATCACCGGCGCGTCGGGACCCACGCGGTAGACCAGCAGGCGCTGCGAGATGCCGAGCTGCGGCGCCGCCAGGCCCACTCCGATGGCGTCGTGCATGAGGCTCGCCATGCGCTTGACCTGCCTCTGCAGCGAGTCATCGAAGCGGTCCACGTCACCGGCGCGGCTCTTCAGAACGGGATCCCCGAGTGTCCGTACGAACGACAGCGCGGCCAGGCGGCGCGCCTCGAGCTCGGGATCGAGCGCCGGCTCGGCGTCCTCCACATGCCCCTCGCGCTCCTCGAACTCGTGGTCGTACTCCTCCGACATCCAGGCAAGTGTAGGACGCCTGCGGGGTCGCCGCCACGCCGTCCGGCTGCGGGGTTCGCGCTCCGCCCGTCAGCAGCCGTCGGGACCGCAGGCGGCGCCGTCGGCCACGAGCTCGATTGCGGACCGCGACTGCGCCCACGCGTGCCGGAGCAGCTTCCCGAGTGCTTCGGGAGGCTGGGCGCCCGAGGCGCCGAATCTGCGATCGACCACGAAGAACGGAACGGCGGTGATCCCCAGCGAGGCGGCCGTCCGCTCGTCGTCGCGCACCTCCTCGGCGTAGCGCTCGGTTGCGAGCACCTCGCGCACCTCCGCTTCGGGCAGGCCCACCTCCACGGCCAGCGGCTCCAACGCCGCGGGGTCACCGATCGCCATACCCTCGGTGAGGTAGGCGCGCATGAGGCGTTCCTTGAGCGAGTCCTGGAGCCCGTGATCGGCGGCGAGGTGCAGCAGGCGGTGGGCGTCGAAGGTGTTGCCGCCGCGGGCCAGGTCGAAACGGAAGTCCAGACCCTCCCCGGCGGCCACGTCGGTCATGCGCTGGTGCATCGCCAGCGCGTCCTCGCGGCTCACTCCGTACTTGTCTGCCAGGTGCTGGGCGTTGTCGCCACCGCGTTCGCGGGGCGCCTGCGGGTCGAGCTCGAAGCTGCGCCAGGTCGTGTCCACCTCGTGACCGTGGTCGAACTCCACGAGCGCTGCCTCGAAGCGTCGCTTGCCCACGTAGCACCAGGGGCAGGCGATGTCGGACCAGATCTCAACGTTCATCGAATCGAGACTAGCGGCGGCGATACGCTGGGCTCATGTGCCGAAACATCCGAACACTCCACAACTTCGAGCCCCCCGCCACCCATGAAGAGGTCCGCGCCGCCGCACTCCAGTACGTGCGCAAGGTGAGCGGCTCGACCAAGCCGTCGAAGGCCAACGCGGAGGCCTTCGACCGCGCGGTGGACGAGGTGGCGCACGTGACCCAGCACCTCCTGGCGGACCTGGTGGCCGTCGCGCCGCCGAAGGATCGCGAGGTCGAGGCGGCCAAGCGAAAGGCGCGCGCGGCTCAGCGTTACGCAGCTTGAAAAAAGAAAGGTTTGGTCTACCAACGTATTCGGGAATAAACGGTCATCAAATCGGCGGCCGCCCCGGCGTCAGGGGGCTGTGGCGGGCGTCAGTCACCTAACAAGGAGCTGGCCATGCCTCCGTCCCGCCCCCTCTCCGCGGTTCGCGCCCAGGGCGTCGAGTCCCAACTGCGAGTCCGCGTTGAGCGCCTGAAGGTACGACCGCAGCCACTGGGAGTCTGTCGCTCCTGCCAGACGATCGTTCACTCCGGAGACAGCCTGGCGATGGCCGGCGGCTTTCTCTTCCACGGCGACTGCCCCACGAGCCCGGCGGAGTCCAAGACCGCCTGAACTCCTAGGAGGCGCTCTCAGGCGCCGCGTTCGTCCCCCAGGCTGCGGCTCACTGGGGATCCACGTCGACGGCAAACGAGACCGCCCCGTGCGAGCGGTCGGCCGCCACCGCCTCCACGGCCCGCCGGACCGACGCGATCACGTCCGCCCGCGGTGGCCCGCCCTCGGCGCGCGCGCGGATCACCAGCTGGGCGCGGTCGCGTCCCTGCCGGCGGAACAGGGGCGCCGGCCCCAGTACCGACGCCCCGGGCACCCGGATGGCGGACTTGATCGCCTCGGCGGCGGCGCCCTCCGGCCCGGGCTGCTCGGATGAGCAGACCACCCGCACCAGGTGCCCGTGCGGCGGGTAACTGAGCATGGCGCGGCGGGCCAGCTCGCCCTCGAGGAAGCCTTCGCTGTCGTGGCGTGCGGCGTAGCCGAGCGCGCGCGCCGAAGGGTCCAGTGCCTGCACGATCACCGTGCCCCCGCGGTCGCCGCGGCCGCTGCGGCCGGCCAGCTGGGCCACCAGGGCGAAGGTGCGCTCCTCCGCCCGGAAGTCGGGGAAGCGCAGGGTGGCGTCGGCGTCCAGCACCACTCCGAGCGTGACGTCGGGGAAGTCGTGGCCCTTGGCCACCATCTGGGTGCCCACGAGAACACCCGACTCGGCGCGATCGAAGCGCTCCAGCGTGGCCGCGACCCCGGCGGACGCGGCGGTGTCGGTATCGAGCCGGAACACCGGCAGCGGCGACATGAGCTCGGACAGCTCGGATCCAAGCTGCTCCGTGCCGATGCCGTGGCGGCCCACGGACACCGACCCGCAGTCGGGACAGTTCTGCGGCACGGCCTCGGCGTGGCCGCAGTGGTGGCATGACATCCGCGCCACCCCCCGGTGCAACACCAGCGTCACGTCGCACAACGGGCACTCCCAGGCACGTCCGCACTCGCCGCAGGCGAGGAAGTTCGACCAGCCGCGGCGGTTGAGCAGCACGATCGCCTTCTCGCCGCGGCGGCGCACCTCCTCGAGTGCATGGCGCGACGCCGGGTGGAGTGGGCCCTGGATCCCCGCCATGCCCACCACCTGAACGGGCGGCATGCCGCGGCCGTCCACCCTCTCCCGCAACTCGATCCGCCGGTGGTGCAGCACCGTCTCGGGGCGCGGGGTGGCGCTGCCGGCCAGCAGCACGGCCCCGCAGCCGGCCGCGCGGCGCTCGGCCACCCGGCGCGCGTCGTAACGGGGATCGCCCTCCTGCTTGTAGGAGCCGTCGTGCTCCTCGTCGACCACGATCAGCCCGACATCGCCCAGCGGGGCGAACACGGCCGACCGCGGCCCCACGCACACCCTGGCCGCGCCCGAGCGCAGCCGGGACCATTCGTCGAAGCGCTCGCGCGCCGACAGCTGCGAATGCAGGATCGCCACGGTGTCGCCGAAGCGGTCCACGAAGCGCGCTGCCGTCTGAGGCGTGAGGGCGATCTCGGGCACCAGAACGATTGCCGTGCGCCCGCGGTGAAGCGCCGCGTCCACGGCCCTCAGGTAGACCTCGGTCTTGCCCGAGCCGGTGACGCCGTGCAGCAGCAGGCGGCGATCGGCCGGGTCCGTTCCCGCCTCCATCGCGCCTACAACCACGGCCAGGGCCGCCTCCTGCGCGGCGGTGGGGCGCTCGACCCTTCGCAGCGCCCCCACCCCCCGCAACTCGGGCCGGCGCGACGGCTCGATCGTGCGTTCGAGCGACACCAGCCCGCGGCGCTCCAGGCGCCGTGCGCCGGCGTGGTCGCAACCGGCCGCCTCGGCGAGGGCGCTCACCCGCAGCGGCCCGTCCGCCAGGGCCTCGAGCGTGACCCGCTGTCCGCCGGAGAGGCGCTCCGCGCCGGCGAGCGCCTCCTCGCCGGCATCGGTCAGACCCGCCACCAGCGACCGCCTGGCCACCGTGCGGCGACCTGAGCCGGTGCCCGTGCCCGGGGGGAGCACGAGCGCCAGGCCGCGCGCCGGGGTGGACACGTATTCCTCGGCCACCCACAGGCCCAGCCGCACGAGGTCGGGCGGGACATCCGCCTCGAGGGCCGACACCGGCTCCGCGAGGCGCTCGGGGGGCAACTCGCTGTCCTCAGCCACCTCCACCACCACGCCGAGGATCCGCCGCGGGCCGAAGGGCACTACGAGCATCGACCCCACTCCCACATCGTCATGGGCGGCCCCGAGCAGGTAGTCGAACGGGCCGCGCAGGCTGCGCGCGGTGGTGAGGGGCTCCACCTTGGCGATCACGGATGCAAGGTAGGGCGCTGGCCGGACGCCGCTCAGGGCACCAGCAGGCACGCGTAATGCACGGTGAAGCTGCGCTCCGCGGCCGACGGGGCCACCGTGAACAGGCCCCGCCGCACCGCCGCCTTGGCGAGCGCGGTGGCCCTTCCGCGGGGGCCCTCGGCCCAGAAGGTGTGGATCGCGGCGGGGAGCGGGTCGGCCAGCTGCGCGGCCACCCTCAGGCCGGCGGCCCTCGCCAGCCCGTGTACGTCCTGCCGCGAGAGCCGGTGCAGGTGCCCCAGCTCCTCGCGCCCGCGCTCGGCGGACGGCCGCGAGGCCGACCTGTTGTCCTCCAGCGGCACCTCCACCACCACGGCGCGACAGGCGCGCGCGACCTCGGCCAGCAGCGGCGCCGGGTCGGGCACATGCTCGAGCACGTGCGAGAGCACACCGAGGTGGAAGGCCCTGTCCGCGTAGGGCAGCGCGGCGCCGTCGAAACGCCTCGCGGCGGCGATCTCGGGGCGCTGCTGCGCCAGCTGCACGGCGCGGTCGGAGATGTCCACGCCCTCCCGCCGCTCCCCCACCCCGCGCGCGGCCAGCGCCGTCAGCAGGCCGCCGTCACCGCACCCCACCTCAAGGACGAGTGCGGGGGGCTCGGGCAGCGCCCGCACCAGCTCCGCAACGTGGTCGGCCTTTCCCTCGGCGCAGAGGGCACGCCACTCGCCGAAGCGGGCGGAGTCTCGGTCACCCGCGTGGTAGCGCTCCTCGTAGTCGCTTCGCAGTGCCGCTGAGCCAGGCTCGGTCACCAGGCGTAGGCTACGCGCCGCCGTCCCACGGACGGATCGACGATGGCCATCGACTTCCAGGCAGAGGGGCTGCTCGACGGCCTCGATGGACCCGCCCGCGAGGCACGGCTGGAGCTGCTCGAGCGCCTGGCCAGCGACGGCTACGAGCTCGAGGAGCTGCGCGATGCCGCGCTGGCCGGCCGGCTGCCGCTGGTGGCGGTGGAGCGCGCCCTCGGCGGCGGGGTGCCCCGTTACACCCAGGCCGAGGTCGCCGAGCGGAGCGGACTCGACTCGGACTTCCTCCAGCGCCTGTGGCGGGCGCTGGGCATGGCGGTCGGCGATCCCTCCGAGCGTGCCTTCACCGACGCCGACCTCGAGGCGGCAGAGCGTGTGAAGGCGTTCCGCGACGCAGGGCTCGACGACGGTCGCATCCTGGAGCTCAGCCGTGTGATGGGGCGCTCGATGTACGGCGTGGCGGCCGCGATCAACGAAGTGTTCGCCGAGACCTTCCGCCGGCCCGGCGACGACGAGCTGAGCCTGGCGCTGCGCTATGCAGAGGCCTCGCGCGAGCTTGTCCCGATGATCGGGCCCGTGCTCGAGCACATCCTGCTGGTGCAACAGCGCGGCCTCATCGACCAGGCGGCTGTGGCGGGAACGGCGCTCGGCGAGGGCCGGCTGACCGACTCCGAGGAGGTGGCGGTGTGCTTCGCCGACCTGGTGGACTTCACCAAGCTCGGCGAGAGCGTGGCGCCCGCCGAGCTGGGGGCGGTGGCCGACAGGCTCGAGGAGCTGGCGGGCGATGTGGCCGAGCCACCGGTGCGCCTGATCAAGACGATCGGCGACGCCGTGATGCTCCAGTCGAGCGACACCGACGAGCTGCTGGCCGCCGCGCTGGCGATCGTCGAGGCAGCCGACGCCGAGGGCGAGGGCTTCCCCCAGCTGTGCGCCGGACTTGCGCGGGGCGAGGCGTTGTCGCGAGCCGGCGACTGGTACGGGAGCCCGGTGAACCTGGCCAGCCGCATCACGGACATCGCCCGGCCGGGGTCGGTGCTGGTGGACGGAGCGGTCAAGGACGCCGTGCAGCGCGACTTCCGCTTCTCCTTCGCCGGCGGGCGGCGGATCAAGGGTGTGGATGGCGAGGTGAAGCTCTTCCGGGCGCGCAAGCCGGAGGAGAGCCCAGAGGGCTAGCCCCCGGGCGCCGGGCGCTGCGGGCCCGCGGAGGCCCCGGGCGATGGCGCCACAACGACCGAGCCGCCCGGCGAGGACTCCTCGACGGCGGGCTCGATCGCAGCCGAGTCCGACTCGCTTTCCTCGGGCGGCGGCGCGAGCGCGCCGCCGTGGCCGGTGAGGCCGGCGTCGGTGGACTCCAGGTCGTTGGAGGGCAGCTCGCCGGCCGGCGCCTCGACGGGCTGGTCGTCGACCGCGGGCGGCGCCACGGGGTGGGGCTCGAGCGACACCGCCGGCACGACCGGGGCGGCCTCGGCCGCCACCGCGGGCCGGCGGATCACGCGGCTCACCGTGGGCTTCACGGGCGCGGAGCGCGTGACGGGCGCCTTCTCGGGGGCCCGGCGGTGCGTCTCCTGCGGACCGACGGCCGCGCCCGAGGCCCCCACGGCCGCCGTGACCGCCACGACGGCGCCGATCGTCTGGGCGGCGCTGCCGCCACCGGCGGCCGCCGCCAGCGTGAGCCCGCCTCCGCCCGCTGCGCCCGCGCCGCCTGCCGCCGCCGCTCCGGCTCCACCCGCCGCCGCTCCGGCACCGCCCGCGGCGCTCACGTCGCCCAGGCGCAGCAGCGGCAGTGGGATCAGCAGCCCCACGGCATCGCGCAGGCGAATCCGCGCGCGGCTCACCAGCTGCCGGGCGCCCACGCCGGACACCCCCAGCTCCTCGGCCACCTCGTCATAGGAGCGCCCCTCGAGCTCGCGGCGAACCATCGCCACGCGCTGGCGCTCGGGCAGCTCGGCAAGCCCGCCCATCACCAGCCTGAGGTGGGCGCGCTGCTCGGCCACCTGAGGTGGCTGGGGCACGCCGTCGTAGTTCTCGGAGATCTGCTCGTGACTGCGCTCGCGCGCCGCGTTGATGGCGGCGTTGCGCGTGACCCGGTACAGCCACGGGCCCAGCACCAGGGGCCGTTCGTCCTCGCACAGGAACAGGTACAGGCGGGTGAAGGCGTGCTGGACGAGGTCCTCCGCGCGGCACGGCCCCGCCATGCGGGCGGCGTAGCGTTCCAGGGGGCCGCGGTAGCGCTCCACGATCGCCTCGAAGGCGGGTTCGTGTGCCTCGCGGGCGAGCTTGACCAGCCGTTCGTCGCTCTGGAGCTTCAGCGCGGCGGTGGCAAGTCGCATCCCCATGGCTGACTGCCGCTCAGACTACGACAGTGCCCGGGGGAACACGAGCCCAAGCCCGAAGTCGTGGCTGGTGCGCAAGCCGGTGCGACTCGCCCTGCACCGGTCTGCGCTCGTGCCAATAGGGAACCGCCGGAAGCGAGGGCCATCCAGGCCCGGCGCGCTTGACGTGGCGAGTCGTCCCACGCCACGGAAACAGCTGCGCGGCGGGTATGTGACGCGCGGGAGCCCCTAGGCGGGAGCGGCTGCGCTCTCGCTGAGACCGGCGGCCTCGCGCAGGGCATCCGCCTTGTCGGTCCGCTCCCAGGTGAAGTCCTCGTCCTCGCGGCCGAAGTGGCCGTAGGCCGCCGTCTTCTGGTAGATCGGCCGGTGGAGGTCGAGCTCCTTGCGGAACGAGCCGGGACGCAGGTCGAAGTGCTCGTCGATCAGCTCCACGATCTTCGTACGGGCGATCTTCTCGGTACCGAAGGTCTCGGCCATCACCGACACCGGGTGGGCGACGCCGATGGCGTAGGCCACCTGGATCTCGCAGCGGTCCGCCAGTCCGGCGGCCACCACGTTCTTGGCCACCCAGCGCGCGGCGTAGGCCGCGGAGCGGTCCACCTTGGACGGATCCTTGCCCGAGAACGCGCCGCCGCCGTGGCGGGCAGCGCCACCGTAGGTGTCCACGATGATCTTGCGGCCGGTGAGCCCGCAGTCGCCCACGGGGCCGCCGATCACGAACTTGCCGGTGGGGTTCACCAGGAAGTTCTCCTTCGTGAACAGCTCGCCGTCGTCGTACATGTCGGCGGGCAGGATCGGCCTGGCCACGTGCTCCCACAGGTCGTTGCGGATCGTGGTGTCGGAGTCCACGTGCTCCGCGTGCTGCGTGGAGATGAGCACCTTCTCGATCGAGACAGGGACGCCATCCTCGTAGCGGACGGTGACCTGCGTCTTGCCGTCGGGGCGCAGGTAGTCGAGCGTGCCGTCCTTGCGCACGTCGGTGAGGCGCCGGGCGAGCCTGTGCGCGAGCGATATCGGCAGTGGCATGAGCTCGGGAGTCTCGGTGGTGGCGTAGCCGAACATCATCCCCTGATCGCCCGCGCCGGCCACGTCGAACTCGTCCTCGTCCTCCGAGTTGGTGCGCTTCTCGAGGGCCGTGTCCACTCCCTGCGCGATGTCGGGCGACTGCTCGTCGATTGCGGTGATCACGGCGCACGAGTCGTAGTGGAAGCCGAAGACGTGGTCGTCGTAGCCGATCCTGCGAATCGTGTCGCGGGCGATCTTGGGCACGTCGACGTAGGCCTTGGTCGAAATCTCGCCCGAAACGACCACGAGTCCCGTGTTCAGGAGCGTCTCGCACGCCACCCGGCCGTCGGGGTCCTCGGCGAGAACGGCGTCGAGGACGCCGTCCGAGATCTGGTCGGCCATCTTGTCGGGATGGCCCTCGGTGACCGATTCGGAGGTGAACAGGAACTCGTTGTCTGAAAGCTGGGGTGTCGTCATGAGTCGCGGAAGGGTACAGAGCCGCCCCGTGATGGGGTTCTCAGCTCGTTTTGAAGTCGATCACCAGCGGTATTCCCTCCAGCCCGAAGCGCTCGCGCAGCTGGTTCTCCAGGAAGTAGGCGTAGTCGCGCTTTATCAGCGAGCGGTCGTTCACCTGGACGGCAAACCGGGGTGGCGAGGTCTCGTACTGGGCCATGTAGTACATCCGCATCCGCCGACCGCGGGTGGCCGGCGGCTGGCGCGCCTGCTGGAGATCGGCCAGGAAGCGGTTGAGCTGAGGGGTGGGCACCCGTTCGGCCGCCCGGTCGGCCAGCCCTATCGCCTCGGCAACGAGCCGCGTGAGCCCGCGCCCGGTCTGTGCCGAGACAGCCATCAGCCGGGGCCGCTGACGCAGCTTCTGATTCACCCGCGCGCGGGTGTCCTCGAGGTCGGTGTCGGTCTCGTCCCACTTGTTCAGGGCCACGACCGTGGCGCAGTTGGCGTGCATCGCCAGGTCGGCGATGCGGAAGTCCTCGGTGGTCACGCCCTCGGTGGCGTCACACAGGACGATCGCCACGTCGGCGCGCTCGGCGGCGCGCTCCGAGCGCAGCTGGGCGTAGTAGTCCACCGTGCCGGCCACCTTCGTACGGCGGCGGATGCCCGCGGTGTCCACCAGGGTCACCGGGCGCCCGTCCACCACGATCCGGGTGTCGATGGCGTCGCGGGTGGTTCCCGCGAAGTCCGCCACCACCACCCTCTCCTCGCCCAGCAGCTTGTTCACCAGCGAGGACTTGCCCACGTTGGGGCGGCCGATGACGGCCAGGCGGGTGGCCTGCTCGTCCTCCTGCTCGGGCGCGTCAGCCAGCAGCTCGGCGATGCGGTCCAGCAGGTCCCCGGTGCCCAGCCCGTGCACGGCCGACACGGGCACCGGGTCACCCAGCCCGAGCTTGTAGAGCTCGGCGGCGTTGGCAGCCTGCACCGCGCTGTCGGTCTTGTTGGCCGCCACCACCACGGGCACGCTCGACGCGCGCAGCTCGGCCGCCAGCTCGGAGTCGCCCGGCCGCAGCCCCGCGGCGGAGTCCACCACGAGCACGGCCACGGCGGCCTCGCCCAGCGCGGCACGAGCCTGGCGCGCAACCGCGCGCTGGAGATCGGTGTCCTCGTCCACGTCCACGCCCCCGGTGTCCACCAGCAGGAACGAGCGGCCGTTCCAGTCGGCCTCGACCTCCTTGCGGTCGCGCGTGACCCCCGACTGTTCGTGCACCACCGTCTCGCGAGTTCCCGACAGGCGGTTCACGAGAGTGGACTTGCCGGCGTTGGGAAAGCCCACGACGGCGACCTTCGGCAGCGCAGCCAAGACGATCAGCTCCCGCGGGCGCCGCGGACCAGCTCGGCGATCCGCTCCACGACCTCGTCGACGCTGAGGCCCGTGGTATCCAGCTGAACGGCGTCGTCGGCCGGGCGCAGCGGGGAGTGCTCGCGCTCGGAGTCCTGGGCGTCGCGCAGGGCCTGGTCGCGCTGCACAGTGGCGGCGTCGGCGCCCAGCTCGGCGGCGCGCCGCTCGGCGCGCTCCTCGGGACTGGCGGTGAGGAACACCTTCACCGGGGCCTCGGGCACCACCACCGTGCCGATGTCGCGGCCCTCGGCCACCCAATCGCCCCCGTCGAGCAGGGCACGCTGCTTCTTCACGAGCGCCGCGCGCACCTTCTCGTTGGTGGCGATCCGGGAGGCGGCCTCGGACACCTCGGGCGTGCGGATGGCGTCGGTCACGTCGCGTCCGTCCACCACAACGCGGTCGCCCAGCTCGATCTGCATCTCCTCGGCGCGCTCGGAGGCCGCGCCACCCTCCTCGAGCAGCTTCAGCGCGGCGGCGCGGTACATGGCTCCGGAGTCGAGGTAGGTGAAGCCGAGCGCGCGCGCAGCCGCGCGCGCAACAGTGCTCTTGCCGGCTCCGGCCGGTCCGTCGATTGCCACCACCATGCGGCGGCAAGGGTACTTGGGCCGCCCTGCCGCCTACTTGGGCTGCCAGGAGGGCTCGGAGGCGTCGAAGCCCCCGCGCACGTCCTCGATGATCGTGCGCAGCCGCTTGCCGTCCCTCACGCGGGCCACCACCAGGCCGTTCCTCTTGTAGACGAGCAGCCGGCCGTCGGGCGAGAAGCTCGGTGTGGTGCAGCCGGAGCAGCGCACCGCGCGCCGCAGGCCGGTGCCGTCGGCAGCCACCATGTAGATGCCGCCACGGCGCGCGAAGGCGATCGACCTCCCGCTGGGCGACCAGCTGGGCGACCTGCCGCGAGCGATCAGGACCGCCCGCCCGCCGCGTGGCTTCACGCTGTAGATGTTGCCCCGCCGCACGAACGCGATTCTGTTTTTCCGGGACCAGTCGGGCGACTGCGCGCGAACCGCAATCCGCCGAGCCCCGCCGCCCGCTGTGGCACGCACGTAGAGGTCGCGCCTGGAGCCCGCGCGGCCGGTGAACGCCAGGGAGCTGCCGCCCGGGCGCGTAGGCGGGCTCGCCGTCGTCGGCGCTCACGCGGCTGAGCTGCCGGTAGCCGCTGCGGTCGGAGTTCACCAGCGCGATGACCGGACCCGAGTCGAAGGCCAGCCGCCGCCCGCTCGGGGCCCACGAGGGCGAGCGGTACCGGATCGTGCAGTCGCCGCTGTCGGGCTCGCCAGACTCCGACAACTGGCAGTCGCGCAGGAAGCGCACGTTGCGCCCGCGGCCGCTGCCCATCGGCGGCAGAGTGATTATCGCCCGGAACACATCCCCCCTGGCGGCGGCGGCCACGCGCCCGTTGGAACCGGGGAACGTGGCGTGAGCGGGCGCGGCGGCCGCGAGCGCGGCCATGACGCCGATGAGGAGGGCGATGATCCGTCTCATGGGGGCCGGAACCCTAGACGACCGGCGGTTGTTGCCAGCTCATCTGAGCAGCGCCGCAAGGTCCTGCTCGAACTCGGGGTAGGAGACGGCGGCCACCTCCATGCCCACCACCTCCACCCCTTCTTCGGACGCCAGGCCGGCGATGGCTCCGAGCATGGCGATGCGATGGTCGCCGCGGGCGTCGATCGTGCCGCCGGCCAGTGGAGTGCCGTCGCCTCGCACCACGAAGCCGTCGGCTGTCTCCTCGATGTCGGCACCGAGCGCCTGGAGGGCCTCCACCACGGCCTCGATGCGGTCCGATTCCTTGTGGCGCAGCTCCTCGGCGCCGCTCACCACCGTCTCACCGCTGGCGAACGCGCCCAGGAGGGCAACGAGCGTCAGCTCGTCGATGGCCAGCGGAATCTCGTCACCGGCCACGTCGGTGCCCTCCAGCGGCGCGTAGGCCACGTCGAGCTCACCCACGGGCTCCTCGTCGGCGGTGGTGCCGGGCTCCTCCAGGTCACCCACGATCACCGCCCCCATCCGCTCGGCGATGCGCAGGAAGCCCGTTCGCGTCCAGTTCAGGCCCACGTCCTCCACCACAACGCGCGAGCCCGGGACCAGGCACGCGGCGGCCACCAGGAAGGCCGCCGACGACGGGTCGCCCGGCACGGTGATCTCATCGAGCTCCAGCTCGTCCACCTGGTGCACCGTCGATCCGCAAGCCGTCGCGCTCGAACGGCACCTTGCAGCGGCGCAGGATCCTCTCGGTGTGGTCGCGGCTCTGGGAGGACTCGCGGAGGTGGTGCTCCCCGACGCCAGCATCCCGGCGATCAGGACGCACGACTTCACCTGTGCGCTGGCCACGGGCAGGTGGTACTCGATTCCGTGCAGCTCGGCGCCCGCGCACCGTCAGCGGCGGCAGGCGGTCGTCGCGCGCCTCGATCCCCGCGCCCATCTCGCCAGCGGCTCCACCACGCGGTCCACCGGGCGGCGGCGGATCGACTCGTCGCCGTCCAGGGTCCATTCCCGCCCGGGCTGGCCCGCCAGCCAGCCCGGGCAGCAGGCGCAGCAGCGTGCCGGAGTTGCCCACGTCCAGGCGGCCGCCGGTCGCCTCGAGCGCGGCGTGCAGCCCACGCCGCGGATCTGCAGCGTGCCGGACTCGCCCTCCTCGATGCCGGCGCCGATCGTGCAGCAGCGCATTCGAGCGTCGACCGCGTGTCGTCGGAGTCGAGGTAGTTGTGCACCGTGACCGGCTCGTCGCACATCGCGCCGAAGAGCGCGGCGCGGTGCGAGATCGACTTGTCCGGCGGGGGCCGGAATCGGCCCTCGCAGCGGGCCCGACGGCTTGAAGCGCTTGGTGCTCACGCGGGCGCTCAGGCCACCGGGAAGCCGAGGTCCGCGATCAGCCCGCGCGCGCGGTCGGCCTCGGCCGTCGCCGGCGACCCATAGCGTCATCGCACCGGAGCGCATGTCCGGCGCCGGGCGCCAGCGCCAGGTCGACGATGTTCACACCTGCCTTGCCCAGGGCCAGAGCCACCTCGGCGACGATACCGGGGCGGTTGGGCACGGTGAGGCGCAGCTCGTGAACCGCTCCGCCGGCCAAGTCGGCCTCGAGCAGGCGCCGGCGGTCCTGGCGCCGCGGCGTCGTTCCATGCGGTCATGGCCTCGGCGTCGCCGGCGCGCAGCAGTGGCGGCCGCCTCGCAGCCGCTCGACCGCGGCGTCGATCTCGGCGGCGATCGCCTCGCGTTCGCCATGTAGATGTCCGTCCACATCGTCCGAGTTGGCGCCCGCCACCCGGGTGGCGTCGCGGAAGCTCGGGCCCGTCCGCGGCAGCCCCCTCGCCGCGCCCGGCGGCCTGGGCCACGAGCACGTTGGCCAGCACGTGCGGCAGATGGCTGACGGCGGCCAGCAGGCGGTCGTGCTCGGCGGCGTCGATCGCCACGGGCCGCGCGCCGAGCGACTTCACCAGCCGGTGCAGCCGCTCGTAGAGGATCCCGGAGGAGCCTCGGCGGCGTCAGGTACCAGGCGGCGCCCTCGAACAGGTCCGCGCGCGCGTGCTCCACCCCGGCCGTCTCCGCGCCGGCCACCGGATGGCCGCCCACGAAGCGCTCGTCGGAGAAGCGCTCCACCAGCCCGCCCTTCACCGAGCCCACGTCGGTCACCACGCAGTCCTGGCGGCGCCGCGGCCAGGGCGGCCGCCACCTGGCCGGGCAGCGCACCGACGGGCGCACAGCAGAAGCACGCGCCCGCGCCGTCGAGCGCCTCCTCGAGCGTGCCGGCCGCGCGGTCCAGGGCCCCCACCTTCACGGCCCGCTCCAGGCGCTCGGGCGAGCGGCCGAATCCCACCACCTCGGCGTCGCCGGCGCGCTCGCGCGCGGCCAGGCCGATCGACCCTCCGATGAGGCCCGACGCCGAGGACGGCGATCTTCACGGAACCGCGGCGCGGCGCGCGCGCACGCGCCGGCAAGCCCGTCGAGCACCTCCACGGTCGTGTCCCAGTCCATGCACGCGTCGGTGATCGACTGGCCGAAGGTGAGCTCTCCGCGGAGTCCAGGTCCTGCCGCCCGCCGACCAGGAACGACTCGAGCATCATGCCCACGATCGCCGTGTTGCCGGCCGCCACCTGGTCGCCCACGTCGGCCGCCACGCCGGGCTGGCGCGCGGGGTCCTTGCCGCTGTTGTCGTGCGAGGCGTCGATCACCACGCGCTCGGGCAGGCCCGCCGTCGCAGCTTCTCGAGTGCGCTGGCCACCGACGCCGCGGCGTGGTTGGGCGGCCGCTCCCGCCGCGCAGGATGACGTGGCCGTCGGGGTTGCCGCGCGTGTGCAGGATCGCGGGCTTGCCGTCGGTGTCCACGCCGGCGAACGCGTGCGTGGACGGCCGCCGCGCCACCGCGTCCACCGCCACCTGCACGTTGCCGTCGGTGCGGTTCTTGAAGCCCACCGGCATCGACAGGCCCGACCCGAGCTGGCGGTGGATCTGGCTCTCGGTCGTGCGTGCGCCGATCGCGCCCCACGACACGGTGTCCGAGATGTACTGCGGCGTGATGGGGTCGAGAAACTCGCACCCCACCGGCAGGCCGAGGCCGAGCACCTCGAGCAGCAGCTCGCGCGCCATGCGCAGGCCGGTGTTCACGTCGCCCGAGCCGTCCAGGTGGGGGTCGTTGATCAGGCCCTTCCAGCCGATCGTGGTGCGCGGCTTCTCGAAGTACACCCGCATGGCGACGCAGCAGGTCGTCGCGTGCGTCTCGGCCGCTACGCGCTCAGGCGGTGCGCGTACTCGCGCGCGGCCTCGACGTCGTGCACGCTGCACGGGCCGACGACCACCAGCAGGCGGTCGTCCTCGCCGGCCAGGATGTCGGCCACCTCGGTGCGCCCGCGCAGCACCACCTCCGCCAGCTCGCGCGTGAGCGGCAGCTCCTCGAGCATCCCGGCGGGGCGATCAGGGGCACGACTCGCTCGATCCGTCGTCGCTGACGCGTCCGCTGTCCGCTGTGAATCTCCATGTGTTCCTCTTCAAGCCTGTCAATGGGTGTGTTCGGGTGATGAGGCGATGGCCTGCAAGTGCACGGTCGAGGGGTCCGGCGCCCGGGCGGGTGCTTCTCAGGTCTGCGGCACGGGGCCGCCGCGGCCGGACGCCTAGCTAAATCGCCAATACAGTGCGACAGGGCACGCCGAGGTCGCCCGAGCGGGCGAGGTGCTGCTGGTCGGCGTGCGCGGTGCTGCATGGCATCGCTTCTAGCACGTATCGGCAGCGACCGCCCGGGCTTGAGGCGCTAGAGCAGCCGAATCCAGCGCCGCGAGGAAGCGGTCGTTCTCCCTGCGTGTGCCGTAGGTCACCCGCAGGCGCCCCGCCTCGCCCAGCGCGCTGCCGGCGCGCACGATCACGCCGAGGCTCGGCCAGCCCCTCACGATCGCCTCCTCGTCGCGATCTCCCACCGACACCCAGGAGAAGTTGGCCTGGCTGTCGGTGGTCGTGCAGGCCGCGCGCGGCCAGCTCGGACTCCACGTGCACGCGCTCGATCGCGGTGCGCTCCACGCGCCGCTCCACCTCGTCCTGGTGCTGGATCGCCTCGGCGGCGGCGGCCTGCGCGATCGCGTTCACCGAGAACGGCTGGCGCACCCGGTCCACGGCGAGCCGGAACTCCTCGGGCCCAGCGCGTAGCCGGCGCGCAGGCCGCACAGGCCGTAGACCTTGGAGAAGGTGCGCAGCAGCACCAGGTTGGGGTGGCGCTCGAGCAGGTCGAGCGAGTCGTCGGGATCCTGGAGCGTCGAGAACTCCACGTAGGCCTCGTCGAGGATCACGGCCAGGTGGCGCGGAAGATCGCCCACGAAGGCGTCGATCTCGTCGATCGGCAGCGCGGTGGCGGTCGGGTTGTTCGGGTTGCAGACCAGCACCAGCCGCGTGGCCGCCGTCACCTCGCGCGCCATCGCCTCGAGGTCGTGGCAGCCCGTCGTCGTCCAGCGGCCACGGTGACCGCCCGGGCGCCCGACTGCGCCGCCAGGTGCGGGTACATCGAGAACGACGGCCACGCGTACACCAGCTCGGCGCCCGGCTCGAGCAGCGCGTCGGCGGCGGCCAGCAGGATCTCGCACGAGCCGTTGCCGACGGCGACCCGCTCGAGCGGCAGCCCGCGTGCGGTCGGCGATCCGCCGGCGCAGCGCCGTCTTCTCGGGGTCCGGGTAGCGGTTGAGCCGCTCGAGCTGCCCTGGATCGCCCCCATCACCGGCGGCGGCGGCCCCCACGGCGTCTCGTTCGACGCGAGCTTGACCAGCTCGCCGTCGTAGTCGTAGGTCTCGGCCGCCGGGTAGACCGGGATGCCGCTCGAGCCTGCTGTTGAACTCGATGCCGGTCATTGCGCGCCCTCCAGGTCGCGGCGCAGTGCGACCGCGTCGCGCAGGTACACGTGGCGCGCGGGCGCCTCGGGCTCGGCGTAGCAGTGCAGCATCAGCCGGATCACGCGCGGCAGCGCACCCGGGACGTCGATCTCGCGGGCGCACAGAAGCGGGACGCCGCTGAGCCCCAGGCGGCGCGCGGCCACGGCCGGGAACTCGGCGTCGAGGTCGTCGGTGCAGGTGAAGATGCAGCTGACCATGTCCGCCGGCCTCGAGCTCGTTGCGGCTCATCACCTCGCGCATGAGCTCCTCGGTGGCCTCGATAATCGCGTCGGCATCGTTCGCTTCGACGGTGATCGCTCCCCGGAGGGCTCTCAGTTTCACGGCGCGGGATTGTTTCAGCCGCCGCGCGAGCCGCCCGACCTCGGCGCGCGCTCAGCCGCCTCGTCGGCGGCCGTCAGCCGGCGCGAGTGCCCTGCTTGAGCGCCCAGCAGCAGCGGCCCGAAGGCCACGCGCTCCAGCGCGATCACCCTGTGGCCCACGGCCTCGCACATCCGCCTGCACCTGGTGCTTGCGGCCCTCGCGCAGCACGATCTCCAGCTCGACCGGCCGGCTGCATGCTCACGCGGGCGGGCGCGGTGCGGCCGTCCTCGAGCCCACTCCCTCTCGCATCGCGCGCAGCGACGCGGTCGGACACGCGGGCGGGTGCACCGCGGCGTGGTAGGTCTTCTCCACCCCGTAGCGCGGATGGGTGAGCCGCTCGGCCAGCTCGCCGTCGTTGGTCAGGAGGATCAGCCCGGTGGTGTCGACATCGAGACGGCCGACCGGGTACAGCCGCAGATCGGACTCCACCAGGTCGATCACCACGGGCGGCCGTGCGTGTCCTGCGCCGTGGAGACCACGCCCTTCGGCTTGTTCACGGCGAAGACCTCACGCGGCTCGGGCGCCACCTCGCGCCGTCCACGGTCACGCCACTGTTCTCGTCGACGTCACGGGCAGGGTCGGTGACCACCTCGCCCCCCACGCTCACGCGTCCCGTCGCCGATCAAGCGCTCGGCGGCGCGGCGGGAGGCGACGCCGGCGTGGGCCAGGTACTTGGCGAGGCGCATGCTCCCAGCCTGCCACAGCCCGCCGCGCTCTAGAGTCCGCCCATCGTGAGGAGGCTCACGCTCAGCCTGGCCGTGCTCGCCGCGCTCGCCGTGGGAATCGGTGGCGCCTCGGCCGCTCGCCAGCAGCCTGGCAAGACGGTGCTGGTGAACGCCAAGGGCAAGCGCCTTGGCGCCCCCTTCCAGCGCTGGGTCAACCGGGCGACTGTGCCAACCGTCCGGGGCCGCGTGCGGGTGATCCTCACGGGCTGCCCGCGGCGGCCGCGATTCGCCGCCTGTGTGTTCAGCAAGCGCACGCGCACGATCTTCATGCGCCGCGGGTTGCGGGCACCTCGGGAGGTGATGCTGCACGAGCTCGGCCATCTGTTCGACCTCCGCGTGCTCGGACGGGCCGACCGGCGGGCCTTCAAGCGCGTGATGGGCCGCCCGCGGGCGCGCTGGTTCAGGGGCCTGAACCCTCCGGCCGAGCAGTTCGCCGAGGCCTACGCCCTCTGCGCGCTGCGCACGCGCCTCAAGGGGCGGGTGACCGGCGGCTATGGCTTCAGGACCGGCCCCCTGCGCCACCGCCGCAGCTGCGCGCTCATCCAGCGCACGGTGCGGCCCGAGTCGCCCCCGCCGTCCCCGCCGCCGAACCCCCCGCCGGTGAGCCACCCGCCGCCGCAGTCCACACCGTCGCCCGAATCGGGCGGCGACGAGCCCCAGCCCACACTCATCGACCAGCTCGAGGACCTGCTGCCCGGCTGACACACTCAGGGCATGGACCTGGAACTGCTCGAGAACACGCCTCGCCGAGCTCGGCGAGCCCGCGTTCCGCTCGCCGCCAGGTGTGGGAGTGGACGGCGCGCGGCGCCGCCTCCTACGACGAGATGACCAACCTGCCCGAGGCGCTGCGCGCCGAGCTCGAGCGCCGGGTGCCCCTCTCCAGCCTGCAGCTCGACCACGAGGCGCTGGCCTCCGACGGCACCGAGAAGGCGCTGTTTCGAACCGGCGACGGCCGCCCGCTGGAGGCCGTGCTCATGCGCTACCGCGACGGGCGGCGCTCGCTGTGCCTGTCCAGCCAGTCGGGCTGTCCGCTCACCTGCACCTTCTGCGCCACCGGCTCGATGAAGTTCGGCCGCAACCTCACCGAGTCGGAGATCCTCGACCAGGCACTCCACTTCCGCCGGAAGGAGCCCGTCGACCACTGCGTCTTCATGGGCATGGGCGAGCCGCTGCTCAACCTCGACGCCGTGCTGGGCGCCTGCGAGCGCCTGCCCGAGGTGGGCATCCACCCGTCCAGCACCACGATCTCCACCGTGGGCTGGATCCCCGGGATCGACCGGCTGGCAGAGCGCGACGGCCCCACGATCCGCCTCGCTCTCTCACTGCACGCCCCCGACGACTCACTGCGCTCGGAGCTGATGCCCGTGAACGACCGCTATCCGCTTGCCGACGTGCTCGACGCCTGCCGGCGCTGGCACGACCTGCGCAAGCGCAAGGTGTTCGTGGAGTACCTGATGCTGGCGGGGTCAACGACAGCTACGAGCAGGCCGTCCAGCTGGCGGCCGTGCTGGAGCCGCGCGGCGCGTTCAAGGTGAACCTCATCCCCTACAACCCCACCGACTCGGAGTTCGAGGGCTCGAGCCGGGAGGCCATCGACACCTTCCGGTCGGCGCTGGCCGAGCGCGGGGTGCCCGCCACGGTGCGCCTCACGCGGGGACGCGATATCGAGGCTGCCTGCGGTCAGCTGGCTGTGAAGGCGTAGGAGGCCTGGGAGCCGAACGGGCCTCGGCCGCGAGGTAGGAGCCCCCGAGGATGAGCACCAGTCCGCCAAGCGTGGCCAGGGTGAAGTCCTCGCCGAGCAGCGTGACGCCGTAGAGCACCGCGAAGCCCGGCGCCACGTAGGCCACGAGGGAGGTCTTGCTCGGGCCGATGTCGCCGATCAGGGTGTAGAAGAGGACGAAGGAGATCCCCGTGCCGAAGACCCCGAGAGCACTCAGGGAACCGAAGGTCTCCAGGTCCGGCACCGCGGACGGGAAGGTGGCCAGGGCGAAGGGCAGCGTCATCAGCGCGCTGGCCGCCATCGTGACGGTGACCGCCCCGATCGGCTTGACCCCGGTGAAGCGGTGGCGCAGGTAGAAGGCGCCAAGCGCATAGCCCAGGCTGGCCACCACGACGAGCAGGCCGCCGAGCAGGGCCGCCGAGCCGCCGTCGAGGTCCACGCCGAGCAGAAGGCCCACCCCGACCACGCCGAGCAGGACGCCCACCAGGCCGATCCCGCGGGGACGGCTCTCGCGCTCGAAACGGAACGCCAGCAGGAAGGTGTAGATCGGCGCGGTGGCCACGAGGATTCCCGCGAGCGACGTGGAGATCTCCTGTTGTCCCACGGAGATCAGCATGAAGGGCGCCGCCACCTGCAGCAGCGCCAGCAGGAAGAAGGCCGCCACGCTGGCGCGGAGGCCGGAGAGCGCGTGCGCTCTCAGCGCGAAGGGCAGCAGCACGAGCGACGCCAGCGCAGTGCGTGCGAACACCACCATCGCGGGCGAGACGTCCTCCAGCGCCACCTTTATGAACAGGTAGGACGCCCCCCACATGGCGGACAAGAGGAAGAACTGAATCCACGATCGGCGCGTCATCTGCACCTCCGAATATGGCAGCGGACGGGCATCAGTTCAAATGACAAACGCCGCAGGTCACGATAAGCTCGTCTAATGCTGGATGTTCGCCGCATGAAGGTCCTTCGCGAGGTTGCGGCACGCGGCTCCTTCTCGGCCGCGGCGGAGTCGCTGTCGTTCACGCAGTCCGCGATCTCACAACAGGTTGCGGCGCTGGAACGTGAGACCGGCACCAGCGCTGCTCGAGCGCGGTGCCCGCGGCGTGCGCCTCACCGACGCCGGCCGGGCCCTGGTGGCGCACACCGAGGCCATCCTGTGCCGGATCGAGGACGCCGAGGAGGAGCTGGCGGCACTGGCCGGCCTGCGTGGCGGCCGCCTGCGGCTGGCCTGCTTCCAGAGCGCGGGCGCCACGCTGGTGCCCCGAGCGGTGGCGGACTTCCACGAGCGCCATCCCGAGGTGGAGCTGAGCATGGTCGAGGCCGAGCCGATCGAGTCGAAGGAGCTGCTGCGCTCCGGCGAGATCGACCTGGCGCTGATCTACGACTATGCCCCGCTGCGCGAGGCACTGGTGGAGTCGCTCGAGACGTTCCATCTGATCGACGACCAGTACGACCTCGTGCTGCCCGCCGGCCACCCACTGGCCAAGCGCCGCCGCCTGAGGCTGGCCGACGTGGCCGACGAGCCGTGGATCTCCAGTGGGCGCAACAACGGCTGCCGCGCCATCGTGGAGCGAGCCTGCCAGGACGCCGGATTCGATCTGAGGGTGGCGTTCGAGGCCGACGAGACGATGGCCTCTCAGGCGCTCGTGGCCGCGGGCGTGGGCGTCACGATCTTCCCGCGGCTCGCCCTGCATCCCCTGCATCCGGGCGTGGTGGCCCGTGCGCTGGGCAAGGACGCCCCCGTGCGGCGAATCTGGGCCGCCCGCCAGGCCGAGGGCTACCGCTCACCGGCCAGCGAGGCGATGGTTCAGATCCTGTGCGACGTGGCGGAGGAGTTCCGCCAGTCCGAGCCGCTGGCCGCGGTCTCCTAGCTCTCGGCCCGCGCCTCGCCGGCCTTCAGCAGCCGGTCGCGCAACTCGCGCTCGTCCTCGGGCGTGGGGTCGAAACGCGCCACGTCGGGGAGGGTGTCGAGCGCCTCCAGGCCGAACAGCTTCTGGAACAGCTCCGTGGTCCGGTAGAGCACGGCCCCGAAGCGCGAGCGCCCGGACTCCTCGATCAGCCCCCGCTCGAGCAGGGTGCCCACGGCGGACTCCGAGGACACGCCCCGGATGCGCGCGATCTCCGGCCGCGAGGCCGGCTGCAGGTAGGCCACGATCCCGAGGCATTCGGCCTGGGCCTGGGTGAGCGGAGGCGTGCGGGGCTTGGACAGCAGCCGCCGCGCGGCGCGCTCGGCCACCGGATCGGTGGCCAGGGAGAACCCGCCGGCCACCTCGCGCAGCACCACGCCGCGAAAGCCCTCGGCGTAGTGCTCGCGCAGTCGCTGGAGCGCCTCGAGCACCTCGCCCTCGGAGGTCTCGGCGGCGTCGGCCAGACGCTCCAGGGACACGGGCTCGGGCGAGAGGAACAGCAGCGCCTCCACCACTCTTGCCAGCTCGTTCATTGGGCCTCCGTGGTAACGGTGATCGGCCCGAAGGCCTCGGACTGGCTCCAGCGCGCCTCGCCGGCCTTGTGCAGCTCCAGCAGCGCGAACAGGGTGACGGCCTCGGTGAGCCGGTCGGCGCCGCGCACCGCCTCGTCGAAGGTGAAGCTGCCCTGCCGGGAGAGCAGCGAGCGCATGTGGTCCAGGCGCGACTCCAGCGACACGCGCGGGCGCGCCACGTGGCCGAGGTCGAGCTTGGGCGGCATGCGCAACAGCCCGCCCACCGCCTCGGCCAGCTGGTCGGGGTCATACGAGCGCTCGGCCAGGTCCACCGAGACGCGCCGCAGGTGCGGCGGCAGCGGCGCGGAGCGGTAGCGAAAGCCGTGCTCGGCCTCCAGGCGCTCGCGCAGGAAGCCGGCGACGCCGCTGTAGCGGCGGTACTCGAGCATCCGCGCCAGCAGCTCCTCGGCCGCCTCGCCCGGCTCGAGGTCGAGGGCGTCGCCCTCCTCGCCGGGCAGCATCAGCCGCGACTTGAGCTCCAGCAGCGCGGCGATCAGCACCAGGAACTCGGTGGCGGACTCCAGGTCCAGCTCGCCCCTGCGCTCCAGGTGGTCCACGTAGGCCACCACCACGTCCGCCAGCTCGACCTCGAGCAGGTCCACCTCCTCACGGAGCACGAGCGTGAGCATCAGGTCGAAGGGACCCTGGAAGACCTCCAGGTCCAGGTCCAGCTCGGCGACGGACATCCGGGGCAGAGTAGAGCGCCGGGCCGACGACCTGCCGCTAGAAGCGGGGCAGGCGCCTGCCGCCCGCGTCCGCGATCACCTGGCGCCACAGCCGCCGCACGACCGCGGGGTGCCGGGACGCAACGTTGCGGCGCTCGCCCGGGTCACGGCGCGTGTCGTACAGGCGCTTCTTGCGCCCCTGGTTGTCGCAGATCAGCAGCCAGCGCCCGTCGCCTGCGCTCACCCACCTGCCATAGCTGGCCGTGAAGCCCCGTCGCCGCGGCGGTGCCTTGCCGCGCAACAGCACCGATAGGTCCACCCCGTCCATCGGCTTCGGCACCGGCCGGCCGAGCATCGACAGCACGGTGGGCGCGATGTCGTGGGTGGAGGCGAAGTAGTCGCTGGTCCTGCCCGCTCCCCTGCCGGCGGGGTCGCGGATCAGCAGCGGCACGCGCGTGATTTCGCGGTGCATCTGGTCCTCGGTCTTGCCCACCTCGCCGCGTTCGCCCAGCAGCACCCCGTGGTCTGACAGCAGCACGATCAGCGTGTCCTGCATCAGGCCCAGCTGCTCCAGGCGGCCGAGGAAGAGCCCGAGCCAGGTGTCCACCATCGCCAGCTCGGCCGCGTAGAGGTTGCGCACGCGGCGCATCGCGGCGCGCGACAGGTTGAACTGCTTCAGCGAGCCGCCGGGTGGGTGAAACGGCTGGATCGGCTTCACGGCGCCGATTCGTCCCGGGCCGAAGCGGCGGAGGTAGCGGGGTGCGGGATCCCACGGCTCGTGGGGGTCGAAGCTGTCGACCACCAGCGCGAACGGCTGCCGGCGGGCCACCGCCTGCTCCACCCACCGCGCCGCCTCGGTGAACACCCGTGGCGAGAGATAGTCGGCCTCGTTGTCGCGCCCCTTGTTGGCGGTGAGGTACTCGCGGAGGCGCCGCTGGGTGGTGCTGTGGCGCAGCTGCGGCAGCAGGTGGCGGTTCAGTGTGCGGCGGTTCACGGGCCGGCCGGGTGGCTTGCCGCGGTAGGGCACCTGGCCCTTCACTGTCACCGATTGGTCGAAGCGGGCGCGAAAGCCGTCGTAGGCGCCGGAGAGGAGGTGCGGGTTGTCGGTCACGTAGCCCGTGTGCCACCCGGCCCTGCCGAGGACGTCGGTGAACACCGGGATCCGCCGGTCAATCGACTGCCAGCCGGGCTCCTGCGGCAGCCCCGGCTCGGGCCGCCAGCCGCGGAACGGGTACACCCGGCGACCGGTCATGATCGAGCGGCGGGCCGGGACCGTGGGAAACACCTCCGGGCGGTAGCGCGAGAAGAGCAGGCTCTCCCGCGCCAGGCCGTCGATCGCCGGGGTGCGCACGCGTCGCCCGCCATAGGCGCCCACATGATCAGCCCGCACATTGTCGAGCACGATCACGATCACGTTCCGGGCCGCGGCGGGCGCGGCCAGTGCGCGAGGGCCGAGCGCGCCCAGGGCGGCCAGGCTCGCAGCGGAGGCGCCCCCCGCCTCGAGCAGCCGGCGGCGGGTGAGCCCGTCCTCGAGCACGCTCATCCCGAGATCACCCCGGTGGGGCCGAACCGCGGCAGGGTGCCGCCGGCGTCGTCGAGCACGGCGTTCCACAGCCGGCGGACCGCGCCCGGGCGGCGGGAGGCCACGTCCACCTGCTCCGCCGGATCCCGGCGCGTGTCGTACAGGCGCTTCTCGAGCCCGAGGTTGTCCGACAGCAGAAGCCAGCGGCCGTCCCCGGCCACCACGCTGTCGTCGTACGAGGCCGTGAAGATCGGGCGCTCCGGCGGCCGGCCGCCCTCCGCCACCACACCGAGGTCGTCGCCGTCCATCGCCCCCGGCGCGGCGAGTCCCGCCACGGCGAGCGCCGTGGGCGCCACGTCGTGCGTGGAGGCGAAGAAGTCGCTGGTGGTGCCGGCGCCGCGGCGCTCGGGGTGGCGCAGCAACCACGGCACGTCGATCACCTCCCGGTAGGCCTGCGAGCCCTTCTTGCCCACGAACCCGTGCTCTCCGAGCAGCACGCCGTGGTCGGACAGAAGCGCCACCGTGGTGTCGTCGGCCAGCTTGAGCCGGTCCAGCTCGTCAAGGAAGTTGCCGACCCAGCGATCGGTGAAGCTCACCTCGGCGGCATACAGGTCCTGAACGCGCCGCAGCAGCCCGCGACCGCGCGGCCCGAGCTCCGCCACGGTTCCGATGGGGGGCGAGAACGCCTGAATGGGGTCGGCGCCACGGTAATCGGGGTCGCCGTACATGTCCATGAAGCGGGGTGGCGGGTCGAACGGCTCGTGCGGGGAGAAGGCGTCCACCACCAGGGCGAAGGGCCGCAGTCGTTGCGAGGCGCGTCCCAGGTACTCAGAGGCCGCCCGGAACACCTGCGCGGCGCCGTACTCGTCCTCCTTTCGCTCGGGCTTGTTGGCCGCGAGGTATTCGCGGGTGCGCGATTCCACCGGCGTTCCGCGCTGAGCGCGCGTCACATAGCGGCTGATCTCGGAGTCCTGCACGTTGCGGCGCGGCCCGCGGCGCGCGGGCACCTGGCCGGGCACGGTCTCCGCGAAGTCCAGTCCGCGGCGAAAGCGGTCGAACGGGCGCGACAGGATCCAGGGGTTGTCACTCACGTACGCGGTTGCGTAGCCCGCCTGTCGCAGGAGGTCGAGGAATGTCGGGTGCTTGTGCGGCAGCGGGCTCCAACTCGGCCCCGCGGGCAGGTCCGGGTCGAGCTTCCAGTCGCGGAAGGGAAAGGAGCGCCGGCCGGTGAGGATCGCCCGCCGGGCGGCAACCGTCGGGAACGCCTCGGGGCGGGAGTGGGTGAAGCGCACGCTCTCCCTCGCGAGGGCGTCGAGCGACGGGGTCTTCACGCGCTCGGACCCGTATGCGCCGACATGGTCGGCGCGCAGGTTGTCGATCACGATGACCACCACGTTCGGCGGGATCTCGCGGCCCTGGATCACCTCCGGGTCGTCCTCGGAGGTGGCGTAGACCAGTGCGCCGGCTCCGGCCAGCCCGGCAGCGCCCAGCCCTCCCGCGCGGAGCAGGTCACGGCGGCTGAGCGGACTCATCGAGAGGCGGGTGCCCCGATGCCCATCGCGGCCCTGACCTCGGCCAGCGTCGCCGACGCGATCGCGCGCGCGCGACCCGCGCCGTCCTGAAGGATCCGTTCCAGCTCCGCCTCGTCCGTGCGCAGCTCGCCGTAGCGCTCGCGGACCGGGCGCAGGTACTCCGCCACCGCCTCGCCCACCGCGGTCTTGAAGTCGCCGTAGCCGCGGTCCTCGAACTCGCGCTCGATCTCCTCGGGGTCCACACCGCGTACCACGGCCAGCACGTCGATCAGGTTCGCGACTCCCGCCTTGTCGGGCCCACGCCGCACCTCCGAGCCGGAGTCGGTCACCGCGCTCTTGACCTTCTTGAGGATCGCCTTCTCCTCGTCGTCGATGTAGACAAGGCCGCGCTCCTCGCTGCCCGTGGTCGACATCTTGCGGGTGGGATCCTGGAGGTCCATCACCCGTGCGCCGGCGGCGGGGATGCGGTGCTCGGGCACGACCAGCACGTCACCGTAGGCGGCGTTGAAGCGGGTGGCGATGTCGCGCATCAGCTCCACGTGCTGGCGCTGGTCGTCGCCCACCGGCACCTCGTGCGCCCTGTAGGCCAGCACGTCGGCGGCCATGAGCACCGGGTAGAGGAACAGCGCAGCCGACAGCAGCTCGCGCTGAGTGGCCGACTTGTCCTTGAACTGGTGCATGCGATTGAGGTCGCCGTGCGCGGTAACCGAGGAGAGGAGCCAGGCCAGCTCGGTGTGCTCGCGAACGTCGGACTGGCGAAAGAGGATGCAGCGCGCCGGGTCCAGGCCCGACGCCAGCAGCATGGCCGCCGTGTCGTAGGTGTAGCGCGGCAGCTCGGCGGGGTCGTAGCGCACGCTGATGGCGTGCAGGTCCACGATGCAGTAGATCGCCGGGTCGCCGCGGTCCTGGCCCTCCACGTATTGGCGGATCGCCCCGATGTAGTTGCCGAGGTGCTTGCGGCCGGTGGGTTGGATGCCGCTGAAGATGCGCACGCGGCGGGCAGTCTATGGAGCGTCGGGGCGGGCGACTCAGACGGCCGACCCGCCGGTGGCGCTCGCCGGGTTCTCCGCCGCGCTGGCAGGATCCCCGGGGTTCGCCCCTGCTCCCTGGCGCACCACGGGCCGCTTTGCGGCACCCGCCTCATCGAGACGGCGAACCGGAGTGGTGTAGGGCGCGTTGCGGGCGATCTCGGGGTCCTCGGCCGCCTCCGCCAGGATCGAGCGCACCACCTCGGCGAAGTGGTCCAGGCGCTCCTTGGGCTCGGTCTCGGTGGGCTCCACCATCAGCGCCTCCTCCACCAGCAGCGGGAAGTACACGGTGGGCGGATGCACGCCGTGGTCGAGCATCCGCTTGGCGATGTCGAGCGTCTTGATGCCCAGCTTGTCGCGCGCGCCCCTGCCCGACAGCACGAACTCGTGCATGCAGATGCGGTCGAAGGCGATCGGCAGGTACTCGCCGATGCCGTCCTCGGCCAGCCGGGCGCGCAGGTAGTTGGCGTTCAGCACGGCCATCTCGGACGCCTCGCGCAGGCCCTCGGCGCCCAGCGAGCAGATGTAGGCGTAGGAGCGTACGAACACGCCGAAGTTGCCGGTGAACCCGCGCAGCTTGCCGATCGACTTGGGCCGGTCGTCGTCGAGCGCGAACACCGGGCCCGAGCCGTTGGAGCTCTCCGTCCGCACCACCTGGGGCCGCGGCAGGAACGGCTCGATGCGGTCGGACACCGCGATCGGGCCGGCGCCCGGCCCGCCGCCGCCGTGGGGCTGGGTGAAGGTCTTGTGCAGGTTGTAGTGGACGATGTCGAAGCCCATGTCGCCGGGCCGCGAGATGCCCATCACGGCGTTCAGGTTGGCCCCGTCGTAGTAGAGCGTGGCCCCCGCGTCGTGCACGATCGAGGCGATCTCGGAGATGTTGCGGTCGAACAGTCCGAGCGTGTTGGGGTTGGTGAGCATCAGGCACGCCACGTCGTCGGATGCCTTGGCGCGCAGGTCGTCGATGTCCACGCCGCCGTGCTCGTCGGTGCCCACCTTCACCACCTCGTAGCCGGCCATGGTGACCGTGGCGGGGTTGGTGCCGTGCGCGGTGTCGGGCGTGAGCACCTTGTGGCGGTGCTGGCCGCGGTCCTCGTGGTAGGCGCGGGTGAGCAGCAGGCCGGCCAGCTCGCCGTGGGAGCCCGCGCTGGGCTGCAGCGACACGTGCGGCAGGCCGGCGATCTCGCCCAGCGCCCGCTGGAGGTTGAACATGAGCTCCAGCGCGCCCTGCGCGTACTCGGGATCCTGCAGCGGATGCAGGCGCGCGTGGCCGGGAAGCGCCGCCACGCGCTCGTGCAGCTTGGGGTTGTGCTTCATCGTGCACGAGCCGAGCGGGTAGAAGCCGGTGTCGAGGTCGAAGTTCTTCTTCGAGAGGCCGTTGTAGTGGCGCACGATCTCGGGCTCTGAGACCTCGGGGAGCCCGGCGGGCGCCTTGCGCCGGGCGGACTCCGGGCAGCAGCTCCTTGACCGGCACCTCGGGCACCTCGTCCTGCTCGGGCGCCACGAACGCGCGGCGGCCCTCCACCGAGCGCTCGTAGATCGTGAGCGTCTGCTCGTGGGCGCGCGGGTCGAGCTCGCGTCGCGCGCTCATGCGGTCACGCCCTCTCGCACCGCGCCCACCAGCTCGGCCAGGCGGTCGATGTCGGTCTTGGTGCGCCGCTCGGTGAGCGCGACCAGCAGGCCGTCGCCGTACTCGGGGTAGGTCTCGCCCAGCCGGTAGCCGGGGTTGATGCCCTCGGCGCGGGCGCGCTCGAACAGTGCGTCGAGGTCGGGCACGCGAACCGCGAACTCGCGCACCACCGGACCCGGGTTGATCGCCTGAAGGCCCAGGCTCTCGCGGGCGTAGTGGGTGCGGCGCAGCATCAGCTCGCCCAGCTCCACCAGGCCCCGCCTGCCCAGCCAGGAGAGGTAGATCACGCCGGCGAGCGCGTTGAGCGCCTGCGCCGTGCAGATGTTGTGCGTGGCCTTCTCGCGGCGGATGTGCTGCTCGCGGGTCTGAAGGGTGAGCACGAAACCGCGCTTGCCGTCGACGTCGAGCGTCTCGCCGGCGATGCGGCCGGGCATCTTGCGGATGAAGCGCTCGTCGGCGGCGAAGAACCCGAACGAGGGGCCGCCGAAGTCCAGCCGGTTGCCCAGCGTCTGGCCCTCGCCCACGCAGATGTCGGCGCCGAAGGATCCCGGCGGCTCGAGAATGCCCAGCGGCAGGGGGTCGGCGGCCACCACGAACAGGGCGCCGGTGCGCTTGGCGGCCTCGCCGAGCGCACCCAGCTCCTCCACCGTGCCGAGGAAGTTCGGCTGCTGCACGAACACGGCGGCGGTGTCGTCGTCCACCAGGCCGGCCAGGGCGTCCACGTCGGTGGCGCCCTCGCCGTCCAGCGCAGCCTCCTCGACCGTCATGCCGTAGCCGGCGGCGTGCGTGACCAGCGCGTCGCGGGAGTGCGGGTGCAGGCCGCGCGATGCCACCAGCTTGCCGCGCTTGGTCTCGAGCTTGGCGAGATAGCCCGCGGCCGCCACGGCCGACGGCCCCTCGTACACCGAGGCGTTGCTCACCGGCAGGCCGGTGAGCTCGGAGATCGCGGTCTGGAACTCGAACATCACCTGCAGCCCGCCCTGGGAGATCTCGGGCTGGTAGGGCGTGTACGGCGTGAGGAACTCCGACCGCTGCAGGATCGAGTCGATGATCGACGGCACGTAGTGGTCGTACATGCCGGCGCCGAGGAAGCTCACCTCGTCGTCTGAGTGACGGTTGCGCGACGCCAGCTCCGACAGGTGGTCGAACACCTCCTGCTCGGCCATGCCGGCGGGCAGGTCCAGCGGGCGGTCGAGGCGCACGGCCTCGGGGATCTCGGCGAAGAGATCCTCGAGCGAGCCGACGCCGATGGCGTCCAGCATCGCCTTGCGGTCGGCGTCGGTGGCGGAGGTGTAGCGGCTCATGGGTCTAAGGCGAGACTAGTCAGGAGGACAGCAAACCCTTGTACGCGTCCACGTCCAGGAGGGATTCCAGCTCGCCGGTGTCGCTGAGCTTGACCTTCACCAGCCAGCCGTCCCCGTAGGGGTCGGAGTTGATCAGCTCGGGGTTCTCGCCGAGCTTCTCGTTCACGGCCGTGATCTCGCCGGACAGGGGCGCAAAGACATCGGACACCGCCTTCACCGACTCCACCTCGGTGTAGGCCTGGTCCTTGACACCGTGGCGCCCACCTCCGGCGGGTCGTAGAACACCACCTCGCCGAGCGCGTCCTGGGCGTACCAGGTGATGCCGAACGTGGCCTCCTCGCCCTCGATCCGCGCCCAGTCGTGCTCGGGGTGGTACTTCAGCTCCTCGGGGTAGCTCTCGGCCACGTCGCTCAGCTCTCCTTCGTTTTGGGGGGATAGAGAGGCCGCTCACTGACCACGGCCGCACGGGGCTTGCCACGCACGTCGACCTCGATCTCGGTGCCCGGCTCGGCCGCATCCACGGGCACGTAGGCCAGGCCCGCGCCGGTGTTCAGGCAGGGCGACAGCGTGCCGCTGGTGACCTCGCCGGGGCCGTGCTCGGTGCTCACGGGATTGCCCTGGCGCGGGATGCCCGGCCCGGTGAACCTAAGCGGCACGAGCGTCTGCTCGGGCTCGACGTCCCGGAGCGCGTCGGAGCCGATGAAGTGAGTGTCGAGCTTGCAGATCCAGCCCAGCCCCGCCTCGATCGGGTTGCGATCGAGCGACAGATCGTTGCCGTAGAGGTGAAAGCAGGCCTCCAGGCGCAGCGTGTCGCGCGCGCCCAGTCCTGCGGGCCTGACGCCCTGGGCCAGCAGCGCATCCCAGACCGCGGGCGCGTGCGCGGGGGCCATCAGCAGCTCCACGCCGTCCTCGCCCGTGTAGCCGGTGCCGCACACCAGGGTGTCCTGGCCGGCCACAGGGATCGTGGCGGTGCGCATTCGCTTGGGCAGGGCGCCCCCGGCGATGCTCTCCACCGCGCCGCGCGCCTGCGGCCCCTGGACCGCGAGCATCGCGTACCGGGCGGCCACGTCCTCCACCGTCGCGTCGAAGTCCCCCGCGTGCTCGGCCATCCACTCGTGGTCGCGCTGGTGGTTGGACGCGTTGGTCACGGTGAGGAACGAGCCGTCGGGGAGGCGGTAGGTGAACAGGTCGTCCAGCACGCCGCCGTCCTCGTTGCACAGCACCGAGTACTGGGCGCCGTCCTCGGCCAGCTTTGACACGTCGTTGGAGAGCAGGCGCTGGAGCAGCTCCTGCGCCTGCGGGCCGGACGTGCGCACCTCGCCCATGTGCGAGACGTCGAACATGCCTGCGGCGGTCCGCACGTTCTCGTGCTCGGCGCGCACCCCCTGCGTACTGCACCGGCATCTCCCAGCCGGCGAACGGGACCAGCTTGGCGCCCGCGGCCTCGTGCCGGGCGCGCAGCGGGCTCTGGCGCAGGGATTGGGCGGCGGTGCTCAAGTGCCGCAGGCTACCGCTGACTGTCGACTGAGTCAGTCTTTGAGGAACGACGGAATGTCGATGTCGTCGTCGGCGATCTCCAGCGAGCTGCGCTGGCGGTCGTCCATCTGGACGTCGCGCCGGCGGGGCTCGCGGCGCCTGCCGGTTGTGTCGTCGGTGAACAGCGGGCCGCCGCCGTGCCCGTCGAAGCCGGTGGCGATCACGGTCACGCGCACGGCGTCGGTGAGCTGGTCGTCCACCACGGCGCCGAAGATGATGTTGGAGTTCTGGTCGGCGGCGCTCTGGATGATCTCGGCGGCCTCGTTCACCTCGAAGAGCCCGAGGTCGGAGCCTCCGGTGATGTTGAGCAGGATGCCCGTGGCGCCCTCCACCGACTGCTCGAGCAGCGGGCTGGAGATGGCGTTCTTGGCGGCCTCCGCCGCGCGCTGCTCGCCGCTGGCCTCGCCGATGCCCATCAGGGCCGATCCGGCCTCGTGCATGATCGTGCGCACGTCCGCGAAGTCGAGGTTGATCAGGCCCGGGATCGTGATCAGGTCGGTGATGCCCTGTACGCCCTGGCGCAGCACGTTGTCGGCCTCGCGGAACGCTTCGAGGATGCTGGTGCGGCGTTCGACCACCGCGAGCAGCTTCTCGTTGGGGATCACGATCAGGGTGTCCACCTGCTCGCGCAGGCGGTCGATGCCCTCGTCCGCCTGACGGCGGCGCTGTGAGCCCTCGAAGTCGAACGGCCGGGTCACGACGCCCACGGTGAGCGCGCCGATCTCCTGCTTGGCCACCTCGGCGATGACCGGGGCCGCCCCGGTGCCGGTGCCGCCCCCCTCACCCGCGGTCACGAAAACCATGTCCGCGCCCTTGAGGGCCTCCTTCAGCTCGTCGCGGCTCTCGTTGGCCGCGCCGTAGCCCGTCTCGGGGTCGGCGCCCGCGCCGAGGCCGCGCGTGAGCTGGTCGCCGATCTGCAGCTTGATGTCGGCGTCGCACATCTGCAGGGCCTGGGCGTCCGTGTTCACCGCGATGAACTCCACGCCCTTCAACCCGGCATCGACCATGCGGTTGACCGCGTTGGTGCCGCCGCCGCCTACTCCGACGACCTTGATCACGGCCAGATAGCTGCCGGTGTTCATCGGGAGGGGCCTCGCCTCTTGTGCGCTCGGGGCTGGAGTCTCATCAGGGGGTTCTGTCCGGGAGTCGAGTGATCATTGAGGGTTTCCTCGCCGGCACAGTTAACCGCAAGTTCCGCACTGTAGGTCGAAATCGTGGGACGTGTCAACCAACCCTGCAACGAATCCTGCGGACTAACCCTCTATCCAAGCTTGAGACTTGGCTCAAGCATCAAGTCATGGTTGAGGGTATGCCCCAGCTCCCCCACCGACAGTAGCGGGGGGTTGCGGGGCGGGCTCGGCCGGGGCCTGCTCGGGCGTCACGGGGGCCGCCTCCTGCGGTGCCGGCGCGGGCTCGACGGGCGCCACCGGGACGGCTGCGGGCGGCTCGGCGAGCGGGTCCAGCGGAGCAACCGCGCCGGGGTCGGTGAGCGGGTCGGCCGGGTCGGGCTGAGCCGGCCGGGGCCACCGGTGCCAGGGTCTCCACCGGAAGCCCTCCGGCCGCCGGACGCTCGGGAATCCGCAGGTCCAGATACTCGGCGCCGGCCGCGTCGGGATCCGCGAGCACGCGCGCGGCAGCTGCCCACTTCGCGTCGATCCTGTCGGGCGTCCCGAAGATCAGGTCGGGGCCGTCGTCGAGCTGGGCGACGATGCCGTTGCCGCCGTCGCTGCCCACGCGGGAGAGCCGCTCGAGCAGGGGGGCCGGCGCGGCGCCGGCCACGCGCACCGCGTCCAGGGTCGGGCCCGGCGCCAGGCGGTCCCCGGACACCGCGCCGTCGAGCTTGACGTCGGGCACCGAGGTGTCAGCCGTCTGGCCGGGCAACACCGAGCCGTCGGCGGCCACGAGCACCCTGCGGCCGTCGGCCACCACCAGAGCCGCGGGCCGGTGCTCGATCACGTGCACCGCGAGCCCGGAGGGGAAGTCCGCCTGGACCTCGATGGCCTTCACCGCCGGAAAGGCC
Organism: uncultured Thermoleophilaceae bacterium; assembly: GCA_963727395.1. Classification (GTDB taxonomy): domain Bacteria; phylum Actinomycetota; class Thermoleophilia; order Solirubrobacterales; family Thermoleophilaceae; genus JAAYBF01. The sequence continues at coordinate 103,906 of CAVSGC010000005.1, read as the reverse complement.
AGCGCCGCCTCCTTCAGGCGGTCCTCGTCCACGTGCAGGGTGGTCATCTGGCGGCCCGTGCCCTCCAGCGCCCGGCGAATCTCGTCGGCGTTCTTGCCGGTGAGGCCGGTCACGGTCACCTTCTCCACCGCCACCAGCCCCGAGTCGCGCAGCCACAGCATGTAGAGGGCGCAGACCAGGAGCGCCAACACGCCGATCGCCAGCAGCCGGCGGCGCATGCGCGGCCCGGGCGCGGCGGCGGAGCGTGCCGCGGACGCGTATGCGCGGATGCCGGGCAGTCGCGAACCACGGCCCCTGAGAAGTGCGCCGCTCATGAGTCGAAGAGGGCCGAGGCGTCCACGTGGCCGAGCAACTGCACCTCGGGCTCCAGTTCCACCCCGAAGCGCTCCCGGACCCGGCGGCGACCCTCCGCCATCAGGGCGATCACGTCGGCGGTGGTGGCCTCGCCCATGTTCTCCACGAAGTTCGCGTGCTTCTCGGAGAACCGCGCGCCGCCCACGGTCAGTCCGCGGCAGCCGGCCTCGTCGAGGAGCACGCCCGCGCTGCGGCCCTCCGCGCGCGGGTCCTCGGGGTTCTTGAAGGTGGAGCCGAAGGTCTTGATGCCCGACGGCTGCGCCGCCCGGCGCTGCTCGCGCATGCCGGCGAGGGTGGCCTTCACGCGCTCGGGCTCGGCGGGCTCGAGCGCGAACGAAGCGCGGGCCACGATCTCGCCCTCGGCGAGGTTGGACCGGCGGTAGGTGAAGCCGAGGTCGGCGGGCGTGCGCCGCGTGGTGCCCTCGGGGGACACCACGTCCACCCACTCGAGCACGCGCGAGAGGTCGCCGCCGTAGGCGTTGGCGTTCATCTTCACCGCGCCGCCCACGGTGCCCGGGATGTTCACGCCGAACTCCAGGCCGGTGAGGCCGTCCCGGGCCGCACGGGCAGACGCCTGGGGAAGCCGGGCGCCTCCGCCGCAGAGCAGATGCGTGCCGTCGCGCTCGATCGAGGCGAGCGTTCCGTCGAGCTTGATCACGAGTCCTCTGAAGCCAGCATCCGCTACCAGCAGGTTCGATCCCGAGCCCACCACTCCTACCTGCACACCGGCCTCACCTGCCCAGGCCAGGAGCGAGGACAGCTCCTCCGAAGTCGAGGGGCGGGCGTAATGGTCGGCCGTGCCGCCCGTGCGCACGGTGGTCAGGCGCGCGAGCGAGAACTGCGACTGCACTCCCTCGGGCGGCTCAGGAGCCATCGTCGGCCCCCGCCAGCGCGGCCGCCACGCGGTCCACGTCACCGGCGCCAAGGGTGAGCAGGGCGTCGCCCTCCCCCAGCTCGGCGCCCAGGCGGGCGGCGGCCGCGTCGAGCGACGGCACCCACCACACCGGGCGCCCGCGGCCCGCATGGGCCGCCTCGCGCGCCACCATCAGCCCGCTCACGCCCGGGAAGTCCTCGGCCCGCTCGCGGGCGGGATAGATGTCGCACACCACCACCAGGTCCGCCAGCGCCAGCGCTCGCCCGAAGGCGCGCGCCAGCTCGCGGGTGCGCGAAAAGAGGTGTGGCTGAAAGCAGGCCACCACCCGGTCGGCGCCCAACGTGCGGGCGGCCTGAAGCGTGGCCCGCACCTCGGTCGGGTGGTGGGCGTAGTCGTCGAACACACGCGCGCCCGTGGCCGTGCGCCCCCGGTCCTCGAACCGCCGCCCGGCGCCCGTGTAGCCGGCCAGCGCCGGCGCCGCCTCGTCCAGGCCGACTCCCGCCTCGCGGCACGCCGCCAGGGCCGCCAGGGCGTTCAGCACGTTGTGCTCGCCCGGCACGTTCAGCTCCACGCCATGGCCGTCCACCTCGAACCTCGAGCCCAGCGGGAGCAGCGACACGTCCTCGGCCCGCAGATCGCCGGTGCCGATCCCGTAGGCAATGGCGCCGTCAATCCCGGCGCCGGGTCCGGCGATCACGGTCTCCGCGGGCGCAGCGAACGCCTCAAACGCCTCCTGCAGCTCCGACAGCGAGCGGTAGGTGGCGTGGTGGTCGAGCTCCACGTTGGTGATCACCGCCACGTCGCGCGCAAGGTGCAGGAACGAGCGGTCGGACTCGTCGGCCTCCACGACGATCCACTCACCCTCCCCCCACGCGGCGTTGGTGCCCGCCGAGCGCAACTCGCCGCCGATCAGGAAGGCCGGGTCGCGACCGCACGCCGACAGCACGTGGGCGGCCATTCCGCTCGTGGTGGTCTTCCCGTGCGTGCCGGACACCGCGATCGAGCGCTTGAGGCGCGACACCTCGCCGAGCAGCTCGCCCCGGTGCAGCACGCGCGTGCCGGCGGCACGTGCAGCGGCGAGCTCGGGGTTGGCCTCAGGGATGGCCGTGGAGACCACCACCTCGGCGTCCGCGGGCACGTTTGCCGCGTCGTGGCCCATCGCAGGCTCGATGCCGGCGGCGCGCAGCCGCTGCGAGTAGGAGGACTCGGCCTGGTCGGACCCGCTCACCTCCGCGCCGAGGCCGCGAGCCACCAGCGCCAGGCCGCTCATGCCCGCGCCGCCGATTCCGACGAAGTGCAGACGGCGGCCGGTGAACGGGTGGTCGGGCATCGCCAAGCCACCTTAAGGGTGCGGTCAGCCACTACTCCGGCCGCCATACGGTGTTGAGTGTGGGAATGGCAGCGAAGCCCCACACCCACCGGCCCCGGCGCGCCCTCGCGGGCGCGGCGCTGGCGGTGTGCGCCATGGCGGCCGGCGCGCACGCCCAGACGCCCCAGCCCGGCCCGGTCAACCAGGCGCCGCCCGCGATCACCCGCAGCGGGGACACCCTGTCCACCGACAGCGGCAGCTGGGTGGGGGCCGAGAACTACACCTACGACTGGCTGCGCTGCAGCGGCACGGCCACGAGCAGCTGCGGCCGGCCGGTGACCGGCGCGATCGAGCCCACCTACCGGCTCACCACCGCGGACGCCGGGTCTCGGCTGCGCGTGCGCGTAACGGCATCGAACCCCTCCGGGTCCAGCTCGAGCCTGTCGGAGCCCTTCGGCCCGATCGAGAGCGCGCCGGCGGCGAAGCTGCTGCGCCCGTTTCCCGTGGTGGTGCTCACGGGCCGCGAGCGCGGACGCGTGACGTCCATCACCACCTTCGTGGTGCGCGGACCGCGCGGAGCCCTTGTGGCGGCACGGTGCAGGGGCGGGGGCTGTGAGTTCCGCTCGCTGCGCAGGCGCATCGGGCCGGCCAAGCGCGTGCGCCTACGGTCGGTTCAGGGCCAGTACAGGGCCGGCAACGCGATCGAGGTGCGCGTCACGGCCCAGGGCCGTGTCGGCAAGTTCACCCGCATCCGCATCCGCCGCGGCCGTGTGCCCTCGAGGACCGACTCGTGCCTGCAGCCGGGGGCAAGGCGGCCGAGCCGCTGTCCCGCGTCGCGCTAGCCGGACCAGGCCAGAGCTAGCGATAGGGCCAGGGCTTGCCGGTCTTGATGATCACGTTGCGGTCCTCGCGGTCGCCGCGAGCGCCGCGGTCGCCCTGGTAGTCGTTGTAGGCGATCTCGCGGGCGATCGAGGCGAGTCGCTTCACCGAGTCGCCCGCCGATCCACGGCCACCCTCGTCGGACTTCGAGCCACCGGGGTTCGCGGGACCGTCGTGGTCGAGGATCGTCAGCACGAGCGACAACGTGGAATCCGGGTTGTTCACCAGCTCGATCATCCGCGACTGCTGCGGGAAGTCGATGTGGGCTGCGGTGGTCACCTCCCAGAAGGCATTCTCTCCGGGTGAGTCCTCGCAGCGGTGCTGGAGCACCGAGTTCTGATGCTCGTGGCCGTTCACGTGGGCGATCACGTTCGGATTGCCGCAGTAGAGGTCCTCGAGCGTCTCGACGGCGTCGGGCCGGACCGGCTGGGGAGTCGGCCCCGAGCGGTCGAATCGCTCGCCGTAGTGCAGCGGCTCCTCGGTCGGGTCCGTGGAGACGAAGCGAGTGGTGCGCAGGGTGTGATGGGAGAACAACAGCACGTACTCGCCGCGCTGCGCCGCGGCCGCGATCTCACTCTCCATCCAGCGGTATTGGGCATCGTCCACTGAGCCCTCGGCGCACACCACGGTCCCGCACTCGTCCGTGACCGAGTCATAGACGATGAACCGCAGGCCGTCGCGCGGGGCGAACGAGTAGTAGCCGTCGTGGTTGGCCACGGCGGCCGCCGGCCGGCCGGCACCGGTCTGACCGTCCACGGAGAACGGGTCGAAGCCGTGCCCGGCGGGCAGCCCGCGCGTCTTGCGGTGCTCGGCGATCCAGCCGTCCTGACAGGGAGGCCTGGCGTTGAACGGCATGTCCTTGGCGAGATAGCAGCGCCTGTCGTCACGGGGGACGGTCAGCGGCTGTGACCCGGCGACGTTCCCGAAGGGGTCGGCCAGGAACTCCTCTGGTGTGACGGCGGGGGGAAGTGCGCTCGGCTTGAGGCATCCGCGCACGAGTTGGTCATAGCCGTCGTTCGCCGTCTCACCGCTCGCGCCGATCGGGCCGAGGAACGCATCGGGGCTGTTGCCCTGGACGAGGGCGTCGTGGTTGCCGAATGCCGTGTACCACGGGAAGCCCAGCCCGAGCGCCTCGAAGGGGTCCTGCGCGCGCTCGAACAGGCCCGGGAAGTCACGCACCGTGCGGTCCCTGCCGGTCTCGGCGAAGTTCTGCGCGGGACGCGGCGAATACCCGTCGCCGTCTTCGCCACCGGAGGAGTCTGGCTCGTAGTAACCGTTGTCGGGCACGCCAGGCTCGCCCCCGCCGCGCACCCCGTCGTAGGGCGAGCCGTTGTCGGGTACCGGCGCCCCGTTGCAGGTGGTGCCCACGCCGGAGTCCGGATCGATCTTGGCCTTTGAGCGAGTGGTGCCGTCGAGGATGTCGATGAACCAGCGAGTCTCGTTGTACTGCTGGGAATCGGCGTTATCGCCGGTAAGCACCCCGAGCTCGAGCGGTCTGCTCGTGATCGGCGAGCGGGCGTTGCGCACCTGGCGGACCATGGCCTCGGTGACCTGCGTGGTCAACGACTCCTGCGGGCGGTATGCAGCTGAGAATGGATTGAGCCCCGGCACGCGCTGCGAGCCGTCGAGGAACTCCACCCGGCCGGGCGACTCCTCGTCCACCATCTGAAAGTCCGACAGCTGTAGGAAGTTCAGCAGCGAGCCTCGTCGAGACGGGCGGGACCGGGGGTCGCCGCCGAGCACCGTGTAGTCCTCGCCTGGCCCGTAGTCGAGGAGGTTGTAGTCGTTGCTCGAAGGATCGTCGGCTTCACGATCGACGATCGTGCGCTCCACCGTGGTCGGGGGCGCGCCCAGAGCCGGCGCCGCCAGCAGCGCCGCGCCCAGTGCCGCCACAACACCCGCCATCCATCGAGTTGCCACGAACCCTCCCCGGTCATCCCTCAGTGCCGGCGGCGAGTGTAAGAGACTCGTGAAGGGCCGCGCGGCAGTGGCCTGTGGCGTCAGCCGTCCGCCACTGCCAGCAGCTCGTCCGCGATACGCCGGGCGGCGTCGGGCTTGGCCACCTTCAGTGCCGCCTTGGCCATCGAGCGCATCCGATCGGGGACGCCCAGCAGGGCTGCCACCTCGCGGGCCAGCCGCGGCCCGTCGAGCTCCGCGTCGGGCACCACCACTGCGGCGCCGGCGCGCTCCATGTGCCGGGCGTTGAGCGTCTGGTGGTCGGCGGTGGCGTGCGGGTAGGGCACGAGGATCGACGGCAGTCCCGCGGCAGCGACCTCGAGCACCGAGCCCCCCGACCGAGCAACCGCGAGGTCGGCCGCGGCGAGGGCGTCCGCGAACGGCGACAGGTAGGCGTGCAGGTGGTAGTGCGGAGGCGTGCCCAGCGCCTCCAGCCGGTGCAGCAGGTCGGGATGGTCGCGCCGGCCGGAGGCGTGGAGGATCGCCCCGGGGCGGCCGAGCCGAAGGCATCCATCGCGGCGTCGTTGATGCGCCGGGCACCCAGCGAGCCACCAAAGACGAGGATGCACGCCTCGCCGGGAGCGATGCCCAGCCGCCGGCGCGCCTCCGCGGGGTCGGCCTCGCCCGTGCCGGCCGGCAGCGGGCGGCCGGCCAGCTCGTAGGGAGCCCCCGCCCTGCCCTCGATCGGAAAGGCCAGGAACACCCGCTCGGCGAAGCGGGCCAGCAGCCGGTTGGTCACCCCGAGGTGGCTGTCGGCCTCGGTGAGCACGAGGGGAAGGCGCAGGCTGCGCGCCGCCAGTCCCACGGGGCCGGCCACATAGCCACCTCCACCCATGACGGCGTCCGCTCCGATCGAGCGCAGCACGCGCCTTGCGCGCGGGACCGCGGCAGCCGCCAGGCCGATCGCTCGCGCGGCTCGCAGCGGATTGCGGCGGTCGATGCCCCGCACCGCAAGATGGTGGAAGGGGTAGCCGGCCGCCGGCACGAGCTCGGCCTCGGCCCGCTCGCCCCCGATGAACTCGACCTCGGCGCCGCTAGCCCGCAGCGCGTCCGCCACGGCCAGCGCGGGTACCACGTGTCCCGCCGTCCCGCCCGCGGCTATCGCGATTCTGGTCACCGCGGCCTCCGTCGATCGCCCAGAGTTTCGGCTTCTTGGCGGCCTTGGCGGACACGCCGCCCGTGGCCGCAACGTTCAGGAGCAGCCCCATCGCCGCCATCAGCACGATCAGGTTGGTGCTGCCGTAGGAGATGAACGGCAGCGGCACTCCCGTGAGCGGCGCCAGCCCCAGCACCGCGAACAGGTTCAGCGACGCCTGGAACAGGATCAGCGACGTGAGCCCCGCGGCCAGCAGCTTGGAGTAGCGGTCGCGGGCAGCCTTCGCGGTGCGCAGCCCGGCGTAGCCGATCATTCCGTAGAGGCAGGCCACGCCCACGATGCCCGCCAGCCCGAGCTCCTCCCCGATGATCGCCAGGATCATGTCCGTGTGTGCCTCGGGGAGGTAGAAGATCTTCTGAACCGATTCGCCGAGGCCCACGCCGAACAGCCCACCCGAGCCGATTGCGGTCAGCGCCTGGACCGCCTGGAAGCCCGTACCGCCCGCGTCGGAGAAGGGGTCGAGAAAGGCCGTGAGGCGCGCCATGCGGTAGGGCTCGATCACCGCGAGCACGAGCGCCATGCCCGCCAGGCCGGCGAACATCGTGCCGATCAGGCGGATGGGCGTTCCGGCCGCGATCAGCAGCGCGCCGATCGAGCCGCACACCACCAGCGCGGTGCCCATGTCGGGCTGGGTCATCAGCACCGCACACGCCGCGCCCACCACGAGCAGCAGCGGGCGGGCCAGCGTGCCCAGCGTGCGCACCGACTTGGGCCGCAGCGCCAGGATGTGCACCGCGTAGAGCATCAGCGCCAGCTTCAACAGCTCCGAGGGCTGGAACTGCAGCGGCCCGGCGGCCAGCCACCGCTTGGCGCCGTTGACCTCCACGCCCACGCCCGGGATTGATACGGCCAGGGTGAGCACGAACCCCACCCCGAGCAGCATCGGCGTGGCGTTGCGCACCAGCGAGAGCCCGTGGCGCGACAGGAAGAACAGGACAACCACACCCATCAGGCCGAACATCACATAGCGCTTTAGGTAGGTCCACGGGTCGCCCGTGGCCAGCAGCGACTCGGCCGAGCTGGCCGAGTAGACCATCACCGCGCCCACGGCCAGCGTGCACAGCGTGGCCGTGTAGAGAATGGAGTACTCCACGGGCCGCTTGACCGCCCCGGAAGGTCGATCGCGGGCGGAGGAGAACATGCCGGCGGCGGCGGCCATCCTCGCGGTCTTCGACGTTGCGGCCCGGAGTCATTCCCCGTCCGGGATCAGCTCGCGAAACCGCTCCCCGCGCTGCTCGTAGTCGCGGAAGTGGTCGTAGCTCGCGCAGGCGGGTGAGAGCAGCACCACCTCGCCCGTCCTCGCCGCGCCGGATGCATGCGCCACCGCGCGCTCGAGGGTGCCGCAGCGGTGTAGACGGGACGGTCCCGTGCAGGTCCTCTGCCAGCCGGCTCGCCGCATCGCCGATCAGGTACGCGGCCCGGCAGCGGCCCCTCACCGCGTCGCGCAGCCCGGTGAAGCCGCCGCCCTTCAGGCTGCCGCCGAGGATCACGTGCACGCCGCCCTCGAAGGCCTCGATCCCCTTCACCGCGGAGGCCACGTTGGTGGCCTTCGAGTCGTTCACGTAGAGCACTTCGCCCGCCACGGCCACCTCCTCCAGGCGGTGCTCCACTCCGGCGAAGCAGCGCAACGCCTCCGCCACCGCCCCGCGCGGCACTCCGGCGGCATGCGCGGCCGCGGCTGCGGCGGCGGCGTTCTCGGCGTTGTGCGCGCCGCGCAGCCTGATCTCCAATTCGCTCAGGTCGGCGAATCCCACCCGGCGGGCGTCGCCCGGCAGGTCGAAGCCCGCGGGCGCGATCGCCACAGAGTCGGGTGGCTGGTTGGCGAAGGCGCGCAGCTTGGCCTCGCGGTAGCGCTCCAGCGTGCCGTGGCGGTCCAGGTGGTCCTCCTCGAGGTTCAGCAGCACCGCCACCTCGGGGGCGAAGGCAGAGGCGTCCTCCAGCTGAAAGCTCGAGCACTCGCACACCACCCAGGCCTCGGGATCAACGTTGCCGACCAGCGAGGTGAGCGGCGTGCCGACGTTGCCCGCCACCGCCACGGGCATGCCCGCCGCGCGGAACATCGCGCCCACCAGCTCCACCGTGGTGGTCTTGCCGTTTGTGCCGGTGACCGCCACGAACGGGTTGGGCAGCGCCCGCCACGCCAACTCCAGCTCGCCGATCACCTCTATGCCGCGCTCCAGGGCGGCGGCCACGACCGGGGCCTCGCGCGGAACCCCGGGCGACTTGACCAGCGTGGCCGCCCTCCAGCAGCTCCATGCCGTCGGTCGACGTGTGCACCTCCACGCCGAGGTCGCCGAGATCGGCGAGCTCGGCCCCATCCATGCCGATCACCTCCTCCCCCCTGGCAGCCAGCATCGTCGCCGCCGCCCGGCCCGAGCGGGCGAGGCCCACGACCAGATAGGGGCCTGGGGGGAGCGGCGGGCGACCCGTCACGCCAGCAGCGTATGGAACCCAGGCTAGAACCCGGCGTCCGCCGTGCCCGACTCGAACGGGTCCCCGCCGAGCACTGTGTTGCCGGCCAGGTCGTACTCGCCGCCATCGATCTGCCACAGCATCTGGCCCGTGCCGACGGCCGTGGTGGTGGTGCCGCTCGCAGTGCCGAGCGTCACCGTGATGACCTCGCCGCTCATCGTCATCGTCGAGGGTGTCCCCGAGAGGCCGAACGTGCGGCTGTTGCTCACGTAGTCGCTTCGGCCGAGGCTCACCGTGCCCAGCCGGGTCTGGGTGCCGTTGGTGGAGTTCCAGACCTCGAGCTGATCGGGCGAGTTGTTGTCGATGTGCACCACAACGTTGGTCGGCGCCCCGCTCCAGCCGGCGAGGATCCGGTTCGGGTCCATCTGCTCGCTGTGGGTGAAGGTGACCGTGTCGCCGAGCTCGGGCTTGCCGGCGATTCCACCGCCCACGTTGGCGGTCTGGATGTCCGCCGCCGTCCCGGCGGTGTTGTCGACCGTGACGCTGCCCGGGGCGTTGGTGGTGTTGGTGGCCGCGTCGGCGGCCGTCACGCTGAATGCCTGGCTCCCCGCGGCAACCGTGCCATTGGCGGTGAGCACGGCGGTGCGGCGGTTGTAGCTGACGCCGTCGACGGTCCAGCTGCCGGCGGCGAGCGCGGCGGAGGTGACGCCAGTATCGAACCCACTGGTGTTGGCGGTCACCGAGGACAGACCGCTGCCGCTCTCGTTGACGTTCGCGTAGACGTAGTAGCTGGCGCCCTGCCTGATGTAGCCGCCGGCGCCCAGCGTGCTCTTCTGGATCGCGACAGTGGTGATGGCGGGAGCCGTGTTGTCGATGCGCCGGCTCGTGTAGATGGTGTTCGCCGTGTTGCCGGCGTTGTCGGTGGACAGCGCGCGGAAGTCATAGAGGCCATCGGCCAGCGTCGTGGTATCCAGCGGGCAGGTGAGCGGCGAGGTGCCGCTGGTGCACTGGTCGATCCAGGTGGAGTCGGCCACGGCCTTGTACTGCAACTTCAGCGAAGCGAGACCCGAGCCCGCGTCGGACCCGGTGCCGGACAGGTTGACCGTGCCGCGCAGGTAGGTGCCGGGGTTGGTCATGCCCGAGCTCGGGAGCGTGTTGTCCACGCGGATGTCGGTGACCGTCGAGGTCGTCTGGTTACCCGCGGAGTCCGTGGCCACGGCGCGGATGTCATAGACGCCGTCAGTCACGCTCGTGGTGCTGAACGCGCAGGAGAACGGGTCGGCGTTGGAGACGCACCGCTGGGTCCACGTGTTCGCGCCCGCGGGGGAGGTCTCGTAGCGGACCGATGCGACCCCCGAACCGGCGTCCGAGACGGTGGAGGACAGGGTTACCGAGCCGCGCAGTGGAGTGCCCGGGTTGGTGATGATCAGCGCCGGCGCGGTGTTGTCCACCAGCCGGTCGGCCACGATGGCCGAGGTGGTGGTGCGCCCGGCGTTGTCGAAGGCGATCGCGCGGAAGTCGTGGCGGCTGCCTTCGGGCAGCGTGGTGGTGTCGAGCGGGCAGCCGTAGGGCGAGCCGGTGTCGGTGCAGACGTCGGTCCAGACGCCGGCCCCGGCGAGCGAGCGCTGGATCGTGACCGAGGCCACACCCGAGCCGGCGTCCGAGGCGCTGGCGCCGAGGGTCACGGTGCCTCTCATCGGGCCCGGATCGCTCATCGTCACGGTGGGGGCGTCGTTGTCGACCACCCGTCCGGCGTAGAGAACCGTGGACGTGTTGCCGGCGTTGTCTGTGGTCACCATCCGGAAGTCGTAGACCCCGTCTGCCAGCGTCGTGGTGTTCAGCGGGCACGAGACCGGAGAGCTGGCGCTCGTGCAGTGATTGGTCCAGGTCCCGCTGGCCGACGGCTTGTACTGAAGCTGCAGCGAAGCCAGGCCCGAGCCCAGGTCTTCAGCATCGCCCGAGAGCGTGACCGTGCCCGACAGCGGCGATCCCGGGTCCGTCAGGTTGGCGCTCGGCGCGGTGTTGTCCACACGTCGGTCGATTGCGGTGCTCGAGGTCGCGACGTTCCCGGCGTTGTCGGTGGAGACCGCACGGAAGTCATACATGCCGTCACCGAGCGTGGCGGTATTCAGCGAGCAGGTGTAGGCGGAAGTCGTGTCGGCGCACACACTGGTCCACGTATTGGCGCCCGCGGGGGAGCGCTGGATCGTGACCGACGCCACGCCCGAGCCGCCGGTGTCGGAGCTCGTGGCGCCGAGCGTGACGGTACCGCGCAGGTTGGCCGCCGGGTTGGTCATGGTTACCGCGGGCAGCGTGTTGTCGATGCGGCGATCATCCACCGAGACCGACGTGCGCGTGTTGCCTGCGTTGTCCGTAGAGATCGCACGCAGGTCATAGAGCCCATTCGCGAGGGCCGTCGTGTCGAAGGCGCAGTCGAAGGGAGACGTTGTGTCGGTGCAGACATCGACCCAGGTGCTGCTGGAGGCGAGCTTGCGCTGGATCCTCGCCGAGGCCACGCCCGAGCCGGAATCCGTGGCCGTCGCGCCGAGCAGGACCGTGCCCCCGAGGTTGGCGCCGGGTCGGTCATCGTGGCGCTCGGCAGCGTGTTGTCGATCCGCCGGTTCGCGACCACCTCGGACGTGAGGGTGTTCCCGGCCACGTCGGTGGCGATGACACGAAACTCGTGCAGTCCGTCGGCGTTCACATTGGTGGTGTCGAATGAGCAGGAGTAGGGAGCAGAGCCGTCGGTGCACAGGTCGTTCCAGGCCCCGCCGGACGAAGGTCGGTACTGGAATTTCACCGAGGTCAGGCCGGAGCCAGCGTCCGTTGCGCCGGCTGTTAGCGAAACGGTTGCGCGCAGGAAGGCGCCGGGGTCGTCCATCGTCGCCTCGGGCGCGGTGTTGTCGATGCGGCGGTTGGAGACCGTGGCGGATGTGGCGACGTTCCCGGCGTTGTCGGTGGATACGGCGCGGAAGTCGTACATGCCGTCGCTCAGGGTGGTGGTGGTGAGAGAGCAGCTGTAGGCGAAAGTCGCGTCGGCACACACAGTAGTCCAGGTGTTCGCTCCGGCAGGCGAGCGCTGGATCGAGACCGACGCCACGCCCGAGCCGCCGGTGTCGGTGCTGGTGGCACCGAGCGTGACGGTACCGCGCAGGTTGGCCGCCGGGTTGGTCATGGTTACCGCGGGCAGCGTGTTGTCGATGCGGCGATCATCCACCGAGACCGACGTGCGCGTGTTGCCTGCGTTGTCCGTAGAGATCGCACGCAGGTCATAGAGCCGATTCGCGAGGGCCGTCGTGTCGAAGGCGCAGTCGAAGGGAGACGTTGTGTCGGTGCAGACATCGACCCAGGTGCTGCCGGAGGCGAGCTTGCGCTGGATCCTCACCGAGGCCACGCCCGAGCCGGAATCCGTGGCCGTCGCGCCGAGCAGGACCGTGCCCCCGAGGTTGGCGCCGGGGTTGGTCATCGTGGCGCTCGGCAGCGTGTTGTCGATCCGCCCCGTGACCGGCTCGGAGGTGACCGTGTTCCCACCCACGCCCGTGGCTACCGCGCGGAAGTCGTAGAGCCCGTCGCCGAGCGACGTCGTGGTGAGTGAGCAGCTGTAGGCGAAGGTCGAGTCGGTGCAGATGTTCGTCCAGGTGCCGACTCCCGCGGGAGAGCGCTGGATCGTGACCGACGCCACGCCCGGCCCGCTCGTCTCCGTTGCTGTCGCGGCCAGCGTGATGGTTCCGCTGAGGGCATCACCGGGGTCGCTCATGCTGGCGTTCAGGACCCCGAAGTCCGGGCTGGCCACGACGCTGTTGCCCGGGTGGTCGGCAACGCCGCTGAAGTTCGCCGCCGTGGCGCCGACCGCGGCCAGCAAGCTCCCCGTGACCGCCAGAACGCGCGCGGTCTGATGCAGCGAGCCCGCGGGCCGCTTGGAAGCGGAAACGGCCGAGACACCACGTCGCGATCCCGAGATGCCACGCCGCGACCCCATCCAACGCGCGAACGACTTTCGGCAAGAGGAGAGCATTCCTTTAGCCCATCGGCATCTGAGGGGGCGACTGAACCCGCAGGCGCTACTGGTTCTGCGCTTCGAACCGGAGCGTGTGCAGGCCGGTGCTCGTGTTCTGAGCTGAGGCCGGGGCGCCCGCGGCCAGTGTGGCGGTCACGCGGTAGGTGACCGAGTCATTCTGGGCCCAGGTGGTGGCCGAGCCCGGACCCGGATCCAGGACCCCCGCGGCGAAGCTCGTGGGGAGATCGTTCAGCGTGTCGTCGAAGAGAGGCGAGCCACCGTCGGCGGAGAAGCCGGAGCAGTCGGTGTTCGGGGTGGCCTGGGTGCTCGGTCTCGATCAGGACGTTCACGTACGGTCCGAGCGCCCCGATCGCGCTCGGGGTATAGAGCTCGACCGCGGCGTCCAGCGAGCCCGTGTAGGTCGCGGTGATGCAGTACGCGGTGCTGCTCTGACCCGGCGAGGCGTTGCTCATCGCATAGGCCGGAGCCGCTGTGCCGTTGCTGCTGAGTGCGACCGTGCCGGCGGCGAAGTTGTTGTCTGCACTCTCCGTCTGGCTGGAGAATGCCGAGAAGGTGGCGAGCGCGCCGACCGTGAGGAGGGCGGCTACCAGGAGGCTGCGAAGGACCTTTCGGGCGGTGGCCATGACCTTGCTGTCGGCCTTCGCGTGTCCTTATGGAATCGGGTAGACATACGTACGGGGAACCCTTGTGCGAACTGCCACTAAGTGATGGACTGCTGATACAGCGTGAACCCGATCGCGGAGCAGACCGCGGCCACGATCCAGAAGCGCAGGATGATCTTGGTCTCCGACCACCCGAGCATCTCGAAATGGTGGTGGATCGGGGCCATCAGGAACACCCGGCGGCGAAAGCGCTGGAAGGCGAACACCTGGATCAGAACCGACAGCGCCTCGATCACGAAGATGCCGCCGATGATCAGCAGCAGCTCCTCGGTCTTGGTCATCACCGCCAGAGCGGCGATCGCGCCGCCGAGGCCCAGGGACCCGGTGTCCCCCATGAAGATCCCGGCTGGGAACGAGTTGAACCACAGAAATCCCACGCACGCGCCGGCTAGGCAGGCGCACAGCAGCGCGATGTCTGTCTGGGTGGCGCCCGTAGTGACGAACGTCATGGCGGTGAATGTGATCAGCACGATCGCGCAGCAGCCCGCCGCGAGGCCGTCCAGGCCATCGGTGAGGTTCACGCCGTTGGTGGCGCCCAGCAGCACCAGGAGGATCAGCACCGGATAGAAGTAGCCCAGGTCCACCGTGTAATCGATCAGCCGCAGCCGCAGCGTGGGCTCCAGGCCCACGTACTCGGTCACGATCAGCCACAGCGCGATGGCGATCGCTGCCTGGATGCCCAGCTTGGTCTTCGCGTTCACCCCCAGCGAGCGGCGCTTGGAGATCTTCTGGAAGTCGTCGAGGAAGCCGAGCCCCGCCGAGGCGATGGCGGTGCCGAACACCGCCAGGCTGGCCGCGCGGTAGTCGGTGAGGATGAGAAAGGGCACCGAGACCGCGAGGAACAGGATCAGCCCGCCCATCGTCGGCGTGCCCGCCTTCTCGTGGTGGCCCGCCGGCCCGTCCTCGCGGATGTGCTGACCGAACTCCCGCACGCGCAGGAAGTCGATGAACTTCGGGCCCAGGAAGATGCAGATGAGCAGGGAGGCCATTCCCGCGATCAGAATCTCGCCCATCAGTGCCTCCCACCCGGCAAGCTGCAAAGCGTCGCCTGCCGGCGTCCTCGTCCCTGCGTCGTTGGCATGCTCGCTTTTCGCGGCCGGATGTGGAGCACTACGAGAGCACCCTTTCAAGGCCGGCGGACCGCGAGCCCTTCACCAGCACGCGGTCACCCGGCTGGGCGATCTCCTCCAGCAGGGCGGCCCCCTCCTCGGGGGTTGCCACGGAGTACGACTCGCCCTGGAATCCCTCCATGTAGGGCAGGGCCTGCTCGCCCACGGTGATCAGCACGTCGATGCCCAGCGCCGCGGCCTCCTCGCCGATGTCGCGATGGAACGCCTCGGAGCCGTCGCCCAGCTCGGCCATCGTGCCCAGAACGGCCAGCCTGCGGCCGGCGGGCGTCTCGGCCAGGTGCTGCAGGGCTGCCCGCATCGACATCGGGTTGGCGTTGTAGGAGTCGTTCACCACGGTCACGCCACCCGCCAGCTCCACAACCGCCCCGCGCAGGGAGGAGAACTCCGCCTCCACCCGGCCCTGGGGGCGAACACCGATCGCCATGGCGGCGGCCACGGCGGCCAGTGTGTTGAGCAGGTTGTGCGGCTCGGAATAGCCCAGCTCCAACTCGGTGGTCTCGCCCAGCGCCTCGATCTCGGCGATCCCGCCGCTGCCGCGGCGGTCGAAGGACAGGAGCTGCACCTGGCCTCCCGGGCCAAAGGTGATGGTTTCGAGGTCGTCGCGCAGGTGGGCTTCGAGCAGCGGCTCCGCGGCCGGCACCACGCAGGCCGCTCCGGCAGGCAGGTCGCGGATCAGCTCCGCCTTGGCGGCCGCCACGCGCTCCACGGTGCCCAGCAGCTCCAGGTGCACGGGGCCCACGTTCACGATCACGCCGCAGTCGGGCTCGGCCACCGCCACCAGCTCCGCTATCTGCCCCTCGCCGCGCATGGCCATCTCCAGCACGAGCGCCTCCGTGCCGGCCGGAGCCTCGAGGATGGTGAGCGGCAACCCGATCTCGGTGTTGAGGTTTTCACGATTGCGGTGGGTGCGCAGCCGTGGCGACAGCAGTGCGGCCAGGATGTCCTTGGTGGAGGTCTTGCCCGTGGAGCCGGTCACGCCCACCACGCGACAGCCCAGCTCCCGCCGCCATGCCCGCGCCAGCGATTGCAGCGCCGCCAACGGGTCGTCGGCCTCGAGCACGGCCGCCCCCACGGGCGCGGCCGCGGCAGCCCTCTCGCCGTGCTCCCGCGCCACCAGCACCCCCCACGCTCCCGCCTGCAGCGCGCCCGGCGCGTAGTCCCCGCCGTCGGCGTTCTCGCCCCGCAGCCCCACGAAGAGGTCGGCCCGGCCCGCCTCGCGGGTATCGATCACGGCCCGCTGCGGTCCCGGAGACCCGGGCTCGCCGGCGCGGAGGTCGGCCCCGGCGGCATCCGCGACCCACCCGGCGGTGCGGTCGTTCACGAGCGTGCCCTCAGGGCCTCGCGCGCCACCGCGATGTCGTCGAAGGGCTCCTTGCGCCCGCCCTCGAACTCCTGGCCCTGCTCGTGGCCCTTGCCGGCCACCACCACCACGTCGCCGGGCTCGGCTGTGTGAACCGCGCGGGAGATCGCGCGACGGCGATCGGGCTCGCGCTCCACGAGGTCCCCGTCGGTCGTGCCCTCCATCACCTGATCAACGATCGACTCCGGGTCCTCGGAGCGGGGGTTGTCCGAGGTCACGATCACGCGGTCGGCCAGCCGGGCCGCCACCTCGCCCATCAGCGGGCGCTTGCCGCGGTCGCGGTCGCCGCCCGCGCCGAACACCACGTGCAGCCGCCCCTGGGTGATCCCGCGCGCGGCACGCAGCACGTTCTCCAGCGAGTCGGGCGTGTGGGCGTAGTCCACGAGCAGCCCGAAATCCTGGCCCTCCTCCACCGGCTCGAAGCGCCCCGGCACCCGGCCGGCCCCGGCCAGGCCGCGCGCCGCAGCCTCGGGCTCCACGCCCAGCGTGCGGGCGGCCGCCAGCGCCGCCAGCACGTTCTGCACGTTGAACAGCCCCGGCAGGCGCGTGGTGAGCTCCAGCACGCCGTCCGGGGCGTCCACGGTGAACGTGGCGCCGGCCACGTCGAAGCTCACGTCGCGGGCGCGGTAGTCCGCCCCCTCGGCCTCCACGCCGTAGGTGATGGCATCGCCCAGCTCGTCCGCCAGCCGGCGGCCGTACGGGTCGTCGATGTTGACCACCGCCGGCCCGGGCTCGTGGAACAGCCGGCGCTTTGCGAGGTAGTAGGCCTCCATGCCGTCGTGGAAGTCCAGGTGGTCCTGGGTGAGGTTGGTGAACACCTTGGAGGCGAACCTGATGCCCGACGCCCGGCCCAGCTCGAGCGCATGCGAGGACACCTCCATAGCGCACGCCCCGTCGCCCGCGGCGAGCATCCGGACAAAGTCTGCCTGGAGGTCGATCGCCTCCGGCGTCGTGCGCTCCACGGGCTCCTCCACGCCGCCCACCACGCGCTTGACAGTGCCGAGCAGGCCGGTCTGGATCCCGGCGGCCTCGAGCACCTCTCGTACCAGGAAGGCGGTGGTGGTCTTGCCGTTGGTCCCCGTGATCCCCACAACCTGCAAATCGTGCGAGGGGTCGCCGTAGAAGCGCGACGCCACAGGCCCCATCGCAGCCCGCACGCTGTCCACCTGTACCTCGGGCACCCCCAATCCCAGCGGGCGCTCGCACACCAGCGCCGCGGCCCCCCGCTTCACCGCATCCGGGGCGAAGTCGTGACCGTCGGCGGTGAATCCGGGCACGCAGAAGAAGAGCGCCCCCTCGGAGACGCTCGCACTCGAATAGGCAAGGCCCGAGATCTCCACCTCAGGCGCCCCATTCCCCATCAGATCTCGAAGGGTCATGGAGGGAGGGATCCTAGAGGCGGTTGCGGCGGTGGGATCCTCGTGGGGCCTGAATATCGCGATGCTCGTGAGATTGGTGCCGCATAGCCGTACCAATGTCACGCGCGTCCGCCGCGCGCCTGGCTGCAGGGCCCCTAGTCCGGCGGGATGCGCATGTACGGCAGCGCGAACTCCACGATCTTCTCGAACGCCGGTGCCGCCACCTCGGCGCCGTAGTAGCCGCCCTTGGGCTCGTCCACCATCACGCCGATCATCAGCCGCGGGTCCTTCGCCGGCGCGTACCCGATGAAGGATGAGAAGAACTTGAACTCCGAGTAGCCGCCGGTCTCCGGGTCGGGCTTCTCGGCGGTGCCCGTCTTGCCGGCCAGCTTGTAGCCGGGCACTGACGCCTCCTGGGCCGTGCCGCCCTGGCCCAGCACGCCCTCGAGCATGGTCGACACCTCGCGCGCGGTCTTCTCGGAGACCACCCGGCGGCCCTCGTCGTGCTCACCGGCGATCACGTGCGGCGTGTGCATCACTCCGCCGTTGGCCAGGCCCGAGTAGGCGGCCACCATCTGCAACGGGGTGACCGCCAGGCCCTGGCCGATCGGAAGGTTGCCGAGCGAGGAGCCGGAATACTCGTCGGGATCGGGCACGATGCCGCCGGCCTCGCCGGGGAGCGAGATGCCCGTGGGCTTTCCGAAGCCGAACCGGCGCACCCACTTGTCGAAGCGCTCGGGCCCGAGATCCAGCCCGATCATCACCGACCCCACGTTGGACGAGCGCGCGAGGATGTCGGCCACCGTGAGGGTGCCGGCCCCGCCCTCGTGGGCCTCGCCGATGGTGCGATCGGCCACCTGAATCTCCTGCGGCACCTCGAGCGTCGAGTCGGGCCGGATCAGCTTCTCCTCGATCGCGCCCGCCACCGTGAACGCCTTGAAGGTCGAGCCCGGCTCGAAGCTGGACATCACCGCCCGGTTCACGCGCGCCTGCGCGGGCGCACCGCCCGGGTTGTTCGCGTCCACTCGGGGCCAGTTGGCCAGCGCCAGCAACTCCCCGTTGCGGGGATCCATCACCACCGCGGTGGCACCCTCGGGCTCGTAGTTGGCACCCACGTCGGCCATCACGGCCTCCACGCGCTCCTGCAGCGTGGCGTCGATCGTGAGCTGCATGTCCTCGCCGGGCTCGGCACGATCGGTCTCCACGAAGCTCACCGTCTCGCCGGTGGCGTCCTTCACCAGCCGGCGGTGGCCGTCCTCGCCGTGCAGCCTGTCCTCGAACTGCTGCTCGACGCCGGACAGGCCGTAGTTGTCGGTGCCCACCGTGCCGATCAGCTGCCCGGCCAGCTCGCCCTGGGGATAGGTGCGCCGGGGCTCGGCCACGGTGCCGATCCCCTCGATGCCGAGCTTCTCGACCTTGTTGCCCTTGTCGGAGTCGAGCTTGCGGCGCAGGTAGACGAAGCCCGTCTCCTTGTCGGAAAGCGTGTCGAGCAGCTCCTCCCGGTCCACGTTGACCAGTGGCGCGAGCCTGGTGGCGGCGCCGGAGGGGTCCTTGATCAGGAATGGGTTGGCGAACACCGTGACCGCATCCTCGGAGACGGCCAGCTCCAGCCCCCTGCGATCGGTGATCGTGCCTCGGCGTGCGCTCACCTCCAGGTCCTCCACCTGCTGGCCCACCGCGCGGTCCTTGAGCTCGCCGGCGCGCACCGTGCCAAGCCACGCGGCCCGGCCGCAGGCCAGTCCGAGGAGGATCAGAAATAGGAGGAAGAGGAGGCCGATCCGCCGGTCGACCAGGCCAGTCACCGGCCCCCCGCTACTCCCCCGCGCCGGCGGGCGCCGGTGTCACGGGTGCCGGTGTCACGGTCTCGGCGGCCACGGGCTCCGCGGGCACCACCGGCTCGGCCGGCGGGCCCGAAACCTCGCCCTTGTCGATGCGCTTGGCGGCCCGGCGGGCGTCCACGGCGGGGGTGGAGTTGAGGTAGCGCACCTCGCCCGGGGCGGGCATCACGAGGCCCGCGTCCGCCGCCACACGCTGGATGCGCTCGCTCGACCCGAGCCGCGCCAGGTCGGTGCGCAGGCGGGCGTTGGAGCGCTTCACCACCTCGGCGCGCTCGGCCGTGGCGGCGATGTCGCGGTTCATCCGCAGAAGGTCGACGTTGAAGAACACGATCCCCACAAGCAGCAGGAACACCAGCGCGATCCAGCCGCGCCCATGCAGCAGCCTGTCGAGCACCGCCGCGCCGCGCGGGCGCGCCTTCACGCGAGCTGTGGTGGACGGCTTCGCCGCTGCCGGACGGCGGGCCGGGGCGGTGCGCCGCGCCGGGGCCGGCCTGGCGGGGCGAGTACGAGTGGGGGTACGCGCGGGCGCCCTGCGTGCGGGTGCGGCGGCCATCAGACCCGCTCCTCCGCGGTGAGCTTGCGTGCCACGCGCAGGCGCGCGGACCGCGAGCGGGAGTTCTCTGCCATCTCGCCCGCCGTGGGGACCACCGAGCGGCGTGTGAGCAGCTCGGCCTCGGGAGTCTGGCCGCAGGCGCACACCGGAAGGTCGGGCGGGCAGATGCAGCCGCGCGCGCGGTCGGCCAGGAAGCGCTTCACGGGCCGGTCCTCGAGCGAATGGAAGGAGATCGCGGCCAAGCGCCCGCCAGGCCGCAGCACGGCCCACGCCGCCGGAAGCGCGCGGTCGAGGGAGTCCAGTTCGGAGTTCACCGCAATCCGCACGGCCTGGAACACGCGCTTGGCCGGACTGCTGCCGCCGAAGCGGCGCCGCACGGCGGCCGGCAGCGCAGATTCGATCGCGTCCACCAGCTCGCCGGTGGTGGCGAGCGGCGAGCGCTCCCGGCGCCGAACGATCTCGCGGGCGATGATGCGCGCATTGGGATCCTCGCCAAGGCGACGAAACAGCTGGGAAAGGCGCCGCTCATCCCATTCGTTGAGGATCTCGCGCGCGTCGAGCTCCTGCGTGGGGTCCATGCGCATGTCCAGTGGCGCGTCATACGAGTAGGAGAAGCCGCGCTCACGCGCGTCGATCTGCATCGAGGAGACGCCGAGGTCGAGGTAGACGAGGTCGGCCCGCAGGCCCTCCTCCACCAGCAGCTCCAGCGCGTCCGCGTAGTCCATGCGCAGGAAGCGGGTGTCGCACGCCACCTCAGCGGCCAGCTCCTCAAAGCGCTCCTCGGCCGCGGGGTCGCGGTCCACGCACACCAGCGTGCCGGAGGGACCGATGCGGTCGGCCATCAGGCGCGCGTGGCCGCCGGCGCCGAAGGTGCAGTCCACCACCGTGTCGCCCTCGCGCGGGTGAGTGAGGTCGATCAGCTCACCGGCAAGGACGGGTACGTGAGAGCGGGTCATGTCAAGAAGGATCGCCAAGGCTCTCAGTCACCTCCCCGATGTCACCGTCGAGAGCCTCTTGATCGGCGTGCCAGGCCTCGCGGCCCCAGACCTCCACGTGGGTGCCCACGCCGGCAACCACCACCTCCTTGTCGATCTCCGCGTGGGTGAGGAGAGGCGGCGGAAGGGTCACGCGGCCGGATGAGTCGAGCTCGACGTCGAAGGAGTTGGACTGGAAGTAGCGCTGGATGCGCTTGAAGTCGCGGCCCAGCGGGTTCTTGCCCGCGAGCGCCTGCGCCACGGTGCTCTCGTGCTCCTCCGGCGTCCAGACGGCTATGCAGGCGTCCGCGTCCTTGGAGAGAACGAGGCCGTCGGAGAAGGGGGCGCGGTACCGGGCGGGAATGCTCAGTCGGTGCTTCGCGTCCAGCGAGTGTTCGTAGTGGCCTCTGAATGCCATCGGGCTTTGTCCTTCTCCCGGGTATTGCTCGGACCGGAGTGGCGGAGTGGGAGGAGCCCCGCCACTCCGGTCCTAATCGAGCAGCGCCACCCTAACCCACATAGTCCCACTGCGCAACACATTTCCCCACCATCCCGTCCGGCGGAGCTGCATCGAGGCGTCGCACGGCCCTCTTTCGGCTCCAGGAGCGGGATTTCCCGCCCAAACCGAGGTGGGACGCGAGCCCACAGGAAGCGGTTGCCGGCTTGCATCCGGGCTCCCCGGGCGGGCGATTGCAGCCGGCCGTAGGACTCTGCACGCAAAATTGCACCCGCCGTTGTCGATCTGCCCCCCTCGCCGTTCGTCATAGGCTTGACCGCGGCGACCCGCGCCGCAACGACCACGGAGGTTTCCCATGAAGTACATGCTCACCCTCATTGGCGAAGAGGAAGACCGGGAGGACGGCGACGCCACCCCGGAGCAGCTGCAGGCCCTCATGGACCCATGGGCCGACTTCGACCGCCAGCTGATCGAGGCGGGCGCCTTCGTGGCGGGTGAGGGCCTTCACCCAAGTTCCACGGCCACCACGGTGAGAATCTCCGACAGCGGCGACACGACCGTCACCGACGGGCCCTTCGCCGAGACGAAGGAGCAGCTGGGCGGCTTCTACCTGATCAACTGCGCCGACCTCGATGCGGCACTGGAGTGGGCGAGGAAGGTGCCGATGCGTCCGGGCAGCTCGATCGAGGTGCGTCCCGCGATGGACTTCACGCAGTTCGGCTATCCCGATCCGTACAAGATCGCGGCGGGCGCCTCGTAGCGGCCCCGGCCGACGATCTCGACCGCCTGTTCCGGCGCGAGTCGGGACGGGCCGTGGCCACGCTCATCCGTCTCCTCGGCGACTTCGACCTCGCCGAGGAGGCGGTGCAGGAGGCCTTCGTGGTGGCCGCGGAGCGCTGGCCGGCCGACGGCGTCCCCACCAATCCCGCCGCGTGGATCCTGACCACCGCCCGCAACCGCGCCATCGACCGGTTGCGCCGGGAGAAGCGGCTGGCCCGCAAGCGCGAGCTGCTGGGCCACGAGCTCGGGCTCGCGCAAGAGGAGGAAGCCGAAGTGGACGAGTTCCCCGATGACCGCCTGCGCCTGATCTTCACCTGCTGCCACCCCGCGCTGGCTGCGGAGGCCCAGGTGGCGCTCACCCTGCGCAGCCTCGGGGGCCTGACCACGCCGGAGATCGCGCGGGCGTTCCTGGTGGCCGAGCCCGCGATGGCCCAGCGCATCGTGCGCGCCAAGCGCAAGATCCGCGACGCCCGGATCCCGTATGTGCGTCCCGGAGACGCACGAGCTGCCCGACCGGCTGGCGTCGGTCCTGGCGGTGCTCTACCTGGTCTTCAACGAGGGCTACTCGGCCAGCTCCGGCGACTCGCTCGTGCGACGCGAGCTGTGCGCGGAGGCGATTCGGCTGGCCGGCGTGCTGGCTGCGCTGATGCCCGACGAGTCCGAGGTGCTCGGCCTTCTCGCTCTGATGCTGCTCCAGGACTCCAGGCGCGACGCGCGCGTGGACCCCGAGGGAGAGCTGGTGCTGCTGGATGACCAGGACCGTCGGCTGTGGGATCGACAGGGCATCGACGCCGGGCTGCGACTGTGCTCACGCGCCCTGGCCCTTGCGCCACCCGGCCGCTACGCGCTGCAGGCGGTTATCGCCGCCGAGCACGCTCGTGCCTCCGAGCCCGCGGACACCAACTGGGCGCGGATCGCCGCGCTCTACGGGGCGCTCGAGCAGGCGCACCCCTCCCCTGTCGTGGCGCTCAACCGCGCTGCCGCAGTCGCGATGGCCGAGGGACCGGAGCGCGGTCTGGAGATGATCGAAGAGCTGGTGGCCGCGGGGCGCCTGAAGGCCTACTTCCCGCTGCACGCCGCGCGCGCGGACCTGCTGCGGCGGGCGGGCCGGCCGGCCGAGGCGCTGGACGCGTACGGGCGAGCACTGGCGCTGGCCGCGAATGACGTGGAGCGGGCGTTCGTGGAGCGGCGACTGCGCGAGCTGGACGGCGGATAGCGCTCACACCGGCACCCCGCCGGAGTCCAGCAGGGCGGCCGCGAGCGCTGCGGCCACCATCAACAGCACCGACGGCACCAGCAACAGGGCGACCACGAGCTGGATCTTGGGGCCGGCACGGGCCGCGTCCTCCTGCACCCGCCGCCGCAGCGACAGGCGAGCGTCGCGCGCCTGGCCGCTCAGCGTGGCCCCCAGCGGCGCGCCGTGGCGGCGGGACCGGTCCAGCGCTCCGCAGAGCGCCCGGACCTCGGGCAGCGGCAGCCGCTCGGCCATGCCGGCGAGCGCGTCCGCCAGCGGGATGCCCAGCGCCACCTCGCGGCCGCACGCGCGCCACTCCGCGGCGAGGGGGCCACGCGCGCTCTCCCCCACCTCGGTGAGCGCCGCCGGCAGCGAGGCTCCGGCGTTCACGGTGACCCGCAGCAGGTCGAGCAGCGCAGGCAGCTGCCGGCGAACGCCGCGAGCCCGCTCCCGGGCGCGCCGCTCCAGCCACAGGTCCGGCGCCAGGAAGCCGCCCACCGGCGCGGCAACCATCGCCAGCAGGCCCAGGCGCCCGGGCAGCGCCGCCGAGAGCGGCGCCCCGCCGAGCCCCGACAGCAACGCGGCGGCCAGCTTGGCCGCCATCAGCTCCCGCGAGCCCAGGCCGCCCGGGCGGCCGGCTGCGGCCATGCGCCGCTCCAGGTCGAGCGGGGCGCCCCGGCCTCCGGCACCGGTGCCCACCGCCCCGAGTGCGCGGAGCAGTCGCGGACCGCGGGGCGCCCTTCCGCCTCCGGCCTGCGGGGGCACGAGCATCAGCGCCCCGACCACCCCAAGGGCGGCCGCGGCGAAGGCCAGCGCGGGCGCGATCACCACCGCACCCGCCCGAGCCTGCGGATGGCCATGGCGGCCGCCAGCTGCAGTACCACAGCGATGCCCACGAGCCAGGCCGTGAGAAACGACGACGCCAGCCCCAGCACGAAGCCTGGGCTGGCCAGCTCCGCGAGCAGGGCGCACCCCAGCGGCAGCAGCACCACCACCACGCCGGTGAAGCGCGCCTGGGCGGTGGCGCTGCGCACCTCGTCCTCCAGGCGAGCCTGATCGCCGAAGGACTCGGCGCACTCGCGCAGCAGGCTCGCCAGGTCGCCGCCGGCGCGGCGCTGCACCAGGCAGGCGGCCACCAAGGTGTCGAGCCGGGCCGATCCGGCTCTGTGCCTCATCGCCTCCAGGGCCTGCGCGGTGCGCGCACCGGCCGCCAGCTCGGCCGACACGCGGCGCAGCTCGTGCCCCCCGGCACCCGACAGCCCCACGGCGGCCTCGCCGAGGGCCCCGCGGAGGGAGCGACCGGCTCCCAGCGCGTCGGCCACCGAGACCGCTATCGCCGCGGCGTCGCCCTCCACCGCCCGGCGGTAGCGCTCGCGCCGGGCGCGCAGCAGACGCGAGGCCAGCCACGGCCCGCCCGCTCCCAGCCCCAGTGCAGGCAGTGGCCCGAGGACGAGCAGCCCGCCGGCGAATGCCAGCCCCGCGCCGCCCAGCAGCAGCCGGCGGCGCTCAGCCGCCCCGGGGTCGCGCCCCTCCGTGCCCGCTCGCACGAGAGCGTCGGCGCTGCGGGCCATCGATCCCAGCAGCCGGGGCGCCCGGTCGCGCAGCACCGGTACTCCTGCCGCGCCCGCCTGCGCCAGCGCCGCCGCCCCGAGCGCGCCCCCGGCGAACGCCCAGACGCCGGCGCTCACGCGCCCGCTCCCACGGCGGCCAGTCGCGAGGCCAGCCGCCCGCCGCCGGGCTGCAGCACCCCGCCCCCCGGAGCGAGCAGCTCGCGCGTGCCCGTGGCCCCTGCCACCCTCACCACCTCGGAGATCGACTCGATCGCGCGGGAGCCGTCGCCGCGGCGCACCTGGTGCACCACCATGTCCACAGCACTCGCCACCTGCTCTCGCACGGCGGCGTGTGGCAGGCCCACGCCCGCCATCAGCGCGAGCGTCTCCAGCCGGCGCAGGGCGTCGGCGGGCGAGTTGGCATGAACGGTGGACAGCGAGCCGTCGTGCCCGGTGTTCAGCGCCTGAAGCAGGTCGAGCGCCTCGCCGCCCCGGACCTCCCCCACCACGATCCTGTCCGGGCGCATGCGCAGCGCGTTGCGCACCAGCCGGCGGATGGTCACCTCCCCGCTGCCCTCCAGGTTGGGCGGGCGCGCCTCCAGCCGCACGACGTGGCGCTGGCGCAGTGCCAGCTCCGCGGCGTCCTCGATCGTCACGATCCTCTCCTCGCCGGGGATGGCGCCCGACAGCGCATTCAGCGTGGTGGTCTTGCCCGAGCCGGTGCCGCCGCTCACGAGGATCGACGCCCGCCCCGCCACCGCGAGGGCGAGGAGCTCCGCCGCAGGCGCGGGCACCGTCCCGTTGGCCACCAGCTCGCGCAGCGAGAAGCCCTCGCGGCGAAAGCGGCGGATCGTCAGGCACGGGCCGTTGAGCGACAGGGGCGGGATCACCACGTTCACGCGCGAGCCGTCGGCCAGGCGCGCGTCGCATAGCGGCGAGGCCTCGTCCACCCGCCGGCCGAGCGGCGCCAGGATCCGCTCGATCGCGTGCAGCAGGTCGGACTCGGAGTCAAACCGGGCGGCGCTGCGCTCGACCCTGCCACGCCGCTCCACGTACACGGACTCCGCGCCGTTGACCATCACCTCGTCCACGGCGGGGTCGGCCAGCAGCGACTCCAGCGGGCCGAGACCCGTGGCCAGGAGGAGCACGCGCTCGCACAGCGCGTCGCGCTCGGCCTCCGCCAGCGGCGCGGCCTCGCGGTCCACCAGGGCGCGCACCTCCTCGGGCACGCCCCCGGTTGCCGCCCCCGACCGGGCGCGCTCGATCAGGCGGTCGCGCAACGCCACGGCCAGGTCGTCGAGTGCGTCCATGCCCGCTACATGCCCGGGCGCACCAGTTTCGCCCCCATTTAGCATCGTGGCGCGATGCGCCGGCTGTTTCCCCTCCTCGCCGCGATCATCCTCGTCGACAGCGTCTTCTACGCGGCGATCACGCCGCTGCTGCCCGGCTACAGCCACGACCTTGGCCTGTCCAAGAGCGCGGCGGGGTTGCTGTCGGCCTCCTACGCGGCCGGCACGCTGGTGGCCGCGCTCCCGGCCGGGTGGCTGGCGAGCAGGGCGGGAGGCCGAAACACCACGGTCATCGGCCTGGCGCTCCTCGGCGCCACCAGCGTGGCCTTCGGGTTCGCCGGCGACATCGTGCTCCTCGACACCGCGCGGTTTTTCCAGGGCGTGGGCGGAGCGTGCTCCTGGGCAGGCTGTCTCAGCTGGCTGATCTCCGAATCCCCGCGCGAGCGGCGCGGCGAGTTGATCGGGGCGGTGCTGAGTGCCGCGGTCGTGGGACTGCTGTTCGGCCCGGCATTGGGCGCCGCCGCCACGGAGGCGGGCACCGAGGTCGTCTTCTCGGGCGCGGCGATCCTGGCCGGAGGGCTGATCGCCTGGGCGCTCGTCACCCCGGCCGGCAGCGTCGAGCAGGCCTCCTCGTGGACCGACCTCACCATCGCGCTGCGCCGCCGCCCGCTCGCGGTGGCCGTGTGGCTGTTCGCCTTCCCCGCCCTGTTCAGCGGCACGCTC
The DNA here is from genome assembly GCA_963727395.1 of uncultured Thermoleophilaceae bacterium. GTDB lineage: Bacteria > Actinomycetota > Thermoleophilia > Solirubrobacterales > Thermoleophilaceae > JAAYBF01. The sequence goes on along the minus strand of CAVSGC010000005.1, from coordinate 77,040 downwards.
AACGTCCTCGTGCCGCTGCGGATGGATGAGCTGGGCGCGTCAGCGGTGGGAATCGCCGCCGTGTTCGTTGCAGGCGCGGCGGTGGAGGCGGTGCTCAGCCCGCTGTTGGGGCGACTGTCGGATCGCCGCGGACGCTGGCTGCCCCTGCAGGTGGGGCTTGTGGGCGCGGGGGTCTCCGCGGTGCTGCTGCCGCTGACGGGGACAGCGTGGCTGCTGGCCGGAACGGTGATGGCAACGATCATCGTGCTTGCGTTCTTCTGGGCGCCCGGGGGAGCGATGGTCTCCGAGGCGGCCGAGGCCGGTGGCCTGGACCAGGGGCTGGCCTTCGGAGTGCTGAACCTCGCGTGGGCCGGCGGGCAGCTCACGGGCAGCGGTGCAGCGGGCGCCCTGGCCGACCTCACCTCGGACGCCGTGCCCTACGGACTGCTGGCGGTGCTCTGCTTGGTCACGCTGGTGCTGGCGAGGGAGCGCGCGCCGGCGGCTGCGGCGCGCTAGGAGCGGCGGGCCTGCCGGCCGCACACCGGCCAGGGCTTGACGCCCTCGGCTCGGTAGAGCTTGAGCGCCATCCGGTCCTGCTGTGCCTCGGAGGCGTCGGCGGGATCGCCGCTGCCGCCGAGCGAGCGCCAGGTGGCCCGGGAGAACTGGTACTTGCCGCGGTAGCGCCCGTCGCGCGAGACGGCCTCGGGGTCGCCGCCGGACTCGCACTCGGCGATGCGACGAAGGATCGTGGGCACGCTGACCGGGCTGCCCGAGGAGCCGCGCCTCGAGGACGGGTGGCGCACGCTGTCACGAGCGAAGCGGCGCAGGCCCATCGCGCGGCGGGTCATCGGCCCGACGATGCCGTCGGCCGCGAGGCCCTTGCGGCGCTGGTAGCGGCGCACGGCGCGCGCGGTCTGGCTGCCGAAGACGCCGTCGGCAGAGATGCGCAGCCGGCGCTGCAGGGCGCGGACCGCGCGGCCGCGGTCGCCCTTGCGGAGGGTCACCTCGGTGGTGGCCGCGCCCGTGGCGGAGGGGTCGTCAGCCAGGGCGGCGGAGGGAGCCGCGACACCGGTTGCGGCCGTGGCCAGCGCGGACGCGGTCACTGCCAGCGCAGCGCATCTGCGCGCGCGACGAAACACACACTTCGAGCCCAAACCGCTTCAACTCCTCTTTCCTTGTGCCTACGGGGTGAGCTGACGGGCTCGCGCTGGAAAGTGCGCTATTCCGCTCTACAGGCGGAAATTCGCCCCAGGAACCGGCTTGTGGCCCGGTCCCGATGGTTCCCCCGTTCCCCGCCGCACTGAGCAGCGGAGACTCGGCTGAATTTACGAACAGCGGGGTATGGAAGCAGATTCGGCGGTGGAGCGTCGGCCCCACCGCCGAATTGCAGGGTTTTCAGGCGCCCAGGGGGACCCCGTTCGGGGCGGGCTCCAGCGCCAGCTCGAGCACCTCGCCGATCGTCATCACCGGGTGGAAGGTCATCTGATCGCGGACCTCCTGCGGCACCTCGTCGAGGTCGCCGCGATTGCGCTCGGGAATGATCACGTCGGTCAATCCCGCCGCGTGCGCGGCCAGCACCTTCTGCTTCAGGCCGCCGATCGGCAGCACTCGGCCCTGGAGTGTGACCTCGCCGGTCATGCCCACCGTGTGCTTCACCGGCCGGCCGGACAACAGCGAGGCAAGCGCGGTGGTCATCGTGACGCCCGCGCTCGGGCCGTCCTTGGGGATCGCCCCGGCCGGCACGTGCACGTGGAACTCCCGGCCGTCGAACGAGTCGTCGTCGGCGCCCACCTCGTCCGAGTGCCCGCGCACGTAGGAGAGGGCGATTCGCGCCGACTCCTTCATCACGTCACCCAGCTGACCGGTGAGCACCAGACCATCCTTGCCCTTCATGGCCGTTGCCTCGATGAACAGCACGTCGCCGCCCACCGGGGTGTAGGCCAGGCCGGTGGCCACGCCCGGCACCGCCGTGCGCTCGGCCGCCTCCTGGAAGAACTTCTGGCGCCCGAGGGCGTCGCGAATCACATCCAGGTCGACGGTGACGGGCGCCTGCACCCGTTCCGCGGCGATGTTCGTGGCGGTCTTGCGTAGCACCGTGCCAAGCTCGCGCTCGAGCTGGCGCACGCCCGCCTCGCGGGTGTACTCGGCCACGACCGTGCGCAGCACGCCGTCCTCGGCGCTCACCTCGTCCTCGCGCAGGCCGTTGCGCTCGCGCTGGCGCGGCCACAGGTAGTCGCGGCCGATGGCCACCTTCTCCTCGACGGTGTAGCCGTCGAAGCGCACGACCTCCATGCGGTCCAGCAGCGGAGCGGGAATCGTCTCCGCCACGTTGGCCGTGGCGATGAACAGCACCTGCGACAGGTCCACCTCAACGTCGAGGTAGTGGTCGCGGAAGCTGTGGTTCTGCGCCGGATCGAGCACCTCGAGCAGGGCGGCAGAGGGATCGCCGCGCCAGTCGGCGCCGACCTTGTCGACCTCGTCGAGCATGATCACCGGGTTCATCGTCTCGGCGTCGCGCAGGGCACGGATGAGCCGTCCCGGCAGCGCGCCGATGTAGGTCCGGCGGTGGCCGCGGATCTCGGCCTCGTCGCGCACACCGCCGAGCGACATGCGCACGAACTCGCGACCCGTGGCCCGGGCGATCGACTCCCCGATGGACGTCTTGCCGGTGCCGGGAGGGCCGATCAGGGTGAGGATCGCGCCGGTATGGGATGCGCCGGATCTTGCGTCCGTGCCAGATCCGGCCCGTCCTCCATCGATCCCGCGCTCCTGGCGCAGGCGCCGCACCGCGATGTACTCGGTGATGCGGTCCTTCACGTCCTCCAGCCCCGCGTGATCGGTGTCGAGCACCTCACGCGCGTGCACGGGGTCCAGCCGCTCGTCGGACTTCTTCGACCACGGCACGGCGATCAGCCAGTCGAGGTAGGTGCGGATCATCGAGCTCTCGCCCGACTGCTCGCCCATGCGCTCCAGCCGCCCGAGCTCCCTCTGGGCCTGCTCGCGCACCTCGTCAGGCATGCCGGCTTCCTCGATCTTGGTGCGGTACTCCTCAGCCACCGAGGCGTCGTCCTCGTCCAATTCCTTGCGGATCGAGTCCATCTGCTTGCGCAGGAAGTACTCGCGTTGCTGCTTGTCCGCGCCTGACTGCACGTCCTCGCGGATGCGCTGGCGCACCTGCATCTCGGCCAGGCGCTCGCGCTGGAAGGCCAGCGACTTCTCCAGGCGCTCGGTCACCCCCAGGGTCTCCAGCAGCTCGACCTTCTGCTCGTAGCTCAGGTCGGGCGAGTAGCCGGCGGTGTCGGCCAGCGGCCCGGGCTCTGAGATCGAGCGCAGGAAGGCCGACACGCGGCCGTCGTCACCGCGCAGCTCGAGGATCTCCTCCACCACCGCGCGGTACTCGCGCTCCAGATCGCGCGTCTTTCCATCAACGGGCTCGTCATCGGGGTGAGGGGTGACCTCCACGCGGAGGTTGCCCAAGGGGTCGGTGTGCGCCGCGCCCGCCACGCCGCGATGCAGCCCGGCGAGGGCCACGGCCTTGCCGCCACCGGGGAGGCGCACGCGCTCGGCCACCTCGGCCACGGTGCCCACGGAGGCGAAGTCCTCGCCCTCGCGCGGCACGATCAGCACCCGCTCGTCCTCGTCGCCCACCTCCACGGCGAGAGTCACGGTCATGTTCGGGAAGACGACGGAGTCGTCGAGGGGTATGAGCAACAGGGTTTCCACAGATTCACTCTCCATCTCTACTTACGAGTTGTAAGCGAGTCTAGCGAGGAGCCAGCCGGCTGTTGCGGGTCGCGTCCGGCCTGGCGTGAAAGGCTCTACGGCCATGTCCTCTGAACGCTCCCTCGCCCGCGAGGCCGCCGCCGCGGCGGCCGTCGAGCTGGTCGAGGACGGGTCGGTGATCGGGCTGGGGTCCGGGCGCGCGGTGTGGCGGGTGGTGGAGCTGCTGACGGGACGCGACATTCGCGTCGTCGTCGCTTCGGAGCGCACCCGTGCCGCCGCTGAAAGAGCAGGGATTGAAGTGGTGGAGCTCGACGGGTCGGTACGACCCGTGCTGGCGCTGGACGGCGCCGACGAGGTGGATGGGGCGCTGCGGCTGATCAAGGGTGGCGGCGGCGCGCTGCTGCGGGAGAAGATCGTGGTGTCGGCCTCGGAGCGGTTCGTGGTGGTGGCCGAGGCTGCCAAGCAGGTGGAGCGCCTCGGCTCCGGGTTCCGGCTACCCGTGGAGGTGGTGCGGTTCGCCTGGGAGGACACTGCGCGGCGGCTCAGCGACCTGCTTCCGGCGCCCGAACTGCGCAGCGAGGGAGGCGAGCCGTACGTGACCGACGAGGGGCACTACCTCCTCGACGTGGCGCTGCCCCCCGGCAGCGCCCTCGACGCTCTGGACGTTGACCTGCGCCGCGTGCCCGGCGTGGTTGAGCACGGCCTGTTCGTGGGGATGGCCGAGCAGGCGCTGCTCGGGACGCCGGAGGGTGGCGTTGACGTACTCCGCGCGAAGAAGTGAAGCCTTTTCCACCCCATAGGGGGGAAAAGTGTTCACAGTTCGTCGTGAGCGGTTTCCGATCCATCCGTCCCTGGGCCGTTGCGCTCGGCCTCCGCCAACCGCTCGTGCAACCGCGCCCGCAGCTCGTCCGGGTCGTACTCGCGCTGATCGCGGCGGCGGCGCGCGACGACCGCGCCCGTGGCGGCCACTCCCGCGATCCCCGCCAGGCCTACGTACTTCCAGGGCACCCGCATCGCGCTCTAGGTTAGGCGCGTGACCGGCCACCAGGCGCTCCCGCTGGCCGACGCCCTCGAGGCCGCCGCCACCGGCGACCTGTGGCTGTTCCGCGGTCGGTCGCTCGCGGACCGGGCCATCCAGACGGTGACCAACAGCCCCGTGAACCACGTGGGGATGGTCGTCGCGCTGGACGACCTGCCGCCGCTGCTGTGGCACGCCGAGCTGGGGAAGTCGATCCCCGACGTGTGGACCGGCGAGCGCCAGCGGGGCGTGCAGCTGCACACGCTCTCCGACGCGGTGGCCACGTGGAGCGAGCGCTACGGCCAGCGGGCCTGGACCCGGCAGCTCGAGGGTGCGATCGAGCGCGACCACGAGGACCGGCTGATGGAGGTGATCGAGCGCTTCGACGGCCGCGCATTCCCCACGATTCCGCGCCTGGGGCGTCAGTGGGTGAGCGGGCGCTGGCGCCGGCAGTCGTCGTCCCTGGAGACGATCTACTGCGCGGAGCTGGTGGCCACCACCTACCAGCACATGGGGCTGCTGCCGTCCGAGCGCCCCGCGAGCTGGTACGACCCGGGACGGTTCTGGAGCGGCGACCGGATGGAGATGGTGCCGCCCTTCGCGCTGAGGGGCGAGGTGGCCGTGGCGCCCTGACGGGACGGCCGCACAGGGGGCGCTTGCTCACAGGCCGTCGGCTGCCACGGCGGCCCGCCCCGCCCTGCCACGGTCCCCCGCCGGGCGCGGCAGCAGCCTGACCTCGCGGGCGAAGTTCTGGGCGGCGGTGAGGTACACCGCCTGGCGCACGGTCACGCGCAGCGTGGCCACCGAGGACGCATTGGCAAACGCACCGCCCTCCGGCGCATCCTCGCCGGCCGCGAACGCCGCGTCGGCTCCGCCGCCGCCGCCGCTCCTGAGGTCCAGCAGCTCCACGCTCTCCAGGGCGAGCAGCGTGCGGCCCGGGCCCTGTCCCGGATCGGTGGACACGACCACGTCCACACGGCTGCCCGGTCCGGTGACGCCGGCCAGTGACTCGCCGCCCGCCACCGCCACATCCACCGCCCGCTGGCCGCGGCGCAGCGGGCCCGGCACCCGGCTCCCGCCCGCTGCGGCGGAACCCGCGCCGAGGGAGGCCACCGTGAGGTAGCTGCCCTTCACCAGACCCCCCGCCACCGGCGCTCCCACCGCCTCGTCGGGAGCGCCCAGCGCATCGGGGGGCGCGAACCGCGACGGCACCTCGCGCAGCGTCACGTCCCCCGGCTTGAGCTCCGCCCCCGGCGCCACGTCGCGGGCCGCGACCAGCACGGGCACCGGCGGCCCCACGGCGGCCTCCACCTCGCGCACCCGGCTGCCCACCTCTGAGGCGGCGAGACCGCCGCAGGCGAGTGCGAGCGAGAGGAGCAGGAACGCCCGCCGGCGGCGCATGCGGCCTCCGCTCACGGCTCGACCAGCGGCAGCTCGACCGCGGCCAATGTCCCCTCCTGCGTTTTCTCCAGTGTGAGCCTGCCGCCCGCCTCCTCCACCGCCTGTGCGGCGATGCTCAGCCCGTGCCCCCGGTCGGTCCGATCGCCCCTCGCCCCCTCGGCGCCGGCCGGTCCGGTGTCCCGCACCTCCACCAGGCCACGGTGCCCGGCGCGACGCCCCCGCAGCTCGACCGGCCCCGATCCGTGCTCCACGGCGTTGGCGACGAGGTTCCCCAGCGCCTGGGCCAGACGGCCGCTGTCGGCGGACACCACGGCGGGCGCCCCCTCCCACCGCACTCGAAGCCCGCGGCCGGCGGAGCGCGCCACCGGCGCCCAACCCGCCGCGGCGCTCCGCACGACGCGCTCGAGCGGGATCGCCGCCGGGCTGCGCCGGAGCCCGCCGCCCCGATCGGGCAGCCTCCAGATCGGCGAGGCCCGCCCCCAGGCGGTCCAGCTGAGACTCGAGCGTCCGGACGCGTCGCAGCCCACCCGGCTCCCGCCGCAGCGCCGCTGCCCCCAGGCCGAGCACCATGGCCGCCCCACGCAACTCGTGAGCGGCGCGCGCCACGAGACCCAGCCGCCGGCGCAACCGCAGGCAGTTGACGCCGAGCACCCCCGCGAACACCCATCCGAGCAGAGGCAGGGTGCCGGTCAGGAGGTCCATGCGTCCCCAGCCTAGGAGGCTCAAGTAACATCTGTCACGAGCCATGGACATCGCGATCATCCTCTTCATCGTCGTGCCGCTCCTGGTAGCGATCATCTTCGGGCCGATGTTCGGCGCCGAGGATCGCCCGGCGTTCCGCAAGCCCGACGAGCGGCCACCCCGCAACGTCTGAATGCTCACGGCGCCTCCGTGAGCCTGTACCCCACGCCGCGCACGTTGAGCACCCAGGCCCGCCCGGACTCGCCCAGCTTGCGCCGCAGCCGGCAGGCGTGCGCATCCACGGTGCGGGTGCGCCCTATCGCCACGTAGCCCCACACGTCGCGCAGCAGCTCCGTCTTGCTCTTAACCCGCGTGGGGTCCTCGGCCAGCGCCTGCAGCAGCGCGAACTCCTTGGCCGACAGGTGCAACGGCCTCCCGGCCATCCGCACGGCGCGCGTGGTGGGATCGAGGGTGAGCTCGCCCACGCGCATGACGCCGCGCTGCGGGCGCCCCTGTGTGCGCCGCAGCACCGCGCGCACACGGCCGAGCAGCTCGCCGTAGTGGAAGGGCTTGACCAGGTAGTCGTCGGCCCCGCGGTCAAAGCCGCGCACGCGATCCGCCTCGGCGGCCCGCCCGGTGAGCACGATCACGGGCAGGTCGGGATCGATGCGGGAGCCGATTCCGTCGGCGGCCCGCACGCGGTCGAGCAGGTCCAGTCCGCCGCCGTCCCCCTCGAGCGTCAGGTCGAGCAGCACGAGCGACGGGTGGCGCGTCTCGATCGCCCGCACTCCCTCACCCACCGCTGAGGCACAGGCCACCGTGTACCCGTCGGCCGTGAGGTTGTCGGCGAGGAACGCGCACGTGGCCTCGTCGTCCTCCACGATCAGCAGCGACTGCTTCATGCCCTGATAGAGGTAGGAGCGAGTCGTCTTCGCCCCCCTCGGCAGCTAGCACAACCTGAGGGTGCAAGTCCCGTTGCATTCCGCCCGCGGGTGAAGGGATCGGGGCTAGGATGCCGACGCTCTCGAAGGGCGGCGCTATGCCCCTTCGAGCTCCTTGACCATGGACCCCACCACTCGACGAGGAAACTACGAATCCGGCGCGGACTACGTGCTGGAGTACGGCGAGTTGCGGTTCACCTTCAACGAGCGCGATTTCACCGAGCGGGTGGAACAGGCAGCGGTGAAGCTCGGCTTCGTCGGCGGCGAGCTGGGCGGCGAGGAGCGCGAGGACCTGGTGAACCTGGCCGTGAACGGCGAGGTGACCGACCCCCATTCCACGCTCGGCGAGCACATCGTGGATTGCTGGGGCGACCTGCACGGCCCGTCGGACCGCTCACTGGTGCACTGGCTGCGCCGGCTGGTGTTTCGCGGCGCCTGGCTGGACCAGCGGGTGATGGAGGGTGAGCTGGAGATCGTCTTCCACGAGGACAGCCACAGCTTCGGATACGCCCAGCCCGATCGCGGCTACGAGCCGATCGAGCTCTCGCCCGAGCCGTCCTGGGAGCGCGTGGCCTACCGGCGCTAGTCCGGCTGGGTGCCGTTTGCCTTCGGGCGCCTGGGCCTGCGGTGCTCCACCGCCCTCACCAGCTCGAGCACGTGGTCCGGCTCGTCGGTTAGCTCGAGCAGGTCCACATCGTCGGCCGACACCATGCCCTCCGCTTCCACGGGGTCGCGCAGCCAGTCGGCCAGGCCTCCCCAGTAGCCGGTGCCGTAGAGCACGATCGGGAAGTGGCGGATCTTCTGCGTCTGGCGCAGGGTGGCGGCTTCGAACAGCTCGTCCAGCGTGCCGAAGCCCCCGGGGCAGACAACGAACGCGCTGGCATAGCGGACGAACATGACCTTGCGCGCGAAGAAGTAGTGGAACGTGAGCGGCAGGCTCACCCACTCGTTCATGTCCTGCTCGTCGGGCAGGTCGATCCCCAGCCCGATCGACGGCACGCCGGCGTCTCGAGCGCCGCGGTTGGCGGCCTCCATGATCCCGGGGCCGCCGCCCGTGAGGATCGCGCAGCCCTCCTCCCCCAGCCGGCGGGCCAGCTCGCGAGCCTGCGCGTAGTGCGGGTGGTCCGGGGGAGTGCGGGCCGAGCCGAAGATGGACACCGCCTGTCCCACCCCGGCGAGCGCGTCGAAGCCCCGGCGCAGCTCCTCGGCCACCCGCTCGACCCTCGCCTCGTCCGAGAACTGGCTGGCGATCGCCAGCGTCTCGGCCTCCAGCAGCTCCTCGTCGGGGCTTGTGGGCTCCCTCGGATGCGGCTGGTCGATCTCCTCGCTCAAGCGAGAAGGTCGGCTCTCAGCGTCCCTGAGCGCGACTCCGACAGCTGGGGCTCGCCCTTGGCGTCAGGCCCCTCCAGCGCCACGCGCGTGCTGGCCTGACGCTGGGGCTCCCACGCGTGGCCGGTGGCGGCGATCACCGTGAGCGAGCCACCGTCCTCGGTGGCTCGCGCGGCTCCGAAGATGCGCCGTGCGGCACCGGAGGGCAGGGACTCGAGCGAGTCCACCACGACCACCGCGTGACCCCCGCGCTCGGCGGTGCGCTTGGCACGCTCCACGGCCAGCTCCGCTGACTGGGTCTGGGCCTCCAGCGAGTTGTCGAACGATCCGCCGGTCACCGGCACGCCGCTGTCGCGCTGCCACTCGGTGACCTCCTCGGGGCGCGCACCCACGAGCGCCACGGTCACGGCCAGCTCCTTCTCGCCGGCGAGGCTCGAGACGATCTCACGCAGCAGGCGGGTGGCACCCGCGCCCGGGCCGCCGGCAATCGCCATGCGCGAGCCGCGGCCGAACGGCACCTTCGAAAGCGCCTTGGGCGCCTTGAAGGCCTTCGTGGGATGCACGGGCGTCATGTCGTCGAACAGCGGGCGCTCCTCGGGCGGCTCGGCGTCGCGGCCGTTCACCGTGCCTACGCGGACCATCGACGGATGGCGCTCGTTGCGCCGCGGGGGGCGCACGGGACCTGACACCTCGTCGCCCGCCCGCAGCTCGCAGCGGCGGATCTGGGCGGGGGAGATGTACACGTCACCGGGGGACTGGCCCTCGGCGCCCACGCGCACGAAGCCGCTGCCGTTGGGCAGGATGTCGAGCACGCCCGTGGCCAGCTCCTCCTCGGCGCCGCTGTCGGCGGAGTCGTCGTCGACCGGCTCGGCGTCGTCAGTGTCGTGCTGGTCGTCCTCGTCGGGGTCCGGCCTGTCCTCCGGCTCCGGCTTCTCGGCGGACTCGTCCTTCTTGGAGCGCCTGCGGCCGCGCCGCCTCGGACGTGGAACCACCTCGTCGGCGTCCTCGCGCTCTGCCTCGGGCTCGGGGTCACCGGAAGGCTCGGACTCGCCCTCGCCTCCCTGCGCGTCAAGCACGGCACGCACGAGGTCGTCCCGGCGCATGGCCCGGTAGCCCTCGATGCCGAGCTCCGACGCGATCGCATGGAGATCGGCTAGCGGGCTCGCTTCGAGCTCTGAGCGTTGCAGGACTGACACTTGGACTGGCTCCTTGTTCGATACGAAAGGCGGGAAGCCGCGAAGGCTATCCGAGGGTGTGCTGGCGGTCTCCGGCGGTGTCCAACACCAATTCCATCAGGCGCTGCAACGCGTCGTCGGCGCCCCGGTTGTCGATCACCGCGATGCCCTCCGCGTGTGCGCGCTCGGTGAGGTGGTCCTGCAGGGCCCGGATCTCGCCAAAGCGCGCCAGGTAGCGCTCTGCAGGCCGCGCCGCCCCCCGGAGCGAGAAGTGGCCCCGGTGCAGCTCCTCGTCGGACACAACGAGCATGGCCTCCACCGCCACGCATTGGCCGAGCAGCTCCGGGGCCAGCGCGCCGGGGACGGCGTGCACCCCCTCCACCACGATCGGCGTGCGCTCCTGGCAGGCGCGCTCCACGATCGCGGCGATCCCCGTGGCCACGAGCTCCACCTGCTCGGCGAACCCCTCAAGGCTCAGCTCGAAGGCCGACGAGTGGACCCCCGGCACGGCCTCCGCGGTGAAGAACGAGCGCAGCACCTGGCGGACCACGTCGGTGGCGATCACGCGCGTGATCCCGAGCCGCGCGGCCAGCATCGAGGCCAGCGTGGACTTGCCCACACCCGCCGCGCCCCCGATCAGGACCACCAGGGGCGGGTCGAGGCGGTCGAGCTCGCTCCATCCGCGCCAGCGCCGCAGCGCCCCATCGCCCTCCGCGGCCAGCAGCACCTCACCGGTGAGGGCACGCAGGCCGGCGAGGTCAATTTCCTCGATGCCGTCGTCCACCAGTCGCCGCTCCACCTCGCGCGCCAAGTCGAACGCGCGCGGCGGTGACAGGCCGGACGCCGACAGCGACTGGGCCATCAACCCCTTGGAATAGGGCAGGCCGTGCCCTCCGTGGGAGATGATCGGCTCAGCCACCGCTGGGCACCAGCGCCATCAGCTCGGAGTCCAGATCGCCGTCCAGCCCCACCGGCCGGTTGCGCACGAACACCACTCGCGCGCCCGCGGTCCGCGCCCTCCGCGCCACTGTGTCGACGGCGGCCGCCTTCAGCTCGGTGAGATAGACATCACAACGCTCCGCCGCGGCCCGGTCGAGGTCGGCGGCGAGCGCCTCCCGCCGGGCGAGCCTGGTGCTCACCACCACCGGCTCGACGCCCTCGCAGCCCTCGGCGCGAGTGGTGAAGAGCGCCACGCGCGCATCGGGCGGCAGCGCCTCGGCCGGCTCAGGCCGCAGTTCGAAGCGAAAGCCGTCCACCGGGGCGCCGGGCGCCGCGAGCACCAGGTGGGCACGCAGCAGGCGGTAGTCCGCGAAGGGCTCGGTCGCGCCCGTGCCGGCCACGCACACGGTGCGATCCACCTGCACCGGGGGTACACAGGCGCCGCTGCCCTCGAACAGAAGCGCGCCCGGCGCCAGTGCGGCCGCCAGCCGGGCCCCGGCCGCCACGTTGGACTCCGCCGGCGCTCCTGCGGGCCCGCCGCCCACCCGCCGGCAGCCCACGGTGCGCACGCCCGCGAGCACCGCGTCCTCGAGATAGTCCGACGCCCCGTGGCCGCCCGCCCCCACGATCGCCAGCAGGTCCTCGAGCGCCGTGTCCGACTCGGCCACCCTCGGCTCGGCCGGACCGCCGCGACCCATGCAGACCATCACCGGGTCCAACCCGGCGTCGCGCAACAGTCCGGCCCAGTGCCCGGCCACCGCCGTCTTGCCGGTGCGCTTGGCGGTGCCGATCACCGCCAGGCTCGGGCCCGGGAACTCGAGGGGCGCGTAGCCCGGCGGCTCCAGGCGCATGCCCGGCGCCTCGTATGCCAGGCCCAGGTGAAGTGCGAGCGAGGCAAGTCGCAGCCGGGCGGTGGCCGGCAGCGCGGGCTCGTCGGCCAGGTCCACAACGGCCTCGGCGCTTCCCGCCAGTTCGCGCACCGCCGGCTCGGGGTCGTCGCGCACGGGGCGCCCGTATGCGTCGCCGAGCGGGCCGAAGGGGAGCTTCTCGCCCCTCGCCACGAGCACAACGCCGACCAGCTCGCGCACCGTCGCCAGGCGGTCCAGGGACTCGCGGACCGCGGCCGGGTGGTGCTCTCCGTCAATCAGCACTATCGCGGGGCCGAGGGGCACCCTCGGATTGTGCCTGTCAGCGCCTGCGGCGGGGGCGCAGCCGGCGGCCCTTCTCGAGCCTCACGCCCGTGACCCGCTTCTCGAAGGTGAACGACGTGCTCTGACCGGGTGTGAGCGTGCGATCCCCGACGCGGATGCCGGAGCCGCTGCGCCAGGCCGGAAAAACCCGACACTGCGAACGCGCCAGACGTTCGCATCCTGGCGCCGATTGACATCCGCCTGGCTCGCAACCATCCTGGGGGACGCGAGGGGATTCCGCGCATCGTTCTACATCAATCGGGAGGCATCCATGAGGAAGTACCTGCTCGTGAGCGCGCTCGCGCTCGCCGTCCTGGGGTGGTCCGCCGGCCAGGCGATGGCCGCGACGAAGGTCGTCGATGACGACGGCAGAGCCACCGCGTCCAACTGCAACTCCAACACGCCGGCCTTCACCACCATTCAGGCGGCCGTTTCCGCGGCCTCGCCCGGCGACACGATCAAGGTCTGTCCCGGCACCTACCCGGAGCAGGTGAAGATCCCGGACACCAAGGACCGGATCACGCTCGTGTCGGTCGAGCGGCGCGCGGCGGTCATTCAGGCCCCGCCGGTACTCAATCCGGCGGAGCCGGACATCGTGCGGGTCGAGGGAGCAGAGGGCGTGTCCCTTCTGAGGTTCACTGTGAGAGGCCCGATTCCCGACACCGCCTTCTGCAACCCACTGCTCGTGAGCGGCGTCCGGATCATCGAGGACGGATCGGCCACCCTGGTCGGACAACAGGATCACCGAGATCCGCGGCAGCGCCGGCCTCTTCGGCTGCCAGAACGGCTTCGCCGTGACGATCGGCCGTACCGCCGAGAACCAGACCGGTACCGGTCGCCTCTATGACAACGACATCGACCGCTACCAGAAGGGCGGCGTGTACGTCGACAACGAGGGCTCCTACCTGGAGGCCCGCGACAACACGATCCGGGGAGACGGACCCCCTCACGACGATCGCCCAGAACGGTGTCCAGATCAGCCGCAACGCCGATGCCAAGGCGGAGGACAACCTCGTCGAGGACAACGTGTACACCGGGCCTGCCGGTCAGCCGGCCAGGCGTCGGGCTTCATCCTGTTCAACGTGGCGGGAACGGAGTCCCTCGGCCGGATCAAGCTCGAGGACAACCTCGTTCGCGAGAACGACACCAACATCGGGCTCTACAACACCGACCGGGCGCTGATCGAGGACAACCGGACGCTTGACGCCGTGTTCTACGACGGCCTGTACGCCGACGACGAGTCCACGCACAACCGATTCGAGGACAACCGCGCGTTCGGCAACACCGAGCACGACTGCCACGACGACTCCCAGGGCAACGGCACAGCCGGTACCGCCAACCACTGGGACGACAACGAGGGCAGGACCGATACGCCCGATGGCATCTGCAAGCGCAAGCGTCCGACGGCGACGACGACGATGACGATGATGACGACGACTGACGATCGAGGGGGCGGGGCGTCGGCCCCGCCCCCTCATCGCAGGCTGAGCAGAGGGAGCGTGCGACTCCCCTAGCCGTGCTGCGTCTCGCCCAGCAGCGCGTCGTCCTTCTCGTACTCGAAGGTGCGCGGATCGAATGCCAGCAGCTGCTCGCGCCCGGCGAAGGGGTACTTGCGGAACACCGTCACGCGCTCGTTGGACAGCTCGAGCACGTTGTAACAGGGCTTGGTCTTGCCCCTCAGGCGGGTGGTGGAGACCGTGCCGGCGTTCACCACGAATAGGTCCTCCAGCCGCCAGGCGTAGGGCACGTGCTTGTGCCCGGAGAGCACCAGATGCACTCCGGAGCGCTGCAGGCACTCCAGCGTGTCGCCGGCGTCGTGCACCACGTTGCGCTCACGTCCGGTTCCCGGCACGGGCAGGAGGTGGTGGTGCAGGACGAAGATGCGCAGGAAGGCTTCGGTGGAACCGAACCGCTCCTGGATCCACTCGTAACGCCCGCGGCCGATCACGCCATGGTCGAGATCGGGCTCGGTGGAGTCCACGGCCACGATCGAGACGCCGCCTCCGTGCAGCTCCGACCGCCGCTCGCCGAACAGCTCCTCGAAGTGCACGTAGCCCACGTTGCGCGAGTCGTGGTTGCCGGGGATCACGAGCATCTGCTCGCACTCGATCCGGTCGAGGTACGCGCGCGCCTCCTCGTACTCGCCTCGCAGCCCGTCGCCGGTGAGGTCGCCGGAGACGATCACCGCGTCGGGCGCCAGCTCGTTGATCTCCTCCAGCGCCCGGTCGAGCAGGCTGGGCACGAAGTGCGGCGAGCCGCAGTGCAGGTCGGAAATCTGCGCGATCGTCTCTCATGCGATCGCCTCGGTGCGCAGGCTCGGATCCAGCGCTTCGCCGGGCACCGTCCCCTGGCCGCGCAGGGCGCCGCGCACCGCGAGGAAGTCGGCCGCGGCGGCCACGTCGTGCACGCGCAGGACGGCGCCCGCCAGGTCCAGTGCCGGCTCGACCGCGGCCAGCGTGGCGGCGTCGCGCGCGGCGGGCGCGCGGCCGGTGATCGCGCCAAGGAAGTCCTTGCGCGAGATCGCCAGCAGCAGCGGCCGCCCCAGCATCTCCAGCTCGCCGATGCGGCGCAGCACCTCCACCGACTCGGCCGGGGTCTTGCCCAGGTCCAGCCCGGGGTCCAGCAGCAGCGCGTCGTGCGCCACGCCGCGCGCGGCCGCGGTGGCCATCAGCTCGGCCAGCAGCGCCGCGGCGTCGGCCACCACGTCGTCGTGGCCGGGCATCTCCTTGGTCTTCGGCGCGGCGCGGGTGTGGGTGATCACAAGCCCCGCGCCGGCCTGCGCACAGAGGTCGGCCAGTGCGGGGTCCGACAGCGCGCTCACGTCGTTGAGCATGGCCGCCCCGGCGTCCAGCGCGGCGCCGGCGGGGCCGGCGCGCCACGTGTCCACGGACACGGCCACCCCCTCCCCCGCGAGCCGCTGCACGAGCGGAACGATGCGCGACGCCTCCTCGTCCTCGGACACCGCCGGGCGGTCGCTGCGGCCGGACTCGCCGCCCACGTCGATCAGCGCGGCGCCGCGCCTCGATCAGCTCGTGCGCCGTGCCCAGCAGGCCGTCCAGCTCGCGCGGTCCGGGATCGGAGAAGGAGTCGGGCCCGGCGTTCACGATCCCCATCAGCAGCGGGCCGGCCGCGCTCGAAAGCCAGCTCGTGCTGTCGCATCCGCAGCTTCACACGCGCTCCGCCTCGGGCACCGTCGCGCCCGGCACGAGGCCCTCCACCTCGGCCACCCGCCGCCAGATCTCCAGCTGCTCGGCGATCTCGGCCTCGCCCCAGCCCAGCTCCGGCGCCATCGCCCGCGCCATCGCCTCGCCCCCGGGGAGTCGGGTGCGGTGAGCGCGCGGGCGTCGAGCAGGCCCAGGCGGGTGCGGCGCAGCATCACGTCCGCCAGGGAGCGGGTCTGCTCGCGGCGCGCGGCGAACGGCGCCTCGGCCACGATGTCGGGCAGGTCCGGGCTCACGCGGGCGGCGAGTTCCGGCGACTCCGCGGCCAGCGCCAGCACGTCCACCGCGGCGTGGCCGTAGCGCTCGGCCAGGGCCTCGCACGACTCGTCGTCCACGCCCTCCACGCTCCGGCAGCTCGCCGGGCGCCACGGGCATGCCCAGCGGGATCTCGGCGGTCCGGCACGGCGCCTCACGGCCCTCGCGCTCCACGATCCGGTCCACCGCCAGCTTTGCCATCCGCCGCCAGGTGGTGAGCTTGCCGCCGGTGATCGTGACCAGACCCGAGCTGGTCTCGTACAGCTCGGCCTTGCGCGAGATGTCCACCGACTTCTTGGGGTCGCCGGTGGCGATCAGCGGTCGCACGCCGGCGTAGGCGCCGGTGAGATCCCCGGGGCCGATCGACGTGCCGAAGAACTCGTTCACCGCGCTGAGGAGATAGTCGATGTCCTCGTCCCCGGGCGGGATGTGGTCCAGGGCTCCCTCGTAGTCGTTGTCGGTGGTGCCGATCAGCGTGCGCCCCAGCCACGGGAGCACGAAGATCGAGCGGCCCTTGCCCGCCGGCACGATCGCCCCGGCCACCACGGGCAGCTGGCCGTTGGACAGGGTCACATGCGTGCCGCGGCTCGGCCGGATCGTTGGCACCTCGGCCTCGTTGTGCAGCTCGTCGGGACGGATGCGGTCGGCCCAGACGCCGGTGGCGTTCACCACGTTGTCGGCGCACAGCTCGAACTCGGCGCCGTCCACCGCGTCACGGCAGAGCACGCCGGTGGCACGGCCCCCACGCTCCACCAGGCCGGTCACCTCCACGCCGTTGCAGCACACCGCGCCGAAGCGCTCGGCCTCTCCGAGCACGGTGAGCACCAGCCTCGCGTCGTCGGTCTGGCAGTCGTAGAACAGGTAGGCCGAGGTGGGCTCGCGCGCGGCCAGGGCAGGCAGCAGCTCGACGGTCTCCTCCGCGCCGATCGTGCGATGGCGCTCGGGGCTCCAGTCCTCCTCGGAGCCCCGCTTGCGCCTCAGACCCTCACGGGTCATCACGTCGTACATGTTCAGTCCGGCCCCCAGGAGCCGGTCGGGACGCTTGCCGTCGAAAACTGGAATCAGGATCGGCAGCGGCTTCACCAGGTGCGGCGCGAGCTTGACCATCAGCTGGCGCTCCAGCAGGGCCTCTCGCACCAGGCCCAGATCGAAGCTCTGGAGGTATCGCAGGCCCCCGTGCACGAGCTTCGACGAGCGGCTCGAGGTGCCCGACGCGTAGTCGGCCTTGTCCACCAGAGCAACGCTGAAGCCGCGCGACGCGGCGTCCAGCGCCACCCCCGCGCCGGTGATCCCCCCGCCGATCACCACGACGTCGAACTCGTCGCGCTCCATCGAAGCGAGAGCGTCAGCGCGTGGAATCACTCGAGGTACGTTACGAAGTCGGCTGGGGGCTCGCGGTCGGGCGGTCGCTTTTCGTCGCGCGCGTAGCCCAGGTGGATGAGCGAGACGAACAGCTCGTCCTCCCCCATCCCCACCGCCGCGGCGCCCTCCGGAGTGCGCAGCACACCGGGTGTGCGCCAGTAGCCGGCCAACCCGCGGGCGTGTGCGGCCACGAGCACGATGTACACCGCGCAGGCCGCCGCGCAGAGGTCCTCCTCGTCCTGCACCGCATCGCCCGTGAGCGCCACCGATGCGCACACCAGCGTGGGCGCGCGTTCCAGCTTGCGCGCGTTCTCCGGGCCGGCCACCTGCTTGAGCTTCTCCAGGGAGCGGTCGCCGAGCACGCGGAAGCGCCACGGATTGGTGAGGTGGTGGTTCGGTGCCCAGCGGGCCAGGTCGAACAGCTCATCCAGCGTCTCCCGCGGCACCGGATCGGGACCGTAGGCCTTGTGCGTCCGCCGTTCGCGGATGGCCGCCTCGAGGTCCACCACGGCGACGCTAGCGGATAGGTTCCGTTCGATGGCCACGGGAATCGCGATCGTCACCGGCGCGTCGAGCGGCATCGGCGAGGCCACGGCTCTCCACCTGCGCGACCTGGGCTTCGACGTTCACGCCGGCGTCCGCAGGGAGGCCGATGCCGAGCGCCTCGCGGCGCTCGGGGTGCAGCCGCTCACCGTCGACGTGACCGATCGGGAATCGATCGCCGCGGCCGCTGCCAAGTTCCGGGGGCGACCGTTGGCAGCGCTGGTGAACAACGCGGGCATCGCGGTGTCCGCTCCGCTGGAGCTCGTGCCGATCGACCAGCTGCGCAAACAGATGGAGATCAACTTCATCGGTCAGGTGGCCGTCACGCAGGCGCTTCTGCCGGCCCTGCGGTCGGGGGAGGGCCGGATCGTGAACGTGAGCTCGATCGGCGGCCGGATCGCGCTGCCGCTCGCCGGCCCGTACGCGGCCTCGAAGTTCGCGCTGGAGGCGGTCACCGACTCGCTGCGGCGCGAGCTGCGCCACCTCGGCGTGAGGGTGATCGCCGTGGAGCCCGGCGGCGTGAAGACCCCGATCTGGAACAAGGGCGCCGACGCCGCCGACTCGATGCTCGCGGCTGCCCCACAGGAGGTCGCCCGGCTCTACAGCGGCCTGGGCGACGCCCTCAGGGAGCAGGCGCGGAAGATCGCCACCGACAGCGGGGTCGACCCGACGGAGGTGGCGGAAGTGATCGGACGCGCGCTCACCTCCTCGAGGCCGCGCACGCGCTACCTCGTGGGACGCGACGCCAAGGCGCGCGCGGCGCTGGCGCGCGTGCTGCCGGACAAGGTCTTCGACCGGCTGATCGCTCGCGCCCTGGGCGTCTAGGGACCAGGGTCTCCTGCCTCAGGCCGCCGCGGCAGCGCGCGCCGTGGGGATCCGCGCCCGCGGAACCGTCTCGGACTCGGGCTCGTCATGGGGGGCGTCGCGGCCGAGCAGGTGGAAGGCCAGCCGCGTGGCCAGCGTGGCGATCGTGATCTGCGGGTTCACACCGAGCGAGCTGGGGATGGCGCTTGCGTCGGCCACGTACACGTTGGCGGTTCCGTGCACGCGCAGGCTCTCGTCCACCACCCCGTGCTCGGGCCGGGCGTCGGCGCGCGCGGTGCCGAGCGGATGGAAGGCCATCAGGGTCAGGTCGCGGGCGCGGAGATCCCGGTCGCGAAGGGGGCGCGCCTCGCGGCCGTTCATCTCCCCCACCCCCGAGACGGGCACGAACACCCGCTTGGCGCCGGCCTCCCAGTAGAGGTCGGCCAGCAGCTCCAGGCCGCGCCGGAAGGTCTCCAGGTCCTCCGGCAGGAGGCGGTATTCGATGGTTGCGCGACCCATTCGCTCGCGAACACGGCCGCGCGAGCGGTCGGACACCATCACGCCGAACTGGGCAAGGTGCTTGAACGACAGCATCAGGTCACGGTGGCGCTCGCGGTTGAACGGCATCGTCGATGCCAGGTAGTCCGGCGGCCCTGCCGCCCCCTCGAACATGATGCCCTCGCCGGCGAACTCGTCCACGTAGTAGGACTGCGGCACACCGCGAGCCATGTCGATCTCCTCGTCAAACAGAGCTCGGACTGCGCTGCACGGATGGATTGCGAGGTTCTCCCCCAGCTCGCCCGACCCTCCGCCCAACCCGTTGCGCCGGAGCAGCAGCGGCGTGTGGATGGCGCCGCAGGCCACGACCACCGTCTGGCACCGCACCCGCAGCGTGCCGCCGCCGGCCGTGGAGGCGATCACCCCAGTCGCGCGACCGCCGCGCATCACGATCTCGCGCGCCCGCGCGCCCGCGTAGGTGGTTGCTCCGGCGTCCCAGGCCTTCGGCACGTATGTGATCCCCGTGTGCTGCTTGGCGCTGGTGGGACAGCCGAACACGCATACCCCCGAACCCACGCAGCCGCGCGCGTTGCGATGGATGAAGTCGCCCGACCAGCCGAGCGCGTCCGCGCCGCGCTTGACCACGAGCGCGTTGTTGCCGGCGAGGTCGGGCGGCACCTGGGTGACCGACAGCTCGCGCTCCACCCGGCGGAAGAACGGGTCGAGCGCCTCGGGGGTGAGTGAGCTCAGCCCGAAGCTCTCCCGCCACCTGGCGAGCACGGGGTCGGGCGTGCGGAAGCACGTGCCCGAGTTGATCAGGGTGGTGCCTCCCACGCCGCGCCCGAGGGGCAGCATCACCGGCACGTTGCCCAGCGTCATGGTCTGGCCGGCCTCGCGGTAGAGCAGGGGTGTCATGTCGCGCGGGCGCGCGGTCATGTCGTCGGTCCTGAAGTGCTCGCCCTCCTCGAGCATCGCAACGCTCATGCCGCCCTCGGCCAGTTCCTTGGCCACGGGCGCGCCGCCTGCTCCGGTGCCGATCACGCAGACGTCCACGCGCACCGCGCGCTCACCATCGATCTCGGCGCCGCTCTCCACTCGCTCCTCGCGCGGCACGAACATGCCGGTGCCGTCGCGGTAGGCGGCTGGTCCGGTGGGCCTCACGGCCGTCCCTCCCGCGCGCGCAGCCGGCGGGCGCGCGCCACGTTGGCATCGGCGTCGTAGCCCAGGCGACGCATCACGGCGTCATCGCCGTAGTAGGAGAGGAAGGCCAGCCCCTCGACGATCTTCGTGAGCCCGGCCGCCACTCTGCCCGAGCGCTGGGCGCGCTGCAGCGCCGCCGCGCGTTGCGGCCGGCTGAGGCGGCGCAGGCGCGCGGGCTCACCGAGCAGCCGCGGCGCGACCTCCCCCATGTAGAGCAGCGCCCGCAGCCCGAGGCGGTTCGAGCGCGGGGACACACTCACCCAGCGGTCGAAGGACGTGACCGCATCCGTGCGGGAAACGGCCGGCAGGACCGGCTCCGGCGCCACGACCGTGTCGGTGAGGCAAGCGAAGATCGACGCCTCGCGGGGAGTGAGCGCAAGCAGCTCGCTCACCCCAGCGACTCCAGGATCAGGCGCTCCTGCTCGGCCGCCAGCGTTGCGATCGCGCCTGCCGCGCGGCCTTGGGCCTGCTCGGCGATCGCCTTCGCGGCACGCGCGTACAGGGCCGCCAGCCGGTCGCGATCCGCCACCACGGCCTGCAGCAGCTCGGCGTGGTCGAGGTACAGACGTCGCACCGTGTTCAGGATCAGCACGAACACCACGTTGTCCGACGCCTCCACCAGCTCGGCCATGAATGCCAGGTCGAGCAGCTGGGCCGCCCGCGTATCCGGCGCCTCGGCGATCTGCGCGGCCAGATGCGCCAGCCGCCGCGCCTGCTGCTCCGTGCGCCTCCGGGCGGCCAGGCGGGCGGCCTCGCTGAGCATCAGCCGCCGCGCCTCGAGCACCGCGGCGAGGGTGGGGCGATCCACCCCTCCCGCGGCGAAGATCAACTGGACAACCACATCGAGGCCGCCGTGCGAGCGCCAGTCGCGCACGCGCATGGCGTCCCCGTGGCGGACCTCCACCAGCCGCAGCTGCTCGAGCCGCTTCACGGCCTCGCGGACCGAGGCCATGTTCACGCCGAGGTCGGCGGCGAGGGCGCGCTGCGTGGGCAGCTTCTCGCCGGGCTCGTAGCGGCCCGACAGGATCTGCTCGCTGAGGAGCCTGAAGACCTGGTCGGAGACGAGCGCGCGCTGGACCGCCTCAGCCATGGCGGCGATTGTACGGGTGTTCCGAACAATTTGCCGAGCGCCGGACGCCCACCAGCGGATTCGCTGCCCACCGGCGGATTCGCTGCCCACCAGCGGATTCGCTGCCCACCAGCGGCGTGGGCTGACTTCGGGTTGATGAGCAACCCCAACCCAGCCCAGTCGGAAGGATCGGGCTCGGAGGGCGGGCTCGCGGGACGTCGCGCGCGCAGCCGCCACCGGAGCAGCAGCACGGCCAGCACGGCTGCGGCGCCCCCGGCGGCCAGGATCGAAGCGCTCACGCGCTCCTCATCGCCGCCCGCATCCCGGCTTGCGCTCGTGGGCTGCGAGTCGATCGGGTCGAGCTCCTCACGCCGGGCGAATCGGCCGGCGGAGGGCGCGGGAGCAGGCGCGGGCGCGCCCGCCCTGTCCTCACCTGCCTTCCTTGCCCTGAGAGAGCCGGAGCCGCCGGAAGCCGCCGCAGCCGAAGGACCCGAGCCCGAGCCGGCACCCGCAGAGCCCGAACCGCCCCCGCCCCGGCCCCCCCGCCGCTTGCGCGGCACCGCGGCCAGCGGGAACGGCTTGCGGCGGAGCGCCGTGAGCGCCTGAGCGGTCACCCAGACGGGCGTCTGGTTGCTGGTGCGCGAGTAGGCGATATGCCCGTCGCTGCGCTGCAGGCCGCGCAGGTACCGGATCGGGTCGCGGCCCGAGGTGCCTGCCCCGATCGCCACCAGCCCCTGCACCGCCCACGCCGTGGACTGGGCGTTGGAGGCGCGGCCCTCGAACTGCCCGAAGCCGCCGTCGCCGTTCTGCGCCCGGCGCAGGTAGGCCACCGCTCCGGAGGCCGCGGAACCGCGCCGCCCGGCGGCAGCCAGCGCCTGCAGCACGGCGCCGGTGTCGTCCACGTCGCTCTCGGCCCGCGGCACGAAGCCAAAGCCGCCGTCGGAGTTGCGCGCGTCAGCCAGCCAGCCGGCCGCGCGGCGCACGGAGCCCGAGCGCGCGCTCAGCCCGGTCGATCGCAATGCCAGCAGGCCAAACGCCGTGTGCCCGACGTTGCGCCGCCAGGAGCCGTCGGCGCGCTGGCGCCGGAGCAGCTCCGCGAGAAGGTTGCGCCCGCCGAAGCTGCGTCCCGAGAGCCCCGACGCCTCGAGCACGAGGATCGTGCGCTCCAGCTCGCCGGTGTCGCCGATCGAGCCCGCTCCGCGCAGGTAGGCGATGGCCGACTTGCCGCCCGGCCGCGCCACGTCGCGCGGGTTCAACCCCGCCGCCGCCAGCCCCAGGGCCGACCAGCCGGTGAACAGCTGGCTGGAGGATGCGCCGCGCACGCCGGCAAAGCCCCCGTCGCGGTTCTGCGCCCGGCGCAGGTATGCGACGGCCTTCGAACTGGGCGAGGACGCGGCGGCGCTCGCCCCCCGATCCGACGCCGTTGCCGGGTCCGCCGCGGCCACGTGCAGGCCCACCGCCACCGCGAGCGCCACGACCAACGCGGTCGCGGCGGCCCCGCCGGCACGGGTCGAGGGCACCGCCGGCGGCCTCCACCGCACCTCGAAGCGCCGCCGGTAGCGGCGCAGTGCGCGGATGAACACCGGCCCGATCAGGAGACAGAAGACCACGTTGCCGAACGCGTGGGCCAGGTTGTATGGGACCGAGCTGGCGGAGATCGCCAGGTATCCGTCCAGTCCCTGCCTGGCGGACAGGGTCCACTGGTACACGTCCATGAACATCCCGAAGGCCAGGCCGGCGAGCCCGCACGCGAGCGCGAGCCACAGCCGGCCGAGCTCTCGCCCGCGGGTCGCCAGCGCCAGCAGGCCACCGCCCACCCCCACGGCGCCCCACCCCACCATCTGCCACGCCGTCCAGGGCCCCTGGCCGAGGAAGATGTTCGACGCCAGCGCGGTGACCGCGCCCACCACGAACCCTGGGATCGGGCCGAGCGCATACCCGGCGAAGAGCACGATGTCGGTGGTGGGCTTCACGTTGGGGATGGCCGCGAACGCCAGCCGCCCCACCACCGCGAGTGCGGCCAGCGTGGCCACCAGCGCCACCACCTCGGCGGGCGGGCGGCGCCGCTCGTACCAGGCGAAGCCGCCCGCGAGCACGAGGGCGAGCACGGCGAGTGAGCTGGCCTGCCAGGTCATCCCACCAGCTCCCGCTGAAGCAGCCGCGCGCCCTGGGCCGGGGTGAGCGCGCCGCCGGCTCCGCCGAGCGCGCGCGCAACGTCGGTGGAGAAGTGCCAGCCCCCGGCCAGCACCTCGGCGGGAGGGCCGTCGGCGATCACGGTGCCCTGGCCCATGAGCACCACACGGTCGGCGAAGGTGGCGGCGAACTCCGTGTCGTGCGTGGCCACGACCACGGCCGCTCCGCCGGCGGCCAGCTCCGCGATGCGCTCGGCCAGTGCGTCCTTGTGCGGGCGGTCCATGCCCCGCGTGGGCTCGTCGAGCAGCACGGCCGCCGACGGGCCGCCGGAGAGCACCACCTCCAGCGCCAGGCGCTGGCGCTCGCCGCCGGAGAGATCGCGCGGGTGGGCCTGGCCGCGTCCCGCGAGGCCGGCGTTCGCGAGCGCCGGCTCACCGGCCTCCTCGGCGGCGTGGTCGTGCACCAGGTAGTCGCCCGGGTTCTGCAGCAGCAGCGCCACCTCCCCCGCCTCTTCCACCCGCCCGCGGGTGGGTTGCTGGAGTCCCTTGAACAGCCTCAGCAGCGTGGACTTGCCGGCGCCGTTGCGGCCCATCAGCGCCACTCGCTCGCCTCGATCGAAGCTCACCCGCACGCCGGCCAGCACCTGCGGGCCGTCCGCGATCTCCAGCCAGACGTCGCGCGCCTGCAGCGCGGCCGCGGGGCGACACTCGCGGCGCCAGGGCGGCCTGCGGCGAGCCGGCTCGCGCGCCGGCTCTGGCGCCGGCGCGCCCGGCTCGGCCAGTCCCGCACCGCGCAGGCTCTCGCGCGCCTCCTTCACCGTGGCCGGTACCGGGCCCAGCCCGGCGAGCGAGAACATGCGGGCCACGGGAGTTGCGAGCGCACCCCCCTCCGCAGAGGCCCAGGCGAGGAACTCCGAGGGCGGTGCATCGCACGCCACCTCGCCGTGCTCGATCGCGACCACGCGGTCGGCCGCGGGTAGGCACCGCTCCAGCCGGTGCTCGGCGAGCACGACGGCGGTCCCCCACTCCTCGTTGAGCCGGCGCAGCAGCCAGATCAGCTCGTCGCCGGCCACGGGGTCCAGCTGCGAGGTGGGCTCGTCCAGCAGCAGCAGCGCCGGGCGGCTCGCCAGGGCGGCGGCGATCGCCACGCGCTGCAGCTCGCCGCCGGACAGCGTTTCGGTGCGCCGGTCCAGCAGGTGCGCCACGCCCATCGCCAGTGCCACCTCCTCCACCGCACGGGCCACGGCGGCCGCGGGCTCGCCGCGGTGCTCCAGCGCCAGGGCCAGCTCGGAGCGCACTCCGCCCATCACCACCTGCGCCTCGGGATCCTGGAAGACGGTGCCGCACACGGCGGCCAGCTCGGCCGGGCCGTGCTCGCGCACGCTCAGGCCGCCCACCAGCAGGTCGCCCGACGCGTCGCCGCCGTGGAAGTGGGGAACCAGGCCGCACAGCGCCCGCAGGAGCGTCGACTTGCCCGAGCCGGAGGATCCCGCCAGCACCGTGAAGCTGCCCTCCGCCAGCTCGAGGTTCAGGCCGCGAAGGGCCGGCCCCCTCGCCTCGGGATAGCTGTAGCCGAAGCCTCTCGCACTCACCACGGGCTCAGGCACGGGCCACCCCCAGACGCGCCGACCGCCCCGCGAACGGAAGCGCCGCTCCCAGCGCCAGCAG
This sequence comes from uncultured Thermoleophilaceae bacterium, assembly GCA_963727395.1. Classification (GTDB taxonomy): domain Bacteria; phylum Actinomycetota; class Thermoleophilia; order Solirubrobacterales; family Thermoleophilaceae; genus JAAYBF01. The sequence continues at coordinate 51,912 of CAVSGC010000005.1, read as the reverse complement.
CGCCGAGATGGTGAGCTCGGCCGGTCCGAGCGTGATCTCCAGGTTCGGATAGGACTCGACGAACCCTGCCCCGGCGAACTTGCCCCCCACGGCCGCACAGGCCACCAGCACTGCGGCCGCCAGCACGCGCACATCGTGGCGCGAGGGCGAGCGGCGCACGCGGGCGGAGCGCCGGCCCGCCGAGTACCCGCGCACCTCCAGGGCGGCGGCCACGTCCACGGCTCGCTCCAACGCGCCCGACAGCGCGGCACGCGCCACGGCCAGCCGGCCGGGTGGGTCCGGGCGACAGCGGGCGGCGTCGCCCATGCGGGTGGCGTCGCGGGCCAGCACCGGCACCAGCCGGGTGGCGAGCGCGGCGGTGAGGGCCGAGCGGTAGGACACACGGCGCAGGCTGCGCAGCAGCTCGTCGGGATCCACGCAGGCCGCGAACAGAGCGAACGGCATCACGAAGGCCGCCACGCGCAGGCCCGCCAGCCCGCCGGCGGCGAGCGCCTCCAGCGTGATGTCGAAGCGATGGCCGAGCACGCTGCCCCCGCGGATCAGAAGCGTGTCGCCCTCGGCGTATACGAGCGGGTTGATCAGGGTGACGAGTAGCGCCAGCGGCACCGACAGCCGAGCCGCGCGGGCGATCTCCGATCCCACGCCGGCGGCCAGCCCGGCGCCCACCACCGCGGTTATGACGGCCAGGACCACCACCGGGTGGTCGTACAGCGCGCACACCAGCGCGAGGCTCAGGCACAGCGCAGTGGTGGCCCCGGCGCCCGCGGCGTGGAGCGGGCTCGGTCGGCGCCGGTACACCGGTACCAGGCTCACGACCCGTCCCTCACCGGGAGGCGCTGGGGCCCGCCGGGCGTGGCGGCCACCGCGAAGGCGTCGCGCAGCGTGTCGGCGTCGAAGGCCTTGACCGCAGCGTCCACGCCGCGCTGGTCGCCGCCGGTGATCACCCATACGAGCTCGGTGTCCGACGGGCGCCTGGCAGCCACGATGCCCGTGTCGGGACCGCCGGTGGCCGCCACATCGCCGCGCTCGTCGAGCAGCTCTACGGTGCGACCACCATCACGGAAGCGCGCGAACACGCCGCTCCTGCCGGGCTCGTCCTCCAGCGCTCGCACCGTGGGCAGCTGTCGCGCCCGGGCCCATCTGGCCACCACCACGCGCGCCACCTGCTGGTTGCCGGTGGCGCCGAGCGCGGCGCCGGTGGCCGGCACCCCGGCCTCGTCGAGCGTGTCCTTCACCTGCTCGCACGCGCCCGAGGAGGCGTCCTCGCACTCCACCCGCGTCGGGAAGCGGCGCCCCTCCGTGCCGTGCAGGAACGGTTCGGGGAAGGCGCCCACGGTGGCCTGCACGTCCATCGCCCCTCGCCAGTTGCGGTAGTCCCACTGCACCACGTCACCCGGGTTCAGCTCGTACTCGGCGGCGCCCTTGCCGGACCCGATCCCGTTCACGAAGAAGAACCAGTCGGCGAAGCCGCTCTGGCCGCGACCGGCCAAGCCGTCGATCGACTGGACGAAGTTGCCGCCGTAGCGGGTCTTCACGTCGTTCTCGGCGCGCAGCAGGCGCATCACCGTCTGGTCCTCGCGCACCTTGTCGATCGTGTGGGAGGAGAGCACCTGCGCCCCGAAGTCACGCGTGACGCGCAGGGTGGCGCCGCTCCCCTCGCGCTCGTCCCCGGGGCCCACACCGCACCCGGCCAGCGCCGCCGCGAGCGCGGCCATGGCGACGGGCAGCACGGCACGCATGCGCATCAGCGCACGACCACCCGCTCGCCGAAGGACCGGACGAATCCGGGCTTGGAGGCGTGGAAGAGATGACGGCCCGGCGGCAGCCGGAGCGTGGCGTGGCCGTTGGCGTTGGTCTGGGCGCTGCCGGCGCCGGACGACACGGCGGCGCCGGGCACCGTGATGCCGCGGCCGTTGTCGTCGAAGCCGCGGACGAGCACCGTGACCGACCGGCCCGACACGGTGGCCTTCAGCTCCAGCGTGCGCTGGAAGCTGGCGCCCTGCTTGCGCCCGAAGAACCATGTGACCCGCTGCCCCGTGCGCAGGCGCCCGCGCCCGAAGGGTCCCGCGGGGTCACCGGCGCCGGCATCGGGCAGGCGGCGGCCCACCTTGTAGATCCAGCCGTCCTGCCTGCGGTTGCGATCGCCGCGAATGGAGCGCACGAAGAGCTGGCCGCTGTCGCGTGCGCGGCGCGAGCACGAGCCGAAGTCGCGCAGCCCTATGCGCCCGGGCCGCGCTCGCACCAGCGCCGCGAGCGGGGTGCCCGCGGCAAGCGTGCAGCGCCGGCCCGAGACCCTCACCGTGGTGGCCCGCGCAGCGACCGCCCTCTGCACCACCGCGCCCGAGCGGAACACCACGAGCTGGCGCACAACCGGCGCCGACGCCGCCGCGGGGACGTTGCTCGACGGCGCGCCTGCGGTGGGCTCGGCGAAACCCACGGCCACGGTCGCCGCGCCCAGTGCGGCGACCGCGACTCCGGTGCTCAGCGCGCGCCTCATGGCCGGGGCGCCACCGCGTCGAGCTCAATGGGCGACTCGCTCAGCGAGCGCACCCTGATGGTGTGCCGGCCGGGCCTCAGGCGTCGCGACGTGAACAACACCCGCCGGAGCCTGCCCTTGCCGCGCAGGCGCAGGACCCTGCTGCGGCCGTCCACGATCACACGCGCTCGCCCACCGCGGGCCAGCCTACGACCGATCAGCGAGACCCGGCGCCCCCGGAAGGACAGCCGTGCGGTTGCTCCGCGGCGGGTCGAGCGCACCGACCGCTGTCCCCACGCCCGTGCAATCTTCACGCGCTTCCAGCCGCGCGACAGGCGCAGCCGGCGGTCGTCGATCGGAACCGAAAGCAAGCCGCTCTCGTCCGCTCCGCGATTCGTGGCGCGGTCCAGGGCGGTCACCCTGAACCGATACGTGCTGCCCGCGTCGCCGCGGAAGTGGTAGCGGGTGAGCGCCGTCCGCTCGACCACGGTTTTGAACGAGCTCTGGGACCGGGTGGCAAAGCCATCCGACACCTCGCTCGCCTCGAGCTTATAGGCGGTCACGCCGCTGCCCTCGGCGCCATCGTCGGCGAGCCAGTTGACCAGTACGGTGCGCGACCGCCCGCGGTCACTCGCCAGCTTGCCCCGCTCGCTGACGGTCACCCGCGGGCCGGCCTTGTCGGTTGATGTACACGGCTCGGCACCCTCGGGATCCACGCAGACCGTGACTCCGTTGGAGCGCACCGAGTTGGCCCGTTCGGCCTTCAGGCGGTAGATGCCCGCCTCGAGGTAGGTGAGCGTGGCGCGACCCTCCGCGTCGGTGGTGGATCCCTCCACCGTGGCTCCGCTCGCGGCCTGACCGTTCGTCCCGTTCATCACACGAACGCCAAAGGGCCTACCCGTGGTAGCCGCGGCGGGGGACGTCAGCCGTAGAACGCTGTCCTTGCTGAATGCGTCATATGCCCACAGGACCTCGTCGCCGGTGCGGACGATCTCCTGGCAGCCGCCCACCTGGGAGAACTGCGAGTTCACGATCTGGCCCCAGAACTGGGAGCTGTTCGCAGCGTCCGGCCCGACTCGATCGACCGTGTAGTCGCCGAAGCCCGCGTACCAGGTGCCGGCCCACGTGTAGTTCCCGATCCGTTCACCGTCATCAAGTGCTGTCGTGGGTGTCGGGCCCGCCTGCGGGTTGCCGCCCCCGTTGGTGCCATCGCACTGATGGTCGCCTCCCGAAGCGGGGGTCACCGTCTTTCCATCCGTGGTCACCGGACCCTCGAAGATCGTGCTGTTGCGGCCCTCGATGCGAAGGTCGACGCTGGCGGGGGCCGCGAGCGCGGTGCCCGTTGCCGTGAGGGACGTGGCGAGCGCGCACACGGCGAGCGCTGAACGCTTGGACGAGATCTGCATGGATAGCCCTTCCTCGAGGCATCGCTATGGCGGCCGGAGGTAGGTCTCCTGGCTCCGGGCTCCGTGCCACGCCTTCCCGGACGGGCCTCGAAGGCCCTACCAGTGGCTGACGCACTCGTCGTGCGGCACATCTGCACCCGGTCACAGTGGCGGGACCGCGCCGGATTTTCACCGGACTTCCCTAACCACCGACCGTATGGACCGCTGCAGGATACAGCCGCCGCGGCCAGGTGCCTAGTGGACGCGACCCACGGTGAGCACCGCGCCTGCCAGCAGCGCGGTGGCCGCCACGGCCAGCGCCCCGGCCACCACCACGGCGATCGTGTTGGCCTGCGCGAAGGCCAGGAGCGAGCCCGGGCCCACGATTGCGGTCACGGCCGCCGCCGCCACGACGAGCACCGCCAGCGCGATGAGCGCACCCGCCGGCGTGGCGGCCAGCGCTCGTGTGGCGCCGCCCCTGACCGCCTCGCGCCCGGTGCCCGCGCTGAAGCGTGACTCGTAGGCCGCAAGCCCCGCCAACAGGCACAGCGCCGTGCCAGTGGCGAAGAGATAGGCGCCGAGAACGTCGCTCGGGAAGTGCCCACCGGCGCCGATCAGCGCGTAGGACATGCCGAGCACCAGGGCCAGGCCCGCCACGGCGGCGATCGGCCGTCCGCGCCGCGGGGTGACCACCAGGAGGGCGATCGCGAGCGCCATCGCGGCGGTCGTATGACCGCTGGGATACGCCGCGTCACCGATGTTGGCGGCGCCGTCCTCGCGCGGGAAGGCCAGCAGCGCCTTCAGCACCTGGCTGCCGACGCTGGTGAGGCCCACGAGGGCCAGCACGAAGAGGCCCAAGCGCGGACGCCCGCGCGCGAAGCCCGCCGCGGCCAGGCATCCGGCCAGGATCGCCACCGGCAGCGGATCGCCGATGTCCACCACCCGGGTGGCCACCGTGTTCCCCGACGGCCCGACGGCGCCGACGAAGCTCTGCAGAGCGGTGTCGTCCACATACCGCACCTCGCCCGAGCCGTAGGCGAGCAGGACGAGCACGGCGAAGCCCACGGCACAGGCGGCCGCCCCGAGCAGCAGCGCTCTGGGCGAGAGAGTCATCGCATTGAGGCTAGTGAGGCGGCCTCCGACGGCGATAATCCGTCGCTACAATCGCCTGGCCCAAGCCGCCATCGTCTAGGGGACTAGGACACCGCCCTCTCACGGCGGGAACAGGGGTTCGAATCCCCTTGGCGGTACTAGCGAAGGCCCCGCTGGCTTCGATCCAGCAGAAGGCGGCGATCGTGAACGCCGTGCCGCGGGCGTTGCCCGTACTGTCCCAGAAGAGGACCGTGGCTTGGTCTGGGTTGATGGGAAACACGTTGACCTCTGGGGAGACCGCCCCGACGGTGGCGGCGTCTCCTGTGGGATTGCCGATTCCCTGCGCCGCGACGACCACGCAGTTTGCTACCAATGGGTTTTGGGGCACTTGCCGGGTGCAAAGTGACGTGTACGTCCGGCTGTGGGTGCTGATGCCCTCGACTCGCAGGCTCGCTAGAGGCCGGCCTCCGGCGCCTCCGGGGCGGCCTCAGCGGGGGCTGGTGCCTCCGCAGGCGGAGCCGGCTCGACCGGAACGGCCTCGACCGGCCCGGCCGGCGCCTCGACTGGAGCGGGGGCGGGCTCCGCGGGAGCGGGAGCCGCTTCGACCGGAGGCGCCGGGGCGGCGTCCTCGACCGGTGCGGGCGCGGGCTCGGCAGGGGCCGCCTCCACCGGAGCGGGCTCGACCGGAGCGGGCTCGACCGGAGCCGGAGCAGCCTCGACCGGAGCGACCTGCTCCACCGGCGCGGGCTCGGCCACGACGGGCTCCGGCACAGGCGCCTGCTCGACTGGAGCGGGCACGGGCTCAGCAGGGGCAGGAGCGGTCGCCGGCTGCGGTGCCGCGGCGAACTCCTCCTGCGGCGCCGGCGCCACCGCCTCGCTGTCCTGCCACTCGCTGCCGCCGCTGGAGCTGGTGGCGACCGTGGCCTGCTCGATACGCGTGCCCTTCGACGACTTGCCCGGCACCGGGGTCCCCGGACCGCCGATGGCCGTCCTGTCGATGCCCGCCGAGGCGCGCGCGGACGTGGCGCCGGCCGACTGGCCGCGCAGGTATGGCTTGGGGTCCCGGGCGGTGCCGTTCACGCGCGTCTCGAAGTGCACGTGCGGGCCGGTGCAGCTGCCGGTGCAGCCCACGCGGCCAATCACCTGGCCGGTGCGCACCGCCTGGCCATTGCTCACGTTGAAGGCCGAGAGGTGGGCGTAACACGTGGAGAACGCGCTCGAGTGGGTGATGCAGACGATGTTGCCGTAGCCACTCTGCTGCTCGCGCACGCTCACCGTGCCGCACAACGCGGCACGCACCGCGGTGCCCGTAGGGGCCGCGATGTCGATCCCGTCGTGGTTGCGCCCGCCGCGCGGACCGTACGGGGAGGTTTCCACGCCGCTCACCGGCGAGGAGAGCTTGCCCGACGAGCAGTCGCCGGTGGTGTCGCCAACCGGCAGCGACCGCACGCGCGGTGCGGGCGCCACGGGCTCGGCTGGAGCGGCGTCGCCGGACTCCTCTCGCAGTGGCGCGCTGACCGGCACCGTGCGGGGCTCGTCCTCCGCCCGGCGCAGCTTCTTGCCGATCTCGCGCTTCGCCTGAGTCGGCACGGCGTCGAGCGTGCCGGGCTTGGCACCCGCCACGGGCAGGCTGGAGCCGGACCCGGCCGAGGCCTGGCCGGCGGAGGCGCCGGAGGCCTGACCGCGTCCCGAGAACAGGCCGCCCCAGGTGCGCGGGCCGACCACGCCGTCGGCGAGCAGGCCGCTGGAGCGCTGGAAGCGGTACACGGCCGCCTCGGTCTGGGGGCCATAGATGCCGTCGGCGGGAAGCTGCAGCGCACGCTGAACGGCGGACACCAGCTCGCCCTGGCTGCCGACCTTGAGCGGCAGGCCTCCCTCCTTGACCTCGATCGTGCGGCTGCCTGCCGATTGCGCAGCCACGCCGTCGCCCGAGCCTGAGCCTGCAGCGGCCATCGCCGCGGGCGCGGCCTGGCCTCCGAGCATGGCCGTGGCCATGGCGATCGCCGCATGCTTGCGCAGCGCTATCTGCTTGCGAGCCTCCGCTGCGAGCACGCGGCGCCGTTGCGAACGCTCGAGCGAGCGCTGCCACAGCTCCGAGGAGGCCAGATCCCGACGAGCGGTGTCCATTGGTGTTCCCTTCCTGTAGGGCCTACGGGGTTAGCTGACGGGCTCGCGCTCAGAAGTACGCGCTACGCCGCTGGTTCGCGGCGATTCGCCCCACTTGCTCGGGTCCCCCGATCCCCGTGGCATGACCACGAGGACTCGGCACATTGACTCGGTGGTGCAGAACGCACTGTTGCAGGAAAAGTTGCGCTGTGCCACCGAAAGACGAGGGGGCGGCCTCCCGGCCGCCCCCTTTCTCGCTTGCGGCCTGGCTTCGGCTAGCGCTGTACGCGTCCGCCGAGGCGCTCCGACTTCACCGCTCGGGCCCTGCTCGGCCTGCGAGTGGTGGGGCCCGCATCGAGGGTCTCGCGCAGCGCCGGGTCGGCGAGGTAGAGCCCCGTCAGGTGGGCGGCGGCATCGGCCATCTGCTCGAAGCCGGTGTCGTTGATGTTGTCGATCGTGTCGCCGGGCTGGTGGTAGTTGGGGTCGAACGGCGTGCCGGCCGTTCCCCGAACTTGACGGCCTGCTCGGCCGTCTTGGTGCCCTCCGCACCGGTGAACAGGCCGCCCGCGGGTATCCCGTTGTCCTGGAACGGCTTGTAGTCCGACCGCCCGTCGAAGGCCGTGGGCTCGGTGGCCAGCCCCTGGCTGTCGAAGTACTCCACGAAGTCCTGCTCGATCTTCGCGGCACCCGGGTTCACGGTGGGCGCTGAGGCAGGCGCAGGGCTGTCCGAGAAGTCACCGTCGTACACGAATCGCGCGAAGTTCGGCGAGGCCATCATGTCGAAATTGAGATTCATGGCGATCTCGTCGAACTCTTCCTGAGTGGTCGCGTCCATGTAGCGGGTGGCCCCGACCAGCCCCGACTCCTCAGCCCCCCAGAAGGCAAACCGCACCCGGTTGGCAGGCTGGATGCCCTGTCTGGCCGTCTGGATCGCCGTCTCGAGGTTGAACGCGCTGCCAGACCCGTTGTCGTTGATCCCGGGCCCCTCGTCGACCGAGTCGAGATGCGAGCCGATGATGATGGTGTTGTCGGGATCTCCGCCGGGCGTATCAGCCCACACGTTGGTGGAAGTGCGCTCGGTGTTGCTCACATCGGTGGCCACGTGCACGCGTCGCGGGCCCGCGGGCGGGCTGGTGGTATCGGCCAACTCCTGCCCGATCGCGAAGCTGGTCCCGATCGCCGGGATCGTCACGTCGGGATCTGCCGGATCGCCGTCCTGGGCCTCCTCGCCCAGAGTGCCCGCCACGACGCCCTCGCGGCCGGGCTCGTTGCCCTGGTTGAACACCACTGCGGCGCTCGCACCGGCCTCCTGGGCGTTGAGGACCTTCGTGTAGAAGGTGCACGTGCCACGCTGCATGAGCGCCACGTTCCCCGCGGTGAATCCGGCGAAGTCTGTGTCCTCGCAGCCGCTGGTGTTGGCACGCGGTGGCGCGAGCACCACGTCGACGGCCTCGAGCGGTCCCTCCACGTCGCCAGAGGCGGAGTAGGACATCGTCTGGAACTCCGCCGGCGGGGTGTCGTTCTCGGTCGGCGGCTGGTAGGTCCGCGTGGGCGGTGGCGCGGTCCGCTCGAAGACCGGGTCGGAGTTCTCCGAGAACAGCACGAAGTCGAACACCTGCGTGACCGGGCTGTAGCCGGCGGCGCTCAGCGTGCTGCGCACGTACTGCACCGACGCGCCGTAGCCCTGAAAGCCCGAAGCACGGTTGCCGCCGTTCTCATCGGCGATCTGCTGCAGCTCGGCCAGGTGGCTCTTCATGCCCGCGACGTTCACGGCTTCCCGCAGCTTCTGGGCTGCCGAGCGCGTGTCGCCGGGGGCGGCAGGCGGCGGAGCGGGCGTGGGGCCCGGGGAGACCACCGGAGCGCGCCTGACCGTGATCCGGCGCTTGGCGCAGCTTGGGCGCCCGCGGCGGCCGGGTCGCACGCACGCGACCAGGTAGCGCCGGCCGGCTCTGGTGGAGCGCGGCACCGTGAACGAGGCCCTGAATCTCCGGTGCAGTCCGCCGCGGATTCGCCTGAGCCGCCCACTCAGCAGCCGTCGGCCGCCCTTCGCCGTCGCGGTCCTGCGCAGCGTGATGCCCAGCCGAGGCCTGGCGGTACGGCGGCCCTTCCCGTTGGTCACCTTCCCAGTGACTCGAACCTTCCCGCCCGGTAGAACGGACCTCTTGGACACCTTGGTGTCGGATATCCGGAAGGCGGCGGGCTTCGCCGCCTGCGCGCTGGGTGCCACGACCACCAGAAGCGCGGTGGCGCCCAGAGCGAGGCAGGTTCGAATCGGCATTCGCTGGTTCCTTTCGAAAGGTTGTGGGGCTTTGGACGAAGACGTCCCCTTTGCGGCCGTGAACAAAACCGGGAGAGCAAGCAGCCTGGCGCGATCGCCCAGCCGTCCGACCGTGCCGCCGCGCCTAAAGCTGGGCTAGCCCGCCTGGGTGTGCTCGGTCCAGCGCCCGCCGTCCCACCAGCGCAGCCCTGATTGGGCCTGGGGATCGGGGTACCAGCCCGCGGCAGGCCCCGCCTGGGCCTGTGGGTGTGGCGCGCCGCCCCGGTCCACCGGTAGGCCCGCCTCCTCCCGCCGCACCACGTAGGTATCGGCGGCCATGTCGGCCACGCGGCGGCGGTCGGCGCGGGCCAGCACCAGCACGAAGCCCACGAGGCCGGGAAGGAAGTAGGGGAAGCCGTCCACCACCCACAGCAGCGGGCGCAGTAGGTTGCGGCCGAGCCCCGCGCGGCGCCCGTCGGGGCGCACCGTGCGCACGCCGGTGATCAGCTTGCCCGGGGTCCAGGAGGTCAGTCCGGGAAGCAGCCCGAAGTAGGCCACTCCCAGAACCAGGCAGAGCAGGTAGTAGCGCACCGCCTCGCCGCCCTCCACCAGCCACGTGCGGTCGCCGAGAGTGACGTGCGCACTGGACCCCGGCAGTAGACCTGTCTGCACCTCGTCGGCCAGCGCGAAGAACACGACCAGGCACAGCACCGAGTACACGACGAGATCGATCAGTGCCGCTGCGATCCGGCGGCCCGTGGCTCTCGCAGGTAGGGCACCCCCTGGCGGCATGGGGCGCGACTCTACCGGCCCGCGTTCACGCCTCTTTCACCGGGGGTACACGCGCGCGTCACAGCGTCGCGCCCGCCCACGCCGACCATGGAGATACATGAGCGAGAAGACGACCCAGATCACACGGCGGTACACCGAGCTGGCCTTCGTGGCCGTGGTCACGGCGTGCCTGCTGGCCTTCGTGTTCACCCAGGCTGCACGCGGGCTCGCCGGCCTCCCAGGAGTTGTGGTGTACGGCTTCGCCGCGGCCTTCGGGCTGGAGTACGTGAGCTCGGTCTGGACCGGCCGCCACGCCGGGCGTCGCCGGCCGCGCCAACTCTCCGGCTGAGGGCCAAGGCGGTGTACATTTGGAGGCATGGAGACGCGTCGCACCGACACGCTGCGAGCCTCCCCGCGCATGTTCGACTCGGACCTGCTCGACCGCCTGTCACGCGTGCACCCCAGCGTGCCGCCGCTGATCTTCGGTCCCGCGATCGCCGTCCTGTTCGCCCTGGGCCAGGAGAACACCCCGGTGCTCCCCGCGGCGGCCTGGCTGGTCGGCGGCTTTGCCTTCTGGACCCTGTTCGAGTACTGGATGCACCGGGTGGTGTTCCACTTCGAGCCCGAGCGGGGCATCGGCGCCAAGTTGCACTGGATCATCCACGGGGTGCACCACGACCACCCGAACGACCCGATGCGGCTGGTCATGCCGCCGTCGGTGAGCGTGCCCCTCTCGGCCGCGATCGTGGGCGGCTTCTGGTTGCTGCTCGGCGCGCCCGGCGCCTACCTCTTCGGCACCGGTTTCCTCGCCGGCTATCTGGTCTACGACATGACCCACTACCACCTGCATCACCGCAAGCCGCGCACGCGAGTCGGTCGCACGCTGTATGAGCTGCACATGCGCCATCACTTCCAGGACGACACACGCGGGTTCGGCGTGAGCGCCCCGTGGTGGGACCTCGTGTTCGGCACCTCCACGCGCCGCCGCCCGTCCCGCTGAGTCCGGCGGGGCGCCCGCCACTTCCAACGGCGCGCTGCCGGCACTAAAGCCGCGCCGTGCGGATGCCGAACTGAACCGCACGTGATCGGACACCGCCAGCGGCAGAGTGAGCTGGATCGCCAGCTCTCCGCCGCGAGACAGAGGATCGTCGCGCTCGAGCGAGAGATCGAGCTCCGCACTGTTCGCGAGCCCGTCACCGGGCTGCTCACTCTGTCCGCATTCGAGCGGCGCCTGGACGAGGAGCTCGAGCGCTCACGCCGCCACGGGCGTGCACTCACCCTCGCCGTACTCGATATCGACGGCTTCCAGTCCATCTGCGTGCGCCACGGACGCAGCGTGGCCGATGACGTGCTGATCGCAACGGGCAACGTGCTCCGGGATGCGATGCGCTCCACCGACGTCGCGGCCCGGGCGAGCGCCGACGAGTTCCTCGTGATGCTGCCCGAGACATCGGGCGCTGACAGCCGCGTGGGCTTCGAACGGATCCTGCGCCAGCTGGAAGCCACTTCGGTCGGCCCGGTGGAGAGCCTGTCGGCGTCGGTGGGCATGGCCGGCTACCGCCACGGGATGAGCCGCGAGGAGCTGACCGCCGTGGCCGGCGGCGCGATGGATCGCGCCCGGGCCCTCGGCGGGGCCCGCACCGAACTGCACGAGCCCCAGACGGGCGAGCCGGAGCCCGAGCCCCAGCGCGACGCCATCGCCGCGCTGGCGGTGGCCCTCCTGGAGCGCGACCGTTACACGGGTGAGCACTCGGACGCCGTGGTCCAGCTCGCCACCGCCGTGTGCAGCCAGCTCGGACTCGGCTCGGACGAGATCGAGACCGTGCGCACGGCCGCGCTTCTGCACGACATCGGCAAGGTGGCCATCCCCGACCAGATCCTGCACAAGCCCGGGAAGCTCGACGCCGCGGAGTGGAACACGATGCGCGAGCACCCGGCGATCGGCGAGCGGATCCTGCGCGCCATCCCGGGCCTCGGCCCCGTGGCGCGCATCGTGCGCCACGAGCACGAGCGCTGGGACGGCGGCGGCTACCCCGACGGAATCGCGGGCACCGACATCCCGATCGGCGCGCGCGTGATCCTGGCCTGCGATGCCTACCACGCGATGACCTCCGACCGCCCCTACCGTCCGGCGATGACCCACGCCGAGGCGATGGCGGAGCTGGTGCGCAGCAGCGGCACCCAGTTCGACCCCGACGTGACCGAGACTCTGATCGGCTGCCTCTACGGCCGGCTGCAGCTCGTTGGCGGCCTGGCCGCCTGAAGACAGGACCGCGGCCGGGTAGGCTCGCCGCCGCGTGTCGGAGTCCCTCTCCCCCGCCGACCTGTCGGCCCTGCAGGCCGAGCGCGGCCCGGTGCACATGCACGTGGGCGGCATCTGCGTCTTCGACGGACAGGTCTCGCGCGACGCCGTTCTGCGCCGGCTGCGCGAGCGGCTGCACCTGATTCCCCGCTACACCATGCGCCTCGAGGGAGCGCCGCTCGGGCTGGCCAATCCCGTCTGGATCGAGGACGAGTCATTCGACGCCGAGCGCCACGTGCGCCGGGTGGCGCTGCCCTCCCCGGGGGGCGACGCTGAGCTGTGCGAGCTGGCGGGGCAGATCCTGTCAGAGCGCCTGGATCGCGACCGCCCCCTGTGGCAGCTCACGGTGGTGGAGGGACTGGCCGGCGGCCGCTCGGCGATCGTGGCGAAGATGCATCACGCGCTGGTGGACGGCCTGGCGGCGGTGGACGTGAGCACCGTGATCCTCGACCCCACACCCGAGGGCCTGGACATCCCTCCGCCCGAGCCCCGCGAGCGTCCCGCCAGCCGCAGCGCGCTGCGGCTGGAGGGCCTGGCTCGCATCGCCGCCGCGCAGCTCGACCTGCCGCGCAAGCTCGCCCGCGAGGCCGCGGACCGCACCGTGGACCCACGCACCTACGCACGCCAGGCGCGGAGCGCGGCGGGCGTGGTGGGCGAGCTGGCCCGTGTCCGCCCCCAGGCCCCCGACACGAGGCTCAACGCCGAGATCGGGCGCGAGCGGCGCCTTGCCCAGGCGCGCTGCTCCCTGGATGACGTGAAGGCGGTGCGCCACGCCACCGGGGCCACGGTGAATGACGTGCTGCTGGCTGCCGTGTCGCTGATGCTCACGGAGTTCCTCGCCCCCGACGCCCCGGACCACGCGGTGGCGCTGGTGCCGGTGTCGGTGCGCACCGACGAGGACAGCGGTGAGCTGGGCAACCGCATCTCCACCGTGTTCGTGGACCTGCCCCTGAGAGGGGAGCCGCTCGATCGCGTCCGCGCGATCAACGAGGTGACCACCGCCGTCAAGGGGTCGGCGCAGGTGCGTGCGGGTGCGCTGATCGTGGGCGCCACCGGCCTGGCGCCGCCGATCGTCTCCTCGTTGGCGGTGCGCGCCATGAGCGGCCCGCGCCTGTTCAACCTCGTGGTGTCCAACGTGCCAGGCCCCCAGCAGACCTTCTACCTCGACGGCGTGCCGCTGCGTGAGGTGTTCCCCGCGGTGCCGCTCAACCCGCGCAACCAGGCGCTGTCGATCGGCGCGGTGAGCTACGACGGCACGGTGGGCTTCGGCCTGCTGGCCGACCGCGACGCGGTGCCCGACGTGGCGGAGGCGGCAGCGGGGCTGGAGCGGGCCGTGGCCGAGCTCTGCCGCTAGAGTTCCGGCCCCCGCGGATGTGGCGGAATTGGCAGACGCGCGGCGTTCAGGTCGCCGTGTCCTTAGGGACGTGGAGGTTCGAGTCCTCTCATCCGCACTCGCTGCGCCCGCTGAGGCGTCGCCGGCTCAGCTGCCGTAGATCGCGCGCATCCAGATGCGCGTGAGCTGATCGGTCACGCGGCGCCTGTCCTCGGGCGTATCGGGCACCGGATTCAGCAGCAGATAGCGCTCGTTCATCCACACCAGCGCGGTGGCGAGCATCAGGGGGTCGTCCACGGTGGCGCGTCCGGCCGCCTTGTCGCGCTCGATCCGTGCGGCGGCCGCGGCGATGAACTCCTCCACCGTGCCGCGGTAGACACGCTCCACCTCGGCATCCTCGGTGGCGGCATCGGAGATCGCGTGGAGCATGCCGCCGTGCTGGGCGAGCGCCTCGACGATGCCCTCGATGGCCGCCCTCATGTCGTCCGGCGGGTCCCCCGATCCCTGCAGCCACGGGTTGCTCTCCTGGTACACCTCGCTGGCCAGCTCCTCCAGGAGCCGCAGCGCCAGATGGTGGCGGTCGCGGAAGTACACGTAGAACGACGGGCGCGAGAGACCGGTGCGGTCCATCAGCTCGTCGATCGTGAGGTCGCGGAAGGGACGGTCGCGAAGGAAGTCCTCCGCAGCCTCGAGGATCTCCCTCTCAGCCTGCTCTTGGGTGCGCCGGCGGCGGCGCTCACCGGTGGCAGATGACATCCCCAACAGGCTACCCCCGTGCCGCCCGGGGCGGAGATTGAGGGCCGTCAACCGGGGGTAGACTCGATTGCGACCAACTGGAGCATTGAATCGTGCACAGCCGGCCGAGCCGGCTGCTTCGCGGAAGGAGAAAGAACATGGCATACGAGGTACCTGACCTCCCCTACGGCTACGACGCGCTGGAGCCCCACATCGACGAGGCGACGATGAAGGTGCACCACGACAAGCACCATCAGGCCTACGTGGACAAGGCCAACGGCGCCCTGGAGGGCACCGAGTGGGCGGACAAGCCGATCGAGGACGTGATCGCCAACCTCTCGGACCTGCCAGACGACAAGCGGGGCCCCGTGCGCAACAACGGCGGCGGCCATCTCAACCACACGCTCTTCTGGGAGTCGATGTCGCCCGACGGCGGCGGCGAGCCCGACGGCGAGCTGGCGGAGGCCATCAACTCGGCCTTCGGCTCGTTCGACGACTTCAAGGCCAAGATGAAGGAGACCGGCGTGGGCCAGTTCGGCTCGGGCTGGGCGTGGCTGGTGCACGACGGGTCCGGCCTCGCGATCGTTGGTACCCCCAACCAGGACAACCCGATCACCGACGGCAAGACCCCGCTGCTCGGGGTGGACGTGTGGGAGCACGCCTACTACCTGAAGTACCAGAACAAGCGCCCCGACTACATCGACGCGTGGTTCAACACCGTGAACTGGGCGAAGGTGTCCGAGCGCTTCGAGGCCGCCGGCAACTGAGCGCCTACCAGGCGGAACGGAGAAGATCGAGGGGCGGCCCGCGGGCCGCCCCTCTCTTGCTTACGGAACGCGGAGGGTTACGGCAGCGCCCTTGGCCGCGGCCTTGGCGATGATGCCCTGGACCGTGGGGCCCTCCTCGGTGCACACGCCCACGCACAGGCGGCTCACGATGCCGAGCGCCTTGCCGGAGGGGATGTGCACCAGCGGACCGCCCGAGTCGCCGAAGATCAACGGGCCGGTCACGTCGTAGAGCTCGTTGTCGTCATAGCCCATGGCGGCCACGCGGCGCTCCCGGGTCGCGGGGTTTGTCCCGAAGCCAAGCCCGTAGCCGGATAGCTGGACGGGGTCGCCAATCGCAGTGTCAGCTGGAGCGGTCACCCCGCGCGGGTATTGGGGGCTGCCCTTCACGCCTGCGCTGAGGCGCCCCTGATCCTCGGGATCGACGCGTATCAGCGCCCAGTCGTCCACGGTCGAGTTCTCGTTGCCGATGTAGGCGACGGTGCCGAAGCGCTCGCCGTCCATGTCGTGGGCGGCGTCGCCGACACCCGTCACGCAGTGCGCAGCGGTGCCGATGTAGGGCCCGCCCCCGCCGTCGTAGACGAAGTTCAGCGTGCAGGCGCTGCTGCCGTTGTCGTGGTAGGTGCCCGGTTGCAGCGTGCCGGCCGCGGACGCAGTCGCGGGAACGGCGGCGCACACGGCGGCAACGGCCGCCACAAGCGTCAAACGGAACCTCAAGAGAACCCAGCCCCCTCGGAAAGTCGTGGACAGCGGGGAAAACCGCACCCGCGTGGACTACGTTCCTTATTCCCGCTCAGGCGGCGGTGAAACGCAGGATGTGCTCGGCGATCTGCTCGCCGCGGTCCTCCTGCAGGAAGTGGGAGGCGCCCTCGATACGCACCTGCTCCCCGGCGCCGGGGATCATCGTCGTGAACTCGTTCCCGGCCCGGGGATAGGGGAAGACTGGGTCCCCGTCCGAGAAGGCCACCAGTGCCGGCTTGTCCCAGCTGCGCAGCTCGTCGATCACCGCCAGCATCTCCGCGGCTCCGGCCGCGCCCTCCTCCGTGGGCACCAGGAGCGGGAACTGCGCGGCCCCGGCCTTGGACTCGGGCGTGGGAAACGGGGCCTCGTACGCCGCCACCACGTCGTCTGGCAGCTCCGTCGCGGTGGCGCCCTGGATGACGAAGCCCACCGGCAGGTCCGGGTTGCGCTCAGCGAAGTCGCGCCACGCCAGGAACCCCTTCGAGACCCTGCCGGTGAACAGGCCCGTGTTCATGACCACCAGGCGCGCCACACGGTCGGCGTTCTCCACTGCCCAGCGCAACCCGATCGGACCGCCCCAGTCCTGGACCACCACCGTCGCGCCGGAGAGGTCCAGCCCGGCCAGCAGTCCCGACACGTGGTCGGTGTGACGGTCGTAGGAGTACCAGCCGCGGTCGGTCGGCTTGTCGGAGCGCCCGAAGCCCGCGAAGTCGGGGCAGATGACCCTGAGGCCGCCGTCCACGAGCGGCGGGAGCATCCTGCGGTAGAGGTACGCCCAGGTCGGCTCGCCGTGGAAGCACACCACGGGGGCGCCGGCGCCCTCGTCCACATAGTGCATCCGCAGCCCGTCCACCTCCGCGTAGTTGGGCTCGAAGCCGTAGCCGGGCAGGCCCTCGAAGCGCTCGTCGGGCGTGCGGAAGACGTCGCTCACGCGGGTCACCCTAGCCCGAAGTCGGCCGCTCCGGGCGCGAAGCGCGGCTAGCCTTTGGAGCGTGCACACGACCGCATCCCCCGCGAGCTGGACCGAGCACACCCTCGAGACCCTCTCCACCGCCGGGCACCGCGCCAGCGGGGCGCGCGCGGAGGTGATCTCCGCGATCGCCGAGCTGGGTTGCTCGGTGACCGCCCGCGAGGTGGCCCACGTCCTGCGCGCCCGCGGCAGCAGCGTGGGCCTGGCCAGCATCTACCGGGCGCTGGAGCTACTCGAGCGCCTGTCGCTGGTCAAGCGCTTCGATGTTGGCGAGGGCATCGCGCGCTACGAGCCGGCGCACCCCTCAGGCGAGCACCATCACCACATCGTGTGCGACAGCTGCGGCACCGTGGAGCCTTTCGAGGACGACGCACTGGAGCGCGCGATCGGCCGGCTGTCGAAGCGAGTGGACTTCGCCGTGGCAGCGCACGACGTGACGCTGCACGGCGAGTGTCCCGCCTGCCGTGCCGCCAGCTGACCGGCGGCGCTACTCGGAGTTGGTGTGGGCCTTGACCCTGGCCACCAGGGTGATCCTGCGGCTCGGATCGAAGTCATCGGCCACACGGGCCACCATCAGCCGCGACCGCACGGCGCCCGCCGGGATACGGCCCAGCGCGAATACCACGGTGCGCCTGCCGGGCCGGAAGCGCCCGCCGCGCAGGTGCGTGAGCGTCCGCGGCAGGCGGGTGGACACGCGCACCAAGGACAGCGCAACGTCGCCGGTGTTACGCACGCTGAAGCGAAAGCGCACGCCCTTGCCCGGCTGCGGGTCGCGCCCTCCCCTCACCCTGAGCCGGAGGTCGGCCTCCGGCTCGTTGTCGCCTGCCTGCGAGAACAGCGACCCGTCGGCCTGGCCGCTCGCGAACCCGGGGACGGCCGCGACCGCGCACACGGCGGCCACCGACAGACCTACAACGATTCGCCACGAGCGCCCCTGCACGGCGCGATGCTCGCATCGACCCGCCGGTCTGTCAAACCATGCGCGGCTCAGCCCGGGAGCCGGCAATCGGCCCCGCCTCCGGTGAGCCCTCGCACGATCGCCCGCGTGTTCGCCTGGACCGAATCCACGTAGGTGGCGCCGCTGGAGTCCTTGGACCCCAGGGCGTCCGCCCACAGGGCCTCCCCCACCTCGGCGCCCGTCTCGCGCGCCACGGCGCGCTCGAGCTTGGGGTTGAGAGAGCTCTCGGGGAAGATCGCGCGCACGCCGAGCCGCTCGATCTGGTTCACCAGCTCCGCCGTGTCCTTGGAGGACGACTGCGCCTGGCTGGATTGGGAAGGGATGAGGGCGCCCACCACCCGCAGGCCGTAGCGCTGGGCGTAGTAGGCCAGCGAGTCATGGGTGGTCACCAGCTTGCGCCGCACGGTCGGCACACGATCGATGCAGGCCGCCACGTCGCTATCCAGCCGCCGGAGCCGTGCCTGGTAGGCGGCGGCGTTGCGCCGGTAGACGCCGCGTCCGCCGGGATCGGCCTGGATCAGAGCGTCCCGGATGGCGGCCACCGCGCGCCGGGCGTTGCGCGGGTCCTGCCACCAGTGGGGGTCCACCCCGCCCGGGCCGCGGATCGTGCGCACCGAGTCGATCAGCTCGACCCGCTCGGCCTGACCGCCCGCGCTGTCGATCAGCTCGTCCAGCCACTCGTCGACCTCGCCCCCGGAGCGGAACACGAGATTCGCTCGTCCGAGGGCCACCGCGTCGCTCGGCCGGGGCTCGTAGTCGTGGGGGTCGGCATTGGGCTCGAGGATCTGCTCCGTCTCCACGCGCTCGCCGCCCACCTGGCGCACGAAGTCGCCCACCTGCGTGGTGGTGGCCACGGCCCTCACCGACGGGTCGCCGGCCCCGTCGCCCTCGTCGCCGCACCCGGCGAGCACCAGCACGACGAGAAGGCAGAGACCCGAGGCTTGCCGCATCGGGCCAAACCTACTGAGAATGATTCTCGCTGTGGCCGAAGCAGCGCTAGTCGCGCGAGCGGCCGCGGCCGCCGGTGCGCTCGATGCCCTTGGTGGCGTCCACGTAGGGCAGCAGGCCCAGCTCGCGGGAGCGCTTGACCGCACGGGCCATCTTCGACTGGTCGCGACGGCTGAGGCCGGTCACCCGGCGGGAGCGGATCTTGCCGCGCTCCGTGATGAAGCGCTGGAGCAGCGTCGACGTTCTTGTAGTCGATCTTGTCGATCTCCTCGCGCGGCAGCTTGCTGTAGCGGCGAGCCTCGCCACGCATGCCGGGCTTGCCCCGGCGCGGCTTCTCTTTGGTGTTCTGACGACCCATGCGGCCGCTAAGAGTGACAGACACGCGTGATCGGCGAATCGAGGGTTCCACCGAATCGAACCCTGGGCTACCGTGTCTTGCCTCCATATGCAGGGTCATTTGACGCGCAGACAGACGCTGATCGCAGCGGCGGGGATCGCCGCGGCCGGTCTTCTGCCCGGCTCGCGGGCATTCGCGCGAGGGCCCGCGGGGTCGGCCGGCCCCACCGGGATCACCCTCGACGTGCCCCTGCGCCGCCCGCGTGGCGCCCGCGCGGCCCGCAGCGCTTGGGCCGTGTCGCCGCGCATGCGTTCGCCGCGCGCCCTCACACTGCTCGGCCTCAGCTGGCGCGGCGCCCATCCCGGCGCGCTGGAGGTCCGCGTGCGCCGGCGCGGTCGCTGGTCGCGGTGGGTGGAGCTTCCGGGCATCGGAGGCCACGCCCCCGACGGCGCGGGCAAGCTGAAGGCCACCGATGGCGCCTACGTTGGCGGCGCGCGCACCTTCCAGGTGCGGGCGCGCCGCAGCCCGGGCCCAGTGCGCGCACACGGGGTGACCGTGTCGAAGCCCTCCGCGGGGATCTCCGCCCGCTCACAGGCGCAGGCCCCGGCCTCGGGAGGGCTGGCCCTCGTGACCCGCGCGCAGTGGCGTGCCCAGGCGCCCCGATCCTCGCCGTCCTATGGGCGCGTGGACCTCGCCTTCGTGCATCACACCGTGTCCGCAAACGACTACAGCGCCGAGGAGTCGCCCCAGGTGGTGCGCGCGATCCAGCACTACCACCGCAACACGCTCGGCTGGGACGACGTGGGCTACAACTTCCTGGTCGACCGCTTCGGGACGATCTTCGAGGGCCGCGCGGGCGGGATCGACGAGGCCGTGATCGGCGCCCAGGCACAGGGCTGGAACTCGGTCTCGACCGGTGTGGCCTCGATCGGCACGCACTCCACAGAGCGGGTCACGCCTCAGGCCTTCGAGGCGATCGCCCAGACGCTGGCCTACAAGCTCTCCGTACATGAGGTGCCCACCGAAGGGACGGTCACCCTCGTCTCCTCCGGGGGCGGCTCAAACCGCCATCCGGCCGGCCGGCGCGTGGCCTTCGAGCGGATCTCCGGCCACCGCGACGGGTGCTCCACCTCGTGTCCTGGCAACGCCCTCTTCGACCAGCTGTCGACCCTCCGCGGCCGCGCGTCCGAGCTGGCCACGGGCACCGGCTTCTCGCTGCGCCTGCGAACCGCGCGCGCGGCCTACCGCAAGCCGGTCAGGGCCTCCGGGCGGCTGGCCTTCCCGGACGGCTCTGCGCCCGGTGGCGTGACCGTGGAGGTGCAGGCGCGGTACGCCACCGGCTGGCGCCCCCAGGGCAGCGCGGTCACCGCCCCCGATGGCGCGTTCTCGGTACCCGTGGCCCTGGACTTCACCCGCCGCCTGCGCGCGCGGTTCGCGGGCGACGGCACGCGCCCCGAGATGATCTCGCGCCAGGTGCGGCTGAGCGTGCGCTCGGCGGTCAAGGTGAAGGCGCCCAGGCGTGCGCGGGCCCGCCGGGTCGTGAAGGTGCGCGGCACCGTCCAGCCGCTGAAGAAGGGCAATCGCCGCCGCGTGCAGGTGAAGCTCGAACGACGTGTGGCAGGTCGCTGGGTGGTGGTGGCCAGCCGGTATCCGCGGCTGCGCCGCGGGAGGTTCGCGGCTCGGCTACCCCGCTTGTCGCGCGGCAGGTATCGCATCACCGCGGGCGCCTACGGCGACCGGCTCAATCTTCCGTCGCGCTCTCCTCGGATGCCGCTGCGCGTGGTCTGAGCGGCTCCCACTTCGGGGGCGACACCGCAGCGGGGCCTCGGGCGCGCCTTGCGCAGTCGCGCCCTGGCGCGCCAGGGCGCTTTACCAAGCCCTAACCAAAGGCTTCTCCGCAGATGGGCTGGCGCTGACGCACCGCTCGGCACGCTGGTCCTCGCAATGTCGATCCCCAACAGAGGAGCAGTGATGAAGGCGATCCTCAGGCTCGGCGCCGTACTCGGCGCCGTCGCGATTGCCGCGGTTGTGGCACCCGGAGCGATGGCGCAGGCGCCGTCGGCACAGCCGGCCGCCCGCCACTTCGACGGCACGGTGGCTTCGGTCGCCCGGCAGCAGAAGACGTTTCGCATGCGCACCGAGAGCGGCCGCGTCGTGCGACTGGCGGTGAACGGCAGAACCCGCTTCGAGCGGATCGCCGGCTTCGCCGGCCTCAGCAGGGGCCAGGTGATCGAGGTGACGGCGCGTCGCCGTGACGGTCGCTGGGTGGCTGTCGAGGTGGAGCGCCGCAGGGACTCCAACCGCCGGGGCGGCAACGGCCGCGGCGGCGCCGATGACGGACCCAACCACAGCTAGGAAAGGAACTGCTCATGCGCAAGCTACTCACGACGTTCTTGACCCTCGCGCTGCTCGCCGTGGGGGCCGCGCTGGCCTTCGCGGCAGTGCAGGGGCCTTCGAGCGCCCCGGCCGGCAGCGTGCCCGACGACACCACCGACACCACCGACACGACCGAGACGACGGACACCACCGACACGACCGAGACGACGGAGACCACGACCCGCGGCGATGACGCCGACGGCGGCCGACGGCGGGGCGGTCGACGAGACGATGCCCGCAGCAGCTCACCAGAGGTGGGCGAGGACGTGAGCGGTCCCTGCGACGAGGCCGAGCACGTGAACGATCCGCGTTGCACCGGGACCACGACCGTCCCCGGAGGGGCCGGCCGCGACGATGACGATGGCGAGAACCGTTCCGGTCCCGGCCGCGGCGACGACGACCCCGAGCACGACGATGACTCGTCGGGCCCCGGCGGTGACGACAGCAGCGGCCACGGCGGCGGCGACAGCAGCGGCCACGGCGGTGACGACAGCAGCGGCCGCGGCGGCGGCGGCGACGACTAGGCCACGACTGCCGGAGTGGACGGGGCGGCCGGGGGCCGCCCCGTCTGCATGCCGGTGTCGTGCCTAGCATGGGTCCGTGCCCCCGGCTCGCCGAATGGTGTTGATGGTGGAGGACGAGGAGTCGATCACCGTGCCCCTCTCGGAGGCCCTCGGGCGCGAGGGCTTCGACACGCATGTGGCCGGCACGGTGGCCGAGGCGCTCGACCTGGCCGCGAAGGTGAGCCCCGACCTGGTGCTGCTCGACGTGATGCTGCCCGACGGCTCCGGCTACGACGTCTGCCGCGAGCTGCGGCGCGACTCGGAGGTGCCGATCATCATGCTCACCGCGCGCGGGGAGGAGACCGACCGGATCGTGGGCCTCGAGCTCGGCGCCGACGACTACGTGGTCAAGCCCTTCAGCGCCCGGGAGGTGGTGGCCCGTATCCGGGCGGTGCTGCGCCGCGCGAGCGCGAGCAGCCGTCCGGCACAGGCGGGCCGGCTCGCGGTCGGAGCCCTGACTCTCGATCCCGGCCGCCGCAGCGCGACCCTCAGCGGCAGCGACCTCGAGCTCACGCGTAAGGAGTTCGACCTGTTGCAGCTGCTGATGAGCGAGGCCGGGTCGGTGGTCTCGCGCGAGCGCCTGATCGACGAGGTCTGGGACGTGAACTGGTTCGGCTCGACCAAGACGCTCGACG
The DNA here is from genome assembly GCA_963727395.1 of uncultured Thermoleophilaceae bacterium. Classification (GTDB taxonomy): domain Bacteria; phylum Actinomycetota; class Thermoleophilia; order Solirubrobacterales; family Thermoleophilaceae; genus JAAYBF01. The sequence goes on along the minus strand of CAVSGC010000005.1, from coordinate 29,142 downwards.
TGCACGTGTCGGGGTTGCGCCGCAAGCTTGGGGACGACCCGGCCGCTCCGCGGTACCTGCACACCGTGAGAGGCGTGGGCTTTCGCTTCGCCTCACCGGACGAGCCGGCGGACCCATGAGCCTGCGCGCCCGCCTGCTGGCCACGTTCGCCTACGTCCTCGTGATCGTGCTCGTGGCGCTGGAGGTGCCGCTGGCGCTGAACCTCAGCCGCCGCGTGGACGCCGAGGTGAAGGGCCAGGCCCAGGGCCAGGCTCAGCTTCTCGCCGCCAGCGCGGCCGGGCGGCTGGATCGCCGCCAGGAGCTGGCTCGGCTCGTGGGCAGCGCGGCGTCGGACCGCGGCGGGCGGGTGATCGTGGTCGACCGCCGCGGGCGCCTGCTCGAGGACTCGGCAGGGTCCGGCCTTCGCTCCACGTCCTACGCGGGCCGTCCCGAGGTGGCCCGCGCGCTCAGGGGCGAGACGGCACAGGGCACACGCCACAGCGACTCCCTGGGAGAGGACCTGATCTTCACCGCCGTCCCGGTGATCCAGAACGGGCGCCCCGCCGGAGCGGTGCGCGTCACGCAGTCGGTGGACGGCGTTCAGGCCGAGGTCCGCAAGGACATCGCGGGCCTGATCGGCGTGGGCCTCGTGGCGCTGGTGCTGGGCCTGGCCGTGGCATGGTTTCTCGCCGGGTCGCTCGCGCGGCCGATGCGCGGTCTCGCCTCCGCCGCGCGCCGTGTGTCGGAGGGCAACCTTGACGAGCGGGCCGAGGTGGGCGGCTCCACCGAGCAGCGCGAGGTGGCCTCCGCCTTCAACGACATGACCGATCGCCTCGGCCGGACGCTGCGCTCGCAGCGTGAGTTCGTGGCCAACGCCTCCCACCAGCTGCGCACGCCCCTCACCGGTCTGCGGCTCCGACTCGAGGCGGCAGCGCTCAAGACGGCCGATCCGGACGTGGAGCGCGAGCTGCGAGCGGCGGAGGCGGAGACCGAACGGCTGGCGAAGCTGCTCACCGAGCTGCTTACCCTCGCGCGCGAGCGCGAGCGGCCCCCCGGCGAGCAGCTGCCGCTGGCCGATGCGGCAGACTTGGCCCGCGAGCGGTGGCTCGGGCCGGCCGAGGGCACCGGGCACACGATCCAGCTCGCGGGAGAAGGCCCGGTGACCGTGGACTCCTCGCGTGACGACCTCGCCGTGATGCTCGACAACCTGATCGAGAACGCGCTGAAGTACTCGCCGTCGGGCACCACGGTGACCCTCGACTGGGGCCGCGAGGGCCTGCTGGGCTACGTGGCGGTGCTGGACGAGGGCCCGGGGCTGGGCGCGGAGGAGAGCTCGCGCGTGTTCGAGCGCTTCTTCCGCGGCCACGCGGACCAGAAAGGCCCGCCGGGCACCGGGCTGGGCCTGCCCGTCGTGCAGGCCCTCGCCGAGCGCTGGGGAGGCGAGGTCTCGTTGACCGAGCGCCCTGAGGGCGGCATGAGCGCGAAGGTGGCCCTTCCGGCCGTGTCCGCCACCGAGCACGCGCCCCTGTCATCTGTTGACGCGGAGCTTGACCAGCCTTTACCCGGACGGAGCTAGTCTCGGCCCCATGAAGCTTCGCGGCATAGCCGTGGGCGTTGCGCTCGCGATCCTGGGCCTTGGCGTGGCCGTTGGAATAGGCCTCGTCTCAAACGCGATTTCAGGCGACTCCGTGGGCCTCTCCGCCCAGCCGCTGCGGGCAGGCGAGAATCTCGCGCCGGAGAAGGCGAAGAAAGGCGAAGGACTCGGCAGCCGAGAGGCTGCGCGCGCGCAGGCGACTCGCCCGCGCGCGCCTGGCCAAGCGGCGCCGCGCCGAAGCCAGGCGCCGCGCGGCTGCCACTGCCGTCCCGGTGGACGATCACGGCGGGTCCGCGGTTGACGATTCGGGCGGAGACCGCGGGTCGGAGGACTCCAGCGGACACGGCTCGGGTCACGAGGACGAGAGCGGTTCCAGCGACAGCTCCGGCCGCTCCGACGACTGACCCCGGCCCCCGGTAGGGTCGAAGCATGAGGCGCTTTCGGCGTACACCACGGCGACGGGCAGACGACGGCCGCCGCCGCGGCGCCGGGCTGGCGGCGCGGCGCGGCGCACGCGGACTCGCCCGAATCATCACCACGGTCGCCAGGATCGTGGCCTTCGCCATCGTGCTCGGGATCGTGCTGGTGGTGCTCGATGCCAATCGCAGCAACGACCTGGTGGACCTCCTGCTGGACATCGCCCGGTTCCTGGCCGGGCCGTTCAAGGAGATGTTCGACATCGACGACCCCAAGGTCCAGGTGGCCGTGAACTGGGGCATCGCCGCGGCGGTCTACGTGACGGTGGCCAATCTGATCGCCCGGCTCCTGATCCGCGAATAGGCCGTAGGTTTCTCACGAGTGCGAGGGACGATCGCCACCGCCGTTGCCCTGCTGTGCCTGGTCGCCGCCTCGGCGGCCAAGCGCGGACGATGCCGGCTGGGCGCGCAAGGCGCTCGGCCTCCAATACGAGCTGGCGAGCGACGTGGAGCTTCGCAACGCGCCGTGGGTCTACACCCACAACTCCTACAACAGCGACGCCGAGATGGGTGCCACGCTCTCGAATCGCGACCCCAACCAGTCGATCGCGATCCTCGACCAGCTCGACGAGGGGGTGCGCAGCCTGGAGATCGACACCCACCTCTTCACGAGCCCGAAGGACCCGCGCGTTGGCCCGCGCGGACCCGTGGTCTGCCACGCCCGCGGCGAGGAGGAGGGCCACGCGGGCTGCACCACGGAGAAGCCGCTGGTGGTGGTGCTGCGCGAGGTGCGCGGCTGGCTGGACCGCCACCCGGGCCAGGTGCTCCTGCTCTACCTCGAGTCCCACCTCGAGTCGCCGGAGGGATACGCGGCCGGCACCGACTCGATCGAGGAGTCCCTCGGTGACCGCGTGCTCCGGCCGGAGGGCCGCGGGGCCCGCTGCGAGGCGCTGCCGCTGGACGTCACGCGCGACGAGGTGCGAGCCGCCCGCAAGCAGGTGGTGATCATGGGGCCGTGCGGCGAGGGCAACCGCTGGCAGGGCTACGTGTTCGACGAGAAGCCGCGCAAGACAGGGAGCGACAACTCGGCCTTCCGCGACTTCCCCGACTGCGGGCCGGACTTCACCCGCGGGCAGTACGACCAGCAGGTGATTCGCTACTACGAGGACGCCACCCGGCTCTCGCAGTCGGTGAACGGCGCCACCGATCCCATCGGAGCTCCGCTCACCGCCCGCATGACCCGCTGCGGAGTGGATCTGATCGGCTTCGACTTCCTCGTCAGGGGCGACCCGAGGCTGGCGGCGCAGGTGTGGAGCTGGGCCCCCGGGCAGCCCACGGCCCGCGGCTCATGCGTGATCCAGCGCTCCGACGCCCGGTGGGAGACCCGGGCGTGCACCGAGCGCCACCGAGTGGCCTGCCGGGACGCCTCCGGCCGCTGGTTCATCCCGCGCGGGCGGGTGATCGCGCGCGCCGCCCCGCGTCTGTGCGCCTCGGCGCGGGTGGTGAACGGCGTGCCCCGCACGGGCTTCGAAGGCCAGGAGCTGCGCGTTGCCATGGCCCGCGGGCGGGCCGCCGGGGCGTGGCTGGGCCACAGGCGGCGCACCGCGGGCTGGACCCGGGTCGAGAAGAGGGGCTGCGGACCTTCGATCACCCGGCCCCGCAAGCGCCGGCCCGTGAGCCACGGCGTGGCGCGGTTCGTGGTGAGGCTGCGGTTTAAGTGCACGGGCGAGCGGCTGCGGGCGAGCCGCCGGATCGTGGTGGCCGGGGGCCTGCGCCGCGTGCGCTCGCGCACCGGCCGTCCGACCAAGGTGCGCGTGGCTGCGCGCACGCGGCGGCTCACTGTGCGCTTCCGCTACGCGGGGAAGCGCCGGTCGGCCACGGTGCTGCTGCGCCGCTGACGCGCCACCGGGTTGCTCACGCGCGGCGATTGCCGTCGGGGCCCACCACCCACCACAGGCCCCCGTTCAGGTTCACGTTGTGGCATAGAACCTGGCCCGGCCCCTCGTGGGCGTAGAAGTAGAGCGGCTTGCCGCCGTATGTGACCTGCCGCGTGCCGTCCCTTCGCCTCACGGTTCCCAGCAGGGCCTGTCTCACGCCATCGGCCGCCCTGGGCTTGCCCTTGGTCAGGACCGGCGGCCATGCCTCGGCGCACTCGCCGTAGCAAACGGTTCGCCCGTCGCCATCTCGCTCGAAGATGTAGATCGCCTGCTGCTTCGAGTCGACCAGCATCGACCCGAACTCCGAGTCGCCGAGGGTGACCCGGGTGCCCATGCCGGCGGCCGGTTGCCTCTCGGTCGCCGGGGGACTGTCGGCCGGCGGCGGGCTCGCGGCGGGCGCCCGGCTCGAGGCGGTCGGCTCGTCGTCGTCACCGCAGCCCGCGAACACCAGGACGCAGGCCACGAGGAGGAACGGCGCTCGCTTCATGAAGGGGATGCTCTCACGTTCGACGCACCCTGTCCCCCACATGGGACGCTCACGATTCCAGAGGCCCCGCCGCTCGGCTGAGACGCGATCAGCGGGTGCGGCGTGAGGCGCCTGCGCAGTTCACGCAGACGGTGCTCTCGGGCTGAGCCTTCAGCCGTGCCGCGGGGATCTTCCCGCCGCACACGTCGCATGTGCCGTAGGTGCCCTCGGCGAGTTTCGCCAAGGCCCTCTCAACGCGCTCTGTGGACGCGTTGAGGCTGTCCACCACCCCCACGTCGTTGAGCCGGCTCACCGCCTCGGTCGTGCCATCGCCGACCCGCTTGCCGAAGCTGATCCCCGATCCGCGCTCGGGCGCCCGGGTGAGTTCCGCACGCCGCGCCGCAAGCTCGGCCAGGCGCTCGCGCAGGCCGCGCTCGACTGCCGGCGTGTCCATGTCAGACACGCCCAACCAGCGCGACCGCCTCGTGAGGCGACCCGTCGGCCTGGCGACGGTGCACGTAGGCCTCGCGCCCCAGCTCTTCGGAGCGGGCCAGCAGGCCGGCGAGGTAGCCGGGGTAGCCCGTGGATTGCCCGACCTCGTCGTCGCTCCCGGGAAGCAGCGCCGGCATCACCGCGAAGGCATACAGCCCGCCCGGCGCCAGCAGGCCGAGTGCTCGCTGCAGCGACTCGGGCGGGACGTGGCCCGGGCCGATGGCCGAGAGGGCGACCACGGCGGTCAACCGGTGCCCGGCGAACCGATCCGCATCCGAGGCCAGGTCGGCCACGATGTAGTCGTCGTAGACGCCGGGCCTGTCACGCGCGGCCGCCGTGGCCGCCGCCGGCTCGCGATCCACCGCCACCACCGACCCCACGCCGAGGGCGCGCAGCTCGTGGCCGCCGATGCCGTTGCCGGCGCCCACGTCGAGCACCCGCTGGTGGGCCGGGTCGAGGCCCTGGTCGCGCAGCGCTTCACCGAAGAGCCGCACCACCTCGAAGGTGGAACGCATCCCGAGCTCCTCGAGGAAGACGCGCTCGTACAGGCCCGGCTCGGCGTAGATGGCCGCGTAGTCATGGAAGCCAACGCGCCGGCGCTCGCCGGGTGGGCCGATCTCGAACCAGCGCTCGTCCGGCGAGATTGTCACGGCGCCGAAGCGGTCGTTGGAGGTGACGGACTGCATGACCGATCCATCTTCCCAGGGCGCCCCTTGTGACACAGGTCGGTGTCACGTCAGCCGATGTTACGATGCGGGCGCTCCCCCAGGGAGCCACCCCCTATGGAAGCCCAGACCGCCACCGAGGCCGCCGAAGCCGCCCTCAAGGGATCGGGTGATGAGGCCCCGCCGTTCACCCTGGAGCTCTCCCAGGACCAGAAGGACATCCGCGACTGGGTGCACGGCTTCGCCGAGAACGTCGTGCGCCCGGCGGCCTCGGAGTGGGACGAGCGCGAGGAGACCCCCTGGCCGGTGATCCAGGAGGCGGCGAAGATCGGCCTCTACGGGTTCGAGGGCATCGCCCAGTTCTGGGCCGACGCGTCGGGCCTCACGCTGCCGATCGTGAACGAGGAGCTGTTCTGGGGCGATGCCGGAATCGGAATGGCGATCATGGGGACGACGCTTGCGGTGGCCGGAATCTTCGCCTCGGGCACCCCGGAGCAGCTCGGCGAGTGGGTGCCCCAGTGCTACGGCACGGCGGACGAGCCGCAGGTGGGCGCGTTCTGCGTATCGGAGCCCGACGCCGGGTCGGACGTGTCGTCGTTGCGCACCAGCGCGAAGTACGACGAGGCCAAGGACGAGTGGGTGCTCAACGGCCAGAAGGCCTGGGCCACCAACGGCGGTATCGCCAACGTGCACGTGGTGGTGGCCTCCGTCGACCCGGAGCTGGGCTCCCGCGGCCAGGCGGGCTTTGTGATCCCGCCGAACACCAAGGGCCTCGAGATGGGCACGAAGGTCAAGAAGCACGGTCTACGGGCATCGCACACAGCCGACGTCTTCCTCGACGACTGCCGCGTGCCCGGCGCCTGCCTCCTCGGCGGGAAGGAGAAGCTCGACGAGCGGCTGGCTCGCTCGCGGGAGGGCACGCGCGCGAAGACCCAGGCGGCCATGAAGACCTTCGAGGTCAGCCGCCCGACGGTTGGGGCGCAGGCGCTCGGCATCGCCCGTGCCGCGTACGAGTACGCGCTCGACTACTCCAAGGAGCGCGTGCAGTTCGGCAGGCCGATCATCGAGAACCAGGCGATCGCCTTCGCCCTCGCCGACATGAAGATGGAGATCGACGCCGCGCGGCTGCTGGTGTGGCGGGCCGCGTGGATGGGGCGCACCGGACAGGACTTCACCGCGGCCGAGGGCTCGATGTCGAAGCTCAAGGCCGGCGAGGTGGCCGTGTGGGCCACCGAGCGGGCGATCCAGATCCTCGGCGGGAACGGCTACACCCGCGAGTACCCGGTGGAGCGGATGCACCGCGACTCGAAGATCTACACCATCTTCGAGGGCACGTCGGAGATCCAGCGGCTGGTGATCGCCCGCGCGATCTCGGGCATGCAGATCCGCTGAAGGAGACGGTCGGCTAGTCGGTCAGGACGGCGGCGTAGCTGTAGAGCTTGTAGAGCACGAAGCTCTGCGCGTAACGGTGGCGGCATGAGGTGTTGAACAGGCCGTTCGCCTGGTCGTCGGCGAGCACGTCGCCGTAACCGACGGCCCTCTCCCCGTCCACCACCACGCCGCCCACGAAGTCCCTCACCGCTCCGACGAGCCACTTGCGGTCCTCGTCATCGGCCGCGTTCCAGTCGGCGCACTGCACCCCGCTCAGGTCGCGCCGGCGGTTGAGCGGGCCCTCCACCTTCCGGGCCACGGTCGCGGGCGTGGCAAGGAACGGCGTGGTGGGCTCCGAGGGACCGCCACCGGGTTGCGGCTCGGGCGGCGTCTTGAACCACGGGCAGGGGCCGTTCGGGTCGAAGTTGCGGGTCTCGAACGCCGCCACGCAGCTGAACAGCTCACCGGTCTGCGTCGGGTTGCCGGTCCCGACGCTCTTCTGCGGGTTGGCGCCGTTGTCGCAGTTGGGCAGCGGCGTCGGGTCGGTGGTGATCTGCCTTCCGGGGGCCGGAGTGTTGTTCCACCAGCAGTTGCCGACCGTGCCGGGGTAGGGATCCCACCAGAAGTCGATCCCGTTCGGGTCCTCCGTGCCGTTCGGCCGGACGCCCATCCGGTTCTGGAAGTGGCTGTTGTAGAAGGACGTGGTCTGGCCGTTGGGATCGCAGCCGGCCTGCTGGTTGCCGCCCGCCCCCTCGCCGCAGACCAGCTGGTCGGGAACGCTGAAGAGCATCGTGCCGCGGCGCCAGTTGTCGTAGAAGTAGTTGTTGCGGATCTGGTGGCGGTTGCCTCCGGCGACCCACAGGCCGGTGCCAACGGGGAACGGGAACGCCGGCTTGACGCTCGAGTCCTCCTCGTAGACGTTGAAGTTGTTCGAGAAGAACGAGTTGTTCTCGACCAGCATCGAGTCGCCCGGGTAGCCGGGATGCCCCGCACCGGTAACGACATCGGTCTGAAGGCCCAGCGCGTTGTCGTAGATCCGGTTGTGGTGCACGTGCACCGCGTTGCCGTTGGTTCCCGAGTACCCCGCCATGTTGTGGTGGAGGTCGCAGAACCGGACCTCCTGGTTGTAACGGAAGGGGGTGCCCTCGGGACGCTGGGCGCCGCTCTCGACCGCGGCGCCCGGATACACGCCCGAGTCGCCGTGGCCGACCGCGTCGCAGTGCTGCGTCACGCCGTGGTCCTCGACGAATGTCAGCGTCCCGTACAGGCCGTTGTAGTAGGCCTTGAAGCGTGTGAGCAGGTAGCCGTCCGACTCGAGCACGTAGATGCCGTGCTCCTTCGCGTGACGGACCTTGACGTTCTTGAGGACGAACCCGTCGGCGCGATCCGCGCGCACGGCCACGTCCTTCTTGGTCCCCACGCCGTTGGGCCCGCCGTCGCCCTTCGAGCGGTCGCCGGCCTCGATGACCACCGCATCCGCGCTGATGCCCGACCCCTCGATCTGCAGGTTGCAGCGCACGCACGGTCCCAGGTCGGGAATGCCGTGGCGGTTCTCTCGCGGCGGGACCGGAGGCGCCTTCGTGCCGACCTCGCGGCCCATCACGGCCACCAGGTTCTGGTCGTTCGGGCAGTTCCACTGGTACGCGTACGAGAGCGCCGTGTTCTCCTGCCCGGGCTTGTCGCCGTTCATCCGGTACTTGTCGCAGGACTTGTCGTGCGTGGGCTGGGCGCGCGACTTCGGCTCGGTGTAGACGCCGGGCATGATCACGACCCGGCCGTTGTTGCGCGATGCGTTCACGGCGGGCTGGATCTGGCGGTATCGACACAGCTTCCTGAGCCGCCTGTTGATCCGCAGGAGCCGGCGCGCCTGCTTGCGGCTGAGACGGCGATGGGCCGAGGGCCGGATGAAATACCCCCGGCTGCGCGCCCTGCGGATACCTCGCTTGAGCCGTCCCATCGAACCGCGCTGGCACACCACGCGGGTGCGGCCGGGGGCGCTGCGGCGCAGCGCCGACTTGAGCGAGCGAGCCTTCGGCACCTTCCCGCCGGTGGCGGGCTTGATCGTCCTGTCCGCGGCGGGGTCGGGCCAGTAGGACGGTCGCTCGACATGCGCCGACGCCGACGCCGTGAGACCGAGGGCAACGGCTACGAGGACGGCGAGAGCCAAGCGCTTCATGCCGCGAGTCTATGCGCGAGACGGCACACGTGGTGCACACCGTGCACCCCCTGGCGCGTTCGGCAAGGTTCGCTGTCGGCCCTGGCGGTCCGGCTTGACCGGCCGGACTACTGCAAGTACGCGATCAGATACCGCCGCTACCAGGAGCGGCGGCGCTGAACGAGATCGGCAGCTCGTGCAGGCCGTGCACGCCGAGCGGCGTGTCGTAGACCGGCTCGCCCGCGAGCTCGAGACGCTTCATCCGCGGCGCGAGGAAGGCGAATGCCTCCTCCAGCTCGGCCCGCGCCAGGTTCGCGCCAAGGCAGAAGTGCGGCCCTGCCCCGAAGGTGAGCGGCTTCGCTCGTCCCCTGTCCGCGGTGATGTCGAAGGCCTCGGCGCCGTCGTATGTCTCAGGGTCGTGATTGGCCGTGAGTGCACAGGCCAGGATCACCGTGCCCTTCGGGAACTGGACCCCGCGGTACTCGATGTCCTCGAGCGTGATCCGCGCGGTGAGCGGGGTGATCGGCTCGTAACGCAGGACCTCCTCGGCCGCCGCCGCGGCCATCTCCTCGGGGCTCTCGGCAAGCACGGACCACTGCTCGGGGTGAGCTGCGAAGAGGCGGATCCCGTGGGCGAGCTGGGCCTGCGTGGTGTCCACGCCACCCACGAGCACCGCGCTCACCAGGTGCCCCATCTCCTCCTCGCTGAGGCGGTCGCCGTCCTCCTCCGCCTGGATCAGCTTCGTGATCAGGTCGTCCTTCGGGTCACCCTTGCGCTCCTGGATCAGGTCATCGACGTACGCCACGAACTCCGTCGACGCCTGCTCCAGGGCCGGGAGCATCGTCGCGATCTTCACCGGGTCGAACTGCCCCTGGATCAGGTTCGCCCACCGGCCGAGCCGGGGGGCGTCCTCGAGCGGCGAGCCCATCACGCCCGCGATCATGCGCGCGGGGTAGGGCTTCGCGAACGCCTCGACGAATTCGCAACATCCCTCCCCCTCCACCGCCTCCCACAGCTTCTGCAGCTCCTGCCGCATCAGCGGCCGCAGCTTGTCGGCCTCCTTGCGCGTGAAGGCGGGCTGCACCAGTTTGCGCTGGCGCCGGTGATCGTCACCCCGCAGGTCGAGCAGGTTCCCCTTCATCCGCTCCCACATGGGGCCTTCGGTGATCCCCTGCACCTCGAGCATCAGGATCCCCGGGAAGTTCGCCTGTGCGGTGCGCATGAAGAACGCAACCGCCTCGCCGTCGAGCACGATCCAGCCGACGGGGTCGGCCCGCGCGATCCACGACTGCTCCCGGAGCTCGCGCATGATCTCGTGGAAGCGCTCGCCGGTGATCGTCTCGTCCGTGTAGTCCCACTGCGGGACCTCGAGCTGGCTGACGACGCTCATGCGCGAGGCTCTGGCGTCCAGAGCTCATGCCCGAGGTTCTTCTCATATATGCCACCACCCACGGTCACACCGCCAAGATTGCCAGACGGGTCGCCGAGTGGCCGCGGGACCGCGGACTGCAGGCCGACCCCCGTGACGGTCAAGGGCGCCCCTCACCCGCCATGGGCGCAGCCCAGGACACCGTCCGCTAGGCGAGGACCTTCTCGCGCTCCTGTTCGGCCTCGGGATCCGGCGGACGGCCCTCGAGCGAGATGTTCGGCAGTGCGCGATCCAGCCGCCCGGGTAGCCACCAGGCGCGATCGCCGAGCAGCGTGACCACCGCCGGTGCGATCACCATGCGCACGATCAGCACGTCGATCAGGATCGCGAGGCCCAGCCCCAGGCCGAACATCTTGCTGATCACGTCGCTCGCGGTGACGAAGCTCAGGAAGACCGCCGCCATGATCAGGCCCGCGAACACCACGACCTTGCCGATCCGGCCCATCCCGTGGATCACGCTCTCGCGGGGCCCGTCCCCCTCGTTGTAGGCCTCGTGCATCCGGCTGAGCAGGAAGACGTTGTAGTCCATGCTGAGCCCGAACAGGATCGCGAACAGCATGACCGGCAGGAACGAGATGATCGGGACGCCCGACTCGGCGCCGATCAGGCTCGCGCCGATGCCCTCCTGGAAGACCGCAACCACCACGCCGTAGGCCGCGGCGACCGACAGCAGGTTGAACACAGCGGACACGAGCGGGATCCACAGCGAGCGGAACACCATGATCAGGAGCAGCACCGAAAGACCGATCACCACGCCGATGAACAGCGGCAGGCGACTGGCGACCTTGTCGGAGATGTCCACGAAGCCGGCGGTGTTGCCCCCCACGTAGACCTTCAGCGGTGTGTCAGCGGTCGCCTTCGGGATCACGTCCGCCCGCAGGCGCTCGAGCAGGTCGGACGTCCTCGCGTCCTGGGGCGCGGTACTCGGGATGGCGAAGATCGTGGCCATCTCGCCGTCGTCGCTGAATGACGCCGGCGCCGCCGAGGCGATGCCTGAGGTCTCAGCGACGGCCCGCTGGACCGCGCGCAACTGCTCTCGGTCTCCGGCGCGCCCTTCGGCGTGTCGACGGCGAGCAGAAACGGGCCGTTGGAGCCCGGGCCGAACGCCTCGGTCTGCTGGTCGTACGCGACACGCTGGGTGCGCGACTCGGGCTGGTTGCCGTCGTCCGGCTGGCCGAGCCGCAACTGGGTGGCCGGGAACGCGAAGATCAGCAGGACCACGACGCCGGCGGCGATCGACGCCCACGGCCGGCGCGTGACCCTCTCGCCCCAGCGGCTGAAGGCCGGAGAGGACTGCACGTGTTCGGGCTTCTTCGGCACGAGCCTGCGCCCGAAGGCGCCCATCAGGATCGGAAGGATCGTCAGGGCAGATACGACCACCGCGCCGACCGCGATCGCTGCGCCGAAGCCCATCTTCCCGACGTAGGGGACGCCGATCACGAGCAGGCCGGCGATCGCCACCATCACGATGAGGCCCGCGGCCACGACCGTGGTGCCGGACGTTGCACCCGCACGCGCGGCCGCATCCTGCATGCTGTCCCCGGCCGCCCGCTGCTCGCGGTAGCGGCCCATGATCAGCAACGAGTAATCGATCCCGGCGCCAAGGCCGAGCATCGCCGCGATCACCGCCGCGAACGACGGGAGGCCGAGCGGAGCGGCCAGCGCGGCAAGCAGGATCTGGCCTGCCGCGACGCCGATCAGCGCGCCGATGAGCGTCGCGCCCATCGCCCACCCGGAGCGAAACAACAGCGGTCAGCAGCACGATCGCGATGAACACGCCAATGAGCTCGCCGACGGGGGCATCCTGCTCGGACGCCAGGTCGATCAGCATGCCGCGCGTCTCCACCTGGACCTCGGGCTCGGCGGTCTCGCCGGCCTCGATCAGCGCCTCACCGTCCTCCTTCTCGATCTGTGCCGGGTCGGTGGAGTAGCGCACGTCCACCGACGCCAGGCGCCCGTCCTCCGAGACCTGGCCGCCCGGCACGAACGGGCTCGCCGCGAGCTCGACGCCGTCGAGCTCGCGGACCTTCGTGAGCGCGCCTTCGATCGCCGCCCTGGGCCCGGGGTCGGAGACGCTGCCCTCGCCGACCGTGAAGACGAGCGTTGAGTCCGCCCCGCCGAACGCCGGTGAGTGCGCCTGGAAGAGATCGATCGCCTGCTGGCGACTCGGTCCCCGGGACCGAGTAGTCGTCGCTGACCTCACCACTGGAGGCAGCCGCCAGGACCAGCAGCACCAAGACGCCAACCGCCGCGGCAAGGCTGCGCTTCCAATGCGAGGACAGGGTGCGCGCCATGCGCGCTAGCAACTGGGACATCTTCCTACCTTCCAGGCGAGTGGTGGTCTTGGCGATCAGGCGGGTGCAGGAGCTACCACGACCCTACGCGTACCACGCGCACGCTAGTCCGCGCGCCCGGCGGGGAGATTGGCCGCGTGTCCCAAATAGCCGTGGTTGATTTCGCCCCGTGGTCAGGGGGCCAGCCGGAAGGGCGGGTACCGGTCGGTCACGAGCAAGAACGCGTACGCGCCTACCCGGTTGCCCCAGCGCATGACCCCCACCAGGTAGTCGAACAGCCCCCGCGGATAGCGGCCGGTGAACAGAATCGCGAACCAGGCGGCGATGACCGAGAAGAACGCCCCGATGTAGAGGAAGAAGAGCACCACGTAGTGCGGAATAGCCAGAAACCACTTGACGAGCGGCAGCCAGCGGTTGAGATCTCGCTCAGCATCCGGGTACTCGAGCTCCAGTGCCACGTACTGCGGCTCGTCGGTCGAGGGGTAGGTGTCGTTCATGAGCGCGCCGTAGGCGTAGACGCGGTTGGTGAAGCGCAGGAGCTCGCGATTCCAGTCAAACCACCAGCGCGGATACTTCTGGCGGAAGACGATCATCAGCAGCGGAGGCACCACCAGGAGCCCGCCACCGGTGGCGGCGAAGCCGGTGTAGTCACCGCTCGAGGAGGTGGACGCCGAGATCGTGCCCAGCGTGGTGAGCACGATCGCGATCGGAATCAGCGTGAAGATCCGGAATGCGCTGCTCAGCCGATTGAGGGGCCTGTCCGGGTATTCGACATCGAAGGTGAGCGCGTAGGCGGGCGCGGGGGGCTGCTGCGGCGTGATGTTCATGAAGCGAGTGTCCCACCTCGCGATGTGCGCGTTGACTACCCGACATCAGCTCTCGCTGGACGGCTTCATCGCCGCGGACACGGTCCTCGGCTTTGCCGGCCCTAGCCTCAGCCAGGCACGCCGAGCGCGGGGACTTCTTCTTTCGACGGACCTTGGCCTGACCGAGCGGCGTGAGGCAGCAGACGTCACGCGTCGGCCACCTCTGCTGCCTCTGCCGAGCTGCCCGAGGGCAGACGCCAGACGTGCTCGCCCGGCAGGACCACGCCTACTCGCTCCCCGGCGCGAGGAGCGTCCGGCGGGGACACGTGCGCTTGGAGGCGCTGCCCTCCCGAGTCGACGATGACCCGCACGTGATCCCCGGCGTATACCGCCTCGACCACGATGCCGGGCCGTCCCCCCTCGCGCTCCAGGCGCACGTGCTCAGGCCGAATGGCCAGCGTCTCGGGGCCGTCTGGGATGAGGTTGGCCACGCCGAAGAAGCGGGCGACCGCCGCGCTGATCGGGCGCTCGAACAGTGCGCGTGGTTCATCGTGTTGCACGATTCGCCCTTCGAGCATCAGTGCTATCTGCTGCCCGAGCTCCGCGGCCTCGGACCGGTCGTGGGTGACGATGACCGTGGTGAGCTGACGCTCCTGCTGCAGCTCGACGATCACCCTGCGCAGAGAGGCGCGGCGATTGGGGTCCAGCGCGGCCAGGGGCTCGTCGAGAAGCAGCAGTCGCGGATCCGAGCACAGGGCTCGCGCGAGGGCCACGCGCTGCTGCTCTCCGCCCGACAGGCCCTGCACGCGGCGACCGGCGCGGCCGCCGAGGCCGACCTCCTCCAGCTGGGCCGCCGCGATCCGACGGCGCTCGCGGCGACCGACCCCGGCTGCCCGCAGCGCGAGCGCGACGTTGTCCTGGATGTCGAGGTGGGGCAACAGGCGCGGCTCCTGGAAGACGACGGCGATTCCGCGCCGGTGCACGGCGCGACCGTGGATCGGCTCGCCGCCCAGGCGGATCTCGCCGGCAGCGATGTCCTGCAGGCCGCTGATCGCCCGCAGCAGTGTCGTCTTGCCCGCTCCGGATGGACCGACGAGCACGGTGCGAGAGCCGGCGGCGACTGTCAGCGACAGCTCGCGCAGGACGGGACTGCCCCCCGGGGAGACCGACAGATTGCGACAGGTGAGCTCGCGGCCGCTCATAGGGGCATCCTGCCCGCGCGAACCGTGGCGGCTAGGACGCCGATGGCGGGGGCGAGGAACAGCAGGGCCAGCGTGGCGGCCACCTGCGGGTCGGCGCCGACGAATGGCAGCAGCACGACGGGCAGCATCGGGCGGCCGCCTCCCACGGCCAGGCTGGTGCCGTAGTCGCTCCAGGAAACGAGAAAGCCGATCAGCGCGGCGACGCCTACGGTCGGCGCGGCTGCGGGCAGTGTGACCCACAGCAGCCGCCGGAGGGGTGAAAGTCCGTTGACGCGAGCCACCTCCTCCAGCTCGGTGAGCCGCGGTCCGAACCCCGACAGCAGCACCAGGACCACGTACGGCAGGACGAAAGTCAGGTGGCCGGCCACCAGCGCGGGCAAGGTGCCATCCAGGCCGAGCCGAATGAACCACTCGGTCAGTCCGGTGCCGACCGCATAGCTGGGTACCAACAGGGGCATGGCCAGCAGGAGGAAGACCGGAGCCGGGTGGCGCAGGCGGCGCTCTCCGAGCACTCGCGCGGCCGGCCAGGCGAGCAGCAGCGCCAGCATCGCCGTTGCCACTGCAACGAGCAGCGAGTTCCCGAACGCCTCCCCGCTCGAGCCCGAGAACGCGACCTGCACGCCCCGCAGGCCGAACTGCTGAGGGACCAGCGCCGGCGCACGCCACTCGTCCGCGAAAGCGCGAACCAGCAGCGCCAGCAGCGGGGCGGCCACCAGCAAAGCGCCCGCCCCGGCCGCACGCCCTGAGAGGCGCTCAGCCACCCTGGGAATCCCGGGCGGCGCGGACGGCGGTCGCGGCGAGGGCGATCGACGCGACCGCCGAGAGCAGGAGTGCAGCCGCCGCGGTGCTCTGGCCGGAGACCAGGTCGCCCTGGGTGGCCTGGCGTGCGTACTCCGCAATGGTCGGCGGATCGGAGGGCCCGACCGCGAGCGGCACCTCGAAGGCGCCGAGCGCGAAGGCGAACACCACGATCGACCCCACCACCAACGGCGAGCGAACCGTCGGCCACGTGACCCAGCGCAGGCGCTGCAGCGGCGCGACGCCGAGCGCCGCGGCCGCCTCGTCGGATTCCTGATGACCCTGCCCAAGCGCGGCGAGCACCAGAAGCAGGAGGAAGGGCGCCTCCTTGTAGACGTACACGAGCACGATGCCCAGGCCGCCCGGGTCGCGCACCAGTGTGACCGGGAGGCCGCCGAGAAGCCGATCGGCCAGGCCGCCCGGAGCCAGCCACAAGACCGCGACGGTGGCCACGAGTAGATGGGGCACGGGCACCGGCAGTGCGAGCAGACTGCGCACCAGCGTGCCGCGGCGCCGAGCCAACAGCGCGAGCCCGAGCGCCAGAACGGCCGCCAGGACCGTGCTGAGGAGCGCCGTGCGCAGGCTGAACACGACGGCGTCGGCGAACACCGGATCGCCAAAGAGATCGCGCCAGGCATCGAGGGTGGCGCCCTGTCCCAGGGGTAGGAGGCTGACGCGGGCGACGCCGACGATCGCTCCACCGAAGAGCAGCGCCAGCGCAGCCAGCGCCGGAGCCAGAAGGGCCGCATCTCGCACCCCGGCACGCCATCGGAGCCTCGTCATGACGACTGCCGCAGCACCTCGAGCGTCCACCGCCTCTCGAGCTCCTCCACGCGATCGGCCGGCAGCTCGGTGAGGGGGCGCCCGTAATCGGAGAGCAGGTAGGGGCTGCCCTCGGACGCGCCGAAGGCCCCTCGCCGGCCGCCCAGGCGATCGAGGTCGAGCACGGTGGGATTGCCGATCGATGACGGGTTGGCCTTCGCCGCCTGAAGCCGGGGGCTGAGGAGCAGGTCCGCGACCACCTGTGCGCCCTCGGGGTGGGCTGCGTTGGCGGGAATCGTCACGAACGACGTGTTCTGGAGCGAGCCGTCGGCGAGGCTGAACGGCCGCGCCGTTCGCGGAAACTGGCCCTTGCGGACCGCCGAGTTGACGAATGCCGGGTCGTAGGACATCGCAAAGTCGACCTGCCCGTCGCCGAAGAGCCGGCTGAGCTCCGCCTCAGACTTCGGGTAGGTCTCGCCGCGCCGGTACGAGAACGAGCGCAGCTGCTTCAGGTAGGCAAACGCGCCGTCCTCGCCCATGGCCGCCACGACCAGGCGTACGAACGCCGACCCGGTGAAGTCCGGGGGAGCCGGGTAGGTCACGCGCCCGGGGTGCGCCTTGGCGTAGGCCAGCAGCCCATCGAGGTCGCGCGGCGGAGTGACCCCGCGGTCGGCGTCGTATGCGAAGACGAACGCGGCGCGCTGCCATGGGGACTCCTGGCCGTCAACCGGCACCTGGAAGTCGGTTCGGATCGTCGGGTCGTCCTGGTCGAGGTAGCGGGAGTTGGGCAACTCAGCCGACCAATTCTCCAGCCACAGGCCAGCTTCCTTGCCGCCGGCGAAGTTCTCGCCGTTGAGCCAGATGAGGTCGACGCTGCCCCCTTCTGACTTGCCCGCGCGGCGCTCGGCGATCACGCGCTGGACGGCATCGGCCGTGTCGGCGACCGGCACGCGCTCAACCCGGACGCCCAGCTTGCGGGCGGCCGGCGCGACGGTGCCATCGACGTAGGCGTTGACCTTGTCGTCACCCCCGAACATCCACCAGCGGACGGTCTGGCCACGGGCGGCCTCGACGGTGGTGGCGAACTCGGGCGTGGTGTCCCCACCCGCTGTCGCAGCCCGACCTTCGCTCGAGTCGCCGCAGGCTGTGAGGGCCGCACTGATCAGGATCACGGCGATCACCGGAACAAAGCGTGGCGACATGGCTCCTCTCTGGCGTCTCGGGCGGCGGGGAAAAGGCGCAGCGTACGGCGTCCTCGGGCATGGGACCCGGCGCGGGCCAAGAGGGTTCAGGACTCCGCCTCGGCAGCTGAACCGTCCAGCCGCCCGCCGGGTCCTATCCGGTGTGACTGACGCGCTGCGTATGTTCGTAGAGGGCACGGGCCCGTTTCAGGCTGCGGTGTTCGTGGTTTTGTACGTGATCCTCACCGTGGCCCTCGTGCCCGGCACTATCCCCTCGCTTGCCGCGGGCGCACTCTTCGGACCTGTCTGGGGCACCTTGCTGACGCTCACCGGCGCCACCCTGGGGGCGGTCGCCGCGTTCGAAACTGCTCGCGCTCTGGGTCGCGAGCGCCTCCGAGCCCGCCTGGGTCACCGGACCGACACCGCCGATCGCTGGGTGAGCACCCGAGGGCTGCTGGGCGTCATCACGCTGCGCCTGATCCCGGTGGTCCCGTTCAACGTCCTGAACTACGCTTTCGGCCTGTCCACGGTGAAGCGGCGCAACCACGTGATTGGAACCGCGATCGGGATCGTCCCCGGCACGGTTGCCTTCGTGGCGCTAGGTAGCTCGATCGCCGACCCCGGCTCCGCCGGGTTCATTGCGTCCCTCGCCGCGGTCCTGCTGCTGGTAATCGTCTCGACCCGTCGGGCTCGCTCAGCCTCCCCGCCGCCGACAGCACCGGCGCCGTGACCGGGGCGGCTGATGCCCCGGCGGCGGCCACGCGGCTCCTGACGCGGATCAGCCGGCTCTGGAAGGAGTCACGTCCCGTTCATCCCGACACGGATGCGGCGCTTCGCCGGCGCTGGTCGGAGCTGCCCGACCATGTCCGCTCGGGCGCGCAGCTGATGGGCCGCCGCACCGTGGGATGCGAGGGAACACATGGCGTGTTCCCGCGGTGCAACATGGCGTGCACCCCGTGCTATCACGCCAAGGAGGCCCAGCGCGTCCGAACCGACGGCCCGCACACGGCCGCCGAGGTGGAGCGGCAGATGGCATTCCTGCGTACCACCCGCGGCACCGGGCAACACGCGCAGCTGATCGGGGGCGAGGTGAGCCTGCTCTCTCCCGAGGACCACGCCCTGGCGCTGCAGATCATGCGCAGGCACGGTCGCAAGCCGATCAGCATGACCCACGGCGACTTCGACTACGACTACCTCCGGGGCCTGGCCGTCGGTCCCGACGGACGCCGTCGGTTCGATCGGTTACGCGTGGCCACGCACGTCGACGCGCTCATGCTCGGCCGCCGTGCCGTTCCGCGACCGCGTGCAGAGCCGGAGCTGCACGACGAGCGCCGGCGAATCGTCGCGATGTTCGACCGCCTGCGCGACGAATACGGCGTCCAGCCCGACCTCGCGCACAACATGACGGTCACGCCGTCGAACCTCGCCCAGGTCTCCGACGTGACCCGCACGGTCATGGGCCTCGGCTTCGGGATGGCGTCCTTTCAGCCCGCCGCGCACGTCGGCAACGCCAAGCGCTGGCGCGAGGACTATCGCGGCCTGACCATCGACGACGTCTGGGCGCAGCTGGAGGCGGGCGCGGGCACGCGCTTGCCGTGGAGGCACCTGCAGATGGGCGATACGCGCTGCAATCGCTCCGCCTACGGAGTGGTCGCCGGTGGGCGATGGTTCCCGTGGCTGGATGATCGTGACGCCCGCGACCTCCAGGCACGCGACCGGTTCCTTTCGGCCTTCGGCGGCATGGACTTCGACCGTCCCCCCGCGACGCTGGCCCTCGCCATCGCGCGCGTACTCGCCGGCCATCCGCGGGTCGCGGGGACAGCGGCTGGCTGGGCCGTCAGGCTGGTGCGGCGCGTCGGGGCTCGCCGTCTGCTCGGGGGCCATCCGCGCTCGTTCACCTTCGTCGTACACGCCTTCATGGACGCGGAAGTCGTGCGACCCGCATGGGATGCGCTCGAACGAGGCGAGACCGCCGACGATCCCCACGTGCGAGCCGCGCAGGAGCGACTGCAGGGCTGTTCATACGCGATGGCTCACCCCGAAGAGGGGCGCACCGTTCCAGCCTGTGTGCAGCACGCGATCCTGGATCCCGCGGAGAACCTCCGGCTGCTGGCGCGGCTCCCCCAGGCATGACGGAGGGCGAGCGATGGGCTCAGGACGAGTTGCAGCTGCTCCGCCGGCGGGGCTTCACCCCGGCCGCGATCCACGCCTTCCTTCTCGCCTCCCAACGGCGCTCAGCGGAAGTGCGTCGAGCCAGCCCCGCGCTGGCCCGGCGCGCCCGGCGTTGGGAGGTCGCGGGCTTTCTCGCATGGGGCATTCTGGCTGCCGGCGGTGTACAGCCGTTCCGGCGCCGGCTCGCAACAGGTCTTGGCTGGTGGGCGGCGACCAGCCAGATGCTCGAGTGGCACCTCGGGATGGTCGAGTCCGCTGACGGCGTGCCGCGCAACCTCGGGACGGCTGACGCGCTGACGTTGACGCGCGCGTGGCTCGTGCCGGTGATCGCCGACAGCCTCTCGCCGGCCGCACTCGCGGTCGCGGCAGTCACCGACGGCCTGGACGGAGTCGCCGCACGGGCCACCGTGCCCACCCGCGCGGGACGCCACCTGGAGGGTCTCGTGGACGCGAGCGTCCTCACCGCGGCGCTGATGTGCGCCGCTCGCGAGCGACGGCTGCACGCTGCAGTGATCGGCCTGGAGCTCGGTCGCCTGGTTGCGGGGGTCGGGTTCGCAACCGCCGTTTACTTCGCGCGCGCTCATCCGCCGTCAGCCAGCGTCCTGGGTGCCGGGCGCTGGACCACACCGCTGCGCATCGGCGGTCTCATCGCCGCCGGGACGGGCCGCCGGCGGGCGGCGGGGTTCCTGGTCGCGACCGGCTCGCTGGCCAGCCTGGGCCTGCTGGCATCGGCGACTCGCGGGCCGTGTCCCGAGAATGGGCCATCGTGTGTCCCTCGCGCCGGCGTGACGGCAGTCTGATGCTCGATAGCCGCGCACGCGCGCTCTACGGGCCCACGATCGATCGGCTGGCCGTGAAGGCATCCGCGCTCGGCATCGGTGCTCCCGTGGTTACGGCCGCGGCCCTTGTAGCCGGAGTCGCGAGCTGCGTTGCGGTCGCCCTCGAGCACTGGCTGCTTGCACTGGCGTTGTGGCTGGTGAACCGGACGCTCGACGGGCTGGACGGCGCGGTCGCGCGGCGCACGAAGCCGACCGATCTCGGCGGGATGCTCGACTTCCTCGCCGACTTCGTCGTCTATGGAGGGTTCGTGGTCGGGGTCTCGATCGCCCTTCCTGACGCGCGCGTCGCCTGCACGGTCCTGCTCGCCGCCTACCTGCTCAACAACGTCGCGCTGCTGAGCTTCGCCTCACTCATCGAGAAGCGCCAGCTCGCGCTGGGTGACGAGCGGTCCCTGCGCTTCACCGCAGGTCTCACCGAGGGGACGGAGACCGTGATCGCCTACGCCGCGATCTGCCTCCTCCCCACACACGCCGGGACGGTCGCCTGGGTCTTCTCGGCGATGGTCCTCATCACCGTGGGTCAGCGTGTCGCGCTGGCGATGTACTCGCAGTCGTTGACGATGGTGACCGCCCGCATCATCTCGGCCAGCTCGTCGGCCTCCATCGACGCAAGCCGCGACTCGGTCTCCGGCTTCTCCCACGGCGGTTTCTCACCGGGCCGCAGCTCGCGGGCGCGCTCCACCGGAGCCGGCTGGCGCAGGACCCAGCGCCGCCCGAGCTCGTCCTCGAAGCGCTCGCGCGGGCATGTGCGGGCATCCGCGCGCGCATCGTCTTCCGGCGGGGCTTTCGGAGCCTGCTCCGCCTCCTCGAGGTCGGGCACGACCTCGTCGGTCTGCGCCGCGTCGTCACATCCCAGGGCGCATAGCACCGCCAGGCCGGCTGTCGTGAGCAAGGTCGTTCGCATGGACGCTCCTTTCGGTTGCGTCCGAGAAACGACCGGCCCCGCGATCTTCCCGTCCGCCCCGATCAGGGGCTCGGCGAACCACTCGTAGCCGTCGAGGCAGTCGCGGAGGTCGGCAGCTCTCACGCCGTCGAGCAGCTCGATGGTCTGGTTGGGTCGGGTGATGTAGATGACGCCGATCTCGTCGAGGCGGGTGATGATGCGGGTCTTGACCCGGGCCCACTCGGCCTCGTCGAGCTGGATCGCCGGTCGCAGGGTTCTCATGGGGACGTCCTCATCGAGCGAGCGTACGCCGGAAGCGGCGGTCTCCGCTTTCACCTTGTTGGTCGCGGCCGCGACGTCGAGGAGAGCCGGCTCGCCGCGCGTGCCGGCGATGGATCCCGGCGGGTGCACGCGCCAGGGGTGAGGCGTCCGAGGTTCGACCCGGCCGCGGTCTCAGCGGCGCGACGACAGGCGGTGCTCGAGGCCGCCGACGATGCCCCGGCGGAACACGAGGACGCAGAGGACGAAGAAGAAGCCCTGGATGACCGGGATCCAGGCGCCCAGGGAGACGAGCATGTCCTCGGAGACGATGACCAGCGCCGCGCCGACCAGCGGGCCGGTCATCGTACCCATCCCGCCGATCAGCGTCATGAGGACGACCTCGCCCGAGGTGGTCCAGTGCACGTCGGTGAGCGAGGCCAGCTGGAAGACGATCGCCTTGGTGCCGCCGGCCAGGCCGGACAGCGCCGCCGACAGGACGAAGGCGATGACCTTGTGGTGATCGGTGCGATAGCCGAGCGAGACCGCACGCGGCTCGTTCTCGCGGATCGCGGCGAGCACCTCGCCGAAGGGGGAGTGCACCGCGCGGTAGGCCACGAAGATGCCGCCCAGACACACGGCCAGCACGAAGTAGTAGAGGGACAGGTTGTCGGCCAGGCTGATGAGCCCGAACAGCTTGCCGCGCGGGACCGCCTGGATGCCGTTCTCGCCGCCGGTGAACTTCGCCTGCAGACAGTAGAAGTAGATCATCTGCGCGAAGCTCAGCGTGATCATCGCGAAGTAGATCCCGGCCAGGCGGATGGCGAGCCGGCCGACCACCAGGCCGAGCGTGGCCGACACGAGCACGCCGAACGCGATCGACAGCTCCGGCGTGAGGCCCCAGACCTTCGCCGCGTGGGCGCAGGCGTAGCCGGCCACGCCGAAGAACATCGCGTGGCCGAAGGACAGCAGCCCGGCGTAGCCGATCAGGAGATTGAAGGCGCACGCGAACAGCGCGAAGCAGAGCACCTTCATCAGGAAGATCGGATAGGCGACGTACGGCGCCAGGCACAAGAGGACGATCGCGACGATGACCGCGATGCGCGCCCACTTGTCGCTCATCCGGCCCTCCCGAACAGGCCGCGCGGCCGCACCAGCAGCACCAGCGCCATGATCACGAAGATGACCGTCGTTGACGCCTGCGGGTAGAACACCTTGGTGAAGCCCTCGGCGATGCCGAGCGCGAAGCCGGTCAGGATCGATCCGCCGATCGAGCCCATGCCGCCGACGGCGACGACCGCGAAGACCACGATGATCATGTCCACGCCCATCAGCGGGCTGACCCTGTAGATCGGCGCGGCCAGCACACCGGCGAACGCGGCCAGCGCGGCGCCGAACGCGTAGGTCGCGGTGATGAGCCGCGGCACCGACACGCCGAACGCCTCCAGCAGGCGCGGGTTCTCCGCCGCCGCGCGCAGGGTCGAGCCCAGCCGCGTCTTCTCGATGACGACCCACACCCCGGTGCACACCACCACCGAGGCCAGGATGACCCAGGCCCGGTAGCGCGGCAGGATCATGAAGCCCAGGTTCTCGGCGCCGATGAGCCACTTCGGCGGCGGATACGGCTGCCCCGACGTGCCGTACTTCATCATCGCGACGGCCT
Source organism: uncultured Thermoleophilaceae bacterium (assembly GCA_963727395.1). Classification (GTDB taxonomy): domain Bacteria; phylum Actinomycetota; class Thermoleophilia; order Solirubrobacterales; family Thermoleophilaceae; genus JAAYBF01. The sequence goes on along the minus strand of CAVSGC010000005.1, from coordinate 5,780 downwards.
GGATGAGCAGCGCGAGGCCGAACGTGAGCAGGAGGCCGTAGAGCGGATCGAGATCGCGCAGACGGCGGAGGAGCGCGATCTCGATCAGCGCCGACAGCAGGCCGACCGCCAGCGGCGCCAGGATCAGCGCCCAGCCGTAGCCGAGCCCGGCCTTGTCGAGCAGCAGCCACGCGGCCAGCGCGCCCAGCATGTAGAGCGCGCCGTGCGCGAAGTTGACGATCTTCATCAGGCCGAAGATCAGGGCCAGGCCGAGGCTGAGCAGCGCATAGAATGATCCATTGATCAGCCCGAGCAGAAGCTGACTGAGGACCACGCTGCTCATCACTTCTTCTCGTCGGCCCGGCGGCCCCGCCCTTGGCGTCGCCGGCCTTCGTATCGCCGGCCTTGGCGTCACCCTTCGCATCGCCCTTGGCGTCGCCGGCCTTGGCATCGCCCTTGGCGTCGCCGGCCGCGCCGGTCACCAGCGGACAGCCGGTCTTGGCCGGATCCGCGAACGCCTGGTCGGCCGGGATCTCGCGAACCAGCTTGTAGTAGTCCCACGGACCCTTCGACTCGGCCTTGGTCTTGACCTGGTAGAGGTACACCGGGTGCCGCTTGCGCCCGTTCGGATCGATCGTCCCCTTGCCGAACAGCGGATCGTCGGTCGGGATGCGCTTCATCGCGTTGACCACCGCCTTGCCGTCCTTCTCGTCCTTCACCTCGGCGACCGCCTTCAGGTAGTGCTTCACGCCGGCGTAGACCCCGGCCTGCACCATCGTCGGCATGCGTCCGCCGTGCTTCTCGGCGAACTTCTTCGACCAGGCGCGCGTCGCGTCGTCGCGGTCCCAGTAGAACGACGACGTCAGCATCAGCCCGCCGGCCACGTCGAGGCCGAGCGCGTGCACGTCGCTGATGAAGACCAGCAGGCCGGCCAGCTGCTGGCCGCCCGCCTTGCCCAGGCCGAACTCGGAGGCCTGCTTGATCGTGTTGATTGTGTCGCCACCGGCGTTGGCCATCCCGATCACCTGCGCCTTGGAGGCCTGGCGAGGACCGCCGGGGCCACCAGAATGTAGGGCGCGAGGCGTTCGGAGAGCGGGCGGGCGCCGCGCCGGCTCCTGGTGCGGGGCCCGCGGGCTGCCGGGCCGCCGGTCCGAAGGCCCGGGGCCGTTCGGACCGGCGCCGTCGAGCTTGCGGTCGGCATCAGGTCGCCTGGTCGCTCTCGGCGAGCTGGCCCAAGGCATCATCCACAGTGACGATCCGCTCAGGAGCTCGGGACAGGCGTCCATCAGCTCGAGGGTCTCGGCGGAGAGCGCCACGTGCAGCGCGGGCCGCCCGGTCTGGATCTGGTTGACGATCGCGGCCGTGGCCGGACCGGAGCTGGAGGCGTCGATCGTGGTGTCGGAGGCGATCGCCCCGGCGTCGGCGTAGAGAGGCCTCAGTGCGGCGGCCGAGGTGAGGGAGCGGACCAGGTCGGCCGCGAGTTCGGGTCGTTGGTCACTCCGCGACGCCGTAGCCGATGCCGCCGTCGTACGGCAGGCTCGGCGCGGCCTCGGGGTTGACGAGCGGCGCCGGCATGACGCCGACGTTCCGGCGCCGAGGAACTCGCCGAACTCCTTCCAGTGCCCCACATCCGACATCAGGCCGATGACGTGCGCGGCCTCCCCGGCTTCAAAGATCGCGAACTCGTCGTTGAACATCGCGGTGGAGTCGACGCCCTCGTTCTTGGCCCCGGCCTCCTCGGCCTCGCCCCACAGTTCGAAGACCGCTTCACCCCGGGCGAGGTCCAGTCCCGGTCCCCGGCGATCCAGGCGTCGTACTCCTGCGTGGTGAGCACCCCCGAACCGAGCCCTGAGAGGAAGAACTGGATGCCGTAGCCCTCCTTGTTGCCCATGGCGAAGCACCTCGCGCCGGTGGCCTCGGTGATGGCGGCGCTGTCTTCGAGGAAGTCGCTCCAGGTGGCGGCGGCGCCTCGGGGTCGAGCCCGGTCTGCTCGTACAGCGTCTTGTTGTAGTCGATCGGGTGGCCCTGCAAGGTGACCGGCGCTGCGTAGCGTGGCCGTCGGCGGAGAACGCCTCCCAGCCGGCCAGGCGATCCATGTCCTCGGCGAGGTATTCCTTGAGCGGCAGCAGGGCATCCGCCCGATCGCGCAGCTGACCGCCGCCGTTGAACAGCATGACGTCGGGGCCCTCGCCGGTCTGGATCGCCGTGCCGAGCAGGTTGTAGTACTGGTCGAACGGCTGGGCCACGAACTCGACCTCGACCTCGGGGCGCTTCTCGGCGAAGTCGGCCTTCGCCTTCTCGATGTAGGACTTCGCCGTCGCCTCTCCGGACTTCCGGTCCCAGACCACGAGCTTGCCCTTGCCGCCGCCTTCAGAGGAGTTCGGTCCGGCGGCGCTGCCCAGCCGTACAGCGCCAATGGCCCGACCAGGGCGGTAGTCCACAGTGTCCGTCGCTTCATCGCAGTTCACTTTCCGTGGGGGTGGCCGGAGGGTCCGGCCGGAACGATCGCCGTAAACGTAACTCGTATGATGACTTACGTCAATGGAGTGATGTATATTGATGTCTCGAGCCGCGATCCGGACGGCGGAGCGGCAGACGGAGGTCCGATGACGGCGTTGCAGCAGGCCAACGGGGGAGATCCGGCCTCTCCGGCGTGGTCGCGGCGGCCGACCAACCTGGCGAAGGCGGTCACCGAGGAGCTGGTGCAGCGCATCGTCCGCGGCGACTACCCGCCCGATTCCACACTCCCGGCCGAGCACGCCCTGTGCGCGACGTTCTCGGTGAGCCGCACCGTGGTCCGCGAGGCCGTGAAGGTGCTCCAGGAGAAGGGCCTGGTGCAGATCCGTCAGGGCTCGGGCACCACCGTGCAGCCCTCGACCTCGTGGAACATGCTCGACGAGCTCGTGCTCGCCGCGACCATCGACGAGGACGTGACCCTCGGGGTCCTCGACGACCTCGTCGTCACCCGGCGCCTCCTCGAATCCGACATGGCGAACGTGGCCGCCCGCACCGCCGACGGCGACGCCCTCGACCGGATGCGGGCCCTGGTTGACCGCATGGACGACCTCGTGGACGACGTGGCGTCCTATCACGAGCACGACCGGGCCTTCCACGACACCGTCATGCGGGCCTCGGGCAACCGCATCGCGCGCGCCGTGGTGCGCTCGCTGGAGAGCCAGGTCATCAACACCGCCAGATATATGGGCCAGACGGACCGGGACATGTGCGTGGCCTCCAATCGCGGTCACCGCCGGATCTTCGAGCGCATCGCGGCCCGTGACCCCGAGGGCGCCGCCGAGGCGATGTTCGCCCACATCACCGATGCCTGGCTCGTTCGCCGCGGCGAGAACGGCGATCCGGACCGCCTCGCACGCTGACGCAAAGATCCGATGTTTCACCCGAATCCGGGGGGGATGAGGCACAAATATCTGAAACTCCTCCGGTGTTGACTGAATAGATCCAATCTATATAGACTGAGATCAATATTCAAGGGCCTCGCACGAGCCGATCCGACGCAAACTGGGAGCGATCCCAACGAGGGTCGGTTGGCTCGCGTCTCCGCAATGGACCTCTCATGCGATGCCGGTCGACAGGGCTCAAACGAACCCGCCCACAAGGAGTTTCATCTGATGTCGAGATCCAGTCCTTCCTCGCGTGCCTCGCGGCCGCGGCGATCCTGGCGCTGAGCGGGGGCGCGACGGCCCAGGCCGCCGACGCACCCGCGACGCCCGCGGCCGACGTGGGCGTCACGGCCAGCGCCGGCTGCGGCCAGGCCCCCACGCTCTCCAGCGGCACCCACACGATCCAGAGCAGCGGCCAGAACCGCAGCTTCATCCTCAAGGTCCCCGCCAATTACGACCCCAACCGACAGCACAAGCTGATCTTCGGGAACCACTGGTGGGGCGGCACCGCCAACGACGTCGCCTCCGGCGGCTCCGACGGCGCCGTCTATGCCCACTATGGACTCGATGCGCTCTCGGGCGGCTCCGCGATCTTCGTCGCCCCGCAGGGCCAGAACAACGCCTGGGCCAACTCCAACGGGGTGGACGTCGTCTTCTTCGACGACATGATCAAGCGGATCGAAGGCGCCCTCTGCGTCGACGAGACGCAGCGGTACTCCCTGGGCTTCAGCTACGGCGGGGCGATGAGCTACGCGCTGGCGTGCGCCCGTCCGGACACCTTCCGCGCCGTCATCGCGATCGCCGTCCCGGGACCGGTCAGCGGATGCTCCGGCGGCACTGGGGACACCGCGTACATGGGCGCCCAGGGCGTCACCGACAGCATGCAGCAGGCGCGGGCGATGCGCGACCGGTTCGTCGCCAACAACGGCTGCACGCCGCAGAGCCCGCGTGAGCCCGCTTCGGGCAGCGGCACCCACATCACCACCGCGTACTCGGGCTGCCGCGCCGGGTTCCCGGTCGTGTGGGCCGCGTTCGACGGCGGACACCAGCAGGGCCCGGTCGACGGCTGCACCGGCTGTGAGAGCGGCGCCCGGAGCTGGGTGAAGAACGAGGTCTGGCAGTTCATCAGCCAGTTCGGCTCCAACCCGCCCGCCGGCGGCGGCGAAGTGAAGAACGGCGGCGCGAACCGCTGCCTGGACGTCTCGGCCCAGTCGCAGTCGAACGGCGCCGCGGTGCAGCTCTGGGACTGCCACGACGGTTCGAACCAGCAGTGGTCCGTGAACTCGTCCAAGCAGCTGACCGTTTACGGCGGCAAGTGCCTGGACGCCGAGGGCAACGGCACTTCCCCCGGCACGAAGGCGATCATCTGGGACTGCCACGGCGGGGCCAACCAGCAGTGGAACGTCAACGCCGACGGGACCGTCACCGGGGTCCAGTCGGGCCTGTGCCTCGACAGCTTGGGGCGGCGGGACGGCCAACGGCACGGCGGTGGTCCTGTCCACCTGCAACGGCGCGGCCAGCCAGAAGTGGTCCGTGAGCTGACCCTGAAAGCGATGCGCCCTCAGCGTCGAGCATGAAAGAACGGGCCTCCCGCAAGGGAGGCCTGTTCCGTTGTCCGCCATCAGGTGGTGAACTGCCACCAGTTCACATTGAACAGGTAACCGCTGCCGCCGGTGAACTTCAGGTACAGGTCGCGTGTGCCCGAGGCGCCGCTCACCGGGCAGGAGACGGTGGTCCAGCTCTGCCATCCGCCGGTGCCCGCCACGCGGGCACGTGCCGACCAGCGGCCCGTTGGCGCCGTCGACCGAACCTCGATGCTGCCGCCGCTGTTCCCCGAGGCGACTCGTGCGTTGAAAGACGTCGCGCCCGTGCCGAAGGCCGCACCCTTGACCTTGATCGAGTCGCCGTTCTCGATCCAGCCCACGTTCATGCCGCCCTCGCTGGAAGGCTCGGTCTTCACCCCGGTGCCCCAGGCGATCGTCTCGGCCTCCTGGCGGACATAGGGATTGAGGGCGCGGGCCTGCGGCGCGCCCGCCGTGGTGATCTTCATGAGCGGGATGGTGCCGTCGGCGTTGTAGGTGGACTTCTCCACGGCCACCGACCTGGTGAAGCCGCCGCCGCCCGGCAGCGCGCCGTTGTGGTAGAAGAAGTACGACGACCCCTTGAAGTCGATCACCCCTGGGTGGTTGGTGAAGCTCGAGCCCTGCGTGGGCATGACCGTGCCTCGGTAGGTCCACGGCCCGGTCGGTCCGGGCGCGGTCGAGTAGGCGATGTGCTCCGAGCAGCACTGCGCCGCGAATACGTTGTAGTACAGGAGCCGCGCTTGTAGACCCACGGCCCCTCCTCATACAGCGTGGGCCGGTCGGTGCTGCCGGGTCGGGTGCCGAAGCCCTGGGTGGT
>CAVSGC010000004.1:0-81650 GCA_963727395.1 uncultured Thermoleophilaceae bacterium | reverse complement strand
CATCTTCCTGCGCAGGCGTTCAGTTACGTATTGCTAGGTCGAGCCACTGGCGAATGGATGTCCGGCCGGGTGTTCGCGGCCGGCGTCGTGTCGTCGATCAGCGTGAACCGGCTCGTGTCGAAGGTGTCGTGATCCCCCTGCCAGGCCAGGAGGCCCCTCGCCATGGCCTCCGGATCGACGCGGAGGATCGCCGCCTTGTGGGCCCGGTCGGCGAGGAGGCCAAGGCGTCGGTCGAGATCAACCAGGGGCGTTGGGGGGCGGAAGGTCGCCCGGCCAGGCTCCCGGCGGATCAATCCTCAATCGGCGGTCAACGTGCATCGATCCAGGTGCAGGTCCGCCTGGGAACGACTCCCCCGGGCCGACCGACCGGCAGGAGGACCAGGGCATGCTCCCCGCTGGCGATAGCGAAGTTCTCCAGGTCGAGAATCCCGCGACCGATCTCGGCGGAGAGGGCGTCCCCGGCCGAGGTCAAGGTACAGTCGACCAGACGTGCGAGCGAGGCCGACCGGTGCCCGGCCCCGGCGGACTCGATCGCGAGGAGGGCTCCGCCGGGCTCGTCGCCCCGGAGCCAGCAACGGTTCAGGTCGAGGCGGCCCCCTCGGCGCCGATTAGGTGCTCCGGGCCGGGTGCTCCGAACCGCTCGAAGCAGGCTCCCGAGATAAACAGCTCCCCCCTTCATGGCGATCAGGGCGGCCGAGCCGACGGCCGATCGGGCGGACCAACGCAGCGGATTGCCCGGGTCGGTCGACTCGACCTGGACCGCGAGCGCGAGGCCGGCGGGGAGGGTCACGGGCGTCATGGCATGGCGGCCCGATCCCCGGGCCAGGACGCCGAAGCCGACCCGACCCGGCGGGCAGGCGATCGCGGAGGAAGTGGCCGAGTAGCCCCGCCAGGTCGGATCGCTCGGGTCGAAGGTCAGGATGACTTCCCCCTGCCCCGTCGACCGGACGCCGCGATCCGGCTCGGGCAGGCGGGGGATCTGCCCGACGGTCTTCTCCCGGAGGAGGCGGCCGGGCGAGGCGAGCCGGGCCAGCATGGTCGCCCGTTCGGGGACGAGCGGCTCCAGTTCGGCCGGGCCCATCCCGGCGATCAGGAGCGCCTGGGCCAGGTCTCGGGGGTCTCCTCGCTCTGGAGGTCGGTGCCGGGCCAGATGACCCGGGCGGAGGCGAGGTCGGCGGCCCGGACGAGCCGATCGGGCCCGTGGGTCAGCCAGGGCGACCAGCCTTGAAATTGGTTGAAGGCACGCAGGCGACCGCCGGGAGGTCGTCGCCGATCACCTCGTCCTGGAGGGCAATCAGGCCATCAGACCCGCCCGCGCCGATCTTCGCGAAAGTCGAGCCGAGCGCCATCACGAGGGGGGCGGGCGGCCCGCCGGGTTCGGGACGGCCGGCGACGTCCAGGATCGGCCCCGAGCCAGCCAGCAGGCTCTCGACGAGGTGGACGCGGCCGGGACCTTCGGCGTGGGCCTCGGCCGTCTTGAGGGCAATCAAGGGGGCCGGCCCGCCGATGAGGGCCGAGCGGGATCACCGCCGCGTCGGCCGAGCCGGCCGCCAGGTCGAGGACCGTCGGCATCGCCGCGGATGAGGGTCCGTTCGAGCCGTACGCGGGAAGGCAGGCCGCTTCCCCGGACGCCGATGGCGATATCGCCCGCCGACGGTCCCAGGGTGCGGACCAGGGCGAATGGGAGCCTGGTCGGGTTGATGATCGTCACGGAGCAGTTGTGCAGTGTCAGGTCGCCGCCCAGGCAGAGGAAGAGGGCCTGCTGGTGGCTCGGGAGGTCGCGGACGTCGACCACCAGGTCGAGCCCGTCGAGGATCAGCCGCGAGTCGCAGACAACCACCACTCCTTGGCGGGCTCGTTCGAAGGCCCGGGTCGGGGCCACGACCCGGATGATCGGCCGGAGCCCGGCGCGGGCTCGGATCAGTCGATCCCTGCCGGCGATCCGGAAGTGGGCCACTTCGAACGGCCCGACGTCGGCCAGTTCGATGGTCCCTCCGATCGTGTCGAAGGCTCTCCGGAGCGTCTGGACCGGATCGGACGCGATCCGGCGGGCCGTGACCAGGGGCCCGGCGACCTGGTCCAGGGATCGGTTCGATGGCCCAGGCCGGAGGAAATGGGCCTCGAGCAGGCGGGGAAGGGCCGGTTCCGGCTCGCCATGCCGATCGACCTCTTGCCGGGGTTGGGGATGGACGGTGGATCGGGGCGACGGGGGGACGATCGACTCGCCTCGGGGCGATTCGGGCGGCCCTGCCGACTCAGGTCGGGAACCGACGGGTTTTGGGCGCTCCAGCAGGAAAGCGACTGACTGTTCGGGAGGAGGGGCCTCGACCGGATCGAGGAGCATGGCCGGCGTCGGAGGGAGCATGAAAAAGGTCAGCAGGCCGATCAGGAACACGGCAGCACCGGCGAGGGTCAGCCCGACCACCCAGGTGGGAGTCTCATCTCCTCGGTCGTCCCCAGGCCGAGGAATTCGCCCGACGGCTCGTCCGCCCCCTGCCCTCGTCCCGGTCCCGGGGTGGCCGCGGATCGAGGCCGGCGGCGGGTGGGGCGGTCTCGGCGGCTAGTCGACGCGGCCAGGGTCGGGGGATCGGCACGGCCGGAGGCCAGTCGGTCCCGAGGCGGGGTCAGAGGCTGGGTCTCGATCGAGTCGGCGGTGTCCTCGGGCACGGGGTCGCGGGAGGCGGGGGCGAACTCGATCCCGCCGGCTTCGGGAGTGCGTCAGGGCGGCGATCAGCTCGTCATAGTCGTCGAACCGGTTCTCGGGACGCTTCGCCATCATCCGCCGGATCAGGAGCGACCAGCGGCTCGGGATCTCGGGCCGGAGGCTCGCGCGGGTCGGGCGGCGGGTCGATGAAGTGGCGCTGGAGCTTGTCGGCGATGTCGCCGCCGGGGAATGGGGGCGAGCCGGTCAGGAGGAAATAGAAGGTGCAGCCGAGCGAGTAGATGTCGCTCCGCTCGCTGGTCGGCGGCTGTCGCGCGCCTGCTCGGGGGCCATGTAGTCGACCGTGCCGACGGTCGTCCCGTCGCGGGTGACCCGCTCGTCCTCGTCCTCGGCCTGGAGGGCCAGGCCCGAGGTCGATGATCTTGACCTGGCCGTCGGCGGTCAGCAGCAGGTTGGCGGGCTTGATGTCGCGGTGGATCACCCCCCGGCTCGCCGCGTATTGCAGCCCCTCGGCGACCGCGCGGACGACCGCGACCGCCTCGGCGATGGCGAGCGGGCCGCCGACCTCACCCGGTCGTGGAGGTCGCCCCCCTCGACGTATCTCGAGGACGAGGTAATGGCGCCCCTGGTCGACCCCCGGTCGTAGATCGAGACGATGTTGGGGTGCTCGAGCGCCTCGGCGTTCTTCGCCTCGCGGAGGAACCGCTGGAGGGTCGCTGGTCCTTCGCCAGCGACCGGGGCAGGACCTTGACGGCGACCTCGTGCCCGGTCTCGACGTGGACCGCCCGGAAGACCGAGCTCATCCCCCCCGAGCCGAGCGGCTGGAGCAGCCGATAGCTGCCGATCCTCAGCTCGGACGCGTTGGTCCCGGGCATGGAGGAACCTTGCTGGCTCGGGATTCTGGTTCGAACGTCGCCTTGGGCTCGGGCTACGACCGCCCCTCGTATCGTGACGATGTCGAGGAGCGCGATGACCGGATCGACAAATCGCGACCGTCGTACCGTCGATACTCCGAGCCGCGCGAGCGGGAGCGGGATCGCACGCCGGTCACCTCGTCGGAACGGTCTCGTCAGTGGTGGACGCCCGAGAAGAGGGCCTCGCGGGATGACAGCGGCTTCAAGCCGGTGCCCAACGTAGCCCAGCGTCACGTCACCACCAGCAGCATCCGCCCCGCCGCCGAGAGCACGGTCACGATCTCGGCCGCGGAATACCGCGAGTTGCAGAAGCAGGCCCGCGAATTGCGCCAACTCCGCGACCGTCCGGTGTTCCGGACCCGCCGGCCCGGCGTTCCGAGCCTGAAGTCACGCGAGGACTGAAGCCAGAGGCCCTGACCCTCTCCCTGCCATGCGGGGAGAGGTTTTCCGTTGCGCGGTCAGTGTCCGTGGCCGATCAGGACCATCGAGATCGCCGGCATGTAGGTGACGATCAGCAGCGCCAGGAAATTGAGGATCACGAACGGCACGACGCCGCGATAGATCGTCGCGATCGGGATGCGGAAGATCGCCTGCGCGGCGAAGATGTTGAGCCCGAACGGCGGCGTGTAGAGGCCGATGCTCAGGTTGACGGCCATGATGATGCCGAAGTGGATCGGGTTGACGCCGACCGCAACGACGATCGGCAGCAACAGCGGCGTCAGGATCAGGATGGCCGGCGCCGGCTCGAGGAAGCTGCCGGCCAGCAGCAGGCCGACATTGATGCAGCAGCAGCGTCTCCCACGGCGCCATATGCAGCGACTCGATGCCGGCCACCACCTGCTGCGGAATGCCGCTGGTCGTCAGCAGCCAGGAATAAAGCCCGGCGCCGGCGACGATGATGAGGATCTGCGAGATCAGGAACGCGGAGTTGAGCAGCACGCGCCAGAGATCGGCGAGGCTGAGTTCGCGATAGATCACGGTGGTGACGAACAACGAATAGACCACGGCCACGCCCGCGGCCTCGGTCGGGGTGAACACGCCGCTGTAGATGCCGCCGAAGATCACCACCACGGTGCCGATCGCCCAGCTCGCATCCTTGGTCGTCGCCCAGATGTTGACCCAGCGCGCGCGGGCCAGTAGCGGCACCGCCTTGATGTGCGAATAGAAGAACACGTAGGCGGCGTCGATCGAGGCCGATCAGGATGCTCGGCAGAACACCAGCGGTGAACAAAGCCAGCGCGGATTCCTGAGCGGTCATGGAATAGAGGATCATCGCGATCGAGGGCGGGATGATCACCGCGACCGCCCCGGACGACGTGATCAGGCCGATGGAGAATCTCTCGCTGTAGCCGCTCTCCCGCAGCGACGGGTAGATCAGCCGGCCGACCGCGACCACGGTGCCGACCGACGTGTGCGCCATGGCGCCGAACAATTCGGATGAGGCGACCGTCGTCACCGCCAGCGAGCCGCGGATGCCGCCGATGATCGAGACCACCCAGGCGACGACGCGCCGCGCGATGCTGCCCTGCGACATGATCTCGCCGGCGAGCACGAAATACGGCACCGCCAGCAGCGGGAAATTGTCGAGGCTGCCGAACATGTAGGTCGGCATGGCGACCAGCGGCATGTCGGCGACGAACACGATCGCGGTGATCGAGGTGAGGATCAGGACGAGATAGATCGGCAGGCCGAGCACCATCAGGATCGCCGGCAGGACGAAATAGACGAAATGGCTTGCCATCGGCGCGCTTCAGTGGCCGGCCGGCGGGTCGCCGGCGCCCTGGGTGCGCGCGACGCCGACGATCAGGCCGACCGCGATCAGCAGCGCCATCAGCACGAGGCCGATCGGCATCATGGCCTGCGGGATCACCGAGCGGGAAGTTGGCGGCCTGGCTGCGCTGGTCGAGCTCGGCCAGCATGGTGACGACAGGCCACGCCAGCACGGCGAGAAAGAAGCAGGTCGCGATCTCCACCAGTTCTGCAATGACCTCCACGATCTGCCGCAGCTTCGCCGGCAGCAGGCGCGATGGACCGCATCCATGCGGATTTGCCGGCGCGACCAGCCGACCGCGCCGCTGCCGAGGAACACGCAGCCGATCATCAGGAACAGCATGATCTCCTCGGCCCATTGGATCGAGACCGAGAAGAAATAGCGGCCGATGATGTTGGCGAAGTTGATCGCCACGCTCCGGCCAGCATGCAGCGCGGCCGCCGTGCGGATGACGACGACGAGGCCGCGCGCCCACCGCAACAGGACTTGAACCATCATCGCGTCTCGATCGGAGATCGCTGCCCGCCTCGATGCGGCGCCCCGTCAGGAGCGCCGTCAGTCGCTCAGTGCTTGGCGGCCGTTTCGCGGACCTTGACCAGCATGTCGTGGACGGCCGGCTGGTCCTTGGTCACCTCGTCGGCGACGCCGCCGAGCTTGGTCTTCATCGCCGCGAGGTCCTCCGCCGGCAGCTTGTGCACCTCGCCGCCGAGCTTGATCCAGTCGGCGTCGAGCTGCTTGGTGAACTCGACCTGCCATGCCTGGGCCTCCGGCTGCACCTTTTGCGCGGTGTCGACGACGATCTTCTTGAGGTCCGGCGGCAGCTTGTCGAGCCAGACCTGGCTGACCACGGCGAGCGCCACCAGCATGGTGTCGTTGGTGACGGTGATGGTCTTCACCAGCTCGTTCATCTTGAGCGACACGAACACCGACGTGCCGCTGATGGTGCCGTCGATGGTGCCCTGGCTCAGCGCCGGCATGACCTCGGACAGCGGCATGGCGATGCCGGTGGCGCCGAGCGCGCTCATCTTGGCGCGCTCCAGCGCGGTGCCGTTGATGCGGAGCTTCTTGCCGTCGAAGTCGGCAAGCCGCATCAGCGGCTTCTTGGCGGCGTAGTTCGCCGAGCCGATGCCGAGGGTTGCGATGCCGACCATTCGCTTCGCCTTGGCCATTTCGAGAATGACGGGCTGCAGCGCCGGATCGTGCACCGTCGCCGAGGCGTTGCGCCTCGTCGCGGAACAGCATCGGCGCGCTGAACACGCCGTAGCGCGGCTCGACGCCGACGTAGAAATCGACCGGGCCGATATAGCCCTGGATGCTGCCGAGCTGCACGCCCTCGATCTCGCGCGGGATCGGGCCGAGCTGGCTGTTCGGATAGACCTGGACCTCGATGCGGCCGCCGGACGCCTTCTCCAGCGCCTCCTTGTAGAACTTGAGGAACTGGTGCTGGGTTTCGTTCTGGGTGGCCGTGCCCATCTTCATGATGAATTCGGCGGCGGCCGCCGGCGCCCGGCCGCCAGCAGCGCAAGCGCCAAGTCGCGACGACGTGCGTCCACGCGCAAGTTTCCCGATCATGCAATTCCTCCCCTGGCGGTTTTGTCGTTTTGGATCGGCCATCCCGCCGAGGCAGCCTAACAAAGGCGCCGGCCGGCCGCCATGCGGCCGTGTCACCACAATTGCTTCGACGCCAGCCGCGCGCCTTCGGCGAGCGAGGCAAGCTTCATCCAGACGATCTTGGTGTCGACCTGGACCCGGCCGGCGAAGGTGCCGAAGCCGCAATCGACGCCGGCGATGACGTTCTCGCGGCCGACGGCCTTGGCGTATTGCACGATGCGGTCGGCGACGAGCTCCGGATGCTCGACGAAGTTCGAGGTGGAATCGATCACGCCGGGGATGATGGCCTTGCCGTCCGGCAGCTTGACGTCCTGCCACACCTTCCACTCGTGGCCGTGGCGCGGGTTGGCGCCGGGAAACGACACCGCCATGCGGCTTGGCCTTGAGGATGATGTCGACGATGTCCTTCGATCGGCATGTCGCCGTGGTGCGGCCCGAGCGTCGAGCCCCAGCAGACGTGCATGCGCATGCGGTCGGCCGGCAGGTCCTTGACCGCATGGTTGAGCGCCTCGACGTTCATCGCGATGATCTTGCGGTAGTCGGCGATGCTGATGCCGGGATAGAGCGCGTAGGACATGGCGAGGTCGGGGCAATCGAGCTGCAGGATGAAGCCCGCATCGACGATGGCGCGGTATTCGCGCGCCATCACGTCGGCGAGCGTGAACAGATATTCGTCGACGGTCTTGTAATGCGCGTTCTTCAGATAGCGCGCGATCTGGCCGGGCGACGGCGAGGTCATGAACGCACTCCTCGACGCCGGCCTTGGTCATCGCCGCCTTGGCGCGGGCGATGTCGGCCTCGACCGCGGCGAAATCCTTCCACGACACCGGGCCCGGAACAGGCCGGGCGATGCTGGAACGGCGAGGCGAACTGGCTCAGCAGTTGCGCGAGCTCGGGAAACTCCGGCTCGCCGGTGCCGCGCGGCGCGTCGGACTGGCCCTCGAAGCCGTTGAGGCGGTCGATGACATGGACGGTGTAGTCGGTGCGGCCCTGCTCGCCGTCGTTGACGATGTCGATGCCGGCGGCCTTCTGCTTGGCGATGACATCGGCGACGGCCTCGCGCGACGGCGGCATCGAGCGCGGCGCCGGCCTGCCCGCTTCGCCGGCCAGCAGCTGCTCGACCACCTTGGCCGGCCGCGGCAGGCTGCCGGTGTGGGTGGTGAGAATCCGTGTCGTGCTGCGCCGCATGGCTCCGCTTCCCCTCGCTTCGCCCGCGACGTTTGTATCAGCTAAGCTCGGCGCGTGATGTCAGCGGAGAGACAGCGATGGGCGAGTCCGTCGAACACGACCGGGCCGGTGCTGTGGGACGTCGATGCGCGCGGCGTCGCCACCGTCACGCTGAACCGGCCGGAGGTCAACAACGCCTACAACGGCGAGCTGATCCAGGGCCTGCTGGCGGCGCTCGATGCGCTCGGCGGCGCGCAGGGCCTGCGCGCGGTCGTCATCAAGGGCAACGGCCGGCATTTCCAGGCCGGCGCCGACCTGAAATGGATCGACGCGGTGCGGACCTCATCGGCGGAGGAGAACATCCGCGTCTCGCGCGCGACCGCCGAAGCGGTGGCGCGGCTCAACCTCGTGCCGGTGCCGACCGTCGCGCTGATCCAGGGCGGCTGCTTCGGCGGCGGCACCGGGCTCGCCGCCGCCTGCGACGTGGTGATCGCCGCCGACAACGCGATGTTCTCGATCGCCGAGGTGCGCTGGGGCCTGACCGCGGCGATCATCGTGCCGCAGCTCAACGACGCCATCGGCGTGCGGCAGTTGCGGCGCTATGGGCTGACCGGCGAGCGCTTCGACGCCGCAGGAGGCGCGGCGCATCGGGCTCGTGCACGAGGTGGTGCCGCTGGCCGAGCTTGCGGCGGCGGGCGAGCGCGTCGTCGGCCATGTGCTGGAGAACGCGCCCGACGCGATCGCGCAGACCAAGGCGCTGACGCTTGAAGCAGGCGTTCGGCGATCTCGACGAGGCGGCAGTTCGCGGCGCTGATCGAGAGCCACGCGGCGAAGCGGCAATCGGCGGAGGCCGCCGAGGGGCTCGCCTCGTTCGCGGAAAAGCGCGCGGCGAAGTGGACGCCGAAGAAGGTTAGCCTCGACGCACCTCTCCACGTCATGGCCGGGCTTGTCCCGGCCATCCACGACTGTGTCGAGCATCGGAATCATGCCACGTGGATTCGGCATGCGGGACAAGCCGGCCATGACGTCGTTAGGTTGTGCACGAGATCAGATTCCAACGCCGCGACGCGCGCACTAATCCAGCGACGATGTTGTTCTTCTTGATCACCTCGCCCCAGCGCGCCGCCTCCTCCTTGATGAAGGCCGCGGTCTCCGCCGGCGTGCCGCCGCCCGGCTCGACGCTCAGCGCGCGGTACTTCGCCTGCACGTCCGGCATCTTGAGCACCTCGATGAAGTCCTTGGCGATCCGGTCGCGCAGCGCCGGCGCCATCTTCGGCGGGCCGGCCGCCGCGAACCAGCCGGTCGAGACGAGATCGGGCAGGCCCGCCTCGGCCGAGGTCGGCACGTCCGGCATCTGCGCCGAGCGCTTCTTGTCGAGCACCGCGAGCACCTTGATCTTGCCGTCGCGCCACAGCGCCAGCGCCGCCGACACGTTGCCGAAGAACAGATCGACCTGACCGGCCAGCATGTCCTGCAGCACCAGCGTCTCGCCGCGATAGGGCACGTGCACCATCTGCGTGCCGGTCATGGTTCATGAACATGTTGGCGGTGAGATGCGGCGTCGCGCCGTCGCCCTGGCTGCCGTAGACGACCTTGCCGGGATTGGCCTTGACGTGCGCGATCAGCTCCTTGAGCGAATTGACCGGCAGCTCCTTCTTCACGATCACGACGTTCGGCACGCCGCCGAGCACGGTGATCGGCACGAAGTCCTCGCGGCTTGTAGGACAGCTTCTTGTAGAGGTTCTGGTTGATCGACAGCGGCCCGGGCGCGCTGACGAACAGCGTGTGGCCGTCCGGCTCGGCCTTGGCCGCGAGCGTCGGCGCCGATGTTGCCGCCGGCGCCGGTCTTCTGCTCGATGATGATCGGCTGGCCCCACTTCGGCCTGCAGCTTGTCGGCGGCGATGCGCGCCAGCACGTCGTTGATGCCGCCGGCCGGGAACGGCACGATGAACTTGACCGGCTTGCTCGGGAACGCGCCCTGCGCGTTCGCGCCGAGCGGCAGCGCCGCAAGCACGACAGCGCCGCGGCGAAACGGAGCATTGATTTCATGTTGGAGCGTCCTCCCGCGGCAATTGTCGGGGAGCGGACCGGGCGCTGTCCAGAGCTAGAAGCCGTAAAGCCGCGCGGCGTTGTCGCCCATGATGCGCTCGGCGAGCTCGGCGCGACGGCAGCGCGGCGAGGAAATTCGTCGACCAGCGTCGTCGTAGGACAGCGCGCGGTACGGCGCTTCGAGCGACGCGCCCTTCTGCTGCTCGTGCGGCGGCGGATGCGGCCAGTCGCTGCCCCAGACGCAGCGGTCCGGCGCGGCCGCGATCAGCGCGGCGAGCCATTGCGCGGTCCGGCCTGGTGTTCAGCGGCCCGCGGTCGTGCCGGTACGGCGCCGACAGCTTCATCCAGACATGCGGCAGCGCGACGAGATCGAGCAGGCGGCGGCCGTCGGCGCTGTCGGGCCGCGTGCCGCCGTAGAGGCCGTAGTGATCGATCACCACCGGCACCGGCGCCTGCGCCAGCACGTCTGGCGTTGGCCGAGCAGCACCGGCAGCGGCGCGATCACCTGCACGTGCCAGCCCATCGCTGCGCGCGGCGGCCGCGGTCGCGGCGAAGGCCGCTTCCAGCGTGTCGCCGCCCGGCGCCTTGATCGGGCTGTAGAGATTGATGCGAAGCCCGCGCACGCCGCGCCGATGAATACCGGCGAGCGTGTCGGGCGACGTCGCCGCCGGATCGATGACGGCGACGCCGCGGCCCTTGCCCGTCGAGCGCATCGAGCGCGTCGAGCGTCGCCGAATTGTCGGCGCCGTAGAAGCTCGGCTGCACGATGACGAAGCGGGTGATGCCGCGCGCCGCGCCGAGCCGCTTCAGCGTCTCGACGCTGGCCACGCCGGCGAGATAGGTCCGCTCCGGCACCTGCGGATACCTGTCAGCGGGACCGACGATGTGGACGGCACACCTGCCCGCTTGAGGCAGTTGTACGAACGCACGCCGAGCTCCAGCTCCTCGATCAGGATGTCGTCCATTCCGTCGGCTCCCGGCAGCGATCCGCCGGCACCGCTGCCCAGGCCGTCTCCGCCCAGGCCGGCGGCCGCGGCGCCCATGAGGCCCACACCGGCCTCGCGCAGGGCATCCACGCGCTCGGGCTCGGAGAAGATCGCCAGGTACTTGATCAGGATCTCCGCCGCCTCGCGCAGCGCGGCGTGGGGATCCACGGAACCGTCGGTCTCGATGTCCATCGTGAGCTTGTCGTAGTCGGTGCGCTGGCCGACACGGGCCGACTCCACCGAGTACGCCACGCGCTTGACGGGCGAGAAGATCGAGTCGATCGGGATCACGCCGATCGGCTGATCGGGGGTCTTGTTGTCCTCGGCCGGCGATGTAGCCGCGGCCGTGGCCGATCGTGAGGTAGATCTCGAGCTTGGTCTTCTTCTCGAGGGTGGCGATGTGGGTGTCCGGGTTGAGGATCTCGACGCCCGAGGGCAGGTCGATGTCCCCGGCCGTGATCTCACCGGGGCCGGTGACCACGAGCGGCGCCTCGATCTCGGCCGCCTCGGAGTGCATCCGGCACACGATCTCCTTGAGGTTGAGGACGATGTCGGTCACGTCCTCCTTCACCCCGTTGATCGTGGAGAACTCGTGCGCCACGCCCTCGATCCGGACGCTGGTCACGGCTGCGCCGGCCAGCGAGGAGAGCAGCACGCGCCGAAGCGAGTTGCCGAAGGTGTAGCCGAAGCCGCGGTCCAGCGGCTCGATGGTGAACGTGCCGCGGTTGTCCTGCACGTCCTCGGCTGAGATCTGGGGGGTCTGGAACTCGATCATGGGGGGTGTCCTTCGCGTCGAAAACAGCACCCACGGGCCTGCCGGGCCGCGGGTACTTCGGGGGTTACTTCGAGTAGAGCTCGACGATGAGCTGCTCCTGCACAGGCGCGGCGATCTCGTCGCGCTCCGGCTGGCGCAGCACCTTCGCGGTGAGCCCGTCGTGGTCGGCCTGTAGCCATGCCGGCACCACTGAGACGAGCTCGGTGGCCTCACGGATCGTGGGGTCGGCCTTGGAGCTGGCCTTCATCGTGATCACGTCGTCCGCCTGCACCTGGTAGGACGGAATGTCCACCCTGCGGCCGTTCACGGCCCAGTGGCCATGGCGGATCAGTTGACGAGCCTGGCGCCTCGAGGCCGCGAAGCCCAGTCGCACGAGCACGTTGTCAAGACGGGCCTCCAGGAGGCGCAGCAGGTTCTCGCCGGTCACTCCGGGCTGCCGCGACGCCTTGGCGTAGTAGTTCCGGAACTGCTTCTCGAGCACGCCGTAGTAGCGCCGCGCCTTCTGCTTCTCGCGCAGCTGCACGCGGTACTCCGACTGGCGCGACCGGCCGCGGCCGTGCTCGCCCGGCGGGTAGTTGCGCCGCTCGATCTGGCACTTGTCAGTGAGGCAGCGCTCGCCCTTGAGGAAGAGCTTCTCGCCCTCGCGGCGGCAGAGCTTGCACTGCGGTCCGGTATCGCGAGCCATGTCAGACCCTCCTGCGCTTGCGGGGACGGCAGCCGTTGTGCGCCTGCGGCGTGATGTCGCGGATCGTGGTCACCTCCAGGCCGGCCGCCTGCAGCGAGCGGATGGCGGTGTCGCGGCCCGAGCCCGGGCCCTTCACGAACACCTCGACCTTCTCCAGCCCCTGCTCGATGCCCTTCTTGGCGGCCGCGTCGGCGGTCACCTGGGCGGCGAACGGGGTGGACTTGCGCGAGCCCTTGAAGCCGGCGCCGCCGGCGGACTCCCACGCGATCACGTTGCCCTCACGATCGGTCAGCGAGACGATCGTGTTGTTGAAGGAGGTCTTGATGTGCGCCTGCCCGAAGGGAACGTTCTTCTTGGGCTTGCGCCGTCCGCGCGAGCGTCCTGGCCGTCTGAGCTGCCATCTACTTGGTGACCTTCTTCTTACCGGCCACCTGCATGCGCTTCGGGCCCTTCCGGGTGCGGCCGTTGGTCTTGGTGCGCTGACCGTTCACCGGCAGCGAGCGGCGGTGGCGCAGCCCGCGGTAGGCGCCGATCTCCTGCAGGCGCTTGACGTTCTGGGAGCGCTCGCGGCGAAGGTCGCCCTCCACGGTGAGATCGTTGTCGATCACCTCACGCAGCTTGAGCACCTCGTCGTCGGTGAGGTCCTTGACGTAGGTGTCGGGGTTCACGCCAGCCTTCTTCAGCGCCTCGTTCGCCTGGGAGCGGCCGATGCCGTAGATGTAGGTGAGACCCACCTCTGCCCTCTTGTTGAGGGGGATGTTTACGCCTGAGATTCGTGCCATATTGGTTACCTCAGCGGGTCGTCAGCCCCGCGTTTGATGCCGTACTTCGACTTCCAGCCTCAAGTTACCCTGCCGTTGCTTGTGCCGTGGGTTCTGACAGATCACCAGAACCGCACCGCCGCGACGGATGACCTTGCACTTCTCGCACATGGGCTTGACCGAGGCTCGGACCTTCATGGCTCCGTGATCTGACCTTCCTTATAGAGAGAACCGGCGCCCAGCCCAGGAGACGGCTGCGCGCCAACGGGACAGATTAGCAGCCAGTCTGCGAAGCAGCAGGCTCGGCCGGCTGCGCAGGATCCGCCTCCCGCGGCGTGTCGGGTCAGGCCCGGGCCACGGCGGCCGGTTCCCCGGCCTCCACGGAGGCGGGCTGATCGTCGTCCCACGGGGTCATGACCCGCGGGCCCTGCGCCGTGATCGCCACGGTGTGCTCGAAGTGCGCCGCCAGCGAGCCATCGGCGGAGTAGACCGCCCAGCCGTCGCCACCCATCCGCACCTCGTGGCCGCCGGCATTGACCATCGGCTCGATGGCCAGGACCATGCCCTCCTCGAGCACCGGACCGGTGCCGGGGCGGCCGAAATTCGGGATCTGGGGGTCCTCGTGCATGTCACGGCCCACCCCGTGGCCCACCAGCGAGCGGATCACAGCGAAGCCATCGGCCTCCACCCGCCGCTGGATCGCTGCGGAGATGTCTCCGAGGCGGTTGCCCGACCCGCGCCTGGGCCACGCCCTCATACAGCGACGCGCGCGTGGACGCCAGCAGCCCCCGCGCGACGTCGCTCACGGGCCCGATCGCCAGGGTCACGGCGGCGTCGGATACCCAGCCGTCCAGCTCCACGCCGATGTCCACGGACAGGACGTCGCCGCGGTTGAGCTCGTAGTCGCCCGGGATCCCGTGCACCACCATCGCGTTGGGCGAGGAGCAGATGGAGCCGGGGAAGCCCTTATAGCCCTTGAACACTGGCTCGGCGCCCTGGGAGCGGATGAAGCGCTCGGCCGCCTCGTCGAGGTCCTGGGTGGTGGTCCCTGGGCGGGCCTTGCCGCGGAGCAGGCGGTGACAGCGGGCCAGGACGCGCCCGGACGCGGCAATCTTCTCGATCTCCTCGGGCGACTTCTTGATGATCACGTCGGCTGGCTCAGAGCTCCTCTTCGAGCTTCAGTGTGGCAAGGGTCGCGCGGATGTGATCACTCACCTCTTCCGGGGAGCGGGTGCCGTCGAAACGGCGCAGCAGCCCCTGCTCGTCGTAGCGCTCCACCAGCGGCTTGGTCTGCTCGTGGTACACGCTCGAGGCGGTGCTTCACCGTCTCGGGCTTGTCGTCGTCGCGCTGGACGAGCTTGGAGCCGTCCTGGTCGCAGAAGCCGTCGTTCTTGGGCGGATCGAAGTCCACGTGGTAGGTGTGGCCGTTGTCGCGGCACACCCGGCGCCCCGACAGCCGCCTGATCACTTCCTCGTCCGGGGCCTCGATCAGCAGCGTGGCTGTGAGCCGCCTACCCAGGCCCTCGAGGGCCTTCTCGAGCGACTCCGCCTGGGTCACGGTGCGGGGAAAGCCGTCCAGCAGGAAGCCGTCCCGGGCCTCGTCGGAGTCCACCCGCTCGGCGATCACGCGCGTGATCAGCTCGTCGGGCACCAGGTCGCCCCGGTCCATGTACTCCTTGGCCTCCCTGCCCAGCTCGGACTCCTCCTTGACCGCGCCCCGCAGGATGTCCCCGGTGGCGTAGTACGGGAGGTCGAAGTCCTCCCTGAGGCGCGCGGCCTGGGTGCCCTTGCCGGCGCCGGGGGGGCCGAGCAGTATGAGATTGAGCTCGCTCACAGAGGCGGGGAGGCTACTGCCTCGGCACCGGACTGCTACTTGAGGAAGCCCTCGTAATTTCTCATCATCATCTGGGCCTCCAGCTGCTTCATCGTGTCGAGCGCCACCCCCACCACGATCAGCAGCGAGGTTCCGCCGAAGGCGATCTGCGTGGATGTGCCCGCGAGGAGGAGCGTGGGCAGGGCCGCCACCGCCGCCAGGTAGAGCGCGCCGGGGAAGGTGAGCCGGGCCAGGATGCGGTCCAGGTACTCGGCCGTGGGCCGCCCGGGACGCACGCCGGGCACGAATCCGCCGTACTTCTTGAGGTTGTCCGCCTGCTCCACCGGGTTGAAGGTGACCGCGGTGTAGAAGTAGGTGAAGAGGATGATCAGGATGGACTCGCCCAGGATGTACGGGGCGCCCTGGTAGTTGAAGAAGGCCGAGAAGTCACGCGCCCAGGCGGCGTCGGAGATCTGTCCCACCGTGGGCGGGAACGCCATCAGCGACGCGGCGAAGATCACAGGAATCACGCCCGCCATGTTCACGCGCAGCGGCAGGTAGGTGGAGCCGCCGCCTGACATCCGCCGGCCGACCACCCTCTTGGCGTACTGAACGGGGATCCGCCGCTGGCCCTCCTGCACGAACACCACGGCCACGATCACCAGCAGCGCCAGGAACGGCATCATCACCTTGAACACCTGGTCGCCGCTGGACCACCACTGGCTGACGCCGTTGGGCAGGCCGGAGACGATGCTGGCGAAGATCATCAGCGAGATCCCGTTGCCGATGCCGCGCTGGGTGATCAGCTCGCCCAGCCACATGACCAGCACGCAGCCGGCCGTGAGGGTCACGATCACGACGAACACGCGGCCGAAGGTGAAGCTGTCGAACACCTGCGCGCCGCCGGCCTGGCTGCGGAACAGGAACACGTAGCCCACGGACTGGCCGAAGGCCAGGGCCACGGTGAGGTAGCGCGTGTACTGGGTGATCTTCTGCTGGCCCACCTCGCCCTCCTTGCGCAGCTTCTCGAGCGAGGGAACGACCACCTGCATCAGCTGCAGGATGATCGAGGCCGTGATGTAGGGCATGATCCCAAGCGCGAAGATCGCGAAGCGCTGCAGGGAGCCACCGGAGAAGAGATTGAGCAGGCCCAGGGCGCCGCCGCCGCTGAAGGTCTCCTGCAGGCGCTCGACGGCGTCCACGTTCACACCGGGCGCCGGAACGTGCGCGCCCAGGCGGTAGAGGGCGAGCATGGCCGCAGCGAAGAGCAGCTTCTTCCGGATGTCGGGAATCCGGAGGGAGTTGAGCAGCGTCTTGAGCATGCGGCTAGTCCTCGAGGATTGAGACGGTGCCGCCCGCCGCCTCGATCTTCTCGCGCGCGGTGGCGGAGAAGGCGTGCGCGTGCACGGTGAGGGCCTTGGACAGCTCGCCGCGGCCGAGCACCTTCACGGGCACATCCCGGCGGGTGGCGAGGCCGGCCGAGGACAGCGTCTGAGGCGTGACCTCGGCGCCCTTCTCGAAGCGCTGCTCGAGGTCGTCGAGGTTCACGGGCTGGGTGGCCGTGCGGAACTTCTCGAAGGGCATCGACTTCTTCATGTGCGGGCCCTTGAGCTTGCGCATCCGCATGTGAATCGGCATCTGGCCGCCCTCGAAGTTGGGCCTGCTCTTGGCCCCCGCGCGTGAGCCCGCGCCCTTGTGGCCGCGGCCGGAGGTCTTGCCCATGCCCGAGCCCTCACCCCTGCCGACGCGCTTGCGCCGGTGGGTGGAGCCCTTGGCGGGCTTGAGGTTGTGCAGGCCCTTCAGCTCCTCAGCCATTACTTGACCTCCACCAGGTGTGCGACTGAGCTGAGCTGCCCGCGCAGGGCGTCGCTGTCGGGTCGTTCGGAGCTCTTGCCGATGCGGCCCACGCCAAGCGTGCGCAACGTTGCGATCTGGCGCCTGGACGAGCCATTGGACGAGCGGACCTGGGTGATACTGAGCTTCTTGGCAGCCATCAGACGGTCTCCACCTCGGGTTCGGGCTGTGGCTCGGCGGAGATGGTGGCGTTGGGCTTGGGCTCACCGCCGTCCAGACCCAGCACCTGGGCGACCGTGAGGCCGCGCAGCTCGGCGACCTCCTCGGGACGGCGCAGCGACTGCAGTCCGGCCATGGTGGCCTTCACGAGATTGATCGGGTTCTGGCTGCCCAGCGACTTGGACAGCACATCGTGGATGCCGGCCAGCTCGAGCACCGCGCGAACGCCGCCTCCGGCGATCACCCCGGTACCGGGCGAGGCGGGCTTGAGCAGCACGCGCGAGGCCGAGTGCACGCCGGTCACCTGGTGGGTGATCGTGAAGCCGTGCATCGGCACCTCGTGGAGGTCGCGGCGAGCGCGCTCGACGCCCTTCTGGATCGCCACGGGGACCTCGTTGGCCTTGCCGTAGCCCACGCCGACCTTGCCCTTCTCATCGCCCACGACGACCAGCGCCGTGAACGAGAAGCGCCGGCCGCCCTTGACCACCTTGGCCACGCGGTTGATCTCCACGACACGCTCCTGCATGTCGGAGTCGCGGCCGCGGCCGCCCTGTTGCCTGTTGCTCTCTCTGGCCATAAGTCTCTCCGAACGGTATCTAGAACCGCAGGCCGCCCTCGCGGGCCCCCTCGGCGAGGGCGCGAACGCGCCCGTGGTAGCGATAGCCGCCGCGGTCGAACACGCAGGCCTCCACGCCGGCGCTCTTGGCGCGCTCGGCGATCAGCTCTCCGACCTTGGTGGCCTGGTCCATCGGCTTCATCTTGCGCAGGTCCGGCTCGGTCCACGACACCGCGGCCAGCGTGCGGCCGGCGCGGTCGTCGATGAGCTGCACGGCCAGCCCGCGATTGGAGCGGAACACCGACAGCCGCGGGGTGTCCGCGGTGCCCGAGCACCTTGCTCCGCACGCGGCGGCGGCGGCGCAGGCGCGCGCTGCGGTGGTCCTTGGAAACCCTGGAGCTCATGCGCGCTTGCCGACCTTCCTGGCCACGTACTCGTCGCGGTAACGGATGCCCTTGCCCTTGTAGGGCTCCGGCGGGCGCTTGTCGCGTATCTGGGCCGCGATCTCGCCCACCACCTGCTTGGAGATGCCGCGAACCACGATCTCGGTGGGCACCGGAACCTCGAACTCGATCCCGTCGGGCGCCTTCACCGGCACGGGGTGCGAGTAGCCCAGCGCCAGCTCCAGGTCCGAGCCCTTGAGCTGGGCGCGGTAGCCCACCCCCTGGATCTGGAGGCGCTTCTCGAAGCCGTCGGTCACGCCCTGGACCATGTTGGCGATCAGGCTGCGGGTGAGCCCGTGGAGGGCGCGGTGCTCGCCGCGATCGGTCGGGCGCTTGACCAGGACCTGGTTGTCCTCCTGCTCGACCGTGAGGTCCTTCGAGACGCGCTCGGTGAGCTCGCCCTTGGGCCCGTTCACGCGCACGAGCTCGGGCTCGATCGACACGAGCACGCCCTCCGGCAGGGGATCGGCTGCTTGCCGATGCGCGACATCGAGCTACCAGACCCTCGCCACGAGCTCGCCGCCCACGCGGGCGCGCTTGGCGTCGTGGCCGGTCATCACGCCGCGCGAGGTGGACACGATGGCCGTGCCCATGCCGCCGAAGATCTTCGGCACCTCGTCGGCGGACACGTACGTGCGGCGGCCGGGCTTGGACACCCGCTGCATGCCCGAGGATCACCGGCTTGCGGCTCTCGGTGTACTTGAGCGTCACGCGCAGGCTCTGGCCAACGCGGCCGGGCTCCACGGCGTAGCTCTCCACGTAGCCCTGCTCGGTGAGGATGCGGGCCACCTCGGTCTTCAGGCGGGATGCCGGAAGCACCACGTCGTCGTGGTCGGCCTGCAGGCCGTTGCGGATGCGGGTGAGGAGGTCTGCGATGGGATCGGTCATTCTGGTTACCTCCGCGGGCTACCAGCACGACTTCGTCATTCCGGGGATGTGGCCCTCGTGGGCGTGGTCGCGCAGGCAGATGCGGCAGAGCCCGAACTTGCGCAGGTATGCGCGCGGGCGCCCGCACTTGCGGCAGCGGTTGTAGTTGCGTGTCTTGTACTTGGAGGTGCGCTGCTGGCGCACCCGCTGCGAGGTCTTGGCCATCTACTCGCCCTCCTCCTGTGAAGTGGTTTCCCCTTCTTCGCCCTCTTCGCCCTCTTCCGGACGCTCGGGCTTCTCGTAGGCCTCGGGGTTCTCCTCCTTGAGCTGCTCGAGGGCGGCCTGCTCGGCCTCGGCCCGCAGGCGGGCCTCCTCGTGGCGGCGCTCCTCCTCGGCATCCTCCTCGGCCGTCCGGGCCTGACCGGGGCGCCCCTCCGCCTGGAAGGGCATGCCCAGGGCGAGGAGCAGCGCGAAGCCCTCCTCGTCGGTCTCCGCAGTGGTGGTGATCGTGACGTCGAGGCCGCGCACCTGGTCGATCGCGTCGTAGTCGATCTCCGGGAAGATGATCTGCTCGCGCACGCCCATGCTCCAGTTGCCGCGGCCGTCGAACGAGCGCGGGTTCAGGCCGCGGAAGTCGCGCACGCGCGGGAGTGCCACCGACATCAGGCGGTCGAGGAACTCCCACATGCGCGCGTGGCGGAGCGTGACCGACAGGCCCACGGGCATCTCCTCGCGCAGCTTGAAGTTCGCGATCGACTTGCGCGCGCGGCGGACGTTGGGGTGCTGCCCGGCGATGGTGGCCAGCTGCTCCTGGGCGGCGTCGAGCATCTTGGAGTCCTGCTTGGCCTCGCCCACGCCCATGTTCAGCGTGATCTTCTCCAGCCGCGGCACCTGCATCGGGTTCGCGTAGCCGAACTGCTTGACCAGCTCGGGACGAATCTCGTCCTGGTAGCGCGTCTTCAGGCGCGGCGTGATTGTCGCCTCGGCCACGGCCATCAGTCGAAGTCCTGTCCGGACTTCTTCGCCACGCGCACGCGGCGATCGCCCTCGCGCCTGATCCCGACGCGCGTGGGGCTGTTGTCCTTGGGGTCGAGCAGCATCACGTTGGACACGTGGATCGGGCCCTCGACCTCGATCACGCCGCCCATGTCCTGGGTGCGCTGCGTGTCGACCATCGTGCGCGGCTTCTGGTGGCGCTTCTGGATGTTCATGCCCTCAACGTAGACACGCTGGCGCTCCGGCTCGGTGCGCAGCACGCGACCGGTCTTGCCGCGGTCCTTGCCCGAGATCACCTTCACCTGGTCGTCGCGGCGGATCTTCATCTTCACCTTGCGGGCCATGTCAGAGCACCTCCGGAGCGAGCGAGACGATCCTCATGAAGTTGCGATCGCGCAGCTCGCGGGCCACCGGCCCGAAGATGCGCGTGCCGCGCGGGGTGTTTCCCACGTCGAGCAGCACCGCGGCGTTCTCGTCGAAGGCGATGTAGGTGCCGTCGTCGCGGCCGAACTGCTTGCGGGTGCGCACCACCACGGCACGCACCACCTCGCCCTTGCGGACCGACCCGTGCGGGATGGCCTGCTTGACGGTGGCGGTGATGATGTCGCCCACGCCGGCGTAGCGACGGCCGGAGCCGCCCTGCACTCGAATGCAGAGGATCTCGCGCGCGCCGGTGTTGTCGGCCACCCGGAGGCGGCTTTCCTGCTGGATCATCGCGCCCGGTCCACCACTTCCACCAGGCGCCAGCGCTTCTTGCGCGAGAGCGGTCGGCTCTCCACCACGCGCACGGTGTCGCCGGTGTTGGCCTCGTTCTGCTCGTCGTGTGCGTGCAGCTTGGACGAGGTGCGCACGATCTTGCCGTAGGTGCGATGCGGGCGCGCGAAGTCGATGCGCACCGTGATCGTCTTGTCGGCGCCGTCGGAGACGACGATGCCCTGCCGCACGCGCGGGCTGCCCGTGCCGGCACGCTCGGCGGGCGGGGTGCCGCCGCCCTCACGCGGTCCCTCGGCCGCGCGCTTTTCCTTGCTGCGCGCGCGGTAGCGGCGCCTGACCTCGGCGTTGCGCCGGCGCTTCTCGGCGCGCGCGGCGATCCGCTCGTCCACGCTGCGCTGCGGCCGCGTCTCAC
Organism: uncultured Thermoleophilaceae bacterium; assembly: GCA_963727395.1. Lineage (GTDB taxonomy): Bacteria > Actinomycetota > Thermoleophilia > Solirubrobacterales > Thermoleophilaceae > JAAYBF01. Next base: position 60,454 of record CAVSGC010000004.1, on the reverse strand, counting down.
CCGAGTGGGTGGAGCGCTCGCGCCTGCGCAGCTCCTTGGGGTGCAGCTTCTCCTCGGGCTCGGCCTCGGGCTCCGCCGCGGCCTCGGGCTCGTCGGCCGCGTCGGCCGACTCCTCGGCGGGGGTCTCCTCCACGGCGGCGTCCTCGACCGGGGCGTCCTCGACCGGGGCGTCCTCGACCGGGGCGTCCTCGCCGAGCCTCCGGCTCGGGCGTCTGCTGCTCAGTTGTCTCTTCGTTGTTCTCTTCGTCAGCCATCGATCGTCTGCTTTCGCAACTCGGCCTCTACGTCCAGCGAGCGTTCGCGCGCCACCGTGAGGCCCCTTGCCAGATCCCTCTTCGCGTGCTTCAGACCCGCCGTGTTCTCGAGCTGCCCGGTGGCGTGCTGAAAGCGCAGGTTGAACACCTCCTGCCGCGACCGGCCTACAAACTCCACGAGGGACGGGTCATCCAGATTGTGCACATCCACGGACTTCACTGCTCCCCGGCCCCCTCGCGGTACACGAACTTGGTCTTGATCGGGAGCTTGTGGCCCGCGAGGCGCATGGCGTCGCGCGCAAGCTCCTCCGGCACGCCCGAGAGCTCGAACAGCACTCGGCCGGGCTTGACCACGGCCACCCACCCCTCGGGGGAGCCCTTGCCGGAGCCCATGCGGGTCTCGGCCGGCTTCTGGGTGATGGGCTTGTCGGGGAAGACGTTGATCCAGACCTTGCCGCCTCGCTTGATCTTGCGGGTCATGGCGATTCGGGCAGCCTCGATCTGGCGGTTGGTGATCCAGCCGCGATCGATCGCCTTCAGGCCGTACTCGCCGAAGCCGACGGTGGTCCCGCCCTTGGCGAACCCGGCCCTGCGGCCGCGGTGCTGCTTGCGGTGCTTTACACGCTTGGGCTGGAGCATCAGCGCCCACCTCCGCCGCCGCCACGGGGGCCGCCACCGCGTCCACGTCCGCCACCTGCGCCGCCGGGGCCTCCGCCACCGCGCCCGCCGCCGGGGCCTCCGCGACCGCCGCCGGGGCCTCCGCGTCCGCCGCCGGGGCCGCCACCGCGGCCGCCGGACGCCTGCTGGGGCGCCTCGAGCTCGGTGAGGTCCTGGGCGAAGCCCTTGGGCATGATCTCGCCCTTGTTGACCCAGACCTTCACGCCGATCCGGCCGAAGGTGGTCTTGGCCTCGAAGAAGCCGTAGTCGATGTCCGCCCGGATGGTGTGCAGCGGCACGCGGCCGTCGGAGTAGCCCTCGGTGCGCGCCATCTCGGCGCCGCCCAGGCGGCCCGAGACCTGCACGCGCACGCCCTTGGCGCCGGAGCGCATGGCCGACGTGAGGGAGCGCTTCATCGCGCGGCGGAACGCCACGCGGTTCACCAGCTGCTCGGCGATCGACTGGGCCACGAGCTTTGCGTCCAGCTCGGGACGCTTGATCTCGAGGATGTTCACCTTCACGGCCTTGTCGGTCATCTTGTGGAGCTCCTTGCGCAGGGCGTCCACCTCGCTGCCCGACTTGCCGATCACGATGCCCGGGCGAGCCGTGTGAATGTTCACCTCGACCTCGCCCTTGTTCTTGCGGATCGTTATGTCCGACAGGCCGGCGTGGCTGAGCTTGTTCTCGATGTGCTCGCGGATGTGGATGTCCTCGAGCAGGTAGTCGGCGAACTCGCTCTCGGAGAACCAGGTGGACTTCCAGTCGTGGATGTAGCCCACGCGCATGGCCTCGGGATGGACCTTCTGACCCATGCTCAGGCCTCCTCGCCCGTCGTAGTGAGAGTGATCGTCATGTGGGAGGTGCGCTTGTTGATGCGTGTGGCGCGGCCCTGCGCGCGCGGCCGGAACCGCTTGATCGTGGGCCCCTCGTCCACGAAGCAGCGCGAGATGAGCAGGTCATCGGGGTCCAGCTCGAAGTTGTTCTCCGCGTTGGCCACCGCCGACTCGAGCAGCTTCGCGATGTCAGTGGCGGCGTGCCGCGGGGTGTGGGAGAGGATCGCGCGGGCGTCATCCACGCGCCTGCCGCGAATGTGGTCCATCACCAGCCGCGCCTTGCGCGGGGCGCTGCGCACGTACTTGGCCTGCGCGCGCACTGCCACGGCGCCGCTCTTGTCGCGCGGAGCGGGCCGAGCCTCGGTGGAAGCATCGTCGCGCTTGGCGGTGACCTCTGCGGCCCCGCGCCGACGGCCCCGCTTGGGCTTTTCCTCGGCGGCTTCCTCTGCCGCCTGCTCGACGGCCTCCGTCTCGGCCACCGGCTGGTCCTCGGGAGCGCCACCGCCCTGGCCGGCGTCGTCGTCCTCGAGGCGCGCGATGAGGTCGGCCTTCTTGCCGCTCTTGGGCAGCGCGCGCTTCTCGAGCTCGGCCTTCAGCTCATCGACGGTGAGGTCGGCGTATGCGGTGGTGTCGGCCATCAGCGCATCTTCACCCGGTCGGATCCAGCGTGGCCGCGGAACAGGCGCGTGGGCGCGAACTCGCCCAGCTTGTGCCCCACCATCGACTCGGACACGAACACGGGCACGTGCTTGCGCCCGTCGTGAACGGCGATCGTGTGGCCCACCATCTCCGGGAAGATCGTGGAGGTCCGCGACCAGGTCTTGATCATCTGCTTGGTGCCCGACTCGTTCATGGCCTCGATGCGCCCCATCAGGCGCTCCTCCACGAACGGGCCCTTCTTGGACGAGCGGGACATGGCTAGCGGCCACCCTTCTTGCCGCGACGGCGGCCACGGACGATGTAACGGTCGGACTGCTTGCGCTTCTTGCGGGTGCGGTAGCCCAGCGTGGGCACGCCCCACGGCGTGACCGGGTGGCGGCCCGCGGTGGTGGAGCCCTCGCCGCCGCCGTGCGGGTGGTCGACGGGGTTCATCGCCGTGCCGCGCGTCTGCGGGCGGCGGCCCTTGTGGCGCGAGCGCCCCGCCTTGCCAAGCTCGATGTTCTGGTGCTCGGCGTTGCCGATCGAGCCGATCGAAGCCCGGCACTCGGCGCGCACCATCCGCATCTCCCCGGAGGGGAGGCGGAGTGTGGCGTAGTCGCCTTCCTTGGCCACCAGCTGGATCGCGGTGCCCGCGGAGCGGCCCATCTGACCCCCGCGGCCGGCGGACAGCTCCACGTTGTGCACCGTGGTGCCCGTGGGGATGTTGGCCAGCGGCAGGCAGCTGCCCGGCTGGATCTCAGAGCCGGGGCCCGACTGCACCGTGGCGCCCACGCTCAGGCGAGCCGGGGCCAGGATGTAGGCCTTGTCGCCGTCGGCGTAGTGGATCAGCGCGATGTAGGAGCTCCGGTTGGGGTCGTACTCGATCGCTGCCACGCGAGCGGGCACGCCGTCCTTGCGGCGCTTGAAGTCGATCTTGCGGTACTTGCGCTTGGCCCCCCCGCCGCGGTGGCGGGAGGTGATGCGCCCGTGGGCGTTGCGCCCGCCGGACTTCGTCAGTCCCTCGACCAGCGACTTCTCGGGATGCTTCTTGGTCACCTCGGCGCGGTCCGAATAGGTGGCGAACCGGCGGCCGGGGCTGGTGGGCTTGTGCTTGCGAATTGCCATCAGTCGGTCTCCGTGCCCTCGAACAGTTCGATCGAGTCGTCGGGGTGCAGCGTGACCACGGCCTTCTTCCACTGCCGGCGCTTGCCGGAGGAAAAGCCGCGGCGCTTGGGCTTGGGCTTGATGTTCTGAGTGCGCACACCCAGGACCCGCACGCCGAAGATCTCCTCGATCGCCTGGCGCACCTGGGTCTTGTTCGCCCCCTCGTGGATGCGGAACGTGTACTTGTTGGCGGCGAGCAGGGCGTAGCTCTTCTCGCTGATCACCGGCCGGACGATCACGCTGCGGGCGTTCACTTGGAAGCCTCCTTCGCCTGCGTGGCGCCGGCCACGCGGGAGAGGTGGTCCAGGGCGTCGGGGGAGGCCACCAGGCGGGCGGCGCCGATCACGTCGGCCACCCCCACGGCGGAGGCGTGCAGCACGGTTGCGTCGCGCAGGTTGCGAAACGAGAGCACGGCGTTCTCCTCACCGTCAGCCAGGACGACCAGCGCGCGGCCCCCCGCCCCGCCTCCCCGAAAGGGGGTGAAGGCGTTGAGGGCCTTGGCGGCGACCTTGGTGGCTGGAGAGTCGAAGGAGCTCGCGTCCACGGCGGCCAGCGAGCCGCGGCCGGCGTGCAGGGACAGCACGGCCCTGAGGGCGCGCTTGCGCTCCTTGCGGTTCACCTTGACGGTGTAGGTGCGCGGCTTGGGGCCGAAGGCGATGCCGCCGCCGGTGCGCTGGGGACTGGAGAGGGCGCCCGCGCGGGCACGGCCGGTGCCCTTCTGGCGCCAGGCCTTGGCGCCGGTCATTGCCACCTCGCCGCGGGTGAGCGTGGACGCGCTCCCCTGGCGGCGCGCGTTGAGCTCCGCGCGCACGCAGCGGTGCACGAGCGGCTCGTGGAAGGACTCGCCGAAGACGGCCTCGTCGAGGTCCACCTTGCCGGTCTTGCCGCCGATGTATGGCGCCTGGAGGGCCATCAGGAGTCCGTCCTTATCTCCACGATGCCGCCCTTGGGGCCGGGCACCGAGCCGCGGACCAGCAGCAGGTTCTCCTCGGGGCGCACGTCCACCACGTGCAACCCCTTCTGGGTGACGCGCTCGTTGCCCATCTGGCCCGGTCCACGGATGCCCTTGAACACCCTCGAGGGCGTGGAGGCCGCACCGATCGAGCCCGGGGCGCGCACGTTGTGCGAGCCGTGGCTCACCGGCCCGCGGCTGAAGTTGTGGCGCTTGATCGTGCCCGCGAAGCCCTTGCCCTTGGAGGTGCCGGAGATCTTCACGGTCTGACCGGGCTCGAACATGTCGGACACCTTCACCTCGGTGCCGACCTCGAGCGTCTCGCCCCCCTCGTCGCGGAACTCGGCCAGGCGGCGCAGCGGCGGGGCGTCGGCCGTCTTGAGGTGGCCCAGTCGGGCCTTGGTGAGCTTCTTCTCGCGCACGGCGCCGAAGCCCAGCTGGATCGCGTCGTAGCCGTCACGCTCGGCGCGGCGGATGGCGGTCACCCAGCAGGGGCCGGCCTCCAAAGCGGTCACGCGCTCCACGTGGCCGTCCTCGGGGTCGAAGACCTGCGTCATCCCCAGCTTCCTGCCAAGCAGCGCGCCCATCAGATCAGCTGGATCTGGATGTCGACTCCAGCCGGCAGGTGGTCGAGACGCTGGAGCGAGTCGACCGTCTTGGGCGTGGGCTGGAGAATGTCGATCAGGCGCTTGTGCGTGCGGATCTCGAAGTGCTCGCGCGAGTCCTTGTCCTTGAACGGCGAGCGGATCACGCAGTACACGTTCTTCTCGGTGGGAAGCGGCACGGGACCGGAGATGCTGGCGCCGGTGCGCTGAGCCGTTTCGACGATCTCGCGGGCAGCCGTCTCGATCGCCGAGTGGTCGTAGGCCTTGAGCCGGATCCGGATCTTGTTTTGAGTGAGAGTTGCCATGGGCGTTCGTGTCTAGAGACAGATTCGGGGGCGAGTAACTGAACTCGCCCCCGGAAACTGCGTGTGGCCGATTACGGGCCTACTTCTCGATGGAGGAAACCACCCCCGAGCCTACGGTTCGCCCGCCCTCGCGAATCGCGAAGCGCAGGCCCTCGTCCATGGCGATCGGCTGGATCAGCTCCACGTCCATCTCCACGTTGTCGCCCGGCATGACCATGTCCACTCCCTCGGGGAGGTTGGCCACGCCCGTCACGTCGGTGGTGCGGAAGTAGAACTGCGGCCGGTAGCCGTTGAAGAACGGCGTGTGACGGCCGCCCTCCTCCTTCTTCAGGCAGTAGACCTGGGCCTTGAACTTGGTGTGCGGCGTGATCGAGCCCGGCTTGCAGAGCACCTGCCCGCGCTCGATCTCCTCGCGCTTGGTGCCTCGCAGCAGGCAGCCCACGTTGTCGCCGGCCTGGCCCTCGTCGAGGATCTTGCGGAACATCTCGACGCCGGTCACGATCGTCTTGGAGGTCTGCTCGTGGATGCCCACGATCTCGACCTCCTCGCCGGTCTTGATGATGCCCTGCTCGATGCGGCCGGTGGCCACCGTGCCGCGGCCTGTGATCGAGAACACGTCCTCCACCGGCATCAGGAACGGCCTGTCCAGCGGGCGCTCGGGCTGCGGGATGTAGGTGTCCAGCGCCTCGGCCAGCTCGAGGATCTTCTGCTTGTGCTCCTCGTCGCCCTCGAGCGCCTTGAGCGCGGAGCCCTTGATGAAGGGGATCTCCTCGCCCGGGAAGTCATAGTCGTTGAGCAGGTCCTTGACCTCCTCCTCCACGAGCTCGAGCAGCTCCTCGTCGTCGACCATGTCGACCTTGTTGAGGAACACCACGATGTAGGGCACGCCCACCTGGCGGGCGAGCAGGATGTGCTCGCGCGTCTGGGGCATGGGGCCGTCGGCCGCCGAGACCACCAGGATGGCGCCGTCCATCTGCGCCGCGCCGGTGATCATGTTCTTCACGTAGTCGGCGTGACCGGGGCAGTCCACGTGCGCGTAGTGGCGGTTGTCGGTCTCGTACTCCACGTGGGAGGTCGCGATCGTGATGCCGCGCTCCTTCTCCTCGGGAGCGTTGTCGATCTCCGCGAAGCTCTTGGCCTCGCCGGCGCCCTGCGCCTCAGCGAGGACAGTGGTGATGGCCGCCGTCAACGTGGTCTTGCCGTGGTCGATGTGACCGATGGTGCCGACGTTGCAGTGCGGCTTGTCGCGCTCGAACTTCTCCTTCGCCACTGGAACTGCTCCTTTCGAAAGTCTTTGAGGCAGGCCTCTCGCGCTTGGCGAAGGCGAACCTAGGAAACATACTCGCTATGCGCCTGCTCCGACCGGTTCGCCGGTTCGGTGCTCGACGATCTCCTCGGCGATGTTGCCGGGGACCTCTTCGTAACGGTCGAACTGCATCGAGTAGTTCGCCCGTCCCTGGGTGTTGGAGCGCAGGTCGGTCGCGTAACCGAACATAGAGGACAGCGGCACGCTCGCCTGGACGGCGATCGCATTGCCGCGCGGCTCCTGCGCCTCCACGCGCCCGCGGCGCCCGGACAAATCTCCGATCACGGTGCCCAGGAAGTCGTCGGGCGTGATCACCTCAACGGCCATGATGGGCTCCAGCAGCACGGGCTTTGCGCGCCGTGCCGCCTCCTTCGCGGCCATCGAACCGGCCACCTTGAAGGCGATCTCCGAGGAGTCGGTGTCGTGGTACTTGCCGTCGGTGAGCGTCACGCGGACGTCCACCATGGGAAAGCCGGCCTTCACGCCGGACTCCAGCGCCTCCTCGATGCCCTTCTCGACGGCGGGGATGAACTCGGACGGCACGGAGCCGCCCTTGATCTTGTTCACGAAGTCAAAGCCCTCGCCGGGCGCGGGCTCCATGTTGATCACCACGACGCCGTACTGGCCCGAGCCGCCGGTCTGGCGGATGAACTTGCCCTCGACCTTGGTCGCCTCGCCGCGCACTGTCTCGCGGTAGGCCACCTGGGGGCGGCCCACGCCGGCCTCCACGTTGAACTCGCGCTTCATCCGGTCGACGATCACCTCGAGATGCAGCTCGCCCATGCCGGAGATCACGGTCTGGCCGGTCTCGTCGTCGGTACGAATGTGGAAGGTGGGGTCCTCCTCGCCCAGGCGGCTCAGCGCGACGCCCATCTTCTCCTGGTCGGCCTTCGTCTTGGGCTCGATCGACACGTGCACGACCGGATCCGGGAAGTTGATGGTCTCCAGGAGGATCGGGTGGTCGGGCGCGCACAGGGTGTCGCCCGTGGAGGTCTGCTTGAGGCCCACGCCGGCGGCGATGTCCCCCGCGTAGATCGTCTCCTCCTCCTCGCGGTGGTTGGCGTGCATCATCAGGATGCGCCCCACCCGCTCGGTACGGCCCGTGCTGGCGTTGAGGATGCGCCCGCCGGCGTCCAGCGTGCCTGAGTAGACGCGGAAGTAGGTGAGCTTGCCCACGAACGGATCGGACATGACCTTGAACGCGAGCGCGGAGAACGGCGCGTCGTCGGAGGGGGCGCGAATCGCCACCACTCCCTCGCCGTCCTCGGAGCCCTTGGGGGCGGGCTCCAGGCCCTCCATCGGAGGCACGTCCAGCGGGCTGGGCAGGTAGTCCACGACCGCGTCCAGCAGCGGCTGGACGCCCTTGTTCTTGAACGAGGACCCGCACATCACGGGGAAGATGGAGATGTCCAGAGTGGCCTTGCGGATGTCCTCACGCAGGCGGTCGGCCTCGATCGGCTTCTCCTCGAGGTAGTCCTCCATCAGCTGCTCGTCGTAGTCGGCGAGCGCCTCGATCAGGTGCGTGCGGGCCTCGGCGGCGGCGTCCTGCATGTGGGCCGGGATCTCCTCCACGCCCCAGTCCTGGCCCAGGTCGTCCTTGTAGACGACGGCCTCCATGGTCACGAGGTCCACGATGCCCTTGAAGTCGCCCTCCGCGCCGATCGGGAGCTGGATCGGGATCGCACTGCCTGCGCCCTCGGTCTTGCCGTCGGCGCCCAGGCGGTCCTTCATCGTCTGCACCGAGCCCTCGAAGTCGGCCCCGACGCGGTCCATCTTGTTGATGTAGGCGATCCGCGGCACGCGGTACTTGTCGGCCTGGCGCCACACCGTCTCTGACTGGGGCTCAACGCCGGCGACGGAGTCGAACAGCGCGATCGCGCCGTCCAGCACGCGCAGGGAGCGCTCCACCTCGACCGTGAAGTCCACGTGGCCGGGCGTGTCGATGATGTTGATGCGGTGGTCCTTCCAGGAGGCCGTGGTGGCCGCGGAGGTGATCGTGATGCCGCGCTCCTGCTCCTGCTCCATCCAGTCCATGACCGCGGCGCCCTCGTGCACCTCGCCCATCTTGTGGGTGCGGCCGGTGTAGAAGAGGATGCGCTCGGTCGTCGTCGTCTTGCCCGCATCGATGTGGGCCATGATTCCGATGTTGCGCGTCTTCTCTAGTGAGACCTTGCGTGGCATGAGGTTCCTGGTGGTTTCGGGTCGGTTTCGGTGGTGGAGCGGTGCTGCGGAGCGATTCGCGGGCAGAAAAAAGGCCCGTGCCGGGCCCCTGTGCTGAAAAGCCGTCTGCCCGGATGAGGTTCTATGTGATCTGGGTCTCCATTCGCGTGAGGCGTCCGGACGTCGGAACGGGAGGCGACGCACCGGACCAGCCCGACCCCCGCAGGGGCGCGAGCGACGGTCGAATATAGCAGAGGGTCGGCGCCATTCCCAGACGCCGAGCGGGTTTGCGGGGGATGGGCTTCGGGCGGGTACCCTCAGCCGCGATGGAGGCCTCGAAGACCCTTCCCGCACGCGTGCTCAGCTCCCTTCGCTCGCGCGGCTGGGTGCCGATTTCGGTGCTCCTGCTCGGCGTGGCGGGGGGCCTGGCGCTGATGGTGGCGGAGCTCTCGCCGGTGATCACGATCGACGTGCTCACCACCGGCACCTGCCAGGAGATCGCCGACGCCCAGCTGCGCGACGCCTGCCAGCTGGATGGAACCGAGCAGCACGCCGGCGCCTTCCTCCTGCTCGGGGCGCTGGCGCTGGTGATGGCGGTGGGCGCCGCGCAGGGGGCCAGCCGGCCGGCGGCGTTCGCGCTGCTCGTGGTGGCCGTCGTGGTGGTGGCCGTGATGCTGTTGCGCGACCTGCCGAAGGCGGACGAGACCGGCCTGGTGGGCATCAGCTACGAGGAGGCGAAGGCCGGGCTCGACACTGGCTTCTACCTGGCTGCGCTGGGCGCCGTGCTGTGCGGGGCAGCCGGATTGGTGCGTCTCACCCACCCCGCACCCGAGTAGGCTCGCCCCGTGGTGCGGGGGGCACCCATACGGGGTCGGTTGCTGTTGATGCTGGCGCTGGCCGGCGCGATCGCACTCGCGCTCGCCTCCGCAGCGCAGGCCAAGCCGCGCTGGCTGGCCGGCGACCTCCACGCCCACAGCACCTACTCCCACGACTCCTACGGCGGGCCGGGGGACGACAACACCGGCCCGGAGGAGGCGTTCGCACTGGGCCACCCGGTGGGAGGCCAGTTCGCGGTGGCGGCCGGCCGGGGGCTCGACTACCTGGCGATCACCGACCACAACGACGTGCGCTCCCAGGGCGACCCGGGGTTCGGCACCCGCGGCGTGCTCGGCCTGCCGGGATACGAGGTCTCGCTGAACGGCCACGCCCAGGCCCTGGGCGCCCGGCGGGTGCTCTCGCCGGGCGACTCATCGGCCGGGGCCGTACAGGCGCTGGCCGACGCGCTGCGCGCCGAGGGCGGCATCTTCCAGGTGAACCACCCCGCCGAGGGCGCCACCGGCTTCCCCGACAACCTCGACTGGAGCTATGGCTACTCGATCCGTCCCGACACGGTCGAGGTCTGGAACATCTCCCGCCTCTACCAGCCGCCGCTGCCCTCCGCCTCCTCCAACGACGACGCGGTGCGCTACTGGGAGGGCTGGCTGGACCGCGGCGCCCGCGTGGGCGCCACCGGCGGCAGCGACAACCACTACGTGGCCACCACCGCGATCCAGGGCGCGGGCCAGCCCACCACCTGGGTCCACGCGCGCAGGCGCACCGCAGCCGCTGTGCTGCGCGGGCTGCGACGGGGGCGCACGTTCATCTCCCACCAGCCGCCCCGCCACGCCGGGCCGCGAATCTTCCTGGAGGCCGACAGCCGCGGCACGCGCAGGTTCGAGTCGATGGTGGGTGACACGGTCCGCCCGCGGTCGCGCATGCGGGTGCGCGTGCACGGCGGAGCCGGCACGTTCCTGCGGGTGATCACAGACGGCGGTCGCCAGGCGGTCGGGCCTGTGCCGGTGACCTCGCCGCGGTTCGGGCACCGCTTCCGGCTGCCCGCCGGAACCACATGGGCCCGCGCCGAGCTGTTCGATCCCGACCTCGCCCAGGAGCGCGGAGCCGCGTGCGACGAGCCGCTGGGCGGCGAGACCACCTACTGCCGCAACATGCTGGCGATCAGCGCGATGACCTCGGCGATCTACCTGCGGCGCTAGCCAGGTGCGCACGGCACGAGCAGCAACCGCACCGGACTCGCGGCGCTCGCGCCGGCTGCAGCGGCCGCGCCGTCCGAGCTGCGACGGGCCCGACCGTTCGCCTGGCCGACAAGCGCCTGGCGCGCGTGCTGCTGATCAGGCCGGCGAGGCCGCGCTAGGTGACGATCGCGCCCGGCGGTAGTGGCGCGCCGCTCGCGCGCGGTTCCCGCACGCAGCGCAACACCAGCGACGAGCCCCGATGAAGAACATGCCGCAGCTGGGCGCGTTGCACACGCGAAGCTGCTCCCGCTCGGTGCTGGTAACCAGGGCGATGGCCGACCTGGCCAGGGTTCCGAGCAGGCGAGTCAGGCGAGGGCCGCCGGGCGAGATCTCAGCCGTGCGGAGGTTGGTTCCGTGGCCGACCTGCAGTTGGAGCGCAACCGGCGCCGCGGCGCTCGCAGCGTTGATGAGTCGCAGGGCCTCCGGCGGGGGTGCCTTCCCGCGCGCCGCGGCCGCAAGAAGGTCGCGCACGGCATCGCGGACAACCCGGATGTCCTCCAGGTCCTGCGCGGGGAATGACAGCTCGCCCAAGCGCGACCGCTCCGCCTCGAGCCAGAGCCGCAAATCCCCGGGCGAGGCGAGAAGGTCGACCGTCTCGCCGTCTCGGACCACCATCACCGTGTTCGCAAGGTCCACTGCGAGGTGCTCGCCGAGCCAGCGAAACACAGGCCCGCCTCGACGGGTCGGCCCAAAGCGCTCCATTTGACCGCTCATCACTCGTGTGGCAGTCTAACGCCTTCGTATGAAGAAACCGTTAGGAGGGAAAACGAGCATGCCGGTCAGCCAGGTCGCGGGGGTCGCCCTCGAGCGCCGGGGAGAAGGGGCGCCGCTTCTACTGATCCATGGCACCGGCGGCTCACGCGCACATTGGAAGCCACTCGTCGAACGCCTGGCAGCTGAGCGGGAGCTGCTGTTGGTGGACCTACCGGGGCACGGCGAGTCCCCTCCTCCCGCTGACTCGACGCCGCACACCCCGATCGGCTACGCGCAGGTGCTGGCGCGGCTGCTGGACGAGCTGGGGATCGACTCGGCGCACGCCGCGGGCAACTCCGTGGGCGGCTGGACCGCGCTGGAGCTCGCGAAGCTCGGCCGCGCCCGCTCGGTGGTGGCGCTGGCGCCCGCCGGCCTGTGGCCCAAGCGCGATCCCTGGCGCTGCTCGGCACAGCTCTGGAGCCAGCACAAGATGGGGCGGCTCTTTGCCCCGGTGGTCCCGGCGGCCATGCGCAGCGGCCTAGGCCGCACCCTGCTCCTCAGTGGCACGGTGGCGAAGCCCAAACAGGTTCCGCCCCACGAGGCGATCGAGATGGCCACGACCTTCGCCTCCACCCCCGGCTTCAGCGACCACCTCGCTCAGACCAGGCGCGAGCGGTTCCGCGATGGCCACGCGATCGACGTGCCGGTGACAGTGGCCTGGGGAGACAAGGAACGCCTGATCCCACCGAAGGCACGCCGCCGAGACGAGCTGCCGGCCCACACGCGCTTCATCACGCTGCCCGAATGCGGCCACAGCCCGATGTGGGACAACCCGGAGCTGGTGGCGCGGACGATCCTCGACGGGTCGACCCTAGAAGCCAGCCTGACCGCCTAAGGGGTACCAGCCGCCGCTGGTTGGAGCGGCGGGACCGATGACGCCGCCAGGCGACGCTTACCGGACCGCTGGTTGGAGCGGCGCGAGAAGCGAGCCTGGCAAGGAAGCAGGGAGCGTGGCCTGCTTCAGCAGGCGAGCGACCGATGACGCCGCCAGGCGACGCTTATCGCGCCGCTCCTACCAGCGGTAGTGGGCGAAGGCCTTGTTCGCCTGGGCCATGCGGTAGATGTCGTCCTTGCGCTTGTAGGCCAGCCCCTGCTGGGACTGCGCGTCCAGCAGCTCGGCGGCCAGGCGGTCCGACATCGACTTCTCGCGGCGGCGGCGGGCGAACTCCACCAGCCACCGGATCGCGAGGGTACGGGCGCGCGGCGGGGGAACCTCCACCGGCACCTGGTAGGTGGCGCCGCCCACGCGGCGGGAGCGAACCTCGAGCACCGGGGTGAGGCTCTTGATCGAGTTCTCCAGGGCCACCACCGGCTCCTCGCCCGACTTGCGGGAGAGGTCGTCGAGCGCGGTGTAGACGATCGCCTCGGCGGTGGACTTCTTGCCGTCCACCATCACCTTGTTGATCAGCTGCTGCACGAGCTTGGACCCGTGCATGGCGTCGGCATCGATGGGCCGGGTTCCGGCTGCGGCGCGGCGGGGCATCAGCTACTCAGCGCGCCTTGGCCCCATAGGCGGAGCGGCTCTTCTTGCGGTCGCTCACGCCGGAGGCGTCGAGCGTGCCGCGCACGACCTTGTAGCGCACACCCGGCAGATCCTTCACGCGGCCGCCTCGGATGAGCACCACGGAATGCTCCTGCAGGTTGTGGCCCTCGCCCGGGATGTAGGCGGTGACCTCCATCCCGTTGGTGAGCCGCACGCGCGCGACCTTGCGCAGCGCGGAGTTCGGCTTCTTGGGGGTGACGGTGTACACGCGCGTGCACACGCCTCGCCGCTGGGGAGCAGCGATGCGCTTCTTGCGCCCCTGCCCGGACTTCAGACCCGGGGTGGCGACCTTCTTGTTGGGGCGGTTACGGCCCTTGCGGACTAGCTGATTGATGCTCGGCATGCGGCGCGGGATGGTAGCAGCGGCCGGGCTTGCGGCCGCTTAGGCCGTGGCCTCGGCGGCGCGTACGGGCGCCGGGGTGAGCCAGGCGGCCACGATCACCAGCACGAACGCCAGTGACTGGACGGCGATACCGAGAGCGTCACCCGGCATGGGGTCGCCGAAGACCACGAAGCCGCCGGTGATGGCCGAGACGTTGGCGGCGGCGCTGGTCATGGTGATGACCGGGACGGCCTCGCCCTGTTGCAGACCGCGGGCGGAGGCGTAGAAGGCGACGGCCGAGGCCAGAAGACAGGTGAGCAGCCACGGGGACGCGAGGCCGGCAACAAGGCCCTGAGCGCCGACGCTGCCTGTGAGCGCCTTGATGGCAACGTCCGACACGCCGAACAGGACGCCGGCGGCCATGCCGAGCAGCACGCCGTGATGGTGGTGGCTGGCGCCGAGGCGCGGGGAGAGCACCAGCAGGGCGCCGACGGTGAGGAGGCCGAACTCGAAGGCGATCATGCCCGCCAGGGAGTAGCCGGAGTGCGCGCCGCCGTCGGTGGGGATGGTGACGGCGATCAGGGTGAGGCCGAGAGCGGTGAGGCCCACTCCCACCCACTGGCGGTTGCCGATCTTGAAGCCGAAGACGCGGTCGGCGAGCACCGTGAGGAACACGAGCCCGCCGGAGATGACGGCCTGCACGAGCGAGAGCGGCGCCAGCGCCAGCGCGGCGACGTGGAGGACCCACGCGCCCAGGGCCACGAGCATGCCGATCGCGAACCACTTGCTCCTGTAGAGGCCGATCGCGCTGCGCAGCGGATGGCGCATGGTCACGTCGGGAGCCGCGCACGCGCCGCGGTGCTTCAGCAGGAAGCCCAGGTTGGTCGTGAGGGCGCAGAGCAGCGCCAGCAATATGCCCAGTTGAATGCTCATAAAGGTGAGATGCAGCGAAGCGACATTCCCCTGCCGCTATTCGCTCTATCGGTACGAGCGCCTGCCACTTAAGTGGTAGCGGACGACCTGATGAGCCTCTACATACCCACGTAACGAAATAGCAGAACCTCGGTGACAACTCGCACAAGCAAACCCGTCCTCTTCGTTGACGTCGATGGCGTGATCAGCCTCTTCGGCTTCGCGCCCGGATTTGAGAACTTCCCGGGCGTCTTTCACACCGTCGACGGCATCGCGCACTGCATCGCCACCGGCACGGGCGAGCGCCTGATTCGGCTCCATGAGCGGTTCGAGCTGGTGTGGGCCACCGGCTGGGAGGAGCGTGCAAACGAGCACCTGCCCTGGCTGCTGAAGCTCCCCTTCGGTGAGCTGCCCACGCTCACCTTCGGCGCGGCGGCGGTGTTCGGCTCGGCCCACTGGAAGCTCACCGCGATCGACGAGTACGCGCGCGGGAGGCCGGCCGCCTGGATCGACGACAACCTCGACGATGAATGCGAGGAGTGGGCCCGGGCGCGCGAGGAGCCCACGCTGCTGGTGCTCACCGAGCCCGCGGTGGGGATGAGCGACGAGCACGTGCAGCAGTTGCTGCGCTGGGCCGACGAGGTGTCGGCGGGCGGGGGCGCGTGAAGCTCACGGTGCTCGAGCGGGGCGAAGCGATCGCCTTCTCGTTCGACGACATGCTGCGCCACCACGGCGGCGGCTCGCCCGGCGGGGTGGCCCACGCCTTCAAGGTGCTGGAGCGGGCGCTGCCGCTGCTCGAGCCCGGCGGCCCGCCGGAGCGCCGCGAGATCACAATCCGGACCGCATTCGGCGGCCCGGGCGCGCGCGACGCCTTCGAACTGGTCACGGGCGCCGTGACGGGCGAACGGTACGTGGTCGACGCCGCACTGGCGCGTCCCGACCGGGGCAGCGCCCTCGAGCGGTTCGTCTTCGCCCTCGGCTACCGGGATCGGGGGGTCACGCTGGCCGCCCGGGAGGGCTTCGTGACCGAGGAGTTCATCGACCTCGCGCGCAGAGAATCCCGCACCGCGAGCGAGGATGGCCGCCTCACCGCGCTGAAGCTGGAGATGGCGGATCTGGTGATGTCGAGCGCGGCTGGCGACGTCTATGAAGAGGTGAGGGGATGACTCCCCATACCGCTACGGGCTCTGCGTGGCCTCATCGCAGGGCTTGACGGCCTGGTCTCGGGCCGCACCGGCGGGCGCGGTGTCCTCGACGATCTTCACGGATCGACGCTCAGCGGAGACGGGGCCCGCGGCGGTGCTCGCCGCGGGCCCCTCCCCCGTAAGCGCTACTTGGACTCGTCGTCAGCCGGCGTGGGAGTCGGCGCCGGCAGGTCCGCCAGCTCGTCGCCGAACGCGCCCTCGCCGTTGCCCGACGAGGCGCCGCCATCACTGCCGAAGCCGAAGCCCTCGAGCTCACCGTCCTCGGTGAGCCCCAGCTCGGCCGCCAGCTCGCCCTCGTCCAGCAGGCCGAGCTCCTCGGCCGCGTGACGCTGGACGGGCTCGGTGGGCTCGATCTCCAGCCTGCGGTAGTGCTTCAGGCCGGTGGCCGCCGGGATCAGCTTGCCGATGATCACGTTCTCCTTGAGCCCGAGCAGGCGGTCCGTCTTGCCCTCGAGCGCGGCGTCGGTGAGCACCTTGGTGGTCTCCTGGAAGGAGGCCGCCGACAGGAACGAATCCGTGGCCAGCGAGGCCTTGGTGATGCCGAGGATGATCTCCTCGAACTCGGCCTGCTGGTTCTTGGCCTTCTTCAGCGCGGCGTTCACCTTCGCCATGTCGAAGCGGTCCACGAACGCACCCGGCAGGTAGGCGGAGTCGCCCTTCTGGTCGACCCGCACCCGCTTCATCATCTGGCGGACGATGATCTCGATGTGCTTGTCCTTGATGTCCACGCCCTGTGAGCGGTAGACCTTCTGGACCTCCTGGACGAGGTAGACCTCGGTGTCGGTGCGGCCGCGGATCTCGAGCAGCTCGTGGGGATAGATCGACCCCTCGTTGAGCTGGTCGCCCGCTGACACCTTCTGGCCCTCGTCCACGAACAGGCGCGTGCGCACCGGGAACGAATACGCGTGCTCCTCGCCCCCGTCGTCGGTCACGTTGACCTTGATCGCCTTGTCGGTGCGCTCGATCGACACCTTGCCGTCAACCTCGGCCAGCTTGGCCAGGCCCTTCGGCTTGCGTGCCTCGAACAGCTCCACCACGCGGGGGAGGCCCTGGGTGATGTCCAGGCCCGCCACACCGCCGGTGTGGAACGTGCGCAGGGTGAGCTGGGTGCCGGGCTCGCCGATCGACTGTGCAGCGATGATTCCCACCGCGTCGCCGATGGCCACCATCTTGCCGGTGGCCGGCGCGATGCCGTAGCACTTCTGGCAGATCCCGGTCTCGGCCTCGCACTTGAGCACCGAGCGGACCGGCACCGTGGCGTCGTCCTCGCCGAGAGCGTCCACGATCACCTCCAGCGCCGCCGGCTCGATGAGCTGCCCCTTCTTGAGGAGCTCCCGGCCCCGCTTGGTTGAGAACGCCGCAGCCGCGTGACGACCGAGGAGGTTGCCGTTGGGCTGCCCGTCCTCGCCGCGCAGCGGCATATCGATCGTGTCCTTGGTGCCGCAGTCCTCCTGGCGGACGATCACGTCCTGGGCCACGTCCACCAGGCGCCGGGTGAGGTACCCGGAGTCAGCGGTGCGCAGCGCCGTGTCGGCGAGCCCCTTCCGGGCGCCGTGGGTCGAGATGAAGTACTCGAGCACGGTCAGGCCTTCCATGAAGTTGGCCTTGATCGGACGCTCGATGATCTCGCCCTTCGGGTTGGCCATCAGGCCTCGCATGCCGGCCAGCTGACGGATCTGCTTGAACGAGCCACGGGCGCCCGAGTTGGCCATCATGAAGATGGGGTTCAGGACGTCGAGGTTGCGCTGCATCGCCTCGCCCACCTCGTCGGTGGCGGCGTTCCACTTCTCGACGACCGCCTCGTGGCGCTCCTCCTGGGAGATGAGCCCCGTGTCGTACTGGTCGAGGATCTCGCCCACCTCGCCCTCGTAGCGCTCCAGGATCTCGTCCTTGGCCGGAGGAATCACCACGTCGTTCTTGGAGATCGTGATCCCCGCCTGGCTGGCGAAGTGGAACCCGAGGTCCTTGAAGGCGTCCAGCACCTGTGCGGTGGCATGGGGACCGTGCTGGTCCACCAGGCCCTCGATCACGGCGCCCATGTCGCGCTTCTTCAGCGGCCGGTTCACGAACGTGTAGCTCGTGGCAGGGTCGTACTTGTCCTCGAGCACCTCCTCCAACGCGCGCTCGATGCGCTCGTTGAAGATGATCCGCCCGACGGTGGTCAGGATGTGCCCGTGCCCGTGCAGGCGCCGGTACTCGGCGAGGTCGTGCAACTGCACCATCCCGTGCTCGTATGACAGCTCGGCCTCCTGGGCAGAGCGGAACACATGCGGGCGGTCGGCCCTCTTGGCCTCCTTGCCGCCGGCCTGGAGCTTGACCTCCAGCGCCTCGAGCTCCTCGGCGTCGGGGCCGTAGGTGAGGTAGTAGGCGCCCAGCACCATGTCCTGTGACGGCGTGGCCAGAGGCCCGCCGTGCGCCGGGGACAGGATGTTGTTGGCGGAGAGCATCAGCAGCCGCGCCTCGGCCTGGGCCTCGGCGGACAGCGGCAGGTGCACGGCCATCTGGTCGCCGTCGAAGTCGGCGTTGAACGCCGAGCACACGAGCGGGTGCACCTGGATCGCCTTGCCCTCGACCAGCACGGGCTCGAAGGCCTGCAGGCCCAGGCGGTGAAGCGTGGGTGCGCGGTTGAGCAGCACCGGGTGGTCCTTGATGACCTCCTCCAGCACGTCCCACACCTCGGGGATCATCGAGTCGACCATCTTCTTGGCCGCCTTGATGTTCTGCACCGCCTTGCGCTCGACCAGCCGGGCCATGATGAACGGCTTGAACAGCTCCAGCGCCATCAGCTTGGGCAGGCCGCACTGGTGCAGCCGCAGGCTCGGACCCGACACGATCACCGACCGGCCGGAGTAGTCCACCCGCTTGCCCAGCAGGTTCTGGCGGAAGCGTCCCTGCTTGCCCTTGAGCATGTCCGACAATGACTTCAGGGGGCGGTTGCCGGGGCCCGTCACGGGGCGCCCGCGGCGGCCGTTGTCGAACAGCGCGTCGACGGCCTCCTGGAGCATCCGCTTCTCGTTGTTGACGATGATCTCGGGCGCGCCGAGGTCGAGCAGCCGCTTGAGCCGGTTGTTGCGGTTGATCACGCGGCGGTAGAGGTCGTTGAGGTCCGACGTGGCGAAGCGCCCGCCGTCCAGCTGCACCATCGGGCGCAGCTCCGGCGGGATCACCGGGATGGCCTCGAGGATCATGTCCTCGGGCTTGTTGGTCGAGTGGATGAAGGCGGAGACCACCTTCAGGCGCTTGACCGCGCGGCTCTGCTTCTGACCCTTGGCCGTCTTGACCTGGTCCTCCAGCTCGGCCTGCTCGGCGTCGAGGTCCACCTGCTCGAGCAGGTCACGAACCGCCTCCGCGCCCATGGTGCCGCGGAAGTACTCGCCGAAGCCATACGGGGAGCCGAAGCGGTCCTTGAGCTCGCGGAAGAGCGTCTCGTCGGTGACCACGTCCTTGGGCTTCATCTCCTGGAAGAGCTCCCACACCTGACGCATGCGCTCGGCCGCGTCCTCGATGTAGGCCTCCGTGTCGGTGATGTCGGACTCGAAGGTCTTGGTGACCTCCTTCTCCAGCTTGGTGCGCTCCTCGTCTGACAGCTTCTTGATGTTGAGGTCCAGCGAGTCGGCCCACAGGTGGTCGTCGTCGGAGAAATTGGTCTGCTTGCCGGTCTTCAGGTACTCCAGCCGGCGCTCGAGCGACTCGCGCAGCTCCTGCACCTGCTGCTCGCGCTCGGCGTCGTAGGAGTCGAGGACCTTCTGGACCTCCTTCTCGAGCGAGGGCACGTCCTTCTCGCGCGCCTCGTCGTCCACCCAGGTGACCATCGAGGCGGCGAAGTACAGAACCTTCTCGAGCTCCTTCGGAGCCATGTCGATCAGGTAGCCGATCCGCGACGGAACGCCCTTGAAGAACCAGATGTGGCTGACCGGGGCGGCCAGGTCCACGTGGCCCATGCGCTCGCGGCGCACCTTGGAGCGCGTGACCTCCACGCCACAGCGCTCGCAGACGATGCCCTTGTAGCGGACCCGCTTGTACTTGCCGCAGTAGCACTCCCAGTCCTTGGTGGGACCGAAGATGCGCTCGCAGAAGAGCCCATCCTTCTCGGGCTTCAGCGTGCGGTAGTTGATGGTCTCCGGCTTGACCACCTCGCCACTGGACCAGGAGCGAATCTGCTTCGAGGAAGCAAGGCCGATCGAGATCTTGTCGAAGTTGTTTATGTCAATCATTTGCTGCTCCCGTCGCTCTCGATCATCTCTTTGTCTTGCTCGGCGGGCGTCTCAGTTCCCTGGCCGCCCTCACCTTCGGCTTCGACCTTCTCCTCGGACTCGTCGGCGGCCTCGCCGTCGGTGGCACGGACCCCTGAGAGGTCGATGCCCAGCTCCTCGGCCGCCCGCAGGAGGTCGTCGTCCTCGTCGCGCATCTCCACGCCGCCGCCCTCCTCGGAGCGGACGTCCACGTCGAGCGCCAGCGACTGCATCTCCTTCAGCAGCACCTTGAACGACTCCGGGATCGACGGCTCGGCGATGTTCTCGCCCTTGACGATGGCCTCGTATGCCTTCACGCGGCCGACCGTGTCGTCGGACTTGATCGTGAGCATCTCCTGGAGCGTGTACGCCGCGCCGTAAGCCTCGAGCGCCCACACCTCCATCTCGCCGAAGCGCTGGCCGCCGAACTGCGCCTTGCCGCCCAGCGGCTGCTGGGTGACGAGCGAGTAGGGGCCGGTGCTGCGCGCGTGGATCTTGTCGTCCACGAGGTGCAGCAGCTTCAGGATGTACATGTAGCCGACGGTGACGGTCTCCTCGTAGGGCTCGCCCGTGCGGCCGTTGTAGAGCTTGGCCTTTCCGGTGGCGCGCCTGCCGGGGATCTCCTTCATGTCCACCCCGAGGTCGATGCCGCGCTCGGGGTGCTCCTCCTGCCAGCGCACGAGCGCCTCGTCCACGTCCTCCACGGTCGCGCCGTCGAAGACCGGCGTGGCGATGTTCACCCGTCCGCCGTTCTGAAGCGAATGCTTGTAGGCGTCGGAGCCGTCGTCGTACCAGCCGTTGCCGGCGGCCCACCCGAGGTGGGTCTCCAGGATCTGGCCGATGTTCATGCGGCTCGGCACGCCGAGCGGGTTCAGGATCACATCGACGGGGGTGCCATCCTCGAGGTGCGGCATGTCGGCCTCGGGCACGATCTTCGAGATCACGCCCTTGTTGCCGTGGCGGCCGGCGAGCTTGTCGCCCTCCGCGATCTTGCGCTTCTTGGCCACGTACACGCGCACGAGGTCGTTCACGCCCGGCGGGAGGTCGTCCTCCTCGTCCCGCGAGAAGGTCTTGACGTCGATCACCACGCCGCCCTCGCCGTGGGGCACCTTGAGCGAGGTATCGCGGACCTCGCGCGCCTTCTCCTTGAAGATCGCGCGGATCAGCTTCTCCTCGGCGGTCAGCTCGGTCTCGCCCTTGGGCGTGACCTTGCCCACCAGCAGGTCCCCGGACCCCACCTCGGCGCCGATGCGCACGATGCCGCGGTCGTCGAGGTTGCGCAGCGACTCCTCCGAGCGGTTCGGGATGTCACGCGTGACCTCCTCGTCGCCCAGCTTGGTGGTACGGGCGTCGATCTCGTACTCCTCGATGTGGATCGAGGTGAGCTCGTCGTCCTTGACGAGGCGCTCGGAGATGATGATCGCGTCCTCGAAGTTGTAGCCCTCCCAGGACATGAAGGCCACGAGGCAGTTCTTGCCCAGGGCCAGCTCCGCGTTGCGGGTGGAGGAGCCGTCGGCCAGCGCCTCGCCGGCCTTGACCTTGTCGCCCACCGAGGCCAGCGGCTTCTGGTGGATGATCGTGCCCTGGTTGGAGCGCATGAACTTGTGGAGCGGGTACTCGGTCTTGTCGACCACGATCCGCTCGGAGTCCACGTAGGTGACTTCGCCGGAGTTGTCGGCGGTGATCACGTCACCGGAGTCCATGGCGGCGCGCGTCTCCATGCCGGTGCCGATCAGCGGCGCCTCGGTCTTCAGGAGCGGCACGGCCTGGCGCATCATGTTCGAGCCCATCAGGGCTCGGTTGGCGTCGTCGTGCTCGAGGAACGGGATCAGCGCGGTGGCCACCGACCAGATCTGGTCGGGCGACACGTCCATCAGGTCCACGTCCTTCGGCGGCACGAGCGAGAGCTCTTCCTCGCGCGAGCGGCAGGTCACGCCCGGGCCCTTGAGCTTCATGGTCTTCGGGTCGATCTCCGCGTTGGCCTGCGCGATGACCTTGTCCTCCTCCTGCGTTGCGTCGAGGTGGACGATGTCGTCGGTGACCACGCCGTTGCTCACCTTGCGGTAGGGCGTGGTCACGAAGCCGTGCTCGGACACCTGGGCGTACGAGGACAGCGAGCCGATCAGGCCGATGTTCGGGCCCTCAGGGGTCTCGATCGGGCACATGCGCCCGTAATGGGTGGGGTGCACGTCGCGCACCTCGATCGGCGCGCGCTCGCGCGTGAGGCCGCCCGCGCCCAGGGCGCTGAGGCGGCGGCGGTGCGTCAGGCCGTCCAGCGAGTTCGTCTGGGACATGAACTGCGACAGCTGGCTCGAGCCGAAGAACTCCTTCTGCGCGGCCACGACCGGCCGGATGTTGATGATCGTCTGAGGGGTGATCGTGTCCGAGTCCTCGGTGGTCAGGCGCTCGCGGACCACGCGCTCCATCCGGTAGAGGCCGATCCGGAAGGCCTCCTGGATCAGCTCGCCGACGGTGCGCAGACGGCGGTTGCCGAAGTGCTCGTACTCGTCCAGGCGCTCCTCGATCACCTCGTGCGGGAGGGAGTTGGCCTCCACCGCGTAGTCCTTGATCGGCTCGCCCTCAAACTCACCCGTCTCGGAGATCCCGAGCTCCTTGGGCAGCGACACCAGCTCCTTGATCAGCTCGACGATGTCGCGCGGGGTGAGCACGCGGGTGTCCAGCGACTCGTCCACGTGCAGCCGCGAGTTGAGCTTGTAGCGGCCCACGCGCGTGAGGTCGTAGCGCTTGGGGTCGAAGAACAGCTGGTTGAGCAGGTTCTTGGCGGCGTCCACCGAGGGCGGCTCGCCGGGACGCTGCTTCTTGAACAGCTCGATCAGCGAGCCCTCCTCGGACTGGGTGGGCTCGGTGTCGGCCTCGAGGGTGTTGCGAATGTAGAGCGAGTTGTCGAACAGCTTGAGGATGTCTTCGTCCGAGCCCGTCCAGCTCTTGGCGATGCCCGATTCGCGCAGGGGCTCCCCCATCGCGCGCAGCAGCACGGTGACCGGCAGCTTGCGCTTGCGGTCGATGCGAACGAAGACCTTGCCCTTCTTGTCGATCTCCAGTTCCAGCCAGGAGCCGCGGGCCGGCATCAGGTTGGCCACGAAGACCTGCTTCTCGCGGTCCTTTGCCTGCATGACGTAGGCGCCCGGCGAGCGCACGAGCTGCGTGACGACCACGCGCTCGGTGCCGTTGATGATGAAGGTGCCCCAGTCGGTCATCCACGGGAAGTCGCCCATGAACACGGACTGCTCCCGGATCTCACCCGTCTCGCGATTCTGGAACGCCACCTTGACGGTGAGCGGGCGCGCGTAGGTGAGGTCCTTCTCGCGACACTCGGCGATGGTGGCCACCGGGTCGTCGAAGTGGATCTCCTCGAAGACGACGGCCAGGTTGCCGGTGTAGTCCTCGATCGGCGAGACGTCGTCGATGGTCTCCCGCAAGCCCCCCTTCTCGGTGTCGACGAGCCACTCGAACGAGCGGCGCTGAATGTCGATCAGGTTGGGGACGTCTAGACGATTCTCCAGCCGCGAGAAACTGCGGCGAAGACGGGAGGCATCAACACGTGCCAAGACAGCGGCTCCTTCGAGATGGTTGCAGCGGACGAGCGAGGGGCGCCAAAGCGCGACCGCTCAGAATAGCACAGTGAAACCCACCCCCTGATGAGGGTGGATGCCGACCCGCTCAGCGGGCTGCGCGTGGTCGTCACGGACCCCGTCCCGAGGCTCCGGATATGTGGCGGAGCTGCTCTAGAGGGACGGCTTCGACTATGGACCGCCCCGAAGGGTAGCGCGCCCGACCCGATTCGTGTGGTGTGGAAGGATGCCGCCCATGGAGGCCAGCCGGAGCAGCCAGCCGTCGCTCGGAGCGGCATTCGACCCGCGTCGGCGCATCTATCGCGACCCGTTCAACGAGGTGATCGTGCTCGTGGTCTCCGCCACCGGCGCCGCTGTGATCGTGCCCGTGCTGCTGCTGATCGTGGGCGCGTTCACGGGCGAGTTCGACTTCCTGCCCTTCGTGGCCATCAGCGTGGTGCTGGAGCTGGTGCTGATCTTCGGCCTCGCCCGCCCGCAGATGAAGCCGCGCGAGCGGGTGGGCTGGGCGCTGCTGTGGGGCTTCACCGCCGCCGTGCTGGGCGCCGCCTTCTGGGAGCTGGTGTTCGCTCCCGTGCTGTCCTAGCGGCGCGCGGCGCACGCTCTCGCAGCCGCGCAGCCTGTCCTTCCGGTCTGCCGTTGCCCTGTCCTTCTTGCCGGCGCCGCAATCGACGCGCTCCATCACGCCGTTCGCGGCGCGAACGACGTCGTTGCCCGAGCCGCCGCTGTAGCTGTTCTTGCCCTGTTGCCGGCGAGCTTGTCGTTGCCCGCACCGCCGTTGAGCCTGTCGTTGCCCGCACCGCCGTTGAGCTTGTCGTTGCCGCCGCCCCCGACAGGCTGTCCCGGCCCGCGCCGCCGTTGAGCCGGTCGTTGCCGTCCTTGGCACGCGGCCCTGCCGCCGCATGCGTCGCCAAAGAGCCTGTCATTCGCGCCGAGCCCGTTGATCGTGTCGTTGCCCAGGAGGCCGCAGAGCAGGTCCGGGCCCGGAGTGCCATTGAGGATGTCGTCCCCGTTGGTGGCCCCCACCTCCTTTGCGGGCCGACGGGGCGCGACCCCCGCCCGGGCCGCCACCCCCTCGGCGGGCCCAGCACCGTGAACGTGTGGCCGGCGCTCCGCCCACGTTCCCCTGGGCGTCGAGTTGCTCGGCCTGGGCGTGTAGGTCCCCGGCGCGAGCGGCGACGGGCGTTGCCTGCCAGCCGTCGCCGACAGCGTGGCGGTCAGGGATTGGACCGGGGCACCGCTGACGCGTTCCGCCGGCGTAGAGCTTTACGTGCACGGTTTCGCTGTCTTCGGCCGCCATTCCCCGTGAGCCGCTGAGCGTCGGCGCGGTCTGGGTTGTCGAGCTGCCATCGGCCGGCGTGTCGAGGGTGGCCTCCGGAGCGTCCACGTCCACCCCGACCCCGATGCCGCGCGGGCAGTTGCCCGCGGTCCGGCGGATGTAGCGAAGGTTGTCGAGGACCGCGGCGGAGTCGTAGATGGCATCCGTGCGATCGAAGATGGACAGGTCCAGGGTGTGCGCGCCCGGAGAGACCGGCGTGAGGGCGGTCGCCCAGTCGAGAGCGCCACCCGTTGGGCTGCCGGCAGCCGGGGCCACGTCGTAGCCGGTGCCCACGGCGTTGGCGCCCACCTGATTGCCGTTGTACCCGAACCGGGGCCCGCCCGGGGTACCCCCGGCTGAGGCCTTGCTCACGGGGCTGCCCATGCTGTCGACGGCGAAGTTGTCCGGAGCGGTCGTGGTAGTGCCCGAGATGCTCCACGCGGCGCCCGGGTCCAGCTCCGCCAGGAAGGAGTCGTAGAACGACGCCTCGCTCATCTGGTTGAAGGCGAAGTCCATCGTGAAGAAGTCGAAGTCGATCGTCAGGCAGTTGGCGCCGGCGGGGACGGCGATCCCGAGGCGCAGGATCGTGACGTCGTTAGCCCCGCGTGTCTCGCCTCCGGTCAGGTCATTGTTCACATGGCCTCGGGATAGCCGGGATCGCTGGGCGCCCTCGCGTCACCGTTGGAGAGGATGGCCATCTCGGTGCCGTCTCTCGGAACCACGACCGTCCCATAGGCGTTGGACACGCCGTTCGGACCGCCGCTCGTGGGCACCGAGACGAAGGTGGCGGAGGTGACCGACCCCGGGTTGTGGGCGATCTGCGCGGCCAACTCTGGGGCCGTGCCCCGATTTACAAATGTGGACGCCTGCGCGCTGTGGACGATCGTCAGCGTGAACAGCACTGCCGCAGTCCAGGCCGATGCGTGGCCCGGGCGCAAGCCCATGCCTACGACTGTCTCACGAAACCCCCAACTCCACAAACACCACGGGCATAGGGGCGGGTCGGACGCGAAAGGGCCCCGGCTGCGCTCCGGCAGCCAACCGCTCCGGTGCGGAAGCCTTTTCACCTCCATAGGGGGTAAAAGGCTTCCCTCGTGAGCTGAACCCTCCTCGAAACGCGAAGGGCCGCTCGTGGCGGCCCCTCGATGCTGCGCGTCGGTGTGTCGTCGACCTACTTCACGTCGACGGTGCCGCCGGCCTCCTCGATATCGGCCTTCAGCTTCTCGGCCTCCTCGCGCTCGACACCCTCCTTGATGGGCTTCGGCGCCTCGTCCACCAGCGCCTTGGCCTCCTTGAGGCCGAGGCCGGTGGCCGCGCGGACGACCTTGATCACCTGGATCTTCTTGTCGCCGGCGCCGGTGAGCACCACGTCGACCGTGCTGCTCTCCTCCTCTGCCTCGGCGCCGTCGCCGGCACCGGCGGCGGCGGGAGCCGCTGCGGCGACCGCGGTTGCGGAGACGCCGAACGCCTCCTCGAGCGCCTTGATGCGCTCGGACAGCTCGAGTACCGAGATGCCCTTCAGCTCTTCGATCCACTTGTCCGTGGTTGTGGCAGCCATTGGCTAGCCCTCCTTTTCTGCCGACGCAGCCGGCTCGGCCGGCTGCGCAGGTTGATTTTCTTCGCCCTCGGAGGGCGCGTCGCTCTCTTGATCTTCCTCGGCGGGCTCATCGCCCGAAGCTTCTTGTGCGGGGGCCTCCTCCTCGGCGGCGGGCTCCGCGGCTGCAGGCGCCTCCTCAACCGGCGCCTCGCCGCTCACGAGCCCCTGCTCGGCAATCTGGCCCAGCTGCTGCGCCAGGCCGCCGATGAGCTGGTTCAGCCCGCGCACCAGGCCGGTGATCGGCGAGGCCAGCACGCCCACGAGCTGGCCGTCGAGCACGTTGCGGGCGGGCAGCTTCGCGATCGCCTCGATCTCATCGACCGACACCGCGTTGCCGTCCATCATCCCGCCCTTGAATGCGAGCAGCTCGTGCTCGCGACGGAAGGTGGCGATGGCCTTGGCGGCCAGCGCGGCGTCGCCGCGTACGAAGGTGAAGGCGGTGGGCCCCTCGAGCAGGTCCTTGAGGCTCTCGGCGCCGGCCTTGTCGGCCGCGAGCAGGGTGAGCGTGTTCTTGACCACGCGCAGGGAGGCGTCGGCCTCACCGAGGCGCTCGCGCAGCTGGGCCGCCTGGGGCACCGACAGTCCGCGGTAGTCGATGGCGAAGACCGCCGCCGAATCCGTGATCTGGGCGGCCACCTCGTCGATCACCGCTGATTTCTGTTCTCTGTCCATGTCGCTCTCGGTTCCGGGAAGTAAAAAGCCCGCGCAAGGGCGGGCTCGAGTGGGTGCTGATCTACTCGGACTCGCCTGCACCGGGCTTATGGCTACGCCCGCCGGTGGTCTGGGGCTTCGAAGTTCTGAAGGTCAGCCTACCGGGGCCGCCTCCTCGGTGGCCGGGTCGGCCTCGGTCACGCGCGCGCCGGGATCCACGGGAACGCCCGGGCCCATCGACGTGGTGAGCGTGACCGTGTACAGGTAGCGGCCCTTGGCGGCCGCCGGCTTGGCGCGGTTGATCTCCTCGATCAGCGCCGAGTAGTTCTCCAGCAGCGCCTGTTCCTCGAAGTCCTTCTTGCCGATCGGCAGGTGCACGATCGCGTGGCGGTCGGTGCGGTACTCGACCTTGCCGGCCTTGGACTCGGACACGGCCTTGGCCACGTCGTTGGTCACGGTGCCCACCTTGGGGTTGGGCATCTTGCCCTGCGGCCCCAGCACCCGTCCCAGGCGGCCAACCACGGGCATCATGTCCGGGGTCGCGATCGCCACGTCGAAGTCGGTGAAGCCCTCCTCGACCTTCTTGGCCAGGTCGTCGTCGCCCACGTGGTCGGCGCCGGCCTCCTCGGCCTCGCGCGCCTTGTCGCCCTTGGCGAACACGGCCACGGTCATCTCCTTGCCCAGGCCGTGGGGGAAGGCGATCGTGCCGCGCAGCTGCTCCTCGGCGTGGCGCACGTTCAGGCCGGTGCGGATGTGCACCTCGACCGTCTCCGAGAACTTGGCCGACGGGGTGCCCTTGATCAGGGCGACGGCCTCCCGCGGCGAGTAGCGGTGCTCGCGGTCGATCTGGGCGAGCGAGTCCACGTAGCGCTTGCCGTGCTTCATCAGCGGACCTCCACGCCCATCGAGCGCGCAGTGCCCTCGATGATCTTCGACGCCTGATCCAGGTCGTGGGCGTTCAGGTCGGGCATCTTGCGCTCGGCGATCTCGCGCACCTGCGCGCGGCTGATCGTGCCGACCTTCTCGCGGTTGGGCTCGCCCGAGCCCTTGGAGATCCCGATCGCCTCCTTGATCAGGATCGCGGCGGGGGGCGTCTTGGTGATGAAGGTGAACGAGCGGTCCTCGTAGACCGTGATCTCCACCGGGATGATCGTCCCGTTCTCGTTCTGCGTCTGGGCGTTGAACGCCTTGCAGAACTCCATGATGTTCACGCCGTGCTGGCCCAGGGCGGGGCCGACCGGCGGGGCCGGGTTGGCGGCGCCACCGGGCACCTGCAGCTTGATGAGGGTTAGGACCTTTCTTCGCCATGGCGAGGCGGAGCGCCTAAACCTTCTTCACCTGGTCGAACCCGACTTCGACCGGGGTTTCGCGCCCGAAGATGCTCACGAGCACCTTCAGCTTGGCAGCATCCTCGTTGATCTCCGAGATCTCGCCTGAGAAGTCCGACAGCGGGCCGGACACCACCTTCACCGACTCGCCGATCGAGAACTGAGCACGGGTGCGCGGGCGCTCGGCGGTCTCGCGGTTGAGCAGGCGGTCCACCTCGGGCTGGGACAGCGGCACCGGCTTCTGGGATGCGCCCACGAACCCGGTCACGCCCGGCGTGTTCTTCACCAGGCCCCACGAGTCGTCGGTGAGGTTCATGTTCACCAGCAGGTAGCCGGGCATCGTGCGCTGCTCCTTGGAGATCTTCTGCCCGTCCTTCATCTCCTGCACGACCTCGGTGGGGATCACGACCTGGCGCACGGCGGTCTGCTGGCCCAGGGATCCGACCCTGTGCTCGAGGTTCTGCTTGACCTTCTTCTCGTGGCCTGAGTAGGTGTTGACGGCGTACCAGCGGAACATGAAGTCCTTAAAGAATGGCCTGGATCAGGCGGGAGAAGATCGCGTCGAGCGCACCGAGGTAGCCGCCCGCGATCAGAACGAAGCCCAGCACCACGCCCGTGAGAGTGGTGAGGGCCTGACGGTCAGGCCACTGGACTCTCGCCAGCTCGGCACGAACCGCGATCAGGAACTGTACGAAACGCGGGCGGTGCTTGTGCTGCGCCGTGTCGTCGCCACGCTGGCCGCGTGGTCCGGCTGCCAGAACACCGTCCTCCTCGGGATGGTCCTCCTGAGGGTCGTAGTGGTCGTCCTCGGCGCCCTCGAAGGACGGCTCCTGGACGGTCGCCCCCGACGGATCCTCGGCCTCCGGTGGCGGCGCACCGGCGCGGATGGCCTCCGATTCGCTCAGCGCCGGCGGATCCGGATCGGGAACGGCCTCCGGCGCCGGAGCGGGAGCAGGGGTGGGCGCGGGGCCGTTGCCCTGCCCGGCCTTGCGCCGTGCCTGACGCTCCTTGGCCTTCTGCCGGTTCCGAGCCATGGTTACGCGCGCGAGCGTGAGAGCTCAGCGCGTCTCCTTGTGCGGCGTGTGCTTGCGGCACCAGCGACAGTGCTTGCGCAGCTCAATCCGATCCGGATTGTTCCGCTTGGACTTCTGGGTCTGGTAGTTGCGCCGCTTGCACTCCTGGCATTCCAGGGTTACAGCGATTCGTACGTCTCCGCGAGCCATGGCTCCTGAGGGGTTCGGCTTGGATGCGGCCGTATCAAAGGAAAACCCCGCCGGCCGCAGGGTCAACGAATGAGGATAGCGCGGTTCGCCGCGGTGGCGATCAGCGCTTGCGGCGGCGCTTGCCGGTCCCCTCGAGGGTGCGTCCGAACTCCTTCTCGACCACGTCGTTCATGGCCAGTTGGAGCACGGCCAGCAGCGACTCGGAAGCCAGCGGGCGCAGCCGCTCGAGCGCGTCCTGGACGTCGGGCCAGCGCTCCTCCGGGCGGCCCGCCTCGTCGAACGGGCGCCACACGGAGTCGATGAAGAGCTTGGCGAACGTGCGCGCCGCACTGTCGGCGTTGCGGCGCAGCCGCGCCACCACCTCCAGTGCGCGCTCGATCGGGATGCCCAGCTCCACCAGCTCCTGGCCGGCCCGGCCGAGCCGGGGGCTCAGCTCCTCGAAGCGGCCGTCCCCGAGGTCCCGGAAGAGCCCGAGCTCCACCGCCTTCTGGAGCAGCTCGGGATCGTTGGTGTCCCAGCGCTCGGCCAGCTCGGCGGTCTCCAGGAACTGCGGCTCCTCATCGGAGAACGGCGCCCGCACGGCCCGCGTGAAGCGCAGCACCTCGGCGCTGGACCCGCCCGTGCCCTCGATCAGGCGGCGGATCAGATCGAGGTTGTAGCCGTCGGCCTGCAGCTCCTTGATCAGCTCCACGCGCGCCTCGTGTTCGGGCCCGTAGTAGCCGGTGCGGCCCTTCACCTCCGGCGGGGGCAGCAGGCCGCGTGACTGGTGGGCGCGGATGTTGCGAACCGTCATGCCCACGCGCTGGGCCAGCTGATCGATCGTGAGCTGCTCGCTCTTCGCGGAGGGCGCGGCCATCGGGTCATCCTACGTCGCTTATGGCCCATCGTTTGATGTAATGGTCGCGTGCGAGGCGCAGAGGCCCGATCGCTCGGAGCGCTGGCCGGCCGGCTGGCCGGCGACATGACCAGCCGAGTGGAGGAATTTCACCTCGCCGTGGCCGACCGGTCCTTCGGGAACTCGGGTCCCGGCGCCCGCCCCGCGCGTGCGATCCACGACTCCATCGCCTCCACGATCTACGCGGGACTACGACGCGCCGGCGGCACGGCCGCCCGCGCGGGTGGTGCGGCGGCGGCGCGGCGCAGCCTCCCGGGCGCTCCCGCCCTCGGCGACTCGCCCCGCGGCGCCTTCGCTCTCGCTGCGCTGAACGGGATTCTGGGCAGCGATCTCGATCCCGACGAAAGCGCCCTCGCCCTCGAGATGACGCTGCGCCGCGGTGGCCGCGACGTGTCGGTGGCCGAGCTTGGCGAGCTGCTGCCGGAGACCTCTCCGCGGATCGCCGTGTTCGTGCACGGGCTGTGCGAGAGCGACCTCTCCTGGAGCCTCTTCCGCGAGATGAACGGAGGCGACACCTACGCGTCGCGCCTGAGCGCCGACCTGGGCTACTCACCGCTGCACGTGCGCTTCAACACCGGGCTGCACGTGTCCGAGAACGGCTCGCGCCTGGCCGCCCTGCTCGAGGCCGTGGTGGAGGACTGGCCGGACGAGATCGTGGAGATCGCGCTCGTGGGGCACTCGATGGGCGGGCTGGTGGCCCGCAGCGCCTGCCACCAGGGCCACGCGCGCGGGGACAGGTGGGTGGGCCGCGTGCGCCACGTGTTCTGCCTCGGCACCCCCCACATGGGCGCACCCGCGGAGAAGGCCGTGAACGCCGCCGGATGGGCGCTGGGCAAGCTCGGCGAGACCCGCCCGATCGCCCGCTTCCTCGAGATGCGCAGCGCCGGCATCAAGGACCTGCGCTTCGGCTCGCTGGTGGAGGACGACTGGCGCGACTGCGAGCCCGATGCCCTGCTTGACGACCGCTGCACCGACGTCCCGCTGCTCGGGGGCGCCAACCACTACGTGATCTCGGCGGCGATCGGGCCCGAGAAGGGACCGTTCGGGCGGCTGCTCGGCGACCTCCTGGTGAGGCAGGCGAGCGCGTCGGGCCACCACGCGAAGCGGCGGATCGCCTTCGAGATGGGCAACGCCCACCACCTGCCCGGGCTCAACCACTTCCAGTTGCTCAACCACCCCGCGGTGTACGAGCAGATGCGCAGCTGGCTGGAACGCGGAGTGCCCGCGCGGGCAGCGTTGCCCGCGCGCGTGTGAGACCCTCGCCCGTGTGAGCTCGTGGCGCAACTGGGCGGGCGACCAGGCCTGCTCGCCCGCCGTGTTCGAGCGACCGCGGTCGGTGCCCGAGGTGGTGGACGCGCTCGGCCGCGCCGCCCACGCGAAGCACACCGTACGCGTGGCCGGCGCCGGCCATTCGTTCAGCGAGGCGGTGCTCACCAGCGACACCCTGATGTCGCTGGAGGGGATGAACCGCGTGCTCGACGTGGACCGGGAGTCCGGCCTGGTGCGGGTGGAGGGCGGCATCAGCCTGCGCGAGCTGAACCTGGCGCTGGACTCCCACGGCCTGGCCGTGGAGAACCTCGGGGACATCGACGTCCAGTCACTGGCCGGCGCAACCGCCACGGGCACCCACGGCACGGGCTCGCGCCTGCGCAACCTCTCCGACGGGCTCGTCTCCATTCAGCTCGCGCTTGCCGACGGCACCGTGCTCGAGGTGTCCGAGCGCGACGACCCCGACGCGTGGCGGGCCGCCCGCGTGAGCCTGGGCGCACTGGGGGTGGTCACCGAGCTCACGCTCCAGGCCGTGCCAGCCTTCACGCTGGAGGGCGTGGACGCGCCGCGCCCGCTCGATCAGGTGCTCGACCGCCTCGACGAGCTGGCCGGCGGCAGCGACCACTTCGAGTTCTACAACTTCCCCCACTCCGAGCTGGCCCTCACCCGAACGAACACCCGCGTGGGCGCGCCGCCGCGCCCACGCTCGCGCGTGCGCGCGTGGACCGACGACGTGCTGCTGACCAACGGCGCCTTCGGGGTGGCCTGCCGCCTGGGGCGAGCGCGGCCGTCGCTGATCCCCCGCATGAACCGGATCGTGTCGCGCGTGGCGGGATCCAGCCGGCGCGTGGACCGGTCGTTTGAGATCTTCGCCTCACCGCGGTTGGTGCACTTCACCGAGATGGAGTACGCCGTTCCGCGTGAGCGCGGGCGGGAGGCGATCGAGGCGGTGCGCCGCGTGATCGACGAAGGCGGCTTCGCGGTGCCGTTCCCGTTCGAGGTGCGCTTCGTGGCGGGTGACGACGCACTTCTCAGCCCCGCCGGCGGGCGCGACACGTGCTACGTGGCGGTGCACATGTACCGCGGCATGGAGTGGGAGCCCTACTTCCGGGCGGTGGAGGAGCAGATGAAGGCCCTCGGCGGCCGCCCCCACTGGGGCAAGCGCCACTTCCAGACGGCCGCCACGCTGGCTCCCCGCTACCCGGAGTGGGAGCGCTTCGCGGCGGTGCGCGCGCGGCTGGATCCCGATGGGCGGTTCGCGAACCGCTACGTGGAACGGGTGCTGGGGCCGGTGGAGGAACGCGAGCCGGCCTGAGCGCGGCCACGCGCCGCGTCGATCCGGTCGAGCGCCGCCGGGTCGGCCTGCTCATCGAACTTGCGCGCCAGAAAGCCGCCGGAGGCCAGCAGGTCGTCCACGTCCGCCTCGCCGTAGGTATCAGGATGCGCAGCGCCGGGCTGGAACCGGATCGCGCGCGGCGCGGGACCAATCGATATGGCCGGGTCCGCCGCCAGGGCGGTGGCGAAGAACGACTCGCTGGGCATTGCGGTGCGGGCGTAGTGGCGCATCACCGCCGGGTGGTCGCGGGCGAATGCCAGCAGGCTCTCCACCGCTGCGCGATCGACCATCAGCCAGTCGCCCGACACGTGGCAGCGCAGTCCGCGCTTGAACGGGTGCCGGGGAGGCAGGACGCCGAGCAGGTCGGGAGAGCCCGCCGGCATCGAGCGCTGGTAGGCGAGCCGGCCCAGGGCACGGCCGATCACGCGCGCCGCCCGGCGCGGCATCGCGTAGTGGCGATAGCGGTAGCGGCGGAAGAACTCGTCCTTCGGCGGGCCCGGCGGGGTCCTCAGGTCGAGCGGCCAGGAGTCGTAGAGGAGCGCGTCGTACTCGGTGTCATGGAGGTGGCGGGCGAGGTCGGCCGCGGGGCGCAGCGGGTAGTCCTGCCCGGAGAGCGTGACCAGCCAGTCCGCGCCCGTGCTCCGCACGGTCTCCTCGAGCGAGTCGAGCACCATCTGCACGTAGGCCAGGTCCCCCCAGCCCACCTCGTGGGCGTCGCTGAGCGGGTGCGCACCGGCGGTCCGGACGTCATCTTCCGGGAGCTCGCTGCGGCGCTGGTCGTGGCGGACCGCGACAGCCGCGTGGCCGTCCTCCCCGAGCGCGCGAACCAGCCGCAGCACCTGCTCGGGATCACGGTGGGATAGGACGAGGAAGGCGAGCACCGGGAGGGACTGCGTCGCGCCGGAGAGCCCTCGTCCGGACTCGAACCGGAGACCCCCTCCTTACCATGGAGGTGCTCTACCAACTGAGCTACGAGGGCGTGGCCGCTGAGGGTACCGACACCGTCGCGGAGTGTGAGCGCACCGGGAGGTCCAGAACCGCCCCCAAGGCTCAAGTGCGGGGCCCCGCGCGTCGAACGGCGAGGTATGACGTCACGCCCCCGTCCGCTGCGGCGGGATGGCCTGCTGCTGCGGGTCGCGCCATTTGCGGGTGCCGCCCTGCTCGCGGTGGCCACCGTCCCCCTTCCCCATGCCTCCGCCCCCGCGACCGGGACCCTGGTCGCGGCCCTGGCCTTGACCGTCGCCGTGATCGCGGCGGCCCTGCTGGTCCCGTGGCAGCGGCTGCCGCGCTGGACGGAGAGCCTGGTGCCCTTCGCGTACTTCGGCGTGATCGCGCTGCTGCGCGATGCCACTGGCGGGAGCGTGTCCGAGTGGGGCCCGCTGGTGCTGCTCCCGTTCTTCTGGGTTGCGCTGTTCGGCAGCCCCCGCGAGCTGGCGGTCGCGGTGGTGCTGACGGGCTCGATCTTCATCGCGCCGGTGCTGCTCGTGGGCGCGCCGGACTACCCCGTCCACGAAGTGAGCCGCGGCATCCTCTGGGTGCTGATGGCGGCGGTCGTCGGCGTGACGACCCAGCGGGTGGTCGCCGAAGTGTCGGCGCGATCGGCCATTCAGGCCGAGCTCGCAAGTGTGAGCCGCGCGCTTGCCAACGACTCCGCCTCGTTCGAGCGCCTGTGTGAGGCGGCGCGCACGATCACCGGGGCCTCAGCCGCGGCGCTCATCGAGCGTGACGCGGAGGGCATGCTCACCCCGACGGCCAGCACGGGATCGTTCCCGTCGTTTCAGATCAGCCCCGACGATGAATGCGTTGCGGCGCTGGCCTGGCGCACGGGCGAGCGAGTGTTCGTCTCCGACGCCAGGGAGTTGCCCACCATAAAGAAGGACACCCAATCCGCCCTGTTCGAGCCGCTGAAGCGCAACGGGACCGTGGTGGCGGTGCTGGCCACCTGCTGGCACCGGCGAGTGCGCCGCCTCAGCCCACGTGCCGGCGAGGCGATCGACCTGCTGGCGGCCGAGTCGGCCGCCGCGCTCCACCGCGCCCAGCTGCTCAAGCGCCTCGAGCAGCTCGCGCTCTCCGACGCGCTGACCGGCGCCCACAACCGGCGCGCCTGGGAGGAGCGGCTGGAATCGGACCTGGCTCGCTCCGCGCGCGACGGCGAGCCGGTGTCGGTGGTGATTCTCGACCTGGACCATTTCAAGCAGTTCAACGACCGCCACGGCCACCAGGCCGGCGACCGGCTGCTGAAGGCTGCCGTCGCACGCTGGCGCGAGACGCTGCGTCGCGGCGACCTGCTCGCCCGCTACGGCGGCGAGGAGTTCGCGGTGCTGCTACCCGGGGCCGTCGAGCACGACGCCGTCATGCTCGCCGAGCGCCTGCGCAAGGACGTGCCGGGGTCGACGACCTGCAGCGTGGGCGTGGCGTGCTGGGACGGCGAGGAGACCGCCGATGAGCTGATCGAGCGTGCCGACCGGGCGCTCTACGAGGCAAAGGATGCGGGGCGCGACCGCACGGTGCTGGCGACCGCGGGAGCGGTCGCCCCAAACCCGGCGCCCGGCCCGATGGCGTGAGGGCGCGGGCAGATGGCGGGAGCAGGATTCGAACCTGCGTAGGCGTAGCCAACCGGTTTACAGCCGGTCTCCTTTAACCACTCGGACATCCCGCCCGGAAGACCGGGGATTCTAGGCGCCCGCTCAGGCCGGGGCCGCTTCCTCCTGCAGATCCGTCTCGATCTCCTCCAGGCTGCGGCCCTTCGTCTCGGTGACGAACTCAATCCCCAATCGCCGCCGGTTACCCCGGGGAGGGGAATGTCACTCCCTACGACGCGTCGCGCAGCCGCTGCGCCTCGGGCAGCCCCTGGAGCTTCTTCAGCGTGTTGTTCTCGATCTGGCGGATGCGCTCGCGGGTAACGCCGAAAGCGCGGCCCACCTCCTCGAGCGTGCGGGACTGGTGGCCCTTGAGGCCGTAGCGCATCTCGATCACCTCGCGCTCGCGCTGGGGCAGCGCGTCGAGCGCCTTCTGCACGTTCTCGCGGCGCAGGTTCTCGGAGGCCATCTCGAACGGCGACTCGGCCGTGTCGTCCTCCACGAAGTCGCCCAGCTCGGAGTCCTCCTCCTCGCCGATCGGCTTCTCGAGCGAGATCGGCAGCTGCGCGATCCGCAGGATGTCCTTCACCTCGCGCGCGGTCCACTGCAGCTCGCGGGCGATCTCCTCGGCCTCGGGCTCGCGGCCGTACTCCTGCACCAGCTGGCGCTCCACATGCACGACCTTGTTCAGCTTCTCCACCATGTGCACCGGGATGCGGATCGTGCGCGCCTTGTCGGCGATCGCGCGCGTGACGGCCTGGCGGATCCACCAGGTGGCGTAGGTGGAGAACTTGAAGCCTCGGCGGTAGTCGAACTTCTCGACCGCCCGGATGAGCCCGAGGGAGCCCTCCTGGATGAGGTCGAGGAACGAGAGGCCGCGGCCCAGGTAACCCTTGGCGATCGAGACGACCAGGCGCAGGTTGGCCTCCACCATCTGCTGCTTGGCCACCATGTCGCCGCGCTCGATGCGCTTGGCCAGCGAGATCTCCTCGTCGGCGGTGAGCAGCTCCACCCGGCCGATCGAGCGCAGGTACAGGCGCAGCGAATCGAGGCTGGGCTCCACCGTGAGGTCAAGCTCGGGCTTCTTGGTCGCGGAGGACTGGCCGTCGGGCGGCGGCGCGGGCTGGGCGCCATCCGTGGAGGCCGCGGCCAGCTTGCCGTCGCCCGCCACCACGTCGATCCCGTTCTCCACCAGGTGCGCATGCAACTGCTGCACCTGCTCCTTGGTCACCTCCACCTCCTCGAGGCAGCCGGCGATCTGCTCGAACGTCAGATAGCCCCGGTCGCGTCCCTCGGCGAGCAGCGTCCGCAGCTCCTCTACCTCCCCCAACGGGGTATCGGGCTGCTCCTGGGCCAGCAGGGCTACACCACCATCGGTCTTCTCGCTCAACGCTCCGCTCCCTCGACTCGTGTTTGGTCCGTCCCTGGACGCTCTCGGCCCCCCGGTCGTCCCTTATTCAGTTGTCGTGCTGCCGCGGCGGGCCGCGAGGGGCTGAGCCTTGTAATGGAACGTCTGCGACGTCCTGGCTTCGAACCGCGGCCAGAGTAGCAACGATCGTGCGAATGGGCACATCGTTTTGGGCGAGTATCGTCAAGCGGTCATGATCGACCTCATGGCCGCCCAGGCCGACGACGTCCAGGCCCGCCGCCCCGTCACCCACGTGAGCCTCTCGCGCGTGGGCGTGACGAACGTGGAGAAGGTCATCCGGATCGGCTCCAACGGCACCGACCAGCTCTTCTACGCCCAGCTCGACTGCTTCGTAGATCTCGGTCCCGCGCAGAAGGGCGCGCACATGTCGCGCTTCGAGGAAGTGGTGAACGAGGCGATCGACGAGGTGGTGCTCGGTGAGGCATTCAAGGCCGAGACGCTGGCCCAGCACATCGCCGAGCGAGTGCGCGACCGCCAGGACGCGCTGCGCGCCGAGGTGTCGATCGCCGCCCGCTACCCCGAGCACAAGCGGGCGCCGGCGTCCGGCGCGGCCACGCAGGAGATCTACACGCTGCTCGGCTCGGCGGTGGCCTCGCCCGAGGGCACCCGCCGGCTGGTGGGCGTGGAGGCTCAGGGCATGACCGCCTGCCCATGTGCCCAGGAGCTGATCGAGGGCCGCGCCCGCGAGCGGCTGGTGGATGACGGCTTCGATGAGGACGAGATCGAGCGGATCTTCGCCAGCGTTCCCGTGGCCACGCACAACCAGCGCGGTATCGGGCGGCTGCAGGTGGGCTGCCCCGAGGGCTGCAACGAGACCCTGGAGGCCTCGACCCTGCTCGACATCGTGGAATCGTCCATGAGCTCGGAGATCTACGAGCTGATGAAGCGCCCCGACGAGGCCGAGGTGGTGGAGAAGGCCCACCGCAACCCGCGCTTCGTGGAGGACTGCGTGCGCGAGATGGTGCGCCGCGCCGTGGACGAGTTCGCAGGGTTCGGCGATGACGCGTTCATCCTGGCTCGCCAGGAGAACCTCGAGACGATCCACAAGCACAGCGTGGTGGCCGAGCGCCACGGCCAGATCGGCGAGCTTCAGGCCGAGCTGGCCGGGCAGCCTGGCGGCTCCCGCCACATGACCACACGCGAGTGGCTGGACGGACGTTCCCCTCTGGAATCAGAGTCCTAACCCGGCTCGTCTGGAACTAGCGGCCACTTCCGTTGCCGCCGCTAAAGGTCTACGGCGGGGGTCGCCGATGAGGGGGATATGCACCCCGTTTCGATGGACTCACACGTGACCGTGCCCCTCTCGCAAGACGCCGCGCTTGTGACCGCTCTGGCGGGAACTGCGATGCCCTTCGCGCACTCGACCGAGGACCAGGTGGACCGCTGGCTGCGCGCGCTGCGCCTTCACGGCCGCGTGGGCGCCGCCATGCAGGCTCTCGGCGTGGGCGAAGCCGCCCTGACGGTCGTTACCGAGTCGGCCCATCCGGCCGCAACGCCCGCCCCGGACCCCGACGCAGCCGAGCGCGTGCTCGGACGCGCCGGCGAGCTGGCCAACGAGCGCGAGGCCAACACGGTGAGCACGGCAGACATCCTCGCCGCACTCTTCGACGTGTACGGCCCGCTGATGGATCGCGCTCTGTACGAGCGCGGCGCCTCGCGCGACGAGCTCCAGGCCCGCATCGTCGAGATGGACGAGCGCGCCGAAGCCGCCGGCTAGTTCGCCGCGGGCGCTCCCCCGCGGGAGAGCTCGTCCAGCCGGCGCCTGAAGTTCAGGAAGTAGTCGGCGCCTGAGACGATCGTGGTGAGCACCATCGCGTAGACCAGCGCCAGCACCCACGCGGCATCCGGGTCCGGCGCGGCGATCAGCGCGAGCACCGCGGCCGACTGCACGATCGTCTTGATCTTCCCGAGCGCGCTGGCGGGAATCACCACACCCTGCTGGCCGGCGGCGATCCGCAACCCGCTCACGGCGAACTCGCGCGCGATGATCACCATCGCCACCCAGGCGTGCACGCGATTCAGGCTCACCAGCGACAGCAGCGCGGCCGCGATCAGCAGCTTGTCGGCCACCGGGTCCATCACCTTCCCGAAGTTGGTGATCGACTTGCGCGAGCGCGCGATGTAGCCGTCGATGCCGTCTGTGAGCGCGGCCAGCACGAACACGGCGGCGGCGATCGCGTCCCCGTTGGAGATCTCCTCGGTGAGCGCCACCACCAGCACGGGCACCAACAGGATGCGCAGCAGGGTGAGGACATTGGGGACGTTCAGCGGGAACACGGCGTGAGGCCTACCCCTGCGGCACGGGTCGGTTTCGGGAGCGCGCGAGGTACTCGATCCCCGCGGTACTGCCCAGCGGGCCCAGCGGCGACACCGTGGCGGCCAGCAGCGGCCACGGGAACACGCGGCGGCGACAACCCACCGCGACAGCTATGCAGAGCAGGATCCAGCCCACACCATGCGACCACCCGAGGATCAGCTCGGCGTGCTCGCTCCAGCCCCCCACCGCCACCACGATCAGCGATGTGAACAGCGCGAGCTCGAATAGGGAGAACAGGCGGACCGCCGAGAAGTAGGGCACCAGCGGGAGGTTAGGAGCCCTCGCCACCGGCGAGGTCCTTGCGGCGCATCGACCACATCTGCGAGGCCCGCTCCATCTCCAGCGCCGCGGCCCAGGGCAGTGGCGGCGGGCCCCACTCGGCGCGCATCGAGCGCGCGGTGCGGCGCGCCAGCTCCGGGTCGACCGCGGCCCGGGCCGCCAGCTCGGCCGCTGTGGGCTCCACATCGCCGTCGTCGACGGCGGTCCAGGCCAGCCCCAGCTCGGCGGCACGGGCGCCGTCGATGCGCTCGCCGAAGAGCGCCATCGCGGCGGCCGCCTCGCGCTGGCCGGTGCGGCCGAGCAGGACGCCGTGGCCGCCGCCGGGATGCAGGCCGATCGGCAGGAAGCCGGAGATGATCTTTGCCTCGCGCGCCACCACCCGCAGGTCGGTGGCGAAGGCCAGGTTCACGCCGGCGCCCACGGCGCCGCCGCGAATCGCCGCGATGGTGGGCGGCTCCAGCTCACCCACACGCGCAAACGAGCGGTAGACATCTCCCAGGCCGGAGTAGGCCTCGGGCTCGGCGGGGTCGCGCCCCGCCGCCGCCAGCGTGTCGCGGTCGCCGCCGGCGCAGAAGAAGCCGCCGGCACCCTGGACCACCACGGCGCCCACCGAAGCGTCGGCATCCACCTCGTCGCAGGCGGCCGCCAGCTCGCGCGCCATGTCCCGCGTGAGCGCGTTGCGGCGGTCGGGGGCGTCGAGGGTGATCGTGGCCACCCCGGAGTCGCGCTGGACGGTGATCTCGGCGGCCATGGGCGGCACGCTAACGCCCTAGCGGTTCTCGCGCCGCTCCTCGAGCCCGACGCGGTTCGTGAAGCCGACGCCCGGACTCGAACCGGGGACCCCATCTTTACGAGAGATGTGCTCTACCAGCTGAGCTACGTCGGCAGGGTGGGCGAGTTTAGCTCGGCCCGGCTTGCCTCCTCGCGTGAGTGGGCCTACGCTGGTGCCGATGGTCCGGGCTCGCAGTCTCGCCATGCCGGTGGGCGGTCTCGCCGCCCTCCTGTGCTGCTCCCTGACCGCCGTACCCGCCGCCGCGCAAACCCAGAAGCACCCGATCAACAGCGGATCGGTTTCGGCGCCCTCACTGCGATGGGAGGCCAGCGCCGTTCCGTTCATGTTCGGCCAGGGCGGCAGCTCGATCCTGATCGACGTGTTCGACGCGGGCGGGACGAGGGTGATCACCTACGGGGCCAACCACGCCCGGGTGGCCTCGGGCACTTCGATCAGGGCCACCGAGTTCCGCCCGCCGCGCACCCGTCCCTCGCGCAATGCGATCGTCGCCGGCGTGGTGGGCGCGAGGGTGCGCAGGGTGCGGGTGGTCTTTCGCAGCGGGCCGAGCCGCACCGTCCGCACGGTGGCGCCGCCGCGCGACTGGCCGCGGGTGAACTACCGGTTCTTCGCGGTGGGCACCACCGTGGCCGGGCGCCACCGCACGGCGCGCAAGCTCACCACGCGGATCGACGGCTTCAACTCCAGCGGCCGGCGCATCGCAAGGCAGCGCAGACTCACCACGATCTGACCGCTCGGCGGGGGCGAAACACTGCCGCTCCGGAGTTCTCCGGGACATGGTCCCCAAGCGACTGCGGCGTCTCGAGGAGCTGGCCTGGCCCGGCGGGCCGCGCGTGTTCGTGGCGGACCCCTTCGCGGCACGGTTGCTGGGGCTTGCCCTCCTCGCCGAGATGCCCGGTGACTGCGCGCTGTTGATTCCCCGCTGCTCGTGTGTGCACACCTTCGGGATGCGCTTCGCGCTCGACGTGACCTTCCTCGACTCGCGCGGCCTGCCCCTGCGAACCGTTAGGGACGTGGGCCCGAGACGGATCGTGCGCCGGCCGGGCGCGGCGGCGGTGCTCGAGCAGGCCTCTAGGCCGAGCCCACCAGCGTGCTGAGGCGGTAGCCCAGCGCCTCCAGCGCCAGGTCCTCGGTCACGTTCACCTCAAGCGACATACGCGCCTCCTCACAGCGCTCGGCCGCCTCGCGCAGCCGGCGCGGGTCGCGTCCGCGGGCGCTGGAGCTGAGCGCCGCTGCACGCTGGCGGTCAAGCGCCGCGTCCTCGGCCCCCTCGGCCACGCACACCAGGTCGCGGAAGCCCAGGGCAGCGAGGGACAGGCCCAGCTCGAGCAGCTCGGTGCGGGCGCGGCGGCCGTCGCGCTTGGCGGTCTCGTCGAAGCGCCGCTCCATCGCCCCGCGCTCGCGGCCCTTGGGCTCGGATTCCAGCCTGGCCGCACGGGCCTCGCCCACGCGGGCCTCGGCGGCCTCGCGGCGCTGCTCCGCGCGCGCGAGGAGCCCCCGCCATGGCTCCGGCTCGTCCACGCCGCGCGCTCCGCCGGACAGCGCGGCAGCCAGCATCCGGTCCACGTCGGCCCGCAGCTCCTCGCCCTCCTCGGAGGCGAGGAAGCGCGCCCGCTCGCCGCTGCCCAGCGCCAGCCGCGCGCACGCGGTGGCGCGCTCGGCCGGCACGCCCTCCTCGGTGAGCCGCGCCGCAATCCGCGCCGGCGGCAGCGGATCGAAGCGCACGAGCTGACAGCGCGAGATCACCGTGGGGATCACCTGGGCGAGCGCGTCGGTGAGCAGGATCAGGTGCACGAACGCGGCCGGCTCCTCCAGCGTCTTGAGCAGCCGGTTGGCCACCTCGTCGTTCATCGTGTCCACGCGCTCGAGCACGAACACGCGCCGCTTGGACTCGAACGGGGTGCGGGTGGCGGCGGCCACCACGGGCTGGTCCACGTCCTCGGTGCGCATCACGTGCGCGCCCGTGGGCCGCACCCACGTGAGGTCGGGGTGCGAGCCCGTCATCGCCCGGTGGCGGGCGTTGTCCGGGTCGGGCGAGCCCGCGGCCAGCAGCTCGGCGGCGAACGCCCGCGCCGTCGTTCGCTTGCCCACGCCACCGGGACCGTGGAAGAGGTAGGCGTGCGAGGGCTCGCCCGCCAGGTCGGCGGACAGCGTCATCCGCGCCTGCGGATGATCCTCCGTTCCATGCACGGCGCTCACGGCGCGCCGGCGCTCACGTGGCGCCCGGCGGAGGACAGCGCGCGCTGCACGGCGGCGAGAACGTCGGCATGCACGGCGTCGGGGTCGCGCCCGGCGTCGATGCGCCGCCAGCGGTCCGGGTCGGCCGCAGCGAGCTCCACGTAGGCCCCGGCCACGCTGCGCTGCAGCTCCGCCCCCTCGCGCTCGAAGCGGTCGTCCTCCGTCCCGCGCGCCGCGGCCGCGGCCAGGTCCAGCTCGAGCAGGAGGGTGAGGTGCGGCTGCAGCTCGCGCGTGGCGAAGGCGTTCACGCGCTGCACCTCCTGCACCCCCAGGCCGCGCGCAGCGCCCTGGTAGGCCAGCGAGGAGTCGAGGTAGCGGTCGGACACCACCACCAGGCCGTCGGACAGCGCCGGGCGGATCACCTCACTCACCAGCTCGGCGCGCGCGGCGGCAAACAGCAGCGCCTCGGCCTCCGCCGACAGCGTCACGTCGGGGTCCTTCAGCAGCTCGCGCACCCGCTCGCCGGCCGCGGTGCCGCCCGGCTCGCGCACTCCGATCGCCGCGTCGCCGAGCGCCTCCAGGAGCATGGCCGCCTGGGTGCTCTTGCCCGAGCGGTCGATTCCCTCCAATGTGACGAACAGGCCACCCACCGCGGCCGACGCTACCAGCGGCCCAGGCCGTCCCCTAGGATCGCCGCCTCATGCGCGCACTGGTCACCGGCGGAGCCGGCTTCATCGGATCCAACCTCGTGGACGCT
Organism: uncultured Thermoleophilaceae bacterium; assembly: GCA_963727395.1. Classification (GTDB taxonomy): domain Bacteria; phylum Actinomycetota; class Thermoleophilia; order Solirubrobacterales; family Thermoleophilaceae; genus JAAYBF01. The sequence goes on along the minus strand of CAVSGC010000004.1, from coordinate 17,004 downwards.
CTGCTCGAGCGTGGCGACGAGGTGACCGTGCTGGACGACCTCTCCACCGGCAAACAGGGGAACCTCACCGACGCCCTCGCGAATGGCGCGCAGCTGCACGAGGTGGACATCCGCGACGCCGAAGCCGTGGCCCAGACCATGGCCGCGACCCAGCCCGAGGTGGTCTTCCACCTTGCCGCCCAGATCGACGTGCGCCGCTCGGCCGCCGATCCCGCCGCCGACGCCCGCATCAACGTGGAGGGCACCGTGAACGTGCTCGACGGCGCCCACCGCGCCGGGGCCCGCCGCGTGGTGAACACCTCCACCGGCGGCGCCATCTACGGCGAGGGCCGCACGATCCCGGCGCCCGAGGACCACCCCGTGGCGCCCGAGGCGCCATACGGGCTGTCGAAGTTCTGCGCCGAGAACTACTGCGACCTGTTCACCCGCTTCCACGGCCTCTCCACCGTCTCCCTGCGCTACGGCAACGTCTACGGCCCGCGCCAGGACCCGCTCGGCGAGGCGGGCGTGGTGGCGATCTTCTGCGGCAAGCTGCTCGAGGGCGGCCGGCCCACCGTGTTCGGCGACGGCCTGCAGACCCGCGACTACGTCTACGTGGGCGATGTGGTGGCGGCCAACCTGCTCGCCGCGGACTCCGACGCCACCGGCGCGATCAACATCGGCACCGGCGTGGAGACCTCGGTGCTCGACATCGTGGAGGCGCTGGCCGGCCAGGCCGACGGCTCGGGCTTCGAGGCCGAGATGGCCCCCGAGCGGCCCGGCGAGGTGCGCCACATCGCCCTGGACGCCGGCCGCGCGCAGGCCGACCTGGGCTGGCGCTCCGAGGTGGGCATCAGTGACGGCCTGGCGCGCACCCTGGCCTCGCTGCGCTGAAGCTTTCCTACTGCTCGTAGCCCTCGACGGTGTCGGCGTCGCGCTCCGACGCCCCCTCGGGGTTGAGCCCGAACTCCTCGCGCGCACGGCGCTGGCGCAGCAGGTCCCACACGCGGTCGAGCTCCACCCGTACGGCCTCCAGCCGCTCGTGGCGCGCGGGATCGTGGCCGCCGCCCTCGCCGGCATTCAAAAGGCGGTGCTCCTCGGCCACCAGCTCCTCGATGTGGTTCTGAACGTCCTCGTCTTTCATCAGCTCTCGTCTCCGTGGCCGCCGGGTGACGAATCACAGCATCCCACCTCGCCGCAGCTGCGACAAACGCGCGGCTGCATCGATCGCATCCGGCTGCGAGGGGCCGGTCAGCCCTCCGACCGGAACGGCTCGCCCTCGTCCCCCGCGGGCGGTGGCGAGGGCTGCTCGCGTGGTGGGTCGGGCGCGGGCGTGGGGACCGGCGTGGGCGCCGGCGGGACCGGCGTGGGCGCCGGCGGGGCGGCCGGAGCGGTGGCGCCGGGCGTGCCGATGTCCCGCGGTGCCACCAGGGCCGGCAGCCGCTCGGGCAGCGGGGTGCCGGTGGCGGAGGCGGAGCGGTTCTGGTCGTACAACGCCTGGAAGGACAGCGAGATCGCGGTGAGCCCGCGGCGGTCCAGCGACGCCGCGATCAGGATCGAGCGCAGCGCGCCGCGCGAGTCACCCACCGCCACCTGGAAGCGGGCCAGCCGCGTCCACGCGCTCGGGTTGCTGGGCTGGCGCTCCACGGCCTCCACGAGCAGGCCGGCCGCGGCCGCCGCCTGGTTGCCCCGCTCGGCGATCGCCGCCTGCGCGAACACCGGCTCCACCGCGAAGGGGTTCAGTCGCTTGGCCAGCGCGGCCGTCTCCTGCGCCTCGCGCAGGTCGGCGGCCGTGCCGCGGTTGGCCTGCGCGAGCGCGTCGTCGGTGAGGTGCTGCGACCACGCGGGCAACAGCGCCGACGCCATCAGCGCGAACGTGGCCGCCGCGCCCACGGCCAGCAGCGGCCCGCGCCCGGCCGGGACCCGAGGCGGCGCGAGCGCGGTGGCCTCGCGCGGGCGCGCGGCCAGCAGCCCCAGCGCCACCATCGCAACGAGCGTGACAGCCGGGATGTCCCAGTCCCAGTCCACCAGCGAGTGCACCAGCCACCCGAGCGCCACGGCCAGCAGCGCCACCGCGAACGCCCGCTCGTTGCCGGGGGCGCGTGCCCGCACGCCGCGCACGCCCACGAGGAACAGCAGCGACAGCCCGCCCAGCGCCAGCAGGGCCCCCACCAGCCCCGTCTCGGCCAGGAACTCCATCGGCACGCTGTGGGGCTGGCGCACCTCGATCGCGTTGTCGCGGTAGGCGCGGTGAAGCAGTGGGAACGAGCCCGCGCCGTGCCCCTCGACCGGCCTGTCGGAGAAGGCGCCCGCGGCCTCCTGCCACCACACCCAGCGGTTGCCCGAGTTGGTGCGCAGCACGCGCGAGGGGTCGTTCTGCGGATCGAACTTCGCGGCGGTGAACTCGTCCAGCTGGTGATCGATCGAGCCGCCGATGCCGCGGTCGGACAGCGCCAGGGCGCCGAGCACGATCAGCGGCACGGCCGCGGCGGCCACGATCGCCCCGCGGCGCACGCGCCCTTGCGCGCCCTCGCTCAGCGCCAGCTCCCCGCGTGCGAACAGCCTCCCCCCCAGCACTACCGCCACCGCCAGGCCGGCGGCGAGCGCCAGCGCGAGCAGCAGGCCGTCGCCGCTGCGGGCGGAGGTGGACAGGCCGTCGGTGCGCAGGTCCTCCAGGGCCAGCACGCACAGCACCGCGGGCGCCGCTCCCAGCAGCGCGATCGCGCTCACCGCGAGCAGTCGCAGCCTGTCCGGCCCCATGGCCACGAGCAGTCCCACCATCGCCACCGCCACCAGCAGCCCCCCGCGCGAGTAGGTGAGCGCCAAGGTGGTGAGCACCACCACCAGGCTCAGCAGCGCGGCCGTCCGGGCGCGGCCGGTGAGGGACACGGTGGCCCGCAGCCCGATCGGCACGGCCATGGCGCAGGCCAGGCCGAGCGCGTTCCAGTAGCCCAGCGGCGCGCGCAGGCGCGAGAAGCGGTCGGCGTGATCGAGGTCGAGGATCCCCGGGATGTGCAGCCACGGGAACAGCTTCCCGCCGAGCGCGTACAGCGCCACCACGGTCGCGATCGCCAGGTAGCCCAGCGCCACGCGCTCGGCGGCGCGCGGCAGGCTCGACCCCAGCACCAGCGCCAGCGCGGCCACCAGCGCGTAGGCCAGCGCCCGGTTCAGCTCCAGCCAGCTCTCATCGGGCGCGATCGACCAGGCGATCGACAGCCCCGACCAGAGGGCGAAGCCCGCCAGCAGCGCCAGCCCGGCGAGGGCCAGCGGCGCGGGGCTGAACCGCAGCCCGCGCCCGAACAGCAGCCCCGCCAGCGTCGCGAGCGCGATCGCGGCCACGCCCACCTGCAGCGCGCTCTCCTGCGGAATGCCGATCGCGCCCTCGGCGAACATCGCGTAGAGCACGGCCGCGCCCAGCGCGGCCCCCAGCGCGACCGGACCCCGGTCCGCCCGGCGCGGGACTCCCTCCAGCGGTGCGGGGGCGCCGTCCCGAGGCGACCTGACTGCTATCGCGGCCATTGGCCGGGCATTGTGACGGTCGGCGCGGCCGCGGATCGGCCGCCGGCGGCAAGCGGAGGGTCAGGCGGCGGACATGCGGACCGACTCGCGTTGCGCTGAGTCGCGCAGCTTGCGCAGCCCCAGGCGTGCTCGGCCCTTGACGGTCCCGAGCGGGACGCCGACCCTCGCGGCGATCTCCGTCTGGGTGTAGCCGGCGAGATACACAAGATCGATGACCTCGCGCTGCTCCGGCGGAAGCTCGTTTACGAGGCGGCGCGCCTGGTCGTAGTCCTGGATCGCCATGACCTGCTCCTCGGTGCGCTCCGGCGCCTCGATCCGCTCGGCGGCGCTCTCGACCAGACCTTGGAGCCCCGGCCGAGCCGCACCCCGCCGCAGCCAATCGATGCTGCGATGACGCACGAGCGAGAAGAGCCAGGTGGAGAGGCTGGCACGCTCCGGGTGGAACTTGGAGGCTCCGCGCCAGAGTGAGAGGAAGGCGTCTTGGGTCACCTCCTCGGCGCCGCCGTCGCCGCCCGTGATGCGCCGGGCGAGCGAGTACGCCTGCCGGTGATAGCGGTCGTAGATGGCCTCGAAGGCGCGGCTGTCGCCCTCGGCCACCTGTTCCATCAGGGCCTGGTCACTTGCGGAGCCCTGGCGGGCGTGTTCGGCGGTCATGGCGACCACTGTACAGCATTTGTATAGCTTTTGTATAGGTACCGTCTAGCTCATTAGTAACCTGCACTGAATGGCGGAGAATGGAAGGCTCCGGATCGGCGAGCTGAGCAAGCGGGTCGGGGTGAGCCCCGAGCTGCTGCGTGCCTGGGAGGCGCGCTACGGGTTGGTCGACCCCGAGCGCACGCCGGGGGGCCTGCGGCTGTACTCCAAGGAGGACGAGCGGCGCGTAAGGGAGATGCGCCGGCAGATCGCTGCCGGCCTGTCGGCGGCAGAGGCGGCGCGCGTCGCGCTCGGAGCGCACGCAGTGCCGATCTCGGCCGAGCAGGTGCTCAGCCAGCTCGACGACGCGCTCACCGCACTCGACGAGCCCGCTGCCCAGGAGGCCCTCGGTCGCACGTTCGGGTCACTCGATCTCGAGACCGCGTTCGCCCAGGTGATCCTGCCGTTCCTGCATGAGCTCGGCAAGCGCTGGGCGGCGACGGAGCGCAGCGTCGGGCAGGAGCACTTCGCCAGCAACGTGATCGGCGGGAGGCTGCGTACGCTCGCGCGCGGCTGGGGCGAGGGCGATCGTCCCTGCGCGCTGCTGGCATGTCCGCCCGGAGAGCAGCACGAGCTTGGGCTGCTGTGCTTCGGGCTCCTGCTGCGCGAGCGCGGGTGGAGGATCGCCTACCTCGGGGCGGAGACGCCGCCGGCCGAGGTCGCGACCGCGATATCGGAGCTCTCGCCCGCAGTGGTGGTGCTCGGCTCGACAAGTGCACAGCGATTCCTCGATGCCGCCGACGGCATCAGAGCGCTGAGCGCACAGACGCGCCTGGCGATCGGCGGGGCGGGTGCGTCCGAGGCCCTCGCCCGGTCGCTCGGGGCCGAGCTCCTCGCGAGTGACATGGTCGCCGCGGCTCGCGCCATGGACGGTGCCGCGTCATGATGCGCCTCGGTGTACGTCTCCCTCTCGCGCCTGCGGGTCCCCGAGCACGCCTCTGAAGAACTGATCGCGGCGTTTCGTCGCCGCGCCCATCTGGTCGACGAAGCCGAGGGGTTCGTCGACCTGCAGGTCTGGCGATCCGATCGCGACGCCGGCGAGATCCTCATGGTCAGTCGCTGGCGGGACCGCGAGGCGTTCAAGGCCTACATGAAGAGCCGGGAGCACCGCGTCTCCCACGAGCGCATCGACCCGCGGCTGCAGGATCTGATCAAGCTCGAGGCGCTCGAGCACCTGCATACCTACGACGTGGTGGCCGAGTGAGCCGCGCCGGGTTCCCGCCGCGCGCGCCGAGTGGCGGCGCAGCGCCGGAGTTCGCGGAGCTTCCCGGCGGCCGGCGGCTGGAGCTGGCCGCCGCGGCGCGGGAGATCGCCAGCCGCCACCGGGCCGAGTTCCCCGACGAGGAGGAGCGCTACGGCGACGCCGGGCTCGAATGGTGTGTCTACGACAACCAGTGGATCCTCGCGTGGGCCGCCGCCGACGCCTCCGGGTTCGAGGACCTGGGCAGGCAGATCGAGTGGCTGGCAGGGCTGCTCGACGCGCGCGGCTACCCGGTCCAGCGCCTGGCGCGCGACCTCGAGATCGCCGCCGACGTGGTGCCAGAACTGCGGGCGGTGCTGGAGGCCGGCGCGGCAAAGGCGTTGCACTCGCGTCGGTGATGGCGGTACGGTCGGCCGTCGTCAACGAGAGGAGAGCGACTTGCCAGCCGATGTCGGATACCGAGCTCAAGCAGCGCCACCGCAAGATGTGGGCGTCCGGCGACTACCCCTCGATGGTCGAGACGTTCCTGCTGCCGCTGGGCCCGCGGCTGGTGGAGGCGGCCGCGGATCCAGTCGGGCCAGCGCGTGCTCGACGTGGCCGCCGGCACCGGCAACGCGTCGATACCCGCCGCCCAGACCGGCGCCGAGGTGACGGCCAGCGACCTCACCCCCGAGCTGTTCGAGGCCGGGAAGGCGCGCGCGGAGTCCGAGGGCGTGGAGCTGGAGTGGGTGGAGGCCGACGCCGAGAACCTGCCGTTCGACGACGAGTCCTTCGACGTGGTGATGTCCTCGATCGGCGCGATGTTCGCCCCCCGCCACCAGGCGGTGGCCGACGAGATGGTGCGCGTGTGCAAGCCGGGCGGCACGATCGCGATGCTCAACTGGACCCCCGAGGGGATGATCGGCGCGCTGTTTCGCACGATGGGGCCGTACGCGCCGCCGCCCCCGCCCGGCGCCCAGCCGCCGCCGCTGTGGGGCGGCGAGGACCACGTGCGCGAGCTGTTCGGCGACCGCGTGGACCTCCACACCCTCGAGCGCGACATGCTCGAGATCACCGCGTTCGGCGCCGCCCAGGAGTACGGCGAGCACTTCAAGGGGCGCTACGGGCCCACGATCGTGGCCTACGGGAACGCCGCCAAGGACGGGCGCGAGGAGGAGCTCGACGAGGCGCTGCGGGCGTTCTGCGACGAGTGGAACCTGGGCGAGCCCGACGACGCGCGCTTCGAGCAGGAGTACCTGGTGGTGGCCGGCACCCGCGCCTGACGCCGCTACGGTGGGGGCGTGCGCCGCCCGCTCGCCCTCATCGCGCTCGCGCCCGTGCTCGCGGTCCTATTCGTTGCCCCGGCCGTCGCGGACCCCTACGACGACTACCGCCGCGACGGCTCGGTCAACCCGTGCAACTACAGCCCCGGCGAGCTGCAGCGAAGCCGCGACGCCCTGCCCCCCGACGTGATCCAGTACTCCCCCGGGCTCGCCGACCAGCTGGCCGCCGGCCAGGAGGGCTGCGGTGGAAGCGCTCCCGGCGCCGCTCCCGAGACGCGCGACTCCCAGATCGTGCCCGGCCTCCCGAGCGCGGGCGGCGGCGGCTCGGCCGAGACCGGCGACTCCCGCCGCGCCCGCATCCTGGACCCGCCGACGCCGAAGGCGGCCGACCAGGTGCGGCTGGCCAACCTGGCCACGCCCGCGCCCGCGGTCACGCCGGGGTCGGAGGGGATGCCCGGCTGGGTCCTGCTTGTGCTCGGCGGGCTGGCGGCGCTCGGGCTGCTCGGCTTCGCCTTCGCGCGCCTGGTGCCGGCGAGCGCCGGCGAGCGGTTCTCCGACGGCCTCATCGAGGCGTGGGAGACCGTGCGCATGGGGCGATGAGGTTCGACCTCGCCGATCTCGCCGTGAGCCCCACGGCTGCACTGTTCGAGGGCGCCCCCCGCGCCGGCGTGGACATCTCGATGTTCGTCACCCGCACACCGCCCGGCCGCGCCGTCGACCTCCACGTGCACCCCTACGCCGAGACGTTCCTGCTGCTGGAGGGCCGCGGACGCTGGACGATGGGCGAGGAGGTTGTGGAGCTCGAGCCCGACCAGATGCTGGTGGTGCCGCCCGACACGCCGCACGGCTTCCGCAACATCGGCGACGTGCCGCTGCTGGTGGTGTCCGTACACGAGCGCGGCACCATGCGCCAGAGCTGGCTGGGCGAGCAGCCCGCGTGAAGTTTCTCGCGCCCTTCGTGGGCGAGTGGGCCGTGGAGGTCACCTTCCCGGGACAGCCGCCGGCCGGCGAGGGCGCACGCACCACGTTCGAGTTCATGCCCGGCGAGCGGTTCCTGATCCAGCGCTGGGAGGTGCCGATCCCCGGAGGCGCCGGACGGCATCGCGCGTCATCGGGATCGCCGATGGCGACGACCGGCTGCTGCAGCACTACTTCGACACCCGCGGCGTGGCGCGCGTGTACGAGATGAGCTTCTCGGATGGCGTGTGGAAGCTCTGGCGCGAGACGCCCGACTTCTCGCCTTTGCCCTTCTCGCAGCGCTTCGAGGGTGTGTTCGGCTCGGACGGCCGGCGCATCGAGGGGGCGTGGGAGATCTGCCACGACGGCTCGACCTGGGAGCACGACTTCGCGATGACCTACCGAAAGCAGTAGCCCAGCCCATCGTTTGAACGCTTTTGGGGTCTATAGCCCACCAAAGTGTTCAAACGATGTGTCAGCGGCCGTCCGAGGCCTCTCAACCACAAGATGTAGTGGTTAGGGCAGGAATCGAACACAAGCTGTAGTAGAATGGAGGGGTGCGCTGTCCCTTCTGCTCGTTCGATTCCACCCGCGTCGTGGACTCTCGTCTGACCGACCCGGGTGACTCGATCCGCCGCCGCCGCGAGTGCGCCGGCTGCGGAAACCGCTTCACCACCCACGAGCGGGCGGAGGAGGTTCCCGTCGACGTGATCAAGCGCGACGGCACCACGCAGCGCTTCGATCGCCGCAAGCTGCTTCGGGGGCTCGTTCGGGCGGCCGGTGGCCGCCCGGTGGGAGGCGAGCAACTCGAAGAGCTTGCGGACTCGATCGCGATGGACGTGCGCCGCCTTAACCGCGGCGAGGCCGTGACCGCCGAGCGCATCGGCGACCTGGCCGAGCGCGGACTCGCCCGGCTGGACCCCGTGACCGCGATCCAGTTCGCCTCGGTGTACCGCCGGCTGTCCGATCTCGACGAGCTGGAAGCCGTTGTCCGCAAGCTGCGGGATGAACCGGATCCGGGCTCGGATCAGATGCCGTTCGAGGGCATTATTCCGTCCGACCTTCAGGGCAGCATCGCCTCCCCCGCTGATGTTGTGGCGGGACCACCAAACGTCACGAGGAGAGGTCATGCCGAGTAGCCGAAGCACCGTCTCAGACACTGCCCCGAACACAGCTGGGGTCACGGTCGAGCGGCGCTTCACCGAACCCGGCACACACCCGTTCGATGCCGTGCAGTGGGAGATCCGCGACGCCGTCATCGGCAACCCCGAGGACCCCGCCTTCGAGCAGCGCGGCGTGGAGTTCCCGGTCACCTGGACCCAGAACGCCACCAACATCGTCGCCCAGAAGTACTTCCGCGGGCGACAGGGCTCCGACGAGCGCGAGTTCAGCGTCAAGCAGATGGTGGGCCGCGTGGCCGGCACGATCGCCTCGTGGGGTCGCGACGGCGCCTACTTCGCCAGTGACGAGGACGCCGACACCTTCGAGGCCGAGCTCACCCACATCCTGCTCAACCAGATGGCGGCGTTCAACTCGCCGGTCTGGTTCAACGTGGGCTTCGAGGAGCACCCGCAGTGCTCGGCCTGCTTCATCCTGAGCGTCGAGGACACGATGGAGTCGATCCTCGACTGGAACACGCGCGAGGGCCGGATCTTCCGCGGCGGCTCGGGCTCGGGCATCAACCTCTCCAACATCCGCGGCTCGATGGAGCACCTCTCCAAGGGCGGCACCGCCTCCGGCCCCGTCAGCTTCATGCGCGGCGCCGACTCCTGGGCCGGCACGATCAAGTCCGGCGGCAAGACCCGCCGCGCGGCCAAGATGGTCGTGCTCGACGTCGACCACCCCGACATCCTCGACTTCGTCTGGTGCAAGGCGCGCGAGGAGGAGAAGGCGGGCGCGCTGCGCGACGCCGGCTTCGACATGTCGATCGACGGTGACGGCTTCACCTCGATCCAGTACCAGAACGCCAACAACTCGGTGCGCGTGTCGAGCGAGTTCATGCAGCGCGCCGAGCGCGGCGAGGACTGGCAGACCACCGCCCGTGCCGACGGCTCGGTGGTGGACACCCACGACGCCGACGACGTCCTGCGCCAGATCGCCGACGCCGCCTGGCGCTGCGCCGATCCGGGCATGCAGTACGACACCACGATCAACGACTGGCACACCTGCCCGAACTCGGGCCGGATCAACGCCTCCAACCCGTGCTCGGAGTACATGCACGTGGACGACTCGGCGTGCAACCTCGCCTCGATCAACCTGATGAAGTTCCGCCGCTACGACGGCAGCTTCGACGCCGAGGCGTTCGAGCACACCGTGGACGTCCTGATCCTCGCGCAGGAGATCGTGGTCTCGCCCTCGAGCTACCCCACCGAGGAGATCGGCGACAACGCCCGCGCGTTCCGCCAGCTCGGCCTGGGCTACGCCAACCTCGGCGCGCTGCTGATGTCGAACGGCCTGCCCTATGACTCCGACGAGGGCCGCTCGCTGGCCGGCGCGATCACCGCGCTGATGACCGGCCGCGCCTACCGCAAGTCGGCCGAGGTGGCCGCGGCGATGGGCCCGTACGACCGCTACGAGGAGAACCGCGAGCCGCACAACCACGTGATGCGCAAGCACCGCGACGCCGCGTGGGACCTCTCGGAGGAGCTCGTGGAGGACCAGCTGCTCGCCGCCGCGCGGCGCTCGTGGGACGAGGCCGTGGACCTCGGCGAGGAGCACGGCTACCGCAACGCGCAGGCCACGGTGCTCGCCCCCACCGGAACGATCTCGTTCCTGATGGACTGCGACACCACCGGCATCGAGCCCGACTTCTCGCTCGTGAAGTTCAAGGAGCTGGTGGGCGGCGGCCAGATGACGATCGTGAACGGCACGGTGCCGCTGGCGCTGCAGACGCTCGGCTACTCCCAGGAGCAGATCGACCAGATCGTCGCGTGGATCGACGACAAGGGCACGATCGTCGGCGCGCCCGGCCTCGAGCGACGAGCACCTGCCGGTGTTCGACGTCGCCGTGGGCTCACGCGCGATCTCCCACATGGGCCACATCCGGATGATGGCCGCGGCGCAGCCGTTCATCTCCGGTGCGATCTCCAAGACCGTGAACCTGCCGGCCGAGGCCACCGTCGAGGACGTTGCCGACACCTACATGCAGGGCTGGAAGCTCGGCCTGAAGGCGCTGGCGATCTACCGCGACGGCTCGAAGACCGCGCAGGCGCTGCGCACCGAGGCGCAGGCCGAGAAGGAGGCGGCGCTGCCGGCCGAGGAGGTCGTGGCCGCGCAGATCGACGACGCCGTGAAGCAGGCCCTGGCCACCGCGCCCCCGCGCCGGCACCGGATGCCGCGCGAGCGCCAGTCGATCACGCACAAGTTCTCGATCGCCGGGCACGAGGGCTACATCACCGCGGGCGCCTACGAGGACGGGACGATCGGCGAGATCTTCCTCACCGACGTCGGCAAGGAGGGCTCCACGCTGCGCGGCATGATGAACGCCTTCGCCACCTCGGTGTCGATCGCGCTGCAGTACGGCGTGCCGCTCGAGACGCTCGTGCGCAAGTTCTCCTACATGCGCTTCGACCCGGAGGGAATCACCGGCAACCCGGAGATCCCCTTCGCCAAGTCGATGCCCGACTACATCATGCGCTGGCTGGCCTCGCGCTTCTGCGACGTGGACCTGCAGGAGGAGCTGGGGATCCTCACGCCCGAGGTGCGGGCGCGGAAGATGTCGCAGGAGGCGCTGATGCGCGGGGATACGGCGGGGCCGGCGAATGGCGGCGGCAACGGGCACCGGCAACGGCGGCGGCAATGGCTCGCACAGCGTCCCGGCGCCCGGCACGGCGAAGGACGAGACGCCGATCCAGCCCGGAACCACCCGCCCGGCAGCCGAGGCGATGACCGACGAGCCGCCGTCAGTGCCGGCGCAGCTGCAGGGCCTGGACCTAGGGCCGGCCTGCGGGCAGTGCGGCGGGATGATGCAGCGGACCGGGTCTTGCTACACGTGCTCGAGCTGCGGGAATAACACCGGCTGCGGGTAGGGGAGGAGCCCTTGCTCGACAGTTGGTTCTCGAGACGAGTGCCCGCTGCGAGACTTGTCAAGCGGGCCCTCCATACAGGCGGTGACCGGCCCAAGTCACCGCATAGCCACGCACGTCTGGTCGACCATTAACGGTACCGATGCCGGTGGAGTACTTCGGGGCGTAGACCTGAGGTTGGGTGTACACCACAGCAGGTCGATGCTCGACTGGTACTGAGAGTGCAAACAGACACATCGCGAGGGACAGCGGCTTCGGCCCGTACGGTGCGAGCACCACGGCCATGTCGGCCTCTTCTGCTGTTGAAGCAGCGCTCAAACGTCAACGGCACATCCTCAGGATCGACGCCGATGACGTTTGAACTTCCGAGTGGGCCGACAGTTCGATTCAAATGCTGCAGGAACTGCCAGCCCCGACTACCGACTGGCGGAGCGGCTGGGAATGGGAAGAGGATCTTGTGGAAGGACAGATTGCCGTCTTCCTCGAGAATCTGTTGCAGCCCGAGCACTTCAAAGCCAGCCCCTGCGATCAGGGTCGTCGGTGTTGGGGCGTCGACGCCCGCCATGAACAAGGGAAGCGCTCGACTGGTCTGCGGATCCTCCGCTAAAGGGGATGCACCGTAAGACGCGGGCCGGGTGTAAGCGACAACGAGGTTCTCGATGCTTCCCGCCTCACTTAACAAGCGTACGAACGGAAAAAAGTAACGCTTTGGAAAGCAGCTCACGTCGAGGACCACATTCGAACCGGCGCGAGCCGTAAGAAACCCTGAACCGTTTCGATCAGCTCTTCGTGGAGATCCAGGAGTCGCCTGTCCGTGATCGTGTTCACTTCAAGGCGGTCGGCAACTGCAGTCTGCTGGTCGAGGAGAAGCTGCCCGAGCTCGAGCGACGCGCCGAACCCCGTCGGAGCGATCCTCACCGCTTCGACGTAGCCTGCGTTGCCTGCCTCGCGAAGTTCGGCGGTCGCGGCCGACCAGCGCTCCTCAGGCGAGAGACAGGTCAGCAACACTTGATGGCACTATGCCCCACGTTTCGGTGAGCCATTGCAGCCCGCCCCAGGGTCTTTGGGCTCTCAGGCGCAAGAGCGGATCGCGGTCTATAGCTCCAAGCGCATCTGGCTTGAATCGCCTCCCCCGGTCTCCTCCTCCCGCGGGGGGAGGACCTCGGCCCTCTCCAGCCACCTCCGTACCTCATCAACTGATACGTAGCGAGGTTCCTTCTGGTGCACAACCGGAAGCTGAAAGTGAGGAGAGTACACCGGATTCAGGTACCATTTAAGTCTCCGCCCACCGCCCTTGTTTCGCGTCGAGTGCTCGCGATCGAACAACACGCCGTAACCCGCAGATGCATGTAGGAACTCGCCAACTTCCAAGTCCGTCTTGAGTTCCTCAATATCAACGGAAAACCCATTCGCGCCAGGGTAGGACATGGTGAGCGGTACTCCCGATCTGAGCCACTGTCGCATCTGTGTTCCTATCTCACTCACAAACCGCTGTCGGCTACTGCCTTCCGGATCCCCCGAGATCTTGCGGTACCAGTACTCACTGGCCTCACGGATGCCGGCATCCTGGAAATACACTTTGTCGGACAGGTCTGCGTACTCGCAAGGGCGGGGCGCCCAGACGATCAACTTGCAGTGATCGGAGCCACGCCTCGAATACGGCCTGACACAGGCTGACAAAAGTTAGAATGTTGCTCCCCGCCAAATCCTTAACGGTCTTATCTCCTGCCCAAACCATTCGCTGGCGCCGCTGAGCGGCGAGCTGGAGGAGCGCCTGAGCTATTCGCTCTTTCCGCCAATACTCGCGCGTGACCCAAGGCGGATTCTCCCAATCGATCTCGACACGCCAGTAGGTCGCTCGTGATCGCTTTCCCCTGAGCTTCTGGCGAAGGTAGGCTTCAGCTAGCTTGGCTTCGAGGGGTCCCGACTTCGCTAGCTCAGTTAGGCGCGTTCGTGTTCGCGCAGGCCAATCCTCGTCGGGCGCTACGGCACCGCCTGAGTCCTCACGGGCATAGCGTCGAGCTAGATCCTGCGGCGTAGGAGGTTTGCCAACATTCTGCGCATGGCGTCCCGACCATTCGGCGGCGCCTCGTAACCCGCCGTTTCCACTCGGCGAACGAAGACGTCTTCAGCCAGTTGCCGGAAGACGCCCCGAGTGTGCTCCCCCGCTCGAAGGACCCCGTCGAGATCGACTCGCCGGAAGTTTCGAAGCTCTTCCAGCATGGCGGCTGTGCCGTAGCATCCGCGGATGCTCAGGCCACGCGTAGCGCCGGGTACCTACTCGATAAGACACCCGCGGGTCTCGAAGCCCCAACATCTTGTGCACTACTTCGCGGAAGTCCCCCGCGGCCTCGCCGACTACCGATCCCGCCGTTCGATCGTCCGTCCCCTCACGGGTGTGGAGCCGCTCAAGCTCCTCGTACTGATCGATGCGGACAAAAATTTCGACGCGTGGACCAATAACCTCCCATTCGCGAAGGCGTTCTGCCACTACCGCCACCGGCTCCCCAGCGCTGGTCTTGCTCGCGCTAACCGGCGCAGGCAGTTCCGGCACGTTGTAGTTCACAAAGCCTCGATACGCCGCAATGCGGCTGGTCAAGGCAGCATCCAGTCCCGCCGAATCACGCACCCCAGGCATGCCTCCCGCCCAGCAGTCGTCCGTGCGAAGGCTGCGGCGAAACTATCGAGCCGCCCGTTCTCGTGATCTACCTTTAAGGCCTCGCAACCTGCGGGGCGGTCCGGAGCGTCTTCATCGACGCCAAGATGTCCCGCGAACATCGAATAGTTCAGGAAATCCGCGAAGTAGGTCTGAAGGACAGTCGCGCCGTGTTCCTCTTGACCGGGCAATCTGCGCTGACCGAAATCCATGACCCCGCTGCGCGTCAGATTGATACCCGCACCAATGAACGGCGGCGCAAGTCCATTGAGCGGAAAGTCTTCGCTTACCTTCGCGTAGGCGACCTGTACCTCAGGCTTCAACAGACCCAACAGCATGCTTTTCCCACTGCCCTGAGTTCCGGTTAAGACGACGTTTCCGGGCTGGAACAGCGACAGTGTCTCTTGTATGAGAAGGGGGCTGAAGAGCTGCACGAACACGCCAGGCGAGACAGTTTCGGTGATGTATAGGGAGTCAAACGGATTGGCACGCACAACTCCCCCTATACGCGTTTCGCCCTAGGGAATATCGGCGACCATGACGGGCCGTCACGATGCAGCACGGAGGCGCTTATCTCAGGGCAATTCGTGTACATGACGAAGAGCGCGCCGATCCCATCGAAGCCGAAGGGCGAAAGGGCTGCGCCACCCGAAACGAGACCATGGACGCCGCTCAGCATTGATCGAATGGTATCGGTGCGAGACAGCTCACCAGCCGTCTCCTTCGGCCTCACGTGGGACTCCGTGGATAGTTCGACCACCGGCCGAAGCTGACCGTGTGCAAACTTCTCGAACGGTTCGGCCGAGTCGACGTACGCCGTCCGCGCAAATAACCAAGGGACAGACGAGGACCTGCAGATCGCCAGTTAGCGAACACGCGTACGACACAGCTTCTTCGGCTTGCTTACCAGTCCCTATGAAATCTTCGAGCAATACGATCGCCTTGATGTCCTTGTCGGCACAGTAGCTTTCGACACTCGCCTTATCACCAAATTTCGCCAACGACCGCCAGTCGGGTCGGTAGTCGCGGCCTTTGACACCGGTCATGTGTGAAAACCGCGCGATCGGCATGCTGTCAGTGATCGGGCAGAACCAGCACTGATCTAGGGCTGCGCCAAGGGCGCGAGGGAATTCCGTGTCCGCCCTCAGAGCTCGCACGTCTATGAGCCAGTCCACCACAACGGTTTCCAGCGCCTTTACGTACAGCGTGTCGAACTCTTGCCTGCCAACAAAGTAGACCCTGGCGAGCAATTCGAGTAGGCCCTTCTGCTCCGCTTCGGTTGCGGCACTTGAGAGCCATGCCGGAAGGTGTTGCGATGGGGGCACGGTCGGGAGCAGTGCGGGTTCATAATCCTTGAACAGGAGGCTGTCCAGAAAATGGAGTTGCGAATGGAGCCGCGAGTAGTCAACCTCGTCGTCCTCTAGGTCCCTGGACCATTCGAACAGCTTTTCCGCTAGCTCCCCGCCGTCCATTCGACTACGCCGCGCGGAGGAGGCGATCGCGGATGAGTCCCCGTAGGGACACTCCTAGACGCCGGTGGGACCGCGTTGCCGATGTCGGCGGTCTCGCCGAGGGGAATTCGTGAACGTGAACCAATCCGGAAAGGACTGTGCACGCGCGGCCTCCCTCACGCTGAAGCCACGGTGATCGTGGGGGTGGAGGGAAGTATCGGGCCTGTCCGACTTCGTATCGACGGTAGGTGCCGGAGCTGTCGGGTCCGGACGATGGTACCGGCCATTAAAAGTGTGTCGGAGGTCGTACCGCTGCCCGACCCGCCTCACGTAGCCGGCTTCCAGTAGGCCAGGCAGGTACGGCTTCGCGTCGAAGCCGAGGTGCTTTTTGAGAGCCAGCGCGGTAACCGGGTCAGCGTCGCCAAAACTTCTTAGCCGCGCGCGACGGCGCAGGCGTAACAATGCATTTAACACCAATCGCTCGGACTGTGAAACGGCGCCGAACACCTTCGGTATGTCCCATGTATGAATCGATCGCTCGCTCGCCCGTACGTTGGACAGTTTCTGACCGGGGCCGAATCTTTCTGCGATCAGGCTTGTGCGGGAGCCAGGTTCGAGTTCGACCGGATCGTGATCCTGAATTCCGTCGATAGCAGCCAGCGCGGAGGAGAGCGGCAGAATTGCCGACTTCGGGACCGAGAGATCGCCATCCCAAGTCGTGCTCCACGCGAGCAACACCGCGGTTCGCGCCCTTGAGGTACGCCGTGATCAGCCGCTTCGATGATGCGCGTCGAAGTCCTATAGCCGGCGACCCGCAGCATCGTCTGCACGGCAGTCCAATGCTGGCGGTGGTGACCACTCAACACGCCGGGAACATTCTCGATTAGCAGAGCCTTAGCTTGAAGCGCCACCGCGACCCTGGCGGGGAAGCCGAGTAGGTCATTACGGGGATCATCGACACGTCGCGTGCCGGCCGTCGAGAATCCCTGGCAGGGGGGCCCAGCCGCCACGAGATCGACCCCCACAAGGGATGGAAGCGCCGCCTCCGCGACTGATTGCAGCGTGCCTCGTTCAGCCGCTGACAATAGATTGGCGCGGTGGCACGTTACTGCCGCCGCATCCTTGCTCTTATGGCAAGAGCAGGCGCGAAGCCCGCGTGGATCAACCCCAGATCCATACCCCCGCAGCCACTGAACAGGGAAACGAAACTCAACCCCAGGCTTCGGCGGGCCAACGTTTACCGGATAGCGACACGGCGCCT
>CAVSGC010000003.1:0-41651 GCA_963727395.1 uncultured Thermoleophilaceae bacterium | reverse complement strand
TTGTAGAGGTAGTCGCCGCTGGGGTGCACGGTCTGGTTGTGCGAGCCCTGCGGGACCTCTACGAAAGAGACAGTGCGGGGGTTGCTGGGCGAGGTGATGTCCGCGATGAAGGTGCCCTGCTTGCCGCGCGCGCCAGGGCGTCGCGTTTCGTCGATGGCGTCGAAGCCGATCGCCTCGGCCTGCTGGTAGCACGCCGAGGCCTCGTTGCCGAAGGCATCGGCGGTGTAGGTCGCGAACGTGCGCCCCGGCCGCTGCTCCTGCGTGAAGATCTGGACGTCGCCCTGGAGGATGTCGCAGTCGTACTTGCCGACCACGCGCGAGTTGGCCGGGCGCGTGATGTCCACGATGTGCATCCCGTTCTCGTATGAGCCCGCCACCGAGTACTCGCGGCCGCGGATGGTCGCGAACTCCAGGTCGGTGCCGAAGTTGGGGCTGCCGTCGGCGTTGCGCTGCTCGTAGGGCAGGTTCTTCAGGTGCTGAGTGTTCGTGCTGTGGGTGGCCACGCCCTCCTGGGCGGTCGCAGCGGCGACCGGTAGAAGGACCAGCGCCAGCGCTACAGCCGCGAGCGCGCGAACGAATGAGAACCCCTGCCAAGGAATCATCCTTGGATGATCTCCACTCGCTCCATCGACCAAACATGGGCGCTGCGACCCGGGTGGGTCAGGTGAGCGGCGTGACCAGGGTCCCAAGCTGCGGCGAGGAGACCACGACCTCGTCGCCCGCCTTCAGCCACACCTTGGGGTTTCGAAGGCTGCCCACGCCTGCCGGCGTGCCGGTGGACACCAGGTCGCCGGGCTCCAGCGTCATGAGCTGCGACAGGTAGGCCACCAGCGCCGGAATGGAGTGCACGAGGTCCGCGGTCGTGCCGGTCTGCATCTCCTCGCCGTTGAGCATGAGCGTGATCTCGATCGCGTCGTGGGGACCAGCCTCGTCGGGCGTGACCAGCGCGGGGCCGCACGGCGCGGCGCCGTCGAACACCTTGCCGGGCATCCACTGTGGCGTCTTGAACTGGTAGTCGCGGGCGGAGAGGTCGTTGAGCAGCGTATAGCCGGCCACGTGGGACATCGCCTGCGACTCGGGCACGTCCTTACAGCGGTCGGCGACCACGAACGCCACCTCCGCCTCGTAGTCCACGCGGCGGCTGTAGGCGGGCAGCGTCACCGCCGAGCCGGGCGCCGCCAGTGCGTTCGGGTACTTGGCGAAGATCGTGGGCGTCTCCGGCGGCTCGGCGCCCTGCTCCTCCGCGTGCGAGCGGTAGTTGAGCCCGATGCAGACGATCTTTCCGGGGTCGGTCACCGGCGGCAGGAGGGCGACCTCGTCCGGTGGCAGCGCCGGCCACGCCGGGCCGTCGCTCAGGCCGCCGCGCCGTAGCAGCGCGCCGAGCCCCTCGCCCGGCTCGCTGAGCGGCACCACCCCGCCGTCGTCCAGCCGGCCGGCGCGTGGCCCGTCCCCCGAGTCGAAGGTCACGAGGCGCATGGCTGCACACTAATTCGTCGGCCGCTGTGGGAGGCGGCCCGTACTCTTGTCCCGTGGCTCGCCGCGATGAAAGCTCGATTCCCACCGGCCGCGTGCGCCGGACGGCGAAGGTTGCCGGCCTTGCCGGCGGCCAGACGGCGCGCAATTACGCCACCAAGGCCACCAACCTCGCGCGCGGCGAGGACGGGCGCCGGCGCGCCGTGAGCCGCCGCCAGGCCGAGGCCGCCGAACAGATCCTCGACGTGCTCGGCAACATGAAGGGCGCCGCCATGAAGGTGGGGCAGGTGGCCTCGTTCATCGACACCGGCGCCTTCCCCGACGAGTTTCAGGAGCGCATCCAGGCCAAGCTGGCCGAGCTGCGCGACTCGGCCCCGCGCGTCTCGTTCAAGCAGATGCGCAAGGTGATCGAGGACGAGCTGGAGGCGCCGCTGGGCGAGCTGTTCGCGGAGTTCGACGAGGAGGCCGTGGCGGCGGCCTCGATCGGCCAGGTGTACCGCGCGCGGCTCGACGACGGTCGTGACGTGGCGGTCAAGGTGCAGTACCCCGGCGTGGCCCAGGCCGTGCGCTCGGACCTCCAGAACCTCGGGCTGCTCATGCGGGTGGCCAAGAAGATCGCGCCCGGCATGGATGCGAAGGCGATGACCGCGGAGATCCGCGAGCGTCTGTCCGACGAGCTGGACTACGAACAGGAGGCGCAGGCCCAGCGCGCCTTTGCCCGCGCGTGGCGCGACCACCCCTTCGTCGTGATCCCTGACGTGGTCACGTCGCTTTCGCGCGAGCGCGTGCTGGTCACCGAGTGGGTCGACGGCGCTGGGCTTCGAGGCCATCCGGAAGCTCGACGCGGACACCCGCGACCGCTTCGGCGAGGTGGTCTTCCGGTTCTTCTTCGGCTCGCTGTACCGCAACGGCCACTTCTCGGGCGACCCCCATCCGGGCAACTTCAAGCTGCTGCCCGGCGGACGCGTGGCCTTCCTGGACTTCGGCATGACGAAGAAGCTCGGGCGAGACCACATCGCGAACGAGGTGGAGGCCATCCGGCTGGGCTGGACGAGGATGCCGAGGGACTGCTGGACCAGCTCGTCGCCCAGGGCGTCTACCCGCGCGACGACTCGATCGATCCCGAGGAGGTGCTGCGCCACTTCCAGGCCGTGATCAGCTGGTACCTGGAGGACCGCGAGGTGACCATCGACAAGTCGGTGGTGTCCCAGGTGCTGATCGACTTCGGCGACCCCCGCTCGGAGTTCTGGCAGCTGATGAAGCGCGGCACGTTGCCGCCAGAGGCCATCCTCGCGCGCCGCATGGAGGGGCTCACGCTGGGTGTGCTCGGCCAGCTGGGCGCCACGGCCAACTGGCACCGGATCGCGCGCGAGTGGCTGTTCGGCGACGAGCCGTCCACCCCGCTCGGGGAGGCCGAGGCCGACTTCCACGGACCGCCGCGCCGTGCCGCGGCCTAGCGCCGGCAGCCGGACGGGACCGGTCCCGTCCACCGACGACGCCATGGAGCACCTGCTGGTGGCGGACCCGGTGATGGGGAGGCTGGTCGAGGAGCAGGGCAGGCTGGACGAGGAGGAGCGTGCGCGCGGGCGGCCCGCCGACGCCTACGGTGCGCTGGTGCGCTCGATCGTGGGCCAGCAGCTGTCCACCAAGGCGGCCGCCACGATCTACGGGCGGCTCACCGGCCTGTACGACGGGACAACGCCCACGCCCGAAGAGCTGATCGACACCGACCCCGACGCTCTGCGCGCGGTGGGACTCTCGCGCGCGAAGGCGTCCTACCTCCGCTCGCTTGCCGAGCACGTGGTGTCCGGGGAGCTGGAGCTGGACCGCCTCACCGAGCTGCCCGACGACGAGGTGGCCGCGCAGCTCACGGCGGTGAAGGGGCTGGGCCAGTGGACCGCTCACATGTTCTTGATCTTCCACCTGCGCCGGCCCGACGTGCTGCCGGTGGGCGACCTTGGCGTGAGGCGGGCCGTGGAGCTGGCCTACGGCCTCGAGGGACTCCCGGCACCGGCGGAGCTGGAGCAGATCGCTGAGGCCTGGCGGCCCCACCGGTCGCTGGCGTCGCTGTATCTGTGGAGCTCGCTGGACAACGCGCCGGTCTAGCGCCGCGCGCGCTTAGCCGATCTTGAAGGCCTCGCCGCGCAGGCCCACGCAGCCGATGCAGCCCACGCAGCCCTCGCAGTCCACACACGCGATGCACGCCACACAGCGCAAGCACGAGACACACGCCAGCGTGGCCGCGCAGCCGGCCACGCCCACGCCCAGCAGCGTGGCGGCGCTGCCGAAGACTCCCGCGCTCCCTGCCGTGAGCGCGCTGGCCGCCACCGCGACGCTGCCGGCGGTGCCGGCGCTCCCGGCCACCGCGGCGCTGCCCGCAGTACGGGAGCTGCCCGCCACGGCGGCACTGCCGCGCGTGCCGCTCGACCCGGCCACCGCGACGCTGTCACGCGTGGCGGTGGAGCCTGCCACGGCGACACTGCGCTTGCCCTGTTTCTTGGACACGGCCGGGAAGCTAACCGGTCCGCCAGGCAGGCCGAAGGACTACTAGACGGACGAGCCGCAGGACGGCTCTTCTTCTGCGACGCGGAACGAGGAGCCGCAGCCGCAGGCCGCGACCACGTTCGGGTTGTTCACCTCGAAGCCGGAGCCCATCATGCTCTCGGTGAAGTCCACGTTGGAGCCGTCCACGTAGCGCAGGCTCGCGGGGTCCACGATCACGCGGATGCCCTCGTGGTCGAAGACGTGGTCCTCTTCGCGCTTCTCGTCCAGGGCGAGTGCGTACTGGAAGCCCGAGCAGCCGCCGCCGCGTACTCCCACGCGCAGGCCGATCTCGCCCTCGGACTCCTGCTGGGCGAGAAATCCGCGCACCTTGTCCGCGGCGATGTCGGTCAGCGTGACCATGCTTCACGAAATGTAGCATTGGGCCTGAATGCCGACCAGCGATGACCTGAAGGCCCGCATCGAGGACTCTCTGCCGGGCGCTACCGTCTACGTGGAGGACCTCACCGGAGGGGGCGACCATTTCCGGGCGGAGGTGGTCTCCGACCGTTTCGAGGGCCTCAGCCGGATCGAGCAGCATCAGCTCGTGTACGGCGTGTTCGGGAACGAGGTGGGCGGTGCGATCCACGCCCTCTCGATCAAGACTTCGACACCCGAGAGGACCGGATGACCAACACCGAAATCAAGGACTTCATCGAGCAGGCGATCGCCGAGAACGAGGTGATGCTCTTCATGAAGGGCACGCCGGAGCAGCCGGCCTGTGGCTTCTCCCTGAGGACCTCCGGCGCGCTCAACGCGCTCGGCGTGCGCTACGCGGCGCTCGACATCCTTCCCGACCCGCGCATCCGCGAGGAGCTGTCGGGCCTGTCGGGCTGGCCCACCATCCCCCAGCTGTTCGTGAAGGGCGAGCTGGTTGGCGGCTGCGACATCGTCACCGAGATGTACGAGACGGGCGAGCTGGCCGAGATGCTGAGCGTGGAGATGCCCGACGAGGACGACGACGACCCCGCCGACGCCGAACCGGCGCTCACCGAATCAGAGGTGCCGGCGCGCCAGGGTCAGATCCCACTCGAGAACCGCCTGACCTGATTCACCTGCGCCGGCCGCGACGATCGGCGATCGCCCGCCGGCCGCGGTCCGCGTAGCCGCGGGCCTGGCGCCGGTAGCGCTGCTTGTCCTCCTCGGGCAGCGCCTGCCAGCGCTCCCACGCCGCCAGCAGCAGCGGCCACGCGCGACGACCGGCAGCCGCCGCCCTCTGCGCGCGCCCGCGTGGAAGCCGGGCCATCAGGCTCCCGCTCCGGCCTTGGCCTCGCCGTCTGGCGCGGTGCTGGCTTCGATGTGCTCCAGGAACTCGAGGATGCGGTGCGAGTCGGCGATCACCTCTTCGCCATGGACGAGCACCGGGACCCACCGCTGGCCGCTGAGCTCCTCCACCTCGGGACGGTCGCGCTTCAGGAACGGCACGCGCACCTCGTCGTAGGCGATGCCCATGCCGCGCAGGCGCCGTGCCACCTTCCCGCAGCGGCAGACCAGATCGGTGGGGGCCTTGCAGCGATACAGCGTGGCCATGGACGATCGGAGATTAGCGCTGCCCGACCCCCAGGCCGCGAAACGCTCGCCTGCCCGCGCCCACGGCGCCCTCTCCGGCCGCAATGGCGGCGCCCGCCACCCTGTATTGCAGCTGCCGCGAGTGCTTGGCGCGCACGATCCGGTCGTGCTCCCGATCCTGGTACCAGGCCACGGTGGCCTCCAGCGTCTCCTCGTGCGGTCGGGCGCTGAAGCCAAGCTCTCGCTTGGCCTTGGTGGACCGGTAGGTCCAGAACTGGCTGGCCGCGAGCACCTCACGCGGCTCGAGGGTGGTCCTCCCGGGGCCGATGCGAAGCACGGTGGCCGCAGCAGCAGCCAGGTTGCGCGGCACCTTCAGCGGTGGGTCCACACCACTCAGCCGCCCGAGGTCGGCGAACAGGCGGTCGAAGGTGAAGTTACGTCCGCCGAGGATGTAGCGCTCCCCCACCGCGCCCCTGTCATCCGCGAGCAGATGGCCGTCGGCAACGTCGCGGACATCCACCACGTTCAGTCCTCCGTCGGCGTAGGCGGGCACCCGGCCGAGCAGGAAGCTGCGAACCAGCCGGGTGGACGTCACGTGAGTGTCGCCGGGGCCGAACACCACCGTCGGGTTCAAGCACACCAGCGGCAGGCCGGCGGCCGCGATCCGGAACGCCTCGGCCTCGGCCTCGTGCACGGAGTTCACGTACGGGATGCCCAGATGGGCGGCGGTGAAAAACTGGCGCTCGTCCGCGGTGCCGCCCCGCTCCGCCGGACCGAGGGCGGCTGCGCTCGAGGTGAGCACCACGCGCTCCACGCCCGCCAGCAGGCTCTCCGCGAGCACCGAGCGCACGGCTCCAACGTTCACCTCGAACAGCCTGTCAGTGTCGGACGGGCGGACCGAGGTCATGCCGGCCGCATGAAAAACCTTGTCGACCCCCTTGAGCGCGCGGCGCACCGCGCGGCGGTCGAGCAGGTTGCAGCGCACGTGCTCCAGCCCCAGATCGTCGATCTCGCTGGTGTCCGAGCCCTCCCGGACGGTCACCCGGAGGTCCTCTCCGCGCGCCGCAAGAGCGCGCGCCACGTGGGAGCCGATGAAGCCGGTCGCGCCAGTCAGGAGGGTCTTCGCCACGCCGCAGGCGAGTCTAGGGGCGCCAGGCTGCCCGCGGGTGGCGGCTATAGGCTGCAGGCCGATGTCCCCCGCCGTAGTGGTGACCGACACGACCGCCTACCTGCCGGGCGAGCTCGTGAACCGCCTGGGGCTCGTGCTGGTGCCCCTCTACGTGAACTTCGGTTCCGAGCGCACAGAGCGCGAATCGGACATCACCGACTACCACGCCTTCTTCGAGGAGCTGCGCGGCGCCGAGGAGCTGCCCACCACCTCCCAGCCCTCGGTGGGTGACTTCGTGAGCGCGTACGAGCCGCTACTGGCCGACGGGCGCGACGTGATATCGATTCACATCTCAGCCCGTCTGTCCGGTACCTCGGACTCGGCGCGCCAGGCGGCCGAGCAGCTGGAACGCGAGGGCAAGGGCGGCGAGCGGGTCCGGGTGATCGACTCCGAGACCGGCGCAGGCGGTCTCGGCATGCTCATCCTCGTGGCCGCAGCCGCCGCCAAAGCGGGCCTCGACCTCGACGCGATCGAGGCGCGGATCGTGGAGGCCCGCGGCGACGCCAGGATCTGGTTCGCGCTCGACACCCTGGAGTTCCTCAGGCGCGGCGGCCGCATCGGCGCCGCCAGCGCGTGGATCGGATCCACTCTTCGGGTGAAGCCGATCCTCACCATGGAAAGCGGCGAGCTCAAGCCCGTGGAACGCGTACGAACCGGCTCGCGGGCCTTCGAGCGGCTGGTGGACTACGCCCGCCAGCGCCACGAGTCCGGCGCGGACGGGTGGGTGGTCCAGCACATCTCGGTGCCCGACCAGGCGGCCCAGCTCACGGAGCGCTGCCGCGAGGTGTTCGGGTGCGACCCCCTGTTCATCGGCGAGATCGGGCCCGTGCTCTCGGCCCACTGCGGGCCCGGGCTGCTGGGCGTTGGAGCGATTCCGACGCGGTACCTCGACTGACCCGCGGGGGATTGAGCTGAGCATGGCCGAGCAGGAGTCGCCCACCACCACCAGGGTCGTCCTGCGCGCGGTGCTGATCACCGTGACGGTCGCGCTCACCCTGTACCTGCTGTACCTGCTTCGCAAGCCAATCGCCTGGCTGCTGATCGCAACATTCCTCGCGGTCGCCCTCTCCGGCCCGGTGAACCTCCTTGAACGCCGCATGCGGCGCGGGGTGGCGATCACCGTGGTCTACCTCGGCCTGCTTGCGATCCCGATCGGCATCGGAGCCCTGATGGTGCCCCCGCTGATCGGCTCCGTGAACGACCTGGCCGAGAACGCGCCTCAGTACGCACAGGACGTGACCACCTTCGTGAAGGACAACGAGCGGCTGCGCACGCTCGACGAGGACTACGACCTCACGAGCAAGCTGCGCGAGCAGGCCGGCAAGCTCCCCGAGCGCCTCGGCGGCGCGGCGTCGACCCTGCGCGACGTGGGGCTGGGGATCGTGAACTCGATCTTCGCCCTGGTCACGATCCTCATCCTCACCGCGTTCATGCTGGGGGGCGGGCGAAGTTGGATCGTCGGCGGCCTGCGCTACTTACCCGAGGAGCGGGCGGAGCGGATCGAGCGGGTGCTCGAGCGCTCCGCGTCGGCGGTGGGCAACTACGTGGCCGGCGCATTGGCCCAGGCCACCTTGGCGGCGCTGCTCGCCTACGTGGTGCTGCTGACGCTCGGGGTGCCGTTCGCCGGCCCGCTGGCGCTGATCATCTTCTTCCTCGATCTGATCCCGATGGTGGGTGCCACGATCGGCGCTGTGATCGTGGGGGTGGTCACGGTGTTCTCGAACTTCCCCACGGCCACGATCATCTGGATCATCTGGTCGATTCTCTACCAGCAGGTGGAGAACAACCTGATCCAGCCGCAGATCCAGAAGCGGGCGGTGGACATCAGCCCGTTCCTGGTCGTCGTGGCGGTCCTGTTCGGGGGCACGCTGCTGGGAGTCCTCGGCGCCCTGGTGGCCGTGCCGGTGGCGGCGTCGATCCAGATCGCACTGCGCGAGTACCTGGACGCGCGCGGGATCAAGCCGCGGGAGCACCCGCCGCCGGAGACTCCGCCCGAGGATCCCGATCCGCCGGCGGAATCGGCGCCGGCTTAGGGCTATGGGGCAGGCGACCACACTCGGCGCCGGCTTTGCGCGCGCGCTCGCCGACAAGGACGTGGATCGGATGCTCGATCTGATTCACCCTGAGATCGACTTCCGGGGGTTGACTCCCAACCGGAGCTGGGAGGCAAACGACCGGGACACGGTGATCTCGGTGCTCATCGGCCAGTGGTTCGAGGACGACGACGAGATCAAATCAGTCGAACGGCTCGAGACCGACATCGTCGCCGACCGGCAGCGGGTGGGCTATCGCTTCAACGTGACCAATCCGGACGGCCACTTCGTGGTGGAGCAACAGGCGTATCTCGCGGCCCGTGACGGGCAGATCGGGTGGATGCGAGTGGTGTGCTCGGGATACCGCCCCGTGGACTCAGGCCCACAGCTTCCGCAGGACACGTAGGGCGTTGCCGGAGGCGATCAGCTCCGAGTCGGAGCCGTAGACCTCCGCCAGCTTGGGTTCGATCTGGTCGAGCGACGCCGCCGTCTCCAGCCCGCCCATCGTTGGCTTGATGAAGCCGTCGAAGTCCGTGCCCAGCGCCACGTGACGGTGAGTGCCCGTGATCTCGTGGATCCGGTCGATGTGGCGACGCATCACGTCGAAGGACTCGTCGAACGTCGTCGTCCGCTTACGGATGCCGTCGCACAGCTGGTGCTGGGCAAAGATGAGCCCGATCACGCCGTCGCGGCGCTTGACGTCCAGAACCTGCGCCTCGCTGAGCATGTACTGCTGCAGGCCGAATCGGTATCCGGCGTGCGAGCTGATGATCGGCACCTCACAGTCCGGGTCGAGTTCGTCGTCGAGCAGC
This sequence comes from uncultured Thermoleophilaceae bacterium, assembly GCA_963727395.1. Classification (GTDB taxonomy): domain Bacteria; phylum Actinomycetota; class Thermoleophilia; order Solirubrobacterales; family Thermoleophilaceae; genus JAAYBF01. The sequence continues at coordinate 32,115 of CAVSGC010000003.1, read as the reverse complement.
CTGACCGTCTCGCTGAACGCGTCCTCGTCCATGTGGGAGACATCGATGAGAACGCGGTTGCGCACCATCGCGCGTACCGCGGCCGCACCACGGTCGGTGAGGCCCTCACCCCTGGGCTGCGGGAACACCCTGCGGTACAGCCGGTCGGACAGGAACGGCAGCGCGGGGGCATTCGTGGCCACCTGCCGGTAGAAGAGGTGGGCCAGCGTGACATATGCCACGCCATGGCGGGCGAGCTCAGCGACGTTTTCGGCGATCTCCTGCTCGCCGTCCCCGAGATGGAATCCGCCCTCCACGCAGTGGACCATCGCCGTCGCGCCGGCATCCACTGCGGCGTCGAGGCCGGCGCGGTCGCCCACGAGGCGGATGACCGTATTGTCTTGGCCGTCGACGTCCTCCCTGACGCGCTCGAGGTCCTTGAGCAGAGCGCCGAAGTACCGGGACTCTGGCGGCGACGCGTACGCCTTGCTCAGGTCCATCTCCTCGAACGGCCGGTAGAGCACAGAGAACGCGAGCCCCACATCGCCCTGCCGCAATCCGTCGACCGTGACCCGGTAGCCCGACCAGGGATCGCGGTCGCTCATGAACCGGGCGAGCACGCGTATGACGAGGGCTCGGAGCTTGTCCCCCAGCCGGGGCCGGGCACGGACCGCCCGGATCTGCTCCATCGCTGTGTCGGGCGTCAGGTCGTTGACGACCCGCATCGGATAGTGGACGTGGAGGTCCGCGAGCACGGTCACAGTCCTAGCCGGTGGGCGAGCCCGCCGTCAAGCCGTCGACAGGCAGCGTCGGCTGGTTCAGAATCAGGGCGTGAACGGTTCTCTGCCGGCCGACTTGGTCGTGGCCAGAGACGACGAGCTCGACTCGGCTCGCCGCTTCCTTCGCGGCGTGGGGCAAGGGCCCGGAGCATTGCTGCTCGAGGGCGAGCCGGGAGTCGGCAAGACCACCATCTGGGAGGCGGCCCTCGCCGAGCCCGACGATTCGCTGCAGGTTCTGTCTGCGCGGCCCGCCGAGGCCGAGATGGAACTGTCCTTCGCGGCTCTCGGCGATCTTCTCGGCGGGCTGGCGCAGGACGTCCGGGAGGAGCTGCCCGAGCCGCAGCGCAGAGCACTGGACGTAGCGCTGTTGTTCGAGCCAGGTGGCGGCCGGCCGCCCGAGCGTCGGGCCGTGGCCCTCGGCCTGCTCGGCGCCCTCCGAGCCCTCGCGCGCCGGGATCGGCTGCTGATCGCCATCGACGACGTCCAGTGGCTCGACCCGCCCACCGCGACGGCGCTCACCTTCGCGCTGCGGCGGCTGCGCGACGAACCGATCCGCTTGCTGCTCACCCAGCGTCTCGAGCCGGATGTGCCCGTTGCCCTTTCTCTCGACCGGCCGCCGCCAGACCTTGTCGTCGAGCGCGTGGAGGTAGGGCCGCTCAGCCTGGCGGCTCTTCAGCGGCTGCTTCGTGAGCGCACGGGTGCGCTTTTCACCCGCCCGACCCTGCGGCGCATCCATGAGACCTCCGGCGGCAACCCGTTCTTCGCCCTCGAGCTGGCGCGCGCGCTGGGTGACCGCTCTCCCGATCCGGGAGAGCCGTTGCCCGTGCCGGACGGGCTACGTGGGCTCCTCCGGCGCCGGCTGCGCGGCCTGCCGGAGAGCACCACCGACCTCCTGCTTGCCGCAGCGCTGCTGGGACAGCCCACCGTCGTGCAGCTGGAAGCCGTTGCCGGCAACTCGGCCGCCGACCTGGAGGCTGCGATCGATGCGAAGCTGCTGCGGGTAGAGGCGCGCCGGGTTCGCTACACGCATCCGCTGCTGGCGTCGGCGGTCGTGGAGGCCGCCGGCCAAGATCGGCTGCGTACTTCGCACCGGCGCCTCGCTGAGGTCGTCGAGGAGCCCGAGAAACGGGTCCGCCACCTTGCGCTTGCCGCCGACGGCCCCGATGAGCAAATCGCCGAAGCGCTCGAGCGCACCGCCGCTGTTGTCATAGGGCGCGGCGCTCCAGGGGCAGCGGCCGAGCTCTCCCTTCAGGCTCGACGGCTGACACCGGCCGGGCTTGACAAGGAGCGCGCGTGCCGGACGCTCGACGCCGGCACCTACGCCTGGCTCGCGGGTGACGGCGCTCGGGCACTGCGTCTCTTGCGCGAAGCCGCGTCGACGGCGCCTGAAGGGCGCGAGCGCGCTCGCGCCCTACGCCGACTTGCCCAGATGGAGGCCATGGCCGGTGACCGGCCCGCGGTGCCCGGCCTCTGCGCGACCGCCCTCGCCCAGGTCGGCGACGACCTGCGCCTTCGAGGCGAACTGCACGCGCAGCTGGCCTGGTGCCTGCTGATGATGCGCAAGGACACGCCCGAGGCCGCTCGCAACGCGAGAGTCGCGGTCGAGCTGGCCGACCGTCTTGGCGACGACGCCCTGCTCATCGACGCGCTCCCAGCGCAGGCGCAATGCGAGCTCTTGATGGGGACCGGACTCCCCGAGGCGCAGATGCAGCGCGCGCTAGCGCTGCGCGATCCGGCCGAGATCCGCTCCATGCAGCTGCCGCAGATGCACGCCGGGCTGCTGCAGCTGTGCGCGGACCGGCTGGACGAGGCCCGGTCGAGCTATCAGGAGGTCCTGGACTTCGCGCTCGTCCGCGGTGACGAGAGCGGCGTGCCCTTTCCCCTCATGCGGCTGGCTCACGTTGAACTGCTCGCCGGCAACTGGAGGCTCGCGTCGGACCACGCCGCCGCCGGGCATGAGCAGGCGGTCCAGTCAGAGCAGCCCACGCTCGAGGCGATGCTGTTGTGCACCCGCGCTCTCGTGGCGGCTCACCTGGGCTCGATTCAGGAGGCTCGCGAAAGCGCCGAAAGGGGCCGATCCATGGGGGCGCCGTTCGGCGACGGCATCGGCGCGCGGATAGCGCTGTGGGCGGCCGGCCTGGTCGAGCTTTCGGTCGGTAACGCAGCCGAGGCGCAGCCCCCGCTGGAGGAGCTGTATCAAGCGAACCAGTCCGAGGGCATCATCGAGCCCGGAGAGAACCGCTACCTCGGCGACCTCATCGAAGCGCTGATCGAGCTCGGGCGGCTGGATGAAGCTTCAGACCGGATCGAGGAGCTCGAACGGCACGCAAGCCGCCTGCGACGCCCCGCGGCGAGAGCCGTGGCCGGACGCTGCAGGGGACTTGCTGCCGCCGCCCGAGGTGAACCCGAGCAGGCACTCGCCGAGCTGGAGGCAGCCCTCTCCCTCCACGATGAGGTCCCCTTGCCCTTCGAACGTGCCCGAACACTGCTGGCACTGGGTCCACAGCAGCGGCGGGCTCGGCGACAGCGCGACGCGCGAGCCTCGCTGTCCGAGGCGCGAACGGTGTTCGCAGACCTCGGCGCTGCTCTGTGGCAGCAGCGCGCGGAAGCCGAGCTCGAGCACATCGGCGGTCGCTCACCGTCATCCGGCGCACTGACTCCGTCTGAGCGCCGCGTGGCCGAACTGGTGGCCACGGGCCTCAGCAACCGCGAGGTAGCCGCCGCGCTGGTCGTCACCGAGCGCACTGTCGAGTCGCACCTCTCACACGTCTATCGCAAGCTCAGCCTGCGCTCTCGGGCTGAACTGGCCCACCGCTATTCAACCGTGGCGGAAGGGACCAAAGTTCCGTAGTTCCCACGTTTCGGGCCGCGCCCGCAGCGCCTACGGTCGATTCGACATGAGGTTCATGGTCGAGTCATACCTTCCGGCGTCGGACCGCGATCTCGAGACGATCAGCGCCGAGGCGCGTGCCGCCGCCGACGAGCTGACCCGCGAGGGCTCACCGCTTCGTTATGTGGAGGTGCTCCTCGTCCCAGAGGACGAGATGTGCCTGCTGGTGTACGAGGCCGGCTCCGCGGAACTGGTTCGGGAGGCAAGCCGCCGCGCGGGCATCGTCTGCGAGCGAGTCCTCGAGGCGACGAGTGATCTCCGAGGAGTCTCGATCCCACCGAAAGGAGAGCTCCAATGAGGAAGAGCATGATTGCCGCGGCGCTCATGACCGCTGTTGCTGCACCGGGCTGCGGGGGTGGCTCGGACGGAGACGATGATGCGCCCGGGACCCCGAAGGCGTCGAAACCGGGCACCGTCCTGAAGATCAGAGACACGTCCACCCCGGGCAAGTGGTCCTTCGACAAGAAGAGGCTGACGGCCCAGGCGGGCAGAGTGGCCGTCGAGTTCACCAACCCCAGCGACCTGGGACACAACGTCCGGATCCAGACGGGCTCGAAGTGCTGCTTCGAGCCTGGGCACGAGGATCTCGGCGGAACGGAGGTGATCGGCGGCCTGCGCGATGACGCCGGGAAGACGGCTCGGGCCACCCTGGACCTCGAGCCCGGGCGGTACTGGTTCCTCTGCGCCAACCCGGGCCACTGGCAGGCCGGGCAGCGGGGTCGACTGGTGGTGAACTAACCCCGGCGTCTACGGAACAGCGACACGGCCGCCGCCACGCCGCCGCCGATCACGAACCCCGCCACGGCCGCCCCCGCCAGCGCTGCCTGGCGGTTGTCCGCCAGCTGGCGGCGCCAGTCGGTGAGCTCGCCCACCTTCGAGCGGAGGTCGTTCACCGAGAACGCCAGCTCCTTGCGCGTCTCCTCGATCGATGAACGGATCTGCTCGGGCGTGCGGTTCGCGGGCAGGTCGGCCATCGTCAGCGCGTCTCCTTCGGGCGGTCGAGCGAGCGGTCGAGCTGATCGCGGTCCACCTTCTGCTGGTCGAAGGTCTGGCGCGTGAGCTTGGCCTCCTCGATCGCGAGGTCGGGGGTGGCGGCCCGCTGGAGAGCCAGCGCTTGGCGAGCAGCCCCGCGATCGCCCCGAGGACGACGAAGAGCAGCGTGACGATCCCGAAGCCAACCCACGGGCTGCTGTCGAGAAGGTCGTTGAGGAACCACGCCAGGGTGTGCAGGAACATCACGAAGGCGAACACGAGGAACACGCCGGCGGCGGCTCCCACCGCCGCCCCCTTGCCGAGCGTCTTGACCTTCTGCGTGACCTCGGCCTTCGCGAGCTCGATCTCCTCGCGCACCAGCAGCGAGGCCTTCTCGGAGACCTCCGAGACGATCTCGCCGAGGTTCTTGTCGGCTCCGTTGTCCGGTGGGAGGCGTCATCGCCGAGGTACCTCAGCACACCGGCCACCAGCAGTCCGCCGGCGAACGCGGCGCCGACGAACAGCTCGGGCTTCTCCGCGAACGCGTCGTGGCCCGCGTGGTCCGCACCCTCCGGCGAGCCGACCGGCGCGTAGCCGGGGTCGGCGGGGCTGTCACCGCCTTCGGCGGCGACCAGGCGGGTGCTCGAGTCCTCCATCAATCGTACGGGCGGGTCCTCGTCGAACACGCGTTCCCAGATGACCGCGGCGATCCGCGTTGGCGACGATGGTGGTGAGCGCACCCACTCCGGCGAGCAGGCCGCTCCACATGAGGCGCTTGACGAGATCGTTGTCCATGGCGCGCGTGATTCAACCAGAGACGGCCGGTGCGCTCGCCGACGGCGTCTCGAGGCCGCCGCAGATCGCGTCCACCACGAGGCCCTTGGAGTGCTCGAACTCCTCCTCGGTGCGCGGGAGGAGGTCGAAGATCCAGCCCGAGAGCAGCTGCTCGATCGCGCCGTAGAAGCACATCGCCGCGAACTCGGAGGAGATATCGGACTTGAAGGTGCCGTCCTGGCGCGCGGTCTCGACGATCTTGGCGATGCCCGTCGTAGGCCTCGCGGATCTTGTCGAGATGCAGGCGGCCGAAGGAGTTGGCCGCGCGGGTGACCTCCACGATGATCACCTTCATCAGATCGGGCTCGTTGCGGTAGGAGTCGATGATGAAGCCGGCCACCTTGTAGAGCTTGTCGCGCGCGGGCACGCCTCCGTGCGAGTCGATCTCCGCGATCGCGTCGAGCATGATCTGCCAGCGCTCGAGGAAGAGCTCGTTGAGGATCTCCTCCTTGGAGTTGAAGTAGTGGTAGACGAGGCCGTAGGCCACGCCCGCCTCGTCGGCCACGTCCGAGACGCGGCAGTGGTGAAAGCCCTGCCGGGCGAAGACGGTGACCGCTGCGTCGAGGATCATGCGCCGCTTGTCGGGCGCGCCCGGCGCGCGCGGAGGCCATCAGACCGTGGCCTCCTCGGGCCAGCGGTAGGCCGACGGCACGCGGTTGGCCAGGCTCGGCAGCGACTCGCGCACCTCGTCCTGGCGGGCGAGGTCGAGGTCGGCGGCGATGAAGCACTCTTCGTCAGGTGCCCTGGCGAGCACCTCGCCCCACGGGTCGACGATCTGCGCTGCCGCCGAAGCTCTCGTTGTCGGGCGGGTGGATCCCGATCTGATCGGCGCGATCACGAACGCCTGGTTCTCGATCGCGCGGGCGCGCACGAGCGTGTCCCAGTGCGCCTCGCCCGGTGACCTTGGTGAACGCCGCGGGAACGTGATCACGCGGGCGCCCTCGACGGCCAGGATGCGGTACAGCTCGGGGAAGCGCAGGTCGTAACAGACGGTCAGGCCCAGCCGGGCGCCCTCGGCCTCGCTGGTCACGATCTCGTCGCCCGCCTCCTGGGAGGCCGACTCGCGGTACTCGACTTGCCCTCCACGGTCACGTCGAACATGTGGATCTTGCGGTACACGCCGCGGAGCTCCCCGTCGGGCCCACGTGCACGCTGGTGTTGCCGAGCTTGTCGTGCCCCTCGCGGCGCTCCACGAACGAGCCGGCCACCAGGTCCACTCCCAGCTCGCGCGCGGTGTCGCGCGCCCAGGTGACGGTCGGCCCGTCGAGCGTCTCGGCGCCCGCGCTCGTAGTGCCTCGTGCGGTGCCGAGCACGTTGAACTTCTCCGGCAGCACGATCAGGTCCGCGCCGTCGGCGGCCGCCTCGCGTGTCAGCCGGTCGGCCGGCGCGAGGTTGCGCTGCTTGTCCTCGGTCGAGTTGAGCTGTACCGCGGCTGCGCGCATCTCCCTCGTCCCTCTGGCGACCCGTGGCCGGTGCCGGCGTCAGATTGACTCGTCAGTCAACGAGTGTACCGGCGCCATCGGGCGGTCGTCGGTCCCGCACGGTCATTCGCAAGCCACCGCGGGGGCTGAGCGTGGGCATCTGGCGCACGGTCATCGTGCGTCCCGGCAGCAGCTCGCACCGGAAGCGCTGGAGCGCCAGCGTGGCCACCGCCTTCACCTCCATCTGCCCGAAGCGCATGCCGATGCACGTGCGCGAGCCTCCGCCGAACGGGATGTAGGCGCCCTTGGGGAGGGCGGCCTTGCGCTCCGGCGAGAAGCGCTCGGGGCGAAGGTCTCGGGGTCGGAGAACACGTCGGGCAGCCGGTGGCTGGCCCACGAGCAGTAGTTCACGAAGGCACCCGCGGGCACGTGCGTGCCCGCGATCTCGCAGGCCTCCACCGCCCTCCGCGGACCCACCCAGGCCGGCGGGTATAGGCGCAGCGTCTCGTCGAGCGCCATTTCGAGTCGCGGGAGGTTGCGCACGAGGTCCTCGGGCGTGGGGGCGCGGCCCTCGAGCACGCGGTCCTGCTCTTCCCAGAGCAGCTCCAGCTCGTGCGGGTGGCGGGCCAGCTCGTACAGCAGGAAGGAGATGGTGGAGGTGGAGGTGTCGTGGCCTGCGAAGAGGAGGGTGGCCACCTGGTCGCGCACCTCGCGGTCGGACAGGCGCTCACCGCCCTCGCCGGTGGCAGCCAGGAGCATGCCGAGGATGTCCTCGGAGCCCGCCGGTGCGCCACGGCGGCGCTCGATCTCGCGGTAGATGATCGCGTCGAGCCGGCGGCGCGCCGTGAGCAGCCGCCGCCACGGCGAGCCCGGCCCGCGCAGGATGCGCAGCGGGTACTCGGTGCCGTAGAAGCTCAGCGCCCGCTCGAACTCGCGAGCGGCCGCTCGCCGGTCCCGCCGTCGGGGTCCAGGCCCAGGAGCGCTCGCATGGCGATTCGCATCGCGAGGCGGCGGGCCCAGTGGTACACGTCGACCGTCTCACCCACCTGCCACTGCTCGAGCGCTCGCCCCGCCTCCTCGATCATCACCTCACTCGCAGCGGCCACCTGCGCGTGGTGGAAGGCGGGCAGCATTATGTGGCGCGCTCGGCGATGGTAGGCACCGTCGATCGTCAGCAGGCCGTCGCCCAGCAGCGGCTCCAGCTCGCGGAAGCCGCCCTCGCGCCAGCGGAAGTTGCTCGCATTGGAGAGCAGCACGTGGCGATTGGCCTCCGGGCCCGAGCACGAACACGTCCGGCGCGTGCAGGATCCGGACCGTGAACACCGGCCGTAGCGCTCGTAGCCGGACAGCAGCAGTGGGAGCGGGTCGGTGGCCATCTGGCGGGTGCGCGACAGGCTGAAGCTCGTGTCCCCGGGCGGGTACTGGCCGCGACCGGTCCACTCAGCGCGCACGTCGCCCGCGAGGATCCTGAGCGGGTTGTGTGTCAGCGCGGCGGGAGCGCCCATCGCGGGCGAGGATAGTGCGGGGTAGGGTCGAGCTGATGGAAGGCCTCCCCGCCCGAATGCCCGTGCTGCGCGGCACGCGACCGCTCAAGCGCTGGCGCTACGTGGGCGTCTACACGCCCGAGCTGATGCTCTGCGTGGGCGACGCGCACGTGGGCCCGCTCCCGATGCGCTGGTGGGCGGTGGCTCTGCCGGGGCGGCGAGCTGTTCGAGAAGACCGTCATCGGCCGTCGTGGCGGCGTTCGGCTGGAGCCCGGGGGGGTGTCGGTCCACACGGCGGGTGTTCAGATCGAGCTCGAGATGGACGAACCGGGCGGCGAAGGCGCCTCCTACCCCGCCGGCGACGATTTCGTCTGGACGCGCAAACAGGCGTGCGTGCCGGTGCGCGGGACGCGTGCGGCTGAAGGGGTCCGACGAGTACGCGATCGATGCTCCAGCCGGCTTCATCGACGACACGGCGGGCTACCACCCACGGCGCACCTCCTGGCGCTGGTCGGCCGGACTCGGAACCGCCGACGACGGCCGCCCGCTGGCGTGGAACCTCGTCCAGGGCATCAACGACGCCGCCGGCGGCAGCGAGCGCCGGCTGTGGCTGGACGGTCAGGAGCGCGAGCTCGAACCGGTTGAGTTCGCCCCGGACCTCTCCGCGGTCGGCGGACTGCGCTTCAGCGAGTGGTCGGCGCGCGAGGACCACACGAACGCGCTGCTGCTGCGCTCGGACTACCGCCAGCCGTTCGGCACCTTCGACGGCGAGGTGGGCGGCGTGCGCCTACGGGAGGGCTACGGGGTGATGGAGGAGCACGACGTGCGCTGGTGATCAGCTAGCGCAACACGGTGAGCCGTGCACTGTCGCGCGTGACCTGCCCATCGGTACTTCTCACCGAGAACCGCAGGGCGTACCGGCCGGTCTTCCTCGGTGCGCGGAGGCGCAGCTCGTTGCGTCCCGCCACAGCGCTCACCGCCCTCCGGCTCACCCGCTTGCGTCCCTTGAGGACATCGAGGGTAACCCGAGCCGAGCGCGTGACCACATATCGGAGCCGAAGGCTGCGACCACGCCTGGCGCGGTAGCCGCTCTCGGCTAGTGCGGCCGCGAGCCGCACGGGGCCCGACGCACCGGCGGGACCCTGCGGGCCGGTTGCACCCCCCGGCCCAGCCGCCCCGGCCGGTCCCTGTGGGCCGGCGAGGCCCGCGAGCCGGCGGGGCCCTGCGGCCCCGACGACGGTCCTCGCAGGTCAGCGTCCACGAAGCGGACGCGCTGGTTGCTCGAGTCGGCGATCAGGATGCCGCCATCGCCGGTCACCGCCAGTCCGTTGGGCCCGTTGAGCTGCGCCGCGGGGCCCGGACCGCCGTCACCCGGAAGCCCGCCACGCCGGTGCCGGCGACGGTGGTGATCGTCCCCGCAGGCGAGACGCGCCGGATGCGGTTGCCGAACTGGTCGGCGATCAGGAAGCCGCCATCCGGAGCCGGCGACACGGCGATCGGAAAGTTGACCTGCGCCGCGGAGGCGGGACCGCCGTCACCCGAGAAGCCCGACACGCCGGTGCCGGCGACGGTCGTGATGGTCCCGGACGGAGAGACGCGCCGGATGCGGTTGTTGCTGCGGTCGGCGATCAGGAAGCCGCCGTCGGGCATCGCGGCGACACCGAAGGGCGAGTCCAGCTGCGCGGCGGTGGCGGGGCCGCCATCGCCGAGCACCCGCTCGCCCCGGCGCCCGCGACGGTGGAGATGGTGCCGGCCGGCGAGACGCGGCGGATCCGGTCGTTGAGCTCGTCCGCGATCAGGAAGCCGCCATCGGCCGTGGGCGAAACGGAGAAGGGGCTGCTGAGCTGCGCGGCGGTGGCGGGAAGGCCGTCCCCCGAGAAGCCCGACGAGCCGGTACCGGCGACGGTCGTGATCGTCCCGGCCGGCGACACGCGTCGAATGCGGGCGCCGGCGCGTTCGGCGATCAGGAAACCACCGTCGGCGGTCACCGCAACACCAGCGGGGTCGCTGAGCTGCGCCGCCGTGGCGGGGTCGCCATCGCCTGCGCCGCCCGCCGTGCCGGTGCCTGCCACCGTCGTGATGGTTCCCGCCGGCGAGACGCGCCGGATGCGGTGGTTGTTCTGGTCGGCGACCAGGTAGCCGCCGTCGGCGGTCGGCGCCACGCCGTTGGGGAAGTTGAACTGCGCCGCGGTGGCCGGTCCGCCGTCGCCGCCGAAGGACTGCGTCCCGGTGCCCGCCACCGTGAAGATGTTGTTCGTGGCCGCACTTGCTGCCCCTGGACTCGCGAGCGCCGAGACGGCGAGGACCGCGAACCACATGACGCCCCTGCCGAGAACCTGTGCCACGGCGCCAACCTAGGGGCGGCTACCCGCGCTGTCAATCAGTCGCTACGCCGCGCTCCCGCTTCAGCTCCTCCACCAGCAGCTTGGAGTGCAGCGCGGCGATGAAGTCGCGCAGCGGCTGCGCGCCCGGCCTCCATCAGCTCGACCACACGGTCGGGCTCCATCTCCCCGGCCAGCCGCTCGAGCACCACCTCCACCTCCTCCGCACGAGCTCCTCCATCGCGCGCTTGTAGCGCAGGGTGTCGTAGACGGTGAAGCCGATCTGCTCGTCGTAGCCGCCGGCGCGGAAGCGCGAGATCGCCTCGATCACCTCGATGTCGAGCTGTGAGTAGCCGCGGCTGTTCGGGGTGAGCAGCCCGATCTCCACCAGGCGGTCGAGCACGGCCGCGGGCATGTCGTAGCGGCGTCGGACCTCGGCCGCCGAGGTGCGAGCGCTGCTCGTCGCGCAGCGCGCGGTCGAGTATGCGGTCCTCCAGCTCCACCAGCGCCCGGGCGCGCTCGGGGTCCTGAGTCGAGCACCGTCTTGATCGCCCGCAGCGGCATGAAGCGCTCCTCCTGGAGCTGCTTGATCAGCCGGATGCGCTCCACGAACTCGGGCGGGTACCAGGCCATGTTGCGCGACGTGCGCACCGGGTCCGGCAGCAGCCCCTCGCGCAGGTAGTGCTTGATCGTCCCCGCGCTCACCCCGCTCTGCTCGGCCAGCTCCCGCATGGGAAGCAGTCCGTTGTCGCCGTTCGCGCTCATGCCATGAACGAGCCCTGCGCGCCCTCGGCCGGACCGGCCGCGGCGCCCGAGCTCTCCAGCTCGTCGATCTCGTCCTCGCCGTAGCCCAGCGCCCTCGAGCACCTCGCGCGTGTGCTCGCCGAGGGCGGGCCCGGGACCCTGCGGCTCGCCCGGCGTGCGCGAGAACTTCACCGGGTGGCCGAGCAGGCGTACCGGCTCCTGCGCGCCGGGCTGGTCGAGCTCCACCACCATCTCGCGCTCACGTACCAGCTCTGAGTCCAGCGCCTCGCCCAGGTCGAGCACCGGCTCCAGGCAGCAGTCGTGCTCGTCGGCGAAGGCCTTCCACTGCGCGCGCGTGCGCGACAGGAACACCTGCTCCACCTCGGCATGCGCCTCCGAGCCGGGACGCTCGAACTGCTTGTCGAGCAGGTCCTCACGGCCGATGCCACGGCAGAAGGCCTGCCAGAACTTGGGTTCGAGCGCGCCCATGGTCACGTGGCCGTCGGCGCAGGCGTAGGGCCGGTAACAGATGAAGCCGCCCGTGAGGCTCTCCCCGCCACGCTCGGGCACGCGGCCGTCGGCGAGGTAGGAGGCCGCAGCCATGGCCAGCCACGACAGCGCGCCGTCGGCCATCGAGACGTCCACCAGCTGGCCCTCACCTGAGCGCTCGCGCTCGCGCAGCGCCGCGAGGATCGATAGGCCGCCATCAGCCCGCCGCCGCCGAGGTCGGCGATCTGACCGCCGGCCTGCACGGCGGCCCGTCGCGCTCGCCGGTCATGCCAAGCAGGCCCGACCAGACCGAGATAGTTCATGTCGTGCCCCGACCGCGTGCGTGTAGGGGCCGTCCTGCCCGTACCCGGTGATGGCGCAGTAGACGATCTTCGGGTTCTCGCTCGCGCAGCGCGCTCGTAGCCCACGCCCAGGCGGTCCATCACACCGGGGCGAAAGCCCTCCACCACCACGTCGTAGTGCTCCACCAGGCGCAGCAGCACCTCGCGGCCGGCGCTCCTCCTTGAGGTTCAGGCGGATCGAGCGCTTGCCGCGGTTCAGGGACAGGTACAGCGCGGACTTGGCTGAGTCGTCGGCGCCCTCGTAGTAGGGCGGCGCCCAGCGGATGTAGTCGCCCATGCCGGTGTCCTCCACCTTGAGCACCTCGGCGCCGAGGTCGGCCAGCAGCACGCGGCGAACCCGCCGGGCAGCAGACGGGTGAGGTCGAGCACCTTCACGTCGGAGAGGGCGCTCACGGCGCCTCCACCTCCACCGGGCAGCTCACGGAGTTGGCGATGAAGCAGCGCTCGTGCGCGCGCACGTGGAGGTCGGTCCACCGTGGCGGCATCCACCTCACCCTCGAACGCGACCCGCGGGCGCAGGGCCACGCGCGTGAAGCGCGTGCCGTCCATCGTTCCCTCGGCGGCGTCCTCGTAGGTGGTCACCCGTAGACGCTGCGCCGGGCGAGGTCGAGGAACCAGAGCATGTGACAGGCCGACAGGGACGCCACGAACAGCGCCTCGGGATCGGCCTGGGCTGGATCGCCGCCCCACTCGGGTGAGCACGACCCGCCGATCGTCTGCCCGCCGGCGGTGACCGTGTGGGCGCGCAGGTCGTCGCGGGCCCCGTGCCACTGAACGGCGGCGGCGTGGGTGGTCACCGTGGCGGCCGTCATGCCTCCACCCGCCGGGGCACGCCCAGCAGCTCGCGCGCCTCGGCCACCGTGGCGGCGCGCCGGCCCACGTCCTCGGTCATCTGGCGCGCCTTGGCGATCAGCTCGCCGTTGGAGCGCGCCATCTCGCCGTCGGGCAGGTAGAGGTTGTCCTCCAGCCCCACGCGGATGTTGCCGCCGAGGGTGAGCGCCGCCGCCACCAGCATCCACTGCTGGCGGCTGATCCCGATCACGCCCCAGTTGTTCGGCCCCTCCGGGCCGCCGGGCACCTGCTCGGCCATGTGCGCGAGGTTGCGGGCGGTCGGCCGGATGCCGCCGGTCACGCCCATCACGCACGAGATCTGCAGCGGCTCGGCGCAGCAGCCCCATGTCGATCAGCGGGTCGAGGTTGGCCATGTGCCCGGTGTCGAAGCACTCGTGCTCCGCCCTGATGCCCAGCTCGTTCATGGCGGTGAGGAACTCGATGATCGTGTCGAAGCTGTTCTCGAATACGGCCTTGAACACGAAGTCCTTGCGCCGCGTGGAGTACTTCGCGTAGTTCATCGAGCTCATGTTCAGCGCGGCCACGTCCGGGCGCAGCTCGCGCAGGTAGGCGATCCGCTTCTCGATCGGGATCGCCGATGGCGCCGGTGGAGTAGTTGATGATCACGTCGTCCACCTCGGCCCGGATCGCGTCGGTGATGTCACGGAAGTCGGAGACCTCGTAGCAGGGCACGCCCTCGCGGCGTGCGCGCATGGATGTGGATCATCGAGCCGCCCTCGTCCACGATCCGCCGCGCCTCGGCGGCGTACTCCTCGGGCGTGTACGGGATCGCCGGGCACTGCTCGCGGTTGGCCATCGCGCCCGAGATCGAGCACGTGATCACCACCGGGTCCTCGAAGCGGCTCATCGGGACGCGCTCCGGTCGAACTGCTTGAGCCTCCGGCCCTGCGCCGAGGCCTCGATCAGCTGCGCAAGTCGTCTCAATCTCGTCTCCTCCTTCTTGGCGCTCACCACCCAGTGGGTCACGGTGCGCCGATACCAGGGCGCCTGGGCGTCGAAGTACTCGTGTGCGGCCGCCTCGCCGCGCAGCTGCCGCTCGTACTCGGCGGCGAGCGTGGCGGCCTGCGTGCTCTCGAAGCTGTAGATGCCGGTCTTCGCGCTCGCGGCGCGCCCTCGAACGCCTTCCGCCCGGCCGGCCGTCATCAGGCCCTCGGCCTCCAGCCGCGCCATCTTCTCCACGTTCACGTTGCTCCAGTTGCTGCCCGGCCGGCGCGGCGTGAAGCGCTGCACGTGGCGCTCGTCGTCGATGCGGTTCATCACGCCGTCGATCCAGCCGAAGCACAGCGCCTGGTCCACCGCCTGCGACCAGGTCATCGTCTGCTTGCCGGTGGCCTTCTTGTAGAAGCCCACCAGCACCTCGCTCTCGTGAGCGTGGTGCTCCTCCAGCCACTCATAGAGCTCCGCGGCCCGTCGAAGAAGATCGCGTTCTGCTCGAGGAGCTTCAGACCGGCATCACCCCGTGCCGCTTCCACGGCCGCTCGACCCGCTTGCCCTCCGCCATCTCCAGCGCCCTGATCACGATCGGCCGCGTCTCGCGCGGATCGATCACGTCGTCGATCATCGCGTTGCCCGCCGCGATGTAGGGGTCGATCGTCTTCCGGATCCCCTCGATCATCTCGGCGCGCGTGGCGTCCGGGTCCTCCGCCGCCTCGATCTGCTTGCGGAAGATGATGTTCACCGCGCCCTCGGGGCCCATCACCGAGATCTCGGCGCTCGGCCAGGCCACGATCAGGTCGGGCTCGTAGGCCTTGCCGCACATCACGTAGTAGCCCGCGCCGTAGGCCTTGCGCACCACCACGGTGACCTTCGGCACCGTGGCGCGCGACACCGCGTAGAGCATCTTCGCGCCGTGGCGGATGATCCCCGCCTGCTCGGTCTTCGTGCCCACCATGAAGCCGGGCACGTCCTGGAGGAACAGCAGCGGGATGTTGAACGCGTCGCAGAGGTTGATGAAGCGCGCGGCCTTGTCGGCGGAGTCGTTCTCGAGGATGCCCCCGAGCTGCTTGGGCTGGTTGGCCACGATGCCCACCGGCCGCCCGCCCATGCGCGCGAAGCAGGTGATGATCGTGCGCGCGAAGCGCGGCTTCAGGTCGAACCACTCGCCGTCGTCCACGATCCGGCGGATCACGTCGTACATGTCGTAGGGCTTGCGCGGCGAGTCGGGCAGCACGTCGAGCAGCTCCTCGTGCCGCCTCGCTCGACCGGCGGCTCCACCGGTCTCCCGCAGCGGCGGCTGCTCCTCGCAGTTGCGCGGGAAGTAGGACGAGGTAGTCCTTGATCGCCTGGATGCACTCCTCGTCGGACTCCACCTCGAGATCGCCCACGCCGGAGATGCGGGTGTGGATCCGCGAGCCGCCCAGCTCCTCCTGGGTCACGTCCTCGCCGGTCACGGCCTTGGTCAGGTGCGGCCCGGCGAGCGCCATCGAGCCGCGGCCCTTGACCATCGGCACGAAGTCGGCCAGGCCGGGGATGTAGGCGGTGCCGGCGGCGCACGGGCCCATCAGCGCGGCCACCTGCGGGATCACGCCGCTCATCACCACCTCCTCGCGGAACAGGTGGCCCGAGCCGGCGAACAGCGAGCCGGCGGCCTCCTGGATCCGCGCGCCCGCCGAGTCGCAGCAGCCAGATGAACGGGATGCGCTTGCTCAGCGCCAGCTCGCGCAGGCGCGTGACCTTCAGCTCGCCGGTCATGCCCATCGAGCCGGCCATCACCGTGAAGTCGTAGGCGCACACCGCCACCAGGCGGCCGTCGACCTTGCCGTAGCCGGTGACCACGCCGTCGGCCGGGGCGTCCTTGTCGCTGCATCGCGGGCTGGGAGAAGTGCGGGCGCCCGTGGATGCCCAGCTCGGTGAACGTGCCCTCGTCGATCAGCAGCGCCAGCCGCTCGCGCGCGGTGAGCTTCTCGCGCCTCGTGCTGGCGGGCGATCTTCTCCTCGCCCCCGCCGAGCCGCGCCTGCTCGCGGCGCTCGTGCAGGTCCTCCACCAGCGTGCGCAGCGGCGGGCGGGCGACGAGCGTGTCCGCGGCCGCCGCTCGGAGTGGCCATGCGGAGCGGGGTACTATTGTCAGTCGGAGCGCGACATCGGCCGACCTGCCGCTAGCCGGCGGGATGCGGCGTCGAGCAGCGGCTCGAGCACGTGCATGGCGGTCGAGGCGGCGGCCTGGCTCTCGGCGTCGTCCTCGGGCGCCTCGAAGGCCGTGACCTCGACGCCCACCAGCTCGCACTCCGCCGACCACCGCCTCGAGCACGTCGTAGAGCTTGTCCGGCGTCGAGCCCGCCGGGCGCCGGGAACTGGGCGGGGAACGCCTCGGGATCGATCACGTCGAGGTCGAGGTGCACGTAGACCGGGCGCGCCGTCGAGCGCGTTCTTGACGGCCACCAGCGTCTCCACGGGGCTGGCGCCGATCACCGTCACCGGCGCGCTCTCCAGCGCCTCGCGCTCGGCGCGCGTCGAGGTCGCGCACGCCGGCGAGCACCACGCGCTCGGCTGGGGAACGGCCTCGCGCCGAGGCCCGCGTCCCAGCGCCCGCAGGCGCCGCGCCAGGCGCCATGCCGCCCAGGTAGCCGCTGGGCGTGGTGTCGGGCGTGTTGAAGTCCGCCGTGGGCGTCCAGCCACAGCACGCGCGCGTCGGGCCGCGGGCGCAGCGAGCGCCGGCAGGGTGGTGAGGGCGATCGAGCACTCGGCGGCGAGGAGCACCGGCAGGTTGGCCGCCGACAGCGCGTCCTCCACCTGTCCGCCGGCCTCGAGCAGGCAGCCGCGCGACGCCGCGCAGGTCCTCGTCGTAGCAGCCGCGCGGCTCGGACGGCTCGCCGATCACGCGCGGCTCGCGCCCAGCCGCTCGCCCACCAGCGGCGCCAGCTCGTCCACCCCGCGGCCCGCGGCCGGCGTGCGGTCAGAGGTGCGGCAGCGAAGCGCCACCAAGGAGACGCTCATCGCCCCTTCCACTTCGGCTCGCGCTTCTCGAAGAACGCCTGCACGCCCTCCACGACGTCCTCTGTGGACAGCGCGAGGGTGAGGTTGTGGTGCAGGTACTCCAGGGCGTCGAAGAACGGCATGTCCATCTGGCGGAACATCGCCTCCTTGCCCAGCCGCATCATCACCGGCGACTTGCCAGCGAGCTTCTCGCCCAGTCGGCCACGGCGGCGTCGAACTCCTCGGCCGCCACCACCCTGTTCACGATGCCCGCCTCGTGCGCCTCGCTCGGCGGTCATCCGCTCGCCGAGCAGCAGCATCTCGTTGGTCTTCTTTCGCGGAACGTTGCGGTAGATCAGCGCCATGATCATGAACGGGAACACGCCCACGTTGATCTCGGGCGTGCCGAAGCCCGCGGTGTCCTTGGCCACGATCAAGTCGCAGGCGAGCGCCAGCCCCAGCGCGCCCGCCAGCACGTGCCCGTTGGCCGCGCAGATGGTGGGCTTGCCCAGCTCGCCCATCAGCCGGAACAGGCGCGGGAATCGCTCCGTGCCGAAGTGCTTGTGCACCAGTGGCACGTCGGCGGCGAACTGGTCGAGGTTGCCGCCGGCCGAGAAGACCTTCTCGTGCGACGAGGTGAGCACCACGCAGCGCACGGCGTCGTCGTCGCGGGCCGACTCGAACGCCGCGATCAGGTCGTCGAGCGTCTCGTTGCCGAGGGCGTTGCGCGTGTCGGGATCGTCGAGCGTGATCGTGGCCACCCCCGTCTCGGCCACCTCGTAGCGAATCTTCTCGTAGGCCACGGCGGCGCCGAGACTACGAGCCTCTGGCGGCGCCCACGCGGCGCGCATGTCCACCCGCTCGCCGCGGAAGGGCACGCCCTCGGCCTCGAGCAGCCGGCGCTGGCGCTCGCCCTTGGCGAGCGAGCCGTCGGCGCGCACCACCCGCTGCCAGGGCACGCTCGTGTCCTCGCACGCGAACAGCACCGCGCCGGCGCGGCGGGGCGCGCCGGGGACACATCGCCGTAGGTGGTCACGCGCCCGGGTGGGATCGACCGCACGCGGTCGAGGATCGCGGTGTCGGCATGGGCCGCGTTCACGGCGACTGAGGCTAGAGCGCGCGCACGGCCTCCTCGACCGGGGTGTCGCCACCCACCAGGTCGAAGGACTTGCCCACGGTCTTCGGTTCGTCGAGCACCGCCAGCAGCACCGCCGCCACGTCCTCGCGCGGGATCTGGCCTCCGCGCGGCAGCTCGGGCGCCACGGTCACCTTGCCGGTGCCTGGGTCGTCGGTGAGGCCGCCGGGGCGAACGATCGTGTAGTCGAGCCCTGCCCGTTCCAGCGTCGGCGTCGGCCTGCGCCTTCGCCAGCGAAGTAGGGCTGCATGTCGCCCGGCTCCTCGGCCATCCG
This sequence comes from uncultured Thermoleophilaceae bacterium, assembly GCA_963727395.1. GTDB lineage: Bacteria > Actinomycetota > Thermoleophilia > Solirubrobacterales > Thermoleophilaceae > JAAYBF01. The sequence goes on along the minus strand of CAVSGC010000003.1, from coordinate 13,666 downwards.
AGGCGCGCCGATGGCGCTGACCATCACGTAGCGCCGCACTCCACCTGGCGCCCGCGGCCGCGATCAGCTTCACGGCGGCGCCCAGGTCCACCGTCTCCTTGCGCTCCGCGCCGCTCCCCGGACCGGCGCCCGCCGCGAACACCATCGCGTCGGCGCCGTCCACGTAGGACGACAGGTCGTCCTCGGCCTCCATGTCGCACACCACCGCCTTGGCGCCCACCTCCTCGAGGTCCGGCGCCTGGTCGGGCTTCCGAATCAGGCCACGGCCGTCATGGCCGCGCCTGCGCGAGCAGCCGCAGCAGCCTGAGGCCGATCTTTCCGTGTCCTCCGGCGACGACTACGACCATCGGTCGATCCTAACCCGGGCTAGAGCCCGTACTCCTCGAGCAGCTTCAGCCACACCTCGCTGCGGGTGGGAAACGAGGGCACGGCGTGCCAGAGGCGCTCCAGCGGCACCTCGCCCACCACCGCGATCGTCGCGGCGTGCAGGAAGTCCGGCCACCTCGGCGCCCGAAAACGTGGCGCCCACGAGCACGCCGGCGGTCCTCGTCCACCACGAGGCGGGTGGTGCCGCGCGGCGCCGCGGCCGTAGAAGCTGCCGCCCGCGTTGAGCGAGGTCTCGCGGTCCACCGCCCGCACGTTGAGCCCGGCATCCTGCGCGCTCTCGAGCGTGTGGCCCACCGCGGCCACGTTGGGGTCGGTGAAGATCACCCGCGGCGACACGGCGCCGTCCTCGGTGGCCCGCGCGTTCCCGCCGAGAATCACATCGGCGGCCACGCGGGCCTGGTACTTGCCCATGTGGGTGAGCAGGGCGCGGCCGTTCACGTCGCCCATCGCGTACAGCCAGTCGCCATCCACCGCTGTGGCCCGCATGCTGTCGTCCACCTCGATCGACTTGCCCGGCTCAAGGCCCACGCTGTCCACGCCCAGCTTGTCGGTGTGCGGGCGGCGGCCGATCGCCACCACCAGCTCGTCGGCGCGGACCTCGGGGCCCTCCTCCAGCTCCACCACCACCTCGCCGTCCCGGCTCACGCGTGTGGCCTTGGAGCCGAGCCGCACGTCCACGCCGCGCTCGGTGAGCGACGCCCCCAGCTCCTCACTGGCAAACGGCTCCTCGCGGCCGATCAGGCGGTCCATCGCCTCGATCACCGTGACCTGTGACCCGAGCGTGCGCCACGCCTGCGCCATCTCGCAGCCCGCCACTCCGCCGCCGAGGATCGCCAGCCGCTCGGGCACGCGCTTGGCGGTGGTGATCTCGCGATTGGTCCACGGCTCGGAGGCCTGCAACCCGTCGATCGGCGGGATCAGCGCGCCGCTGCCCGTGGACACGACCACGGCGCGCTCGGCCAGCAGGACGTCCTCGCCCACCTTCACGCGGCGCTCTCCGTCCAGCTCGCCGTGACCCCGGAACAGAGTGATCCCTCGCTCCTCCAGCCACGGCACGGCACCAGAGTCGTCCAGGTCGTGAATCACCTCGTCCCGGCGAGCCAGCGCCACGGGCACGTCGAGGTCCCCCGTCACGGCCTCGGCCGCGCCCACCACGCGCTGCACCTCGGCCAGGGCCTCGCCCGGGCGCAGCAGCGCCTTCGACGGCATGCACGCCCAGAAGGAGCACTCCCCGCCCACCAGGTCGGGCTCCACGATGGCCACGCTCATGCCCTTGTCGGCCAGGCGGCCGGCCGCCACCTCGCCCGCGGGGCCCGCGCCTACCACCACCACATCGAAACTCTGCTCGGCCATGCCGCCATCCTGCCACCGTCGGCGCCCCGGTGCACCGGGCCGCGGATCGACCGACTGGAAAGTAGGAAGTGCCACTGTCTACTTTGCTACCTTGCCCGACACCGCGTTTACCTAGAGGGAGACCGCCTGATGGCAACCGCAGAGAGCGTGCTGAAGCCCGACTTCGCGAGCAAGCGCAGGCACTTCATCTTCACCGACGAGCACGACCGCCTGCGCGAGTCGATCGGCGCGTTCGTGGAGAAGGAGCTGGCACCCCACGCCGAGCGCTGGGAGGAGGAGACCTTCGACGACTGGGTGTTCGAGCGGATGGGCGAGCTGGGCTTCCTCGGCCTCTCCTACCCGGAGGAGTACGGCGGTCAGGGCGGCGACTACTACTGCAACCTCGTTCTCGCCGAGGAGATCACCAAGTCCAACTCAGGCGGCCTGGCGATGGGCGTGGCGGTGCACACCGACATGGCCACCCCGCCGGTGTTCCTGTTCGGCACCGAGGAGCAGAAGCAGGAGTACCTCGTACCCTCGATCAAGGGTCAGAAGATCTCCTCGCTGGGGATCACCGAACCCGACGCCGGGTCGGATGTGTCGGGCATCAAGACGCGCGCTGTGCGCGACGGCGACGAGTACGTGATCAACGGGTCCAAGACCTACATCACCAACGGCCACCGGTCCGACTACATCGTGCTGGTCACCAAGACCGACCCGGACGCCGGGTATGACGGTTTCACCCTGTTCATCGTTGACATGGACGCCGAGGGCGTGATTCGCGAGAAGAAGCTCGAGAAGCTCGGCATGCACGCCTCCGACACGGCGCTGCTGGCCTTCCAGGACGTGCGCGTACCCGAGACGGCCATCCTCGGCCAGGAGGGCAAGGGCTTCTACCACATCATGTGGGAGCTCCAGGGGGAGCGGCTGATCGGCGCCGCCGGCTGCGTGGCCGGGGCGCAGCGCTGCTTCGACCGCACCCTGCAGTACGCCCTGGAGCGCAACGCCTTCGGCCGTCAGATCGGCAAGTTCCAGGCCATCCGGCACAAGTTCGCCGAGATGGCCACCAAGATCGAGTCGGCCCGCCAGCTCACCTACACCACCGCCTGGCGGTTCAACAACGGCGAGTACCCCGTGCGCGAGATCTCGATGGCCAAGCTCTACGCCGCGCGGATCGCCGTGGAGGTGGCCGACGAGTGCATTCAGATCCACGGCGGCGCGGGCTACATGAAGGAGTACGGCGTGGAGCGCGTGTGGCGCGACATGCGCCTGAACCGCATCGGCGCGGGCACCGATGAGATCATGCTCGACGTGATCGGCCGTTCGTACGGGCTGTAGCCCATCGTCCGGATCGAGATAGACCGCTCCCGTCCGCTGCACGAGGGAGCCACGGACGGCCACAACCGCTGGCACCCGGACATCGAGCCGATCGCCAGGGTGCAGCCGGGCGAGGACGTGTGGATCGAGCTGCGCGACGCGCGCGACGGCTCGCTGGGCCGCGACAGGACGCACGCGAACCTGCTGTCCACGCCTACGGTGGCGCATCCGCTGACGGGCCCGCTGTGGGTGGAGGGCGCCCAGCCCGGCGACGTGCTGGAGATCGATGTCCTGGATTACAAGACCGACGACTTCGGGTGGACGGGCATCTGGCCCGGCTCGGGCTTCCTGGGCGACCTGTTCACCGAGCCCTTCCTCGCCCACTGGGAGCTGCGGGACGGGATGGCGCGCTCCGAGCAGGTTCCGGGGGTCGCGATCCCGGGCGCGCCGTTCGCCGGCGTGGTGGGCGTGGCCCCCTCGCACGAGCTGTTCGCCGAGGCGCTGCGGCGGGAGGCGGCGCTGGCCTCCACCGGCGCGGAGACGAGCGAGCCCACGGCCGAGCTGGCGGCGCCGCCCTCGGCCGCCGACGGGCTGCGCACCTTCCCTCCGCGCGAGAACGGCGGCAATATCGACGTTCGGGACCTGGTGGCCGGCAGCCGTCTGTCGCTCACCGTGCTCGTGCCAGGCGCGCTGCTGTCGGTGGGCGATCTGCATTTCGCCCAGGGCGACGGCGAGGTTTGCATCTCCGCGATCGAGACCGGCGGCGCAATCACGGTGCGCTGCAACCTGCGCCGCGACGGCTGGCGGCCGCGTTTCCCCGTGTGGGAGTCGCCCGGCGCGCCGGCGCCGGAGGACCGCCGCTACCTCGCCACCACGGGCATCCCACTAAGCCGACGAGGGCACGAATGCCGACATGGACCTGAACCTGGCCACCCGCCGTGCGCTTGTCGAGATGCTCGACTATCTGGGCGCGGAGCGCGGCCTCTCGCGCGAGCAGGCCTACACCCTGATGAGCGTTGCGGTGCAGCTGCGAATCTCCGAGGCGGTGGACAGGCCGAACGCGCTGGTGTCGGCCCTGCTGCCGCTCGACGTGTTCGAGGCGTAGCCTGACCGCCGTGCCCTTCTCAGACACAGCCGCCCTGCGCCGCGACATCGAGCGCGTGGCCCCCTCGCGGCCCTTCCGCCTGGAGCTGTGGGACGGCACCGCCCTCCCGGTGACCGAGGGAAACGGGGACGCCCCCACCTTCCGCTTCCGCTCGCCCCATGCGATCGCGCACTCCCTGCGCGCACCCGGCCAGCTGGGCCTCGGACGTGCGTATGTGAGCGGTGACCTCGAGGTGGACGACCTCGACGCCGTGATGCGGCTGCTCGACACCTGGCAGCCGCCGCCGATCGAGCGCCGCGAGCGTCTGAAGCTCCTGGGCGCGGCGATACGCGCGTGTGGCCTCACCCGGCCGCCGTCCCCGCCCGAGGCGGAGCTGCGCCCTCGCGGCACTCGGCACAGCAAGGAGCGCGACCGCCGCTCGGTGCGCCACCACTACGACGTGTCGAACGAGTTCTTCGAGCTGTTCCTGGGCGAGTCGATGGCCTACAGCTGCGCGGTGTTCTCGCGCGGGGCGGCCTCGCTGGAGGAGGCGCAGGACCACAAGCACGAGCTGGTGTGCTCCAAGCTCGCCCTGAAGGAGGGCGACCACGTGCTCGACGTGGGCTCCGGCTGGGGCAGCTTTGCGATCCATGCCGCCCAGCGCCACGGGGCGAGGGTCACCGGCATCACCCTCTCCAAGCCCCAGGCCGAGCTTGCGACACAACGCGCCAGGGACGCCGGAGTGGGCGAGCTGACGGAGTTCCGGGTGGTCGACTACCGCGAGCTGGACGGCGAGCGCTTCGACGCCATTGCCAGCATCGGCATGGTCGAGCACGTGGGAGACGCACGGATCGACGAGTACGCGCGGGCCCTGGCGGGCCTGCTGGAACCGGGCGGCCGGCTGCTCAACCACGGCATCGCCCGCCTGCGCCACTCCGACCCCGCCGCTGGTCCGTTCTCCGAGCGCTACGTGTTCCCCGACGCGGAGCCGCTCCACCTCTCACGGGTGGTCCTCGCACTCGAGCGCGCCGGCTTCGAGACACACCACGTGGAGGGCTTCCGAGACGACTACGCGGAGACGCTGCGCCACTGGGCGCGGCGCCTGGATGACCGGCTCGACGAGGCCGAGCGGCTTGCCGGGGCCGAGCGGGTGCGCGTCTGGCGGCTCTACCTGCGCGCGGCACGCAACGGGTTCGAGACCGGCTTCACCTCGATCTACCAGGTGCGGGCCCACCGCGCGTGACAGCCCCGCTGGATCACGTGCGCTCCTACTACGAGGCGCTGAACACCGGCGACGCGGACCGCGTCGCGGAGCACTTCACCGAGGACGCCACCCACTACTACACGCGACTGGGCCCGCACGAGGGGGCGCGCACGATCGGCGAGCACACGCACTGGGCCGTGGAGAACATCGACGGCCAGTGGTCGATCGAGGACGCGATCGACGACGGCGAGCGGGTGGTGATCGAGTGGACGATGACCTGGCGCGACCCGGAGTCCGGCGAGCGCCGGCTGGATCGCGGCACCGAGTGGTTCGAGTTCCGCGACGGACGGATCGCGGAGGTGCGCGCCTACCATCACGGCGGGTCGAAGAACCCAAGCGGCGACCTGCTCGGATTTGACCACGCCGGCCGCGGCCACACCACGCTGTGAGCGCCACGCGCGAGTTCTCAAAGGGCGTGCCGGCGGCGAGGCCGCCCAAGCCCATCCCGCCGTTCACCGAGGAGCACGACGAGCTGCGCGAGTCGGTGCGGCGCTTTGTGGCCAACGAGCTGCGCCCCCACGCCACCGAGTGGGAGGACGCGCGCTGGTTTCCCGACGAGGTGTTCGGAAAGCTGGCCGAGGTGGGCCTGCTGGGCCTGAAGTACCCGGAGGAGCTGGGCGGCCAGGGCGGCGACCACGTGCACGACGCCGTGTTCTGCGAGGAGCTGGCGGGCTGCGGCTCGGGCGGTGTGGCGGCGGGCATCGGCGCGCACACCGGGATCGCCACGCCCCCGGTGTTCAGGTTCGGCACGCCCGACCAGCACCAGCGATTCCTGGCGCCCGCGATCCGCGGTGAGCGCATCGCCGCCCTTGGAATCACCGAGCCGGGCGCCGGCTCCGACGTGGCCTCGATCACCACCAAGGCCGAGAGGGTGGACGGCGGCTACGTGGTCAACGGCGCGAAGACCTTCATCACCAACGGCGTGCGGGCCGATTTCGTGGTGACGGCGGTGAAGACCACGCAGGAGGGCGGGCACTCCGGGCTGTCCTTCCTGCTGATCGAGAAGGGCATGGAGGGCTTCACGGTCTCCAAGAAGCTGGAGAAGATGGGCTGGCACGCCTCGGACACCGCCGAGCTTGCGTTCCAGGACGTGTTCGTGCCCGAGGAGAACCTGCTCGGCGAGGAGAACAAGGGCTTCTATCTGATCGTGGCCAACTTCCAGTGGGAGCGGCTGCTGATGGCCCTCGGCGCGGTGGGCTCGATGCAGCAGGTGCTCGAGAAGACAATCGCCTTCGCTCTGGAGCGCAACGCGTTCGGCCGGCCGATCGGCCGCTTCCAGGCGCTACGCCACAAGATCGCCGAGATGGCGCTGAAGCTGGAGACGGGCCGCTCCATGACTTACCACGCCCTGCGCCTCTTCCATGAGGGCCACGACGCCACTCGCGAGGTGACGATGGCCAAGCTCGCCACCCAGCGCGCCGCGTACGAGGTGGCCGACGACGCACTGCAGATCCACGGCGGCGCCGGCTACATGAAGGAGTACGAGATCGAGCGCGTGGCCCGCGACCTGCGCCTGGGCCCGATCGGCGGCGGCACGGACGAGATCATGAAGGAGATCCTGGCGAAGCAGATAGGGCTGTAGGGTGTCCGGAGATGGAGCGCAGGACAGTTCTGCGAGGGCTCGCGACCGTCGTGACAGCCGGAGCGTTGTCCTGCGTCGGCGCACAGACCGCAGCGGCCGCCACGCTCGTGGCGGACTACCGGTTCAACGACACCCGCGCGTCCTCGGTCGGCTCTGCTCCGCCCCTCACCGACATCGATACCGACCCGGCGGCCGACAACGTCTTCGCAACCGAGGCGGTCGGGGGTTCCGCGCGCAGGGTGTTGCGGTTCCCGCAGGGCAACGGCCTGCAGGCGGATACCTTCGAACCGGCGATCTCGAGCGTCGGTGGCTTTGCCATACCAAGCTCGGCCTACACGATCGTCGTGGTCTTCCGGTTCGACGCCGTCAGCGGCTTCCGCCGCATCATCGACTTCAAGAACGGCTCCAGCGACACCGGCCTCTACAGCCTGAACGGGAACCTCAACTTCTTCGGCAGTGCCAGCGGCACGGGTAACCCCATCACGCCAAGCTCGGGCGGCGACCCCTACCACGAGGTGGTCCTCACCCGTGACAGCGCGGGGGAGGTGGTGGGGTACGTGGACGGCACGGAGCAGCTTCGATTCGACGACGCGGCGGGTGCTGCCGTGATCCACCCCGGGCGGACCCTGAGGTTCTTCAAGGACGACGACAGCGTCTCCGGCGAGGAGTCCGCGGGTGCTGTGGCGGCGATCCGCCTCTACGACGGTCCGATCGCCGGGCCGCCCCCTGAGCTCGGCAAGACCGTGGACGCTTCGGTCACCAGTGGCACCGTCCTGGTCCGCGTTCCGGCCGGCGGCGGTTCCGCGCGAGCCGCCCAGAAGGGCGCTCGCTTCGTCCCGCTCGAGGAGACCAGGGAGATCCCGGTGGGATCACTCCTGGACACCCGCCGTGGCACGGTGAGCCTGACCTCTGCTCGCGACACCCTTGGCCGGACCCAGACCGGCAGCTTCGCGAGAGGCCTGTTCCAGGTTCTGCAGTCGAGGAAGCGCAGCGCCAAGGGGCTCACCGATGTGGTGCTCAAGGGCGGCAGCTTCAAGCGCTGCGCAGCCCGGCGCTCTCGCCGCGCCACGACATCGCAACGGTCTCGGCGGACTGTGCGTCGCCTGCGCTCAAACGCGCGAGGACGCTTCCGCACACGCGGGCGCCACTCGGCGGCGACCGTGCGAGGCACCGTGTGGACGACCACCGACCGCTGCGACGGAACGCTCACCAAGGTCAGGCGCGGCAGGGTGGCGGTACGCGACCTCCGGCGCCGGCGCACGATCGTCGTGCGGGCCGGGAGGAGCTACCTGGCGCGTGCGCGGCGCTGACTTCAGGGCGACTCGGGAAGCGAACCCGTCATGATCCCCGCGCACTGAGAACCGAAAAGGAGCGTTCAGCGTGGGAGTTTTGGACGGTAAGGCTGCAATCGTGACCGGGTCGGCGCGCGGCATCGGCCGCGCGACGGCGGAGTTGCTGGCGGAGCACGGGGCGAAGGTGCTCATCAACGACCTCGACGGCGACGTCGCCGAGGAGGCCTCGAAGGAGATCGCCGGGGAGACCGTGGCGTTCGCGGGCGACCTGACCAAGGACGGCGTACGGACAAGCTCGTCGAGACCGCGGTCGAGGCCTTCGGCCAGCTCGACATCGTGGTCAACAACGCCGGCTACACCTGGGACGGCCCGATCCACAAGATGTCCGACGAGCAGTTCCAGGCCATGCTCGACATCCACAACGTGGTGCCGTTCAAGCGTGCTGCGCGCCGCCGCGCCCCACCTGCGCGAGCCCGCCAAGAAGGAGCGCGAGGAGGGCCGCGAGGTGTTCCGCAAGGTGGTCAACGTCTCGTCGGTCTCGGGCACCATGGGCAACGCCGGCCAGGCCAACTACTCGTCCGGCAAGTCCGGCGTGGTGGGCCTCACCAAGACGGTGGCCAAGGAGTGGGGCCAGTTCAAGATCAACGTGAACGCCGTGGCCTTCGGTTTCGTGGAGACGCGCCTTACCGCGGCCAAGGAGGAGGCCGGATCGTTCGACAAGGACGGCCAGGAGATCAAGCTGGGCATCCCCGAGCAGATGCGCCAGATGGCGTCCATGCTGATTCCGATCGGCCGGCCGGCGACTCCCGAGGAGGCCGCCGGCGGCGTGTTCTTCCTCTGCTCCCCGTGGTCGAACTACGTGCACGGCCAGGTGCTGAACGTGACCGGTGGCCAGTTCACCGGCATGACGACCTGACCCACACGCGCATTGACAGCCTGGGCCCGCGCGCCAAGAACGGGCGGGTGAGTGATCCGCGGGGGCGTTCGCCTCGATAGCCCTGGGGTACACCAACCCCTTTAGGAGGGCAGTCACTCACATGAGCGACAAGATCACGGTTGAAGCACTGAACCTCGAGACGCTGGACGCCGACGGAGCGATCCGCGAGACCGAGGCGGCCATCGACGGCGACACCCGCGCCGATCTGTTCCGCAAGGGTGCGGTCGGCGGAGCCGCCCTGATCGGTGGTGGCGTGCTGCTGAGCGGCTTCCCGGGCATTGCGAACGCGGCTCGCCCGTCGAAGAAGCAGGATGTGGCGATCCTCAACTACGCACTGACGCTCGAGTACCTGGAGGCGGCCTTCTACAAGGAGGCTCTCGCCAAGCGTGCCCTCAGCGGCGACGTGCTCACCACGACCCGCATCGTGAGCGCTCATGAGACCACTCACGTGAAGACCCTGAAGAAGGTCCTGGGACGCAAGGCGGTCAAGAGCCCCAGGTTCGATTTCAAGAACACCACGGGCGACCAGGCCACGTTCCTCAAGACGGCCGTCGTGCTCGAGGACACGGGCGTCGCGGCCTACGCGGGCCAGGGTCCGCGCCTGCTGCAGAAGCCGCTGGTCGTGGCCGCTCTCTCGATCCATTCGGTCGAGGCCCGGCACGCAGCGCAGTTCCGCAGCCTGAACAAGCAGAACTTCGCGCCGAAGGCCTTCGATGGCGCGAAGTCGATGCGACAGGTGCTGAAGGCCGTGAACAGGACGGGATTCATCAAGAGCGCTTCCTAGCCGATAGGAGGTTGAGCGCCCGGCCACGGATGGCCGCGGCGCTTTGCTTGGCAGTGCGAGGCCCGGCACCGCGCGCGCGGTGCCGGGCCTCACTGCTTTGGCTTGCGCTCCTCCGCCAGCGGCCTGCCGCCCTCCTGCAACCCGCCCGGCGGCCACGACCCGAACCAGTTGTCCCGCGCCCCATCGACGGTCACGACCGAGCCCGACATGTAGTCGCCGCCCGGCGAGGCCACGAAGGCCACCAGCCAGGCGAACTCCTCCTCGGTCCCCAGCCGCCCGAGTGGCACCGTGCCGGCCACGCCTTCCACCACGGGCTTCGGGTACTTGGTGCGCAGCGTCTCGGTGGCGAAGTGGCCCGCCGCCAGCGCCGTGAGCCTGATGTCGAACCGGGCCCACTCGATCGAGAGCACTCGCGTGAGGTTCTCCACGGCGGCTCGCGCCGCCGAGGAGTGCGCCATGCCCGGCAGCCCATGGTGGGGCGACAGGGTCACGTTCACGATCTTGCCCCCCTCCCCTCGCGGGATCATCGCCTTGGTGGCCACCGCGTGAGTCATCAGCCAGGTGCCCTCCACGTTCAGGCGGATCACCGTGCGAAAGCCCTTCGGGGTGATGTCCTCGGCCGGGGTGAGGAACTGCCCGCCGGCATTGTTCACAAGCAGGTCGATCTTGCCGTGGCGTTCGAGCACCGCGTCCACGAGGGCCTCCACCTGGTCCTCTTCGCGGATGTCGCAGGTGAGCGCGGTCAGCGCTCCTCCTCGCACATGCCGGTGGTCTCATCCAGCGGCTCCTGCCTGCGGCCGCACACCACCACCTGCGCCCCGCACGCCGCCAGCTCGACGGCCGTGGCGCGGCCCAGCCCCGAGCCGCCGCCGGAGACCAGCGCCACCTGGCCGGCGAGCACGTCGGGCGCAAAGAGCTTCGACGGCATCGGCGGGGCAGGCTACCGAGACGTCACGCCGTTGCGAGGCCCACGGCAAGCGCGAGCAGCGCGGCCCCGATCAGCAGCGCGCCGGCGCGCGTGAGCCGCGTCCCCGCTGAGCCCTCGGACACCGACCCGCCGGCGCCCATGTGCACGAAGAAGCCGCCCGACTGCGCCATCACCCCCACCAGCAGCACCCCGCCAACAAGCCACGCGAGACCCTCCGAGAAGTCCGTGCGCTCGAGGTAGAGAAACGACACGAGCGAGAGCACCAGCAGCACGCCCGCGTGGGCGTGCCCGTCGCGGAAGAAGCGCTTCTGGTCCTCCGTCAGCCCCTCTGCCCCGTGACGAACGTGAGCAGCGCCCAGCCGCCATAGATCACGCCCACCACTCCGACGATCGCCAGTACGGCGAGCCACGGGTTACGTCTGTTCATGGGTCCGGACTGTTCACATCCGGGGGGCCTGGGTGCGCTCTGGCAGAGGGTCGCGGGACCAGCCGGGCCGGGCCGTTCCTTCTCCGAGATGGGCTCGGGGTTATTGATAGCCAGTGCAGGGGGTGCAAATTTTGTGCACCCGGTGCACACGTTTGCAATAACCCTGAGTGCGTGTCATGGGCACCCACAGCGCGCCCTCCCACGGGCGACAGGCCGGACCCAGCGCGCCGGCGGGCCGACCACGTTGCGAAGCACCCCCAGCCCCTCGATCTCCAGCTCCACCTCGTCGCCCTCCGCAGCCAGCGATCGTCGCCGTGCTCGAGGATGCAGCCGCCTCCCACCGTGCCGGACCCGATCACCTCACCGGCCCGCAGGCCCGGCGTGTTGCGCGCCGCGGCCGCCAGGAGCCGGGCCACCCGAATTGCATCCCGCCGGTGCGCGAGTCGGTCCGCACCTCACCGTTCACCCGGCACACGGCGCGCATGTCGAGGTCGGCCGGCAACTCGTCGGGCGACACCAGGTCGGGCCCGAGTAGTGGCGAAGTCCTTGCCCTTCGCAGGCCCAAGGCCCACCGACATCTCCTTCATCTGCAGATCGCGCGCCGACCAGTCGTTCATCACGGTGAACCCCTCGATCTCTCCGTCATCGCCGATCACGGCCGCGAGCTCCAGCTCGTAGTCGAGCATCTGGGTGTCGGCCGGGATGGGGACCACGTCGCCGTCGGTACACCGCCCCCGGGTTGGAGAAGTAGAAGACGGGCAACTCGTACCACGCTTCCGGCACCTCCAGGCCGCGATTGCCCCGGGCGTTGCGAACGTGTTCTTCGAAGGCGAAGAAGTCGCGGATCGACGGTGGCGGCGTGGAGCCGGGGTAGGGCGTTTTCATCGCTGCACCAGCGTGGATAGCACGACCTCGGTGACCGTTCGGTCCACGCCGTCGGTGGAGCGGATCCGCTCCAGCGCCAGCTCGAGGTCCTTGGTGTCCGCGCCCTCACGTGCAGCATCGCGCTGGCCTCCCCCGCCACCGTGTGGGCGGACACCACCCCCTGTTCCCTTCCACGGCCCGCCGGATCGCGTCGGCCGGCATGCGGCCGGTGCAGTCGAGGTCGACGAAGGCCTCGGCGTGCCAGCCGAACGCGGGCGGATCGATCACCGCCGTGTAGCCGCGGATCACTCCATCCGCCTCGAGCCGATCCACGCGCCGCTTCACCGCCGGCGCGGAGAGATGCACGTGCCCGCCGATGTCCTTGAATGATCTGCGGGCGTTATCGCGCAGCAGCGCAACGATTGTGCGGTCGACGTCGTCCATTTTCGCCTCAGTCCGATCCTTCATGCAACGAATAGGCGTTGAATTGGTGCCCTGACCATAGAAACATTACGCCAACAACGCAATCAAGGAGACGGATGGCTACTCAGGCGCTTTCGCCGCAGTCCGCGGCTGCCCCAGATTCGGACCGGATGCCCGTTCACGGCATCGACCACCTCGAGTTGTTCGTGGGCACGCCAAGCAGGCCGCCTTCTTCTTCACGCGCGCGTTCGGCTTCACCGAGACGGCCTACTCGGGACTCGAGACCGGCCGCCGCGACCGCGTCTCGCACGTGCTGCAGCAGGGACGCATCCGCCTGGTGCTCACAGGGTCGCTCTCCGGCAACGACGAGATCGGCGAGCACCACCGCCACCACGGCGACGGCGTGCACAAGATCGCGCTGTCGGTGCCCGACGCCACCGCCGCCTACGAGCACGCCGTGGCTCACGGCGCGCGCGGCGTGGAGACCCCGCACACGATCGAGGACGAGCACGGCAGCGTCACGCTGTCGGCCATCGCCACCTATGGCGAGCGCTCCACCTGTTCGTGGAGCGCGGCGGGTACGACGGGGCATTCCTCCCCGGCTTCGTGGCCCGTGACCCGAAGCCCAGCGAGTCGCTGTTCGCCGCGATCGACCACGTGGTGGGCAACGTCGAGCTGGGCCAGATGAACGAGTGGGTGAGCTACTACGAGCAGGTGTTCGGCATGACCGAGCTGATCCACTTCTCCGACGACGCCATCTCCACCGAGTACTCGGCGCTGATGTCGAAGGTGGTCACGGACGGCAGCGGCAAGCTGAAGTTTCCGATCAACGAGCCCGCCGAGGGCAAGCGCAAGTCCCAGATCGAGGAGTACATCGAGTTCTACCGCGGCGCCGGCGTGCAGCACATCGCCATCGCAACGCGACATCGTGGGCGCGGTCACCGCGCTGCACGAGCGCGGCGTGGAGTTCCTCTCGATCCCCGAGTCCTACTACGACGAGGTGCCCGAGCGGATCGGGGAGATCGAGGAGGACCTGGCCGACCTG
>CAVSGC010000002.1:0-87813 GCA_963727395.1 uncultured Thermoleophilaceae bacterium | reverse complement strand
TAGCGCTTGCGCCCGCCCTCCTCCTAGGCCGAGCTCCGAGGCGGGGGTCCGTCGCGGTAGACCGCGCTTGCCGAGCCGGCAGGCCACCGCGCCCGGCGTCGCCGGCCGGGCAGTTCACGTTCAGCAGCGTGCCCGTGGGCATCGGCACGTGTTCCAGCTCCTGCACCATCCTGGCCACGAAGTGCCCCCCCTCGCAAGCTCCTCGGCCTCCCACGATGTCTGGTACTGAAAGTCCACCCGGCCGCGCTCGGCCCGCGGCGAGGCGGCGATCGCGGGGATGCCAGCACGATGCCCTCCAGCGCGGCGGCCACCGTGCCGAGGTGATGTCGTCGCCCAGGTTGGAGCCGTGGTTCATTTCTCGAGACGATCAGCTTGGGGCTCGAAGTCCAGCAATCCCAGCGCGGCGAAGCGCACGCAGTCCACCGGGGTGCCGTCGGTGGCGTAGGTGGGCGAGCCGTCGTCCAGCTCCAGCTCCTCCACCCACAGCGGCTCGCGGGTGGCGACGCCGGCGGCCGCGGTGGCGCTGCGGTTGGAGTCGGGAGCGATGGTGGCCAGCTCCAGGCCCGGGATCTCCAGCAGCGCGCGGCGCATGGCGCGCAGGCCGGTGGCGCCGATGCCGTCGTCGTTGGTGAGGAGGATCCGCATTTCCTCAAGCAGGAGTCGTGCGGAGGCGCCGAACGCGGACGACCTAGTACCGCACCGACTCGAGATAGAGACGGTGCGCCGCCGCGGTGTCACCGGCGTCGCTGCGGGGCCGGCCGGCCAGCAGGGGAGGCGGAGCGTCTCCGGAGCCGCGCAGCGTCCGAGGCCACCCCAACATGGTGCCCACCAGGCAGCGCACCATGTGGCGCATGAACGGTGCCGCCTCGATCGAAGGCCAGCACATCCTCGCCCTCGTCCACCCACTCGGCGCGCATCACGTCGCGCTCGAAGCGCACGTGGTCGGTCTGGGTGGGCGTGAAAGGCGGCGAAATGGCGCGCGCCGGGCAGCATCGCCGCGCACAGGTCCAGCGCGGCCGAACCACTGGCCGCCGCCAGTGCAGAGCCCGGTTGTGCTCGAACACGCTCGCCTGCGGCGCCGTGTGCACGCGGTAGCGGTAGGTCCGGCTGAGGGCGTCGCGGCGGGCATCGAAGCCCTCGTGCGCTTCGTCGCTCGCGATCACGCGGACGTCGTCGGGCAGATGTGCGTTGAGTGCTGCGGCAGGGGCGGCGGAGCCCGGGTGGCCGGCCACCTGCCCGCGGGCGTGCACACCCGAATCGGTGCGCCCCGCCACCGTCAGGGCCACGGGCTCGGGCAGCACCGCCGCAAGAGCCTCTTCGAGCACTCCCTGCACGGTGCGCAGCCCCGGCTGGGCGGCCCAGCCGTGGAACCCGGTGCCGTCGTAGGAGAGCAGCAGGCGGGCGGTCAGAGCTAGCCGCGACGTCGGGCGACGATGATCACGTAGCGCGCCTGGACCGTGAACGGCCCGTCCCCGCCCGCCCATTCACGGGCCATGTCGAGCATCGCCTCGCGGAAGCGGGCGTAGTCCTCGGCGGGCATCTGCTCCTTGGCAGCCGCGTTCATGGGCGAGTGGCGCTCCATGCGGGCCACGAAGTCCTGGGCGAATCGCCGCTCCAGGGCAGCTCGGCACGCTCGATCTCGATCGAGTTGGCCAGTCCGTCCATGCGCTCGTGCACCGTGGCCTCGTCGGCCCACTCCTCCAGGCTGGGCGCGTCCTCGGGCGGCGGCGGCCCGAAGCTGCGCCCCAGCTTGAACATCTCGAAGGTGGGGCCCTCCGGCAGCCAGGCGGTCATCCCGACCGTGTTGCCGGGACGGACCACCCGGAACATCTCCTCGGCGACCTTCCGCGGCTGTGGGGCCAGCATGGCCCCGAAGACCGACCCCACGCAGTCGAAGCGCTCGTCCTCGAAGGGCAGCTCCTCGGCGTCGGCCTCCACCCACTCGATGTCATAGCCCTCGCTCTGGGTGCGCCTTCGCCCCTGCTCCACCATTCCGGGCGCGATGTCGGAGGCCACCACGCCGGCGCCCTCCGCAGCGCAGACCACGGCGAAGTTGCCATCGCCCGCCGCTACGTCGAGCACCTCCTGGCCGGCCGACACAGCGCAGGCGTCGGCGAGGGCCACGGCCGCCGGCCGCAGCATCTCCGACAGGCCGCTGTAGTCCGCCTTGCTCCAGGCCTCGCGGGCCTGCTCCTTGGCCTTGGCCACGTCCACGCCCGTCACCCTACGGGACGCCCTCGGGCGCGCGTCAGCCCGCGGCGAAGCCCGAGCCGCCCATGCGGCTCATGTGGGCGGCGCATGCGTTCCCGGCAGCCGGGAGCGGCCGCGGGTAGGGGCCCATCTTCCACACCTGGTAGCCCACGGAGGCGTAGTGGAAGCGCAGGTAGGCGGTGAGCTCGCCGCGGTGCTCGCCGCAGGCGAAGCGCTCGGGCCCGAGGGGGCCGCGCCCGTGCCACACGAGCCAGCGCGAGGGACCCACGTCCACGTAGGTGGCGAAGAACATGTCCTGCTGCTGGCTCTCGAGCTCCGCCTGGGTCTCCGCATCCGGCCGCTCCCCGCAGAACTGGCACCGGAACACGGGACGGATGGGCATCGGTCGAGGCTACCGAAGGAGGCCGCGGGCTACGCTGGATCGGCGAGTGGGGC
The DNA here is from genome assembly GCA_963727395.1 of uncultured Thermoleophilaceae bacterium. GTDB lineage: Bacteria > Actinomycetota > Thermoleophilia > Solirubrobacterales > Thermoleophilaceae > JAAYBF01. The sequence goes on along the minus strand of CAVSGC010000002.1, from coordinate 85,167 downwards.
GACTTTGGGTTGCATATGAACCTCAATCCGCCCCAGTGGCCGGGGGAGGTGAGCGCTGAACGCCGGGAGGCCCCGTACCACGCTGCTTGCGGGCCGCCGGCTCGTGAACGTGGCCGGCGAGTCGCACTACCAGGAGGCGCTGCATGAGATCGTTGGCCCGGGCGCCGAGGGTGAGGTGGCGCTGGACACCGAGGCGCTGCTGGTGCCCGAGCCGTCGAACCCCCACGACCCCAACGCCGTGATGGTGCAGATCGACGGCAGGTTGGTGGGCTACCTGCCGCGCCACGAGGCGGTGGCGTACGGCGCAACGCTCAGGAAGCTCTCCGAGCGCGGCCGCACGGGCGCGTGCGAGGCGCGGATCGCCGGACATGGCGGCGGGAGCGGCACCACGAACCTTGGGGTCTTCCTGCGCCTGCCCGACCCGGAGGGGCCGGACTAGGCCCTACACCAGTTCGAGAAAGACCATCTCGGTGGAGTCCGACCTGCGTGGCCCCAGCTTCAGGATCCGCGTGTAGCCGCCCTCCCGCTCCGCGTAGCGCGGGGCGATCTCCTCGAACAGCTTGTAGACGATGAACTTGTCCTGGCCCAGGCGGGCCATCGCCTGGCGCCGGCACTCCCGGCGCCAGGCGATGGCCCGCCTGGGCCAGGACAAGTTCATCGTCTACAAGTTGTTCGAGGAGATCGCCCCGCGCTACGCGGAGCGGGAGGGCGGCTACACGCGGATCCTGAAGCTGGGGCCACGCAGGTCGGACTCCACCGAGATGGTCTTTCTCGAACTGGTGTAGGGCCTAGTCCGGCCCCTCCGGGTCGGGCAGGCGCAGGAAGACCCCGAGGTTCGGGTGCCGCTGCCGCCGCCATGTCCGGCGATCCGCGCCTCGCACGCGCCCGTGCGGCCGCGCTCGGAGAGCTTCCTGAGCGTTGCGCCGTACGCCACCGCCTCGTGGCGCGGCAGGTAGCCCACCAACCTGCCGTCGATCTGCACCATCACGGCGTTGGGGTCGTGGGGGTTCGACGGCTCGGGCACCAGCAGCGCCTCGGTGTCCAGCGCCACCTCACCCTCGGCGCCCGGGCCAACGATCTCATGCAGCGCCTCCTGGTAGTGCGACTCGCCGGCCACGTTCACGAGCCGGCGGCCCGCAAGCAGCGTGGTACGGGGCCTCCCGGCGTTCAGCGCTCACCTCCCCCGGCCACTGGGGCGGATTGAGGTTCATATGCAACCCAAAGTCGCCCCACTCGCCGATCCAGCGTAGCCCGCGGCCTCCTTCGGTAGCCTCGACCGATGCCCATCCGTCCCGTGTTCCGGTGCCAGTTCTGCGGCGAGCGGCCGGATGCGGAGACCCAGGCGGAGCTCGAGAGCCAGCAGCAGGACATGTTCTTCGCCACCTACGTGGACGTGGGTCCCTCGCGCTGGCTGGTGTGGCACGGGCGCGGCCCCCTCGGGCCCAAGCGCTTCGCCTGCGGCGAGCACCGCGGCGAGCTCACCGCCTACCTGCGCTTCCACTACGCCTCCGTGGGCTACCAGGTGTGGAAGATGGGCCCCTACCCGCGGCCGCTCCCGGCTGCCGGGAACGCATGCGCCGCCCACATGAGCCGCATGGGCGGCTCGGGCTTCGCCGCGGGCTGACGCGCGCCCGAGGGCGTCCCGTAGGGTGACGGGCGTGGACGTGGCCAAGGCCAAGGAGCAGGCCCGCGAGGCCTGGAGCAAGGCGGACTACAGCGGCCTGTCGGAGATGCTGCGGCCGGCGGCCGTGGCGCTGGCCGACGCCTGCGCTGTGTCGGCCGGCCAGGAGGTGCTCGACGTAGCGGCGGGCGACGGCAACTTCGCCGTGGTCTGCGCTGCGGAGGGCGCCGGCGTGGTGGCCTCCGACATCGCGCCCGGAATGGTGGAGCAGGGGCGAAGGCGCACCCAGAGCGAGGGCTATGACATCGAGTGGGTGGAGGCCGACGCCGAGGACCTGCCCTTCGAGGACGAGCGCTTCGACTGCGTGGGGTCGGTCTTCGGGGCCATGCTGGCCCCACAGCCGGGGAAGGTCGCCGAGGAGATGTTCCGGGTGGTCCGTCCCGGGCAACACGGTCGGGATGACCGCCTGGCTGCCGGAGGGCCCCACCTTCGAGATGTTCAAGCTGGGGCGCAGCTTCGGGCCGCCGCCGCCCGAGGACGCGCCCAGCCTGGAGGAGTGGGCCGACGAGGCCACGGTGCACGAGCGCATGGACGGACTGGCCAACTCGATCGAGATCGAGCGTGCCCAGCTGCCCTGGAGCGGCGATTCGCCCGAGGACTTCGTGGCCCGCATGGAGCGCCACTCGCCCATGAACGCGGCTGCCAAGGAGCAGATGCCCGCCGAGGACTACGCCCGCTTCCGCGAGGCGATGCTCGACATGGCCCGTGAATGGGCGGGCGGGGACGGGCCGTTCACGGTCCAGGCGCGCTACGTGATCATCGTCGCCCGACGTCGCGGCTAGCTCTGACCGCCCGCCTGCTGCTCTCCTACGACGGCACCGGGTTCCACGGCTGGGCCGCCCAGCCGGGGCTGCGCACCGTGCAGGGAGTGCTCGAAGAGGCTCTTGCGGCAGTGCTGCCCGAGCCCGTGGCCCTGACCGTGGCGGGGCGCACCGACTCGGGTGTGCACGCCCGCGGGCAGGTGGCCGGCCACCCGGGCTCCGCCGCCCCTGCCGCAGCACTCAACGCACATCTGCCCGACGACGTCCGCGTGATCGCGAGCGACGAAGCGCACGAGGGCTTCGATGCCCGCCGCGACGCCCTCAGCCGGACCTACCGCTACCGCGTGCACACGGCGCCGCAGGCGAGCGTGTTCGAGCACAACCGGGCTCTGCACTGGCGCCGCCCGGTGGACCGGCCCGCGCTGGACCTGTGCGCGGCGATGCTGCCCGGCACGCACGACTTCACCGCCTTCACGCCCACCCAGACCGACCACGTGCGCTTCGAGCGCGACGTGATGCGCGCCGAGTGGGTGGACGAGGGCGAGGATGTGCTGGCCTTCTGGATCGAGGCGGACACGTTCATGCGCCACATGGTGCGCACCCTGGTGGGCACCATGCTCGGGGTGGCCTCGGGACGCTGGCAGCCGGAGCGCTTCGCCTCCCTGCTGGCCGGCCGGCCCCGCAGCGACGCCGGTGACACCGCGGCGGCACACGGTCTCTATCTCGAGTCGGTGCGGTACTGAGTCGTCACATTCGGCGCCTCCCGCACGACTATCTTTGAGGAAATGCGGATCCTCCTCACCAACGACGACGGCATCGGCGCCACCGGCCTGCACGCCATGCGCCGCGCGCTGCTGGAGATCCCGGGCCTGGAGCTGGCCACCATCGCTCCCGACTCCAACCGCAGCGCCACCGCACGCAGCATCACCACCCGCGAGCCGCTGTGGGTGGAGGAGCTGGAGCTGGACGACGGCTCGCCCGCCTACGCCACCGACGGCACGCCGGTGGACTGCGTGCGCTTCGCCGCGCTGGGACTGCTGGACTTCGAGCCCGAGCTGATCGTCTCGGGGATCAACCACGGCTCCAACCTGGGCGACGACATCACCTACTCGGGCACGGTGGCCGCCGCGCTGGAGGGCATCGTGCTCGGCATCCCCGCGATCGCCGCCTCGCAGCAGGCCGAGCGCGGCCGGGTGGACTTTCGCGCCGGACGGGCGTGGGAGGCCGAGGACTTCGAGGAGGGGGCGCGCTTCGTGGCCAGGATGGTGCAGGAGCTGGAACGACGTGCCGATGCCCACGGGCACGCTGCTGAACGTGAACTGCCCGGCCGGCGACGCCGTGGGCGCGGTGGCCTGCCGGCTCGGCAAGCGCATCTACCGCGACCGCCTCGAGCTGGCCGAGGAGGAGGGCGGGCGCAAGCGCTACCACATCTACGGGGAGCACCCGGGCTACCGCGACGAGGAGGGCACAGACTTCGCGGCCATCGCCGACGACCGGATCGCGGTCACGCCGCTGCACTTCGACCTAACCGACCAGGCCGGGGTGGAGGAGCTGTCGGGCTTCGACCTCGATGCCCTCGTCCGGCCCGCCGCGAAGAGTGTCGAGTAGCGGGGCGAAGGCCGCGCCCGCCGAGCGCGTGTCAGAGCTTCGCTCGGAGCTCGACCGGCTGAACCACCAGTACTACGTGCTCGATGACCCCGAGGTGGGCGACGACGTCTACGACGCGCTGATCAGCGAGCTGCGCGAGCTGGAGGCCAAGCACCCCGACCTGCTCACCCCCGACTCGCCCACCCAGCGCACCGGCGCGGCCCCGCTCGAGAAGTTCCAGCAGGTGAAGCCACCTCCAGCCCATGCTCTCGCTGGCCAACGCCCGCAACGAGGAGGAGCTGAAGGCGTGGCTGGTGCGCTCGGAGAAGCTGCTGAACAAGCAGGGAGTCGAGGACGCCGAGATCCGCTTCGTGTCCGAGCCGAAGGTGGACGGCCTCGCCGTGTCACTGGTCTACGAGGACGGCGTGCTGGTGCGCGGCGCCACCCGCGGCGACGGCGAGGTGGGGGAGGACGTGACGGCCAACCTGCGCACGATCAAGGCGATCCCGCTGCGCTTCAACGACGCTCCGCCGCTGTTGGAGGTGCGCGGCGAGGCCTACCTGCCGCGCGCCGCCTTCGCCAGGCTGAACGAGGAGCGCGTGGCCGAGGGCCTGCCCACCTACGCCAACCCGCGCAACACGGCCGCGGGCTCGATCCGCCAGTTGGACCCCGCGCTGGCGGCCGCCCGGCCGCTGTCGATGTGGTGCTACTCGATCGGCGCGCACGAGGGGGTGGAGTTCGAGTCGCACTACCAGTCGCTGGAGTGGCTGCGCGAGCGCGGGTTCAAGGTGAACACCGACATCCACCGCCACGACACCCTCGCGCAGGTGGTGGAGGCCTGCCGTGGCTGGGAGGAGCGGCGCGAGTCGCTTGATTTCGAGATCGACGGCGTGGTGGTGAAGGTGGACGACCTCGCTCTCCAGCGCCAGCTGGGCGTGGTGGGCCGCGAGCCGCGGGGGGCGATCGCGTGGAAGTTCCCGCCGATGACCACCACCACCACCCTGGAGCGGGTGATGTGGAACGTGGGCCGCACCGGCCACATGGTCCCGTTCGCGCAGCTCACCCCCGTCCAGGTGTCGGGCGTGACCGTGAGGCTCGCCACGCTGCACAACGAGGAGGACATCGCGCGCAAGGACGTGCGCGAGGGCGACGAGGTGATCGTGACCCGTGCCGGCGACGTGATCCCGCGCGTGGTGTCGCCCACGGCCAAGGCCCAGAAGAACAAGCACCGCGCACCGCTGCCCACGGCGCCCGAGCGCTGCCCGCCGTGCGACACGAAGACCGTGAGGCCCGAGGACGGGGTATGGACCATCTGCCCCAACCGCGCCGGCTGCCCGGGGCAGCTGTTCCAATCGGTCAAGCAGTTCGTGAGCCGCGGCGCGATGGACATCGAGGGCCTTGGCGAGGAGCGCGTGTTCCAGCTGCTGCGCGACGGCCTGATCGACGGCGTGGCCGGGATCTATGACCTCGAGGCGGAGCGGCTCACCGGGCTGGAGGGCTTCGGGGAGCTGTCGGCCGCCAATCTGATCGAGGCGATCGAGGCCTCCAAGGCGCGGCCGTTCAGCCGGGTGCTGTTCGGCCTGGGGGTCCAGGGCGTGGGCTTCGTGAACGCCCGCAACATCACCCGCCACTTCCGCACCGTCGACGCCCTGCTGGAGGCCGCTCCCGAGACGATCGCCGAGGTGCCCGGCATCGGCCCCATCCTCGCCCGGCAGATCTACGAGACGCTCTCCGAGGAGCCCACGCGCGAGCTGATCGAGCGCCTGCGCGCCCACGGCCTCCAGCTGGAGGAGGAGGGCCCCGCCCCCGATGAGATCGAGGGACCCCTGGCTGGCAAGACACTGGTGCTCACCGGCACCCTGCCCAACCTCACCCGCGAGGAGGCCACGCAGCGGGTGGAGGCGGCGGGCGGCAAGGTCAGCGGATCTGTGTCGAAGAAGACCGACTACGTGGTGGCGGGCGCCGACCCCGGCACAAGCTCGCCAAGGCGGAGAAGGTGGGCACCGAGGTGCTTGACGAGGAAGGGCTGGTCAAGCTGCTCAACGGCTAGGTTGCGGGCGCCGTGCCCCCACTGCCGCCGTCGATACGGTCGAGGATGCAGAGCAGAGCTTGGCGCTGTGCGCGGCTCTCTTCGACGAACTCTCGCCGATGCGCGTCGATGTCGCGATTCAACGCACGAAGGGAGACCGTCATCTCGGCCATCTGGGCGTTATTGCGATCTATTCCAGCCAGGGTGGCATTGAACGTCTTCTCGGACCGCAGCAGGAGCTCGCGCATGAACTCCCGTAGATCCTGTGTCTCATCGGCCATTCGTGGCCATTGTGCCACGCCGTGTCGCACACGAGAGTGCCTTGAGTGACGAGTGGGCGACGGGCTCGCGCTAGCGCACGCCGGCGATCGCCTGCGCCATCCGGTCCTGCAGCTGGCGCGCCCCGTAGGGGTTCACGTTGTTCATCAGGATCGAGAACACGTAGGTGTCGCCAGACCGCGCGCGGCAGTAGCCCGACAGCGCGGACACGTTCGAGAGCGTGCCGGTCTTGCCGCGGCAGTTGCCGCGCGCGGGGCCGCTGCGCATGCGCGGGCCGAGCGTGCCGTCGCGCCCGGCGACCGACAGGGACGAGTAGAACTCCTCGAACTCGTCGCGGCGCTGCATCGCCCTCAGGAGGGCCACGACGCGGGCCGGCGAGGCGCGGTTGGCGCGCGAGAGGCCCGAGCCGTCTGCCAGGCGCGCGGGGCGGGCGCCCAGGCGGGTGGCAAAGCGGGCGGCCACGCCAGCGCCGGCGGCGGTGGTGCCGCGGCGCCCGGTGGAGAGCGCCAGGTCCTTGAGGAGCATCTCGGCGAAGAAGTTGTCGGAGGGCTTGTTCGTGAGCATCGCCAACCGGGCCATGGTGGGCGACTCCACCGCCGCCAGCTCCTCGGTGCGGGACGGCGTGGTCCGCGCGCGGGGCGCACGGGCCACCTTCACCCCGCGGGCCCTCAGGGCGCTGGTGAGCGCGGATGCCGCAAAGCCCGGCGGAGAAGCCTGGTAGCCGCGGCCGCCCTCCGATGCCAGCCCGCGGTTGTAGGCGAGGGCGCTGAGCGGGCCCACATACGGCGAGATGCGGTAGCCGGACTCCGGTCCTCCCCGCCGGCTGTCGAACCTGGACTCGTCGCCATAGACCCGTCCCGCCACGCGGCGGATGCCCACGTCCTTGAGCTCGGCGGCCAGGGTCTGGACCGTGGCGCCCGACCCGTAGGAGCGGCGGACGAAGGTGGAGCTGCCGAAGGTGGGGTCGCCGCCGCCGACCAGGTAGAGGTCGCCGCGGAACACGCCGCTGGTCGTCAGGGCGCCCCTGCCCCGGACCGTGGTGTTCAGGCGGCCCTCCACGCCGTGTTGGGCGAGGGCGGCGGCGGTGGTGAAGAGCTTGGTGTTGGAGGCCAGGATGCGCGGGACGGTGGAGCGCTTGCGGAAGATCCGGCGCCCGGTGGACGAGTTGATCACGTAGGCGCTGGAGCTGGATCCCGCCGAGCGCATGGCCGAGGCCAGCTGCGCCTTGAGGCCGGATTGCGAGGCGCTCGCCCTGTCCGGGGCCTTCGACCGGGCGGCCGCGGCCCCGGCGGGAGCGATCAGAACGGCGGCGCAGAGCGCCACGAGGGCTCGGAGGGTCGCGGAGCGGGCCATCTCGAGTGTCAACACGCTAGCGGGCGAAAGGGATCGTGCTGAGCGAAGCCGAGCGCCGAATGGGCGAAATCCGACGCATGGTCGATAATGGCGTGGCATGGGCGAAGTGGTGAAGCTCAAGAAGCCTCCGGCGAAGCCGAAGGCGGCCTCTACCAAGGCGTCCAAGCGGCGTCCCCGGCGCTCTCGCACCGCTCTGGTGCTGGGCGGCGGTGGCTTCACGGGCGGCGTGTACGAGATCGGCGCGCTGCGGGCGCTCGACCTGCTGGCGGTGAATCGAACCGTCAATGAGTTCGACGTGTACGTGGGGACCAGCGCGGGCTCCTTCGTGAGCAGCCTCGTGGCCAACGGCGTGACACCCGAGGAGATGATGCGGGTGGTCAACCAGCACGTGCCCACCCCGTTCCAGGACGTCGACCAGGACTCCCTGATGCGCCCGAACTACCTCGAGTTCGTGCGCAGCGCGGCGCTGCTGCCGCTGCGGCTTGCCGGCCTGGCGCGCAACTTCGTGGGCTCACTGGGCCAGCTCTCGGTGCTCGACCTGGCCACCGAGCTTGCGGAGACGCTGCCCTCCGGCCTCTACGACGGCACGGCCATCCAGGAGTACATGGAGAAGGTGCTCGCGGACCCCGACCGCACGGACGACTTTCGCCTGCTCAATCCCGAGCTGTACCTCACGTCGACCGACCTGGACACCTGCGAGCGCGTGGTGCTGGGCGGCGAGGACTGGGACGACGTCCCCATCTCCCGCGCCGTGGCCGCCTCCACGGCGCTGCCGATGATCTACAAGCCGGTGGAGATCAAGGGCCGGCAGCTGATCGATGGTGGCATCCGTTCCACCACCAACGTGGACATCGCGGTGGAGCGCGGAGCCAAGTTCGTGATCGTGATCAACCCGCTGGTGCCCTACGTGAACGACTTCCAGAAGGTGATCCCCACGCTCACCGGCAGCCGTGTGCGCCGCGTGTCGGACATGGGCTTCCCCCAGATCGGCTACCAGACGTTCAAGCTGCTGGCCCACCAGCGCCTGCACGAGGCCGTCAGCCACTGGCAGGAGAAGTACCCGGGCGTGGACATCATCCTGATCGAGCCCGATCCCAACGACGAGCTGATGTTCGAGACCAACATCATGAACTTCAACCGCCGCGTGGAGATCGCAAAGCACGGCTTCGAGTCGGTCACCTTCAAGCTCGCCGCGGACTACGAGCACCTGAGCGAGGTGTGCGCCGGCCACGGAATCGAGATCTCGGCCACGCGCGTGCGCAAGGTGGTGCGCAAGTTCGCCGAGGAGCGCGAGCGCTCGGCCGGCTGGCGGCGGATCCTCGAGCAGACCACCGGCGCCCTGCTGCGCCAGTCCGACCAGGCCTAGGCCGATCACAGCTCGGGCCGAGCATGTGGGGAGCCTGCTGCGCCCGCCGGAGCTGCTGGAGGCTCGGAATGCCCCAACCGGCCTGAAGGCCGCTGAGGATGACGCAATTCGCGACGTCGTGAGAATGCAGGAAGAGGTGGGCTTGACCGTGCTCGGCGACGGTGAGTACCGCCGCGAGTCGTTCCAGTCCGAGCTGAGCGAGGCCGTCGACGGCTTTGAGGGAGTGGGCATCGACGCCTGGCTGTGGGGCGAGTGGCACTCCGACGAGCTCGGCGACAAGACGGTCGAGCGCCCGAACCAGATGGCCGTGGTGCGGCCGCTGGAGCGCCGCCGCTCGCTCGCGGCCGAGGAGTTCACCTTCCTCCGGGCGATCACCGACCGGACCGCCAAGATCACGCTTCCGAGCCCCAGCCTGTTCGCCAACCTCTGGGATGCCGAGCGCTCGCGGGAGGCCTACCCGAGCTTCGACGACTTCATGGGCGCTGTGGCAGGGGTGTTCATCGACGAGGTGCGCGAGCTGGAGCGCCTCGGGTGCACCTACGTCCAGCTGGACGCACCCCACTACCCGTTGCTGATCGACCCCAAGTGGCGGGCCTTCTACGAGGCGCGCGGCTGGAGCGCCGAGAGCTGGATCGGCTATGGCATCGAGCTGGACAACGCGGTGATCGACGCGGCGCCCGGCGTGACCTTCGGCTTTCACCTGTGCAAGGGCAACCAGGACAGCCGCTGGCTGGTGGCGGGCGGCTACGGCGAGCATCGCCAAGCCGCGTGTTCGAGGGCGTGCGCGCCCACCGGCTGCTGCTGGAGTACGACGACGAGCGCAGCGGCGGCTTCGAGCCGCTGGCCATGGTGCCCGACGACCGCGTGGTGGTGCTCGGGCTCGTCACCACCAAGAGCCCGCGGCTGGAGGACGAGGACGAGCTGGTGGCCCGGATCGAGGAGGCGGCCGGCTTCGTGGACCGCGACCGCCTGGCGATCAGCCCGCAGTGCGGCTTCTCGACGTCGGTGGTGGGCAACGCGCTCGGCCTGGACGACCAGCGGCGCAAGCTCGAGCTGTGCGTGCGGGTGGCCGAGCGGGTGTGGGGCTAGGCGTCCAACGCCGCCCGCAGCGCCTTCAGCAACCGCGCGGTCGCGGGCTCGTCGCGCACCGTGGCGCGCACGTGGTCCTCGGCTCCCAGCGGGCCGCCGGGGGCCACGATCACGCCGTCGCGGCGCAGGGCGTTGGCCAGCGCCACGCCGGTCATTCCCTCGGCCTTCAACCACACGAAGTTGGCCTGGCTCTCGTCCACCTCCACCGGCAGCTCGCTCAGCTCACCCAGCACGTGCGCACGCTCGCGGATCACGGCGGCGCGCCGGCGCGCGATCTCCGGGCCGCCGATCTTCAGCGCCTGCACGATCGCGGACTGGGTGAGCGCGTTCACGCCAAGAACCGGGGCGATCGCGTCGAGCAGCGAGGTGGATGCCGAGGAGCCCACCGCGTACCCCGCCCGCAGCCCCGACAGCCCGTAGATCTTCGAGAAGGTGCGCACCACCATCAGGTGGGGCAGGGCGTCGGTGAGGCGCAGCACCGAGTCCACGTCCTCGGCGTCCTGGAAGTGCACCAGCGCCTCGTCCACGATCACGCGGGCGCCCTCGGGAAGGTCCGACGCCAGCGAGGCGATCTGGTCGGCGGTGAACAGGTGGCCGGTGGGGTCGTTGGGGTTGCAGAGCACCACCAGCCGCGTGCGATCCGTGACCGCGGAGCGCAGCTGCTCCAGCCCGCCGTCGGACACGTCCACCGGCACCGGCCGGGCGCCGGCGCGCGCCGCCATCAGCGGATACAGGGGATAGGACGGCCACGGGGTGAGCATCTCGTCGCCCTGCCCGAGCAACACGAGCGCGGCGGCCTGCAGCAGCTCCGCGGCGCCGTTGCCCACGGCGATCCGCTCGGGCTCCACGTGGTGTGCCTCGGCCAGCGCGCGCCGCACCTCCTCAGCATGGCGGTCCGGGTAGCCGTTCACGCGCCCGCGCGCCGTGTAGATCGACGCGTTCATCACCTCTGAGTTGGGGAACTCCGGCCACTCGGTGCCGGACAGGTCCACGTCGGGCACCTGCTCGAGCGCGAGCGCTCGCTCGCGGTGGCGGCGCTCCCGCCGCTCCTTGTTCAACTCGCGCTCGTCGACATCCTCGAACTGCCGGTAGTAGTCGAGCAACCCCATGTCGTGACGAGCCCTAGCTCTGAGGGGCGAGCGAGGGGCCGGGTCCCTCGATGAGAAGGAACCAGACGGTGAAGCAGATCACGGCGATTCCCACGCTCACGGCGAAGATGATCTCGAGCATCCCGCGCTCCTGGCGGTGGCCGCCGGCGCGGCGCACGAGCTTCCACGCGTGGTCCACGCGCTTCGCGAGGACCATCGTGAGCATCAGGGAGGCCAGGCAGCCGATCATGATGGTGGTGATGCCCGCCGTGACCAGGTCGGTGTGGTACTCCACCTGCGAGCCCAGCCAGAACCATGCCAGTGGCTGGGGGCCGAACAGGCTCAGGCAGAGCAGCGTCTCAAGCGCCAGGAGCCCGGCGGCGAGCACACGGTCCATCCGGCGCCGGCGGGGACTACCCGGCTCGGCGCTCTCCCTGTAACGGACGGGCGCCGTTCCCGGGCGGCGCCCGATGAACAAGCCGCCGGTGTCGGATGGATCGTTACTGGCCACGGGGCCCTCCAAGCTAGCGCCTTGGAGGGGCCGGCCGGGCTAACCCGCGTACAGATCGTCGATGACGCCGGCGTTCTTCTCGTTCACCACGTTGCGCTTGACCTTCAGCGTGGGGGTGAGCTCTCCGGTCTCCTGGGCGAGGTCCGCCGGGAGGATCTTGAACTTCTTTATCTGCTCCACCGGCCCGACCTTGGCATTCACCTCGTCCACCACCCTCTGGACCTCGGCCCGCATCTCGTCGGACTCGGGCAGGTCCTCCACGCTGAGTCCGTGCTCCTCTGCGAAGGCGGGCGCCTCCTCCGCATCGAGCGTGATCAGCGCCACCAGGTAGGGCCGGCGGTCGCCGATCACCACCGCCTGCGAGACCCAGCGGTTCTGCTTGAGGCCGTTCTCCAGGTTGGCGGGGGTGATGTTCTTGCCACCCGCGGTGATGATGATGTCCTTCTTGCGACCGATGATGAACACGAAGCCGTCGTCGTCGATCTTGGCGAGGTCGCCGGTGTGCAGCCACCCATCCACCAGGGTGTCGCCTGTGGCCTCCTCGTTCTTGTAGTAGCCCTTGAAGATGTTCGGGCCGCGAAGCAGCACCTCGCCGTCCTCGGCCACCTTGGCCTCCACGCGCGGGATCGGCTTGCCCACCGAGCCGAGCCGGAAGTCATCGGGCGTGTTCACCGTGGCCACCGTGGCGGTCTCGGTCATGCCGTAGCCCTCCATCACCGGGACGCCACAGGCGTAGAAGAACTCCAGGATCTCGGTGGCGATCGGTGCCGCGCCGGTGTCGCACTGGCGGATGTTGCCGCCGAAGATGGCGCGCACGTTCTTGTAGAGCGCCTCCTCGGCCTGGTCGAAGCCCGCCTGCAGCTCTTCGGGCACGTCCTCGCCCGCCTCCTGCATCTGGCGCACCTTCAGCCCCACCTGCACAGCCTGCTGGAGCTTGGCCGGATCGTCCGCGTTCGTTGGTGGCCAGCGTGTAGATCTTCTCGAAGATGCGCGGCACGCTCGGGAAGAAAGTGGGCTTGGTCTCCATCAGGTTGGGGATGATCTTCGGGGGGTCCTTCTCCCAGTAGGCCACCGTGCCGCCCAGGTCGAGCGAGATGAACTGCACGAGCTTGGCGAAGGCGTGGGCCAGCGGCAGGAAGAGGTAGACCACCTCGTCGGGCTGAAGCACGCCCTGGGACTCCGACATCGAGACCACGTCGCGATAGTTGCCATGGCTGAGGATGCAGCCCTTCGGCGGCCCCGTGGTGCCGGAGGTGTAGATGTAGATCGCCACGTCCTCGGGGGTGACGGCCGAGTAGCGCTCGTCGAACTCGGAGGATCGTGCGAACGGCCGCGCTCGCGCAGCTCGTCGAGCGTGATCGCGTCATCGGCGCCCTCGACGGGATCGAGCAGGATCAGATGCTCGAGGTTGGGCAGGCGGTCGCGCACCGCGCGGATCTTCTCCAGCTGCTCCGCATCCTCGAGGAACACCGCCTTGGACTCCGAGTGCTCCAGCACGTAATGGCACTCCTCCGCGGAGTTGGTCTGGTAGATCGGACACCGACACGGCGCCGGCCGCGAGGATGCCGAAATGCGCGTAGGTCCATTCGGGGCGCGTGTGGGCCACGATGGCCACCTTGTCGCCGGGCGCCATGCCGAGGTCGATCAGGCCGCGCCCCACCTCGCTCACCGCGGTGCCGAAGTCCGCGTAGCTGATGTGGACCCACTCGTCGCCCACCTTGTGTGTGAGCGCGGTCTTGTCCGCGAACTTCTCCGCGGCGATCGCCGCGAGGTCCGCCATGGTCTTCGAGCCCGTGCCCGAAGCCGGGGCCGTTACTGCTTCCATCCAGTCCTCCTCAGGATCCGCTTGGCCCGGCGGATTCTAGGGTGCTCGCGCGGTGCGGGCGCGGTGCTACGCCTTGGCCAGTGTGGGCTTGCCCGACTGCGCTTGCTTGAGCGAACTGATGAAAAGTGTCTTGTCGATCCGTCCCTGGAAGATCGGCACTCCGAGCTCCATGCACTTGGTGATTACCTCTCTCCGGTGCATCCCCGCCTCGCGGCCGAGCTCGGTGGGCGTCAGGTGGATCGCCATATGCGCTGCTCCTCCTTCTAGGTGACTCAGAGCACCAAATGTAACCGTCCTGGCCGACGTTTCAAGTCGGTGTCCTAGATCGGGTTCGGAATGTCCACGAAGACGTGCTCGATCTCGAAGCGCTCCGCGACCAGATCGCCCAGGCGGCGCACGCCGAAGGTCTCGCTGGCGTAGTGGCCCGGGGCGATGAAATGCACACCGGCTTCGCGTGCGTAGGCCATCACGTGCTCCGCCGGCTCGCCGGTGAGAAAGCCGTCGAGGCCGCCCGCGACCGCCTCCCCGAAGCTCGAGGCGGCTGCGCCTGAGACCACGCCCAGGGAGCGCACCACCTCCGGTCCGCTGTCCCACGCGAAGGGCTGGGCGCCGAACGCCGTGCCGCAGCGCTCGAGCAGGTCAGGCCAGGGAATGCCGTCCGCTGAGCGGCCCACGAAGCCAACGGTGCCGCCGGCGTGCGAGCCGAACGGTTCGGCGCGCTCCAACCCGAGCGCCTCGCAGATCAGGGCGTTGTTGCCGATTTCGGGGTGGGCGTCCAGGGGCAGGTGGTAGCCGGCGAGCGAGAGGTCGGCGCCGAACAGCGCGGTGAGACGACGCCTCATCACCGCGTCCACGGTGCGCGGTAGGAAATCCCAGAACAGCCCGTGGTGACAGATCACCATCTGTGCGCCGGCCTCGGCGGCGCGCTCGAAGAGCTCCAGCTGGGCGGTCACGCCGGTGACCACCAGGTCCACGCGCTCGGACCCCGGAACCTGGAGGCCGTTGGGCCCGTAGTCGTCGAACGACGCCGGGTCCAGCAGCTGGTCGCAGAAGGCGATGATCTCGTCGCGATCGGCCATCGCCCAAAGCTAGCCGCCCGCGCTCCCGGACGGCTCTGCGCCGCGATTGGTATGTGGGCGAAGTGGGTACAACTCACCCGATTAGGGGATTCGCGCGCGACCCGGAGGATGACTTGCAGACGATAGGCGCCGTTCAGCTTGCGGCAGACCACCAAGCTTGGCCCGACGCGGAGTTGGTGGCGGCCGTGCGCGCCGGTGACGAGACGGCCTTCGCTGAGCTCTTCAGGCGCTACTACCCGCCCGTAAAGGGCTACGTAAACGGCTACGTGCGCGATTCCGGCAGGGCCGAGGACGTGACACAGGAGGCCTTCTTCTCCGCGCTGCGGCGGCTGCGCGAAACCGATGCCCAGATCAACTTCCGCCCGTGGATCCACGAGATCGCGCGCAATGCGTCGATCGACCTGTACCGGCGCTCTCGCCGGACGCGCGAGGTTTCGATCGACTCCGAAGCCGGCCTGCCCCCCGCCGACGTGGCGCGCCTGGTGGGCAGCGTGCCCCCGGACGTGGCGGTGATCGGCCGGCAGCGCCTGGAGTACCTCAGGGGTGCGCTGGACGAGCTCTCCGAGACCCACCAGGAGGTGATCGTGCTCCGCGAGCTGGAGGGCCTCTCCTACGCCGAGATCGGCGACCGGATGCAGCTGAGCCCGTCCGCCGTGGAGAGCACCCTCTTCCGCGCCCGCCGCCGGCTGGGGCGCGAGTACGCCGAGCTGGACACCGGCCGGCGCTGCCGCATGGTCACCGCAGCGATCGCGCGCCTGGCGGAGGGCATCGAGAGCGACCGCGACCGCCGCAAGCTTGACCGCCACTGCCGCCGTTGCTCGGCCTGCCGGGTGCGCGCACGCAAGCTCGGCGTGGCCCCGGTGACCAGGCGCGGCGCGGCCGCCCGCGCCGCGGCCCTTCTCCCGGTGCCTGCCTTCCTGCGGCGCAGGAGCGAGTCGCTGCCCTCCGACGGCGCCGGTGCGGTGGCCGGCCAGGGGGCGCCTTCCCTGCTCGCGGTGCAGCCCGCCTTCGAGGCCGCCGCATCCAAGGCCGTCGCGCTGCTGGCCGCCGTGGCCATGGTGGGCGGGGGCGGTGCCACTCTCGGCGGCGTGGGGCCACTGGCACCCGAGGGCACGGAGCAGACGCCCGCGGGCCGGGAAGCCACGCAGGGCCCGGCACGCGGCACGCAGGGCGGCGAGAGGCCGGCTCGGTCGCCGCGTGCAGCCGAGCCACGGCCGGCCGCCCGGGCCAAGACGGCTCCTGAGCACACGGCCCGCGAGACGCGCAAGGGCGCGGGGTCGATCAAGGACCCGCGCAAGAGCGCTGGGGCCGGCTCCGCTCCGCGCTCTGACACGCCCACCGTTCCGAGCGCCCCGGCACTTCCGCCCCCGGGCGTGAGCGCCCCGCAGGCCGACACGAAGTCCCCCTCCACCCGGTTGGACGCGCCCGCGGTGCAGCTGGCGGCGCCCACCGTCCCCTCCCCGGGCGTGGACACCGCCTCACCCACCGCTCAAGAAGTAGTCAGCCTCACCGGCAAGTCCCTCTAGCCCGAGAGCCGTCTCTCGGAAAGCTTTGCGAGGGGTGCCCGGCGGGTACGCTGCAAGCGATGGCCGGACCCTCCGACACCACGGGTACACAGACCGGAAGCGACTCGTTCCTCGAGTCGCTCATGGACACGAGCCTCTACTCCATGGGGGCCTTCTTCTCGGACGAGCATCCCGACCTGGTGGACGAGGTGATCGCCCAGAGCGAGGCGATCGAGCGGGTGGGCATCCGCGAGTACGCCGAGGAGCACGAGATCTCGGCGGAGGCCTGCTTTGAAACCCTGCTCACGGGGCTCGCCGTGCGCTACTACAACGCCGTCGCCACATAGGCAGGGCGAAAGTCGGGCTGCCCAGATTTGAACTGGGGACCTCTCCGACCCGAACGGAGCGCGCTACCAGACTGCGCCACAGCCCGTGGCGCGCACCAGGGTACTAAGCCTCAATCCCGCTCCTCGGCGAGGGCGCGCCCCAGCGCCTCGTCGAGCCCCACGGGCTCGATGTCGAACAGCTCGGCGCCGGAGGGGTCGGTGATCACCGTCTCGGTGGACAGGCCCTCCACCAGCGGCCGCGCCACTCCGGCGTCCACGGGCGTGACCAACCCGATCCAGAGCGACGAGAGCCTCGGGGAGAGCAGGGGCACCCTGAGCTTGGGACGGGGCCGCTTGCCCGTGGCCACGGCCATGCGATCGAGCATCTCGCCATAGGAGAGGACCTCGGGCCCGCCGATCTGCACCTCGCGCCCCGCGGACGCAGGGACGTCCGGCGCGGCCGCGAGGTAGGCCACGGCGTCGTCCACGGCCACCGGCTGGGTGGGGGTGTCGAGCCACTTCGGCGCGACCATGACCGGCAGCCGCTTCACCAGGTGGCGCAGCGTCTTGTACGACTCGCTCTGCGCCCCCACCACCATCGCCGCGCGGAAGTAGGTGAGCGGAGGCCCGTGCTCGCTCAGGATCTCCGCCGTCTCGTGGCGGCTGCGCAAATGCTGTGAATCGGGGTTCTCCCCCAGGCCGCCGAGGTAGACCACGCGGGCGACGCCCTCCGCGGAGGCCATGCGGGCGAAGTTGCGCGCGGCCTCGCGCTCGCGCTCGGCAAAGTCCCTGCCGTCCGAGCCGCGGCCCATGCCGTGCACGAGGTAGTAGGCCACGTCCACGCCCTCCCCGGCGCCGCGGAGCGAGTGCAGGTCGAGCACATCGCCCTGGTGCAGCTCCACGCCATCGCGCTCCAGGTTCGCCGCCCTGGCGCGATCGCGTACGAGTGCGCGCACCTGTTGGCCCGCGCCGGCGAGCGTCCGCACCAGGCGGCCGCCCACGAATCCGGTTGCTCCTGTGACGAGTGCTCGCTCCACGAGATCACATACGTACCCGAGATGGCGAAGGAGCATGCGGATGGGCCGATCGAGCCCGATCGCCATACTGCGCCCGGTGAGAGCGCGAATCGCAGCCGCAGCACTCCTCCTGTCGGCGATCGGGGGTGTGGCCCTGCTGCCCTCGGCCGGCGCGGAGCGCGACGCCGGCGCCGCCGCGAAACAGCTCCGGCTCGCTCGGGTGGGCACCTTCGCCCAGCCCACGTTCCTCGCATCCCCGCCCGGTGACAGGGTGCGCCGCTTCGTTGTGGAGCGCGACGGGCGGATCCAGATCCTGCGCGGGCGCCGCAAGCTGCGCCGCCCCTTCCTCAACATCCGCTCGCGCGTTCAGACCGGCGGCGAGAGCGGGCTGCTGTCGATGGCCTTCGACCCGGGCTACTCCCGCAACCGCCTGTACTACGTCTACTACGTGGACAACGCGGGGGCGCTGAACGTGGACCGCTTCCGCGCGTCGGCCGGCAACCGCAACCGCACCCAGCGGGGCTCGCGCCGCACGATCCTGCGCCAGCCCCATCCGCGCGGCAATCACAAGGGCGGCCAGCTGCAGTTCGGGCACGACGGGATGCTCTACATCGGCTTCGGCGACGGTGGGGGCGGCGGGGACCCAGACCGCAACGGTCAGAGGCTCTCCGCACGGCTGGGCAAGCTCCTGCGCATAGACCCCAAGCCGGGCGGTGGGTACCGCGTGCCAGCTGACAACCCCTTCGCCGGCCGCGCGGGCGCGTCGCGCGAGGTGTTCGCCTACGGGCTGCGCAACCCATACCGCTTCTCCTTCGACCGCCGCACCGGCGACCTCGCTCTGGCCGACGTTGGGCAGGACAGGGTCGAGGAGGTGGACTTCCTGCCCGTGGCGCGCGGCAAGCGCCGCCCCCGCGGCGGGGCGAACTTCGGCTGGAACGCCTTCGAGGGCCGCAGCCGCTACCCCGGCGGCGAGGCCGACGCCCCCGGGCATGTCCCGCCCGTGATCGAGCGGCTGCACTCGCAGGGCTCCTGCTCGATCACCGGCGGCTATGTGATCCGTGACCCCGCCATGGGCCGTTTCCGCGGCCGCTACGTATATGGCGACCTCTGCGACTCGCGCCTGCGCGTGGCAAAGCTGCGCAGCGGCAGGGCACGGGGCGATCGCGCGCTGGGCCCGCGCATCTCGACGCTGGTGTCCTTCGGCGAGGACGGCCGCGGCCGCGTGTACGCGCTGTCGCTACAGGGTGCGGTCTACCGCCTCGTGCTGCGCTAGCGGGTGTTCACCCACACGGTCTTCGTCTCGAGGTAGGCGTCCAGGCCCTCCTCGCCGTGCTCGCGCCCCACGCCCGATGCCCTGAACCCGCCGAACGGGGCGGCGGCGTCACTCGGGCCCCACACGTTCACATAGACCGATCCCGCCTTGAGCATGGCGGCGAGCCTGTGCGCGTTGCCCACGTCGCGGGTCCAGACGCCGGCGGCCAGGCCGTACTCGGTGTCGTTGGCCCGCCGTGCCACCTCCTCGAGGTCGTCGTAGGGGGTTGCCACCAGCACGGGGCCGAAGATCTCCTCGCGGGCGATCGTGAGGTTGTCGTCGGTCACGGTGAACAGGGTGGGCTCGACGAAGTAGCCGCCGCTCTCGTCGCCGTTGCCACCCCCGGTCACAAGCTCGGCGCCCTCCGCGCGGCCCTTCTCGATGTAGCCGCGAACGCGCTCGTGCTGCTCGGCCGACACCACCGGGCCCACCTGGGTGCCCTCCTCCAGGCCCGGGCCCACGCGCGCCTTCTGCGCGGCCTCCGACAGGCCTGAGATCACCTCGTCGAACTGGTCCTTCTGCACGAAGAGGCGCGAGCCGGCGTTGCAAGCCTGGCCCGTGTTGTAGTAGATCGCCTGGTAGCTGCCCTTCACGGCGGCGTCCATGTCGGCGTCGGGCAGGATCACGTTGGGCGACTTGCCGCCCAGCTCCAGCGTCACGCGCTTCAGCGCCCGTCCGGCCGCGGCGCCGATCTCGCGCCCGACGGCGGTGGAGCCGGTGAACGCCAGCTTGTCCACGCCGGGGTGCTCCACGATCGCCTTGCCCGTCTCGCCGTCGCCGGTGACCACGTTGACCACGCCCGGCGGGATGCCGGCCTCCAGCGCCAGCTCGCCCAACCGCAGCGCTGTGAGCGGGGTCTGCTCGGCGGGTTTGAGCACCGTCGTGCAGCCCGCGGCCAGGGCGGGGGCGATCTTCCAGCACGCCATCAGCAGCGGGAAGTTCCAGGGGATGATCTGCCCTGCCACCCCCACGGGCTCGCGGCGCGTGTACACGTGCATGCCCGGGGTGGACACGGGGATGGTCTGGCCCACGATCTTGGTCGGCCAGCCCGCGTAGTAGCGCAGGTGCTCGGCGGCCAGGCGCACGTCCACGACCTTCGCCAGCTTCACCGGCTTGCCGTTGTCCAGTGCCTCCAGCTCCGCCAGCTCGCCGGAGTGCTCGTCCACCAGCCGTGCCAGCTCGAACAGCATCGCGGCGCGCTTCGCCGGCACCGTCCTGTTGGTCCAGTCGCCCTCCAGCGCCTCGCGCGCGGCGCGAACGGCGCGGTCCACGTCCTCGGCGCCGCCGTGGGCCACCTGGGCGATCTCCTGGCCGGTGGAGGGATCCAGCGTTGCGAACGTGCGCCCGTCCGCGGCGGCCACCCGCTCGCCGCCGATCAGCAGCTCGTGGGACCCGGACGCGAACGACCGGGCGGCGTCGGAGAGGGCGTCGGGCAGGGCGGTGGTGGTCATGGTCCTCCTGTGTCAGTCGGTGAAGTCGATCTCGACGGACCCGAGCGGGCCCAGGTCCAGCGACACCCGCTGGCCCGGCTCCACGTCCACGGGCGTGGTGAGCGAGCCGGCGATGATGCGGTCGCCCACCTCCAGGCTCTCGTCGGCGGTGGCGAGTGTCTCGTCCACCAGCGCCACGATGGCGGGAAGGTCGAACTTGTCGGCGGGCGCGCTCTCGCGCTCGGAGCCGTCCACCGAGAGGACGGCCGTGAGACCGTCGGGGGGGACGTCGTGCACGGAGCCGGCGATCGCCACGGCGCGGTGGAAGATGTTCGTGGCGACGATCTCGTAGGCGTCCTCCACGGGCCGGTCGAAGTCCACGACCTCGATCGCGGCGGCGAGACCCGCGATCGACCCGTCGCCGCCCACCTCGATCGCGATCTCCGGCTCCACCTTGGGGCTCTGCGTGCCGGCGAGCGAGTGGCTGGCGCCGGGGCGCAGCAGCGTGGCCGACGTGAGGTTGCCCACCACGGAGCGCTCCAGGCCGAGCTTCTGCTGCACGGCGGGCACGTTCAGCCCGATCTTCCAGCCCACGCGCATCGCCCCGCTGCCGAGCGAGGTGCGCCAATGGCCCAGCTGCTGGCGCAGCGCCTCGTCGAGGTGCTCGGCGGCCATCGGGATCAGGGCTCCATCACGATCTTCAGCGCCTCGTGGCGGTCGTATGAGGCGTAGGCCTCGGCGGCGTCCTCGAGCTTCATGTGGCTCGTCACGAGCGGGCTGGGGTCCAGCACGCCGGAGTCCATCATCGCCAGCACGCGATCCACGTGGCCGATCACGTTCGCGTGCCCGGTGCGCACGGTGAGCGCCTTGATCCACACCACCCCCATGTGCACCTCCATCCGCTCGGCGTAGACCCCGATGACGGACACCGTGCCGGCCTTGCGCGCCAGCCGGCAGGCCATGTCGAAGGCGTCGGGGTGGCCCACGGCATCAACGGCCACGTCCACGCCGCGGCCCTCGGTGGCGGCCTTCACCGTGCCACGAGGGTCGCCGTCGGTGAGGTGCACGGGCGTGGCGCCGAAGGATTCGGCCATCGCCAGGCGGTCCTCCACTGTGTCGACGGCGATCACCTGGGAGGCCCCGGCGGCCTTCGCGGACTGCACGGCGCAGAGCCCCACGGGCCCGAGACCCAGAACCGCCGCCGTGTCGCCCGGGCGCAGGTCGGCCTGATCCACCGCGTGGTAGCCGGTGCCCATCACGTCGCCGGCGAACAGCGCAACGTCGCTGGACATCGTCTCCGGGACCTTGCGCAGGGTGCGGTCGGCGTGGGGCACGAGCACCTGGCCGGCTTGGGCGCCCTGGAGGTCGCCCAGCGTCTTGCCGTGCCCGAACACCCGGCCGTGGTCGCACTTGTGGAAGTCGCCGCGGTGGCAGAAGAAGCAGTGGCCGCAGGCCGTGCAGTAGCAGCCCAGCACGCGATCGCCCTCGGCCACCTGGGTCACGCCGGCGCCCGCCGCGATCACCTTCCCCACGAACTCGTGGCCGATCGTGAAGCCGGGCTCGATCTGCACGCGCCCGTGGTAGATGTGCAGGTCCGAGCCGCACACGCCGGTGGCCTGGACCTCCACGATGGCGTCGCCGTCGGCCACCAACTCCGGCTCGGGGCGGTCCTCCACCCGCACCTCGCCCGGCCCCTGAAACGTGACGGCGATCATCGCCGTGAGACTACGCGAGAGCGCCTTCTGGACCGCTGCTGGCAGCATGCAGCCGTGGCCAGCTCGCACTTCGCTCACCTGCGCCGCCAGCCCGGCTACTCGGCGTTTCTCGGCGCCGCCACCCTGGCCCGCGTGGCCGATGAGATGTTCTCCGTGGGGGTGGTGCTGCTGGTGCTCGAGCGCACCGACAGCGCGGCCCTGGCAGGCGCCACGGTGGCGGCGGTGACCCTGCCCAGCCTGGTGACCGGCCCGTTGCTGGGGGCATGGCTGGACCTCACCGGCCGGCGGCGGAGGCTGATGGTCACCGACCAGCTGGCGATCTCGGCCAGCCTGATCGGCATCCTCGCCCTTGCCGGCAACGCGCCGGCGGCGCTGGTGCCGTGCGCCGCGCTCGTGGCGGGGCTCACCTACCCGCTGTCGTTCGGTGGATTCACCAGCTTCATCCCCGTGCTCGTGCCCGACGAGCTGCTCACCCCCGCCAACGCGCTGGAGGCTTCGAGCTTCAACCTGGCCCTGATCGTGGGGCCGGCGCTGGCGGGCACGCTGTCGGCCGCCTTCTCGCCCGAGGCATCGCTGCTGGTGGAGATCGTGCTGTCGCTGGCCGCGCTGGGGCTGATTCTCGCCATCCCCGGCCTGGACCGGGGCGGGCGCGAGCAGGGCGACCGCTCCACGCTGCTGTCGATCGCGCGTGAGGGGATCGTGCGCATCGTGTCGGTGCCCCAGCTGCGTGGCATCACCGTGGCCGGCGCGCTCGGTCTGGCCGGCCTCGGGCTGCTCACCGTGGCGTTCCCCTTCTTCTGCGTCGAGCACCTCGGCGCCGAGCGCAGCGCGGCCGGCTACCTCTGGGCGGCGTTCGCCTTCGGCTCGATGGTGGGCGCGCTCTTCCTGGTCCGGCTCCAGAGCCGGTTCCCGTCGGAATCGATCGTGGTGGTGGCCCTCGCGATCTTCGGCGCGCTGATGCTCCTATGGCCGCTGCAGGAGAGCCTCCCGCTGATGCTCGCTGTGGTGGCGGTGGCAGGGGTGGCCGACGGCCCCGGGCTGGCAGCCACGTTCGCCACCCGCCAGCGCTTCGTGCCGCCGAAGCTGCACGCCCAGGTGTTCACCACCGCCGCCGGGATCAAGGTGGGCGCGTTCTCCGCCGGCTCGGCGCTGGCCGGGCCCGTGGTGCTGGCCGCGGGCTCCGCGGGGGCACTGCTGATCGCAGCGGTGGTCCAGTTCCTCGCGGCCGGGCTGGGCTGGCTGTTCATGCGCGGGCCGGCGCCCGAGCTTGCCCCCGTCCCGGATACGCTCAGTCGGTGAGGGCAGTCGTGATCACCGCGCACGGGGCGCCGGAGGTGCTCCAGGTTCAGGAGCGTCCGGATCCCACTCCGGGGACCGGGCAGGTGGCGATCGACGTGGCCGCCGCCGGCGTGACCTTCGCCGACACCATGGCGCGGGTGGGCCTGTACCCCGACGCGCCCAAGCCGCCGGTGGTCGTGGGCTACGAGGTGGCCGGCACCGTGTCCGCGCTGGGCAGCGGAGTGGAGGGCCTGTCGGTGGGCGACCGCGTGATGGCCGGGACCCGCTTCGGTGGCTACGCCGAGCGGGTGGTGGCGGACGTGGTGAACACGGCTCCGCTGCCCGACCAGCTGTCCTTCGAACAGGGCGCCGCCATTCCGGTGAACTACCTCACCGCCTACCTCGGTCTGGTGCGCTTCGGCTCCCTGCAGGCGGGCGAACGCGTGCTGGTGCACGCCGCGGCGGGCGGGGTGGGCATCGCGGCCACGCAGATCGCCAAGCATGTGGGGGCCGAGGTGCTGGGCACCGCGTCGCCGGGCAAGCACGACGCGATCCGCTCCTTCGGCGTGGATCAGGCGATCGACTACACGCGGCCGGGCTGGGAGAAGGACGTGGAGCAGGTGGACGTGGTGATGGACGCCATCGGGGGACCGAGCTTCCGCCGCAGCTATGGCCTTCTGCGTGCCGGCGGGCGGCTGGTGGCCTTCGGCGCCTCCTCGGTGATGTCGGGCGAGAAGCGCAACATCGTGACGGCCGCCCGCGCGGCCATCCGCATGCCGCGCTTCAACCTGATCAAGCAGATGTCGGAATCCAAGACCGTGGTGGGGCTGAACATGCTCACGCTCTGGGACGAGCTGGGCTCCCTCGAGCCCTACATGAACGCGATCGAGGAGCTGCTGGAGCAGGGTGCCCTCAACCCGGTGGTGGCCGAATCGTTCCCGTTCGACCGCGCCCCCGATGCCCACCGCTACATCGCCGAACGGCGCAACGTCGGCAAGGTGGTTCTCACCCCTTAGGAGATCGCTAGGCGGATCTGGGCGCGCCCTCGCGGGCGGCCTGGCGCTCGCTGCTCACGCGCACCACGTCCCATGCGAGGCCCACCGATTCGAGGGCTCGGATCAGGATCGCGGAGGTGTCGATCTCCCACGGCCGCAGCCCGTGCCGGGCCGAGGTGGGGAAGGCGTGGTGGTTGTTGTGCCAGGACTCGCCAAAGGACAGCGGCGCAAGCCACATCAGGTTGCGCGAGTGGTCGTCGGTGTCGAAGCGCCGGCGGCCGAAGAAGTGGCACAGCGAGTTGATGCTGAAGGTGACGTGATGCAGCAGAAGGATTCGCACCGCGCCGCCCCAGAGCAGGCCGGTGAGGGCCGCCGTGAGCGTGCCGCCCAGGGCATAGCCGAGGCCGAACGGCACCAGCAACCCGAGGGCCACCCACAGCACGAAGAAGCGATCCACGAAGCGAATAACCGGATCCTCGACCAGGTCACGCGCGAACCGCTCCTTGCGACCCCGCTGGTCGTGCAGGAACAGCCAGCCCAGGTGGGCATGAGCGAGCCCGCGCAGCGCCCCCCTCCAGCCGACTCCGTGGTCCACGTGCGGGCTGTGCGGGTCGCCCTCCTGGTCGGAATAGACGTGGTGCTTGCGGTGATCGGCCACCCAGGAGATCACGGGCCCCTCGATGGCAGCCGACCCCAGCGCCGCGAACGTGGCCCGCAGCCACGTCTTGGTCTTGAAGCTGCGGTGGGTGAGCAGGCGGTGAAAGCCCACGGTCACGCCGAGTCCCGTGGCCATGTAGAGGATCAGGAAGACCACGATGTCGTGCCAGTTCAGCGCCCGCTCCCACAGCTGCCAGCAGACCAGGCCGAGCGCGAGAAAAGGCACGACCGTGACCGTGCCGGTGATGATCCGGTCCCGGGTCTCGTTCGCCACCGGCTGGATCTCGTCCGGGCCAGGGACCGCCTCCGCATCTACGCCTGTCGACGCGCTCATCTAGCTCACGATATCGCGCTCGGCGGCCCTCGCGGTGGCCACAACGCGGGCGCCCGCGCTGGGCGTGAGCGTGATCGCGCGGCGCGCCACGCGCTCGTCCTCCGCGTCGGCGGGACGCAGATCGAGCCTTCCGGCCACCGCCGCCAGCACCCGCTTCATCTCGAACTGGGCGAAGCTGGCGCCCAGGCACCGCCTCACGCCTCCCCCGAACGGAATCCAGGTGTACGTGCCGGCCGGTTGCTCCAGGAAGCGTTCTGGGCGGAAGGCGTCGGGATCGGGGTAGATGTCCTCGCGCCTGTGGATCAGGTAGATGCAGGGGGCGAGGGAGGCGCCCGCCGGGATGCGGTGCCCGCCGATCTCCATCGGCTCGGTGAGCCTGCGGACGACGATCGGCAGCACGGGCCGCAGCCGCAGCGTCTCCTTCACCACGGCGTCGAGGTACTCGCCGTCGCCGTCCGGCCCGTCCGCCTCTCCGCGCAGCCGCTCCAGCTTCTCGGGGTGGCGCACGAGCCGCTCCAGGGCCCAGGCCAGTGACGTGGCGGTGGTCTCGTGGCCCGCCACGAGAAGGGTCATCAGCTCGTCGCGCAGCTCGTGGTCGCTCATCGGCTCGCCGTCCTCGTGACGAGACTGCACGAGCAAAGAGAGGATGTCGTCGCGCTCGGCCACGTCGGGGTCCGCGCGCCGGCGGCGGATCTCGTCCAGCAGCAGTTCGTCGACGGGGTCCATCGCCGAGCGGAAGGCCGACAGCCGCCTGATGCGCTCCGGCCCGAGCATGGCCACGCTGGCCATGAAGCGCTTGCTGGCGGTCCGCTCCAGCATGTGGCGCAGCACCCGGCGGAGCTCGTCGAGCCGCCCACCCTCGCGAATCCCGAAGACGGTGCGCATGATGATCTCGAGGGTCACCGCCTGCATCCGCGGCCACAGGGCCAGCGGCTCGCCCAGGGGCCAGCGTGCGATCTCGGCCTCCGCGATCTCGGTCATCAGCTCGCCGTAGCGCTGCATCCGCTCGCCGTGGAAGGGCGGGAGCAGCAGCTTGCGCTCGCGCATGTGCGGAGCCTCGTCGAGCAGCAGCACCGATCTCTCGCCCACGATCGGGCCCAGGATGAAGTTGGCCTCGCCCGCGTGCAGGACCTGGGGGTCGCCGGTGAACACCTGCTTCACGAGGTCGGGGTGCGCGAGGAAGAC
This sequence comes from uncultured Thermoleophilaceae bacterium, assembly GCA_963727395.1. Classification (GTDB taxonomy): domain Bacteria; phylum Actinomycetota; class Thermoleophilia; order Solirubrobacterales; family Thermoleophilaceae; genus JAAYBF01. Next base: position 58,766 of record CAVSGC010000002.1, on the reverse strand, counting down.
CCAGGTGCCCTCCTGGGCGATGCGGATGGTGAACACGTCGCCGTAGCGCGCGTGACATCGGCGCATGAACGGCAACGGCCGGGTGATCCAGGCCATCGTCTGCACGGTGCGGGGAGCCCGTGGTCCGGGCGGGAGGGCGGTGGCGGCGGCGCTCATCACAGGCCTTCGAAGGGACAGTATGTACCCGGGCGCGGTAGCGTCGTCGCGAAACCCGGCGAAGGAGAGAGAGAATGGCCAGGCAGTCCCAGGTCGTGCTGATCACTGGCTGTTCCACCGGCATCGGGCGTGCCACGGCCGAGCGCCTCGCCGGCGCGGGTCACACCGTCTACGCAACGGCGCGCAAGCTGGAGGCGATCGAGGACCTGAAGGCCAAGGGGTGCCACACCCTGGCGCTCGACGTGACCGACGAGGCGTCGATGCAGGCCGCCGTGTCGGCCGTCGAGCAGGCCGAGGGCGCGGTGGGGGCGCTCGTCAACAATGCCGGCTACAGCCAGTCGGGGGCGGTGGAGTCGGTGAGCCTCGACGACATCCGCAAGCAGTTCGAGACAAACGTGTTCGGCCTCATCCGCATGAGCCAGCTGGTGCTGCCCAGGATGCGCGAGCGCGGGGAGGGGCGCGTGGTGAACATCGGCTCGATGGGCGGCAAGCTCACGTTCCCGGGCGGCGGGATCTATCACGCCACCAAGTACGCGGTGGAGGCGATCAGCGACGCCATGCGCTTCGAGCTGGGCGGGTTCGGCGTCCAGCTCGTGCTGATCGAGCCGGGCCTGATCGTCACCGAATTCGCATCGGCCGCGGTGGGGTCCATGAGCTCCGGCTCCCCCGGCGACGGGCCGTACGCGGAGTTCAACCAGGCGGTGGCCGCGTCCACCGTGGGCGCCTACGAGGGGCCCACGGCCAAGCTCGGCGGCGGCCCGGAGAGCGTGGCGAAGGCGGTCGAGAAGGCGATCACCACCCGCCGCCCGCGGGCGCGCTACCGGGTCACGCCATCGGCCCGGATCGTGATGAGTCAGCGCGTCCTGTTCACCGACCGGATGTGGGACGCCTTCGTGGGAACGCAGTTCCCGCGCCCAAAGTAGGCTCCCGCGGCGCCGGAAACCCAGATACCTACGAGGGAGAGAGTTCAGTTGGCCTATTTCAAGGACGCGGACGAGGTCTATGAGTTCATCGGCGCGCTGTTCGCCGACCTGGCGGATGACGACGAGCTGGGTCCCAAGTTCCGCAAGGCGAACACGATCGTCCAGTACCGCTACACCAACCCCGAGTCGGTGATCACCGTGAAGATGATTGACGGCGAGGACGGGCAGGTGGACCTGGGCGACACCCAGCTCGAGCCCGAGGTGGTGATGAGCATGGAGGCAGACACCGCCCACAAGTTCTGGCTCGGCAAGGTGAACGTGACCGTGGCCCTCGCGCGCGGGCAGATGAAGGCCAAGGGCCCCGTGGCGAAGATCCTGAAGCTGGTTCCGCTCGTGAAGCCCGTATTCCCGCGCTACCGGTCGATGCTCGAGGAGAAGGGCCGCTCGGACCTCGTGGAGGCCTAGTGGAAGCCGGCCCGGAGTTCGGAGCCCGCCAGATGGCGGGCTTCAAGGACTTCTTCCAGGCCGCGAACGCCACACGGGTGATCGCGGGGCGCGACCTGCTTGAGTCCACCGGCTTCGAGTTCCTGAAGGAGGGGGCAAGGCGGGCCTTCGTGGTCACGGACAGGGTGATCCGCGAGACGGGTCTGGTGGACCGGGTGCTCGCGGGCTGCGCGGACGGGGGCCTGGAGGTGGCCGGCGTGTTCGACGACGTGCCCCAGGACTCCTCGACAGAGGTGGTCGACCGCTGCGCCGAGGAGGCCAGGGCCGCGGGCGCCGACTCGTTCCTGGCGGTGGGTGGGGGATCGGTGATGGACACAGCCAAGATCGCCGACTCGGTGTTCACCCACGGCGGCAGCGCGGCCGAGTGCGAGGGCTTCTTCCTCATGCCGCGTGCCGGCGACGGGGCGGGTGAGCCGCTGCCGATCGCCCCGCTGGCGTGCATACCCACCACCTGCGGCACCGGCTCGGAGGTCTCGATGGGGGCGGTGGTCAAGGACCACGAGCGCAAGGTCAAGCTCGAGATCGCGGACTTCCCGCTGTTCCCGCGGCTGGCCATCCTCGACCCTGAGTCCACCCGCACGCTGCCGCCGCAGCTGGCGGCCTCCACCGGCATGGACGCCATGACGCACGCGATCGAGGGCTACGTGGGGCTGGACTGGAGCCCCTATCAAGACGGTCGCTCGCTGGTGGCTCTGCGGCTGATACGGGAGAACCTCGAGCGCTGCGTGCAAACACCGGACGACGACGCGCGCGGCAACATGCTGGTGGCGGCGTCGCTGGCGATAACGCTCAACCTGGGGTCCACGCACTCGATGTCACACCCCTGCGGCGCCCACTTCGGCGTGCCCCATGGTGTGGCGAACGCGATCAACCTTCCTCACGTGATCCGCTTCAACGCCGAGGGCGGATCGGACATCGCCAACCGCTACCGCGACATCTGCGAGTTGTTTCACCTCGAGACCGGCGGATCGGACTCAGCGGTGGGCGATGCCCTGGCCTCGCACGTGGAGGGCATGACCGAGCGGATGGGTCTGCCGTCGCGGTTGTCGCAGGTGGGGGTGCCCGAGGAGGGCATCCCGGACCTCGTGGAGGGCGCGATGGGCGACGGCCTCACGCTGCTGAACCCGCGGGAGCCCGCCGAGGAGGACTACGAGGCGCTGTTCAAGCGGGCTCTGTGAGAGAGCTCTTGAGCTCTGGCGTCGCGCCGGACATCACGGCCAGGCCGACCGTGAAAGCCTCCATCAGGTCCTCCAGCAGACGCTCGTCGACCGACTCGGGCTCGAGCAGCATCCACAGCTCCCAGCCCTCGCACATGGCGAGCACCATGCGCACAACCCGGTCGAACGGGATGCTGGGTACCAGGCCGTAGTCCTGCGCGCGCCGGCTGTAGATCTCCTCGAGGCTCTCGCGCAGGCCGGCGAAGCGGTCCACCAGTTCGTGGCGGAATGACTCGTTCCGCAGGGCGTGGACCTTGAACTCGAGGAAGAGCCGCACCGTCTCGGGATCGGCACGGACCGCGCGCGCGAAATCAGCGGTTGCGTCGCGCGCCTGCTCGGTCGGCGGGTCGCCGTCGGACCACACGCGGCGGGTCTCGGCGATGCGGTGCTCGAAGCGCTCGTCGAGGATTGCGAGGAACAGCTCTTCCTTGGTCTGGAAGTTCGCGTAGAAGGCGCCCTTGGTGTAGCCGGCGTCCGCGGCCACCTCATCGATCGACGCCCGCGCGAGGCCCTTCGCGGCGAACACGCGCGAGGCCGCGTCCATGATCCGGGAGCGCGTCTGGGCCTGGCGCTCCTTGCGGGTGAGCCTTGCGCTGGTCACGCCGGCACTGCCGCGCGCGCGCCATCGAGCGGCTCGACCACCACCTCCGCTCCCCGCGAAGGCGCCAGCGTGATCGGCGTGCGGCGAACCGGTCGCTCCGAGGAGGGTTCGACCGCACGGAGGCGCAGGCGGGTGACGAGCGTGGAGAGCACCACGCGCATCTCGAAGAGCGCAAACGTGGCGCCCAGGCAGCGGCGCACGCCGCCCCCGAACGGGATCCACGTGTAGGTGCCGGCGGGATGCTCGAGGAAGCGCTCAGGCCGAAACCGTGCCGGTTCGGGGTAGATGTCTGCCCGCCGGTGCATCAGGTAGATCGAGGGAGCGGCTGCCACCCCCGCGGGAAGCAGGCGCCCGCCGATCTCCATCGGCTCCTTGAGCCTGCGGACCACCATCGGGATCACGGGGCGCAGTCGCAGTGTCTCCTTGGCCACGGCATCGGCGTAGGCGTGATCGCCGGCGGCGCACTCCTCCGCGAGCCGGCGCAGCATGTCGGGGTGGCGCACGAGTCGCTCAAGCGCCCAGGCGAGGGCGGTGGCGGTGGTCTCGTGACCTGCCACGAGCAGCGTCATCAGCTCGTCGCGCAGCTCTGAGTCGGACATGGCGCTGCCGTCCTCGTGGCGCGCGCCGAGCAGCATCGAGAGGATGTCGTCGCGCTGGTCGAGGTCGGACTCCGAGCGGCGGCGGCGGATCTCCTCCAGCACGATCTCGTTCACAGGCTCCAGCTCGCGTTGGACGAAGCGAGAGCGGTACATGCGCTCGGGGCCGAGCGTCAGGAGCGCGAGCACCGAGCGGAAGTCGCCGGTCTTTTCGAGCGTCTCGCGAAGGCGGTCGCGCATCTCGGCCTGGCGCTCCTCCCCGCGGACGCCGAACACGGCCTCAACGATCACCTCGAGGGTTATTGCCTGCATACCGCCGATCAGCGAGATCGGCTCGCGCGCGGGCCAGCGCTCCAGCTCGCGCTCTGTCACCGAGGCGATCAGCTCCTCGTAGCGCGCCATGCGCTCGCCGTGGAACGCGGGCAGCATCAGCTTGCGCTGCGCCATGTGCGCGCCCTCGTCGAGCAGGAGGACCGAGCTCCGGCCGAGCAGCGGCAGCAGGACCATGTTCGCCTCGCCGGCGTGCAGCAGCCGCGGATCGCCGGTGAACACCTGCTTGACGGCTTCCGGGTCGGAGAGGACGACGGCGGTCTCCCGCGGGATCGGATGCAGCGTGAACATGTCGCCGTATCGCTCGCGGCAGCGCTCGAGCAGCGGCCCCGTGCGCGTGCGCCAGCCCAGCAACTGCAGGGCGCGCGGCATGCGCGGGCCGGGGGGCAGGGATGGAGCAACGGTGGTCATCCGGATTCCCGACGGTATCCAAATACCCGCCGGTATGCAACAAGTCTACCGCGCCGCCGGGCCGCCCGCGCGCTTGGCGGCCACCATCGCCTTGAGCGTGGCCTTCGCCGTGTGCTTGGGCTCCCAGCCCAGCTCCTTGCGAGCGTGGTCCACCTTCATCAACACCGGCCTGCGGACCGCGTGGATCCACGAGATCGACTCGGGGGTGAGAGGAAGGCGAGAGATCACCTCCGCGGCGGCCTCCACCGCGAGGTCCGGCACCGGCACCGAGTACCAGCCCAGCTCCGAGGCCACATCGGACATCCGGATCGTGCCGCGGCCGGCCAGGTTGTAGGGGCCGGGCTCGCCCCTGCCGCGCACGCCGGCGAGGAAGGCAGACGCCACGTCGTCCTCGTGGACGAGCTGGAAGCGGGTGCCCGGGTCGGGGATCACCGGCTTGAGCATGGGCATCGAGGCGAACAGGCCCGCCACGGCGTCCGGCACGGCGTCGGAGAGCTTGTAGTAGGGCATCTCCTCGAGCATCATGCGCGCCCGCGGGCCGGCCACGACACAGGGGCGGAACACGTACGCCACCGTCTTCTGGCGGCGCAGCAGCACCTCCGCCAGCACGGCCTCCACCTCGGCCTTCTGGGCCGAGTAGAAGTGCTCCTTGGTCCCGCGTACCGGGATGTCCTCGGTCAGCCACAGCGGGTTGTCGTCGTGGAAGCCGTAGGCCGCAACGCTCGACGCGTAACAGATGCGCTCCACCCCGGCCTTGGCGGCGGCCTCGAACACCCGCCGCGAGCCGTTCACGTTGATCTCACGGGTGCGGTCGCCCTCGCCCATCACGGTGAACGCCAGGTGCACCACCGCGTCGGCGCCCTTGACCACGTCGCGCACACTGGCCTCGTCCGAGACGTCGCCCTCGCGGTACTCGGTCTTGCGCCAGCCCTGCTCGGCGGGCTCGAACGGGCGGCGCGCCATGCCCACGATGCGCTTCACGGTGCGCGAGCGCTCCAGGGCGTCCACCACGGCCAGCCCGAGGTCGCCGGTGGGGCCGGTCACTGCCACGGTCATGCCCGTCTTGGCCACGGCACGTTTCTATCCGATGGAGGGCCCTTAGTGAAGGGACGCTCTCAGTTGCGCCGCTCGCAGCTGCGCAGCAGATCGAAGCGGTCGGCCCTCACCGTGTCGCGTCCACGCCCGCACTCCACCCTGTCGCGACTGCCGTCGCGGGCATTCACGCGGTCGTTGCCGGCACCGGTGGCGATGCCATCCGAGCCGCGGCCACCGCTCACCACGTCGTTGCCGGAGCCGGTCCGGATGCGGTCCCGCCCGCGGCCGCCGCGTACGGTCACGGGGCCGCCGTCGGCCACGATCACGTCATTCCCCGAGCCGCCGATCAGCGTGTCGCCGCCTCCCGAGCCGGTGATGCGGTCGGCACCGGAGCCGCCATCGGCCACGTCCCCGCCGCCGGAGGCGTACAGGCGGTCGCGGCCTGACCCGCCGAACAGCCGGTCGGCCCCGGCCTGGCCGAAGATCGTGTCGTCCCCGGAGTCCCCCAGCACGGTGTCCTCGCCCGCGCCTGCATAGGTCACGTCGTCACCGGGCCCGGCCACCAGCGAGTCGTCACCGGTGCCGCCCAGGAGGAGGTCGGCGCCGGAGCCGCCGTTGAGGCGGTCGTTGCCAGACCCCGCCTCGAGGTAGTCGTCGGACTCGATGCCGTTGAGCAGGTCGTCTCCAGCCTCCCCGTAGAGCTGGTCGGGGGAGGGCGTCCCGTTCATGGTGTCGGGCCCCTCGGTGCCGAGCAACGTGTCTGCCAGCGCGGTGGTGCCGCTGAGGGCCAGCATCGCGGCGATGGCGACGGCGACGGCTGTGGGCGTTGTTCGTCTCATGTCCAGGTTGCAACCCGGCGGGGCGGCCCTCGTTGCGGCCCGGCGGCTAGGCGGGCTGGGGATCCCCCCCGGCAGCGCGGATCGGCGGTGGGGTGAGCGAGGCGGCCACAACCACCAGAGCGAAGGCGGCGATTCGCACCGCCAGCCCGAGCGGGTCGTCGGGCACCGGCTCGCCAAAGATCGAGCGGGCCCGAGGCGATCGTGCAGATGTTCGCGGCGGCGCTGGTCACGGCGATCACCGGCACGGCCTCGCCCACCTGGAGGCTGCGCGCCGACACGCTCAAACCCACCAGCGAGGCCACGAGGATCACCAGCGACAGCGGGTGGGTGAGCACGGCGAGCACTCCGTCCTGGTCGAGTATGTGGCTCGCCGCCTTGATCGACACGTCCGAGGCGCCCCAGATCAGGCCGGCCGAGACGGCGAGCAGCGTGCCACCGTGCTCGGAGCGGCGGGCGGCGAAGGCCGCGGCCAGGCCCACCGCCGCGCTCGCGCTTACGTAGAGGGTGAGGGGGGCGGCGTCCCAGTCGGCGTGTGCCTCGTCACCGGTGCCGCCCAGGGTGGCGGCGAGGAAGGCGAGGCCGAGTCCCGTGAGTGCCACGCCGATCCATTCGCGCCGGGACACGGTGAACCCGAAGAGCCGGTTGGCGATCACCGTGAGCAGGACCAGGCCGCCCGCGATCACCGTCTGCACGAGCGAGATCGGCGCGAGAGTGAGCGCCGCCGAGTGAAAGCCCCACGAGCCGAACGCGATCAGGATCCCAAGCACGTACCAGCGCGACCGGAACAGCGCCAGCGAGCTGCGCATCGGCCTGCCTGGCGCTGACGGGCGGCGACTCCACCGCCCCGCGGTGCTTGTAGAGGAAGCCCACGATGCTCGTGAACGCGGTGGCGAGCGCGAGCAGCAGGCCGATCTGTACGGAGAGCGACACGCAGAGGGCTAGACGGCGCTAGCGAGGCGCTCGGGTCGTAGCCGGGCTCGCCGGGCAGCAGCACGCGGGCCACGCCGCCGTCGATGAGCACCCGCGGCTGCACGGGCAGCACCTTGCGCTCGCGAGCGCGAGCGAGGGTGTCGGCCACCGAGGAGTGCTCGGCCAGCTGCTCGAGGTGCTTGATCGTGGGGAACACGAGCATCAGCTCGTCGCGCTGCCCGGCGTCCAGCGCGTCCTGCGGGCGCATCCAGCGCGCGTCCACGCACTCGCCGCCGTCCGGCGTTGCCTGGGCCCCGTCGGGGGCCGCGGCCACGAAGAAGTGGGTGTCGAAGCGCACCTTCACCTCGGCGGGCGTGATCCAGCGCGAGTAGCGCTCCAGCTCGGCGTCCGGCGGAAGCGCGATGCCCGCCTCCTCCTCCAGCTCCCTGCGCGCGGTGCCCAGCTCGTCGCCGTCGCCGGTCGTGAACCGGCGCCGCCGGGGAACACCCAGGCGCCGCCCATGAAGCGCTGCTCGGGGTTGCGCTTGACCAGCAGCACCTCGGGCCCGGCGGCGGAGTCGCGCAGCAGGATCAGCGAGGACGCCACGCGCGCCTCGGTCACGTCGCCCTCGTTCAGCTCCTCACCGGGCGGCGGGCGGTCGATCCGCATCGGCGCAGGGTATTGGACGTTCCAGCCGCCACCGGCGGCGGTCGCTAGATTGCCCGCCGTGACCGACGCCGCCACCGCCCAGCAGTGGATCTGCACCTCCTGCGGGTTCATCTACGACCCGGCCGACGGCGATCCCGACGGCGGCATCCCCCCGGGAACCGCGTTCGAGGACATTCCCAGCGACTGGTTCTGCCCGGTGTGCGGGGCGCGCAAGAAGGACTTCGAGCTGCACGAGGCTTAGGCCGGGCGGTTACGGGGCAATCCCCCCGTGGGTAGTTCAACCACGAGCGAGAGGGGACGCATGTACATCGGAATCGGCACCGCGCTGGTCATCATCGTGCTCCTGATCATCCTGCTCTGATTCGGAGCTGACGCATGGCGCGGGCCGCCTCGGCGGCCGCGCGCGACGCTCAGGCCGCGGCGCGCAGGCCTTCGCCTGCGCCCGCGGCGGCGTCGATCGCCTGGCCGGTGATCTCCACCAGCCGCCGCAGCTCGCCCTCGGCGATCGCCAGTGGCGGCATGAGGATCACGGTGTCGCCCAGCGGGCGCACGATGGCGCCGCGGCGGCGCGCCTCGAGCGTGACCCGATGGCCCATCCGCGCCTCGAGCGGGTGGTCGACCAGCTGGATGCCGCACATGAAGCCCCTGCGGCGGATCTCGGCGACCGCGGGCCGCTCCTCCACCTCCGCCAGCAGCTCCCCCAGCAGCTCGATCTTGGGCTGCAGGCGCTCCAGCGTGCGCTCCTGCTCGAAGACGTCGAGCGTGGCCAGGCCGGCGGCGCACGCGAGCGGGTTGCCCGTGTAGGTGTGCCCGTGGAAGAACGTGCGGAACTCGGCGTGCTCGCCCAGGAAGCCCGCGTAGATCTCCTCCGTGGCCAGCGTGGCCGCCAGCGGGAGATAGCCGCCGGTGATCCCCTTGGCCACGCACAGCAGGTCGGGCGCCACCTCCTCGTGCTCGCAGGCGAACATGCGCCCGGTGCGGCCGAAGCCGGTGGCCACCTCGTCGCAGATGAGCAGGGCGCCGTGGCGGTCGCACAGCTCACGCACCGCGCGCAGGTAGCCGGGCGGGTGCACGAGCATCCCGGCGGCCCCCTGCACCAGCGGCTCCATGATCACGGCGGCGATCTCGCCTTCGTGGGCGGCGAACAGCCGCTCCATGTCGGCGATGTCGCCGGGCTGCGCCTTCAGCGTGTCGAACAGCAGCGGGCGGTAGGTGGCGTGGAAGAGGTCGATGCCGCCGGCCGACACCGAGCCGATCGTGTCCCCGTGGTAGGCCTCGCGCAGCGATATGAAGCGCTGCCGGCGGGCGTGCTCGCCGCCGCGCTGAGCCCAGTACTGGAAGGCCATCTTCAGCGCGATCTCCGTGGCGGTTGAGCCGCTGTCGGAGTAGAAGCAGCGGGTGAGCCCTGCCGGGGCGATGTCCACCAGCCGCCGCGCCAGCTGGATGGCCGCCGGATGGGTGAGGCCGAGCATCGTGGAGTGCGCCACCCGGTCGAGCTGGTCGCGCACCGCGGCGTCGATCGCCGGGTGGCGGTGCCCGTGCACGTTGCACCACAGCGAGGACACGCCGTCGATGTAGCGCCTGCCCTCGGTATCGATGAGGTCGGTGCCCTCCGCCCGCTCGATGATCACCGGCTCCTCGCCCGCCCAGCCGCGCTGCTGGGTGAACGGGTGCCAGACGCAGTCGCGATCGCCCGTCACGAGCTCTGCGTGGGCGGCGGCGGAACGGTCACTCACGGAAAGCGACCGTAGCTACAGTCCCGGTCGGAATGCCGCCACTGCCGCTGCTCGTTTTCACGGTCGGGACGGGCTCGCTCGGCGCGGAGATCGCGGCCGTTCGCCTGCTGTCCCCGTACTTCGGCGCCTCGACCATCGTGTGGGCCAACACGATCGGGGTCGTCCTCGTGGCCCTGTCGATCGGCTACTGGCTGGGCGGACGCTGGGCCGACCGCAACCCCACGATGCGGGGCCTGTGCCTGCTCGCCCTCACGGCCGCCGTGCTGCTGGCGATTGTGCCGTTCGCCGCGGACCCGCTGCTCGACGTGGCGGTGAGCGCGCTGGACTCGATCTCCGCCGGAGCGTTCCTCGGCTCGCTGATCGGGGTGCTCGGCCTGGTGGCGGTGCCCGTGCTGCTGCTGGGCGCCGTCTCCCCGTACGCGGTTCGCCTGGCGGTGCACACGGTGGAGGAGGCGGGCGAGGTGGCGGGGCGGCTGTACGCGCTGTCCACCGCGGGCAGCCTGGCGGGCACCCTGCTCTCGGCGCTGCTGTTCATCCCGCTGATCGGCACGCGGCGCACCTTTCTCGTGTTCGCGCTGGCCATCGCCGTGGTGGCGGTGGCGGGACTGCGTCCGCTGCGCCGCTTCGCGCTCGCTCCCGCCGCGATCATCGTGCTGATCGCGCTCCCCGTAGGCACGCTGAAGGCACAGACCGATTCCGGCCGGGTGATCTATGAGACCGACACCGAGTACCAGTACGCGCGCGTGATCGAGCGCGCCGACGGCAGCCGTGCGCTGGAGCTCAACGAGGGCCAGGCCCAGCATTCGATCTACAACCCCGGCACCGTCCTCACCGGCGATGTCTGGGACGGCCATCTCGTGCTGCCCTTCACGACGCTGGACCGGAGCCCGCGCAAGGTGGCCATCCTCGGCAACGCCGCGGGCACCACCGCGCGCGCATACGAGCAGTTCTTTCCCGACACGGAGGTGGACGGGGTGGAGATCGACTCCGAGCTGTCGGAGATCGGGAAGCGCTACTTCGACATGAACAACCCCCGTCTGACGCTGCACCACGAGGACGCCCGCCCCTGGCTGCGGCGGACGGACGACCGGTATGACGTGATCTCAGTCGACGCCTATCGCCAGCCCTACATTCCGTTCTACCTCGCCACGAAGGAGTTCTTCGAGCTGGTGCGCGACCGCCTGGCGCCCGGCGGCGTGCTGATCGTGAACGCGGGCCACCCCGAGGGCCAGGACGAGCTGGAGGAGGTGCTCACCGCTTCGATCGGCGAGGCGTTCCCGAACGTGGTGCGAGACCCGATCGAGGACACCAACACCCTGATCGTGGCCGGCGAGGGACCGGTGTCGGCGGATCACCTGCGCGACGCCGTGCCCTCGCTGCCGGTGGGTCTGCGCGCCACCGCGTCCGCCGCCGCCGCGCGGATCGGAGAGCCGCTACGGGGTGGGCGCGTCTACACCGACGACAGGGCGCCGGTGGAGTGGCTGATCGACAAGTCGATCGTGGACTACGCGGCCGACTAGGCCCACGCGCGTGAGATTGGTACGCCTATACGGCACCAATCTCACATCCGTCTCTCAGCGAGGGTCGAGCGTTACTCGCATGGCCGCGGAAGCCGGTAGCGGCAGAACCACGGCCACCCCGCCACCCTCGCTGCGCACCCGGCGATCGAGAACGAACGCCGGCCGGGGCACGGCCGCCTCTCCGGCTGGGACCACCCGCTCGGCCCGCACCCGCATTTCACCGGCAGTACTGCCGCGCACCCGCACAGCCACGCGTATGCTCGGCGAGCTTGATCCGCGACGAGATGAGGCGCGCCCGATCAGCACCTGCGCGCGGCCGCCCGACGCGGAGGCCAGGGCAAAGACATCGCCCCCGCGGCTCCGCGCCTCCACGCGTGAGTCCGCGCCCTCCGCATACCAGCGGTGCACCCACCAGCTCGCCCGTGGCATCCCGCTCGCCGCCTCGAGGAGGCCGTCCAGCCCCGTGGCCGAGCAATCCTCATGCGTCCAGCACGAGCGCGCCGCGCGGTCGGCACCGCCGCCCTCGAGCTGCTCGAGGTAGGCCACCGCCTCACCCGGCAGATTGCGATCAGACCTGCCCACGAACTCGTTGATGTGGATCTCGCGTAGTCCCAGCGGCGCGTAGCGTGGCTGCGCCAGGAACCGGCGTCGACCGTCAGCGAGGTGCGCGGAGATCGAGTGGAGCGGATCGTCGGCGTCGAGGTTCTCGTGCCACGAGAGCGCGCTCACGCGACATCTGGCGGCGAGACAGCGTCCCAGGAACTCGGTGAGCCAAACCGGGGCGTAGCGCGAGGTGCTCGGTCCCGCGATCTCCACGTGCGGTCCGAGCTCTGACCGCAGGACGCGGTTGGCGCGCGAGTAAACCTCGAAGAAGCGCTGCCGCCCACCGCTCCAGAAGCCAGGATCGTTCGGCTCGTTCCAGATGTCCCAGCTCACCGGCTGCCCGCGGTAGGTCCGAGCGGTGTCGCGCACGAAGCGCTCCCATCCGGGCAGGTTCCTCCACGGCGGCCCGCGGCCGTTCCACCCCGACTGCGGGTAGCCCCACAGATCGGAGAGCACGAGCTGATACCGAGCACCGAGAGCCGTGGCCCGTTCGATCGGCGCACGCGACGGTTCGCTGCGCCACAGCCGCGGCGCGAGGGGCGCCACCTGTTCGTCGGCGGGCTGGGTGGCGCCGAGCGCGTGGATGAAGCCGTTCATCGAGCCGCGCGTTCGTACGGGCCGATCGACGGAAACCGTGACCGTCGCGTCGGCGCTTGGCAGCGGGGTCGGCCGCTCCTCCTCTCCGGCCTGGAGCAGGATGGCGAGCGTGGTCGCTGCCACCAGGCCCGCCAGTCCGATCCACCAGGGGCGGCGCATGCCTCCAATCTGGCAGGCATGCGACCGGGGCGGCGTGGGTAGCTTCAGGAGAGAGGAGAGGAGAGAGCATGAGCTATCGCAGGTACCAGCTGGGCAGCTACGAGGAGATGTGCGCCGCGCATTCCTGGGAGGTGCCGGAGCGCTACAACATCGCCGCGGACGTGTGCGACAAGCACCCGCGCGAGAAGCTCGCGATGGTGTGGGAGGACTTCCGCGGCAACGAGCGCCGGGTGCAGTTCGGCGAGCTCCAGGACATGTCCAACCGCTTCGCGGGCGCGCTGGAGGCCCACGGCATCGAGCGCGAGGACCGCGTGGCCACGCTGCTGCCATCCCTGCCCGAGACAGCCGCCGTGTTCCTCGGCACCTACAAGCGCGGCGCCATCCTGCTCTCGATGTCGGTGCTCTACGGCGACGAGGGCATCCAGCACCGGCTGAGTGACTCCGGGGCCAGGGCGCTGGTCACCGATACCGCCAACCGCGACCGCATCCCCGAGGGCCTGGTGGAGAAGGTGTTCGTGATCGAGGATCCCGAGGGCGGGGAGCGCCGGGACGGCGACATCGACCTGCGTGAGGCGATGGAGGCGGCGTCGGAGCGCTACGAGATCGCCGACACGGCAGCCGACGACCCGGCGCAGCTCTACTACTCATCGGGCACCACCGGGCTGGCGAAGGGCATCCTGCACGCCCACCGCTACATCCTCGCCCACGAGGAGTTCGAGTTCTGCCACGACGTTCAGGACGGCGAGTTGTTCCACGGCATGGGCGAGTGGGCGTGGGCCGCGGGCATCGCCCCGCTGCTGGGGCCGTGGCGCTACGGCGCCACGGCGCTCGTGTTCGCGCGCAAGGGCGGCTTCGATCCTGAGGAGCAGCTGCGCTTCCTCTCCAAGCACGGCGTCCAGGGACTGTTCACCACGCCCACCGCGCTCCGGGCCATGACCGCGATCGAGAACGCCGGCGAGAAGTTCCCGCTGCCCGAGTTGCGCAACCCGTGCTCGGCCGGCGAGCCGCTGAACCCGGAGGTGATCCGCTGGTTCCGCGACCAGTACGGGCACACCGTGCTCGACTACTACGGGCTCACCGAGAGCTACCCGCTGTGCGGCAACTTCCCCACGGTGGAGGTGCGCGAAGGCTCGATGGGCAAGCCCATGCCCGGCTGGGACGTGGCGATCCTCGACGAGGACGAGAACGAGCTGCCGGTGGGCGAGCGCGGCGAGATCTGCCTCCGCGCGCGGTCCAATCCCCACTACCCGATCGGCTACTGGAACCGCCCCGAGGACACGGCGGAGGACTTCGAGGGCGAGTGGTTCCACACCAAGGACGCCGCCGAGCTCGACGAGGACGGATACGTCTGGTACGCCGGCCGGGCCGACGACGTGATCATCTCGGCCGGGTATCGCATCGGGCCGTTCGAGGTGGAGTCGGCGTGCGTGGAGCACCCGGCCGTGCGCGAGGCCGCGGCCGTGGCGTCACCCGATCCCAAGCGCGGGGACATCGTGAAGGCCTTCGTGATCCTCGCCGAGGGCCACCAGGCGTCGGACGAGAAGGCCGACGAGATCAAGAGCTTCGTGCGCGGCCACCTGTCGGCCTTCGCCTACCCGCGCGAGATCGAGTTCGTGGACGACCTGCCGAAGACCCTCACCGGCAAGATCCGCCGGATCGAGCTGCGCGAGGCCGAGCGCGAGCGCAAGCAGGCGGCCGCCGGGGCCTAGCCCTCGTCCGTGCGGTTGCTGCGCAGGCAGAGCATCCGGTCGCCCTGCTGGAGGGTTCGCACCTGCGGGTCGTCGAAGCGCAGTACGTCGTCGTCGCGCACGATGGCCACCAGCAGGTCGCCTTTCGCACGGTCGGGGGCCCCGTCAGGCCCCACCTCGTGCTGAACCAGGTCGAGGCCGTCTCCGACCGTGAGCAGGTCCTCGAGCACCTCGACCAGCCGCGGCGTGTCGGTGGCCAGGCCCAGCAGACGCCCGGCGGCGGATGACGACGTGATCACCGAGTCGGCACCGCTTTGCTTGAGCAGGTGCACGTTGGCCGTCTCGCGAGCGGCCGCCACCACGCTGGCCTTCGGCGCCAGCTCGCGCGCGGTGAGGGTGATCAGCACGGCGGTGTCGTCGCGGTCGGGGGCGACGATCACGGACGAGGCGCGGTCGATGTTCGCGGCCTCGAGCGCGCTCGCGGTGGTGGCGTTGCCCGCCACGGCGGCCAGCCCGGCCGCTTCGCGGCGGACAGCGCCGCCTGGCGCTCGTCGATGATCACGATCGAGCCGGCGCGGTGTGCCCTTTGCCAGCAGTGCTTCCACGGCCGACTGGCCCTTCGTCCCGTACCCGCACACGATCACGTGGTCCTTCACCCTGCTGCGCCACCTCCGCACACGCAGCGAGTAGCGCGTGCGCTCGGCCAGCAGCTCCAGCGTGGTGCCCACGAGGAGGATGAGAAACAGCACACGGGCCGGGGTGACCACGAGGATGGTTGCAAGGCGGGCGTCATCGGAGATCGGGACTATGTCGCCATAGCCGGTTGTGGTGATGCTCACCGTGGCGTAGTAGATCGCGTCGAGCAGGCCGATCTCGCCGCCGGCGGAGTCGCGGTAGCCCGCGCGCCCCAGGTAGGCCACCAGCGAGACGAGCGCCGCCAGCCCGATCGCGAGAATCAGCCTGCGCAGCAGCGTGGACGCCTCGGAGCGGGCCTCCTGGGGGAGCCTGACGCGCCCGATGGGCTTGGAGGACGATGTCTTGGGAGCGGATGCCAAGGGGAGGGGTGCTCACAACACCGGCACCAGTGGGATGTCGTCCAGGATCGCCCAGACCACGAAGCCGGCGAGTGCCAGCAGGCCGATGGCGGTCGACGTGAGCTTCAGCCACCTCGGCTGGCGTTCGGCCCAGTCCCCTGCGTTGTCGACCCAGATGATGACCTTCTCGAGCAGGCGCTCGGCGCGGTCGAACTCCAGCGCCAGGAAGCTCAGGCCGAGGAGGATGGCCACGAAGCCGGGCCCTGGCACGGTGGGGAACGAGAGCACGATCCCGCCGAGCACCAGCACCACGCCGATCACCACGACACCGATGCGGGCGGGCAGGCCGCGTTCCGCGTGGCGCTCCTTGCGCTCCTGGAGCTTGATCAGGATCTCGGGCTTGTCGTCGTCCTGCTCCGGCTGGCGACTCTCGACTCTCTCGTTCATCCCGGCCACAGCGTAGTGGCGGCTCAGATCCAGTCGCCGAGGGGGAGGGCGGCGCCCGCCTCGGCAAGCGTGGACGGCTCGGTGAATGGCAGGCCGCTCACCTTCACGCCAGCAAGGCGCTGGATCGTCTCGCGATTGGAAGCGGTGAGCGTGTCGGGCTCCGCCGGCCACGGTGTGATCACCACCCCCGCGACGGCCACGCCGGCGCTGCGCGCGGCCGACACGGTGAGCAGCGTGTGACTGATCGTGCCCAGGCCGGGACGCGCGGCAACCACGAGTGGAAGCCCGAGCTCCACGGCCAGATCGCGCACCACGTAGCTGCGGGTGAGCGGAACCATCAGGCCGCCGACGCCCTCGCAAACGAGCGCGTCCGCGCCCTCGGCCGCTCCTCGGGCCGCGGCGGAGAAGCTCTCGGGGTCCACCGCCGTGCCCGCCATCTCCGCGGCCAGGTGAGGGGACACCGGAGGGCCGAACGTATGGGGAGTGACCTCGCCGGGCCGCTGGCCGGTCTGCGCCGCGAGCAGCTCGTGGTCGCGCGGCCAGTCCCCGGGTGGATCGTCGGTGCCGGTGACCACCGGCTTGAAGGCCGCCACGCGCTCGCCGCGCCGCACCAGCGCCGCGCAGATGGCGGCGGCCAGTACCGACTTGCCGACCCCCGTGTCGGTACCCGTTACGAAGAGTCCTCGCAAGCGAGTCAGCTACGCGGCGTCGGCGAGGCGGTCAAACACCCGAGTGCTGTTGGCGGCGGGCCGCGCCTGCAGCGCGTGGCGGGCCATCGCGCCGCGCGCCTCGGCCGGCACCGCCGAGGCGATCGTGCTCGCGGCCTCGCGCAGCTCGGACTTGGTGTGCGAGGCCATCACGGTCAGGCGCAATCGCGAGGTGCCGCCGGGAACGGTGGGCGGGCGGATGGCCTGGGCGAACACGCCCTGCCCGAGGGCGCGCTCGGTGGCGGCCACCGCCGTCTCGGCGTCACCGACCACCAGCGGTATGACCGGCGTGATGCCCGGGCGTGTGGGCAGCCCGTTCTCGTTGAGCGCCTCGCGCAGCACGGCGGAGTTGCGCTGCACCTTCTCCACACGCCGCGGCTCCTCGCGCAGTAGCTCCAGCGCGGCCATCGCGGCAGCCACCGCCGGCGGAGGCAGCGCGGTGGAGAAGATCAGCGTGCGCGCGGTGTTCACGAGGTACTTGGCGATCTGGCGCTCGCAGCACACATATGCGCCGTAGGCGCCGAGCGACTTGCTCAGCGTGCCCACCAGGACGTCGATCTCTTCCTCCAGACCGGCGGCCGCGACGGTGCCGCGGCCGCCCGGCCCGAGCGTGCCGGTGCCGTGGGCGTCGTCCACCATCACGCGCACGTCGTGCTCGCGCGCCAGCTCCACGATCCCCTCCAGGGGCGCGATGTCGCCGTCCATCGAGAACACGCCATCGGTCACGATCAGGCTGCCGCGGCCCTCGGCCTGCTCGAGGCCCCAGGCCAGGTGGTCGAGATCGGCGTGGTCGTAGACGAAGGTCTCCGCGCCCGCCAGCCGGCAGCCGTCCACGATGCTGGCGTGGTTCAGGGCGTCGGAGAAGACCACCTCACCCGGCCGCGCGAGCGCCTGGATCGTTCCGACGTTGGCCAGGTAGCCCGAGCCGAACAGCAGCGCGCGCTCAGACCCCTTGAACTCCGCCAGGCGTTCCTCCAGCCGGCGGTGGATGCGCATCGTGCCCGACACCAGACGCGAGGCCCCCGCTCCGGCGCCGTAGCGCATCGACGCCTCGGCGGCCGCCTCGCGCACGCGCGGGTGGTCGGCCAGGCCGAGGTAGTTGTTGGAGCACAGCAGCAGCACCGGCTTGCCGTCGAGCAACACGCGTGGGCCCTGGGGCCCGGAGACCATCCGCATGCGCCGGTACAGGCCGCGGTCGCGGAGGTCGTCCAGCGCGGTCTCGATGTCGTGGCTCACGCGGCCTGCTCGCCCTCCACCTGGATGACCTCCAACCCGCGATTTGGCGCCCCGTCGGGGCGGGGTGGGACCGACGACTTGCGCACCCGGCGAAGCTGGCGCTCCGGGTTCCAGAAGGGCGCCTGGTCCTGGCGGTCCACCAGATCGTCGACCGGGGTGCGGGGCGCGTCGCCCTCCAGCCAGCCGGAGCGGTTGTCCGGGCGCGGGTTGGCGCCGTTGTCGTCCTGGCGAGCCACGTTCAGGCCCAGCTCCTCGAACATCGCCCTGTCCTCCTCGGGCTCGTTGCCGAGGGTGGTGAGGAAGTTGCCCATCATCACGCCGTTGATCCCGGCCCTCACGGCCAACTGCTGCAGCTCACCGAGGTTCTCCACGCGGCCGCCGCAGAGCCGGAACAGCGCGGCGGGGAGGATCAGCCGGAAGATCGCGATCCACTTGACCGCCTCCCATGGGTCCATGTAGTCGCGGTCCCCGAACTTGGTGCCCGGGCGCGGGTTGAGCATGTTGATGGGGACGCTCGTGGGGTCGATCTTGGCCAGCTGGAAGGCCATCTCAACGCGCTGCTCGCGCGACTCCCCGAGGTTGAGGATGCCGCCCACGCAGGTCTCGAGGCCCGCCTCCTCGACGGCGTCGATCGTCCGCAGCCGGCCCTCGTAGCGGACGGTGCTGGTGACCTCCGGGTAGTAGCTCTCGGCGGTCTCCACGTTGTGGTGCACGCGCTGAATGCCCGCCTCCTTGAGCGCCTTTGCGCGCTTGACCGACATGTGGCCGATCGAGGCGCAGCGCTTGAGGTTGGTGTGCTCGGCCACCAGCTTGGCTCCCTCGACCACGTTCTCGAAGTCGCGCTTGGACAGCCCCTGGCCCTGCGTGACCATGCAGAAGCGGTGGGCCCCGGCGGCCTCGGCCGCGCGCGCATGCTCGAGGATCTGCTCCGGGGTCATCATCGCGTGCATCGGCGTGTCGGCCTCCGCGAAGCGCGACTGGGCGCAGAAGCCACAGTCCTCGGCACAGCCGCCCGACTTGGCGTTCACCAGCGAGCACATGTCGGTGGAGTCGCCGAACTTCTCCACGCGCGCCTCCCAGGCCCGGTCGACCAGGGCCTCGATCTCGGCGTGATCTGTGATCTCGCCGAGCCGGAGCGCTTCCTCGTGGGTGATGAGCGGCGGCATGCCCTGAGAGCGCAAGGTAGGCGCAGGGCCGGACGGAGCTGGACGGGTTCCCCAGGAGAGGGCGGGGAGGCCCTAGCGGCCCCTCCACTCCGGCCGGCGCTTCTCGCCGAAGGCGCGCACGCCCTCGCGGAAGTCCTCCGAGCGGAAGCAGGACTCGCGCAGCTCAACCAGCTCCTGCTCCACTTCTGACGGCAGCGCACCCTCGTGGGCCCGAAGGGTGCGGATGATGCGCTTGTTGCCCGCCAGTGAGAGCGGGGCGTTGGCCGCGATCTCCGCGGCCATGTCCAGTGCTCGCTGGTCCAGCTCGCCGGGCTCCACCACGTGGTTCACCAGTCCGATCTCCCGCCCGCGGTCGGCCTCCACGTTGCGCCCCAGGTAGAACAGCTCGGCGGTATGCGCGGGCCCGCACAGCTCGAGGAACTTCCGCAGGCCGGTGTGGGAGTAGATGAGACCGAGCTTGGCGGGGGGCATCCCCACCTTCACTCCGCGGGCTGCGATGCGGATGTCGCAGGTGAGCGCCAGCTCCAGCCCGCCCCCGATCGCGTGGCCGTTGAGCGCTGCTATCGCGGGATAGGGAAACGCCTCCAGCGCCTCGATGGCGGAGTGGAACGGGTGCGCCACCAGCCGCTCGGCGTCCTGCACGAACTCCTGGCCCTCGAGGTTCCCGAGGTCGTAGCCCGCCGAGAACATCGAGCCGGTGCCGGTGAGCACCAGGCAGCGGGCGTCCAGCGAACGGACGGTGTCGGCGAGGGTGTCGAGGATCTCGTGATCGAGGGCGCCGCGGCGCGCCTCGTGGTCGATGCGCAGCCGCGTCACCCCGTCGGCCGGCTCGTCTCGGACGAGCTTGCCGGAGGCCAGCTCGGTCACTCCAGCACGACCAGGACGTCGCCCTCGCTCACCGACTGGCCCTCCTCGCACTTGATCTCCTTCACCGTGCCGTCGTCCTCGGCCTCAACCGGCATCTCCATCTTCATCGACTCGAGGATGGCCACCGTGTCGCCCTCCTCGATCTCGTCTCCGACCTTGCACTCGATCTTCCACACGGTGCCGGTGATGTGCGCCTCCACGTCGGGCA
Organism: uncultured Thermoleophilaceae bacterium; assembly: GCA_963727395.1. Lineage (GTDB taxonomy): Bacteria > Actinomycetota > Thermoleophilia > Solirubrobacterales > Thermoleophilaceae > JAAYBF01. The sequence continues at coordinate 38,608 of CAVSGC010000002.1, read as the reverse complement.
AAGCTTCCTCCTGGTAGGGGGCGGCGAGACGATACCGGCGAAGCCCTCAGCCCACTCGCTCGCCGCGGGACGGGGTGGCCCACCCGAGGTCCGCGGCGGCGGTGTGGACCGCCGCCAGGAGTGCCCGGACGGAGGGCCGCTCGGCATCCGCCGTGCGGGTGGCCGTAAAGACCGTTCGGTGCACCGAGCCCTCGGCGATCGCTCGCACCACCACGCCCGGGTGGGCCTCGGAGGCCACCAGCTCGGGTAGCAGCGTGACTCCCTGGCCGTGAGCCACCACGGCCAGGCTCGTGACGCTGTCGTTGGTCCGGTGGCGGATGTCGGGGTCGAAGCCGGCGAGCTCGCGGCATGTCCGGTCGACCATCTCGGCCCAGCCGGTTTCGCGATGGCCGGCGGTCCACGCTTCGCCGGCCAGCTCGGCCAGGGGCACCGTGTTGTGATGGCGGCGCGCGGCCGGGTGGTCCTCGGGCAGGACGAGCTGGACGGGGTCGCGGTGTAGGTCCTGACGCTCCACGCCCGCGGGCCGTGAGTACGGCTGGTGCTGCCACTCGTCGGCCAGGACGAGGTCCACGTCCCCGAGCGCCAGCGCCGGCAGCGACTGCTCCGGCTCGGCCTCGACCAGCTCGCAGCGAAGGCCCGGCGCCTCCCGGGCGAGGGCCCGCATCGCCGGCAGGGCGAGGCGGAATGCCACCGACTGGAAGGACGCGATCCGTCCCCGCCCGGCCACGCTGCCCGTGGCCCCGGCCAGCTCGGCCTCGGCGCGCTCGGCCCGCGCGAGCAGCGCCTCGGCGTGGCCCACCAGGACGATCGCGGCGTCGGTGAGCCGGACTCCTCGGCCGGCGCGCTCGAGCAGCGGCAGCCCGGCCTCGCGCTCGAGCACGGAGAGTTGCTGCGAGACCGCGGACGGGGTGAACTGCAGCGCGTCGGCCACCGCCGCGATCGTGCCTCGCGCATGGAGCTCGTGCAGGAGGCGCAGCCGATGAAGGTCCAGCATTGATAAGAAACGCTACTGAGTAATCGCTAGAAATCAAAGTGGTTCCTGAACGGTGCATCGGCCAGGATCGGGCGCGTGCCCTCGACCGGAGCCCTCCTGTGCCTCGCCTCCGCGGCGTCCTTCGGCGCGATGGCCATCTTCGGCAAGCTCGCCTACGAGGAGGGCGCGTCACTCGCAACCGTCCTGGCCGCCCGGTTCGTGCTGGCGGCCCTGTTGTTCTGGCTGATCGTGGCCGGCTCGAAGGTCGCCCGCAGCCTCCGGGCGCTATCACGGCGCGATGTCTGCATCGCCCTGGCGCTGGGAGCTGTGGGCTACAGCGCCCAGGCCGGCGCCTATTTCGCGGCCCTCGAGCGGCTCGACGCCTCGCTGCTTTCGCTCCTGCTCTATAGCTTCCCCGCGATGGTGGCGGTGGCCGCCATCGCGCTCGGGCGCGACCGGGCGAGCTGGCGCACGACCGCCGCCCTGGCGCTCGCGTCCACGGGGCTCGTCCTGGTCCTCGCGGGAGCCTCCGCGGGGGCGCTGGATCCGGTCGGAGCCGCGTTGGGGATCCTGGCCGCGGTGGTCTACAGCGCGTACATCCTCACGTCGGAGGGCGTCGCGGCACGCATGGGCCCGCTCGTGCTCAGCGCGCTGGTGTGCACCGGTGCGGCCACCACGCTCACCATCGCCGGCCTGCTGGCCGGCGGCCTGGACCTTGGCGGCGTGAGTGCAACGGGCTACGGCTGGCTGGCCGGGATCGCCGTGGTCTCCACGGTCGCGGCCATCGGCCTGTTCTTCGCCGGGCTCAAGCGCGTGGGCCCCACGGCTGCCGCGATCCTCTCGACCCTCGAGCCCGTGGTCACCGTCGTGCTGGCGTTCCTGGTGTTCGGGGAGTCGCTCGGCGCGTCACAGCTTGCCGGCGGTGCGCTGGTGATCGCGGCGGTGCTCGCGATCCGGGTTCCGGTCCGGGCCGTCGCCACGCCCACCTCGGGCGCGCTCGCCCCCGAGGGAAGTCCTTAGGAGCCGTGCGGTGCCGGGTCCGCTGACCGGGAAGGTGGCTCTGGTGACCGGCGCCACTCGCGGTGCCGGACGTGGCACGGCGGTCGCGCTGGGCGAGGCGGGCGCCACCGTCTACTGCACGGGTCGCACGACCGCGGGGGGGCGGTCGGAGTACGACCGCCCGGAGACGATCGAGGAGACCGCCGAGCTCGTGGCCGCCGCCGGGGGCGAGGGGATCGCCGTCGAGGTCGACCACCTTCAGCCGGCGCAGGTGGAGGCGCTGATGGAGCGCATCGACGCCGAGCAGGGCCGCCTGGACGTGCTGGTCAACGACATCTGGGGCGGCGAGAAGCTGGTCGAATGGAGCACGCCCGTGTGGGAGCACGACCTCGAGGGCGGCCTGCGAATGCTCCGACTGGCGATCGACACCCACGTGATCACCAGCCACTTCGCGCTCGGGCTGCTCATCCGGCGGCCGGGCGGCCTGGTGGTCGAGATGACCGACGGCACGCTGGAATACAACGCAGCCAACTACAGGCTCTCGCTGTTCTATGACCTGGCCAAGACCTCGGTGCTGCGGCTGGCCTTTGCGCAGGGCAAGGAGCTCGAGCCGCACGGTTGCGCGGCCGTGGCGCTCACGCCGGGCTGGATGCGCTCGGAGATGATGCTCGAGCACTACCAGGTGACAGAGGACACCTGGCGCGAGGCGGCGGGCGGGAACCCGCACTTCAAGGCGATCTCCGAGAGCCCGCGGTTCGTGGGCCGCGCGGTGGCCGCCCTGGCCGCCGATTCCGACCTCCAGCGCCGCAACGGCGGCTCGTTCTCCTCCGGCGCCCTGGCGCGCGAGTACGGCTTCACCGACATCGATGGCTCCCAGCCCGACTGCTGGCGCTACATGGTCGAGGTCCAGGACGCGGGCCGCCCGGCCGACGCCACCGGCTATCGCTGAGCGAAGATGCGCGGGACTTGATCCTCGCACTCGACCAGGGCACCACCGGCTCCACGGCGATCGTCTTCGACGAGAACGGTGCTCCCGCCGGCCGCGCCTACAGCGAGTTCGGCCAGCACTTCCCGCGACCGGGCTGGGTGGAGCACGACGCCGCCGAGATCTGGGACGTGACCCGCCGGGTGGGCGGCGAGGCACTCGACTCCGCCGGGATCAGCGGTCGCGACCTGCTGGGCATCGGCATCACCAACCAGCGCGAGACGGTGGTGGCATGGGACCGCGACACGGGCGAGCCGCTGCACCGCGCGCTCGTGTGGCAGGACCGCCGCACCGCGGCACGCTGCGACGAGCTGCGCGAGCAGGGCCACGAGGCGTTGGTGCGAGAGCGCACCGGCCTGGTGCTCGACCCGTACTTCTCGGGCACGAAGATCGAGTGGCTGATCCGCGAGGCGGGGGTGGACCCGGCCCGCGCGCGCTTCGGCACCGTGGATTCCTGGCTGGTCCAGAACCTCTGCGGGCGCCACGCCACCGACTACACCAACGCGTCGCGCACGCTGCTGTTCGACACCCAGAAGCTGGCCTGGGACGAGGAGCTGTGCGAGCTGCTGGGCGTCCCGCGAGACTCGCTGCCCGAGCCGTGCCCCAGCGCCCACGTGTACGGGGAGACCGCCGTGTTCGGCGGCAGCGTGCCCGTGGCGGGCATCGCGGGCGACCAGCAGGCCGCCCTGTACGGCCAGGCCTGCCACGAGCCCGGCCAGGGCAAGAACACCTACGGCACCGGCAGCTTCGTGCTCCAGAACGCGGGCACCGAGCGCCCGCCCGTGGAGGAGGGCCTGCTCACCACCGTTGCGTGGGGTGTGGACGACCGCGTGGACTACGCGCTGGAGGCCGCGATCTTCGTGACCGGCGCCGGCGTGCAGTGGCTGCGTGACGGCCTGGGTGTGATCAAGACCGCCGGCGAGACCGAGGAGCTGGCCCGCTCGCTGGACTCCAACGACGGCGTGTACCTGGTGCCCGCCTTCACGGGCCTCGGCTCACCCCATTGGGATCCCTACGCCCGCGGCACGATCGTGGGCCTCACGCGCGGTTCGGGGGTGGCCCACCTCGCCCGCGCCGTGCTGGAGTCGATCGCCTACCAGGCGGTGGACGCCGTGCGGGCGATGGAGGAGGCGTCGGGTGTGGAGCTGCAGGAGCTGAAGGCCGACGGGGGCGCGGTGCACAACTCGTGGCTGATGGGCTTCCAGGCCGACATCCTCGGGGTGCCGGTGGTGGTGCCCGAGGTGTCCGAGACCACCGCGCTGGGGGCCGGCTACCTCGCCGGGGTGGCCACCGGGGTGTGGACGGAGTCCCAGGTGCGCGAGATGTGGCGCGAGGCGGCGCGGTACGAGCCGCGCATGCCCGAAGCGGAGCGCGAGCGCCTGCTGGGCGAGTGGGCGCGGGCCCTCGAGCGCGCGGGCGGCTGGGCACGTAACGAAGAGCCGGACCACGGGTAGCAAAAGCAGATGAGCGCGGACAAGCACGCCCCCAAGGGGAGTCTCAAGCCACAGGTCTACAAGGACGCACGGCCCGCCGAGCACTTCACCCATTTCCACGAGCGCACGCGCGCGAAGCGGCCCAACTGGATGTATGAGTTCGTGCGCCTGGTGCTCACCCCGTACCTGCTGCTGTTCTTCCGCACCCGCGCGATCGACTCGGACAAGGTGCCCGCCGACGGTCCCGCGATCGTGGCGCCCAACCACTTCTCCTTCCTCGACCACTTCTTCGTGGCCGTCTACCTGCGCCGCAAGGTGCAGTTCATGGCGAAGTCGCAGCTGTTCCACATGCCGATGCAGTTGGTCTACAAGAACGGCGGCGTGTTCCCGGTGCGCCGCGGCCACCGCGACGACGAGGCGTTCAAGACAGCGCACGCGGTGCTGGCTCGCGGCGGGATCGTGGTCATGTACTGCGAGGGCGGGCGCTCGCGCACTGGCGAGCTGGGCGAGCCCAAGCCCGGCATCGGCCGGCTCGCGCTGGAGTCGGGAGCGCCCGTGGTGCCGGTGGCCCTGGTGGGCTCCGAACGGGTGCGCGACTGGAAGCGCCTGCAGTTCCCCAAGGTCACCGTGCAGTTCAGCGACCCGATCCGCTTCGATCCGCCCGTCGAGGATCCCACCCGCGAGCAGTCTCAGGCGGCCTCCGAGCAGATCTTCTCGCGCATCGAGGCCCTCTGGCGCGGCCTGCGCGAGAACGGCCGCAGCGCCACGGTGAAGGCCGCGCGCGCGGCCAGCCGCTCGCAGCGCACGGCGGACGGCGCCGCGCGCCCCCTCACGCGCTAGCACCCGGCAGAAGTTGGATCCTGCCCGTGAATGGGTAAGTAGAGCTCGTGGGAGGGATTCGCAATCGCGGCTTGGCCGCCGCGGCGGCCATGCTGGCCGTAGGTGGTTGCACGGGCGCCGCGCTGGCGGGCCCGGGCTCCCATGCGCAGCCGCGGCCGCACGCCGCGGCCGGACCCCCTCGCGCCGCCGCCGCTCCCTCCATCACCGCGCGTGTGCTCACCACGAGCCGGCGCAACGCTTTGCGGGCCGGATACGTGCGGGTGCGAGTGGGCTCGCGGCGCTCCGCCGGCGTGCATCTGTTCGCCGTTGCGCGGAGCGCGGGCGGAGGGTCGTACTCCGTCACCCGCCGGCGCCTGATCCGGCTGCGGGCGCGCGGGGCTCGGACCGTACGGCTGGGGCTCAACCGCGCAGGGCGCCGGATCCTCGGCGGCTGCCGCGAGCTGACACTGCGAGCGGGCGGGCGCGCTCGAGGGCGTGCACGGAGCCAGCGGTCGCTCGCGCCGGCGCAGCGTCTCCGCGCTCCCCGCCGTGCGATGAGGCGAGACCTTCCCAGCTGCGGCAAGACCGCGCCCTCGGGGCCCGCCGGCGGCGCGGGTCGCAGCGGGGGCTCGGCGGGCGCGGGCAACGGATCCGGCGGTGCCGGTCCCGAGGACATCTCCGCCCCGCCCGGGGGGCCTCCTCTCGGAGAGCTGAACACGGCCAGCTCCGACCGCTGCGACTTCCTCGATCCGTCGCTGTGCCTGTACCCGTTTCCGAACGACCACTTCACCGCAGCCGACACCCAGACCGAGACCGGCCGTCGCCTGAACCTCAACCTCCAGTCGATGCCGCAGAACCGCGCGGAGAAGCCGATCGACCCCACCGACCAGAACCGCGCCGACGGCTTCAGCCCCGGCAACATGATCATCACGCGCGTGCCCGGCCTGGAGAGCCAGGCCGCCTTCGACGAGACCGGGGCGGTTCCGATCACCGACATGGCGCGTACCTACGATGCCGACCAGCCGGTGGTGGTGATCAATGCCCGCACCGGGCAGCGCCAGCTGATCTGGGCGGAGGTCGACGCCAACCCGGCGGACCCCGAGGACGTGACCCTGATCATCCGTCCGGGCGAGAACTTCGACGAGGGCGAGCGGTACATCGTGGCCCTGCGGCGGATGCGTGACTCCTCGGGAGCGATCCTGGAGCCCCGCGAGGAGTTCCGCGCCTACCGCGACTTCGCCACCACGGACAACCCCGACATCGAAGCGGGCCGGGCGCGATATGAGCGGATCTTCAGCGAGCTCGGGGCCGCCGGGATAGCGCGTCGCGACCTTTACATGGCCTGGGACTTCACCGTTGCCGGCCGTGAGAGCCTCAGCGGCCGCGCGGTGAACATGCGCGACGATGCCTTCGCCCAGCTGGGCGACACCAACCTCGCGGACCGCGAGGTGCAGGGCTCGTCGCCGGTCTTCGTCCAGAACGCCGACATCGACGACTCGATCGGGGGCGAGCCCGGTGAGCTCGACGGCTACCGCGAGTTCGCGAGCGGGAACACCGCCCGGCGCATCACGGGCACGATCGCGGTGCCGTGCTATCTGGACATGGGCTGCGCCCCGGGGGGTGGCTTCGTGCTCGGTGAGCCCATGCGGACCGGAGTCACCCAGGCCAATGTGATCTGCACGGTTCCCCGGAGCGCCCTGGGGAACGCGGCCCAGTCGCGCCCGTCGCTCTACGGCCACGGCCTGCTCGGATCTGCCGGAGAGGTGACCGGCGGTAGCGCACAGCCCTTCGGCAACGCCGCGAACATCACGTTCTGCGCCACCGACTGGGCCGGCATGTCCACGCTCGACGCACCGAACGTGGTGAGCCTGCTCCAGGACCTGTCGAAGTTCAACACGCTGGTGGACCGCATCCAGCAGGGCTACGTGAACTTCATGTATCTGGGCCGCTGGATGATCCATCCGGGCGGGGCCTCGACCAACCCCGGCTTCCAGACCGGGACGGGCGCCTCGCTGCTCGACACCCGCCGCCTCTTCTACGACGGCAACAGCCAGGGCGGGATCCTCTCCGGCGGGCTCACGGCCCTCACGCCGGACTTCGACCGGTCCGTGCACGGCGTGCCCGGCATGAACTACTCCACGCTCCTGCGCCGCAGCGTGGACTTCGACACCTATGCCCACGGCGACTTCGAGGGCGTCGAGACGGACCTGGGCCTCTACGACAACTATCCGGACGAGCTGGAGCGCCCGCTCATCCTGTCGCTCATACAGCTGCTGTGGGACCGGGGCGAGTCAAACGGCTATGCCCAGCACATGACCGACGACCCGCTGCCCAACTCGCCGTCGCACCAGGTCCTGCTGCACCCCGCCTTCGGCGACCACCAGGTGGCCAACGTCTCGGCGGAGGTGGAGGCCCGGAGCATCGGAGCGAGTGCGTATCGCCCCGCCCTCTACGCCGGCCGTTCGCCCGACGTGGAGCCGCTGTTCGGGATCCCCACCGCGCCGGTGGGCTTCACGGGCTCGGCGATCGTCTACTGGGACGGGGGCCCGCCGGGGCGCCCGGTCAACGGCGAGGAACGTGGAACCCCCGCGCCGCCCACGGAGAACGTGCCGCCGCGCGACTGGCAAGGATCCCCACAGCTATCCGCGCTCAGACCCCAAGTCCTGGGACCAGAAGTCCGGCTTCCTGAGCATCGGCGGCACGCTCACCAACCCGTGCGGCCTCGGTCCCTGCTACGCGGACGGCTTCACGGGACCCTGAGGCGCGAGCCTCACGAATAGGAGTTCTGGAGGGTCTTCCAGAGCTCCATGTCGTGCCCGGGGATCACCAGCGCATCCGGCGTCTGCTCGATGTAGAGCTGGATCTCGCGCAGCGACCGCCGGTAACGGTGCTCATCGACCATCAGCAGCGGCATCCACGACTCGCGGATCGTGTCCATCGTGAACGCGGCGTCGCCGGTGATCAGGGCCTCGCGGTCGTGAAGGCGCAGGATCACCGAGCAGTGGCCCGCGCTGTGCCCCGGCGTGAAGCAGATGCGCACGCTGCCGTCGCCGAACAGGTCGAAGGAGCGGCCGAAGGTGGCGAACGAGTCGGCGTCGGAGCTCTCGAAGTCCAGCATGCGGTAGTCGAAGGCGTGGTCGAATTGGCGCCGCCGGTAGCCGTCGCGCTCGCCGCCCGCCGAGGCGGCATCCCACTCGGCCTGGCTCACGATGAACGTGGCGCCCGGGAACTCCGCGATGCCGCTCGCGTGGTCGGTGTGCAGGTGGGTCATCACCACCGTCCCCACGTCCGCGGGGTCCACGTTGCGATCGCGCAGCTGCGCCACCACGGCCTGGCCGGGGTCCATCTCGAGGTCCTTGAAGATCAGGGATCCCAGCCGGCCCATGCCCTGCTTGGGGTCCACGGCCACGGCGGTGTGAAAGCCGGTGTCGATCAGCAGCGGGCCGGCGCCCGGGTGTTCCACCAGGTAGGCGGGCACCGGCGCGCGCACGTAGTCCGCACGCGAGACGCCGAGGCCGAGGGCCTTGAGCATGTCGAAGCGGCCACCCTCGCGGCGTCCCACGATCGGCGGGGAGCTCAGGGTGGCCACGAGCAGGGGGGTGAGGCGCACCGTGGCATCTGGCCGGCCCCCTGGCAGGGGCAGCGAGGCCGGCCGGGGCTCTGCCGCTAGCGCCATCGGCGCCAGCGTACTGTCAGCGCGCTGCGCCGGCGGTGTCGCGCTTCAGCCGCGCGGGTGCGTCGTCGTCAAACTCCGAGAAGAACGAGCCCAGGGAGTCCACCAGGTGCTCCATCGACTGGGCCGCGAACAGCACCGGCTGGTAATGGGTGATGTCGTAGTCCATCGTGCCCATCTCGAGGTAGTCGATCGGCCGGATCTCCATCGAGCGAAACTCGTCGATCTCGCCGAAGCTGGACAGGATGCCCGCGCCGTAGGCGCGCAGCTCGCCGTCCTCGTAGAGCACGCCGAACTCGATCGTGAACCAGAACACGTCGGCCAGGAACTTCAGTCCCTCCTTGGTCTCGCACTCGCGCGCGGCGCGGCCGGCCAGCTGGTTGAGCTCCGCGAACTCCGGCGAGGCCATCAGGTTGCCGTGGCCGATCACCTCGTGGATGAGGTCGGGCTCCGGCGTGTACAGCGGAGCATCCGGGTGGCGGATGTACTGCGTGGAGTGGAACTTGCGGTCGGCCAGCGCGCCATAGAACTCCGCGAGCGGCACGAGCCCGGCTGCGGGCAGGTAGGTGAAGCCGGTGAGCGGCTCCAGCCCGGCGCTCACCTCATCGAGCTGGGGGATGCGGTCGCGGGGCAGGTCAAGCGCCTGCACCGCATCGCGGTAGGCGCGGCACGCCAGCTCCTCGTGCTTGGGCGCCAGCTCGCGGCACACGATCCGCCATACGTTCTGCTCGGGCTCGGTGTACTCGATCGTGGGCGCGGGCGCGCCCGGTTCCCATGACAGCGCTGCGGCGGCGATCTCGCCCCGGCGCTCCAGGTAGTCGAGGTCGTTGGCGCCCGGGTGGCCGGCCACCAGGTGCACCTGCACACCATTCTCGTCCTGGGTGACGGGTGAGTAGAGCTGTGCCTCTTCGAACATCGAAAGCCTCCTAGGCGGTGGCCGGCGCGCGGTCGGGGTTCCAGGACAGCGCGTACTCGGGCTTGTCGTTGTCGCGCCACAGGTCGGTGAGGCGCAGCGGCTTGAAGGTGTCCCACATGATCGCCAGCTCGTCGGTGCTCTTGGCGCCGAGCGCCTTCTCCACGGCACCGGGTTGCGGGCCGTGGGGGAGGCCCGAGGGGTGCAGCGTGATCGAGCCGATGTCCACGCCCTTGCGTGCGGCGTAGTCGCCCTCGGCGTAGAACATGACCTCCTCCGACTGGATGTTGGAGTGGTGGTAGGGCAGCGGCACCGCCTCGGGATCCCAGTCGAGCATCCGTGGCGCGAACGTGCAGATGACGAAGTTCTGCCCCTGGAAGGTCTGATGGGCCGGCGGTGGGAGGTGGAAGCGCCCGGCGCGCGGCTCGAAGTCGTCGGCGTTGAACGTGTACGGCCACACGTAGCCGTCCCAGCCCACGACGTCGAACGGGTGGCGATCGAGCACATAGCTCTGGAAGCCGTCGCGCACGCGGACGGTGACCTCGAACTCGCCCGACTCGTCGAAGGTCTCGATGTCCTCGGGCGGATGGAAGTCGCGCTGGGAGAACGGGGCGTGCTCCAGCAGCTGGCCGTAGCGGTTGCGGTAACGGTTGGGCGTCTCGATCTCGCCTGGGGTGTGGAAGCACATCCAGTGCTGCTCGTCACCCTCGAGCTCGAAGGCGTGAGTGGTACCGCGCGGGATCACCACGTAGTCCTTGGGCTTGAACGGCACTCGGCCGAACACGGTGCGCAGCACGCCGCGCCCGCGGTGCACGTAGATCACCTCGTCGCCCTCGCCGTTGCGGTAGAAGCCCTCCATCGCCTCGGTGGGCTTGCACACCGACACCTCGATGTCGCCGTTGTACATCAGCAGCCGGCGGCCGTTCACCGGGTCGCCGCCCGGCTCGATCGGCTCGGTGTCGGCCAGACGGTGCACATGGGCGTCGGGCACCCATTCGCTGCGCTGGATCGGCGTGAATTCGCCCACCGCGTCCAGCCGGCAGGGCGAGTGGAGGTGCAGCAGGATCGTCTCGTTGCCCGAGAAGCCCTCGTAGCCCATCACCTCCTCGGTGAGCAGCGGCGAGCCGTCGCCGTTGCGCCGGACCTGGACGTGTCGCTTGTGCGGTACCTCGCCGCGACGCTCGTACCTCATAGGTTGCCTCTGAGGTCCTGCTCGCGCTCGATGGCCTCGAAGAGGGCCTTGAAGTTGCCCTCGCCGAACCCGCGCGAGCCGTGGCGCTCGATGATCTCGAAGAACACCGTCGGGCGGTCGCCCAGGGGCTTGGTGAAGATCTGCAGCAGGTATCCCTCCTCGTCGCGGTCCACGAGGATCCCCAGACGGCGCTGCGCGGCACGCGCGCGTGATCCGTGATCTCCTCGACCGCAGTGTCCAGGAGCGTGTCGACGAGAAGGCGTCGGGCGCGCGCCGTCGAGCGCAAGGACATCCTCGCTTCGCTGCTCGAGGCGAGCGATCCGGTCAGCGGCGAGAAATTCACCCGCAAGGATCTGGTCGACCAGATCTCGGTGCTGTTCCTCGCCGGGCACGAGACCTCGGCGAGCGTGCTCGCCTGGGCGCTCTACCTGATCGCCATGCGCCCCGACATCCAGGATCGGCTGCACGCGGAATCCGTCGCCGCGTTCGGCGACCGCGCGCCGGAGTTCTCCGACATGCGGCGGCTCAAGCTGGCGCGCGACATGTTTCGCGAGACGCTCCGGCTCTATCCGCCCGTCTCCTTCATGAGCCGCGACGCGACGGAGCCGACGAAGATGCGCGACAAGCACGATCAAGCCGGGCGAGATGATCTTCGTGTCGCCCTGGCTGATCCAGCGGCACACGAATCTTGGGACCGGCCCGACGTCTTCGATCCCGACCGCTTCTCCGATCCGGCCAGCAAGGAATCGCAGCGCTCCGCCTACATTCCCTTCAGCGCCGGCCCGCGCGTCTGCCTCGGCGCGTCCTTCGCCATGCAGGAGGGGATGCTGATCCTTGCCTATCTGGCGCGCCATTTCCGCTTCGAGCCGGTCGAGGGCCATACGCCGAGGCCGATCGCGCGACTGACGCTCCGCTCGGAGAATGGCGTGCGGCTAAGTTTTCAGGACGGAAGAGGCGGCGAAGCCGGAATGTGCGCACGGAAACGGCCGCCGGACGTCGGATCGGGATGCCCGTTCCACAGTAGAGCTAGCTGAAGCAGGCGCCGGAGCGTTCGCTTCTAGCGGATCAGGACCGCGACTTCGCCGGAGCGAGGGAGGCCTCTGGCCGAGGCGTGGGCGGGCTTGCGCGGCAGGCTGCGCGCGGAGGCGACAGTCCAGCCGCTTCAGCGTGCCCTCGACCGCCAGATCCAGGCCGTCATCGGTGAAGAAGCTGCCGTTCACCTGCGCGCGGTGAGCACGACCCTGCGGAAGGCCCTGAACAGCTCCGGATCGGGCGCGCGCTTCTCCTGCCAGAAGCGGTCGAGCGAGCCCTGGAAGGTCAGCCCGGGATGTCGAAGATCGCGCTGCCGAGCACCGTCACCGGCCGGCCGTGATGCAGCGCCGACAGCCCGGTCGTGGAGTTCACCACGACCACGCCCTCGCTGCGCGACAGCAGCGTCGGCAGATGCCCGCCGTCCATCACCAGCACCCGGCCGCCGAGCTTCAGCCGCCGGGCGATGCGCCTCGCCTGCTTGCGGAAATTCGCGAGGCCGTTGTCGAGCGGATGCAGCTTGACCACCAAGAGCGAGTTCTTCGGCGCCGCGCGCGCGAAGGACTCCAGCACCACCTCCATCACATGCGCCATCGACTTGAAGCGCGAGTGGCGGCGGATCTGGTAGTCGGTCTCCAGCTGCAGCGGCAGCAGGTAATAGGCCGGCCGCGCGCTCTCGCAGATAGCGCGACAGCCGCTCCGCATAGCGCCGCTCGAACGGCCGCTTCGCCAGCCGCTTCAGCCAGCCGCACATCTCGGACAGCGGATGGTGCGAGCGGTGGCGGCGGTAGTGCGGATAGAGCGGCGCCAGCAGCATCGTCGCGATCTGGTTCAGGATCTCCCAGCGCACCCGCCGCGAGATGCCGCCGCTCGACCGGCAGCGGCGCGATCTCCTCGCCGCCGATCGCCGGCCGCTTCCGCGAGATACGCCTCCGGCTCGCGCGGCAGCCGCGAATGGCCGTTCGTGCCGTCGCGCTCGAGCGTGATCCAGTCGGGCCGGAAATAGCCTTCCTCGAAGACATGCACCGCGATGCCGCGCGAGCGCGCGAGGTCGACCGCCACCCGGTGATAGGGCCGGCAGTCGCCGAACAGGATGACGTCGCTGACGCCGCGCTCGTGCAGGAAGCCGCCCAGAAAGCTCCGCCAGTCGGCGAAGCGCCCGCGGTAATCGACCGCGCCGAGCCGCGGCCAGAACACCCGGTCGCCGCCGGAAAGATTGATGCGCTCGACCTTGTGGCCGCGCGCCGCGATCTGCATCCGCCAGGCGGACGAAGAACGGCGTCGAAAGACCCTGCAAAAACAGGAACGTTCGCTGCGTCCCGCTACCCGCCAACATCACCCCCCACCGTACCGCCGCTCAGTCGTCGCGCCGCAGCAGCAACATGCCACCGGCATCGGCTTCCCTCAACCGCTCCGATAGCCGCTCGAGCGTCAGCTGCGCTTGACGCAAAGGTCTAGCACGCCTCAGCCGATCCGGCAACCGCGAGCCCGGATTGCCCTCCTCACAAAGCTGCGAACCGGCCGCGAATGACACCGGCTGTTGCACTTTTGCATGCCTCACCCTAAGCCGCGAGCCATGGGACGGATCGCCATCCTCACGCGCGGCCTCTGGCGGCTGCGGCGGCGAAATCGCGGCGCTGACCGGGATGAGCCCGGTGCGCTGGGAGCCCTGGCGCGGCCGGCCTTCGACGCGGTGGCGGGCTGGGGGCACACGCCGACGGCCGATCGCGCCCGCCGGCTGGCGCGAGCGGGCGGGGGTGCCATACCTCGCTTTCGAGGACGGGCCGCTCCGTCCGTGCGGCCGGGCCCGGCGCAGCCGCCGATGAGCATGGTGATGGACCGCTCGCGGCATCTACTACCGCGCCGTTCCGGCTCCGACCTCGTCGCGCTGGCTGCCGAGCCGGATTGGTTCGCTCCGGAGATCGCGAATCGCGCGCTGCAGGCGGTCGAGACGCTGCGGCGGCTGAGGCTCTCGAAATACAATTCCGGGCCGGAGCGATCGCCGCAGGAACTCGGGCTGCCGGCCGCGGCGCGGCCCGCGCATCCTGGTGCTCGACCAGGTGCACAACGACGCCTCGATCGCCGGGGCGCTGGCCGATGCCGTCGTTCGACGCGATGCTCGCGGCGGCGCTGGCCGACGATCCGGCGGCCGAGATCGTCGTGAAGCTGCATCCCGACGTGCTCTCCGGCCGGCGCGCGGGATATTTTTCACGAGCTCAAGCCAGCGCGACCGGCTGACGCTCGTCGCCGAGCCGGTCAATCCCTGGTCGCTGCTCGATGCGGTCGACGCGGTCTACACGGTCTCGTCCGGGCTCGGCTTCGAGGCGGTGCTCGCCGGCAAGCGCGTCGTCACCTTCGGCTCGCCCTTCTATGCCGGCTGGGGTTTTACCGAGGACCGCGACTGAAGGTCGCGCGGCCGCGTCGGCATCTCGCCGCTTCGAGCTCTTCGCCGCCTACTATCTCGACTACACGCACTATTTCGACGCCTAGTCGCGGCAGCGAGATCGACTTCGAGACGGCGGCCGATCAGCTCGCCTGGCTGCGCGACCGCTTCCTCGAGCAGGATCGGCCGGCCGGTCTGCTACCGCATCACGCGCTGGAAGCGCCGGCACGGTCGACCGCATGCTCGACGGGCCGGCGGGCGCGCCGCATCCACGCCAGCGATCTGTCCGACGGCGGTCGCGCTGGCGAAGGCCAACGGCGGGCCGGTCGTCGCCTGGGCTTCGCGCGACACGACAGCGCTTGAGGCAGCCTGCGCGCAGAGAGGGTATCGAGCTGCGGCGCGTCGAGGACGGCTTCATCCGCTCCGCCGGCCTCGGCGCCTCCTTCGTGCAGCCGTCGTCGCTGGTCTTCGACGGCCGCGGAATCTTCTACGACTTCGCGCGGGCCGAGCGATCTCGAGGTCATGCTGGAGGAGGCGGAGTTTCCGCCCGAGCTTGTCGAGCGCGCGCGGCGGCTGCGCGAAAAGCTCGTCGCGGCGCGGACGACGAAATACAATGTCGCCGCGCGCGCGCACGGAGCGCGATCGACGCGGGCGGCCGGCCGATCGTCCTCGTGCCGGGCCAGGTCGAGGACGACGCCTCGATCCAGCGCGGCTCGCCGCTCGCTGCAGCGCAACATCGATCTCCTGCAGGCGGTGCGCGCGCGCCATCCGGACGCCTTCATCGTCTACAAGCCGCATCCCGACGTGGAGGCCGGCTTCCGCCGCGGCCGCGTGCCGGCGAACGAGGCGCGCGCACTACGCCGACCGGATCGTCACCAACGCCTCGATCCTCGCTCTGATCGAAGCCTGCGACCGCGTGGAGACGATGACCTCGCTCGCCGGCTTCGAGGCGCTGCTGCGCGGCAAGCCGGTCACCACGCACGGCCAGCCCTTCTATGCCGGCTGGGGACTGACGGAGGACATCTGTCCGGTGCCGCGGCGCGACGCGCCGGCGCTCGCTCGACGAGCTGGTCGCGGCCGCGCTGATCCTCTATCCGCGCTACCTCGATCCGGTCAGCGGCCTTCGCTGCACGCCCGGAGCTTCTCGTCGAGCGGCTGGCCTCGGCGGGCCAGCGGAAGCGCGGCGCCGCGCGAGCAGCTGATGCGGGCGTTGCAGATTTCGGCGGCGCGCGCGCTGCATCTCGGCCATTCGGTGAAGCAGCTGGCGCGGCGCGGAACCTGAGCGCTCAGAGCTCCGCGCGCGAGGATGTCCCGCCATTGCAGGGCGGCGTAGGCGAGCGGGTCGGTCGCGAGGATATGCGCGCGCGCCGCCTCGACCTGCTTGCGCATCGCGTCGGGCTGCGCCAGGCAGTGCTTCGATCCTCGCCTCCCACTCCTCGGCGCCGCCGTCGACGAAACGTCGCGGCGAGCTCCGGCCCGGCGGCGGCGCGGAGCGCCGGGTTCGGCGACATCAGCGACGCCGCGCCGACGAGCGCATGCTCGAAGAGCTTGTTGGCCGAGCGCGCGTTGTTGAAAGGCGGTCGGCGCGAGCGGATAGAGCGCCAGATGAAAGCGCATGCTCGGCAGCGCGCGCTTGTAGCGCCACCAGGACAGCGGGCGCCGGATGCGCACGTGGCGATGGCTTCGCAGCAGCCTCGGGAGCGTTGATCGCCGGCGAAGAGCGTCAGCCGCGCCTCGGGATGCGCATCGAGGAGCTTCGGCGAGCGGCGCGACGATCAACGCGAGATCGCCGCGATGCGAGCCGGTGCCGAGATGCACGATCTCGATCGTGCTTCGGCGCGGTGAAATGCTCGGTCGAAGCCGGCGGCCGATTCCATGCCGGCGGAATGATGCGCGCCTTCGCGCCGTAGATTTCGGCGAGCACCGCGCCGGGGACGATCGACGATATCGGCGGCCGCCTTCAAGCGCCGGCCAGTCGCCCTCGGCAAATGTCCGCGAGCTTCGAACGGTAGCGCTCCGGCAGGCCGGTCGGCGCCGCCGGCGACGAAATCGTCGTCGACGATGTAGACGATGCGCTTCGCCCCCGCGCGCTTCAGGCGGTCGATGTCCGTCGCCTGTCCGTAGCGCACGATGACGCCGGTTCTGCCGACGAGATAGACGTTTGGCGCGATGCAGCGGGGAGGGGGGACGTCGCGCGCCCTGCCGCCGAAGCTCGGCGAGCGGATTGAGAAGATAGAGGTCGGTCGTCGGAATCCGATCGAAATATTCGCGAAGCGCTTTTGGCGACAGACGGATCACGGCCTTTCATAGCGGAAGCGCGTTTCCCTGCGCCAGTTCGCTCATTCGGTCGTGATCTTCAGCCGCCGGCGCACCGGAAAAATCTGCAGGTCGAAGCGCTGCGCGACGAACCCCCAGATCCCGCCCGGCGCGACCAGCATGATGACGATGGCGAGCGCGCCGAGCAGCATCAGGTACCAGGCGCCAAAGCGTCGCGAGATAATCCTGCAGCAGATAGAGCACGATCGCGCCGATGATCGGCCCCTCGATCGTGCCGATGCCGCCGATCACCACGATGAAGATGACGTAGGCCGTCCAGTCGAGCACCGAGAAGGCGGCGTCGGGCGAGATGCGCGCCTTCTGCAGATAGATCAGCGCGCCGACCATGCCGGTGCCGAAGGCGGTCAGCACATAGACGACGAGCTTGGTGCGAAAGCCGTCGACGCCGAGGCTGTCGGCGGCCGTCTCCGAATCGCGGATCGCGGCGAGCGCCAGGCCGCGCCGCGAGCGGAGCAGGAAGAAGACCAGCGCGAGCGTGCCGACGAGGAGCGCCAGCGCCAGCCAGTAATTGGCGATGTCGCGCGCCGCGGAGATCCGCACGCCGAAGATCTCGGCGATCCATTTCAGGCCGGCCATCTGGTTGGTGATGTCGGGCCCGAGCGACGTGCCGGTGCCGCCGCCGAGCTGCTTCACCTGCGCGAGGATCAGGCGAAACACCTCCGCCGCGACCCATGTGCCGATGGCGAAGTAGGCGCCGCGCAGGCGGAAGACGACGAGCGCCGTCGGCAGCGCGAGCAGCGCCGCGACGACGCCGCCGATCAGGATCGCGATCAGCGGATCGAGGTCGGCGATCAGCGTCGCGGCGAAGAGCGCGTAGGCGCCGAGGCCGATGAAGGCCTGCTGGCCGATCGAGACGAGCCCGGCATAGCCGGCGAGCAGGTTCCAGTATTGCGCGAGCGCCAGCATGGTGAAGACGAAGAAGAGGTCCTGCAGCACCGCGCGGCCGGCGAAGGCCGGCACGGCGGCGAGCACGACGACGAGCGCGGCGAGGATCGCGACGCGCGATCGCGCTGCCGTCCGGCGTCGACGGCGAAGCGGCGGCTGCGCGCTCGGTGTCGCTGTCGGTTTCGTCTGCCATCGCGCGCTCAGTCGATCGCGCGCGGGAAGAAGCCGCGCGGCCGCGAACGACCAGCACGACGAGGAAGGCGAGATGGCCGGCGAGAATCTGCCATTCCGGATTGATGCGCGCGCCGATCGTCTGCGCGATGCCGACGACCATGCCGCCGGCGAGCGTGCCCCAGAGGCTGCCGAGACCGCCGATGATCACCGCCTCGAAGGCGTAGATCAGCCGCGCCGGGCCGATGGTCGGATCGAAGGTCGCGCGGCTGCCGAGGAAGAAGGCGGCGACGGCGCAGACCGCCATCGCGAGCCCCATGGCGATCGCGTAGATGCGGTTGTTGTCGATGCCCATCAGCTGCGCGGTCTCGCTGTCGTCGGAGGTGGCGCGGAAGGCGCGGCCGAGCGCGGTGCGATAGAAGAGCTGGTTCAGCAGCAGCGACGACGAGCGACGGCCGCGACGAGGCTCAGGAGCGGCATGATGCCGACCGCGATGCCGCCGCCGAGCGGCAGCGAGACGCCGGCGAGCTCGCCGATCGGAAGCCGGCGCGTGTCGGCGGAAAAGCCTTCCAGCAGCCCGTTCTGGATGATGATCGACAGCCCGAAGGTGACGAGGAGCGGCGGCAGGATGTCGCGTGCCGAGCGTGCGGTTCAGCAGAAACATCTGCAGCGCGTAGCCGACGGCGAACATCAGCGGCACGGCGAGCGCGAAGGCGACGAACGGTGTCGAGGCCGAGCGCCGAGACGAGCGCGAGGATCAGGAAGGCGGCGAAGATGATGAGGTCGCCATGCGCGAGATTGACCAGCCGCATGATGCCGAAGATCAGCGACAGGCCGGTGGCGTAGAGCGCGTAGAGCCCGCCGAGCAGGATGCCCTGGACGATGCGTGTCGAGCCAGGCGGTCATGCGTCAGACCCCGAAATACGCGGCGTGGATCGCGTCGCGGGTCAGCTCGGCCGGGCGGCCGGAAAGCGTCATGCGGCCCTCCTGAAAGCAATAGACGCGGTCGGCGACGGCGAGCGCCTGCACGATGTCCTGCTCGACCACGACGATCGCCGTGCCTTCCGCCTTGATCGCCGGCAGCACCGCGTAGATGTCGCGGATGACGATCGGCGCGAGGCCGAGGCTGATCTCGTCGCAGAGCAGGACGCTTCGGATCGGCCATCAGCGCGCGGCCGATCGCGCACATCTGCTGCTGGCCGCCGGAGAGCTGCGTCGCCGGCTGCGCGCGGCGCTCGGCGAGGATCGGAAAGAGCTCGTAGATGCGCGAGAGCGTCCAGCGGCCGCTGCGGCCGTAGCCGCCGATCAGGAGATTCTCCTCGACGCGAGAGCGAGGGAAAGAGCCGCCGGCCTTCCGGCACGAGCACGATGCCGCGGCGGACGTTGTCGAAGGCGCGCGCGCCGCCGATGTCGTGGCCGTCGAAGAGGATCGCGCCGGGCGTGCTCGGCAGAAGTCCGGCGATGGTCTTCAGGAACGTCGATTTGCCCGCGCCGTTCGCGCCGATGATGGCGACGGTCTCGCGCTCCTCGATCGACGAGGCTGATGCCGAACAGCGCCTGGAAGTCGCCGTAGAAGGCGGTGAGGTCGCGGGTTTCGAGGAGCGGCATCAGGCGGCCACGGCGTCGAACGTCTCAGGTCGTTCGATGACTCGGATGATGGAGGGGCGGTCCACTCGCGTCGGATTGCCCTCGCCACCGCCTACGAGGTGCGAGCGCCGGGTCGAGTCGAAGGACGCAGCATGCTGTCGGCTGAGGCTCATGCTTCGATGCCGAGATAGATCTCGCGCACCTGCGGCGAGGCGATCACGCTCGCGGCTCGCCGTCGGCGACCTTTCGGCCGAAATTCAGCACCAGCAGCCGGTCGACGACGGCGAGGAGCGCGTGCACGATGTGCTCGATCCAGACGATCGTGACGCCGGTCGCGCGGATGTCGCGGATCGTGTCGACAAGCACGTGGCATTCGCTCTCCGTCAGCCCGCCGGCGATCTCGTCGAGGAGCAGCAACGCGCGGCTCGGCGGCGAGCGCGCGGGCGAGCTCCAGGCGCTTGCGCTCGAGCAGCGTCAGCGTGCCGGCGCGCCGGTTGGCGAGCGGCAGAAGTCCGGTCTGCTCGAGCACGCGTCCGCACATGTCCGCGACATCGGCGACGCTGCCGGTCGCGGCAATGCGTCGCGCCGACCAGAAGATTCTCGAACACGGTGAGGTTCGAGAAGGGCTGCGGGATCTGGAACGAGCGCGCGATGCCGGAGCGGGCGCGCGCCTGCGGCGAGGTCGCGGTCACGTCCTCGCCGGCGAGGCGGATCGCGCCGGAATCCGGCGTCGAGCGACGCCGGCGATCAGATTGAAGAGCGACGATTTTCCGGCGCCGTTCGGCCCGATGATGCCGAGCGCCGCGCCTTCCTCGATCTCAAGGTCGATCCCGTCCGCGACCATCACCGAGCCGAAGGCTTTGGAGAGGCGTTCGAGCTGAAGGATCACGGGAGCATCCAATCAGGTATCAGAACTGTCGTCATTGCCGGGCTTGACCCGGCAATCCATTCCGTCACGGGTCGTGGTCGGCGTAAAGGTCACGGAATGGATGCCCGGATCAAGTCCGGGCATGACGACAGCGTGAAGGGAGAGGCGCGCTCTAACGTCTAGCCGATCGGCTCCATCTTGCCGCCGACCGGGATGTTCGGCGCGTTCTGGTTGTCGACGATGACGAGATCGAACTTTCCGTCGTCCTTCCGCCGCCACTGGCCGCTGACGAGCGGCGTCTTGGCGACGTTCTTCGCGGCGAAGGGCGGCAGGTTGGCGCCGTCCCATTTCACCGGACCGACGACCGTCTCGAGGTTGGTTGCCGCGATCGATGCGAGCAGCGCTGCTGGATCCTTCGGATCCTCGGCGCGCTTCAAAACGTCGAGCGCGACCTCGAACAGCGAATGGATGAAGCCGATCGGCTGCGTCCATTGCCGGCCCGCCGCCGCCTCGAACGCGGCCGCGAGCTCGCCCGCCGACTGGCCGGTGAGCGACGACTTGAAGGGATGGTTCGGCGACCACCAGACCTCGGAGGAGAGGTTGTTGCCGGCCTCGCCCAGCACCTCCACCGACTCGGGGAAGAGGATCGCCTTGCCGACGCTGACCGCCTTCGGCTTGAAGCCCTGCTGGTTCGCCTGGTTCCAGAAGGTGGTGAAGTCCGGCGGCAGCACGACGCCGGTGACGATCTCCGCGCCGGCATTCTTGAAGGCGGTGATCTGCGCCGAAAAATCGTCGGTCAGGTTCTGGTAGCGGCCGGGATCGATCGTCTCGTAGCCGGCCGCCTTGAAGGCCGGCGGCACGCCGTTCACTCGGATCGCCCCAGGCGTTGCCGTCGCCGTCGTTCGGGAAGAGGCCGCCGACGACCTTGTTGGTGTCGAGCTGGTTCCACATGTTGAGGAACACCGCGATGATGTCCTCGAGGCCCCAGAAATAGTGGAAGGTGTAGTCGAAGGGCTTCCACGCGGGCGGGCCGCCGGCCGGGATCGGCCTGGCGGCCGATGAACCACGGCTGCCACGGCGCCATGGTCGAGATGTTCGGCATCTGCTCGATCTCGCACTGGGTGGAGACCGGGTTGGTCGTCTCCGGCGTCGAGGCGACCAGCATCAGGTCGACCTCGTCGTCGACGATCAGCTCCTTCGCGACCTCCGCGGCGCGGTTCGGATTGGACTGGCTGTCCTTCACCACCACTTCGAGATCGAAGGTGCTGCCGCCGGCTTCGACGACGCCCTTCGTCGCTTCCATGAAGCCCTTGATGTTGAAATCGTCGGAGGCGGCGAAGGCGGCGAGCGGGCCGCTCTGCGGCGTCACGTAGCCGAGCTTGAGCTTGGCGTTCTGCGCATGCACGGCGGGCGCGAAAAGCGGCGACGCGGCGATCGTGCCCGCGGCCGCGGCCGACGTCTTCAGGAAGCGCCGGCGATCGATCGTGTTGCGTGTGGATTTGCTCATGCCCTGTCCCTCCCAGCCTCGTCTTGCTTCGGAAGGTTTCGGCTCGCGGAAGAGGCGAAAATCTGCCGAGCTTGACGCGCCTTCCGAAGTTGTTCGATAATCGAACAGACGTTCGTTTATCGGCCATTCTCAGGCAGAGCTTTGACGGTGTCAACGAAGACTTCGACCGGCGCGGAAGAAGACTCGGCGGCAGGCGCACCGCCGCCAGTCGTCGGCACGCTGTCGGCATTGCCGGCGACGGCGACCGCGAGTTCATGACGACGCTCGCCAAGGGCCTGACAGTCATGCGCGCCTTCAGCGGCGAGCGCCCGACGATGACGCTTCGGAGACCGCTGCATCGGCGGAGCTTACGCGCGCGACGGCGCGGCGCATTCTTCGCACGCTCACGGCGCTCGGCTACGTGGCGCAGAACGGGCGGCAGTTCTCGCTGACGCCGCGCGTGCTCGAGCTCGGCTTCGGCTATCTCTCCTCGCAGAGCTGGATCGACCAGGCGCTGCCGCTGATGAAGGAGCTCTCGGCGCCGGCGTGCAGGAATCCTGCTCCTGCCGCGATCCTGCAGGACACTGACATCGTCTATGTTGCGCGCGTTCCCGACGAGCCGCATCATGAGCGTCGCCGTGACGGTCGGCTCGCGGCTCCCGGCCTTCCACACCTCGCTCGGCCGCGCGCAGCTCGGCTTCGTCGAGGACGGACGAACTCTGGCGGCGGATCATGTCGCTTCGCCTCGAGCCCTACACGACGCAGACCATCACCGAGCCGCAGGCGCTGCTTCGACCGCATCAAGGCCGATCGCGAGCAGGGCTTTTCCATCGTCGACGAGGAGCTGGAGCGCGGCCTCCGCTCGATCGCGGTGCCGATGGTGGACAGGCGCGGCGCGGCCGTCGCCGGCCTCAACCTCTCCACCAACTCGACGCGCATCACCCGCAACCACATGCGCGACCATTTTCTGCCGAAGCTCAGCGCAGTCGTCGGAGCAGATTTCGAGCTTCATCGCTTGAGACGGCGCCAGCGGCCGCCGCTTGTCATCGCATGCCGAAGCTCCTATCGTCCAAGTTCGGAAATCGCACATGCGTTCGATAATCGAACAAAAGATTCGACGCATCGGGAGCGGGAGGGATGAGGAATGGTGACAAGGCCACAAGACGGCCGCGCAGCAGAGCCCGCCGGCGCGCACAAGCCGGAAGCGACCGGCAACGTCAAAGTCACCCGGCCGATGAACGGCAACGAGTTCCTGGAATCGCTCCGCGACGACCGCACCATCTACATCTACGGCGAGCGCGTGAAGGACGTGACGGACGCATCCGGCGTTCCGCAACACCGCGCGCATGATCGCGCGCTGCTACGACGCGCTGCACGATCCCGAAGACCAAGGACAAGCTGACGATGCCGACGGAGACCGGCAACGGCAGCTACACGCACGCCTATTTCCGCGCGCCGAAAACTCTCGACGAGATGCTGAAGGGCCGCGACGCGATCGCCGAATGGGCGCGCGTCGGCTACGGCTTCATCGGCCGCGCGCCGGACTACAAGGCGGCCTTCCTCGGCACGCTCGGCGCCAACTCCGATTTCTACGATCCCTACCAGGACAACGCGAAGCGCTGGTACAAGATACGCGCAGGAGCGCGTGCCCTTCGTCAACCACGCGATCATCCATCCGCCGGTCGACCGCGACCGTCCGCCGAACGAGGTGGCGGATGTCTGCGTGCATATCGAGAAGGAGACCGACGCCGGCATCATCGTCTCCGGCGCCAAGGTGGTGGCGACCGGTTCGGCGCTGACCAACTACACCTTCGTCGCGCATCACGGCCTGACGCCGCTCGGCGACAAGAACTTCGCCGTCGTCTTCATGATCCCGACCAACGCGAAGGGCGTGAAGCTCATCTGCCGCACATCGTTCGAGATGACGGCGACGGCGATGGGAAGCCCCTACGACTATCCGCTGTCGAGCCGGCTCGACGAGAACGACGCGGTGTTCATCCTCGACAAGGTGCTGGTCCCCTGGGAGAACGTCTTCGTCTACCAGGACGTGGAGAAGGCCAACAACTTCTTCCCGCGCACCGGCTTCCTGCCGCGCGCGCTGCTGCATGGCTGCACGCGGCTCGCGGTGAAGCTCGACTTCATCGCCGGCCTGTTCCTGAAAGCGGTCGAAGCCGGCGGCACGAAGGATTTTCGCGGCGTGCAGGCGAAGGTCGGCGAGGTGATCGGCTGGCGCAACCTCTTCTGGGGTCTCTCCGACGCGATGGCGCGCGATCCAAAACCGTGGATCGGCGAATATCTGCTGCCGAGCATGGACCCGGCCGCCGCCTACCAGATTTTTTGCACCTACGCCTATTCGGAGATCAAATACATCATCGAGGAGACGGTCGCCTCGGGGCTGATCTACCTGAACAGCTCGCGGCTCGATTTCGGCAACGAAGAAATCCGTCCGTATCTCGACCGCTATCTGCGCGGCTCGCACGGCTACAAGGCCGACGAGCGGGTGAAGCTGCTGAAGCTTCTGTGGGACGCGCTCGGCACCGAGTTCGGCGGACGCACCGAGCTCTACGAGATCAACTGGTCCGGCTCGACGGAAGAAATCCGCCGCTACTGCCTGTTCGGCGCGATGGCCTCCGGCGCGACGGAGAAGATGGTCGGCTTCGCCGAGCAATGCATGGCGGAATACGACATCGACGGCTGGAAGGTGCCGGACATGCAGGATCCGGGCGAGCTCAGCTATCACGTGATGCGGGCGAAGAACCGCTAGCGGCGGAGGA
Organism: uncultured Thermoleophilaceae bacterium; assembly: GCA_963727395.1. Lineage (GTDB taxonomy): Bacteria > Actinomycetota > Thermoleophilia > Solirubrobacterales > Thermoleophilaceae > JAAYBF01. Next base: position 14,101 of record CAVSGC010000002.1, on the reverse strand, counting down.
AGCGTAACAAGGGCGTGTCATCCTCGGGCTCGCGTAGCGAGACCCGAGGACCCAGACAGATGACGCTGAAGCCTGGGTTCTCGGGTCTTCGCTTCGCTCCGCCCGAGAATGACAAGGCTGGGTGTGTTCAATGTTCTCGTTCCAGATGACCCGACTCATTTGACCGTCGAGCCCTTCGTCTATGAAGGCCGCCCGCAGCGAATAATCTTTGGGCCGGGGCGCCTCGCCGAAGCGCCCGACGTGGTCGAGCGCCATCGGCGGCACGCGAGCGCTGGTGCTTTCGACGCCCGAGCAGAAGCGACACGGCTGAACGCGTTGCGAGTGCGCTTGGCGCGCTCTCCGCTGGCACTGTTTCCGGGCGCCGTCATGCACACGCCGGTCGAGGTGACCGAGAAGGCGATCGGCGTTTATCAAAGCCTCAAGGCGGATTGCGTCGTTTCCGTCGGCGGCGGTTCGACGACCGGCCTCGGCAAGGCGATCGCGCTCCGCAACGACGCGCCGCAGCTCGTCATCCCGACCACCTATGCCGGCTCCGAGGTGACGAACCTCCTCGGCGAAACGGCGGGCGGCGAGAAGAAGACGCAGCGCTCGCCGAAAATCCTGCCCGAGGCGGTGATCTACGACGTCGAGCTCACGCTGTCGCTGCCGCCAAAGCTTTCGGCGACGAGCGGCATGAACGCGATGGCGCATGCGGTCGAGGCGCTCTACGCGAAGGACAACAATCCGATCACGTCGATGATGGCGGAGGAGGGGCTTCGCGCCTTCGCATCGAGCCTGCAGGCGGATCGTCGAGGACCCGAACGATCGCGATGCGCGCATCAATGCGCAGTATGGCGCCTGGCTCTGCGGCATGTGCCTCGCCGAACACGACGATCGCGATCCACCACAAGCTCTGCCATGTGCTCGGCGGCACGTTCGACCTGCCGCACGCCGAGACGCATGCGATCGTGCTGCCGCATGCGGTCGCCTACAACGCGCCGGCGACGCCTGAGGCGATGAGCAAGATCGTCGCGGGCGCTCGGCGCGAGCGATGCCGCGACGGGACTCTACGAGCTGGCGAAGTCGCTCAAAATTCCGCTGGCGCTGAAGGACATCGGCATGCCGGCGGACGGGATCGATCGGGTGGTGGAGCTGGCGCTGAAGGATCCGTACTGGAATCCGCGGCCGCTCGAAAAAGAGGGGATCCGGGCGCTGATCAAGCGGGCATACGAAGGTGGACCGCCTGTGCAATTCTAAGCCGCCCTCCGGATCCTCTCATCGAGCAGGCGTCGAACCGTCTCCGGCGCCTTCTCGATTATCATGAGGTAAGCGCGGACAGCACCGCTCGGCTTGGCCCGCCCCTGTTCCCAATCTCGTATCTGGCTCGTGGTGAAGCCAAATTGCGACGCGAAAGCCTCCTGCGACAGCTTGAGATGCCGGCGTATCACCTTCACGTCGGTATCCTTTGGGACAAAAGTGCGCGTGGCCTTCCTTTCACCTCGCGCAATCGCCGCGGCCTCATGTGCCGCTTCGATCAATCTTGCCCCGGCTTTGTCATCGCCTAGCAGCCCTACGGTCTTGCCACTGCGAAAAATGTCGATGATGACCCGTGCAATAACGAATCCAGCCCTCGGCCTCAGTAATCACCCGCTCGGTCCCTTCATACATGAAAGGATAAATTCGCATTCTATGCTGCATAGAGATGAACCGACCGCTACGAGGGGCGAGCGAGAGCGCCCCGATGGCTCGGGCGATGTGGATATCCCGGGAAAGACTAGCCAGACCGCCGGCCTATTTCGGTTTCTTGGCGACGGCTTTCTTCTTCTTCGCCGCCGGCTTCTTGTCGATCACGGTCATCCCGGCCTCGGCTTCCTTCTCCAGCCGCAGTTTTCTGAGCCGCGCCGTCTTCTTGCGCATGGCGTCGCGCTCGAGGTCGATGATCGAGCGCGCCTCGTCGTTGGTCCTGCGAGCCCTGTCGAAGCGCTCCTCGGCCTGAGAGCGCCCGGTTCTTCGGGTTCATGGCCATGCCGACCCCCTTTCTTGGGACGCCCCTTTTCAGTGAGTCGGGAGGCGCAGCGTAAGCATAGCGCTAAAAATCGGGCATTCGGCATGGAACCTCGGCGGAAAAGGCCGAGAATCCGGGCTTTTCGCGAGGCTGACAGTCTTTCGCTGCTAGAATGCGCCGCCGGCGCGGAGATTGATGCCGCCTATTCGAGATAAGCCTTCATGCACGTCATCATGTGCATCCAGCCGCCGGCGTTTCCGTAGGCGCGCTCGTGACCCTTGGCTGTGTCCGGCCACCCGGATTCGGTGATCTGCACCATCGTGTTTCCCTCATCGAGCGGCTTGAAGACCATCTCGACCCGCGTGTTTATGTCATCCACGCCGGCGGGCCATTCAAAGACGATGCGGTCGTCCTTCACCACTTCCTGGCAGACGACATCGAACTTCTCGGGAAGCTCCGGAAATTTCCATTTCACCGTCTTGCCGTCGACGAGTGGGACCGCTCGCCGTCTCGACGAAATAGCCCGAAAGCTTCTTCGGGTTGACCACGGCGTCGAACACCTCGGCGACCGGCTTCTGGATTTTCAGCTGCACCTGGAATTTCGGTTTCATCGCATTCACTCCGGGTTGGCAGCCCCTCACTTGCCTATGCTCGCACTATATGTTATAAAACTATAACATGTCAAAAGCGATTCGAGACGATCTGGTTTTCAAGGCGCTGGCGGATTCGCGCCGTCGCGAAATCCTCGATCTCCTGAAGGATGCGCCGCGCACGACCGGTGAGCTCTGCGATCACTTTCGAAAGAAACTCGACCGCTGCACGGTGATGCAGCACATCGGCGTGCTCGAGCGGGCGGAGCTGATCATCGCGCGACGCGAAGGCCGGATGCGGTGGAATTACCTGAACGCCGCGCCGTTCAGGGACATCTATGATCGGTGGATTTCAGGATACGCGAACGACGCTGTGGAATTGTTGGCGCGGCTCAAGCGGGACTTGGAGGCAAGCTGAAATTCCGCAGCGACTCGCGTTAACCCTCTCCCTGAACTGCGAGAAGGTGGTTGCACTGCAGCCGGCCGAAAATAATATCTATGAAGGACGGATCGCACTGCCGTTGCCAAACCTCCACGGGTTCACCAAGCGGAAGACTGAACCCTCAACCGTCGCCTCGGCGATACCTTCTCGCGGTACTCGGGGAAGGCCACCCTGAACTCTTCCGCCGCTGAAAAGTCCACCTACCGCCGTTCAAAACCTCACTTACCCTCCGTGTCACCGCTGCTCGTGAGGGACCGGATGGCCACCGGAACCGTTCGGGAGCAGTGGGCGGCGCCGTGTCGAAAGTCCCGCCGAGACCGGAAAGGCTCGGCGGAGTCCTAAGGGGTCCATCCAAGGGCGCGAGCCCTTTGCGAGATGTCGCTTCGCTGCATGTCCTTGTGTCCGCCGGCCCCCTGGGCTCCAGGCGGCACGGGAAGGAAGAGTGGGCAAATTGGACTTCGTAACCGCCGCGCGGGGCGTCTTGTTGCGCCTGCGCCTTCGATACGCAATCCACTTCGCTGAGCGGACGGCACAAGGTGCCTCAGGCGCCCCGCTCCCTCCTTCGGAGGGACAAGCTCTTTGATAACTCGGGCCGCCAGGTCGCGAGAACGATGATGTGTGCCTTGCCTCCTACACACCCCATCGCAGCGCCGGCGTATGCACCGGCGCGTCCCAGAGCTTCGTCGTCTCCGCATCGAGCATCGTGACGGTCAGCGAGCAGCCGGCCATGTCGAGCGAGGTGACGTAGTTGCCGACGAGCGAGCGCGCGGCCTTGAGCCCGTGCTTCTCGAGTCGCTTCCGCGCGGCGTTGTAGACGAGATAGAGCTCCATCAGCGGCGTGCCGCCGAAGCCGTTGACGAGGAGGAGCGCGTCGCCCTTCGTCTCGCCGAGGTCGCCGAGGATCGCGCCCATCATCTCCTCGACGATCGCGTCGGCGGGTTTGAGCGCGACGCGCCGGCGGCCGGGCTCGCCGTGAATGCCGACGCCCATCTCCATCTCGTCGTCGCCGATCTCGAAGGTCGGCTTGCCGGCGGCCGGCACGGTGCAGCTCGTCAGCGCCACGCCCATCGAGCGCGTGCGCGCGTTGACGCTGTCGCCGAGCGTCTTCAGCGCCGGCGAGGTCGCGGCCCTCCTCGGCGGCGGCGCCGACGATCTTCTCGACGACCAGCGTGCCGGCGACGCCGCGGCGGCCGGTCGTGTAGAGTCGAATCCTCCACCGCGACGTCGTCGTTGGTGCGGACCGACATCGCCTCGATGCCGAGCTCCGTCGCCATCTCCGCCGCCATGTCGAAATTCATGACGTCGCCTTCGTAGTTCTTGACGATGAAGAGCATGCCGGCGCCGCCGTCGACCGCCTGCGCGGCTTCGAGCATCTGGTCGGGCGTGGGCGAGGTGAAGACCTGGCCGGGGCAGGCGGCGTCGAGCATGCCGCGTCCGACGAAGCCGGCATGCAGCGGCTCGTGGCCGGAGCCGCCGCCGGAGATCAGCGCCACCTTGCCGGGCTTCAGGCTCCGCCGGCGGACGAATTTGTGGCCGCCGCCGAGCGACACGATGTCGGCGTGCGCCGCGCAAAAGCCGTCGAGGCTTTCGGTCAGGACGGCATCGACCTGGTTGATGAGTTTCTTCACGTGAGCCTCCCCTCGTCGGCGTCGTCGCGCCGGTCTAGTCTTTGATGTCGGCGATCAGATTGGCGAGCTTCTCGACGAACTCGCCGATCAGCATGTCGAGCTGGCCGTTCTTCTCGGCCGAGCCGAGGTCCGGCAGATGGACCATGTGCGCGCGGCGTGCGCAGCTGATCGCGCGGCGGCGTGCGGCGGCTCGGATGCGCGCGCGCATAGGCGGCGAGGAACGCCTCGCGCTCGTGCGGCGAGAAATGGCAGATCTCCATGATGAGATCGACATGCCGCGCGGGGATCGGCGTGTCGTAGGCGGGGCTGGTGATCTGCGTGACGAAGCTGCGGTTCTTGGCGAGCGCGGTGGCGATCCGCTGGCGCGTGCCGGACGGGCGCGCCTCGAGCACGCGCTGCAGGATGGCCTTGTATTCCGCGACGCCGGCGCGAAACTTCGTCGCGCGGTCTGGGGCGTCATTCATGGAGACGCGTCCGCGCAATCGCGGCCTTCACCGCGCCGAGCATCGAGGGCGCGACGGAGAGGCTGCGGAGCCCAGCCCGAAGCAGGATCGGCACGAGCGCCGGGTGGCCCGCCGCATCGCCGCAGAGGCTCACCTCGATGCCGTTCAGCGCGCCGAAGCCGGCGACGTCGCCGATCAGCCTCATCACCGCCGGGTTGGTGACGTCGCAGAGGTCGGCGACGCGGTGGCTGTCGCGCGCCGCGGCGGTGACGTACTGGGTGAGATCGTTCGAGCCGATGGAGAAGAACTCGGCGGCGGAAAATGCCTTCGGCGCGATGGCGACGGCCGGCACCTCGACCATGATGCCGAGCGGAGGGCGCGCCGCCGGAATCTTCTCGGCGGCGAGCTCGGCAAGCGCCGTCGTCGAGATAGCGCGACGCGGCGGCGATCTCCGCTGGGATCGTCACCATCGGCAGCATGACTTTCAGATTGCCGCGCGGTGCGGCGCGAGCAAGCGCGCGAAGCTGCACGCGAAAAACCTCGGGCCGCGCGAGCGAAAGGCGGATGCCGCGCAAGCCCGAGGAACGGATTCTGCTCCTCGACCGTCAGCCCCTTCACCGGCTTGTCGCCGCCGGCGTCGATGGTGCGGATGGTGACGGGACGCCCCTCCGCCCAGTCGAGCACCTTCGCGTAGGCGCGATACTGCGTCTCCTCGTCGGGAAGCGTGTCGCCGGTGAACAGGAACTCCGTGCGCATCAGCCCGACGCCGTCGCAGGTCGGACGTCGACGCCGTCGACCTCCTCCGGGCGGGCGACGTTGATCATCACGTCGATCTGCCCTGCCGTCGGCAGTCTTGGCGTCGGCGTTGAGATAACGGGACGCCTCGGCTCCTGCTTCGGCCTGTGCCGCGCGCCGCATCTCGACATAGGCGAGCTGCGAATGGCCGGGGCTGAGCACGACCGCGCCGGTGTCGCCGTCGACCATCGCGTCGATATGGCCGTCGACCTCGATCGCGCCGAGGCCGACCACCATCGGCACGCCGCGCGCGCGCGCGAGCATGGCGACGTGGCTGGTGGCGCTGCCATCGCCGAGCGCGACGCCGCCGCCGGTCGACCAGTCGGTCTCGAGGAAGCGGGTCGGGGTCACATCGTCGCCGGCGAGGATCGCGCCAGGCGGAGCCGCTGCGAGATCGACGCCGGAGAGATTGCGAAGCACGCGGTCGCGAAGGTCGACCATGTCGGCGGCGCGGGCGCGGAAATATTCGTCGTCGGAGGTTTCGTAGCCGGCGATCTCGGCGTTCAGCGCCGCGACCCAGGCCGCCTCGGCGCTGGCTCCGGCCTCAATCCCGGATCGGGCAGGGGAGATCAGCTCGTCGTCGGCTGAGCATCGCCGCCTGGAATTCCAGGATGCCGCGGCTTGCGTCGTCCATCGTCGCCGTCAGCGCTTCGATCTGCTCGATCGCCGATGCGACCGCCGCGTCGAGCGCCTCGCACTCGCGCTTGGCATCGCCGGTCGGGAGACGCCGCGCGATCTCCGCGTCGAAGCGGAAGAGCGGTCCGGCGGCGATGCCCGGCGCGGCCGGCCGGCCTTTCAGCTCAACCGGTTTCGGCATGAGCCACGTCGCCCGGTTGCCCGGCGGGCGCATCCTCGAAATCGCCGACCACGAGCGCGACCAGCGCATCCACTGCAGTCTTCGCATCGTCGCCCTCGGCGCGGAAATGCAGCACGCTGTTCTGCGGCGCCTTGGTCGCCATCACCTTGACGATGCTCTTGGCGTCGATCCATGGGCCGTCCGCCGCAAGGGCCAGTCGATGCGGCTCGCGAAAGTCTTGGCGAGCTTGGTGAGCTTCACCGACGGGCGCGCGTGCAGGCCGACGTCATGCGTCAGCAAAACCGAGCCTGTAGCGTTCCTGCCGGTCATTCCAATTCCTCTGCTCAAGCCGGAGACAGTTCTTCGGCCGTGCGCTTGACGACGTCGAGCGACGCGCCGCCCGACGCCTCGGTCGCGGCGATGACCGCGCCCTCGACGATCGGCGCATTGCAGACGACGACACGGCCGGCGCGCTCGTCGGAAAGCATCTCGACCGCCATCTCGCTGTTCGTCTCGGCGCCGCCGAGATCGACGAGGATCGCGACGCCGGCCTCCGACCAGGCGTTGTCGATGGCCTTCATGATCGATTCGACGCTGGTGCCAAGCCCGCCCTCGGGATTGCCGCCGCACCAGGCGACCTTCACCTCATCGCCGACCATCTGCCGCACCATGTCGGCTGTGCCCTCGGCGACGAGCGGCGAGTGCGAGACGATGACGATGCCGACATTCGTCATGAGGCGGCTCCTAGCGCCGAGGCGGCGGCATCGATGATGAGCGCGCTCGACCGCGCGCCGGGATCCATGTGGCCGATCGAGCGCTCGCCGAGGAACGAGGCGCGGCCGCGCGTCGCCTTCATCGGGATGGTCGCCTCGGCGGCAGCGTGGGCGCGAGCCGTGACGGCGGAGAACGCAGCGTCGCCGGCGAGCTCCTCCTGCACGGGCACCAGCACGTCCAGCATGGTCTTCTGGCCGACCTCGGCTTTTCCGCGCGCCTTCACCGCATCGATCGCCGCTGCAGAGCGCCTTCGCGAGCGCCTCGCGATCCGGCGCTTCGGGGAGGCGTCTTGCCGAGGGTCATGAAGAGCGTTCCGTAAAGCGGGCCGGACGCGCCGCCGACCTTCATGACGAGCTGCATGCCGGCCGCCTTCAGCGCTTCCGGCAGCGGCTTGCCGGCGAGTTGATCTATATCGGCCAGCACCGCTTCGAAGCCGCGCTTCATGTTGGCGCCGTGGTCGCCGTCGCCGATGGCGCTGTCGAGCGAGGTCAGCTCGTCGGCATGGTCGATGACCGTGCGGGCGACCGTTTCGAACAGAGCACGGCGCTGGGCCTGATCAAGCTGCATGGCGGAGCTCCCGCAGCGCATTTCCATTTGTCATCCCGGAAGCGGCGCGAAGTGCCGCTGTCCGGGACCCATAAGCACAGAAGGGTGCAAGGCAACCGCAAGGCCGGTGCACTAGAGCCAAGGTGTGGCGCGTACGGGTCCCGGTCTTGCCGCTAACGCGGCAAACCGGGATGACAAAGGAGAGGTGGGCGGCTGATCTCACTGCCGCGCTCCAATCCGATTGCCGGCCTGATCGAAGTAAAGCGGCGCGACCAGCTCAACCGTGACCGCGTCGCCCGGCTGCAGCTCGGCGGCGGGGTCGACCAGCGTGACGAGCTTGTGCTCGCCGACGCTCACATGAAGGTGGTTCTGGTCGCCGAGATGCTCGATCCAGTCGACCTTCGCCTGCGCGTGGCCGTTGGTCGCGCTTGCGCGATGCGAAAATGCTCGGTGCGCGCGCCGATCGTCTTCGTGCCCTGCGGCGCGCCGCCATCGGGCAGCAGGCCAGCGGGGATGAGATTGATCGTCGGCTGGCCGAGGCGCGCGGCGACGTAGAGGCTGAACGGGCTCTCGTAGATTTCGCGCGGCGTGCCGATCTGGACCAGGCGGCCTTCGGAGAGGATGCCGATCCGGGTCGCCATCGTCATCGCCTCGATCTGGTCGTGCGTGACATAGAGAATGGTGGCGCCGAGATCCTGCTGGATGTGCTTCAGCTCGAGCCGAGTTCGGCGCGGAGTTTTGCGTCGAGCGAGGAGAGCGGCTCGTCCATCAGATAGACGGCGGGCCGGCGCACGAGCGCGCGGCCGATCGCGACGCGCTGCATCTCGCCGCCGGAAAGCTGCGTCGCTCGGTTCTTCAGCTTGCCGGCGATGCGCAGCATCTCCGCCACCTGCTCGATGCGCTTCTCGATGTCCGCTCTCGGCCACGCGGCGCGCCGGCGAGCGGAGCGGGAAGGCGAGGTTGTCGAACACCGAAAGGTGCGGATAGAGCGAATATTGCTGGAAGACGAAGGTCGACGTCGCGCGCGGCCGGCTCGGCTTGCGTCACGTCGCGGCCGTCGATTCGGATCGTGCCTTGCTCCGGCCGCTCCAGGCCCGGCGACGAGCCGAAGCGTCGTCGTCTTGCCCGCGCCGGTCGGGCCGAGCAGCACCACGAACTCGCCGTTCGCCGAGCGACAGTCGAGGCCGATCGACGGCGAGCGTCTGCGCCGAAGCGCTTGCTGACGTTGGAGAGCGCGATCTCAGCCATGCGCGCCTCCTCTCGTCGAGAGCGCTGGCGATTGCGCGGCCGCTCGACTTGTCGAACAATGACAGGCGCTCGCCGCGGAATGCGAGCCCGACCGTCTCTCCGCTCGCCACGCGGAGGCTCGCCGGCAGCCGCGCCTTGATCTGCCCGTGCTCGGTCGTGACCGTCACGATCTGGGTCGTGCCGAGATACTCGGCGCCGAAGACCGAGCCGCGAAGCGGCGAGGTATCGTCGAAGCGGATGTGCTCGGGGCGGATGCCGAGCGCGAGCTCGGTCTCCGGCGACGATCCTCGTGCATCTCCGGCACGGGAACGGTCGCGCCGTTCATGCGAAGCGCGCGCGCGCCCTTCTGCAGGCCGCGTCGGAGCGGAAGGAAATTCATCGGCGGCGAGCCGATGAAGTCGGCGACGAACATCGAGACCGGGCCGGTCGTAGATCTCCTGCGGCGTGGCGAACTGCTCGATCACGCCGCGGTTCATCACCGCGATCTTGTCGGCCATGGCCATGGCCTCGAGCTGGTCGTGGGTGACGTAGACGGTGGTGGCGCCGATGCGGTTGTGCAGCTCGCGCAGCTCGCGGACCATGAGGTCGCGGAACTCGGTGTCGAGCGTGCCGAGCGGCTCGTCCATCAGAAAGCACCTTCGGCCGGCGGACGATGGCGCGGCCGAGCGCGACGCGCTGGCGGTCGCCGCCGGCAAGCCCGGAGACCGAGCGGTCGAGGATGTGGTCGATGCGGAGAAGCCGCGCCGTCTCCTCGACGCGCTCGCTTGATCTCGGCGCGCGGCACGCCCTGGCTCAACAGCGGAAAGCCGATGTTCTTGCGCACGTTCATGTGCGGATAGAGCGCGAAGAGCTGGAACACGAAGGCGATGTCGCGCTCCGCGGCGCGCTTGAAGGTGACGTCCTCGCCGTCGAGCAGGATTTTTCCGGAGGTCGGCAGCTCGAGCCCGGCGATCATCCGGAGCGTCGTCGTCTTGCCGCAGCCCGAGGGGCCGAGCATGACGAAGAACTCGCCGTCCTCGACGGTGAAGGTCGAATCCTTGCACCGCGACGAAATCGGCGAACTGCTTTCGGAGATGCTCGACGCGGATCTCAGCCATCGCGCTCACTCCGGGAAATGGCTGACGATGATGAACATCACCGTGCCGACGAGGATCGTGACGAAGGACTAGGTGTAGAGCGCCAGCGCGAACGGCTGCATCAGCATGACGATGCCGAGCCCGATCAGGACGACGGCGACGTTCTCCCACGGGCCCGCGGCGGAAGCAGCGCGGCCAGGATAGCTGCGAGCTGCTCGAGCTCATTTCCGCACCGCGCCGAACGTGATGCCGCGCAGCAGCTGCTTTCGGAGCAGCACCGTGAAGACGAAGATCGGCACGACGAAGAGCGTCGTTCCCGCGGCGACGGCCGGCCAGTCCTGCCCGCCTTCGCCGATGATGAACGGGATGAAGGGCGGCATCGTCTGCGCCTCGCCGGAGGTGAGGAGCACAGCGAAGGCGTATTCGTTCCAGGCGAAGATCAGGCAGAAGATGGCGGTCGCGGCGATGCCGGTCGTCGCCTGCGGCAGCACGACCTTCCAGAACGCCTGCAGCCGCGAATAGCCGTCGATCATCGCGGCCTCCTCGTATTCGCGCGGGATCTCGTCGATGAAGCCCTTGAGCAGCCAGACCGCGAGCGACACGTTCACCGCGGTGTAGAGCAGGATCATGCCGAGCTTCGGTGTCGGAGAGGCCGAGCTCGCGGTACATCAGGTAGATCGGGATCGCGACGGCGATCGGCGGCATCATGCGCGTCGAGAGGATGAAGAAGAGCAGGTCGTCCTTGAGCGGCACCTTGAAGCGCGAGAAGCCGTAGGCCGCGAGCATGCCGAGGAAGACCGCGAGAAAGGTCGAGCCGAAGGCGATGATGATCGAGTTGATGAAGCGCGGCACGAAGTTCGACGGCCCGGCGATCACCATGTTGCGCTTGCGGGCGAGCTTGTCGCACCAGGCGGTCGCCGGCGGCAGGCTCGCCATGTATTCCGGCGTCTGCCGCGTGCGCGTCGTGAAGAGGTTGCAGTAGCCTTCGAGCGACGGCGTGAACAGGACCTTCGGCGGATAGGCGATCGAATCCGGCGGCGTCTTGAAGCTGGTCGCGACGATCCAGACGCAGCGGGACCATCGTGATCAGCGCGTAGGCGATGACGATCGCGGCGGCGATGCGCTTGCGCGACGCGGCGTCGGCGCGACGACCGAATGGGCTGGGTGGCGGCGCTCATCGCTGCTTCACCCGGTTCAGCGCCTTCACGTAGATGTTGGCGAGGCCGAACACCGCGACGAACAGGATGATGGCGAAGGCCGAGGAATAGCCGGTCCGCCAGCTCTCGAAGGCCTCGCGCTTCAGCGTGATCGAGGCGACCTCGGTGGTCGAGCCGGGGCCGCCGCGGGTCAGCAGGTTCACCATGTCGAACATCTTGAAGTTCTCGATGCCGCGGAACAGCACCGCGAGCATGATGAAGGGCAGCGCCATCGGCAGCGTGATCGACCAGAACTGCCGCCAGTTCGAGGCGCGGTCGACCTCCGCCGCCTCGTAGATGTAGTCGGGGATCGAGCGCAGCCCGGCGAGGCAGATCAGCATCACGTAGGGCGTCCACATCCAGATATCGACGATGATGATCGACCACGGCGCGAGCGCGACGTCGCCGAGCATCTGGAACGACGTCGGCGGTCGATGCCGGAGAAGAAGGAGACGATGTAGTTGAAGAGCCCGATCTGCGGCTCGTAGAGGAACCTCCAGAAATTGCCGACCACCGCCGGCGACAGCATCATCGGGATCAGGATGACGGTCGTCCAGAAGCCGTGGCCGCGGAATTTGCGGTCGATCAGATAGGCGAGCGCGAAGCCGATCAGCGTCTCGAGCACGATCGTCCAGAAGACGAAATGCGCCGTCGCCTGCATGGCGATGCCAGATGTCGGTGTCGGCCAGGATGCGCTCGTAGTGGCGCAGGCCGACGCTCTTGATCTCGGCGTTCGGCCGGTTGGCGCGGTAGTCGGTGAAGGAGAGATAGATCGTCCAGATCAGCGGAAAGATGTTGATCGCGAGCAGCAGCAGGATCGTCGGCGCGATGAACAGCCAGGCGATGGCGCGGTCGGACAGGCGAGGATCCGCCGCGCGACGGCAGCGGTGTCGCCGCAGCGGCACGTCCGGCGTCGGCTGCCGTGTCGCATCATCGCGTCCGGCACGACGATCCTGCATGGTGATCTGCTATGCGAATCGGTCGCCGCATTCGGAATCCGGCCGCGCCGAGTTGTCGCTAGGTCTCGACGGAAGTCTCCTCCCGGCCGACAGCCGGGAGAGCGAGCTCGAGCGCACGGCGATCTAGATCTTGCCTTCGTCCTCGAAGACCTCGGTCCAGTCCTTGACAGCTGGTCGAGGGCTTCCTTGCGCCGTGCCCTGGTCGGCGACGACGTAGTCGTGCACGCGCTTCTGCATGGCCTGCAGCAGCTCGGCGTAGGTCGGCTCGGCCCAGAAATCCTTCACGATCGCCATCGAGTCGAGGAAGGTCTGGGCGTAGGGCTGCTGCGCCGCGAAGCCCGGATCCTCGAGCACCGACTTGGCGGCAGGAGAAGCCGCCGAGCGGCCACCACTTGGCCTGCACCTCGGGCTGCGCGAACCACTTGATGTACTGCGAGCGCGCCGTCCTGTTGTCGGAGTTGGCGACGACCGAGATGCCCTGCCCGCCGAGCTGGGCGAAGCTGCTCCTTCTCGGCCGGGTTGACGAAGAAGCCGATCTTGTCGCCGCCGACATTCTCGTCCTTGTAGAGGCCGGGCCAGGTGAAGGCGAAGTTCATGTGCATCGCGACCTGGCCGGATTTGAAGGCGTCGAGCCGATTCGCCCATGTAGACGTTCGATGCGCCGGGCGGCGTGCAGCACTTGTAGAGCTCCTTGTAGAACTCCAGGCCCGTCACGGCGTCGGCGCGAGTTCACGAAGCCTTCCATCTCGTAGGGCTTGTCGGGGTTCTGGTACTTGAAGCCGTACGAGTAGAGCGACGTTGGTGACGCCCATCGTGATGCCTTCCGAGCCGCGCTCGGTGTAGATCGAGGCGCCGTAGACGGTCTTGCCGTCGATCTCGCGGCCCTGGAAGAACTCCGCGATCTGCTTCAGCTGGTCGAAGGTCTCCGGCGGGGCGAGATCCCAGCCGTACTTCTCCTTGAACTCCGCCTGCAGCTCGGGCCGCTCGAACCAGTCCTTGCGGTAGGTCCAGCCGACGACGTCGCCCATCGCCGGCAGCGCCCAGTAGTTCGGCGTGTTCTTCGGCCACTCGGAATAGCCGACGACCGTCGCCGGCAGGAAGTCATCCATCGAGATGCCTTCCTTGTCGAAGAAGTCGTTGAGCTTGACGTAGTGGCCGTTCTCGGCCGAGCCGCCGATCCACTGGCTGTCGCCGATGATCAGGTCGCAGAGCTTGCCGCTGCGAGTTCAGCTCGTTGAGGAAGCGGTCGGCGTAGTTCGTCCACGGCACGAACTCGAACTTCATGGCGATGCCGGTCTCGGCGGTGAAGTCCTTGGACAGCTCGACCAGCGCGTTCGCCGGGTCCCAGGCGGCCCAGCAGAGCGTCAGCTCCTGGCCTGCGCGGCGCCGAATAGCGCGAAGCCTGACAGAAGCGCCGCCGATGCCACGGCCAGCGCCCCTGCGATGCAGTCTCTTCATGCATCTCCCTCCTGCGTTTCCATGCGGCGTCGGAGCCCGCATGCCTCCGGCCGCGGCACGGCCATCCCACGGCTCGATGGAGCCGATGTTTAGTTATTTTGTTTAGTAGAACTGATTTTACTGAACGTGCAAGCGGAATCTCGTGCTGCGATGCAGCAGAGAACAG
>CAVSGC010000001.1:0-30726 GCA_963727395.1 uncultured Thermoleophilaceae bacterium | reverse complement strand
GCGCTGCCCCTGGTGCTGCCCTCCTACGTGCTCGCGCTGGCGTTGCTGGCGGTGTCGGGGCCGGGCGGACTACTGGGCATCCCGGCGCTCACGGGGTTCCCCGGCGCGTTCCTGGCGCTCACCCTGGCCACCTATCCGTTCGTCCTGCTGCTGTGCATCGCCGCGCTGCGCCGGGCCGACCCCGCTGTGGAGGAGGCCGCCCAGGGCCTGGGGCGCAACCCGGCGCAGGTGTTCAGGGTGGTCACGCTTCCACTCATGCGCCCGGCGATAGGCGCCGGCGCGCTGCTGGTGGCGCTCTACTCCCTGGCCGACTTCGGCGTGGTGTCGCTCATGCGCGCCGAGGCGCTCACCAGGGCCGTGTACCTCCAGTACCGCGGCGCCTTTGACCGCGAGCCGGCGGCCGTGCTGGCGCTGCTGCTCGTGGTGCTCACCATCCTGGTGCTGGTGGGCGAGCAGAGGGCTCGTTTGCGGCTGGGCAGCGGATCGAGGGGAGGTCGCACGGTGCGCCCGGCGCGAGTGGTTCCGCTCGGCCGGTGGCGGCCCGCGGCCCTCGCCTTCTGCGCCACCGTGGTGGGGGCGGGGCTGGTGCTGCCGGTGGGCGTGCTGGTGGTCTGGCTGCTGCGCGGCTCCCCGTCGCTGGACGGCCTGGCCACCGCCACGCTGCATTCGCTGCTGGTGGCTGTGGCGGCCGCCGCGGTCACCACGCTGGCCGCGCTGCCGGTGGCGGTGCTGGCAACGCGGTTTCGCAGCCGTTGGACAGTGGCGCTGGAGCGCACGGGCTACGCCGCGAACGCGCTGCCGGGCATAGTCGCGGCGCTGGCCTTCGTCTTCTTCGCGGCTCGCCACGCCCCGGCCGTCTACCAGTCGATCACGCTGCTGGTGGTGGCCTACCTCGTGCGCTTCTTCCCCCAGGCCCTCGCCGGGGTCACATCGGCGCTCTCGCGTGCCGAGCCCAGCCTCGAGGAGGCCTCGCGCGGCCTGGGCCGGGGGCCGGCCCACACGCTGGCCACGGTGACCGTTCCGCTCGTGGGGCCCGGCCTGCTGGCCGGCGCGGCGCTGGTGCTTCTGTCGACCCTGAAGGAGCTGCCCGCCACCCTCATCCTGCGCCCCAGCGGCTTCGACACGCTGGCCACCGATGTATGGACGGCCACCTCGGTCACCCAGTACTCCCAGGCCGCCGTGCCCGCGCTGATGCTCTGCGTCCTGGCCGCGCCGGCCGTGTGGCTGCTGGTGGTGCGTGGGAGCCGCGGCCTGGACCCCCTCGGCAACTAGCCCGCCCGGGCAGGTAGCCTGGCCGGCCGATGAACCCGGTGGTCATCCTCTGCGGCGGGCGAGGCACGCGCCTGCAGGAGCGCACGCGCGAGATTCCCAAGCCGCTGGTGGAGATCGGCGGCAGGCCGATCGTCTGGCACGTGGTCCAGATCTACGCCGCCCACGGCTTCCGCGACTTCGTGCTGGCCACCGGCTACCGGCGCGACATGATCGAGGAGTTCGCAGCGGCGGAGCCGTGGCCGGAGGGCGTGACCGTGGAGTGCGTGGACACGGGGGAGGAGACGCCCACCGGCGGCCGCATCCACCGCCTCCGGGACCGCGTCGGCGGCGGGCGCTTCTGCGCCACCTATGCGGATGGGGTCGCCGACATCGATCTGGCCGTCCAACTCAGCCACCACGGCTCGCATGGCGGTATCGCCACGATGACCGTGGTGCGTCCCGAGCTGCAGTTCGGCGTGACCGAGCTGGCCGACGGGGACCGGGTGGCGGGCTTCCACGAGAAGCCGCGCTCGGACCACTGGATCAATGGCGGCTTCTTCTGCTTCGAGCCCGGCGTATTCGACTACCTCACCGAGGCCAGCGTGCTGGAGCGCGAGCCGCTCGAGGGGCTCGCGGGCGACGGGCAGCTCCACGCCTACCGCCATACCGGCTTCTGGGAGTGCATGGACACCTACAAGGACGCGGTCACGCTGAACGACCTGTGGTCCGCCGGGGCCCCCTGGAAGGTCTGGGAGTAGGCGCTTCGGACACCGCTCGGAAGGAACTCACCGAGAGCGAGCGAAACATTGGTCCGTGAAGCAGACCACCACGGCAGCGCTCACTCTCTCCGCAGAGATCCGTGCCCGCTTCGACGATTTCTCGCGCTCACAGAAGGATGTGGGCCAGTACATCGTCGACCATCTGGACGAGGCTTCCTTCCACACCGCTGAGGAGCTCGCGCGCCGCGCCAACACCTCGAGCTCCACCGTCGTGCGCTTCGCCCAGGCGCTCGGCTTCGAGGGCTTCCCGGAGCTTCAGGCCGCCGCGCGCGACGAGTACCGCCGCGTGAGAGAGGGCGACGGCGCCCCGGTGGACCAGGGCACCCAGCCGCTGTTCCCGATCGACCAGACCGAGTTCGAGGCCGCACTGGCCGCCGACCACGTGAACGTGGAGGAGACCGCCCGCCGGCTGGACCGCGAGCAGGTGGAGGCGTCGGTGGAGCTGATCTCCCGCTCCGATCGAATCGTGCTGTGCGGCACCGACCAGATGGCCTTCTTCGCCAGCTACCTACGTCACCTGCTGATGCTGCTCGACCTTCGCGCCGAGGTGGTGGCCTGCCCCAGCCAGGAGGGCCTGGCGAAGCTGGGGCGCATCGACGAGCAGACCGTGCTCGTGGGCTTCTCGGCGGACGCCCGCACCCCCTGGTGGTGCGCGCCATGAAGCTGGCGCGCAACCGCCGCGCGGCCACGATCGCGATCGCCGACGCCACGCTGTCCGAGGTGGCCAAGCTGGGCGACCAGAAGCTCTTCTACTCCTCCAACAGCCCCGCCTACGTGCGCTCGCACGCCGCGCTGTTGAGCGTGGTCCAGGCGCTGGCCTACGGGGTCTACGCCCTGGACGAGCCCGCCTACGCGGACCGCATCAAAGCCTTCCGCCTCAAGTAGCGCCCCTCGCCCGCGTAGGACAAGTCGCCTTTGTGCGGTCTGGCCGGTATCGGGCCCGCGGGTACCATGCAGGCATGAGGGAAGAAGCCACCTTCCGCGTGAAGTCCGGGCTTGCCGAGATGCTCAAGGGCGGCGTGATCATGGACGTGGTCACCGCCGACCAGGCCCGCGTGGCCGAATCGGCCGGCGCGGTGGCCGTGATGGCGCTCGAGCGCGTGCCCGCCGACATCCGCTCCGACGGCGGCGTGGCGCGCATGTCCGACCCCACGAAGATCGACGAGATCAAGGCGGCGGTGACCATTCCCGTGATGGCCAAGGCCCGGATCGGCCACTTCGTGGAGGCGCAGGTGCTGGAGGCGCTCGAGGTGGACTACGTGGACGAGTCGGAGGTGCTCACGCCCGCCGACGAGGCCCACCACATCGACAAGTGGGCGTTCAAGGTGCCGTTCGTGTGCGGCGCCACCAACCTCGGGGAGGCGCTGCGGCGTATCGCAGAGGGCGCGGCGATGATCCGCAGCAAGGGCGAGGCCGGCACCGGCAACGTGGTGGAGGCGGTGCGCCACATGCGCTCGATCGGGGGCGATATCCGCCGCCTCGGCGCGCTCTCCCCCGACGAGCTGGCCGCCGCGGCCAAGGACCTCCAGGCGCCGCTGGACCTGGTGCACGAGGTGGCCGAGAAGGGGCGGCTGCCCGTGGTCCTGTTCTCCGCCGGAGGCATCGCCACCCCGGCCGACGCCGCGCTGATGATGCGCCTGGGCGCCGAGGGCGTGTTCGTGGGCTCGGGCATCTTCAAGTCCGAGGATCCGCGAGCGCACCGCCGCCGCCGTCGTGGAGGCCACCACACACTTCGAGGATCCCGCCCGCATCGCCGCCGCCTCCCGCGATCTGGGCACGCCGATGACCGGCATCGGGATGGACGAGATCGAGTCCGCGGGCGGCCTGCTGTCCGACCGAGGTTGGTAGCCGCCTCTTGCTGGTAGGCGTCCTGGCGCTCCAGGGCGACTTCGAGGCCCATGCGCGGATGATCGAGGGCCTCGGCGCCGAGGCGCGAGAGGTGCGAACCCCGGCGGGCCTGGCGGGCCTCGACGCTCTGGTGATCCCCGGCGGCGAGTCCACCACGATGACGCTCGGGATCGAGCGCGAGGGGCTGGCCGACCCACTGCGAGAGCTGGTTGGGGCGGGCACCCCGGTGCTCGGCACGTGCGCCGGCCTGATCATGCTCGACCGCGACCACCTCGGGCTGCTCGACATCACGGCGAGGCGCAACGCCTTCGGCCGGCAGGTGCGCAGCTTCGAGGCCGACCTGGAACTGGAGGGGATCGAGGGCGGCCCGCTGCACGGCGTGTTCATCCGCGCTCCGTGGGTGGACGACGCCGGCGACGGCGTCACGGTGCTCGCCCAGCTCGAGGGGCACCCCGTCGCCGTCCGCGAGGGGGCGATACTTGCGGTGGCCTTCCATCCCGAGATTCACGGCGACTCGCGGCTGCATCGATGGCTGATCGCGCGGGCGGGCGAGAGAAACGGAGAGAGCGACAAGTGAGAGACCATCGTGCCGAGTCCCTGGCACAGATCCTCGTGCAGTACTCGACCAAGGTTCAGGAGGGCGACACGTGCATCGTCTCCGGCACGTCCGCGGCGGAGCCGCTGCTGCTGGCGGTCTACGAGGAGGTGATCCGGGCCGGCGGCCTGCCGATCGTGCAGATGACCCCCGACGAGGCCGCCGCGTCCTTCTTCCGATTGGCTTCCGACGCCCAGCTGGACTGGGTGGCGCCCCCGTCGGAGTGGGCGGCGGAGCACTCCGACGTGCGCATCGCCGTGATGGCGGACTCCAACTCGCGCGCGCTCTCCAGTGCCGACCCGAAGAAGCAGGCCCGCGCGCAGAAGGCCCGCAGGCGGATCATGGAGACCACCATGCGCCGCGCCGCCGAGGGCAAGCACCGGTGGGCGCTCACGCTGTTCCCCACACACGCGCTATGCGAGCGAGGCGGGCATGTCGCTGAGCGAGTACGAGGACTTCTACTACTCGGCCTGCCTGGCCACGGACGCCGACCCGGTCACGGCCTGGGAGCGCCAGGCCGGCGAGGTCAACCGGCTGGCCGAGTGGGTGGGCGGCGCCGAGGAGGTGCACATCACCGCGCCCGGCACCGACGTGAAGCTCGGCGTGGCCGGCCGGAAGTGGATCCCGTGCTCGGGCCACCACAACATGCCCGATGGGGAGTTCTTCACGGGCCCGGTCGAGGACTCGGTCGAGGGCGAGGTGGCGTTCTCGTTTCCAGCCACCTATGGCGGCCGCGAGGTGTCGGGCGTTCGCTTCCGGTTCGAGGGCGGCAAGGTCGTGGACGCCTCGGCCGACCGCGGCGAGGGGTTCCTGATCGAGATGCTCGATACCGACGAGGGCGCGCGCCGTCTCGGGGAGCTGGGAATCGGAACCAACTACGGCATCTCCGACGGCACCAAGGAGATCCTCCTCGACGAGAAGATCGGCGGCACCGTGCACATGGCGGTGGGCGCGAGCTACCCGGAGACCGGCGGCACCAACAGCTCGGCGGTGCACTGGGACATGGTCTGCGACCTCCGCCAGGGCGGCATGATCAAGGTGGACGGCAAGGAGCTGCAGCGCGACGGCAAGTTCGTGGTGTAGAGCGGGGGCGCCTAGACTGGGGCGGCATGTCAGGCCACTCCAAATGGGCGTCGATCAAGCACAAGAAGGCGATCGTCGACCAGCGCAAGGGAAAGGCGTTCACCAAGCTCGCCCGCGCCATCCAGGTCGCGGCCCGGGAGGGTGGGGGAGACATCGAGGGCAACGCTCGCTGGCCCTGGCCGTGCAGAAGGCCAAGGACGCCTCGATGCCCAAGGACAACATCGAGCGCGCGATCGCGAAGGGCACCGGCGCCGACACCGACGCCGACTCCTTCGAGGCGGTCGACCTACGAGGGCTACGGGCCCGGCGGCGTGGCCGTGCTCGTGGACGCGCTCACCGACAACCGCAACCGCACGGGCTCGGAGGTGCGCCACGCGTTCACCTCATCCGGTGGAAGCCTGGGCGAGCCCGGATCGGTGGCGTGGATCTTCGAGAAGAAGGGCGAGCTGGTGGCCGACGGCAGCCGCTACTCCGAGGACGACCTGATGGGGGCCATCGACGCCGGGCGCCGAGGATGTGACGCTTGACGGCGACGTCTTCGAGGTGGTCACCGCGCCCGAGGACTTCACCGCCGTCCGCGACGCGCTCACCGAGGCCGGCGTGGAGCTGGACTCCGCCGAGCTGGTGCAGCGCCCCTCCACCCGCACACCGGTGGAGGAATCCGACGCGAAATCCCTGATGCGCCTGATCGACACCCTCGAGGAGCACGACGACGTGCAGGCGGTGCACGCCAACTTCGATGTCGATGCCGAAGTGCTCGAGCGCGTGGCCGCGGCCTGATCAGCGCCGCTGAAGCCAGACCGACGCGGCCAGGCGCGCCCGCCGCCCTGAGCGGCTGGTCGACGTGAGCGTCACCCGCGCCCTGAGCCGTCGCGCCCGCCTGAGCCGCGTCCTGGCGGAGCGCGTTAGGCGTACCCGCAGGGTCCCGCGGCGCCCCGCGGTCACGCGCCCGGTGACGGAGGCCAGGCGGATCGCCGAGCGGATCGAGCCCTTCACCGTGCAGCGGTCGCCGGCCTGCGCCCTGCAGCGGATCCGCAGGCGGCCACCGCCGCGCGGCCCGATGCGGACCACCTTCGACGCCAGCGCCAGCCGGGCGATGCGGGCGTCGGGGGGAGATGACGCAGGCGGGGCGTCGCCCTGCTGGGACTCCGGCGCTGTCTGTGTCGGGAAGACGGCGGGCGGGTCCTCGATGAAGGACGTGACCGTGGTCTCCAGCGTGTTGTAGTTGGGGTACTCGCCGCTCATCCAGACCACCATCTCGCCGTTTGGCTCGTTGCCCCGAGGCGACAGCGGACGCACGTTCTTCTCGGTCGGGTTGGGCGTGAGGTTGCGGCTGGTCCAGGTTGTGCCGCCGTCGAGCGTCTTCCAGACCTCGACCGCCCAGTCGTCCGCACCCACCTGACGGGAGACGTACACGTTCGAGGGGTCCTGATGGTCGAGGCTCATCCCTCCGGAGTACAGCGGCGACCTGCCGCCGGTGCTGATGGTCCCGCCGCCGCGGGTCATGTCACGGACTTCCCACGACGTGCCGTTCGTAGCGCGCGTAGTGGTAGAGGTGGTCGGTGGCCGAGGTGCTGGTTTCGTAGCTCGCGAACACGATCACCGGCAGCCCATCCGGCCCGACGGCCATGTCGTGAACCCAGGCGGGCCTGTCGGAGTCATAGACCCTGTCCGCCTGCGGTGGGGTGATCGGGGTACCGAGATCGCCGATGTCGGCTCCGCCGGCGCGCTCGATGTTGCCGTCGCGGTAGCGGGCGTAGAAGATGTTCGTTGAGGGCTCGACGCCCGTGTGGGGGTGGGCCTCGGTGAAGGCGAAGTGGATCGTGTTGCCGCCCGACGACGCGTACTTCACGTAGGGGCGCTCGTCATCCGTTTGGATCAGCCGGCCGGCCGGCGCCCAGGCACTCTGGCCGTCCAGCTGGGTCGAGAACTGCGGGTCGGCGTCCCCGCCGCGCCAGAACAGGTAGGTGCGTTCCTCCCCGGCCAGCCGGATCGGGTTGGGATAGGTCACGCCGTACTGGGTGCCGATGTTGGTGGTGATCTCCTGGCGCGGCCCCAGGCCGTCACATCCTCCGGCAACGTGGAGACGCGGTAGTACATGGGCGCCTGGCTGTGCCGCGAGTAGAAGGCCACGATGCGGCCATCGGGGCGCACCAGCAGTGCGGGACTCGCGTGGTCGTCGAGCTCGAGCTCGGCGTCGAGCACCGTGCTCGTCACGGACTTGGTGGCGTGGTCGTAGGAGCCGACGGTGACGTCCCCGGCCGGCGTTATCCAGCCAACGTAGGTGCGGCTGTGCGGCTCCTTGGTGGGTGACCGCGCGAGGATCCTGGAACCAGGACCATCCGCCCTCGCCGAAGCGCACCTCTGCGGCGGATGCGGTCGTGGCGGAGATCAGCAGCAGGAGAAACACCCCCGCCGTCCCCAGCGTCCACGGCGCCCGCATGGCGTGATGGTAGACATGGCCCGGAAGGCATCCGACCTCAGGCCCAGAATCACCGGGATGGTGGTCGTCCTCGGCATCGATCCCGGCACCGCCCATACCGGCTACGGCGTGGTGCTCTCGCGCGGGCGCACGATGGCTGCGCTGGACGGGGGCGTGATCGGCACCGGCTCCGGTGAGCCGCTGGAACGGCGCCTCGCCCACATACACGCCCGCGTGCGGGACCTGATCGCCGAGCACAAGCCGGACTGCGTGGCGATCGAGGAGCTGTACTTCGGCCAGAACGCGCGCTCGGCGTTCGCGGTCGGCCAGGCCCGCGGGGTGGTTCTACTATCGGCCGGGATGTCAGGGCTCCCGTGCTTCTCCTACACCCCCCAGCAGGTCAAGCAGGCCGTCTGCGGCTCCGGCCGAGCAGAGAAGGCCCAGGTGCAGCAGATGGTGGGCGCCCTCCTGGCGCTGACCGAGCCGCCGGAGCCCGACCACGCGGCGGACGCCCTGGCCGTGGCCATCTGCCACGCCAACGGCGCTCCCATGCGCGAGGCGCTCTCGTCGTGATCGCGTCGGTGAGCGGCGAGGTGGCGGTGCGGCGCCCGGGCGAGGTGGTGATCGAGACCGCGGGCGGCATCGGCTACCGGCTGGCCGTCTCGGCGGGCACGTTGGCGTCGGTGGCAGGCGTGGGGGGCGAGGCGTCGCTGCACTCCCACCTGATCCTGCGCGACGACGGCATGCACCTCTTCGGCTTTGCCACAGAGGTCCGAGCGCGAGCTGTTCTTGATGTTGATCGGTGTTCAGAGCGTGGGGCCCAAGGTGGCGCTGGCGGTGCTCTCGGGCGGCACCCCGCGCGAGCTGCTGAACGCCATAGCAACGGGTGACTCGGCGCGCTTCCAGGCCGTCCCGGGCATCGGCAAGCGCACGGCGGAGCGAATCATCGTGGAGCTGCGCGAGAAGGTGGCGGGCGCGGTGTCGGACGAGATCACCATCACGCGTGCCTCCGACGATCCGCTCACGATCGCCCGTGAGGGTCTGATGGGGCTGGGCTTCGAGCCCGGCGAGGCCGACGGCCTGCTCGACGGCGCCGGCGGCGACACGCCCGAGGAACTGATCGCCGCGGCGCTGAAGGCGGCGCGATGAGCGGCATCCGCACCCCGGGCGTGGAGCGCCTGCAGACGCCCGAGCAGATCGCCACGGCCGAGGAGGACCTCGACCGCTCGCTGCGCCCGCGGCGGCTGGAGGACTTCGTGGGCCAGGAGGGGGTGCGCGAGCAGCTCGGCGTGTTCGTGGAGGCGGCCCGCGCGCGCGGCGAGGCGCTGGACCACGTGCTGCTGGCCGGGCCGCCGGGACTGGGCAAGACCTCGCTGGCGCAGATCGTCGCCGCCGAGCTGGAGGCCGAGTTCGTGGCCACCGCGGGGCCCGCCCTGGAGCGCAAGGGCGACGTTGCGTCCTACCTCTCCTCGCTGGAGCCGCGCTCGGTGTTCTTCGTCGACGAGATCCACCGGCTGCCACGGGCGCTGGAGGAGACCTTCTACCCCGCCATGGAGGACCGCCGCCTACCGATCACCGTGGGCCAGGGCGCGGGCGCCCGGGTGGTCACCCTGGACCTGCCGCCGTTCACCCTCGTGGGGGCCACCACCAGGGCGGGGCTGCTCACCACGCCGTTGCGCGACCGCTTCGGGGTCACCTTCCGCCTGGAGCTCTACGGTCCCGAGGACCTCGGCCGGATCGTGCGCCGTTCGGCGAGCATCCTTGGCGTGGACATCGACGCCGAGGGATCCGAGTCGATCGCATCCCGCTCGCGCGGCACCCCGCGTGTGGCCAACCGCCTGCTCAAGCGGGTGCGCGACTTCGCCGAGGTGCGCGGCGCCGGAACGGTGGATGCCGGCGTGGCCGCCGAGGCCCTCGACCTGCTGGAGGTGGACGAGATGGGGCTCGACCGCCTGGACCGCGAGATCCTGCGCACCATCTGCCAGAAGTTCGGCGGCGGCCCGGTGGGCCTGTCCACGCTGGCGGTGGCCGTGGGAGAGGAGCAGGACACGGTCGAGGACGTGTACGAGCCCTACCTGCTTCAGCAGGGCCTGATCATGCGCACGCCCCGCGGGCGCGTGGCCACTCCGGCGGCTTTCGAGCACGTGGGGCTGGACCGCCGCGCGGCGGTGCGGAGAGCCTGTTCTAAGGAGGGGGGGAGGAGGGGGGGGATGGTCGGGGGGTGGTTTGGTGGTGTTGTGCGCGTCGCGGTAGCCGCGGCTTGCGGGGGGCGAGGCTAGTCTGAGGCATGCCGAATTTCATCTGTCCCAACTGCGGCAACCGCAGCGCCTCGACGGAGCGCACCGCGGGCTTCCGCGACCGCGCGCGCGGGTGTGAGCGATGCGGGTTCGGCTTTCTGTTCGAATTGCTCGACGACTACTACCCGGCGCCCAACGCCGCGTTCTTTTTGTGCGACCAGCAGGGCCGCTTGATCGGCGCGGGCCGCGGTGCGCGCGAGCTCACCGGCCTGGGCGACCTCGACGTGATCGGGCGCAAGGTGAGCGAGGTGCTCGGCCTGGAGTTCGAGACCGGGGACGACCACATCGGCACCGCCCTCGAGTGGGGCGTTAGGGTGCTGGACAAGCAGGTGGTGGTACATGCCGAAGGGGATCGCCCCGAGCCGGCGAAGGCGGACATCTTCCCCGCCTACGACGACGATGGCGGCCTCCTGCTCGTGCTGACCCCCCGCTAGACGGGCCCGTTTCTCTTGACCTCTCGCAAACGCAACCTCGCGATCATCGGCCTCGTCCTGGTGATGGTTGCGGCGTCGCTGCTGATCATCCTTCCCGGCTCGCCCCTGTCCAAGGCCACGGTGCTCGGCCTGGACCTGCGGGGCGGGGTGGAGCTGGTCTACGAGGGACGTCAGACCACGCCGCAGGCGCCGCCGGTCACCGAGGCGAACATCGACGACGCGATCGAGACGATCCGCAAGCGCACCGACGCCCTGGGCGTGTCCGAGCCCGAGATCCAGCGCGCGGGGGCCAACCAGATCTCGATCGGCCTCCCCGACGTGGAGAACGCCGACCGCGCGATCGAACAGGTGGGCACCACCGCGCAGCTGCAGTTCTACGACTGGGAGCCGAACGTCCTCGGCGACCGCGGGCCGAACGCGCCCTACTCCGGTTCCAAGGCCCTGTACGAAGCGGTCAGCGCCGCCACGGACCTCAAGCCGAAGGCTGAGGGCGAGGACGTGCCGGCCGGCAGCCCCCTCTCCCCGGAGGAGGCCGACCGCCAGAACGACACGGCGGGCGAGAAGTTCTACCTCTTCGACGCCGACAAGAAGCTGATCACCGGGCCCGACGCCAGCTGCGAGGAGCTGCTGGCCGACTTCGAGAGCGTGGACGGAAAGCCGCGGGGCGAGAAGGCCGTGCCCGAGGGCAGCGAGTGCCGCGAGGAGCTGGGCGCCATCCCGGTGGGCGACGCCGAGCGCTCGGACGACGGTTCGGTGGACACCAGCAGCGGCCCGCCCGCCGGGAGCGAGGTGTCGCGGGTGCCGCAGGGCATCGCGGTGATCGAGGACGAGCCCGCCCCCAACCAGCCCGAGAGCGTGCAGCGCTTCTGGGTGATCGAGGACGACGCCGAGCTGTCGGGCACCGACATCGAGAACCCCGAGCCGTCCCTCGACCAGTCCTCGGGCCAGGGCCCCGCGGTCACGATGGACTTCTCCGACAGGGGCCAGAAGGCCTTCGAGCGGGTGACCAAGCGGATCGCGCAACGCGGCTCGGAGATCATCGCGCCGCCCGGCACCCCGGTGGACCAGCGGCTGCAGCGGTTCGCGATCACGCTGGACAACGAGATCATCTCCCTGGCCACGATCGACTTCCGGGAGAACCCGGAGGGCATCGACGGCCGCACCGGCGCCCAGATCACGGGCCTCGAGGCCCAGGAGGCCCAGGACCTCGCCGAGCAGCTGCGGATCGGCGCGCTGCCGATCAACCTCAAGCTCATCTCCCAGACCCAGGTGTCGGCCTCCCTGGGTCAGCAGGCGCTGGACCAGGGCCTGATCGCCGGCGCCGCCGGGCTGGCGCTCACGGTGCTCTTCCTGCTGATCTTCTACCGCGTCCTGGGAGCCGTGGCGGCGGTGGCGCTCGTGATCTACGCGATCCTGCTGTTCGGGCTGGTCAAGCTCATTCCGATCACGCTCACGCTGCCCGGCATCGCGGGCCTGATCCTCACGCTGGGAATCGCCGCGGACGCGAACATCGTGGTGTTCGAACGCGTGAAGGAGGAGGCGAGAGCGGGCAGATCGATACCCGCCGCCATCGCGGGCGGCTACGCGAAGGCCCTCCGGACGATCATCGACGCGAACGTCGTGACGATCGGCGTGGCGTTCATCCTGTTCACGCTGGCCACCGCCGGCGTGAAGGGCTTCGCGTTCACGCTGGGAATCGGCACGATCATCTCGCTGTTCACCGCGGTGCTCGCCACCTCGGCGATCCTCGGCGCCATGAGCCGCACGCGGCTCATCCGCTCGCGCCACGCGATCGGCGGCAGGGGGCGCAGGGGCGGCTGGCGATTCGACTTCATCGGGCGCTCGAAGTACTTCTTCTCCGCCTCCGGACTGATCCTGGTGGCCGGCGCGCTCGCGATCGCCGGGCTGGGCCTGAAGTTCGGGATCGACTTCGAGTCCGGCACCCGGATCAAGGCGCCGGTGGAGCAGACGGCGACCGTCGATGACGTGCGCGAAACGCTCTCGCCGCTGGGCTACGGGGACGCCAAGATCCAGAAGGTCGACGAGCCCGAGCTGGGCCGCAACGTCTTCCAGATCGCCACGGCCACGCTGGAGCCGCAGGAGGTGAACGAGGTGCGCGCCGCCTTGGACGAGGACTTCGGCGCGCCGCGGGCCAACTTCTCGTCGAACTCGATCGGGCCCACGTTCGGCGCGCAGATAGCGCGCACGGCGCTGATCGCGATCATCGCGTCGCTGATCCTCATCTCGATCTACATCACGCTGCGCTTCGAGGCGAAGTTCGCGGTGCCGGTGCTGATCGCGGTGGCCCACGACATCCTCATCACGAGCGGCGTTTACGCCCTGGTCGGCCGGGAGGTGACGACGTCGACGGTCGCGGCGCTGTTGACCATCTTGGGTTACTCGCTCTACGACACGATCATCGTGTTCGACCGCATCCGCGAGAACGTGCCGCGGATGCCGCGAGCCACGTTCTCCCAGATCGTGAACCGGTCGATGTCCGAGGTGTTCACGCGTTCGCTGGCCACCAGCGTCTCCACGCTGTTCCCAGTCGCTGCCCTGATGCTCTTCGGCGGCGAGACGCTGCGCGACTTCGCCTTCGCGCTGCTGGTGGGCATCCTCTCGGGCGCCTACTCGTCGATCTTCATCGCCTCGCCCGTGCTCACCCTGTGGAAGGAGCGCGAGCCCGTCTACGTGCGCCGGCGCAAGCTGGTCATGGAGGACCACGGCGGGCACGTGCCCCCGTTCGCCTCCTCCACGATCGGTGACGACGCCCAGGCCGCGGGCGCCGAGCCGCCCTCCGAGGGCACGCCGCGCAAGCGCCGGCGCAGCCCCGGTACCGCACCTCCGCGCCCGGCCACCGCGGGCGCGCCGCCGCCGGCCGCCCCCGCGGCGCCGGCCGCCCCAACCACGCCCGAGCCCACCGAGGTGCGCCCCCCCGCGGGCGCCGGTGAGCCCGACGGCGACGATTCCGGTGGCGGTGACGGCTCGCGCGCGAGCAGCACCGGCGGCAAGTCGAAGTCCAAGCGCGCGGCCGGCGGCCGCGGGCGCAGGAAGCACGGGAGGCGGCGCTGATGGGCATGGTCGTGTGGGTGATGATGGGCATCGCGATCTGGCACTTCGCCGTGTTCGTCCCCGACCGCTTCTGGGGCGGGATCGTGGGCGCGTTCCTGGTGGCGACCGCGGGGGCCGCTCTGTTCGGCTTCCTCGTCTCGGGCCTCAGCGTGCCGGGTCGCAACGACACCGAGATCCTGCACGCGCTCGAGGCGATTCCCGGCGCGGTGCTCGCGCTCGCCGCGTCGTGGTTCTATGGCTCTCGCACCGAGGGCCAGCACCGCCCAGAAGTCCTCTAGCCACCCCGCTGGGGCGAATCTGGCGTTCCGTCCCCTCCAGTGGACACGATGGCAGCGGTGGAGCCTGGGAGCACTTGGACATGCGAGCCCTACCGCGTCGAGCGCGCGGTGGCGCTCTGTGACGCGCTGAACGTCTCGCCCGCCACGGCCGCCATCCTCGTCCGGCGCGGATACGCGGACGCGGACGCCGCACGCGCGTTTCTCTCCGGCACCGAGCGCACCGACCCCCTGGGGTTGCCGGGAGCGGCCGAGGCGGCCGCGCTGCTGCTCGAGCACGTGAGCGCCGGCTCGCGGATCGTGGTGTTCGGCGACTACGACGTGGATGGCGTCTCGTCCACGGCGATGATGGTCCGCACGCTGCGCTCGCTCGGCGCCGAGCCCGGATGGCGGCTGCCCAGCCGAGCCGAGGGCTACGGGCTCTCCCTCGATGCCGTCAGGGAGCTGGCGGCGGCCGGCACGCGCCTGCTCGTGACCGTGGACTGCGGCGTGACCTCCACCGCCGAGGTGGCGCTGGCCGTCGAGCTCGGGATGGAGGTGCTCGTGACAGACCACCACAGGCCGTCGGACGAGCTGCCCGCCTGCACGATCGTGCACCCCGGCCTGGGCGAGGGGCCGTCGAGCGAGCTGTGCGCCGCGGGCGTGGTGCTCAAGCTCTCCGAGGCCCTGCGGGTGCTCGCCGGCCGGCCCGCCGGCGAGGAGGACCTCGAGCTGGCCGGCCTCGCCACGGTGTGCGACATGGTGCCGTTGCGCGGCGAGAACCGCCGGATCGCCCGCGAGGGGATGGAGGCGCTGCGCCGCACCGACCGCCCGGGTCTGCGGGCGCTGATGGACGTGGCGGGGTTGGATCCCGGCGACGCCGACGCCCGCGCGGCCGGCTTCAGGCTCGGCCCGAGGTTGAACGCCGCGGGGCGCCTGCAGCGCGCCGACGCCGCGCTGGAGCTGCTGCTCACCGACGACGGCGAGCGAGCGAGCGAGATTGCGCGTGAGCTCGACGGTCTCAACCACGACCGCCGCGAGACCGAGCAGCGCATTCTGCACGCCGCGGATGCCGCCTGCGCGGACCAGATGAGCGCCGCGGCGATCGTCGTGGCGGGCGAGGGCTGGCACCCGGGCGTGGTGGGCATCGTGGCGTCGCGGCTGGTGGAGCGCCACCGCCGCCCGTGCGTTGTGATCGGCCTGGACGGCGACACCGGCCGCGGCTCGGGGCGCAGCATCTCCGCGTATGACCTGCACGCGGGCCTCGCCGCCGCGTCCGGCGGGCTGCTGCGCTTCGGCGGGCACCGGATGGCCGCGGGCCTGGAGGTCCGCGCCGACCAGGTCCACCGGCTGCGCGCCACGCTGGCGGCCCATGCGGGCGAACGGCTGGCGCCGGCCGACCTGCTGCGCGTGCAGCACGTGGACGCGGTCGTGCCCGGTGGCGCCCTCGGCCTCGACCTGGCGGAGGAGCTGGAGCGGCTCGGTCCCTTCGGCGCCGCCAACCCCGAGCCCGTGCTGCTGGTGCCCTCGGCTCGCATCGAGCACGTGACGGCCATGGGGGAGGAGCGCAAGCACGCCCGCTTCTCGCTCGTGGGCGGGGGCGCCCGCGCGCGCGGGGTGGCGTTCCGCACCTCCCAGCGGATGCTGTCCGCCGCCGGCGCAGCGCCCCAGCACGTGGCGGTGGGCCTGGAGCGCAACCGCTGGAACGGGAGGGTGGAGGCGCGCGTGGTGCTGCGCTCCCTGAGCCCGGCAGGGGCGGGGGAGGTTCGCGAGCTGGCGCGTCAGGACTTCTGGAGCGAATTGAACGCCGAGTTGGACCGCGACCCCGCCGAGTGGTGGGCCCCGCCCGGCCGCGACGCCGTGCGTGAGGTGCGCGACCGCAGGCACGAGGGGTTCGCCGGCGTGGCGGGCGACCTGCTCACGAGTGGCGAGGCGGTGGTCGTGGTCGTGGCCGACGCCGATCGCAGGCGGGGGTCCCTGGAGGAGCTGGTTGCCGGCCTGGCGCCGGGCGGCCTCGAGGTGGCATCCTGGAGCGCGCTGGGGGCCGACATCGACGCGGCCGAGCCCCACACGCATCTGGTCGCGCTCGACCCGCCGCCGGTCGAACGCGGCGTGGACCTCCTCGCCTCGGCGCCCGGAGCCGGGCTCGTGCACCTCGCGTGGGGGGCGGCCGACTGCGAGTTCGCCCGCGCGCACTGGCGCGCGGAGCTGGACCTGCGCCCGTCCATGGCGGAGCTGTGGCGCGCCCTGGACGCCGCCGACGGGCGCTCGCTGGCAGGCGATGCGCTCGCCGCGGGCCTGAGGGGCAGCGGCGCCTACCCGCGCGGTGGGGCGCTCAGCGCGCGCCTGCTGCGCGTTCTGGGTGAGCTGGGGCTGGCCTCCTACGACCGTGAGGGGCGGACGTGTGAGTCCGCCGCAGCGGCGCACACCGATCTCGCCCTGTCGCCGGCGCACCGGGCCTACGCCGCGCGCCTGCGTGACGCCGAGGCGTATCTGTCGGCGGCGGGGCGCCCTGTGGCCGAGCCCGCCCGCGCCCACGCGGGATAGCGCTCTCGCCCGACGGCCCCCGGGTCTACACTTTTCCCATGCCGAAGGTGCCGCGGACAGGTCGCGCCCGGGCGGAAGGCAAGCCCAAGCGCGCCACCGAGCAGAACGGGCGCAAGCCCAAGACGCGGCGTGCCTCGAGCAAGGCGGCGAAGGCGGCCAAGTCGAGCACCGCGGTGGCTGAGCCCCGCTTCGAGCACCGCCAGGTGGGCGAGGACATCAACGGCCACGCCCCTGTGGGCCCGCAGGACCGGCTCACCGACGACCAGCGCGTGCTGCTGGGCGACCTGTTCGCCGTAGTGGAGGAGCACGCCGGCGACTCCGGCGACGGGGTGGACCGCGAACTGGTCGAGAAGGCCTTCGTGTTCGCCTGCGAGCGCCACGCCGACCAGCGCCGGGCCTCCGGCGAGGACTTCATCGTGCACCCCATCAGCGTCGCCAAGATCTGCGCCGGCATGCGGTTGGACACCGCCACGCTCTGCGCCGCGCTGCTGCACGACACCGTGGAGGACACCAGCGCCTCGATCCCGGAGGTGCAGCGGGAGTTCGGCGATGAGGTGGGATCCCTGGTGGACGGCGTGACCAAGCTCACCGGGATCACCTTTCAGAGCCGCGACGACCGCCAGGCCGAGAACTACCGCAAGATGCTGGTGGCGATGGCCTCGGACATCCGGGTCATCCTCATCAAGCTCGCCGACC
Source organism: uncultured Thermoleophilaceae bacterium (assembly GCA_963727395.1). Taxonomy (GTDB): domain Bacteria; phylum Actinomycetota; class Thermoleophilia; order Solirubrobacterales; family Thermoleophilaceae; genus JAAYBF01. Next base: position 13,448 of record CAVSGC010000001.1, on the reverse strand, counting down.
GCCTGCACAACATGCGCACGATCGAGGCGATGCCCAAGGAGAACCGCCAGCGCAAGGCCTCCGAGACGCTCGAGATCTTCGCGCCGCTGGCGCACCGGCTCGGGATCCACGCGATCAAGTGGGAGCTGGAGGACCTCGCCTTCGCCACGCTGCACCCGCGCAAGTTCAACGAGATCAAGGGCCTGGTCAACCAGCAGCGCGAGGAGCGCGAGGGCTACGTGGGCCGCGCCGGCGACTACCTGGGCAAGGAGCTGGAGGCCGTGGGCATCGAGGCCACGATCGCCGGGCGCGCCAAGCACTTCTACTCCATCTATTCCAAGATGACCAAGAAGGGCCGCGAGTTCAACGAGATCTACGACCTCACGGCCATGCGCGTGCTGGTGGGCTCGGTGAAGGACTGCTACGGCGCCATCGGCGTGATCCACTCGCTGTGGAAGCCGCTCCCCGGGCGCTTCAAGGACTTCGTGGCCATGCCCAAGTTCAACATGTACCAGGCGCTGCACACCACGGTGATCGGGCCCGAGGGGCGGCCGCTGGAGATCCAGATCCGCACCCAGGACATGCACGACACGGCTGAGTACGGGATCGCCGCGCACTGGGTCTACAAGGAAGGTGGCAAGAAGAAGGACCGCCAGGAGTGGCTCGAGCACCTGGTGGACTGGCAGAAGGAGTTGCAGGACCCGCAGGAGTTCGCCGCCACGCTGAAGGCGGACCTGTTCGAGGACGAGGTCTTCGTCTTCACGCCCAAGGGCGAGGTGAAGTCGCTCGGTGGCGGCGCCACCCCGCTGGACTTCGCATACGCGGTGCACACCGACGTGGGCCACCGCTGCGTGGGCGCCAAGGTGAACGGCAAGATCGTGCCGCTGCACTACGAGCTGCAGTCAGGCGACATCTGCGAGGTGCTCACCTCCAAGAAGGAGCGCGGGCCCAGCCGCGACTGGCTGTCGCTGGTCAAGACCACGCGCGCGCAGTCCAAGATCCGCGCCTGGTTCAAGGCCGAGCGCCGCGAGGACTCCGAGCGCACGGGCCGCGAGCTCCTCCAGGAGAGCCTGAAGCGCCAGGGCCTGCCGCCGCAGCGCATCGCCGGATCGCCGCTGCTGGCCGAGGTGATCCGCGAGATCGGCTTCAAGAAGGCCGACGACTTCTACATCGCGCTCGGCGCCTCGAAGGTGTCGGCCAAGGTGGTCACCCAGAAGGTGATGCAGCGCCTGCGCGAGGGCGAGTCCGCCGTCGAGGCGGGCGGCGCCGCGGCGGAGCTCGAGCAGCGCCGCGAGGTGACCAAGCCCACCGGCGCGGCGTCCAGCTACGGCATCCGCGTGGAGGGCATCGACGACGTGATGCTGCGCCTGGCCAAGTGCTGCCGCCCGGTTCCCGGAGACCCGATCCTCGGCTACATCTCGCTCGGCAAGGGCATCACGATCCACCACGAGTCCTGCTCGAACGCCAAGGCGCTGATGAAGAGCCCGGAGCGTTTCACGCCCGTTTCATGGGAGGGCGACGGCGCCGGCGCGGCCTTCCGGGCCGAGATCGAGGTGGACGGGTGGGACCGCACCCGGCTGCTGGAGGACCTCTCCCGCACCTTCGCCGAGACGGGCATCAACATCCTCGAGGCACGCTGCACCACGGTCGAGCCGATGGTCAAGAACCGCTTCGTGGTGGAGGTGGGCGACGTGGCCGCGCTGAAGATCTGCATCCAGCGCTTGCGCAACATCGAGTCGGTCTTTGACGCGTACCGGGTGACGCCGACCGGCTGATCACGAGCTCGTCGGGCGCCGGCGTTTACTGCGCAGTTAAGGGAATACGGCCATAACGTGGCAAGCGATCGGCTCTGTGGAAGTGCTCCACGGAATGGCCGCTCTGGCCCCGTTTTGTGGAGCACCCCCGAGAAAGGCGATCCATTGCCACGAAAAGGTCGTTGACGTGGCCTGCCTTTACTGCGCTGTTCGGGCTCCGGCTAGCCGATTACCGCGAGCGCCCGCGGCTCGACGCCGTACTCCACCTCGTCGAACTGCCCGATGAAGTCGCCGTCCACCTGCAGCGGGAAGGGTCCGTCCAGCCCCCGCACACGCGCGGTGGTCGTGGCGGGGAAGCCCGAGATCTGGCGGTGGCGGGCCACGGTCGAGGCGTTCCCCGAGAACGCCCGCCAGAGCACCGTGGGCAGCTCCACCGGGGTGGCCCGGCGCAGCACGGTGAGGCCGAGCGTGCCGTCCTCGAGCCCGCAGCCGTGGTTGATCCGGATCGGGCGCTTCCCGAAATAGGTGTACGGGTCTGAGTTCTGGACGATCACGGTCACGCCGTCCACGTCCTCGCCGTTCACGCTCACGCGCACGTGGGGTGGGCGGACCAGGTAGCGGCGGCTGAAGGTCGAGATCGCAGCGTAGGTGTAGTAGTACTGATTCAGGCGGGTCTTCATGCGTGGGTTGGCGTCCACGCGCTCCACGACGCTCGCGTCGAGGCCCACACCCGAGGAGAAGGTGAACCAGCGCTCGTTCACGCGGCCCAGGTCCACCCGGCGCGGATGGAACTCGTCGGCCAGCCGCAGCAGGTGCTCGGTGGCGTCCACCACGTCGGCGGGAATGCCCAGCGCGCGGCAGAACACGTTCGTGGCACCGCCGGGAAGCACCGTCAGCGGCGTGTCCGACCCCGCCAGCCCGTTGGCCGCCTCGTTCACGGTGCCGTCGCCGCCGAAGGCCAGCACCGCGTCGTAGCCCTCGCCGGCGGCCTCTCGGCAGATCTGGGTGGCGTGGCCGCGCTTCTCGGTGTCAACCGCCTCCACCGCGTAGCGGGACTCCAGCGCGTAGACCACCAGGTGCCTGAGGCGGTCGGAGACCGTGGTGGCATAGGGGTTGACGATCACCAGCATCCGCTTCTTGGGGGTGCGGTCCGGGAGCATGCGCTCCGCGAGCTGCTCGGCCCGCTCCAGCGGGGTACGGGTGGCGGCCATGCAGGAGTGCACCCCGGACCTCGAACCGGGTTACGGCCATTCGACCGGTGGGCGAGGGCCACGCGCCAAATTTCTTGCCGTCGGTCGATTCGCGCATGTCAATGGGCGATCTACGGTGTGCGCAACCGTGAGGCTCTTCACAGATCGGGAATGCGTCCGCACGGATCGCAACTCTGCCGCTAGGGTGCAGTTGCAAGCACTAGGACGGCCGTTCGGCTTCTGACTGAGCGCACCCTCGCAGCGCGGCTACGTCCACAGCAGGTCTTGTTTCAGACAGGCATCGATGCGAAGCGGCGTCGGATGTCCCCGTTTCGACGCATCCGTACCCCGAGTCCCCGACCCGGAAGTCCCCATGCGCCTAGACCTCGTCGTTCCGGCCCACAATGAGGAGCACAGAATTGATCGCACGCTGCGTGCCTACCGGGCCCAGATCGGCCCGGACACGCGCGTGACGGTGGCGCTCGACCGCTGCACGGACGGCACCGCTGACGCGGTTCGCCCCCACCTGGAGGATCCGCGCATCCGGCTGCTGGAGTTCCCCAAGCTCGGCAAGGGGGGCGTGCTGATGGAGGCATTCCGCCATTGCGATGCCGAGCTGGTGGGGTTCGTGGACGCCGACTGCGCCACGCCGCCGCGAGAGATCGCCCGCCTGGCCGAGGCCGCCGAGGAGGCCGACGGGGCGATCGCCTCGCGCCGCCACCCGGCGGCGGTGCTTCCCGCCGCCCGTCCGCTCTCGCGCGAGGTGTCCAGCGCCGGCTTCGCCTTCGGGGTGCAGCGCCTGTTCCGGCTGCCCTTCTCCGACACCCAGTGCGGCGCCAAGGTCTTCCACCGCGACGTGGTGGAGGCCGCGCTGCCGCTGCTGTCCTCCCGCGACTTCCTCTTCGATGTCGATCTGCTGATCACCGCCCGGCGCCTGGGCTACGACATCCTCGAGGTGCCCACCGTCTGGATCGACCAGGAGGGCTCGCGCGTGAGCGCCCTCCAGGACGCCAAGCGGATGGCCGCCTCCGCCATGCGGCTGTGGCTGCACCACCGCGTGCTGCCGGTTGACAGGCCCGCCAATCCGGCCACGTTGCGCCAGGGCGCGGAGACTCCGCGGGGGCGGCGCCCGCTGCGCGCAGTGGCGCGCTCCGAGGGCGGCTCGCCCGACGTGGCCCTGATATCTCCCTACCCGCCCCGCGGCACGCGCCACGCAGGCCACAGCGGCGTGGCGTCCTACGCCAGCAACCTCGCGCACTCGCTGGCGGATGCGGGCGCGCGTGTGACCGTGATCGCGCCGGAGCAGCGCGGCGAGCCCCACCTCACCGAGGACGGCCCGATCCGCGTGGAGCGCCGCTTCGGCCGCGGCGTGGGCGCCCTCCCCGCCGCCGCGCGCGCGGCCCGCGAGACGGGCGCCGGGGTCTGCCACCTCCAGCACGAGGTGTTCCTCTATGGAGGCCCCGAGTCGGTGCCCGGGCTGCTTCCCGCGCTCGAGTCGCTGCGACGGGAGGGCATGGGCCCGGTGGTCACGATGCACCACGTGGTCGATCCGGCCACGATCGACGGCGGCTTCACCCGTCTGCATCGCGTGAACGTGCCGGCCGGCGTGGCCCGCCGCGCCCTCGGGGCGGTGCAGCGGACGATCACTCGCCGCGCCGCCCGCGTGATCGTGCATGAGCCCGCATTCGCACAGCAAACGCCGGGAGCGGCCGTGATCCCCCACGGCCTCGAGACGGCCACTCCGGCGGACCGGGCGGGTGCGCGGGCCGAGCTCGGCCTCAACGGTTCCTTCACCGCTCTCTGCTTCGGCTTCGTGGCCCCCTACAAGGGCCTGGAGACCGCTCTGGAGGCCTCGGGCATCGCGGGGGAGGCCGTGGACCTCGTGGTGGCAGGCGGCGATCACCCCCGCCTCGGGGAGAGCTACGCCCACGAGTTGCAGTCACGCTTTCCGGGCGCCGCCCGGTTCACCGGGCACGTGCCCGAGGAGCAGGTGTCCACCTGGTTCTCGGCCGCCGACGTGGCGCTGTTCCTCTACCCGCAGCCGTTCGCGGCCAGCGGCGCGCTCGCCCTCGCCCTGGCCTATGGCACGCCGCCAATGCTCTCCGAGCAGCTGGCCGGCACGATGGGCGCGCGCGGCGAGATGGTCGTCTCGAGCGAGCCGCACGCCCTGGCCGGAAGGCTGCGCTCGCTCGCCGAGCAGCCGCAGCGCCTGGAGGCGCTTCGCGAGCGCGGCCGCGAGCTGGCCGCCGAGCGCTCCTGGGGCGCCGTTGCCCGCCGCCACCTCGACGTGTACGGGGAGGTGTCCGATGCCGACCGCTCTTCTGGTAGGCGCCTTCGGGCAGCGTAACCCCGGCGACGACGCCCTCGGCGAGGCCTTCACGGCCGCGCTTCCGGGCTGGCGCACCGTGGTGGCCACCAGCGCGCCGGACCGGCCGGCCCGAGGCGCCGATCGCCTCACGGTGGACGGCGGCTCCCCGGCCGCGGTGGCCGCCGCGCTGCGCTCGAGCGACGCCGTGGTGGTGGCCGGCGGAACCGTGTTCAAGACGCTTCACCGCGGCTGCGGTCGCCGGCCGCTGTCGCTGCTTACCAAGGCAGTGGCGCTCACGAGCGCCGCTCGCGCCCTGGGCAAGCCGCGCGCGATGGTGGGCGTTGGGGCGGGCGTGCTCGAGAGCGCGATGTCGCGCCGGCTGGCGCGCACGCTCGTGCATCAGACCGACCTGCTCGTGCTTCGCGACGAGGAGTCCGCCGACGTTCTGGCCGCGGCGGGGGCACCCACACCGTTCCGCATCGGGGCGGACGCCAGCTGGACGCTGCTCAGCCCGCCGGCGCCCGCCCGCTCGCGCGAGTCCGGCCCCATCGTGGTGGCTCTCAGCTTCCTGGCCGGCGGCCCCGAGCTGCCCGACCGCCTGGCCGCCGCGCTGGGCCCGCTCGTGCGAGACGGGCACGACGTCCGGCTGCAGCCGTGGCAGGTGCTGAGCGACGGCCTCGACGACCTCGAACTGGCCCATGCGGTGAACGCCCGCCTGCGGGCTCCGCTGGAGATCCTCGATCCCCCACGTGACATTGCCCAGGCCCGTGACACGTTCGCCTCAGCCTCGCTGGTGGTGGGCCTGCGCTTCCACGCCCTCGTTGCAGCGGGTGCGGCCGGCACCCCCTTCGTGGCACTCGCGCACGAGCCCAAGCTCGCGGGCATGGCCCGCAGGCTCGGGCAGGTGTCGGTGAGTGTGAGCGAATCGTCCGCGGCGCTGGCCAGGGCCGTGCGGCACCAGGTCCAGCGGCCTGGGCCGTCGTGCGCCGCCGTGGCCTCGCAGATCGCGGCAGCGGAGGAGAGCATGAGCCTCCTGCGCGTGCTCCTCAACGCCGGCGACCCTGGCGCCTCGGGGGACGAGATCGAAGGGCTCCCGCTCCGGCCCGCGGCATGAGCGGCGCCACGATCACAGCACCTGCGGTCACGCGCCGCCGCGACCGCGTGGGCGCGCTGCGCACGGCCGTTCGAGACCAGGGCCCCGTGGCCGCCGGCCAGGCCCTCTCCGGCTTCGGCAACCTGGCCTTCGCCCTGGTGGCGGCTCGCGTGCTGGAGCCGCGCGCCTTCGCCCAGCTGGCCGCCCTGATGGCGCTGTATCTCGTTCTCCACCTGCCGGCCACGAGCCTCAGCGCCGGGAGCGCGCTGCACCCCGGTCTCGCCGGCCGGATCCGGCGCCGCGTGCTTGCGGCGGGCGCCGCGGTGGGCGGCCTGGTACTCCTGGTGGGCCTGCCGCTCGCCGGAACGCTGCAGCTCTCGACCGCACTGGTCGTGTGCCTGGCCGCCGCGGCGCCCGCCGCGGGGCTGCTGGCCCTCGAGCGCGGGCGCCACTACGGGCACGGGCACGGCCGGCTCGTGGCCAGCCTTGCCGTTGAACCCGCCGTGCGCCTCACCGCCGGGGTGGCGATGATGGTGTCCTTCGGCGTTGCGGGCGCCGCCGCGGGCGTGGTGCTCGCCGGTTACGCCGCTCTCGCGGTGGCGGCCGACGGCGACGGTCCGCACGTTGCCGGGATGCCCGTGGAGGACTCCCGCGGCGTGGGCCGGGCCTGGCAGGTGGTGCTCGTGTTCCTGCTGCTCGCGCTGGTGCAGAACCAGGACGTGCTGCTGGCCAACGCCGCGCTGTCGCCCGACGAGGCGGGGCGCTTCGCCGTCCTGTCCACGCTCGGCGGGATCGCCGCCTTCGCCACCACCACGGTGCCGCTGGTGCTGCTGCCCCGGGCTGCGGCCGGCGCGCCGCACGCGCTCGCGGCAGCGCTCGGGGCGGCCCTCGCCCTCGGGGGCGGGGCCGCGCTCGTGGTGGCGCTCTCGCCCGAGGCCTTCGTGTCGGCCGTCTTCGGCGATCGCTACGCGCCGGTGGCCGGGCTGGCGGTGCCGTACCTGATCGCAATGGCGCTGCTGGGAGTCGCGCGTGTCCTGGCCGCGCACGCCTCCGCCACGGGCGCCACCCGCACCACGCTCTGGATCCTGGGAGCCACCGCGGTGCTGCACGTGGCGCTGGTGCTCGGCATCGGCCGCGACGCCGCCGGGGTGGCCACCGCCACCCTGGCCTCCACCGCGGTGCTCTCGGCCGCCCTGGGCGGTGCCGCCGTGCTCAGGCTTCCCGCCAGCCGCGTACGTGTGCGGGGCGCATGGCGCGCGTTCTGGCACTCGGACGGGCCGGCGCTGGTCCTGCTCTCCCTCGTGGCGCTCGGCCTGCGCCTGCTGGTCACCCGCGGCCTGTGGCTCGACGAGGCCACCACGTGGTACCAGGCCTCGCTGCCCACCCTCGGGGCGATGCTCGACGACATCCGCACGACGGACGTGCACCCGCCGCTTCACCACGTGATCACCTGGCTCACGGTGCACGCGTTCGGCGACGGCGAGTACGCGCTGCGCGCGCCGTCGATCGCAGCGGGCGTGCTGCTCGTGCCCGCGCTGTACGGCGCGGCCCGCGAGGCCTGGGACCGCCGCACGGGGCTGATCGTGGCCACCCTGGCCACCGTCGCCCCGATCCTCGTGTGGTACTCGCAGGAGGCCCGCATGTACTCGCTGCTGCTGCTGTTCGGGGTGCTCGCGGCCTGGGCGCAGCAGCGCGCGCTGCGCACGGGACACCCGCTGGCCTGGCTGGCGTATGTGCTGTCGGCGGCCGCGGTGGTCTACACCCAGTACTTCGGCGTGTTCCTGCTGGTGGCGCTGCACCTGGCGCTCATCCCGGGAGTGATCAGACAGCGGCGCGAATCCGGGAACCGCTGGCGGCCGCTGCTGGCCGTGGCCGGCGCCACGGCGCTGCTGGCGGTTCTGCTGCTCCCGCTCGCGCCCTTCGCGCTCGACCAGTTCGCCACCAACGAGGCCGCCGGCCGCGGCTTCGACCAGCCCGCGCAGGCGGGTGGTGACGTGGCCGAGACCGGCAACGAGATCTCGCCCTACTCGGCAATCACGAACGCCGTGTGGGCCATCTGGGGCTACCACTCGGGCGCCACCATGGCCCGGCTGGGCGCCCTCTGGCCGCTCGGGATGCTGGTGGTGCTGCTGATGCTCGGCCGCGGCGGCTCGGCCCCCACGCGGCGCGTGGCGGTGGCTGCCTTCCTGCCTCTGATCCTGCTCACGCTGCTGGCCACACAGAAGCCGTTTCTGTTCGAGCTGCGCTACGCACTGCCCTGCGTGCCGTTCCTTGTGCTGCTGGCCGGGCGCGCGATCGCCACCTGGCCGCGGGGGCGGGTGGCGCCGGTGGTGGTGGCCGGGCTGGCCACGATCACGATGCTCGGGGGCCTCGCCGACCAGCAGCTCAACGGGACCAACCCGCGCTTCTATGACTTCGAGGGCGCCCTCGGCGAGGTGACCAGCCGGTCTGGGGAGCGCGACATCGTGCTCTACGAGCCGCCGTTTTTGAACAACGTGATCGAGTACTACGAGCCGGACATCGACGCCAGGCCGCTGGACACCGAACGGCTGCCCAGGCTGCGTCAGGGCCAGCACGTGTACGTGCTCGGCAGCTTCCTCGACAAGCCCCAGCATGAGGACTCGGCGAAGAAGGCCGCCAGGCGCCTGAATCGCCGGGCCGAGCTGACGGATCGCTTCGAGAAGTCCCAGGTGCGGGTGTGGGAGTTCGGCCGGTGAGCGCCCAGCGCCCCGATCTCCGCCTGCTGGAGCCCACCTGGGACGCCGGTCCGCCGTCGGGCCCCAGGCGCCTTGCCGTGCGCACCCTGCTGCTTCTCGGCCTGCCCCTCGCCGCCTGGTACTTCGGCTGGCTGCTGCAGCCCGAGCGGATGGGTCACCCCGTGCTGTTCGCGCTGCTGGTGGCCGCCGAGATGTTCAACCTGGCGCAGGCGCTGGGCTTCTGGTGGACGGCGGCCAGCGACCGGCCGCCCCGCCCAGTCGCTCCCCTGGGCCGAGCGCCCGAGGTGGACGTGCTGGTGCCGGTCTACGGCGAGCCGGTGGAAGTCGTGGAGCCCACGCTGGTGCTCGCGAAGTCGATGAGCCACGCGCGCGTGCGGGTGCACCTGCTCGACGACGGCGGCGACGACGCGATGGAGGCACTCGCCGAGCGGGTGGGCGCCGAATACCACTGCCGTCAGGGCAGCGAGGGGGCGAAGGCCGGCAACATCAACGCCGCGCTGCCCAAGACCACCGGCGAGTTCGTGGCTGGTGCTCGACTGCGACCACGTGCCCAGCCCGCGCTTCCTGCGACGAGACGCTGGGCCACATGCAGGACGAGCGGGTGGCCTTCGTGCAGACGCCGCAGTACTACGCCAACCACGACGACGGGCCGGTCCAGCGCGCTTCGTGGGCCCAGCAGGCACTGTTCTTCGGCGCATCGCGCGCGGCAAGGGCAGCATGGGCTCGATCTTCTGCTGCGGCACCAACGTGCTCTTCCGCCGCAGCGCGCTGGAGCAGGCGGGCGGCTTTCCCACCCATTCGGTCACCGAGGACTTCGAGCTGTCGGTGGCGCTGCACGAGCGCGGTTGGCGGAGCGTTTACGTGCCAGAGGTGCTCGCCAGCGGCCTCGGCCCGGAGGACATGGCGTCCTATGTCAGCCAGCAGCAGCGCTGGGCCCGGGGCTGCCTGTCGGCGGTCCGATCGGTGCGCCGTGCGCGGCTGCCGCTGAAGATCCGCGTGCAGTATCTGCTGTCGTCGATGTACTTCCTCTCGGGTTGGACGCTGCTGGTCTACATGACCTTCCCGGTGGTGCGGATCCTCACCGGGGCGCAGCCGATCGCCTCGGCCTCGGCGGACCAGTTCCTGCTGCATTTCGTGCCCTACTTCGCGGTGGCCCTGGGCGCCGTGGCGGTGGCGGGCGGCGGGTCTACACCTTCGCTGCATTCGCGCTGGCCGCGTCGAGCTTCTGGATCCACGTGCAGGCCACGCTGAGGACGCTGCTGAGCCGGGGTGGGGGCTTCGTGGTCACGCCCAAGCAGGGCGATGCCGGGCGCCAGCCGCGAGCGGTGCTGCCGACGCTGGCGCTCGTTGCGGTGCTGCTGGGCGTGGCGGCCTACGGGCTGGTGCATGACCGGTCGCCGAGCACGCTGAACAACGTGGCCTTTGCCGCATTGCACATCAGCGTGCTCGTGGCTGGCGCCTGGGCAGCGCTGCGCGGCAATCGGCGGGCGGCGCCCGCCGCCGCGCCACGGCTCGCGCCCGTCGCGGCACCCGAGGGCGAACGCCAGGCGGCATGAGCGATTCCGGCCGGATGCTTCCCGCCGTGAGCGCTGCCGTGGCCGTCGCTGCCGTGGCGGCGGCAGCCGTGCTGGCGATGGCGGACACCGGACAGGACGGCCCGTCCGGGGCGGCGCCGGATGCACCCGCGGCGGTGAACAGCTTCTTCGACCGCTACGTGGCCGGCGACGGACGCGTGGTGCGCCGCGATCAGGGCGGCGACACGGTGAGCGAGGGCCAGGCCTACGCGATGCTGATGGCTGCTGCCACGCGCGACCGCAAGCGCTTCGAGCGCGTATGGGCCTGGGCCCGCGACAACCTCCAGCGCGACGACGGCCTGCTCGCGTTCCACTGGCGCGACGGCCGCGTGGCCGACCCGCAGCCCGCCACGGACGCCGACCTCGATGCCGCCCACGCGCTCATCCTTGCGGGCCGGCGCTTCGGCCGGCGGGGACTGCGGCGGGAGGGCCTGGAGATGGCGTCGGCCATCCTGGCGAAGGAGACCGTCCTGAAGGAACGGCCGACGGGTGCTCGTGGCGGGGCCGTGGGCCCGCGCCGGGACGCCGTGGATCAACCCCAGCTACTTCTCCCCGCGCGGCCTTCGCGGTGCTCGGCCGGGCCTCGGGCGATCGCCGCTGGCGCGAGGTGCGCCGCAGCTCCTTCGCGCTCACTGCGCGAGCTCACCCGCAACTCGCCCGGCCTGCCGCCCGACTGGGCGCGTCCGGGCCCGCCCGGGCAGTCGCGCCCCGCGGCCGCGCCCGGCAGCCGGTCGCGAAGCGCGCGGTTCGGCTACGACGCAGTGCGAGTGCCGCTGAGATGGGCCTGGGCGTGCTCGGCCCGGGAGCGCAATCTCGCCACCAGACCGTGGGACTTCCTGCACGGCCAGGCCGGAGGCGGAATCGGGCCCGAGTACAGCCTGGACGGCAAGCGCCTCGCGCAGGGAACTCACCCCGGGGCGATGGTGGCCGGCGCGGCGGCCGCGACGTCGGCGGGGGAGAGGGGGGCGGCCGGAAGGCTGCTCGACCGCGCGGCCGGCCACGACTCCCGCTGGTCCACCTACTACGGCTCCGCGCTGCTTGCCCTCGGGCGCCTGGTGCTGGAGAGCCGGTCGCTGTACAGCGGCTGCGGCGCGCGCGCTAGAGGGCGCTGAAGCGCGCCACGCCGTCGTCCTCGATCTCCTCGACACGCCCTTCGTCCAGCAGGATGTCGGTATGCCCGAGCACCTCGCTGACGCGTGAGGTAGGCCTGGGTGACTGCGATGTTGCCCCACAGCGCCTGCGCGAGCTCGTAGGCGGTGCGCGGCCGGTCGGCGATCAGCCCGTGCATCTTCTCAGCGCGCCGGCGGTGCAGTGCGAAGCGCTCGTCGATCAGTGAGCGGTGATCGGTGATCGGGTCGCCGTGGCCGGGCAGCACCAGTTCCACGTCCATCTCGCGCGTCTTCGCGCCAGCGACTCGAGGTAGGTCACCAGCGCCTCGGGCGGCCGGTGGAGCCGTCGCGGGGACGGGTGATCAGAGGGTTCGAGGAGATGTGGCCGAGCAGGTGGTCGGCGGCGATCAGCATCCGCGCTCGGCGTCGAGGAACATCGTGTCGGTGGGGCTGTGTCCGGGCCGGTGGAACACCTGCGAGCGTGCGGTCGCGCAGCTCGATCGTCTCACCGTCGTGAAGCACCCGCGTCACGTCGGCCGCGCGCGCCCCAGGCCCGGAATGCCCGCGACACCGACTGCAGCGCGCCCACCACGTCCTCGGAGATCCCGTGGCGGAGCATCACGTCGCGAGCGAAGTCGTCATCGGCCTGGGCCTCGTCGGAGAAGCTCTCCACGAACGGCACGGCCGCGTCGATGGCGGCCACCTCGGCGCCCGAGTGCGACGCCACGAGCCCACCAGCCCGAGGTGGTCGATGTGCTGGTGGGTGAGGATCACCAGCTCGATGTCCTCGAGCGCGTGCCCGAGCGCCGCCAGCCCGGCTGCAGCTCGTCGAAGGAGGTGCCGGAGTTAGGGCCGGCGTCGACGAGCGTCAGCGGCTCGTCCTCGATCAGGTAGACGTTCACGCGCCCGACCGCGAACGGCGTGGGACGGCGATCCGGTGAATCGCCGGCCTGCGCCGCCCGCTCGTCGCTCACGAGCGGATCAGCGCCGAGCACCTCGTCGCGCTTCCGCTCCATGTGCTCGCGCGAGACGCAGCGACTCGAGTTTGAGGCGCAGCAGCGGCTCGGTGTTGGATGCCCGCACGTTGAAGTGCCAGTCGTCGTAGTCCACCGACACGCCGTCGAGCTCTCGTATCTCGGCCGTCCGAGTAGCGCTCCTCGATCTCCTTCATCTTGGCCTCCGGGTCCCGCACCTCCGAGTTGATCTCGCCCGAGATGAAGTAGCGCTCGTGCAGCGGCGCCAGCAGTTGCTGAGAGCTGGCCCTTCTGCGACAGCAGCTCGAGGATCAGCAGCGCGGGCATCGTGCCCGAGTCGGCGCAGTAGAAGTCGCGGAAGTAGTAGTGGCCCGACACCTCCCCGCCGAAGGCCGCGCCGTTCTCACGCATGCGCGCCTTGAAGAAGGCGTGGCCCACGCGATTGACCAGCGCGGTGCCGCCGGCGGCCTCCACCGGTCGCGCACCGCGCGCGAGGCGCGCACGTCGTAGAGGATCGTGGCGCCGGGCTCCTTGGCCAGGATCGACTCCGCCAGCAGCGCGGAGAGGAAGTCGCCGTCCACGAACGGCCGGTGTCGTCGATGAAGAAGCAGCGGTCGGCGTCGCCGTCCCAGGCGATGCCCAGGTCGGCGCCCTCCGAGCGCACGCTCTCGATTATGAGCCGGCGGTTCTCCTCCAGCAGCGGGTTGGGCTCGTGGTCGGGGAACTCGCCGTTGGGCTCCCAGCAGCAGG